>CAVPGW010000002.1:0-741818 GCA_963704055.1 Pirellulaceae bacterium | reverse complement strand
ATAAAAATAGGGGAGCTCATCAAGAAACAGAATCCCGTTATGTGCCTTGCTGATCTCGCCCGGTGACGGCGGACTTCCACCACCGACCAAGCCTGCGTCGCTGATCGTATGGTGAGGGCTGCGAAATGGACGCCGAGCAAGCAGTGGTTGCCCGGCAGGCAACTGACCCAGCGCGCTGTAGATCCGTGTCGTCTCGATTGACTCTGGCGCGCTCAACTGCGGCAAGATCGTCGGCATCCGTTTGGCCAGCATCGTTTTGCCGCTCCCCGGCGGCCCAACCATGATCAAGTTGTGTCTTCCCGCCGCGGCCAGTGTCATCGCCCGCTTGGCCGATTCTTGGCCACGCACGTCGCCGAAGTCGATGTCGTAGACGCTGAACTGCTCGAACAGTTGTTCCAGCCGACTCGGTGCCGGATACAAATCGATCTCGTCTGCGAAGAAGGCGACCGCTTGAGCCAGGCTCTCCACGGCGATCACTTCGAGTCCTTCAACGACAGCGGCCTCACTCGCGTTGTCCGCCGGCACGACCAAGCCGCGTAGTTGTTCATTCTTGGCGGCCTCGATCGCGATCGAGAGCACGCCTTTGACGGGGCGCGTCATTCCTTCCAAGGCAAGCTCGCCAATGATCGCGTAGTGTTCCAGTTTTTCAGCCGACAACTGCCCGCTGCCGGCCAGCACGCCGAGTGCAACGGGCAGGTCGAACGAAGCGGCTTGTTTCGGAAGATCGCCCGGCGCCAAGTTGATCACGACCCGATCTTGCGGACGGATGAAGCCGCTGTTGACGATCGCCCGTTCAACGCGATGGGTGCTTTCCTTGACCGCGGCATCGGGAAGTCCCACAAGAATCGTCTTCGGCATCGCGGCCGGCGAGATATCAACCTCCACGTCGACCGGCATCGCCTCGATGCCCAGCAACGTAAACGTCTTCAAACGAGCCAGCATGATGCCCCGTGCCCCGGAATCCAGTTGCCTCGCGTAACAAGTCTCAGTCGCCAAGATCGTGACGTCTAATTCTCTCACAATCAAGCGGTAGCTGTTCGACGCCAAGCTCCCGTCGCAGAGATTGTCAATGAAATGGGTGAATTGCCCATTCTCACTAATCGGCTCCTGACCCCTGCCTATCAGACAACCGTGCCCCACCAAAGCGGATAGAATGTGTTCTTCTCGTCCGCAGGTCGCTGAATGACAACGCATGAAATCGAATATCGAGATAGCCGAGGACAGCCTCACAGTAAGCACATCTTCTCGCGCAATAGCCTAATCCAGCAGAAGGCTACACAACGCGAGTCGCCGCGAACGGAGCGGAAGCCTTGCGTGCGATCCAGGAACGAGTGCCAAACATCGTCATCTCGGACATCGAAATGCCTGAAATGGATGGCTATGCGTTATGCAACGCGATCAAGTCGAACCCAAGTCTTCGAGGAATCCCGGTGCATCTTGTTGTCATGGTTTTCAGATCCGACGGATATTATCAAGGGTCTGCAGGTGGGTGCCGACAACTACGCCGACCAAGCCCTGATACACCAGAATTTTTGTTGTCACGAGTTGACGCGCTGTTGCAGACTCCGCTGGACGAGCGAGATATTTCCAAGGAACAACCTCTTGAGGTCACACTTGACGGCAAGCAGTATGTCGTCAAATCGGGTCGCCAGCAGGCTGTGAATTTGCTCGTTTCCCAGTTTCCGAGAACGCGGTTCCAGAAAAACCGCGAATTGTCGCAGGCCAATCAGAGATTTGACCGAGGTGCAAGATCAATTGCGAGTGCTGATCGACGCAGAGCGTAGCGAGAATCAGGCGAAGTATGCATTCCTGGCTAAAATGAGTCATGAGTTGCGAACACCGATGAATGCCATCATTGGGTACAGCGAGTTGCTCGAGGAAGAACTTGAGGACGCGGATCAGCAAGAATTCATTTTCTCTACCTGCAAAAGATCTGTGCTGCGGGACACATTCGCTTGCGCTGATCAATGACATTTTGGACCTGTCGAAGATCGAGGCGGGAAAAGCGACAGTGTTCAGCGAAGACATTGACGTATTAGCGCTGGTTCGCGACGTGCAATCAACCGTCGCTCCGTTGATGCAAACGCACAAGAATGACTTTCGAAATCAGTTGCCAAGACGAGCTGGGCGAAATGCACTCGGACCAAACGAAAATCCGCCAATGCCTGCTGAACCCGCTGGGCAATGCCGCGAAATTTACTGATCATGGACGGATCACGATGATCGTTGATCGCGTGGATCGCGATGGACGCGACTGGATCGAATTCACGGTCGATGATACGGGGATTGGAACGACGCGCGGATCAATTGCAGACCGTCTTTGAAGCGTTTGAGCAGGCGGAGGGATCGACGACACGGAGATTCGGTGGGACCGGACTTGGACTCACCATCACGCGACACTTTGCCGAGATGCTGCAGGGCAGGTTGGACGTTGAAAGTGCGTACGGCGAAGGCAGCCAATTCACGCTTCGGCTGCCCGCGCTGTACCGCGTCGCGGAAGATCGCGGAAGATAGTGCGCAGCAACACGGGACTCTGGAGAACCGGGACGATGGCAAAACTACTTGCGGTTGAAGACGACCCGATGAATCGCGACATGTTGGTCCGGCGGTTGTCGCGACGAGGCTACGAATTGATCGTCGCCGAAGATGGCCGCGAGGGAGTACGAATGGCTCGCAGTGAGCGTCCGGATCTGGTTCTGATGGACCTGAAGTCTCCTGAAACGACGGCTGGGAAGCCACGCGAATATTGAAAGCGGATCCTCGGACTAGTTCTCGATCTCCGGTGCCTGGCGCTATCCGCGCATGCGATGGATGGAGATCGTGAAAAAGCGATTGACGCTGGCTGTGATGATTACGACACGAAGCCTTTAGACCTGTCGCGTCTGATCGAAAAGATGACGTTGCTGCTGAGTCAATCGAGTAGCGCGATGCCGACCTTGGGGCCGATCGCTTTCAGCTAACTCAACGACTTCGCCGAATCCTCGCGTCGAGACGAGAAAGAAACGTCCATATGTTACGCGTACGCAAGCGTCGTAGAGGATTCGAGTGGTGGAGTGTGCTGATGGTGCCGCGGCCGCCGACCAGCAGATGAAACAATCATCATTTGATTTGATTGTGCTTGACATCATGATGCCCGGCGTTGACGGCTTCGAGTATTTGGAACAGGTTCTACATCCGATCTTCAGCCCTCGCAGTTGCCTGTCATCATGGCGACCGCGAAGACCGATACCGAGGACGTCGTTCGAGCTCTCAAAGATGGGGTGCGAATGATTACGTCACGAAACCCCTCGATTTTCAAGTCGTTCTGGCTCGCGTTGAAACGCAGCTGCGATTGAAACACACGACTGAACAACTAGTCGAAGCGCATCGATTGCTGCGGGAGGATTTGGAACGTGCCGCAGGGTTTCAAGATCCCGGATTCCGCGATTCCGACCTGACGAGCTCCGGTTCGCCTGGTCCATCGCCCTTGTGACGCACTTGCCGGCGACTTCTTGAACGTCATTCCCCTCGACCAGTCGCGGACCGCGTTCTACGTCATTGACGTTAGCGGACACGGATCCCCGGCTGCTTTGATGTCGGCGGCCGTGGCCCGCTCGCTCTCGGTTACCAATGACTCAGTCTAGTTTGATCGTATCGCAATAGCTGCAAGAAGAGCATCATGCGGGGCAATCGGGTTGACGTGGTGCCCCCCAAAAGAAGTCATCGCTCGCTTGAATCGGCAATTCCAGCTCGACACACGTGACGGCAAATACTTCACCATCGTTTAACGTACCGTCGTTGACGTCGATGCTAAGACGTTGCAATACAGTTTTGCTGGTCACGCACCGCAAGTGTTCGTTCCATTTGAAAGAGAATGCGAAGAAATCCACTGTAAGGGGGTTCCGGTCGGTCTACTGAGTGACGACGAGATCCCCGACGATGGGTTTCAGCAGAAGCAGAGTTTCAATTTCCAATGGTGATCGGATCTTCTTGTTTTCCGATGGGCTTTTCGAGGCATCCAACACCAAAGATCAGCAGTATGGCATGGTGCGACTTCAGCAAGCAATCGACCACACACGCTCACTGCCGATCCAACAGAGCATTGACCGGATCTTGAGTCGATCCGAGACCATTGTGGCGACCGACCGTTTGGTGAGAGCAGACCTGCTCGATCGTCCGCGATGGAGATCACAGATCTCGATAATCTCGAGTGAGAGTGACGCTTGTCATCCGCCAGCAAAGGCCTTGTGGTTAGGCCTCCACTCAATTCAACGCCATGGCGTCAGCCACGACCATCGTGATCGGCCTTTGGTTGCTTTCCTTGTCGATCCCGAATGAGCTTGCGGCGGTCCCCGCGTCGCTCGCGGCAAGGAGAACGGATCGCAGGTTACATACTTTCAGCAGTTCGCGGAGCGTATCGGGCACCTCGCACAACACGAACTCCTTTCCCGCTTTCGTCGCATGATTCCGCAATTCGCATCAACAGAGTGACGATCTCTGAGTTTTTCAATCTCAACGCCCGAGCAGTCTACGATCAGTCCGCACTTCGCCTTGTGCAACAGTTCCATCAGACTCCGCTGTTGTTGATCGCTCCCCGACGGCCCAACCATGACCTGGCCAGATCACTTTGCCAATCCGGATATCCGAGTTCTTTTGAGGATCCGTGTCTTCGCGCATCGAGCACTCCAGAGTCGCGTTGTAGGCAGCATCGATCGCCGCCGCATCTCGTTATCGCTTCTTCGGAGCTTGGCTTGCGGTTCGAGACGAAACGTATTTCTTCGCTGCGTCGATATCGCCCTCAATCGGAAGAATCGATCCCAAATGGCACAGTTGAATCAGCTCTTTCAAGGTATCGGGAACGTTGAACAATACCAACTCTTTGTTCAATTGCTTCGCGTGGTTCCGCACTCGCATCAGCACATTAATGACCTCAGAATTGCTGATTTCGACTAACGAGCAGTCTAAAACCAGACCGTACTGGGAGTCACGCACCATTTTTCTCAGATTGCGTTGCTGCTCGTCGGAACGCGGTCCCTCCCACAATTTGGCCAAGCGAGCTGTCCAGTGAAGATGGCGTCATGTTCGCCGGATTCAATAGGCTCGCTCATCAGTTTCTCCCGATCGCCATGAAAACCGCGACTTGTGTGTCAAAACGCGGAATTCGGATCCAATAAGATAGTGTTATCGAACGAATTGATTTGCATTCAGGTTTCGCGGTGCCGAGGCACCGCACGCGCAGCACTAACATAACCTAATTAAGATTAAGTTGCGTCGAGCTGACGACTCATTTTGTTGGATTGTCACGCTGCGTATTGGTTGATTGCTGCAGGCCATCAACATATGACCGGTATTCGTCAGCATCTGCCTGTTTGAGGCGTTCCAACGCTTTGATGGCTTCGGCCTTGGCGCTTTTCTTGTGCTCCTCTTTCGTGCGTTCGATTTGTTGTGCCAGATCCTTCAAGGCCTGGATCGCCTTGGCTTCATCGGGATGTTTCTTGAGAACATCCTTATCTACCGACTCGACCAGTGTGGCCAGTGCCAATGTTGCCTCAGCGAGTTTCCCCAGTTGCTTTCCAGGCATCGCCACGCCCCAGAAAACCTCGGCTTCGATCTCCGGATTTCCGGCAGTCGATTTCGGACGGGAGATCCCCAGTTCGTCCACGGGCTGTAGTCCATGGATACATCCCCACTGGCTGGCAAGCGAAAACTCACGGCGGGCGACAGCATCTTAAACCAGGATTCCATTTGTCTAGTCCTTCCCCAAAAATCGAGATAGAGGCGACACAGATTTCACGTGACTGCAAGCGGCATCACGCGAATCTAGTCATGCAAACGACGTGCCATCTGCGTGGGCTCAAGACCAAATTGTCGCGAGCGCGGCTTGCACTTTCGGATCGATCTCAATATCGACGTGGTCTTTGTCGGTGATCAACTTCTCCAGGTCGGTGCCAATGGCTGAGACTGATCAAGAAATCCCTTTTCTCGTTCCTCGTACAAATTCAGTTGCGTTGGATCTTGATTCGCTTTCGTAAGTGCCTTGGCGTAGTTTCTTGTGTTGTAAACTCGCTTGCCGAGTTCCACCAACAAGTCAGATTCGGGAATGGGGGGTGTAGCATGATCGTTCGGTTGAGACGATCGCCTGCGCTTGGTTTCCCTGATTTGGGCTTGGGCAGGATCATCGCGGCCAATGTGGTGCCGGAATACCAGCGGTGGGGCATCGGTCTGGTGCTGCTGCACGAGATAGTGCCCCACGCGTTGAAGTGGGGGCTGCAGGAAGCGGAGTTCTCTTGGGTGATGGAGAGCAACCAACTGTCGTGGAGAATGGCGGAGCGTGGTGGTGCGATTCGTACAAAAACCTATCGCCTGTATGACCGAGATCTGGACTGAGCGGGAACCGAATCAGCGGCACAGCTGTGAAATCGTTCAGCGGGCCATTGCGAGGAAGCCGCAGGACTTTGGTCCGAACGCTCACTTTCGTGGTCGTTTTCAAGCCAACTTGGGCTTTCCACTTGTTTCAGCTTGCGGGCCGGGAATGCAAATCGGGACTTCCCTTCACTACACCGATAACGCGGTACAAGTGATTGAGCGAATCGAAGGGACGTCGGAGAGATTTCAGAGCTTTACAACCATCGGCTTGTTCCAACTCGCGGATTGTGGAGTGTCGTGGGGCGTTGGATACGAATATTTGTATATTTGTATCAGGATTACGTTGACGACTTCAGCCTTGGCCAAGTACGTGGCGACGTTGGTTACCAAATCAACGCTTACAACGAGCTTGGCGTCTGGTTTGCGATTAGCGTCGAGAGGCAACGGTTCCATTCCGGACCGATTCCGTTGGTTCTTGAATCAAACTGATTGTTTCGAAGCCAGACGGTCGCTTCTTGGGTGAAAATCGAACGGATATTGCGGTAGGCCCGCTGTTTTGATGGTTTCCTCTGCCTTGGAACAAACCATAGAAGCATGTTGAAACGGCGGCGGTGTCTTGCGTGTGAGAAGGCCATCGGTAGAATTCCCGGGTTCGACCACTACGAAAACGCTCCGTTTGGCGAGAATTACAGGCACGCGATGAAAAACGATTCCGAAGTAACTCTCGTTCTACCTCGTACGCAGTCCATTGACGAAACGGCGCTATTGATTCACGACACAATTCATAACTGGTTGAAAACGCAGCTGGGTTTTGATCTCGATTCGATCCATTACGATGACTCGCTGTTTGAATTGGGCGTCGACTCGATGGGCGTCGCAGAGATCTCGACGGGGATCGAAGCGGTCACCGGCAAGAGATTGGTCGCGGATGACGTTTTTGAACTCGAGACGATTAACGAGTTGGCTGCTTATGTCCAGAGCCTGCAACCTTACCAAAGGCATGCTGTTTTGACCGAAGTGGTGTCGCCGACGCTGCCGACAATCGATGATGGAATTGAAGCGGCAAGCGAAGATCTGCTAGAGCACTATCGCAAGTTAAACCGGCGCGTCACGAAGTTGAAAGAGGAAAATCTTTATTTCTTCGAGCCGGTGATATCGGAACACGACGACGCGTGGGTCGTCGTTGAAGGGCAACGGATGTTGATGCTCGGTTCCTACGAGTACCTTGGCTTGCTCGGGCACAGCCATTTGAACAAGACATCGATCGAGGCGATCGAGAGGTTCGGAACGGGACACCACGGCGTGCGGCTTCTGGCCGGCACGACGACTGTACACCGCGATTTGGAAGCTCGGTTGGCAAGCTTCATGCAAGCCGAAGAAGCGATTGTGTTCAGCAGCGGTTACGTCACGAACCTCGCCACAATCTCAACGCTCGTTGGCCCCGGCGATTGCGTGATCGGCGATCAGTGGAACCACGCCAGTATTATCGACGGTTGCCGTATGTCGGGTGCCGAGTTCCTGGAATTCAAGCACAACGACATTGATTCGTTGGCGGAAAAATTGGTTCAGTGCGGTAAGCCGCCGGACATTGGTGGTCGTCGACGCCGTCTTTAGCATGGACGGGGATATCATCGATCTGCCGGGTGTGGTCGACTTGTGCCGAAAACACAATGCACTGTTGATGGTCGACGAAGCTCATAGTTTAGGTGTGCTCGGCAAGACCGGACGCGGCGTGCAAGAGCATTTTAACCTGGACAGCGACGACATCGATATCAAGATGGGCACGCTCTCGAAAACGCTGGCCGGATGCGGTGGATTCGTTGCTGCCAAAGGCGAGGTCATCACTTACCTGAGGCATCATGCTCGTGGATACATCTTCAGCGGCGCACTCCCATCCGGCCAGGCCAGCGTTGCGATCGCTGCTTTGGACGTGATTGAGAGTGAACCGGAACTTGTCACGAAGCTTCAAGCCAACCAGCGACATTATCTGTCGGGGCTGAAGGCTCTCGGCTTCGATACGGCGAAGAGCGTGACGCCGATTGTGCCTGTGATGACGGGAACGACCGATATCGCCCTGGAGATGACGCGTATTTGTCGCGCCGCAAACCTGTTCGTGATTCCTGTTTGTTATCCGGCGGTACCGATGGACGCCGCCGCGGCTTCGGACTTGCATCTCCGCGATTCATTCAACAGATGACATCGACTTTGCGCTCGATGTGCTGGCCAGCGCGGGCAAGCAGACAGGCTTGCTGGCGGACCACGCCTGATTCCAAGGATCGAATCGTCAAGAAGATGAGGGTCCGCGGTGAACGGCCAGCGGTTAGAACGTGTTTGAAAAAGGGGGCTGAACCTTTCCGAGCGAAACCTGACGCCAACATTTGTATTCAACTCATTGCCCAGAGCGGCCGCGAATCAAACCGCCAGAGGGTCAGACCCCTTTTTTCAACACGTTCTTAGGTCGAAAACGGATTCGCTTGGACTTTGCCCTTCGGTTCGGATGCGATCGCTCGGTCGATTCCTTTCTGTATGTGTCCGGCAGTCTGATAGCCCGTCCAATGGTCGATTTGGACTCCGTTTTGAAACAGCAACAGCCGAGGAATTGACCCGACATTGTGCTTGTCTGCCAAGCGTCGTTCCTTGTCGACGTCGACGGTTAGCACGGTTACTTTCCCGGCGTTGTCCGCGGCAAGTCGCTCGAGTTCGGGTACGACTTTACGACAGGGGCCGCACCAGTCGGCACCGAACTTGACCAACACCAATCCTCGGTTCCACACGAGTCGATTGAATTGCCGTTCGGACACGTCAATCGGTCTGGCTGCCGGCCGGTGATAGGAAGGCGTCGCTTCGAGTGAGACAGGCTCAATCGTGGCAGCAGAGTTCGGCGCTGTGGCGATTGCCTTGGTGACGAGTGCAGAATCCAGATCTGCTGGCGGATTCGTCAATTCCATCGGCGAAGGTACGTAGCCGCGGATGACAACCACAAGCAGGCCCAGTGAAACGATGCTGGAGAGGGCGAGGGCAAGGATTCGCGACATATCTTCTGATCTGTGATGTTGGCCAAGCAGAACCGTCCTTGGAAGCGTACCTCAGGATTTGTAGGGGCCACGATCAATGCATCCGCGAATTCAATAAATTGGCCGGCAAATCTGGCCTTGCGACTGAGGGCAGCGGGGGACAAAAAGCACTCTGAATCGATGGATTTACCACAGTGCTTTCGCAACATCCGCCGTAATTCTGCTTCCGCCCCTGGGCGAATTCTGGCGTAACGCTAAGGTGCTGTGCGTACGCCTGAACTGCCCGCACCTCCGAATTAGACTGATTCGCATCAAATGGTCGCTGACGATCGACCGCCGGGCTCCGAGAAGATGAAACTTTCGATCTGTCACCAGATTTCCGATTGAATCAGCGCGCTTTGCGGGCACGAACCTTTCACCTACCAACAACGTCAAGCCCCGCATGGACGACATCGGTACCCGCAACGAAGATGATCCACGCAGTAGCGACCATGCGGTGCAAGTGCTGGAGCCTGTCGCTGAGGCATCGCCAGTGCGTCGAAAGAACCGTCTTGAGTCCGGGCCACTGCCGGCGCTGAAACCACCGATGGGAATTCTGGCAGCGACGGTTTTTGGGATGGTTGCGGCTGTGATGTACACGGCGGCGAACATAGCGCTGCGGCAGTGCGTGGACGTCGACCCGTTCTTGGTTTCCGCGGTCAAGGCGGCGCCCACGGTGATCGTGTTGGGTCCGTTCTTGGCCTGGATGCTTGTTCGTCGAGAGACGATCGCGACCAGCTACAAAATGGTTCCCCGGTTCATTGCCGCTTCCCTGTTGGGGCAGTTCGTTGGTAACGCGGCATTCCAAGTTTCTCTCGGTGTAATCGGACTGGCCGCCTCGGTTCCGATTACGCTCGGGGTGCTGATCATCGGCGGAGCGATATTGGGGCGAGTGATCTTGCACGAGCCGGTGCGGTTGCGGACGATCCTGGCGATGATCACGTTGATCGCGGCCGTGATCGTATTGTCGCTGCCCGACGCGACGGTGAAACCGGCTCAATCGACCTCGACACTTCCGATTTGGGTTGGCGCACTTGCGCGGCCGCGTCAGGAGCCGCCTATGCGTTGTTCGGTGTGACCATGCGACAGACTCTGACGGGCGGATTGTCAGCGCCGGCAACGATGTTTATCAGTGGCATGGTTGGGACGATCGCCTTGTGGTCAGCGACGCTGCTGCGGATTGGCGTCGGACCCTTGGAGATGATCACGTTTGATCAATGGGCTGTGATGGCTGCGGCGGGAGCCTGCAACTTCAGCGCTTTTGTCGCACTCTCGGTGGCGCTGAAGTCGCTGCCGGTGGTGGCAGTCAACTTGATCAATGCGTCTCAAGTTGCCATGGCGGCTGTGGCAGGCGTGGTGCTGTTCGCCGAACCTGTAACGGGGCCGCTGATCGCCGGGATCTTGTTGACATTCGTTGGCTTGTTGATTCTGGCCAACCGACGAAAAACGTCGCGCGATGGTCGCCCGGCTGTTGCAGTCGAGAATCCACGGTTGGGACCATCGAGCAATCAAGAAGTTAGAACAGCTCGTTGATCGCAGCATCATTTGCTGCGGGGTCGCCGCGTTTTCGATCCCGACGTCGCCGGCACCGCCGTAAAGCTGCATGACTGCGACTTGATCAAAGCGACTGCGGGCGTTGTCGCTGGCGACACCAATCTGACCGTCATCAATCGGTTGATCGAAAGAGTGTTCCAGTTTTTGTTGTCCTTCCACGAGGAAGGTCAGCGTGTGGTCTTCAATCCAGATTTGTAGTTCGTAAGCCGGACCCTCGCCGATGACTTCGTCCAAAGTGGCTACATCGACAAGTTCGCCGTCGACCACTTCGCCGATCGCCCAGCGATCCGCACTGGCCCAGGCACCGGCATATTTGAAGTCGTCGGGCGATTGATAGTCAAAAACGACAAAGCCGTTTTGGTCGAGATCTGGTAACGCATCGGCACGCACGGTGGTGTAAACGCGAGTCGCCGTCCGCTCTGGCAGGGCTTCGTTATCGAGTACTGAGACGGCGACGCCATCTTCACCGGGTAAGAGGTGTAATTGTCCTGCGACGCGTTCGCTGATTCCGACAACGGTCTCGAAAGCGCCATCGTCCTGTTGATTGAAGTTCAACGAATAGGCTCGGGACGCTTCCTCAGTCGGCTCCGACTCGGCTGCCTGTTGGACTGCAAGTTCGGCTGCAGCGAGGACCTCGCGGGCAGCTTCGGCTTCTTGAGCCAAGCGGAGTGCTTCCGCGTTCGCGATTTCGGCAACGCTTGTCGCTTGCAAGGCGGCTTCCCTCGCGACGGCTGATTCATGAGCCTGCAGTTCCGAGATTCCGCGAGCCACGTCCGCGTCTTGTGCCAGTCGCGGAAGGCTTTCATTCAGCTCATCGAGTCGCTGCATTGCTTCCATGCGGGCGATTTCAGTCACTTGAATCGTCTGAGACGCCGCATCGATCTCGCCAAGGAAATGATTAAGAGATGCGTTTGCCGAAAGCAGTTGGAGTTCCGCTTTCGTTAGGCTTTGGGATGCTTGGTCGGCTTCCTGTTGAGCGTCATGAAGTCGTTCACTCGCTTTGTTCAAGTCCTCAAGTGCGTGCTCTGCGTCTGCGGCGGCGTCCTCGGCTTCATCCTCGGCTTTGTCAGCGAGTTTGTCTGCGTCTTTGGCCGCCTTTTCAGCTTCCTTGCGGAGCTGTTTGGATTGGCTTCTGAGCTTCCTCTGCGGCTACCGCGGCTGCTGTCGGCTGTTTCGCGGGCGATCGCTGCGTCGGCCGCCGCACGCTCGGCGAGTTGGTCAGCATCGACTTTAGCTTCCTGGGCCTCGGCGTATTCTTCGGTGAGTTCGTCGACTTCCTGCTGAAAATCTTCGCGTTCGCGAATCAGGTCTTTCGTGGTTCGCTCGGCACGATCCACCGCTTTTTCCGCCTCATGGACGCTCCGAGATGCATTCTCTCGTTGCTCTTCCGCGGATTCAATGGTCGACGCAGCCCGCCCGATTTCGGCTTTGGTGTCTTGGATATCTTGCAGGGCTTGGCCGTGTGCAGAGGCAGCTTGCTCGGCAACGAAATGAGCTTGCTCGCTGGCTAGTTCAAGGTTCCGTGCCCGTGCTTCGGCTGCTTGGCTGACATGCGTTGCCTCACTGGCAGTCGCCGTCGCAGCCTCGCTCGCTTGACGAGACTGATCGGCTGCGATCTGTGCTTCTGCCAAGACGACGTCGATGTCGACTTTCTGCTGGGGCGAGTTGTCGAAGAAATGGAAGTCGGTGAAATGGGTGTAGGCGTACTGATTCGCCAGACCGACGGCACCTTGATCGAGTGGTTGATCGAAGTCATAGGAGACCCGGAAAACGCCATCCGCGGCGAGCGCGACATGCGATCCATCGACAGCAACGCGAATGTCGTAGACTTGGCGTGGATGGATATCCTGATCCAGGGTAGCCAAATCGTTGAAGCTACCATCGAAGTGACCAATCACCCACCGGTCTGCGATCGAACGCAGTCCCTGCGTAGACGAAAGTCGTTCTCGTCGCGATAGTCGAGAACAATGAAGCCGTTGGCGTAGGCATTCTCTTCCACGGTTTTTGCTTTCACTCCAACCTCGTAACGATCGGCACCCGTTGAGCTGGATTCGATCACGGTCAGACCTGCCGACTCGTCGACGCGACTGTCGCCACCCACTTCGTCTTGACCGACTTCCCACTCGCCGCTAACTGGCACGAGCGTTTCGGTCCAGGCCGCGACTTCTTCGGGCTCGACGACGTTAACGTCGACAAGCAGTCGATCTTCGACGACGAATTCATCACCGAAGTAACGGATTGCCACCACGGCAACACGGTTGTCGATCACATCAAGTTGCCAGCCCGACTCGAAACCTGGGTGAGTAATGATTTGGCCGCCGGCAAGCTCATCGGGCATGGGGTCTGCAAAACGACCATCCGTATAGTCATACGAACCGATCTCGGCTGCTCCATGCTCGCGTCGCACATACGATTCGAACGCAACGACTCCGTCATCGGCCGTGACGGTCCTCGTCCAAACCGTAACGAATTCCAGTGACCTGCAGCGTTTCGCCAGCGATCATATCGATCGTCACCGACGCTTGTTCGCTGGTGAAGTACTCGCGATTGCCAACGGTCACCCACAGGCCCGTGATATCGGCGAGTGGTTCACCCACATCGCCCGCGAGTAGCTGGCGTGATTCCAACGCTTGAAATCGCAGTGGTCGTGATTTGCTCGATGCCAAAGAGGATGCAGCTAGCCGACGGAAGAAACCGGGGCGACGACGTTTTTTTCTGGCAGGCATGCTGGCAGCGTCTCTCGGGCATTCCTATCGCAATGCATCGGCCGACCACATTGGGCCGGGATGAAGATCGCGAATGGATTTGTTGATAAGGTGAAAAGGAGGACGATTCCGACAAAATGTGGTCGTCCGCTTGAAACCTATGTCAACAATCGAGCTGAGGCGCGACGAATTCGTGAAGAAAGATTGTGAAATCCGCAGCGAGCCATGGCCGCGGGTCGCTTACGCTCGCGTCAGTTTGGTCACGCGTCCGCTGCCCACCCATTCGGCGACGTAGATGTTGCCTTCCCGGTCGAAGCAGGCGTCGTGCGGGTGGACGAACTTACCCTGTTCCCAGCGGTTCTCGTCCGTACGAATCGTGAATCCGTTGGATTCTTTCTTGTCGGCCAAGATTCGCTCGCGATCGTCTCCGATCGTTGCCAGCGTGTTGTGATTACGGTCGAGCAGGGAAACGCGTGCGACCAGTTCCGGGACCAGCATCAAGTCGCCTTGCGTGTCGATGTTCGCCGGCAAACCGAATCCCTCGATCGTCTTTTTGTACTCGCCTTCCAGTGAGAAAACTTGCAATACGTTGTGAGCCCGGTCGGCGACCACGATTTCGGGATCGCCACCTTCTCGCGTGTCGACCCAAACCCCGTGAGGAAGATTGAATGCCCCTTGGCCTTCGCCTGGACCACCGAAGCAGGACAACCATTTACCGTCGGCATCGTAACGATGGATGTAATACGAGCCGTAGCCATCAGCGAGCAAGAATCCGCCTTCGGGAAGAAACGCAAAATTCGTGGGCAGGAATCGGTCGCGTCCCCAGGTTCTTTGTCGGGCTGCTGGCTTCGCCGCTGGCATAGTGTTCGCTTTGCATCGGTGCGTACTGTTGCCACACGATCTCGCCATCAAGCGTTAGCTTTGCAATCGATTTGACCTGTTGATAGGCCGCGACATATAGAAACGGCGTGCCGTCCTCGACGTGGACTTCCAACCCATGACCGCCACCTTGGAATTGCTGGCCGAAGGCACGGATGAACTTGCCTTCGGAATCGAACACGAATATCGACGGATGATCGGTCAACGCAGCTTTGCCCTCGTGGATCACATACAGGTTGTTGTCGGGATCGACGGCGACGTTGTGAGTGGTTTGCCACGAATACTGGTCGGGCAATTTCGGGAACAAGTGTTGGCAGCGAAACTTGAATTCACCATCGCCAATCACATCTTGAGCCGCCGTTCGTTTACCGGTGATGATTGCGGGCGCGGCGGCTACGACGACCGCGGAAGACTTCAGGAAGGAACGCCGAGTGAGGGATCGAGTCATCGTTGGGTGGGGGATAAATAGGCGGGAAGTCGTGGTTGAGCATCCAAAGTTATAAATCAACACGATTGGGGATGACAACTCGCTTGGTCGATTGCTGGTTACATCCGTGTGGTCACGCCTTTCTACGGCGACTAAGCTGGATCATTCCGCTCGCAGTTCTTCGTGACCCGATTCATCGGATTTTGTTCGTAGTAACCCGCTTCATCGGGTTTTCGCGTGGCACCAGCCGTACGAATGCGTCGACAGCGAGCATCAGCTGTCCATGTTCTTCACATTCGTCCTGTCTGGTCTGCCCGATGAGCGAAGTCGACCGATTTGCCTTTGGCAAGAACTGGCAAGCGTTTCTTGCCGGGCTCAGCGAAGACCGGATCGACGAGGCGGTGAAGTCGTTGCGGCTGATGTTGAGCAGGGAATCGCTCAAGGGACTCCGTTTTCTTGATTTGGGTTGCGGCAGCGGCCTGTTTTCGCTTGCCGCGCAGCGTCTCGGTGCCGAAGTCGTGTCCATTGACTTCGATGTCGATTCAGTTGCCTGTACGGAGCAGCTGAGGCAGCGTTTTGGCGATCAGTTCCCCACTTGGGACGTCATCCAAGGTTCGGTGCTGGACGATTCGCTGATGAACTCGCTCGGACAAGCAGACGTGGTCTACTCATGGGGCGTATTGCATCACACCGGCGATATGGATCGGGCGATTGGATTATCTGCCGATCGCGTGAAACCGGGTGGCCTGTTCTTCATTGCCATCTACAACGACCAGGGCGGTGGGAGTCGCCGCTGGCTGGCGATCAAGAAGATCTACTGCCGGCTTCCGAGTCTGCTGCGGCCATTGTGGGTCATCCTGGTCGCGGGCCTCTACGAAATGAAGTTTGCCCTCAGCCGATTGCTGAAATTCCAGAACCCGTTGCCGTTTCGTGATTGGCGTGCCAAAAAACAGGATCGGGGCATGTCGGCGTGGCACGACTGGGTCGACTGGGTCGGCGGACTGCCGTTCGAGGTCGCCAGTCCCGAAGAAGTCATCGTGCCGCTTCGCAAGCGAGGTTTTGTGCTCGAAAATCTGAAGACGGTCGGCAACGGCTGGGGCTGTAACGAATACGTATTTTCCAAGACCCGCCGCCAGAACGGGAGTTAGCATCAACATTAACACGATCCACAGATCGATCGCTGACTCATAGACCGTCGGTCGGGATCGGCGTGTGTCAGGGGGTCGGTTCAATCCGTCGCTCCGCTAGGATCCAAGACTTTTTCTCGCTGTAGCCGTTTGCTTGCCTGATGAGGAACCATGACACCAATCGCGACTGCTGCCAATACCGAGACGACTACACTGAGCCATCGTAGTCCCGATACGCTCGGATCGTCGATCATCGTCGCCGCGGCGCCTCCGTGTACCCAGAGCATCTGTGGGATCACGGCGACCGCCGCCGCCAACAAAAACGGTCGCCTTCTGCTGCCGTTGGCGCCCATCGTATAGCTGATTAGGGTGGTTGGAATGGGCGTTAAGCGGACAAGAAGATGAAACTGAAATCCTGCGTCAGCAGCCACATTTCGGACAGCACGCATCCATCTTGTGCCATGGTGTTGCTCCATGTCGTGTAACCTGCAGCCGATTGAATCGAATAGCCACCAGCGGGCGATCGAGTAATTCAATGCCGCAGCTGAAACCGCAACCACCAGCATCAACAGGCTTCCCAACGTTGTGCCAAACAGGGCACCTGCGGTGATTGAAACAACCGTTTTCGGAACAAATGCCGTCATCGAAATGACGCCGGCCAGCGCAAACATGATCGGCGCCCATGGACCCGCTCGCCCCAGCCATGCTTGTAGATCGCGAATGTCGAGACCAGAGTAAATCAGCATGGCGCCGCAACAGAGCAGCAGTGTGGGAACCACAAAGCGGGTGGATCGTCGATCGTCAATGGTGTTGTCGGCCACGCCAAACTCTAAACTGTTGCAGTTGTCTGCCTTGCCATGGCAGTCTCAAACCGAGCATCATACTGATTCGATGCAGGCTCGAGAATCAATCATTCGCCCGCCCGAACCAACGTCGCGTGTTTGCAGCGAGACCAGACCCCAATGACTCGTAATTCAGCGACTGTTTGCGCGGCTCCATCGTCGACTCGGGGCTGTCATTGGCTGCCATGGGCGGTTTGTAATCTTCGTCGCAATCCCTTCGGCGAACTGACCCACGAGGAACGGGCGGAGGTCGCAGTGGTCGATGTCGAATCGATCGCCGAGCGACTAACCAAGCCGCATTCGGCAGTTCAGCTGATCGGTGATTGTGGCCGCGGAAAAACGACTCGCCTGCTGGCGCTGAGGAACCGATTTTCCGACGCGAGCTACGTTCACTTGCCCGAGGACGGACCGTGCCCAGCGATCGCCGAGGGCAATCCGCTCTTGATCGACGAAGCACAGCGTTTGCCCAGGAAAGCGTGTCGATCGGTCTTTGCGACGGGATTGCCGTTGGTCTTGGCAACGCATCGTGACTTGGCTCGAATGCTACGGAGCTTTCGATACCATGTCCACACGGAGCGGATTGGCGAGGCCAATACGGCCGAATTGGTACAGAGGGTGTTGAATCGAAGGATCGAGTCTTCGCGCCTTCACGATGGTCCGGTACCGGTTGTCTCGATGAACGCCGCGAGTCGGCTGGTGAAACGTTTTGGAGGCGATATTCGCGGCATCGAACATTACCTTTACGAACGAGTCCAAACCCAGGTAGTCCGCCATGACGAAATGCGATTTATCGATTGAATTGGACGATCCGGACACCGTTCACGTGGGCGGCGAGACAATCACCGGGGTCGTTCGTGTTCGCGTCGCTGAAGACGTTAAATGCAAGGGCTTGGAGGTCCAGTCGGGTTGGCGAACGCACGGACGTGGCAACGTAGCGGCTGACGTGGCAGCAACGATGACCCTGTTTGCTGGCGAGTGGAATGCGGGCGACAGCGCCGAGTACCGGTTCGAGCTTCCGATCGCTGCTTGGCCACCGAGTTATCACGGCCATCATTTGAATATCGATCACTACGTCGATGTTCGCGCCAAGATTCCATGGGGTCTCGATCCCAAAGCCACAGCTCCGTTCATGATGCAACCCGCAGCTGGTGCGGCGACATTGAATGCTCAGAAGAAGAACAACGCGGTTGAGGTGAAGGGGCCGGCTGGCTGCGTTCTTGCGATGGTGATTCTCGGAATCATCATGCTGGGGTTCGGCGTCGCACTGGTTGAACTGGGTCTCTTTGCACTCTTCTTTTTGATGGTTCCACTGGCCGGTTTCGGATACTGGTTGTTTCGGTCTTTTCTGCCCAAGTTCTTGCTTGGTGATGTGCAGTATCAGCTTGCCAGTGAGCAAGTCTCGCCAGGTCAGGCAACGACGGGCGAGCTGATCATTCGGCCGAGGAGGAACGTCTCGATCAACGGCGTGACACTCAATTTTCAAGCCCGTGAGCAATGCGTCAGCGGTAGCGGCAGCAATCGGACGACTCACAAGCACGTTTTTTTCGATAAGCTTGAAACGTTGCAAGGGACGACGACGTTGACCGCAGGCCAGGAACATCGCTTTCCGTTCTCCGTGCAGTTACCAGAGAATGCACCGTATTCGGTCGATCTGGATGACAACAATCTGATTTGGAGTACGACGCTGCGAGTCGACATTCCTCGCTGGCCCGATTGGGTGCAAGAACTTCCGATCCTGGTGGTCCCGTCGAGTGTGCGAGATGAAAGCCAACCGCATCAGACGGTGCATCAGGTCGGCGCCGCGGCGCGGCAAGGCGATCGGTCGGATGATGGCATTACATTTGGGGAGACGGCGAACCATCTATGGTCGGTGCGCAGCGATCGCGATCAACTCGAGATGCTTGTCGAGGCTGTGACAGGATTGACGTTTGATTTGGAAGCGCAGATCGAGCGGCGTCTGCTGTATGGGGGTGATAACGATCCACATCTGTACAAAGACGGGTACGCGGTCTGGGCACACTACACGGGGCCGGAGTTGCCGATGGTGTTGTACGTGCCCCACGAATTAGCGGACGAATTCGAGCAGACTGGCCCCGATCTGTGGCACGGGCGAGGCACGATCGTAGGCTGGGATAGCCTGCATAACCGCTTGCAGGTGAAGCTCCTACGGCCGCAGTGATGTGTCGCGGTCGTGCCTCAGCCTGGTCGAGCGGCGTCGCGGTGAACGGCGTGGTTCTCAACCAACCAGCCGCCGTCTAAACTCCCGGCGTTTTCCCATTTGCCGCCGTTTGTGATTTCAGCATGCCGTCGCCCCGAGTTCTGATTCTTCGTGCCCCTGGAACCAACTGTGACGAGGAGACCGCGTTTGCGTTCGAGCAAGCGGGGGCAACCGCCGAGCGTGTCCATGTCAACCGATTGATCGAGAATCCGGCTCTGCAGGATCGGTATCAGATCCTCTGCGTTCCAGGCGGGTTCAGCTACGGTGATGACATTGCGGCAGGCCGTATCCTCGCCACCCGCCTCCGTGAGCATCTGTCGGACATGGTTGACGCCTTCGTCCATGGCGATGGTGATCGCCTGGTCCTGGGCATCTGTAACGGGATGCAAGTCTTGATGCGACTTGGCGTGCTGACCCAAGGCGTGGGTGAGCCCGGAAAGTCGCCGGCGACGCTGACATGGAACAATCACGGACGCTTCGAGGATCGTTGGGTCCATTTGGCAGTGGACGAAACACCTTGCGTGTTCTTGAAAGACGTCGAGCGGATGTATTTGCCAATGGCACATGCCGAGGGGAAGTTTGTTGCCGCCAGCGAAGCTGTCTTGTCACAGCTGCGGGAGCAAGGACGGTTGGCAATCCGCTACGCCCGAGGTGAGCAGGGCGGTGCAGGTCAAGGCGGTGCAGGGCAGGGCGGTGCAGGTCAGGGCGGTGCAGGGCAGGGCGGTGTCGAAGACGAGGTTCTGCCGTTTCCTGACAATCCGAATGGTGCTGATGCCAACGTTGCCGGTGTTTGCGATGCGACGGGACGCGTGTTTGGTTTGATGCCTCACCCGGAACGACATATCGACCCGACACAGCATCCTCATTGGACACGCCGATCCGAACAGCCCGAACATGGTGACGGACTGGTTATGTTCAGGAACGCCGTCGAGTGGTTCGCCTGAGGATTTGAACTACTTGAGGTGCACGCTGCAGACGTCGTTCTCGCACGACTTGCCGGCTAGCTTGTACCGGCGTTTGGCGACTTGCTTGTACATCCATCGCCATAGTCTGGCGGTGCCTGGAATGTGCAGGATCGGCGCCGCGATCCAAAGCAGCGGCAGGCGTCGCGAAAGATACCTGACGGCGTCAGCGCCACCATGACGTCGGTCGGATCGATCGACCACGTACATCTGCTCCATCAATTCGTCGTGGGACAGGTCGGGGTACCGCTCGGCGACTCGGGGATCGTGAAGCGAGAGAAAGGAGAGCCGATTTCCGCAGCAGTCCAATCGGCGGAGCTTGGCGACTTGTGAACGACAGAAATTGCATTCGCCGTCATAAATCACGACATCAGCGTCACTTAGCGTGTCCGGGTCAGCAAGGTCGGTGGGGCGGAGCATCGGTTTCTCGGCAAAAACGGGCATTTCGCCCTCAATCATCTGGGCTTAGGCCCTCTATACTTATCATACGACGTGGTACCGCGGGTTCCGGCCTGATACCCGAGACTTTTCGTTGCCGGGATCGGCCGCTCGCGACTTCCCAGCTAACCGCACACCACCCGCGTCTGTCAACCAACAAATCGAATCTGGATTCCCGGCATGAACCGAATCGAAACGAAAGTCCATAGTGCACGGCGTCGCATGATCTTGGGCCGGTTTGGCCAAGCCCTCTGTGTCACCCTGTTCGCCGCTTTGATCGCGGCGACTTTGGCGATCGCTTTGCCCGCGCTGCGGGTGATGGACATCGACTTCGACACTTGGGTCTATTCCTGGATCGGTGGCTGCGGTCTCGCTGCGCTCGTCATTGCGGGAGTTTATGCCGTGGTCACGGCGCCCTCGCCTGAATCCGTGGCGGCTGAAGTCGATAAGCGATTTGGTTTGCGCGAGCGGCTCAGCAGTTCGATGGCTTTGGCTGCCGACGAAAAGAACACGCCTTTTGGACTGGCACTCGAAGCCGATGCGGAAAAGCGGGCCGGCCAACTAGAGGTTGCCGATCGATTTCAGCTCAAGCCGACCAAGCTTGGTTGGTTACCCGTTTCGATCATTCCTGTGTTGGCGATCGTGTTGATGCTCGTGGAACCGATCAGCGAGTCGAACGCTAGCAGTACCGCTAAGACGGACGCGGTCGAAGTCAAACAGGTGCGGACCGTGGCATCGCAGTTGAAGAAACGAATCCAACAGCAACGACGCAAGGCAGAGTCCGAAGGCTTAAAAGAAGCTCAGGAGATGTACGAGAAGATGGAGGCTGATCTGGACAAGATCGCCGGTCGCGAAAACATGAATCGAAAAGACGCCATGATCGCGATGAACGATCTGAAGAAGCAGTTGGAAGAACGCCGCGATCAACTCGGCTCATCGGAACAAATGCGTCGCGCACTCGCTCAGATGAAGGGCATCGAGGCAGGGCCTGGCGAAAAGGTTGCCAAATCCATTGAACAGGGAAACTTTGGGCAAGCCCAAGAAGCGGTCAAGCAATTGGCCAACAAGATGCGCGATGGAAAGCTGTCCGAAAAAGAGAAGCAGCAGTTGAAGAAACAAGTCGAGCAGATGAAGCAGGCTTTGCAAAAGGCTGTCCAGGAGCATCAGCAGAAGAAGCAGGATCTTCAACAGAAAATCGAAAAAGCACGCAAAGAAGGCCGCGGTGACGATGCCGCAAAAATGCAGCAGCAGTTGAATCAAATGCAACAGAAAGATGCTGAGATGCAACAGATGAAGCAGATGGCCGAAGCCATGAGCCAAGCTGCCAAGGCAATGCAGCAAGGCGACGGATCGCAAGCCGCCGACGCGCTCGAGCAGATGGCTGACCAACTTGGCGACATGCAGCAAGAAATGTCGGAGCTAGAGGATCTTCAGTCGGCAATGGACCAGCTTTCGCAATCCAAGAACCAAATGCGATGTGAAAAGTGTGGCGGCGGCGGCTGCGACCAGTGCCAAGGAATGGGGATGCAGGGTTTCGGGGATGGAATGGGTGAAGGCGACGGGTTTGGCCGCGGCAGCGGTGCTGGCGATCGGCCTGAGCAAGAAGAAGACACCAACACCTACGAGACCCAGGTACGAGGTCAGGTCAAGAAGGGGAGTGCGATCATCGCCGGTTTTGCTGATGGGGCGAATAGAAAGGGTATTTCTCGCGAGGACCTCAAACAAGCAATCCAAGGAGCGCTTGCGGAAGAAAGCGACCCCACGGAAAACCAGACGCTGCCTCGCACCGAACGCGAACATGCTCAGCAGTACTTCGATCAGCTCCGCGAAGGAAGTTGAGCCAGGTCTGAATCTTTGCGGCTTGGTAGGCCGGCCAGCGCTTCGTCGATGAGTTCGGACTGCTCTAGTTTATGAGCCGCCATGCTGCCAGTGCTGGGGCTGGCCGATTCTACGCGGCTGACTCGGCGCAGTTGGAACCGTTCCGCCAACTCGTCGCCAAAATTCAACTTCAAATACGGCCACGCCCCCATGTTGGTGGGCTCGTCCTGTACCCAGAGGAGTTCCTTTCCTGCGGCCAGACCCGATAGCGCCTGCATCAACTCCTCGATGCTTAACGGGTAGAGTTGTTCGATTCGCATGATCGCAACGTCGTCGATCTTGCGTTCCTCGCGAGCCTCCAACAGGTCGTAATACACCTTGCCGGTACACATCAATAGACGCGAGCAATCGGTCAGCGGCACCAGGTCGTCGTGCAGGATCTTCTTGAAGCTGCCATCGGCAAGGTCACTCAGCGAGCTGACCACGCGGGGATGTCGAAGCAGGCTCTTGGGCGAGAGCACCACCAGCGGCTTTCGCCATTTTCGTATCACCTGACGTCGCAGCAAGTGAAAGTATTGAGCCGGCGTGGTTGGTTGACAGACCTGGATGTTGTGTTCGGCCGACATCGCCAGGAATCGTTCGACTCGCGCGCTGCAATGTTCTGGTCCTTGACCCTCGAATCCGTGTGGCAGCAACATCACCAGCCCGCTCAGCCGGTTCCATTTGTCCTCGGCGCTGGCGATGAACTGATCGACAATCACTTGTGCACAATTCCAGAAGTCGCCGAATTGCGCCTCCCAGACCGTCAGGCCATCGGGGCTATCGAGCGAGTATCCGTACTCGAAACCCAATACGCCGGCTTCACTGAGAGGGCTGTTATAAAGCTCCAATTTCGCCTGGTCCGGGCTGAGGTTGGCCAACGGTGTGTAGGTAGAACCGTCCTTGGTATCGTGCAGCACGGCGTGTCGCTGGCTGAAGGTCCCGCGTTGGCAATCCTGTCCCGTCATCCGAACCGGGTGGCCGTTGGTAAGCAATGTCGCCAGAGCTGCCGCCTCGGCACTCGACCAGTCCAGCGGTCGTTTGCCTTGTGCCATTTCGCGGCGCTGCGCCATCGGACGGCGAAGTTTTTTGTTGGCCGAGAACTTGGTCGGCAATCGGGTGAGCGAATCAAGCAGGCTGGAGAGTTTCTCGGCATCACAAGTGGTGTCGGTGATTTCCGATGGTTCGTTTCCACCGAAATACGAACTCCAGTTGGCGGCAAGCGTTTGCGTATCGGGCACGAATGGTTCGTTCTTGCTGGCCGCGAACTCTGACTCTAGTTTCTCGGTCCGCTCATGCTGGATCTCGTCGGCCTCTTCGGGGCTGATCTTTCCCAGTTCACGCAGGCGTGCCAGGTATTGTTCTCGCACACTGGCCCGGCGGTCAATTTCCGCGTACATGCGAGGTTGAGTGAATCGCGGTTCGTCACCTTCGTTGTGGCCCCAACGCCGAAATGCGTACAGATCGATCACGACATCCCGATGAAACTCCTTGCGAAAATCCATCGCCAACGAGACGACTTGTGCGACCGCCTCGGGGTCTTCACCATTCACATGAAAGATGGGGATTTGCAGCATTTTGGCGATATCAGTTGCGTAGGTGGTGCTGCGGCCCTCGCTCGGTTCGGTTGTGAATCCGACCTGGTTGTTGATCACGATATGCAGCGTGCCGCCGGTCCGATAGCCTTCCAATTCGCTCAGGTTCAAAGTTTCCTGAACGACGCCTTCACCGGCGAATGCTGCGTCACCGTGAATCAAAATCGTCATCACTTCCTGGCGGCGCGAGTCGCCTCGGCGATCTTGTTTGCATCGCGTACGACCCTGGGCGACCGTGTTGACGAACTCCAAGTGGCTAGGGTTGAAACATAGTGAGATGTGAATGTTGTCGCCCGAAGCGGTCTTCCAGTCACTGCTGTAGCCGAGGTGGTAGCGAACATCGCCGCCTCCACGATTCATTTCGGGGTTGGGGTCGTCGAACGACCAAAAGATATTCATCGCTCGTTTCTTGAGGATGTTCGCCATCACGTTCAGTCGTCCGCGATGGGCCATCCCCATCACGACTTCTTTGACGTTGTGCTGGGCCGCCTTTTCCAGGGCTAAGTCGAGCATCGGAATCAGACTCTCGGCACCCTCGAGCGAGAACGTCTTGGCACCGACAAACTTGCGACGCACAAACTCTTCGAAAATCGAGGCGTCGGCAAGTCGCACGTAGATCCGTCTCTGCACGTCGTGGGACAGGTCCAGTCGATTTTCCGTTGTCTCCATCCGACGCTGCAACCAATCGCGAATGTTGCGACGATTGATGTGCATGAATTGGGCGCCGATGCTGCGGCAATACGTATTCTGCAGCCGCGTCAGGATCGCCTCGATCGTCCCGCCCATCACATTTTCTAGCGCGGTGCTATGAAAGGGTCGGCTGAGATCGTCGTCACTGAGACCGTAAACCTCGGGACTCAGTTCCGGGCTATCGGGTCGGTCGAAGCCCAGCGGGTCAAGATTGGCGACAAGATGTCCGCGGACTCGATACTCGCGAACCAGGTTGTTCACACGATCCTGGATTCGCGACAGCCAGAGCGCCTGGTCGGTACTTTCATCGCCGGTCGAGCCCTGGCGGTTTTCAGCCGAGCGTTTGTCGACTAACGCGCCGTTGGTCTTCTTTCCGTCGCGGCTGCCACCAACAACCAAAAATTGCTCAAAGTACTGGCGCCAAGTCTCGGAGACACTGGTGGGATCTCGAACGTATTGGACGTACAAATCGTCGATGTAGTCCAAGCTGTAACTTTTCATGGTTGCGGCAAAGGCCGATCAAATGCGGGCCGATCGATTGCAGACCGACCAGTCTCGAGCCGATCAGTCTCAGGTTGGCAATGCATCCACCGGATAATTATTCGGGGTAGCAAGGCTGTCAAGCAATGTAGAGAATCCCCCACCACCTTGGTAGCCGAAGACGGCACTTTCACCTGGTGCTTTGTCACGACTAAGAATGAGGGTTCAATTTGCTTCGGGAATCAATTTGACCCCTTTTCCCGGCCAACCCCAAATTCAAGCTTTGACAAAGCACTAGGGCGGTTGTCAAGTTGATCTGCATAAGCATCCTAGTTGGCTCCTCCCCATTTTGGTCCCCTAATTAGCTGATTGCAGTGGCAGTTCTGATCCAAGTCCGAGACGCTGAAAAACGATACGGCGACCAGCTGTTGCTGGACGGAGCCGAGTTGTCCCTCGTTGACGACGTGAAGGTTGGGTTCATTGGCCGTAATGGCGCCGGGAAATCGACGTTGCTACGGGTCTTGATGGGGGACGAGGAGCTGGAAAAGGGCGAAGTCATCCACCACCCGTCGCTGCGAATCGGCTACCTGCGTCAGCACGATCCCTTCTTGCCGGGAGAGTCGGCGCTCGATTTTCTGATGCGGGACAGCGACCAACCGGAATGGCGATGCGGCGAGGTCGCAGGTCAATTCGAGCTGAAGGGACCGTACCTGGAGGGGCCCGTCAAAGAATTGTCCGGAGGCTGGCAAACTCGAGTCAAGTTGGCTGCCCTACTGCTGCACGACCCCAACTTGCTGATGCTGGACGAGCCGACGAACTTCCTCGACTTGCGGACGCAGATCCTGCTCGAGCATTTTCTGCGAGATTTCAACAAAGCTGCCCTGATTGTCAGCCACGATCGAGCCTTTCTCAAAGCGACTTGTTCGCAAACGCTGGAGCTTTCCCGCGGCAAGTTGACGATGTTCCCCGGCAAGATCGGACCCTTCCTGGAGTATCGCGAAGAACGCCGCGAGCATGACCGACGCGTGAACGCGACCACGATCGCAAAACAGAAACAATTGCAGCGTTTCATCGACAAGAACCGCGCCAACGCGTCAACCGCCAGCCAGGCAAGAAGCAAGGCCAAGCAGTTGGAGAAACTGCAGACGACCGAAATCGTTGTGGACGAGCCCACCGTCCACGTTCGCGCCCCGCGGGTTGAGCCGCGACAGGGCACCGTCGTCCGCTGCGACTCGCTGGCGATCGGCTATGGTGACCATGTCGTGGCCGACGGGATCACGCTGGAAATCGAACACGGGGATCGAGCCGCGATCGTGGGAGACAACGGTCAGGGCAAAACAACGCTGCTGCGAACGCTAGTCCATTCACTCGATCCGCTCGATGGAACGGTCAAGTGGGGCTATGGCGTCGACATCGGCACTTACGCTCAGCACGTTTATACGAGTCTAGACGAGCGGCAGACGGTGATTGAACATCTCGAGTACACCTCCGACAGTGACACCACGCGTCAAGATTTGCTGGCGATGGCCGGAGCGTTGCTGTTTCGCGACGATCACATCCACAAGAAGGTCAAAGTCCTCAGCGGTGGCGAGCGGGCCAGGCTTTGCATGGCTGGCCTGTTGCTCGGCACGGCGAACGTTTTGGTGTTGGACGAGCCCGGCAACCACTTGGACGTGGAAACGGTCGAGGCTCTGGCCGAAGCACTTCAGCAGTACAAGGGCACTGTGATCTTCACCAGCCACGACCGGTACTTCATGCACCGCGTGGCTACCAGCGTCATCCAAGTCCGTGACGGAAGTGTCAAGAACTACTTTGGCAACTACGACAGATACCTCGAGTCGGTCGAGCAGGAAGTTGACGACGGCGAACGCGAGCGTGCCGGGCAGGCCCAAGGCAAGTCGGTCGCGGGCGGGCCGCCACCAAAGCCCAAGTCGGCTGACTCCCGTCAAGGCCAGCGGGACCAGCGAAAAGCGGAAAAAGAGCTCAAGAACCTCGAGCGGAAGATCGCACGACTCGACGACGAAAAACGGGCCATCAACGAGAAAATGATGACCGAAACCGATCCGGATGAAGCGGTGCGGCTGCACGAAAAACTGACTGAGATCGCCGAGGAGCTGAGTTCCGCCGAAGAACGCTGGATGGAGCTCAGTGAGTTTTAGGAGTCAGGAGTCAGGAGCCAGGAGTCATGGCCACGAGCCAGTGCGACCAAGATGTCCGCAATCGCGTCCCTCGTTTCAGTGAACATCGCAATCAGGTCGAGAATGAGAGTCGATTGATTTCCGAAATCCTGACTCCTGGCTCCTGATGCCTGACTCCTTCTCTCCGCTTCTGATTGGCGATTTGGTCATTGACCCGCCGATCCTGCAGGCTCCGATGGCGGGCTTTACCAATGCCGCCTTCCGGGAAGTCGTTCGCCAATTCGGCGGTGCGGGTCTGCTTGCCACCGAGATGGTCAACGCACGCGGTTTCGTTTGGATGGACGAGCACGAAGCGGAGCATCCCGATCGGCTGTGGGGTGTCGCCGACAGAGGCTCGACCGCTGGCGGTGCAGATCTGGGACAACGATGCGGAGACGATGGCGAAAGTCGGCAAGCGGCTGGCCGAGGAATACAAAGTCAGCGTCGTGGATATCAACTTCGGTTGCCCGGTCCGCCAAGTGACCGAAAAAGCGCACAGCGGCAGCTACCTGCTTCGCGAGCCTGAGCGGATGTTCAAAATCATTCGCAAACTGGTCGAGGCCTGCGCGCCGACCCCGGTGACCGCCAAGATTCGACTCGGATGCAGCCGTGATAGCGTCAATTGCAACGAGGTCGCACGCGTTGTCGAGGAGGCTGGTGCTGCGGCCCTGACCGTTCATGGACGTACCGCACACGACATGTTTCGCGGCAATGCCGATTGGGAACGGATCAGCGAGATCAAACAACATCTCAAACAGATTCCGTTGATTGGTAACGGTGATCTTGATTCGGCCGAAAAGGTCGTTGCAGCGTTTGAGAACTACGACGTCGACGGCGTGATGATTGCCAGGGCTTGTCTCGGCCGGCCCTGGTTATTCGCTCAAGCCGCCGCTGCACTTCGCGGCCAGCCGATCCCGCCGGAACCGACGCTCGACGAGCAGCGCGACGTGATGCTGAATCATTACCGCTTGGTCGTCGATCGTTTCGGGGAAGAGAAGGGGACTGTGTTGATGCGTAAGTACGCCTGTTGCTATGCCCAGGGAAAGCATGGCGCACGGTTCTTTCGCACGCACGTGGCCCACGTGTCGACGGCTCGCGAGTTCTACCAGGTTGTGCAAAAGTATTTTCCAAAAGCAAAGGCCGAAGAACCAGCCGACGGCTTAGCTCGGACAACTTCGCTTTCGGCTCGTAGTGAACCGATTCATCGGGTATTCGCGCACGCAACCGCGTGAATGCGGACACTACGAACAGGAGCATGATGCACCCGATGAATCGTGTGTCTACGAACGCAGCAATCGATGGACATAGCCTTTGAAATCCCGCATGTCGTCGGGCAGATCGCCCGAGGAGACATCTGGTGGTCCAATGACAAGTGGTCCGTCTTCGGGCCGCGTGTGCAGACCATGGCTTCCCCTCACCAGGGTCGCATCGAGCGGGATCACGTCCATCTTGTAACGCATTCCAAGCTTCTTTTGCGCCACACGAGCGATCATGCGGGACTTGCTCGTGATGAATAATTCGCAAGGGTCGTAGCCCGGTTTGCGATGAATGTCGACCGTGCGGGCAAAGTCCGGAGCCTGACGATCGTCAAGCCAGTAATAGTACGTGAACCAAGCATCGGGACTTGCCAAGGCAATCAATTCGCCACTCCGCGGATGATCGAGTTCCAGCTCAGACGGCGGTACAACGCGGTCGACGCCGGGAACTGACTGAAGTTTCGCGCGAACTTCGTCGATTCGCGCGGGATCGCGAACATAGACATGGGCGAGTTGATGATCGGCGACTGCAAACGCTTCTGACTCGCCCGGCAACAACATTTCGCCGAACGGACCGCTACGGACCTTCAGCCAGCCAGCGTCGCGAAGGTGACGATTGAGATGAACGGGCCGGTTGACGGGAACCAGACCGTATTCCGAGACGACGACGACTCTGCTGCCCACCGCTTCGGCAGCGTCGATGATTCGCTCGCGCACCTGTCGACTTCGGCGACACGGGCGGGGTCATGATTGGGAAGCCGTTGAAAGTCGTAGTCCAAGTGAGGCAGATAGGCGAGCGTGAGCTGAGGTTGTTTTTCTCGTAACACGATCGCGGTTGCCTCCGCAATCCACTGACTGCAAGGAAGACCTGCGCCCGGACCCCAAAAGGAAAAGAACGGGAAAGGCCCGAGTCTGTCGGTCAGCTGGCATTCGGTGTGATCCAGAATGTCAAAGACCTTCGATCCGTCGCAACCGTAGTGAGGTTTGGGTGTGGCGCTGTATCGGACCGATGCCGATTGGTTGAACCACCAGAACATCTTTGCCGTCTCGATGCCCTCATAGAACTTCTCGCCTTGGATCAACGAGTTGGCCTGTTGCCAGAAGCGGATTTCTTGCGTGTCGCGGTAGTACCAACCGTTGCCGACGATCCCATGTTGCCGCGGTGCAAGGCCGGTTAGCATCGTCGCCTGCGACGTGCAGGTCACGGCGGGAAGCGGGCTTTTCCAGGCCGATGCCTGTCCCAACGCCGAGATCCGCGGTGCGTGCGCGAGTAACTTCGGCGTCAGCCCGACAACGTTGATGATGCAAACTCGCGTCATGAACTGAGCATCATTGAGTGCTGATATTTCGTTTGTGGGAACCGCGATTCATCGGGTTTTATGCCGGATCAACCGCTTGCATGCGGTCACGTCGAACAACACGTCAAACCTGGTCGGCGCGGGCAAGTTCGTTGTTCATGTACTTTTTCCAGTACAGATCGAGTTGCCGTTTGACGATGCCGCTGAGCAGAAAGACGCCCAGCAAGTTTGGAAAGCTCATGCCCAGAATCATCAGGTCGCTGAAGTCGAGAATGTTGCCGCGGGTCACGATCGAGCCGAGCACCGTGAACACCAGAAATAGCACTTTGTAGACCATCGAGGTTCTGGCACCGAACAGTTCCACCCAGCATCGTTCTCCGTAGTACGACCAACTGATACAGGTTGAATAGGCGAACAGAACCACTGCGAAGTACAGGATGTAGCGGAACCAATCGTGACCGCCGTGGACGAAGGCAAACAGCGTGACTTTGGCTCCTTGGCTGTCGGCGACCGCACCTGCCATCTCGGGCGCGGCGTAGGCGCCGGTGACCACAACCACCAGCGCCGTGATCGTGCAAACCACAACGGTATCGATAAATGGCTCCAGCAGCGCGACGATTCCTTCGCTGACCGGTTCGTCGGTTTTTGCAGCAGAGTGAGCAATCGCGGCCGAACCGACGCCCGCTTCGTTGCTGAAGACGGCGCGCTGGATGCCGATCACCATCACGCCCAGAAAGCCGCCGTACGCGGCTTGAGGATTGAACGCCTCGGTGACGATCTGAACAATCGCACCTGGGATCGCGGCCGCATTGGTCGCCAAGATGTACAAGGCCGCCACGACATACGCGATACACATGAACGGCACAATTCTGCCGGCGACGGCGCCGATACTCTTGATCCCGCCAACGATCACGATGCCGACCGCCGCAGCCATGATCATGCCGTAAATGTACGGGTGGTCTTGCAGGATCGTGACGTCATCGCGAATTGCCTCCAGTGATTGGCCTACTTGAAATGCATTGCCACCGCCAAAACTTGCACCAATGCAAAGCACCATGAAGATCACGGCGAGAATCTTGCCCAGAGGTGCCAGTCCGATGTCTTTCAAGCCACTTTGCAAATAACGCATCGGGCCCCCGAGCACGCGACCGTCCTCGTCACTGACTCGGTAGAGTTGCCCGAGTGTGCATTCGGCAAACTTGGCCGTCATGCCCAGCAATCCCACCACGATGATCCACAATGTGGCTCCCGGCCCACCCGTTCCGATGGCGATCGCAACGCCGGCGATGTTACCCAGTCCGACGGTGGCCGAGAGCGCCGCAGCGAGTGCTTGGAAATGCGAAACCTCGCCAGGTTCACCCGGTGTGTCGTAGACGCCGCGCGTCAGGTCGATGGCATGTTTGAAACCGCGAAGATTGATGAATCTCATGCGAATGGTCAGAAAGGTCGCCCCCAAGAGCAGCCAAACGACGACAAATGGAATGCTTGTGCCGAGCCACCGACTGGTACCGAAGTCGAAGAACAGGACACTCGCGACATAACCGACGAGGTGCCCGAATAACCCGTCCACTTTCTTGGTCCACGTCTGTTCCCCCGATGCAGCGGTCGACGCCTTTGTCGCTACTGCGTCAGCGGTCGCGGTGCCATCGGCGGTGGCGCCGCCGGTTGAAGAATCACCCGCCTCGGCCACTGTGTCGTCCGTTGGGGTTGGGGAATCACTCTGCGGGGTGGCGCAAACGGTGATCGGAAGCAAAACAAGAGCTGAAATCAGCAGAAATCGTGCGGTGGGCATGGCAAACTCAGGAGCGACCATCGAAACGAGTCAAGGCACTATCGGGACGGGCGGATGAAGGTGCATTCTTCATCAGCCCACACTCTTGGGCGGGGGATTGATGGACTGCAACAGGCTAAAGCCTTAAGCGGAACAAATCGACACCAACAAGCGGAGTGGAGAACCGATCAGGTTGAAAATCCACGAAAAAGCGGGAATCACTGTTCGCTGATTCAAATTCTGATCGCCCCTATAAGAGGTCAGCTCAAATGACTTTGACGGCTGAGTGATGGCGTTTGCACAGCAGGGACAACGCGGCGCGAGATCGGTGAAGTGAGCGGAAACGCCGGTTTTAGCGGATTTTTGCTGCCTTTTCGCAGTCCAAGCACCACGGTCCGTCCACGCGACCCGACCAGATTCGTTGCGAACAAAAAGTCGGAGAGGGAAGAAAAGTGGTCAGGGGCGGGCTCGAACCGCCGACACCGGCCTTTTCAGGGCCGTGCTCTACCAACTGAGCTACCTGACCAAGGGACAGAAGTTTCCAGCGGCTTTTCCGCCGAAACTCGTCGAACCACATTCGTCGATCAATTCGACGCTCGGCGATCGTAGGGTATGATGCGTGAATTCGTCAATCGGTTCGCCGGGGGACAGCTTTCGGCTTCCCGGTGAATTGGGCGAAAGTCTGGAATCGAGGTACTCGTACTCAGGGTAGATCATGGCGGTTAGCGGTAGCATCAGAATCAGCTTCAACCGGTGCTGTGCGTTTTTTGTCACACTTGCGCTCTTGATTGCTGTCAATCGGCCAGTATTGGCGTACTCGCCGACCGATCCGGTGGTGACCAAGATGGTCGATCGCGGAATTAAGTATCTCGAGAAAGAAGGTGGCACCCTAGCTGCTGAAGGGGACGTCTTCGGCACGAGCAGCGGCGAGGTTGTACTGGTCGGCTATGCCCACCACAAAGTCGTCCATGATCCTGAACACCCGTTGGTGAAGAGGGCGCTCGGGGTCGCCAAGAAGCTAGTTGCCGATTTGGAGGCTGGGCGAGGAGCTGATTCACAGAAACGCAACTACACAATGTCGATTTGTGTCCTGCTGTTCGCTGATGTTGATCCGGTACGATACAAGAATGAGATGACGATCATCCAGCGGCATCTTCTTGATGCACAGATGAGCCACGGTGGGTTTGGATACCCCGGCGAGCATGAAGGCGATACCTCGCAAGTTCAATACGTGATTTTGGCGATTTGGACGCTCGATCGAAACGGAATACCGCTCGACTACAACAAGGTCGTCAGCGTCGCCCAATGGCTGCTGCGAGTCCAGGACGTCAATGGTCCCTGGCCGTACCATGGAAAAGACCCAGGCCCCGGCAAGCCCAATATCTCACAACCGAAAACCGGCATGTCGATGGCACTTGCGGGCGGTAGTAGCCTGTTGATCGCGGGTGACGCTTTGCGGCTGTGGGGTGAGACGGTGGACGATACTGATCCCGGCATCCCCGGACTTCCAGAGGCAATCAAAGTCTACAAAGAGGATACGAACGTCCAGCGTCGCAAGCGGGCGACAATGTCCCAAGAACCGATCAAGCGGGCGGTTCAGTACATGGATGCTTGGCGCAAAAAGAATCCCTACAAACGTTCGACCGCGATCGACTGGTACTACTACCAGCTGTACACGCTCGAGCGATACGAGAGCTTTCTGGAAATTGCCAATGGACTACCGAAGGATTCCAGCCCTGCTTGGTACAACGAGGTTGTCGATGAACTGCGTCAGTTTCAAGATGGTGAGGGAGGCTGGACCGATCGATCTCATACACGCGGCCCGATCAGCACGGCGTTTGCCTTGCTGTTCTTGATCCGTAGTACTCAGAAAACGATTTTCACAGCCAGTTCCGGGGCGCTGCAGGGTGGTTATGGGTTGCCCAAAGACACGACCGACATTCGCGTTGACGGAACCCAGATCAAGGGTCGTCCAATCGCCGCTCAGGTGACGGATCTGTTGGACATTCTCGAGGAAGACGGCGCCGACGATACCGAAGGCAAATCGATTCCCGAGGATATGCAGCTGGACAAAGACCCGGTCGCGCGTGCGGCGCAGTTGGATCGCTTGGAGCGGCTTGTCCGCGGCAGCAGGTCCTGGCAGGCTCGACGAGTGGCGGCACGGCTGCTCGGCTCCAGCGACGAGCTGCGCGTCGTGCCGGCGTTGATTTTCGCGCTCAGCGATGGTGACCTGCAGGTCCGTCGATACGCCCGTGACGGACTGCGATTCATCAGCCGTAAGTTCGAGGGATACGGGATGCCGGACAAACCGTCTCTTGGCGAATTGCAGAAAGCGCAGCAGCAGTGGCGTGATTGGTACCGCACGATGAACCCCAAGCATGTCTTTTTGGATTACGATCTGTAATCGCCATCTGACGAAGATCCTCCCCCGAAAATCCGAGTGACAGGTTCCCGAATGGCTTCGGTTAGTGACCCCGAATTAAACCCTCAAAACGAATCTGCTGAACAGCGGCCAGTCGCTGCCGTGCATGATTTGATGGACGAGCGCAAGGCCGAACGCGACAAGCTCCGCATCAGCCGATTCGACATCGTGACTTCGTTCTTCATGGCGTTGATTCTGTTCATCGGTGCCTTCGTGGCGATGTTGTTCATCGTTTGGTTGACCAGCCGTTTTTCGTTCGCTCCGCGACCGATTGAACCAATTATCGAGAATCCCGCGGGACGGGGCGAGAACGCAGAGGGTTTCGAGCGTGACTTCGAGCCGCCTGGGGCCGAAGAGGTCGAGGAATTGATGGAGCCAACCCTGCAGGACACCATCGAGGCGGTCACGGATGCGGTCAGTTCGGTGGCGGCCTCGCTGGTCACATCGGATACCAATGCATCGGCCACGACATCCGGCACGGGGGCTGGCGACAGCAGACCGCCTGGCCCTGAGGGTGAGGGCGAGGACATCATTCCGCGATTCGAACGTTGGCAACTCGAGTTCACCGCAAAGGGCATCAAGCCGTACGCACAGCAGCTTGACTTTCACAAAATTGAACTGGGCGTGGTTGGCGGTTCGATCCAGGGCGTCGATCTCGCCAGCAATCTAGCAGGCAGTCCCAAGAAGAGCCGCAATCCCAATCCGGAGACGGAGAAGAGGCTTTACTTCATGTGGACGACGCCCAGCCCGCTGATGCAGTACGACCGCCAACTGCTCCAGCAAGCCGGCATTTCGATGGCGGGAAACCGCTCGATGATGAAGTTCATTCCCAAAGAGTTGGAGAACGAACTGGCCGTCGCCGAACTCGAATACGCCAAATCGAAGGGGCACCAATCGGTCACGGAAATCGCCAAGACGGTTTTCAACAACAAGCCCGATGGGAATGGCTATAAGTTCGAGGTGATCAGCCAACGATATCGAAAAAAATAATAGTCAATTCACTTTCTTAGCCGCAAGGCGACCAATGATTCGGCAACCAACAAGCGAAACGCCCCATCTCACACGTGACGAAAAACGTCGCCTCAAGGGGATGCTACGGAACACTTGGTTCGAAAGCGTGGCATCGTCCCAGCAACCGCAGTTGCGTCATGGGGCGAGCGGTCAAGAGAAGCGGCTGTATTTCCTCTGGACCCAACCCGGCCCTTTGATGCAATTTGACCGCCACCTCATTGGGCGAGCCGTTTCCGAGTCGGGCATGGGGACTCAGCTCAAAAACGTCAAATCTTGAAATTTATCTCACCATCGCTTGAGAAACGGCTCGCCAAAACTGAACTCGAATATGCTATTGCGAAAGGCCATCGGACGGTCGACGCGATCGCCAAGACGGTATTCATCAGTAGGCCGCAAGGCGATGGGTACCGGTTTGTGCTGACTGACCAACGTTACCGAAAGCCTAAAGACGGATCGCTGGTCAGTCCGCGATGAAACCCCTAACTTATCTACCGAACAACTGCACGTTCGGACGAAACTTGTCACCCAAACCATCCATTTTCCGGGTCTACTAGTAAGGACTTGATGCCTGATGCTACTTGCCGAAATGTCTCTCTACGACATCATTTCCAACTCAACGTACTTCGCATTGGCGGCTGTGGCGTTGTGGGGGTTGTACTGCATTGTGATCGTTTGGACGCGTGTCAATCAAAAGCGTTTCAAGACTGAGGAAGAACAGGACGTTTTTATGGACGACGTCGAGCAGATGCTCGATGCGGGCGACTTCGAGGGGGCTGCCCAGTACTGCGAAGGAGACCCACGGGCGATTCCGCAGATTGTTGAAATGGCGATGCACCATCGAGATTTGGGTTACAAGAAGGCGCGTCAATTCGTGATGGATCGCTTCCAACGTGATGTGATGAGCGACTTGGAGTATCGGCTCAGTTGGGTCAGCACGGTGATCAAGAGCGCCCCAATGATCGGCTTGTTTGGAACGGTGTTCGGAATGATGGGCGCGTTCCAGACGCTTGCCACGGCGGAATCGGTCGAGCCATCGGCGTTGGCAGGTGACATTAACTTGGCGCTGGTGACAACGGCGTCAGGTTTGGCGATCGCCATCCCGCTGATGATTCTGGTCGCCAACGTCAATATTCGGATTGCGAAAATGGAGGACCTGGTCGGTGCCGGGCTGGCCCGCTTCATGGTTTCGTACCGAGATGGATTATCCAAATCACCATCGGCGGGTCGTCCCGCTGCTGGTCAGACCGTTGATCCGATGGCGATGTAGAATCGGGTCGAGTGAGATAATGCGGCAGGAGACCGGGCGGCCCTGAAAGCCACGAGCAAATCATGAGTGACGCTATCGAGACGTTCGACGACGACGCGGATGATGATTTCTCGCTTCCTCGCAAGCACCGCGAAGATGACGAGATGGACATCACGCCGATGATCGACATCACGTTCCTGTTGCTGATTTTCTTCATTGTCTGCTCGACAATGGATCCCACCAAGATCGGTAAGATTCCCGAAGCCCAGAATGGCCTGGCCATCGCGGCCAAGAACTCGGCGGTGATCTTCATCAATCCGGGTGCCGGTGACGGCGTCATTGTTTCCCAACTGGACGGAACCGAATTCAGCAGCGACGAAGATGCCCAGGCATCCGAGATCATCGAATACATCACGGCCGAAATGGAAAAGTCGATCGGCGCGAGCAAGCAGCAGGTGATGCTGTTCGGCGACGGGGACGTCAAGGTGGGCCAGGTCACGCGGATTCAAAAGATCATCGGCGATGCGTTCGAAGACCTGGAGTCGACCTACATCGCGGTCAAGGAACTTTAGGAATTAGCGATAGCAATCATGTCGATCGAAGTCACCTGTCTTGAATGCGGCTCCAGTCACCATGTCAACAATCGGTTGGCGGGGCGCCGCGTGCGCTGTCCGAATTGCGAGACCGCTGTCCACGTTCCGGAGCTGGAAGTTGAGTTGAACTCGGATGTGGGTGACACCGACCAGGCAGAGGAATTCGCCGAGGTCGAAGTCATCGAAGAGGCGCCGATTGTTGTGGAACAACCGGTGCTTGTCCCCAAGATCCCTCCCGCGGAAGCGGCCAGCGCCGAGCCCGCCTCCGTCGAAGATCAGCGTGCTGACGAAGACGAGGACGACGACGAAGTTTTGGAGCGAAAGCCTCGTCCCGAAGCAGAGATGGACATGACGCCGATGGTCGACGTCACTTTTCTGCTGTTGATCTTTTTCATGGTCACCGCCGCATTTAGTTTGCAGAAATCAATTGAAATGCCGCGGCAACAGACCGACGCCCCGAGTACGTCGGTGGTTGAGGAAGAGTCCGAAGATCTGGACATGGTGGAAGTCCAAGTCGATGAGTTCGGTTCGTTCTTGGTGATGGCGCCGGAGTGGGAGCGAGAAACTCCGGGCAAGCAGAATCTGATCACCGCTCTCAAAGAGGCGATCTCCGGGCACAACGACGGGATGCGGCTGGCAGTCAAAGTCCACGAGTTGGCAAAGCTTCGTTCACTGGTCGATGCAATGGATGCCGGGACCATCGCTGGTTACGCGGAGCTGGAAGTGACGCAGGTTGAGGAATTTGACTAACGCGATTCACCGGCGACCCGCTCGGCAGTTCGCACCGTAGTGACCATGGTGCATCGTTCTCTTTCACTTTACTGACTCACGGAAAACCCACAGAAAACATGCTTGCAAACGAACTGATCGACCGACTAGAGCGACTCGGTTTGCTCGACCAGGAGATCATCGAAGCACTTCGCGAACAACTTGAACAAGGTGGCACCCGTGTCACGCCTGAGGCTGTCGCAAAGCTGTTGGTCGACAACGGACAGCTGACGCATTTTCAGGCGACCAAATTGATCGGCGAGTTGCGGAGTGATCAGTACGATGACGCGTCGCCTGCAGAAGAAGATGATTTGACGGCTGGCTTGGATGATCTTGGGGTTGTGCCCGACGAAGCGGAAGAGGTTGTCGAGGCCGTCGACGTCTTTGAGGCCGAGCCGATAGCCTACGAGCCCGTCGCCGTGGAAGCAGTCGCGGTCGAGGCAGTCGCGGCCGACGATGTGATGTCCGGCGGTGCACCCGTGAGTCGTCCCCGCTCCACACGCAAGAAGCCCGATCCGCAAAAGTCGGTCTGGGATTCCTTTAAAGTCTACGGCTACGTGGCGATTATCGCACTGTTGCTGCTCGTCGGCGGTGGCATCGCCTTTGTCTTGTCGCGAGAAAGTGCTGACTCGTTCATCGAAGAGGCCAACAAGCTGTATGACCAGCAGAATTACACCGGCGCACAAGAGATGTACATGACGTTTCTGGATAGCTATTCGGATAGTCAGTATGCATCGCTGGCCCGGACACGGGTGACGATGACCGAGCTGTACAAGGCGGCCCAGTTCAAACAGGAGCCGTGGCGGGCAGTCGATTTGGCCAGAGAAAAGCTGCCATTGATTGCGGAAGAAGAGGGGATGAACGAAGAGCGTGGCAACCTCGCTGCGCTGCTGGTCGACATTGCCAGAAATCTTGCCTCGTCCGCGATGAAAGCGAAGGAAACGACCGAGAAACAGTCGTTGTTAGACAAACTGGATGAACATCGCGAATTGATGGAAGATCCGTTGTACATGCCGACGTCCATGAAGACGACTTTGGCCGGGCCGATTCAGGGCGTCGAGGAAGACCGGGCGCGAGTCAAACGCGATATTTCTCGAAACATCCGACTTGATCAAGCGGAAGCGGAGATGAAGGAAGATCTGGAGCAAAACGATACCAAAGCTGCCTACGACACACGCAAAGTCTTGCTGCGCGACTTTCCTGAGCTGCACAATCACGAGCGTTTGGACACGTTGATTCGCTCGGCGAGCGATATCCAACAGACGCTGGTCGCGCCGGCGTCCAAACTGCCTCCGACCGTCGAGGGTGGCGAACAGGATGACTCGGTTCAGTCGATCGTGCTCACGACGTTGTCCGGTCGGAATGCGCCAGATCTAACCGGCGAGGTGCTTTACTTTCGGGCTGGTGGGTCCGTCCTGGCGTTCGACGGTGAAAACGGAAAATTACGTTTGGCGTCGTTATGTCGGAGTTGCCAAAGATCTTCCCCCCGTCCGGCTGGAGGATGGATCGGGCGTGTTGCTGAGTGAGTCGGCGTCGTTGGAAGTCCTGCGATGTTCGGCGCAGGATGGGAAGGTTGCCTGGCGAGCTAAGATTGACGAAGGATTCAGCCGGCCGATTTCCGTGGGCGACGACGTTTATGTTTCCACCGAATCGGGGCGACTGATTTCGTTGGACGCCGACTCGGGCGACCCGAAATGGGCGACCCAACTTCCGCAACCGCTGGAGACGGGCCCAGGCATCGATGACCGCGCCAATCGTGCCTACGTGCCTGGCGATCACAGCAACCTGTACCTACTGAACACGCGAGACGGATCGTGTTTGGAAAGTTTCTACATTGGGCACGAAGCGGGAACGATTACCGTTCCACCGGTCCCGCTGCTCGGTCATGTGTTTGTGATCGAAAACGCCGGTACGGATTACGCAAATGTGCACGTGTTAAGGGTTGACGAATCGGGCCAGAACTTGAAGGTTGCTCAGCCGTTGTTTCGTCTGACGGGGAATGTGAGGGTTGCTCCCATCATCCAGGGTCGTCGCCTGATCGTGCTGACTGATCGTGGTGAAGTCGTCGTGTTGGACATTGAGCCCACGGCCGACCGTGAACAGGTGACCGTCGCGGCAAAGCTGCCGGCTTTCTACGAGCAACCGACTGCGACTCAGATGGCCGTGGGCCGCAGTTCAATGTGGATCACCGGTACGAGGATTGGTCGCTACGAATTACAAATCAATACCGGGCGGGTCGTGCGTGATTGGAGCCTGCATGAGCTCGATACGTTCATCGGCGAGCCGTTCGCGACCGATGATTCGCTGGTCCACGCACGTGTGTTGCGTGGGACGTCCGCAATACGGGTCACGGCTGCGAACCCCAAGACAGGCGAGGAATATTGGCATACCGACGTGGGCGTTCCCATTTCGATGCTACAGCGATCACCCGATGGACAGGGGTTTCATGTTGTGACCAGCCAAGCTGCGTTGTTCGAACTGGGCCGCGAAACCTTGGCCAATGGCTCGACGACCGGTCCGATCGAGAACCCTGGAGACAAAGCGGTGGGGATTCGATTTGAGAACCCCGTTTCGATTGATGCAACGCGCAGTCTGATGCTGAACCAGGTCGGTGGTCAGGCGATCGTCGTCTATGACCCCAGCCGTAAGACAGAAAAACTGCGTCAAGTGACGCTCGGGCTGGCAGGTGCTAAGCCGAGTGGTGGAATCGTAGTGGCCGGTGGCGGGTTACTTGTTCCGCTGGATACTGGCCGAGTCGTGCTGATTGATTGGAGGACGGGTAAAAAGGGTGCTCCGTTCCAACCTGACAGTGATCCGGTCGGGAAGGTGAAATGGACAAACCCGGTAACGCTTCCCGAAGATCCTGATCAGGTCGTGTTGGCAGACAGCCGAAAGAAGATCTACCGGCTCCGTGCCGGCGACAATACGCGAGAACTCGCCTCCAAGGAGCTCGAGTACGAATTCCTGGGCCGGCTCGCTGGGGTTGGTGACACCGTCGTCGGCACAACTGCTGGTCCTGCAGGTGATTTCATCGTCGGCTTTGAAATGGTCAGCTTGAACGAGAAGTTCAAAACGCTGTTGAATGGGCGTGCCGCATGGGGACCGATCGCAGCCGGAAATCTCTGTCTGATTCAGACCGACGATTCGGTGTTGCGAGCCTACTCGGCTGATGGAACCCAAGCATTCGAGGTCCAATTGCCGCCGGGGCAGCCGGTCGGCGAGCCGCTGGTGGTTGGCAAATCGATCGTCTTGGCTGGGAAGACCGGTTGGCTGATTGCGATCGACCCTGGGTCGGGAAAATTGCTCGGACAAACAGATCTGAAACAGCCGATTTCGGCGACCCCTTTTCCCGCGGGAAGCCGATTTTTGGTGCCTGGTGCAGAGGGAGTTGTCTACCTCACCGAAATTCCCGCGAGTTAGTCGTCCCTTGATAGTCACTATGTTCAAGCGGTTCCAAATGCCCGTTCGTACGATCCTGCTGCGATGTCTGTTGCTGGGAGCGGCATGGGCGTTTCCCTGCGCGTCAAACGCCTTGGCTCAGCAACTCACCTACGCTCAGTCGGGCGAGCCTGAAGATCCTGGCTTGGGGCTGCTGCAGGATGAACCGCACGATTTGATTTTCTTCACCGAAGCGGCCGGTGGCGGATGGGCGATGACTCAGCTGCTCGATTTTCCGGGTCGAAAACCACCTTCCAGTCCCACCGGAGCGTTGAAGTTCCAAGTCGTCGGCATCGAAGGCAAAGACTTCGCCTGCAAATGGTCCGACATCAAGCGAATTGACCTCTGGGAAATACGACTTGAGCGGGAAGCTAGAGAGCGAATCGCAAAAGGTGATTTTACGGGGGCCTATCCGTTCTTGTCGGTATTGATTCGCGATTATCCGACTCGGGCGGGATTACGTGAGCTCCGCAGTGAGTTTCTCTGGAACGATACGATCGCTCGCGCCCGACGAGGCGAACTGGCTCCCACTCTGGCGATGCTCGAAGAACTGCGTCGTTACGCGCCCGAATACAAACCGTCGACGGTGATTCGAGCTATCGGTGGCACCACCAATCGATTGATGCAGCAGATGGTGGATAACGGCGAATTGGATTTAGCCCAGAAAATGCTGGCTCGATTGGAGAAGGACTATAAGAACGAGCGACTCGATTCGGTCCAGAAATGGAACCTTGAATTCCTGAAAATGGCAACGGCCAAGCAGGAGGAAGCGATGGCAGCGCGAGACGCGAAAGACTATCGAACAGCCCGACATCTGGCCCGTGAAAGCGTGTACCTGAAACCCGATATTGCTGGCGGCCTCGCGCTGATTCGTGAGATCGACTCGATCTATCCGTTGGTGAATGTTGGTGTGTTGCAAACAGCAACCGTGTTCGAACCGACACGTTTGGACAATTGGGGCGCTCGTCGTGCCGGCCGGTTGTTGTATCGGACGCTCTTCGAAATGCAGGGGGCGGGACCGGAAGGGGGTGAATATGAGTTCATCTTCGGCGACGTCGAGATGAGTCCTGACCGCATGCACTTCGATTTGAATTTGGAAACCGAAACGCTGAAGCCTCCACTCGACAAGATCGAAGCCTATTTTCTTGCCGACGTGTTAGCCCAGCGGGCAAGACTCGATTCACCGACTTACTTTGCTCCCTGGGCCGCCGCAGTTTCTACCATTGGACTGAACGGCCCCAAGCAAGTCTCGTTTGATTTGCGTCGGCCCAATGTGCTGCCGATTTGTCTACTGCAGGTGCCCGTTGACGGCAGTTGGTTCGGTGGTAAACCGCTTTCGCCGACCGGCGATTACCGAGTTGATGTCGTCGAGGAAGAGACGGTTCGATTCGTCTTGTCAGGAGCGCCGAAGACGCCCACGCAACCTCGCGAGATCGTCGAGATCCGCAGCCAGTCCGCGGCACAGGGGGTGAGCTTGTTGTTGCAGGGCGAGGTGGACGTGTTGGACCAATTGTTTCCGGCTGACGCAGTTCGGCTTCGTAAGAGTAAGACCATCAAGGTGGCCAACTATCCGTTGCCCACCGTGCACATGTTGATCCCTTGTTCGGACCATCCGTACCTCGCCGAAAGGACGTTCCGCCGAGCTTTGTTGTATGGAATCAACCGCGAAGACATTCTTACTGGTGAACTTCTCGAGGGCTTGAAATTCGAGGGTTGCCGCGTGCTCTCAGGTCCGTTTCCGGCCGGGATCGAAATCAACGACCCGCTGGGATACGCCTACGATCAATCCATCGAACCGCGTCCCTATGAGCCGCCGCTCGCCAAGTTGCTGCTGGCGATGAATGCCAATCAGATGAAGTCGCAGGCTGAGCGTAAAGGCGAGCAGGTCCCGCCGATCACACCGATTCGATTGGCGTTTCCACCAGACAATCTCTCTCGCGTTGCATGTGAGGCCATTCGCAGCCAATGGCAATTGCTCGGACTTGAAGTCGATTTGGTCGAGCTGCCTGTGGGAGGGACGTTTCCCAAAGATGACGAAGACATCGCCGACATCGTCTACGTTTCGACCGCAGTTTGGGAGCCGGTCATCGACGCGCGACGGGTGCTTGGTCCGGAAGGTCTGGCCGGTAGTGCCGATCAACTCGTCGGTCTCGGATTGCGACGTTTGGAGGAAGCAAAGAACTGGCGCGAGGTTCGAGATCGGTTGCTTGACTTGCATGCGATCACACATCACGAGTTGCCTGTTCTCCCGCTTTGGCAGATGGTTGACTCGTACGCCTACCGTCGTCAGTTGATTGGCGTGGGATCCGATATCGTTTCCCTCTATCAAAACGCTGGAAATTGGCGGTTGGGACAATGATGCATTTGAGGTCTTACACATTCGCCGCTTTGTTGATTTGGACCTCCCCCGTCGGATGGTCCAGCGACGCCGGTGATGTCGAGGATTCGTCCGCGGGGTCTGCCGAAGTGGTGGCGGCGAATCCACAATCGGCAGCGCCCAAGGTTGTGGAAGCCAAGCTCTCTGTGTCACGAGCGATCACGAGTCCACTGCCGGAGCCTATGCCAGTCGCCGAGGATGGCGAAGAGATCCCGTGGGATTTTTCTCCCTATCAAGTCCTTGTCTGGCTGGTGTCCGACGATCCAGCCGTCAATGCGAAATCGATCGAGAAACCTCTGCGGTCTTTTCTCGATCGTGACTTTGCAGCGGTCTGGCGATTGAACGTTGCCGACGCTCCCGCGGAGGTTCGAATCGCTTCGCTGCGCGATATCGGATCACTCTCTTATGACGCGATTACCTCGGCTGACCCGGTACTTGCCGTCAAGCGTGATCATCCTGATGCCGTTCGCATTCGAATCGCCAAGAATGTGGGAGAATTGGTCCAGAAAATCTACGGCACAAAGCCGCGAATCGAAGAGGTCAAGGCTCGGGGGGCCGCGATGGATGACGAGTCAGTCGCCGGCGTCGCCAATCGTCTCGAGGCAGTCGAAGGGGATGCGATGGCGGTTCGAGACCTTTGGGCCGATGAAAAAACCGAAGCGTTGCTCGTTTCACGCGGATTGGCGATGACCCTGACCGAGCCGGAGGCAAAGCTGATCACGCCACCCATCATTGATCTGGTGAGCAAAGCGGTTGAAGCATACGACAAGATTTTCGTTGTTCGCGTCAGCGGCGATTTGGTTCCAAACACAATCGATGTGGTTGAATTCGACACTTTGATGCGGCATTTTGGGCCGGTCGCGAGCGTGCAGAACACCGCCCCAGGATCTCTTCCTGCTTCGATCGCCCGAGGGATTATCAAAGCCTTCGCGCCGGTTATCCGCATTGAGAATGCCGGCCAAAAAAACGCCGTCGGTTTGCTGCGAGCTGGCGGATTGATTCTTGATGAGACCTCGCCGGCCGGAGTTCGCCCGAACGATCTTTATGAGCCGATGACCCGCAAGAATGACCGTAACGGAAAGCCGATCATCATCGGACCGATCGATTGGGCATTTTTGTTGGTTACCGAGATCGAAGGTCGCAACGTGAAAATGGACTACTACGCCGGTCGCGCCGGCGGTTTGCAGGGTCGAAAGAACGAGCGAACTTTCAGAACTGCCTTGAAAGTACGACCGTTCGGCGAGTCATCATTGTTACGGCTGCATCTGCAGAAAGATTCGGACTTCCCACTGATCGGGTACGAACTCTACGAAAAAGAGTTGAAGTCGACAAAAATGACGTTCATAGGCCGAACCGACTGGGATGGACGCCTGGAGATCGACCGTACAGAGAGCCCTTTGCGCCTTCTCTATGTGAAGAATGGTGGCGCAGTCCTGGCCCGCTTGCCGCTGGTGCCGGGGTTGAAACCGATGGAAGTCGCTGACCTATCGGGAGATGATATGCGGCTACAAGCCGAGGCGTACATTCGAGGCGTGCAAAACTCAATCATTGACCTCGTGGCGATTCGTGAATTGTTCAAAGCACGCATCCGCATCAGACTCCGCAAAGGCGAGATGGAAAAGGCCGAAGCGCTGATGAATGCGCTTCGTGAACAGCCCTCCAATGAAAAACTCGCTACCGAGATGGGCAAGAAGCAAGCGGACTTTTTGAAGGCGCTCGGGACCAGGAACGCGAGTCAGCGTCGAAAGGTCGACGAAATGTTTACGATCACCCGCGAGTTGCTGACCAAGCACATCAACCCGCAACTCGTCCGAGCGTTGGAAAAGGACTTGATTACGGCTAGGAATAATGGCGGTAAGCTGCCGCCGGAAAAAGAAAAGAGCGAAGAGGACGAAGCGGAGAAGGCTGAGGGATCGAGTGTCGATGGCCAGCCCAAGGCTGAGCCCAAAAAGCCAGATGCGTGACCACGGCAGAAGGGGCTAACTCTATTTTCGCCAAGTCGGCCGTTTCTTCCGTGCGTTGGGGTGATGCGTCACGATTTTGAAGGTCGCGTCGCGCCCCGATAGCTTTCGCCCCGTCGGGCGGTTGGTGGGGCGAACGGATTTCGCTCGCAGGCGTTTCTCAAGCTCGAAGTGGTCGTCGTCGAGCTCGAATTCCACCCACATTTCGATTTCCGGAGCCACGATGCGGGACCTGCCTTCCTTGGTCACCGTTCCGTCCCAGTCTTGGCTGTGAAAGAAGACGTCGTCTCGAAAGTCTTCTGCCTGGATGAATCCGAAGCTGCCGTCCTCTTTCATGAATGCGATCTTGCCCAGACGTTGGCGCTGGATGCGGAATCGCTTCTTGACTTCATCGCCTTCGTCAGGTGGTGCCACAGGATGGGTCTTCTGGAACGTGTTTGGAGCGCATCGATTCGCAAATCGTAGAACGAACGAACGATTCTAGTTTAGTTCGCCCGCGGCGACGAGATCCGGTATGCCAAGCCATCTCGCCATCGAACTCGAGGTTGCCCGGCCGATCAATCTCGGCCACATCTCATTGGCCGATGAAAACACCGAATCCGTGGTCGCGGGTAAGACATGCCAGATTCCTGCTTCAATCTCCGCTGCCAGTTGCTCGCATTCCCAGCCAAGGTGCCCGACGATCAAACGGTATGGGCCCGGCCGACAACGAACCAAGTCTTCCAAGTGTTGTTTTTGGGCCGCCACATAGATGCCGCTGCCGGTTTCCGCCTCTGCGTACTGGCTGTGTTGGTGGATCGCGACGACCGGCCCCGAGAGCGGACCACCGAAATGTAACATGCCCCACGGAATCGGTTGATCGGCCGCAGAAGCATCCGCTGGGTCCTCGGAATGCGGCTGGTTTTCCGCCGTTTCGGTCGTCGGGGTCTCGCTGAACGCAGTCAGACGATTTCCTTCCGAGGGCTTCTTTTGTCCGCCCAGCATCGCGACAAGTGCTTCCGGCGCCGGTTTCATCGGCCGGTTTAGCATCACGCCAATCACGTTGCTCTCGTCCTGGTGAACGACCAAACAGACCCCCCCGGCGTAAATGGGGTCGGTGACTAGTGATGAGGCAACCAACAGATTGCCTGTTAAAGATTCAGTCATGAATCACTCGGAAACGAGGAGGTGAACGCCAGGTTGGCATTACGAACAGCAATATCTACAACGAGGCAAGCGGCGTGCCAAATGCAGCCACCGTGCCTATTTAATACGTCCACACGCCCCGGCGAGTTCCAATCATCTGGGAAAAGCATGTCGATCAAGCAAATGCGAAAGACCTACTCGATGGCAGGTTTCAGCAAGAAAGACGCCGATTCCGACCCGCTGGTTCAGTTCCGATGCTGGTTCGAACAGGCCCAGCAGCCGGATTTGCCGGATTGGGTCGAGGTCAACGCCATGACCCTCTCAACCGCCGATGATGCGGGCCACGTCACCTCCCGCGTCGTTTTGTTGAAAGGAATCGAAAACGGCAAGCTCTGCTTTTATACGAACTATGGCTCGACCAAGGGGCAACAAATGCTGGCAAACCCGCGAGTCTCACTCTGCTTTTTCTGGCCCCATCTGCAACGCCAGGTCCGCATCGAAGGAACGGTCACAAAGACCGATCGCCGTCAATCGGAAGACTACTTCCACAGCCGCCCCCGAGACAGTCAGATCGGCGCTCACGTGAGCGAGCAGTCCTCTGTGATTGAGAATCGTGAGGTGATGGAACAGCTGATGCGGGAATACGACGCCCAGCATGCCGATCAGATCGTTCCCTGTCCGAAGAACTGGGGAGGGTACGAAGTCGAGCCGGCGCAATACGAGTTCTGGCAGGGGCGCCCCAGCCGATTGCACGATCGCGTCTGCTACCGACGCGAGGCTGCCGGTTGGAAGATTGTGCGGCTTTCCCCATAAACAACGTTACCGTCAGCAACGTGACGGCACCTGCTTTCTTCGTTCCTTGCAAGCTCTTTGCTGCTAAAGCATGTCCATGGGATCGATGTCGATCACGTATTGGACATCATCCTTTTCAGGGATGGTGAAGGTCTCGGTCGCTCGCCGGATTGTTTGGCCAAGATGCGCCGGATCGACCGACTGGAGCAGGATGTGGAAACGGTACTTGCCGCGCAGCTTCGAGATGGGTGGCGGTGCGGGACCAAGTATGCGTACCTCGTAACCAAGTGCATCGCGCGCCGCCTCCAGCCGCGTCAGTAGTGAGTCGGCGATTGCTTCGGTGACCTCCTCGATTGGACCCCGAATGATGATTCGACCAACGCTGCCCAACGGCGGATAGTTGAACTTACGACGATTGACCATTTCGTCGCGTGCGAACTGGGCGTAGTCGTGTCGCGATGCTGCCTGGATCGCGGGATGCTCCGGCGAGAAAGTTTGCACGATCACTCGTCCGCCACGATCTCCGCGACCGGTGCGCCCGGCGACTTGTGTGACCAGCTGGAATGTTCGCTCTGCGGCGCGAAAGTCGGGAAAGTGCAGGGCACCATCGGCGTTGATCACTCCGACCAATAGCACGTTGGGAAAGTCAAGTCCTTTGGCGATCATTTGTGTCCCCAACAGGATGTCGACAGCACCGCCGCGAAAGGCAGACAACACGCGTTGGTGGCTCCCGGGGCGACGCATGGTGTCGCTGTCCATTCGTGCAATCCGCGCCTCGGGGAATCTCGCCTTGACCTCCATCTCCAACTTCTGCGTGCCGATTCCGCCGTACCGAATTCCATCGAACCGACAGGCCGGACACCACGGTGGTGTGGCGATCGTGTAATCGCAATAGTGGCAGACCGCTTTGCCGCCATCCCGGTGATGTGTCAACGGCATGTCGCAGTCGGGGCAAGCAACCACATGACCGCAGGCCGGGCACTGAATCGTGGTGGCGAAGCCGCGCCGGTTCAGCAACAAGATGACTTGACCTTTCTCATCCAGAGTTTCTTGAATGGCGGTGTGCAGGGGTCGGCTGATGGCGCCCGAGGTTCGATCATCACGGATTCGCAAATCAACCAACTGCACATCAGGCATCACCCGATCATTCACGCGCGTCGGCATCTCAATCAGTTCAGCGTGTCCGGTTGTTGTTGCGTGCCACGATTCCAAGGATGGCGTGGCTGTGCCGAGAACCAATGGTACACCAAGCGACATCGCGCGAGCGTGTGCGACTTTGCGTGCGTGGTAGCGTGGCTGTGTGTCTTGCTTGAAAGACGAATCGTGCTCCTCATCCAGAATGATCAAACCGAGGCGAGGCAGCGGAGCGAACACGGCGCTCCGCGGTCCAACGACCACTTGTACTTCGCCGTGACGAATTCGCTGCCATTGGAAGTGACGCTCCGCAGGAGTCATCTGGCTGTGCAAGACGGCGACCGATTGGAAACGACGTTCGAATCGACCACGCGTCTGCGGAGTCAGACTGATTTCGGGCACGAGCACGATTGCGCCGCGACCAAACTTAACGACGTGCTCGATCGCGCGGATGTAAACTTCGGTCTTGCCGCTACCGGTTACACCGTGCAACAACAGCGATTTTCCCTCGCCGGAATCGAGCGCCGCAACGATTCGCTGCAACGCGTTGGTCTGGTCACGTGTCAATTCGTGGCTGCGTTCGACTTCGCCGTCACCTAAATTCCATCGCATCGGCATGCCCGTTGACATCTCGCGACGGACGTCCGCTACCAACAGCCCTTTCTTTTGCAAACGGTTGATCGGATCCTTCGTGCATTGGGTCTCGATCATCAATTGTGACGCGGTCATCGGACGACCGGCCGCGATCAAGAAGCGGATCGCCGCTTGCTGTTTTTTGGGCAGCGTTTCGATCGTCGCATCGTCAAGTAGATTCAACTCGGGGGTGAAGTAGGTGCGCTGGCGTGTGCCTGCATTGCTGCGGACACTCGATGGGATCAACGCGTCAAACACTTGGCCAGTTGGCGCTTGGTAATAGTGGCTCATCCACATCACGAGACGAACCAGCGGCGGGTCACAAAGAGGCTCCGCATCGATGACCTCAGCCACATCGCGAAGCGATCGCTGTACGGATGAACCGAGCTTGGTTTCCGTGCACCAGCCCATGATGGGCTTGCGTCGCTTGCCCAGTGGAACGCGAACCCGCATCCCAGCTTTCAAGTCGTCTCGCATCGAGTCGGGGATGCGATAGTCATAAGGTCCGTAGGGCGCTTCGCTGAATACGACGCTGGCAACGGCCACATCATCTTCGACTGCCAGTTCCCAGGGGGGTGGCTGCGTCTCGAACAGCTCGACCTGATGCGAAGTCGATGACGCGGACCTTTCATCCACATTGCCTGCTTCCGGCCCCGGTTCGCCGTTCGGCTGTTCGTTTTCTGGGGGCATCGCGGTCGGCAGGGAGCTGGTGGTGGGCTGATTGGTGAAAATGGAATTATCCGTCAACATAGTGGATCGCTCAGCCAATTGATAAAGGGGCCAGTTCATAAAGGAGTTCGATCAGCAGTTTGCTTCACCTGCAATGATTGGCATCATGATGGACACGTCTGGTCACGATTTCGTCGCGAAACACTAATACTTGAGGCTTGTCGGATGCGGATCGGAGTTTTCGGCGGATCGTTCGATCCCGTTCACATCGGTCACCTATGGATTGCTGAGGCCGCGCTCGAGTCACTGCAGCTGGACGAAATTCGCTGGATTCCGGCGGCGATGTCGCCTCTGAAGCCCAACGGACCGGTCGCAGCGGAGGAAGACCGTCTGCAGATGTTGCGGTTGGCGGTATCCGGTTGCGAAAACCACATCGTCGACGATCGGGAAATCCGCCGCGGAGACGTCAGTTACACCGTCGACACGATCATCGATCTGCAGCAAGAGTTTCCCAAAGCCGAACTGTTGATCATCATCGGCAGTGATTCGTTAGCCTCGATTCGAGATTGGCATCAGTCGGAGCGATTGCTCAAGCTGGCGGTACCGGCGGTTGTGCAGCGAGGCGGCGAGGCGGAACTTGATTTCTCTGTGCTGAAAGGACTGGTTGATCCGGCTCGTATCGAGCTGATTCGCCAGCACGTGATTCCAATGCCTGTAATCGAGATCTCCAGTCGGGACCTGCGGCGTCGCCTCGCCAACGATAGAAGTATCCGTTTCCGAACGCCGAGAGCGGTCGAGGCAATGATCCGGTCGCAGAACATCTATAAGCGACCTCAGTGAGTGATGCCAATCACTCCATATATCGGATCCCGCTTCGCGCTGATCTGCAACGGGTCCTCGAATGCGTGCCCACTCAACCTTCGAACGTGATGAGTTCTCGATTGCTGTCAACGTGAAGTTCCAAGTGAAAGTCGAATAGGCGTCTGCGTACTTGTGCTTCTACGCGTGAAGCGGCGATCAGTTGCTTGCGTTTTTGGCTGCCTGTTCGGCGACGCTCCAGTAGTCTTCTTGCATCGCAGCGGTGTCGATCGAATCATAAATCCAGACTTTTCGTTGCCTGTTCTCCGGAGGCGTCATGACCTGAACTTCCGTCGCCAAGTCGGGGCAAAGCATCGCTTCCACCAGCGCCAAATCCCACATCACCCAAGTCTTGCTGTCTCTGAATTTGGATTTCCATTTTTCGGTCAGGTAGCGACCAAGTTCACCCATCTTTTCGTGCCGCGCGAACGTATCGTCACGATCGAATTTGAAGGCCTCCGAGACGGTCGCTGACATGACGTGCAATTCAAGCGACGGCTGGTTCAGCAAAAAGTCGGCAGCGTTCAAGTCACGGCGCACATTGAATTCGGATTTGTCCCAGACCGCCTTCTTGTCGTCGTAACGGAAGCCCATCAAAAAGGCTACGATCTTTGGCGCAATGTCGGCGCGAGTTTGATCGCGGAAGCGAGATTGGTTGACGCGCCGGTGCAGACGACATGAATCCGCTGGCCTGCCGGCACGGCGCGAGCATGCTTGATTATGAACTGGGCGGCCGGCGAGTCCTTCGCTTCGTCGCCGCCCCAAGGTTTTCCCATCGCTCGCTCGGCGCCCATCGGCGTTGGCAAGTCGGTGCGTCCGAGAATACGCACAAGGTCTTCGTTATCTTGCTGACTGGCCTGCACGGAGTCTTGTCTCCCGAGATAATGAAACCATTGCGCCGAGGTGAGACCAAGGACATCGAATTTGTCTTGGTTCAACATCCGCACGATGGCGTACAAGTCGTCGATCTCGTTGGCCGTGTCACAGTCCAGAATCAATTTGGGCCGCGGTGATTGTGCAATTGCCTGCAAGGCACACGGGAGTGTCAGAAGGAGAATCAATGCTTGTATTCGAGTCATGGTGAGATCTTGGCGAGGCGACGAGAATTTTTCGCGGGTTAGAACAACTTGCCTGGGAGGTTTTCTGCGAATTCTTCTGGTTCCTGCTCGTCTGAGGAGAAAATCCAGTCGATGGTTCGTATTTGCTCGGCTTCGGCGGGTGCGGTCGAATCGCTCTGACGGCTCAGCCTGTTGATGACAATCAATGCATCATTGGCGGTGACGCGACCGTCGTTGTTCGTATCGGCGAAGCGGGCAACCACGTGGATCTGACGCAATGCACGGTCGACGGGTAACTCCTTGCCGTCGCGACGGGCCAATTCGTTGATGACTATCAACGCATCGTTCGCCGTCACACGGCTGTCGTTGTTGACGTCGTAAGCGTTGGCGATGTTGTGCCACCTGTCAGTGAACCGAAATTGCTGATCTGCCAATTCAAGGTTCTCAGGCGCGGTTCCCTCGTAGCGATAATGCTGCCCGCCGACTCGCAACACGATCTCGGCTTTCCCGTCATTACTTTCTTGTGTAACCAGCAAAACGTCGCCGATTTCTGTTTCCAATTCCGCGGCCAGTTTTTTTCGTGCTGCCTCGCTGAGGGACTTGGTGTCAATGATTGACCTCTGCGTCAACGGCGTGACGTCTTGCGGATCGTCGTCAAATAGAACTTCATCGACGACCGTGTTGGGATCGGCCACGTTAACGCTACGGACCGCGTCGAAGCCGACAGAATAGACGTAATCGTTGATGTAAACGCTTCGCAGGACCTTGGCTTTGTGCGCGATCTGGCCTTGGGAAGTGATGCCTTCCGGGCTGGATGAATCAAATGCACCGATGTGAAGGATCGATAACGCGTCTTCTTGTACCAATCGTGTTGCTTCGCGGTATCCATCGCCGTCGTCGTCGAATCGGTCTTGGTAGTGGCGGCTGATCGGCACTGCCAGCAGTTCGTGCGGCGCGAACCAACCGAACGCGTGGTGGTCAAAGTTGGCTTCGCTGGTTGAAAACTGGGGCAAGTTGTATTGGTCGATTAGACGCGGAGCAGTCAAGTCACCGACGTCCAGCAACGAGATCATCGCACGACCGCCATGACCAGTCGCGCTGTTGTTCCCAACCGTCAGCAGACGGTCGCCGGAGATGAACTGCATGTAGCTGTTGAAACCGGGGATCGAGACATGCCCCATGATTCGCGGTGCCGATGGGTCGCTCAAATCGATCCCGTAGACTGGGTCGACGGTTTCAAAGGTCGTCACAAAGCCGCGGTCGCCAAAGAAACGCACACTCTTGACGTCATGGCCAACTGCCAAATTTTGAAGACTACCGACGAACTCCAATAGACCTTGGTCATCGCGGAGTACAAACAAACCTGTTTCGTCGAGCCCTGAATGATTGCCGCTTTCGGTGTTGGAAATCTCGGTCGTCACACGCAGCAACCCATCCTGCTCGTCGGCAGAGAACTGGTTGAGCAAGTTGCCTGGGACCTTCCCAATTGCCGCGAAATCGATAGCGCCCGAAAGGCCGTCCCAATCGAATTTCAAGATCCGAGTGGTTGGCCCGTTGTCGTCGAGACTGCGATCGGGGTCAAAGACGTACAGGCTGTTCGCTGTCGCGTAGATTTCGGATCCGCCGCCCGAAAGGACTCCCGATACGGCCGACAAGCCAGGTTCATTGGAGCCCATGTTGATCGATGCGACGATCGTCATGGATGTTACGGCGTCCGGTGAGCGGTAGATGTCTTCCGGCAACACCAGTGGTCCGCCACGGATAAGCTCGCCTTCGCGATCGTAGCTCCGATATCCCGGTAGCAGATCTTCGATTATAGCAGCGGAGTTCTCAACGACGCGCTTCGTGAATTGCTGCTCGGTTTCGTAAACGCCGCTCTTGCTACGGTCGTCAAGAATCAAATCCGGTTCGAGTAACATTTCACGCGTCTGCAGTACCAGGAAGACCTGATCGCCGATTCGCCGCGACTTTGAAAAGTCACCGTCAAATGTGGTCCGTTGGACCAATGTGGGCGAGCTGCGATCCGCGACGTTCAAAACCGTGACCACGGTTGTCAAATTTCTTGGGTAGGGCGGTGGGAAGATTCGGTCGACGGTAAATGACGCGGCTGCGATGTTCGGATCATCGACGGCTTCAATCGGCTCATGCACTCGGGAAATGACGGTCAGGCGATCGCCGTTGAGGTACATGCCGACCGGAGTCCCCTCGATTTGTGTCCGCGAGGCGACTTCCAGTTGATCGGCCGGAAGCGATCGCACAATTGTCAGCTCGTCGCCGCGGAGCGCGTAGATGAAGTTCCCGTCGGTCTCGACGATGTCGTCTTCATCAACGCCCGCGACTTGCACATTCGTTTCAGAGTATTTCAGCGTGGCGTTGGCGGTGTCCTCAAGAAATCGGTAGTCGAAGACGTAGCCCGGTTGCCCAAACAGGTGTTGATTTCGCTCAACCGATAGTTCCAGCAAATAATCGCGGAGTTGTCCGACAGATTCGAACTTTGCATGCAAATCGTTCGCGTTGTCGTGAACCGAGACCGTAACGGTCGCCTTGAATTTACCGTCCAACACGTAGACGAAGCTGTCTGCCCCCTGAAAATCGATCGGCGGTGTGTAAACGATCGAGAGACCATCCTGGGCGATCGTGACAACGGCGCCCGCGGCGGATTCTGTGACGGCGGTGACAACGCCCGCACCGTTGTAGTCGGCGCCCAGGATATCGTTGGCAAGTACGTTCAGCGTCTCTGTCGCGCCCGCGGCAACGTGAACCGCATCATCGTTGGTGCGGCGAATGACATCGACGCGGACATGTTCGGTCAAAAAGTTGTCAATCGTGTAGGTGAACGTATCTTGACCGACATAGTCGGGCGGTGGCAGATAACTCGCTTTGCCGTCCGCGGTGATCGAAACCGTTCCGCCTTGTTCGGATTGTGACACGGATGTGAGCACGCGGTCACCGCGATAGGGGCCGTATTGGCGGACGAAGTAGTCGTCGGCGGGGAAGTCATTGGCGGCCACATCGATTGCGATGGCGTCACCGTTTTGGTCAGCGACCGCCCGATCATAGGTAAGCCGCCTGATTGGATTGATCACGACCGTTTCGGTGAATTTGTCATCGACCGTGTAGGTAAACGTCTCGCGCTCACTGCCAGCTTGGTAGATCAAACCATGACCGTCGGGCGTGATGGATACGGTGCCGCCTCCCGTTGGCGACGAAACAGCCGTGATCGTGGCCGCTCCCGGATAGTCTTGGTTGAAGATGTCGTTGTCCAGCACGTTCAGCGTTTGTGCGATCGGCTGATCCACAAGGAACTGGTCGCTGCGAGTAATCCCCTGGAGCCGAACCAGCACCGTCGCCGTGAGTTGGTCGTTGACGGTGTAATGGAAGGTGTCAACGAAAGCGACGGGCTCACGCATCAACGCGTCTTCGGGCGGTGCATAGATGATCACACCGTCAGCAGCGATGTGAACGGATGCACCGATTTCCGACTCGCTCACCGAAGTGATGGTGACTTGCCCTCGCTGGGCAGCGGAAAAGTCGTTCGCCAAAACATCCAGTCGATTATTTGATCCGACGTAAGCAATTTCGACATCGTCGCGCACCGGCGACGTGACGTTGACAATCACAGTTGCCAAATACTTTTCATCCGCCGTGTACTCGAATTTCTCCCGGCCAGAGAATCCGGCAGCCGGGATATAGACGACTTGCGTGCTGTCCTGTGAGATGGCAACGCTGCCTCCCTGATCACCTTGCGTGACCGCGGTGATGCGATCCACGATGCGACGATTGCCGCCGAAAATCGATAAATAGGTGTCGTTGTCCAGCACGTCGAGGAAATGCGCGCCGCCATCGATGTCGGCATCAAAGCTATCGTCTTGAACAGGCCGCCGGACATTGACCGATACGGTTTGCTCAAAGCGAGCATCGACGACATACCGAAACGTCGCATACCAGGAATAGTCAGAGTGATCGGTCGACGGCGTGAAGTAAATCGAACGACCATCTTCGGCGATCTCGACATCAAAGTTCTCGGACTCGCTCAGCACGTGAGTGATCTTCGCGTTGGCCTTGACCTCGGCCAAGTCGACGGACGGATCGGCGCCGGCAAGAAAGTCGTTATCAAGCACACGGAGTTCGGTGCGCCCGCTCTTCTGTAAGACTTCGTAGCGATCGTCGTCGATCGGGTTGACCACCTCGATTTTCGCGGTGCCGAGATAGATGTCGTCAACGATGTAATTGAATTGGTCTTGGCCCTGAATTCCGATTCGTGAGCGGTAAAGGACCGATTTTCCATCATCGCTAATCCGCACGTCCGCGCCGTCTTCCGTCTCGCTGATCAAGGTAATGCGTTTCTCGCCTGCATAGTCCTCGGGAAATACGGCCCTGGTTAGCACATCGAACCGATACTCTTGCTGGAACAAATAGATTGTCTGACTGAAATCGGGTAGCGGCGAGCTGATTTCGACAGATACCTCGGCTGTTTGCATGCTGTCGACCGAATAGTGAAACGTCTCGATGCCATCCACATCCGCCGGCGGCGTGTACCGAAGCGAGAGTCCATCAGCCAGGATTTGGATTTGTCCGCCGAGGCTACCCGTGCTGGCCGATGTGATTCTACGATCGCCCGTATAGTCGGTATCAAAGTTGTCGTTAGCGAGCACATCGAGCGTGACGGCGCCCGAGTTCTGTCCGAGGTGGACCGTATCCGCTGCCAGCGAAAGCCCGTCAGCCGCGAGCAGCTGACGTGTCTCAAGAGCCTCGAAACGAGGCCGTCGCGACTTTGCTCGGCGGCGAGATCTGGACGTCATGGATCAGGTTGGCAACAGGGAAGCGGCAAACACCGTCAATATACTCCGTGGACGTGTTTCCGCGGTCAAGAAAAGACCGTGTTCGCGGCAGATGTAACGCGAAATCCTCGCAGGGCAGCCGATTCCTGTTGTGGCTCGGGTGTTTCGACCGAGCGATTTCAGCGAATCTCATTTGGGTCAAACGAGCTGCAATTCGCCAGTGCGGAATCGTCGGCGTTTTCCGCTGACGGGCTTCCCGCGAAGACGAAAATAAGAAAAACTCTGGTAGTTGGTTTGTAGCACATTGAGGGTCGTTACTCGCCATGGCTCAAGCGGGAGACAACGACGTCCGACGTCGATCGAAATTGGAACAACGCGTGGTTGATGCGGCCGATCAGGTGCTGCGCCGAGACGGGGCTGTGGGCCCGATTGAACTCTTGGTTCAACTGGGGTTTCTCGAGCACGTCCATGTCGAAGATTGGAAGCGCGGAAACCCGGCGATCACGGTCTTGGAGGACCACATTCAATGTGGCGAAAAGAAACTCGCCGATACATTTCGCTATTTCCGACAGTGGGCCGAGGCGGAACGTTTAGAGACGGCCGAAGCGGTTTATCAGGCGCCCAGTCGTAGTGGTGCGCGAGAGCTCCGAATCATCGCGGACGAGGATCCGCGGTTGGAAAAATTTTTCCGCACGCGTTTTCTGCGCGCCGATCAATCGCCCGCACGTAAGAAACAGATCGCAACAAAGCTGAATAGGGCTCCCGACTTGGTGGTCTTCATCATGGCCAGTGACGAAGCATCTTGCAGCGAATGTGGCGAAACATTGGTTCACGGCGATTGGGTGTTTCGCGAGGAGGCGCAACTGCTCTGCTTGAGGTGCGCGGATTTGGATCATCTCGATTTTCTGCCAAGCGGCAACGCAACCCTCAGCCGGCGTGCAAAGAAGTTCAGTTCGCTTTCCGCGGTCGTGGTCCAGTTCAATCGCCGCCGCAAACGCTACGAGCGACAAGGATTGTTGGCGACCGCCAAGGCGATCCAGCAGGCTGAAGATTCATTGGAAGCAGACGCCGACAAACGCGCCAAGCAGCGGGCCGCAGCGGCGATTCGACGAGAGCAGGACGACGTGAAACTGGTGGAATCGATGATTGATCAGATCAGCACGCAGTTTCCTTCCTGCCCGCTGGAAGCGGCACGCAGTATCGCCAAACATACAGCCGAACGCGGCAGCGGACGCGTGGGACGATCGTCAGCCGGTCGTGGAAGCGAGCCAGAGGCAATGAAGCTTGCCGTGATCGCCCACATTCGTCACGAGCATACCGACTATGACTCGCTATTGATGCAAGGCGTGGCGAGACACGAGGCCCGCAGCATGATCCAGCCCGTGCTGAAAGAAAAACTCGCTTGCTGGCAGCGGGCTGAGGAATCGTCCGATTAACAACAGCCTAAATCGGCGTTCAAGGAAGGTTCAGCCCTGTGGTGGTGGACGAAGCGCGTTGGCCATGCGAAGGGTTTCCTCGACGAGCAATTCGACTCTTTGCTGAATGTCCTCGCCGGCTAATCCGTTGCCCTCGAAAGAATCGCCGGTGGCGTAAATGAATCGTGGGACGATGACACATCGAAAATCGAGCATCAGGCTGTTGGCAAGTCCCATCGCGGACATGTAGCTTCCCTGCCCGCCAGCGCTCAACATCATGCCGACGATTTTGCCGGTCCAGGCTCGGCCCGTCAGCTCGACGGCGTTCTTGGCGGCTGCATTGACGTCGTAGTTGTAGACAGGGGAAGCAAGCAGAATCGCGTCGGCTTGTTCGATCAGCTTTCCCAAAGCTTGCACGTTCGGATCGCCGTATGCGGTTGCTCCGTCACAGGCGGGTAGCGGTGATTGGGCAAGATCGAATAGTTGGGATTGTGCGCCGGCCGCCGAAAGACATTCGATGCAGGCATGCGCCAAGATTCGGCTGCGGCTGTCGGGATGCAAACTGGAACTGATCACCAAGATCATCGAGCGGATACCTTGCCCAAGCGAAGAAGAAACTCTACGGGCACCATGCTTGCAAACAGAACTTGTGTTGTCGACCAGAGGCTAATTTCGCGGGAAGCCGCCTGCTCACCGTTTGACCGGTCGACTACCACGAACCAGCGAATTCTTCGCCGTCCATACCGAGTCGGTTTCTCAGTACGCTGAACTGGTCGTACAGTTTTTCGCTGCTGCTATGGACGTGTTCGGCTTCCGTGATGAATTTCAGATCCTTGTCCGGATAGACGTCGCCATCGATAAGGATCGACTCGAACGGATCGAGCGGGTCCCCATACGTGATCAGCAATTTGTGTTCGTCAAGTTGGACTTCCTGACGCTTCGACGGATTGATGACCGCGACTCCGGTGCAGCCGTCATTGAGAAGGAGATCCTCAAACTCCAGCAGAATGCTCTTGAGGACAGGCATATCGATATGTTCGCGGTACAGGTCTTCGTGCTCGGCTCCGGCTCGGTGGCTGGTTTCCAAGACAACGTCGACAACCGCACCGAGTGGTTCAATCAGCTCGAGAAACAGGTCCATCAACTGGTGGCGAGTCGCCGAGGCCATGATCACAGGTGTTCGGCTGCCACTGGCTTCATCGATATACTCGTCGAAGCGAAATCCCTGACGAGGTACGATCTGGAGATCATAGGACGGACGGATTGCATCGGTCAGATCGAAGACGCCATAGGTCTCGATCCCCATATGCACTTGCAGCTCTTCGTCGCTGAGCGTTTCGAAGCTACCATCGGAAACACCCCGAAGCGTGTCGTCAACAACCCCGTTGCGGAGGATGCGTTTGAGAAAACCCATGGTGGATGCCGGTCTGTTACCTGAGGTTGACTGTGACGACCGGGGCCGCCATTGCGGGATCGACTCCGTGGTCGAACGCTTACAACCAACGCTAGGTCACGGCTGGATCGAAACCCTGCGATCGGACTGAACCTTCAAGAATCGTGCACAAAAAGAGCGATAGATCGTGCAAACTTGGGCTAAACGGCATCTTCGGTACATTCAGCCCCTCTTGTGGCGTCATCAATTTGAGACGCGATGTCCTTGTTCGGATTTTCGCAAAAGTCCGATATACTGTAGGCTTGACGTCCACATGCGCATTCTCTCCTTCTCACGTGTCGGCACTGCCGCAATCAGTTGCGGCAAAAACAAGTGAATAAGTTCGTTAATCAACATTCAAAGTTCGTAGTGACATTCTGTCTTGTCGGGATTCTCGTTACCGGCTGCGATCTGCCGAAACGTCCTCCGCTGGGTCCAGTGAAAGTTAAATTGGCGGACGCGGACATCGATGCGAAACAGCAGGAGGTGCTGGAGCCGCCCAGCGAATCGTCGGAAAGTGAATGGGAAACTTGGGACGCGTATTTCGTTGGCGATCGGCAGGTTGGTTACAACCATGTAAAAGCAGAATCGGCTGGCGGAAGTACTTCGAGAGATATTCGTTACGTGTTGGACAATCGACTCTATGCCAATCAAGGCCGCTCGCGGTTTTTGCAGCGATTGATGCAAACGAGTATCGAGGCCAGCGATGGTCGGCTGATCGGATTTGAAAGTGCTCTGCACGTCGGTCCCACAGTGACTCGCTTCGTGGGGACGATGAAAGGCGAGAACCTTGAAGTTGAGATGATTCGAGGAAGCACTCGCAAGGTGCGACAAGTGCCTTGGCAATCGACGTATCGTGGTCTCTTCGCAGTGGAGCAGTCGTTGCGGAATCAGCCGATGCAGGACGAGGATGAAAAGCGGACGTTGAAGCTGCTGTTGCCGGGGCGGTATGAGCTGGCGACAGCACGTCTGCGGTGCAGCGGTAAAGCGTCGGTCCCGCTGATGGACGGAACGTTAGCGGAGTTGACCGAGATTAATATCGAGATCCAGATCGGCGAAAAAGAGCCGTCTTATTCAACGATTTGGACCGACATCGACGGAGGAATCGTGCGAACTTTTTCGTCGGCTCTGAATCTGGTTTCTTATCGAACGGACGAAGCGACCGCTACCAATATTGACGATGATGACTTGGTCGCCGCGGCCATCCCTGTGAAAGGAAATCTTGACCGGCCAAGCGAAGCAATTCGAGTCGCCTACAAGATTACGCCGCTCGTGGCGACAAGTGTTTCTCAAGAGCAGATTGCACCGAAGCCTGATGAGATCAAGGCACTTCCTGGCCAGTTGGTGCGTGAGCGCGACGGAGACGTGCAGTTGCTTGTCAGTCGTCGAAAAGAGAAAGTTGGACAGGGCTTTCAGGTAGCCGAATTGGAACCAACCCAGGCGGATCAGCAGCCGAATCATTTCGTCGATTTCACGATGTTGATTCGTCGAATCGCTGATGCCGCGATCGGTTCGAGCGAAATAACCGACCGCGAAATCGCGGAGGAACTCACCCGCACCGCGCATAAGTTGATCGCCGAGAAAAAGGAGCCGAGCGGATTCTCACGTGCTTCGGACGTGGCTCGCGACGGCGTCGGCGACAGCACGGATCAGGCCATTTTGCTCGCGGCCCTGTTGCGAGTCCGCAATATTCCTGCACGGTTAGCACTCGGAATCAAGTTTGCGCCTGGGGAGCCTAACCGAATGACATACCACGCCTGGACGCTTGCATACGTCGGCGGAGATTGGCTCCACCTGGACGCGACGCAGGGCAGCGTTGCAGCGGCAGACCGTATCGCGTTGGTCACGACCAACCTCAGTGGCGGCAACGAATATGATGCAATGATTCCATTGCTGGAGTTGATTGGGCGTATCGAAGTCGAAGTCCTTCGTGCCGAATACCCAGCGATCGACAAATCTGTTAACCGCTGAAGTGGAGGGCTACCGCCGCAAGCAGTGGATCGATCGTTTGTGTTTGAATCGCGTGCGGCGGGTCCCAGTCAAACCATTGTGCCGACTCGTGTTCGGTGATCTTTAGATCCGGTTTCGTGTCGATATTGCCCAGATAGTAACGGACTTGTTTTTGGAAGACTTGATCGCCCCAGCGTTTGTACGTGACCGGGTAGATCAGATCGAAGGAAAAGCTTGCGTCGAGTTCAATGAAAGTGGATGCGATGCCGGTTTCCTCTTCCGTTTCTCGTAGTGCAGTCTGGAGGAAAGATTCGCCGTCTTCGCAGTGACCTTTCGGCAGGTCCCATCGGTCGCGGTGGCGCATCAGCAAGAATTGCAGAGATCCCGCGTCGACGGTCATCAACAACATCCCCGCTGCTTTCACTCTTTGGCCGGGCTGTTTCTTCATGGCTTGTCGAAGTTGAAGAGTTCTCTACAAATGAACGTTCTATCCTATCGAACGTCCTGCGAATGGATCAAATTCGAGTCCAACGAAGCTCATTCCGAATCGAGTCATCAGCATGAAAATCTACACGCGCACCGGTGACGCCGGCAGTACCGGCCTGTTCGGCGGCCCACGGGTACCCAAAGACGATGATCGAATCGAAGCCTATGGAACGGTCGATGAATTAAATGCGGCAATCGGCATGGCACGCTCGGTCGGACAAACAGGGGTTCTTGACTCGCAATTGTCCGAAATCCAATGCGAACTGTTTTCGATCGGCGCCGAGCTTGCCACGCCCGATCCGGAGGGGCATCAGATGCGGATCATCACCACTGCCCACATCGAGAAATTGGAGTCATGGATCGACGAGCACGAGAAAGAGTTGCCTGAGTTGAAGCATTTTATTTTGCCGGCAGGCGATTCTGGATCGACAGGGCTGCATCTGGCTCGTGCGATTTGTCGTCGTGCGGAACGTCGTGTAGTCACGCTTTCGCATGGTGACGGGACTGCCGTTGCCGCAAATCTGGTCATCTATTTGAACCGGCTCAGCGACTTGTTGTTTGTGATGACGCGGGTTGCCAACCGGGAAGCCGGAGTCGCCGAGGTCCCGTGGGTTCGGCCCGAGTAACCGGTTCGGGCTAAACAAGGCTCCGCTGAAACAGGGGCTCGTCCTCGTCCCGGGGGGCTGGTCGAGACGACGTGCGTTTGCGACGATCCGGCTTCCAACCCGTGAGCGTGTTCTGCGGCAATTTCAGCGACTTTAGCCTAAAGTCCTGTTCCCCAAAGCCCGGCTGGATGAATCAAGCGTCGGGTGTACAATGCTGCGTGCTTGAAAGAGTGACATTAAACGCCCCTGCCCGAGGTAAGATCGTGAAGAAAGTCGAAGCCATTGTCCGTCACTTCAAGTTAGAAGACGTCAAGAATGCTCTGACGGACCAAGGGATTCATGGCATGACCGTTAGCGAAGTTCGCGGCTTTGGTCGACAAAAAGGGCATACTGAAATCTATCGTGGCACCGAGTATGCCATCGATTTCGTTCCCAAGGTCAAGATCGAAGTGATTTGCGCGGACGAAAATTTGCAGACGGTGATCGACACGATTTTGCAGACTGCTCAAACGGGTCAGATCGGCGACGGTAAAATCTTCGTGACCAATTTGGAAGATTCGATCCGCATTCGCACGGGCGAACGGGGCGAGGAAGCTCTTTAGAGCGATTGGCCAGCAACGGAGCGTGCTCCCTGGGTTGACCGGCGGCATCGCTCGCTTCGCCCCTTTGCGCGATCGACTTCTTCTGAGCTGGATTTCCCGTGGCCGGCACCTGCGCAATGCTCGAGTAACTGTTCATGTCGATGCGACCGATTGTTCTGCGGTGCCGCGAAATGCTTCGCGAGGGTCGTGAAAAAGCACGCGAACAGCACCAATCGGGCTCTCCCGGGATGCAGGTCTGCACGCTGATCGCGGACCTGTACGACGATGTTGTGCTGGATGTTTGGAACGAAGCCATCCGCGAGCATGCCACTGACGAGCGACTGAGCGGTTTGTCATTGACCGCACACGGTGGTTTCGGACGACGCGATCTGGCGCCCTTTTCCGATGTGGATTTGATGCTGCTGACGACGCGAAGCTCCGAGAGCTTGGCAGCAAAGATCATCGGCAACTTGACACGCGATCTCGGTGATTCAGGAATCGATCCGGGTCTGTCGCTTCGTCTGCCTGGCGAAGCGTGCAAGATGTCATGGGAGGACCCGGTTGTCTTTTCGTCGCTCGCCGAATCAAGATTGTTGGCGGGGAGCCTGAAACTATACTCCAAGTACTTCTATGCCTTTCGCCAAGGCGCAATGCGCCGCCACAATCGTCTGATTCGCGGAGTGGTTGCCGCACGCCGCGAGGAGCGTCAGAGATGGGGCGAGACGAACTATCTGTTGCGACCCAATGTCAAGCGATCACGCGGGGCGCTTCGCGATATTCAGTTGATCCGCTGGATCGGATTCGCCGTCTATGGCGAAACGGATCTCGAGCGACTAGTGAAGCTCGACGCGCTGCCGGAAGATGACTATCGCTTGTTGCGGCAAGCGTACGGATTCATGCTGTCGCTTCGCAATGAGCTGCACTTCCGAGAGCAGAAAAGCCAAGACATCCTTGATCGGCCAACCCAGATGGAAATCGCCGAGGCCTGGGGCTACAAGGGCACCCACGGAGTATTACCGGTCGAGCAATTCATGCAGGACTACTTCGAAAAAACACGTAACGTGCGATACGCCGCAGCTTTCTTTGTTGATGATACCAGAAGTCGCCCACTGATTCATCGAGCCGTGGAAAGTCTGTTGTCACGGAAGGTCGATGAGAACATTCGCATGGGGCCGACGCATATCTGGGTACCCGAACGCGAACTGGAGAACTTTGCAACCAGTTTGCCGGACGCGCTACGGTTGATGAGTCTTGCCAGTCATCATCGTCGGCGGATTTCACATCGGACTTGGCAGGCCATTCGCAGGGCGATGACAGATCGCGATCCGATCCCACCGGACGCGGAAACGATTGACGCATTTCTGTCGCTGCTCGGCCGACCGGGCCGGTTAGCACCCCTGCTGCGACGATTGCATGAATTGCGGATCATCGATCAATTGATTCCTGAATTCAAGCGGATGCGTGGTCTGTTGCAGTTCAATGCTTACCACAAGTACACCGTTGACGCGCACAGCATCCGTGCCGTCGAGGCGGCCACGGACTTCCAAACCGACAAAACGGGTATGGGACGCCGCTATCGGCGTCTTGCTGATAAGCGTCTGCTGCACTTGGCGCTGCTGATCCATGACATCGGCAAAGGCTATGAAGAAGACCACTGCATTGTCGGGGCGCGAATCGCGAAGAAGACAGCGGAGCGATTGATGTTGGACCCCACCTCCGCGGAAACGCTCGAGTGGTTGGTGCGGAATCATTTGGCGGTCAATGTTGTCGCGTTTCGTCACGATCTGAGTGATCCCGAGATCGTACTGGCCTTCGCCAAAGAAGTTGGCTCGATACGACGACTTGAATTGCTGGTCGTCCACTCCGTCGCGGATTTGATTGCCGTTGGTCCTGGCGTGGCCACGGATTGGAAGTTGAATCTGATCGAGGATCTTTACAAACGTACGCGTCGCTATTTTGATTCGGGGAATCTGCCCGGTAGCCCCGACGATCCAGAGATCGAGTCCAAGCGGGAGAAGGTTCGACAGCAACTCGATAAGAAATCTGCGTCCCAGGCTTGTGGCGAGTTACTAAATGAATTGCCGCTTTCGCTGCTCAGTCGTGGCGAGCCTGATCATTTGGCCAGCCAACTTGAATTGATCTGTAAGAACCTGGACGCAGGAAACGGCGCGATATGTACTTGTCGCCACGATCCTGTGTGGAACGCGATGCGCTACACGGTCGTTCGTCGCGAGGATGAACGGACGATTGGGACGTTTGCGCGGGCAACCGGTGCGTTGAGCACTAGCGGACTGACGATTCTCCGCGCTCAGATCGAAATGGTCGGCAATTATGCTTGGGATGATTTTTGGGTGACGGATCCGGACTCGACGGACCCCGAAACCTCGGAGGCACGAACAGCCGAGGTGTGCAAAAGTGTTTGTCACCTGTTGGATTCGCCCGATGAACCTCTGCCACCCCACCGACGAACGTGGTGCGCTATCGGGAATCGAGAGCCAGAAAGCGTCAACGTACTGCCGAAAAAGGTGGTGTTCGACAATGAAACAGTGGATCGGTACACGATCTTGTCTTTTTTTGCCTACGACGAGGTTGGACTGCTTTACCGTATTGCCGCGACGCTAGCCGAAAAACGGTTGGTCTTGTATTTCGCAAAGATCGATACGCACTTGGACCAAGTCGCCGATGTGTTCTACATCACCGAGCAGGACGGTTCGAAACTGACGGATCCCGAGCGACAACGAGAGGTTCGTGACGCGCTTTTCGATGTCGTTAGCTAAGAGAGAACTCGGCGGCGCAGTTCAGCCTCCTGGGCTTGTGTGTCGCCGAGATTTGTTGGTCGCAACGATCGCGTAAACAGTGCGTCTCACGAAGCCGAGTGAAAGTTTCGTGTTCAAAACGGTCGCGATGCCGGGCTCAGCAGAGATTGAGAAAGTTCTTGTCTGTTTTGTTTGCACATCCACATGGGCGCGGTAATGCTTCAGTGGTTCATCGACCATACGATCGCTCGGCGGATTCTCCCAACCCCACAGCAAGCGTGATGACTTGCGATTAACAAAGGGAACCCACCCAAGCGATCACCAAATTCAACGGTTATCGCCGACCACAGTTCGGCAAGGAAACCGCGACTTTGAGGTCCTGAACGATTCCTCCATCCAAGCTACCTCCAAACATGGATGTTTCAATGAAGCGTATATCTGCACTCTCCGTCGCGTTCCTTTCCCTCGCAACTGTCACAACTAACCTCTCGGCTGCCGACGACTTTAGCGCACTGCTAGCTGACCTTAGTTTCGGCGATGTCCCTTCGATCGATCAGCCGCTTGCCGTCGCAAAGACGACAGCCCCCGAAGAGCTGAAGCAAGTCGAAGAGCTGAAGCAAGTCGAAGAGCTGAAGCAAGCCGAAGAGCTGGAGCCATTTCAAGCACTGAAACCAGCTCCGACCATGGCCTTCAGCATGCCCGGCATGCTGGAGAGTGATTCTCCCGAGGTCGCGGATGCGGCTGAAGCGGAATCTGCAGCTCAGATTGCACTGCAAGACCCCATTCCTGCGTCGACACCAGAGTCCCCGGTCGAAGTCGATCTTGACGCTGCATTCGCGTTGCAAGACGTCCAAGCGGCGAAAACCGATGTCGTCTCGCAAGCGGTTGGCCATCCGCTGAACCGCTGCGATGTCCAAAGCTGTGATTCGGAAATCACGTGCATGCCGCACGTCGATGCACGCCTTCCCTCGTCGACGTTGTATCAATACTTCCGCAGCAACCCTTGCTACACAAACGTCTGGGACGGATACCGCCGTAAATGTGGCGACCATCACAAGCATCTTCACGGTACCTGTGACTGCTTCACCAAGAGCAGCAAAGACAACTGCTGGACATCGGCCTTGTCCCACCTCTGCGACCGTAACGATTGCGGAAACTGTGACGCCGGATGTGACCGGTAGAGCGGCCTCAACTGGTCCAAATTAAAAAAAGTCCTCCCATCATCGGTTCTGTTTCAGGTCCGGCGTTTGAGTTGCCGATGAGACTCATACCATGGATTGGGAGGGTGGAACGATCGGTGCCATCGTTCCAGCATTGATGGGCCATGGTGAGGCAGGGAGGGCTTCACCATGGCCCTTCTTTTTTGCAGACGCTGCAATCCGATGGATCCGTGTCGTTTGTAAGAAATAGAAAAACGGCCGCCCGAGCATCGCTTGGGCGGCCGTTTTCGTTTTGGATACGGAGGAAATCGGCCTAAGAGAAGAGCTGGTTGATCACATTGCCGTCGCGGACCAAGGTGATGGGGCGACCGGTATTTGAGTTGTACTCAAGGCTGGGATCGATGCCCAGGTTGTAGTAGAAGCTGGCAGCGACATCATCGGGCGAGATTCCTTCGTGCCGCGGGCCCGACGCGGTGTCATCGCTTTCCCCGATTACCTGACCGCCACGAACCGCACCACCTGCCATCAGCATGAACATGCAGCGCGGATAGTGGTCACGACCGCCCTCGGCGCTTCGTGTGTTGATCTTTGGTGTCCGGCCAAACTCACCTGTGACGTAGACGGCGGTCGATTCCAGCAGCCCTCGCTGCTCCAGTCCAATCAGCAGGCCGCTCAGCCCGGCATCTAACTTCGGCAGGTTGTTGTCCTTCAGCTTTGTCCAGTTATCCGTATGCGTGTCCCAGCCGCCAAGCTGAACACTGACCATCCGCACACCAGATTCGACCAATCGCAGTGCCAGCATACAGCTTTGACCGAACGAATCTTCGCCGAATTGCTTTGCGAAGCTCTCGGGCTCTTGGCTGATGTCAAACGCCTGGCGGGCTCGCGACGAAGTGATCATGGCGTAGGCCTGCTCGCCGAATTGATCCAAACCGTCCAGCAGTTGGTCGTTCTTTTCAAGCTCGGCGAATCGGCGGTCGAGCTTGTTTAACAGGCTTTGTCGCCGTTTGACTTCGTCCACGCCGATGCCATTGGCCAGCGAGATACCGCGTACCGAGTACGGCTGGCCGAAGTTCGGCGTGGAGTTCGTCTCCAACGCTGCGTAGCGAATCCCAAGGAAGCCCGCGCCGTGGGAGCTCTTGGGGACTGCAACTTGGCTAGGAATATCAGGCTCGCTGGGGCGTTCCTTAGACAGCACGGCCCCGAAACTCGGATACTCCAGCGCGGGAATCGGCTTGCTGCCGGTGTTCACGTATTCACGCCCCAAACGGTGGGCCGCCAATGTGTGGCTGACACCACGCAGAATCGCGAATTTATCGGCCACCGAGGCCAGCTTCGGCAGATGTTCGGAAATTTGGATACCGGGGACGTTGGTGGCGATCGGCTTGAACGAGCCACAGACCTCGGTGGCTTCCGGCTTGAGGTCAAACGTGTCCAAGTGAGATGGACCGCCGGGAAGCTCGATGAAGATCGCACGGTCGGCACGCCCACCGGACAGCTGGCCTGCCTGGGCCATCTGCAAGTAGTTGCTGAGCGTCAAGCCGCCAGCGGTCAGGACACCGGCCTTGAGCATGTCGCGTCGCTTCATTCCGTCACAGGTTCGATGAAGTTTCATGGTAATCCGCTTTGGTTGTATCAGTGGTTATTGAGTGAGAAGGTGACAGTCGACGATGCGCAGAGTGCGCCCGATCGTCGCCCTAATGGCTGATGATGAACTCTTTCGTATTGACCAGCGCCCAGAGCAACGATTGCAGTCCATCGGCTGGGGTCTTGGATTCTTCAATGAAGGCGACCGAGATCTTCGATTCTTCTTGATCGGGGAAGCGACTGAGTGTTCTCAGGTAAGCGTCTTCGACGATCTTGTCGATCGAAACACTCCCTTTCGAGCCCGCAACGGTCTCGAGCTTGGTTTCCATCTGAGTCCAAGATTCGGGATTTTCGATCAATCTCTCGAGACTGGGCATTTCGAAGCCGTATTGTTGAAATTTCTTTGCCGCTCGGGCGTATTCCTTCTCGAGTTGCGGCCGCATGTTATTTTGCCGATCTTCCGGCTGTTTGGTGAATTGGCGGATGCGGCCGACGAACTGTTTTCGCAGGCCATCGGCGCGGCGCAGATTCGCGAGTTGGGAAGGATCGTTGATCGCCTTGGGGCCGCTGACACCGAGCGACTTGCAAGCTTGAGCCACCCAGCCGTTCTTGTCGGCCAGTCGCTTGTGAATATCCTGGTCGTTTCGCAGATAGATCGACTGCAGCAGGCTGGGAGCATCGCTTCGATCACAATCGCAATTCGATTCACGAATCGACTGACCGAATACGGACAACGCAAAGTCGGGCTGGTTGCGTGCTCGCGGTTTGCCCTCGGCGATCGCCATGTCGTCCAACTCGCCACGAAGTTTGCCGGCAAGTTCGTCTGAGCCGGTCGCCAAGATGACCGCATCGTAAGCGACTTCGGCGGGCAGGCGTCCCGGAATGTGATGCGAAAAATTAGTGCGATCCATCGCATTGGTCGCATTCGTGTCGGCACTACGCTGATAGGTGTCGCTGGTGGTGATGGCGGTGTGAAGCCACTTCAAGTCGAAATCGTGGTCGATCAACTCTTGGGCCAAATGCTCCAACAACGCTGCGTTGCTGGGCGGATTGGCTAGGTTCATGTCGTCGGTTGGATTCACGATGCCGATGCCGAAGTAGTTGCTCCAGATACGGTTGACGATGGCCTTGGCGAAGTAAGGGTTCTCCGGTGAACGAAGCCAATCCATCAACGGGCCACGGGGGTCTTGGTCCAAGGTGAGCGCGTCCTTGTGCCCGATGATCTTGCCTTCGGGGATGTTCATCGCAGGTAATTGCTTGCCCTTCTTCTTGGCGGCTGCGCGAGCCTTCTTGGCTCTGTCCCCGGCGGATGTGTTGACCAACAACTCGCCGAAGGGAACCGTCTGGCCCTTCTTCGCCGCGTCATAGATCTTCCGTCGCAGGTCTCCGCCCGTGAGCTTCTTGCCATCAGTGATCTTATCCATCAGTTCTTCGCGATCCTGTTTGGCGTCGGGAGCCACTTGGTTTGCGTTGACGCGGATCGGTGTGAACAACTGTGCGAACTGTTCAAAGTCGTCCTTGGACCACTGGTCAAACGGATGCTTGTGGCACTGGGCACACTCGATGCGAACACCCAGGAAGGTGTAGGCGAAACCGATCGCGCGTTCTTCCGGTTTTTGGAAGTTTCGACGCGCCCAATAAAGCGGCATGCCGTCGCGCTGGGCAAACAGCTCTTCGTTGCCCGCAATGCAGGCCTTGGTCATTGTCTCGCAGTACTCCTTGTAACTTTCCTCGGGCTGACGGCTTTGGGCGGTCACGATGCCCTCGACGATTTGGTCGTACGGCATATTCGCATCCAGCCGAGCGCGGAGCCACTCGTGCCACAAGCGGCTGGCGGCGCCGTTGCGAACCGGAAGAGCATTGGTGAGTTGCTCGTCACTGTTGCCGGTCCAATCCGAAAGTCGAGTCGCCCACCAGGCGGCGTATCCAGGCGAATCCAGCAATTCCGCAATCAGCCGCTGACGCTTGTCCGCTGAGGTGTCGGTGAGGAAATCGCGTACGTCTTCGCCCGAGGGCAGGATACCGGTGATGTTCAACGAGGCTCGCCGAATGAATTCGGCGTCGGTGCAGAGCTTCGATGGCGTGACTCCCAATTTGTCCAGCTTTTTTTGCACGAGTTGGTCGATCGGATGATCGGAAGTCTTAAACGGTTGACCGTCACTGATCGGTCGCAAGACGGGGACTGTGATGACCGCGTTGTCGTAGTAGACCACGACGTGGGTGTCGCCACGTTCGCCCGATTTCACAGCGCCTATCTCGCTGATCTCCGCGATCGCGTCGTCATTGGAGCTGAATCGGCACAACTGCGTCACGTCTTCGGCCGTTCCGTCTTGCCAATGTGCGATCGCCACCAAGTCGACCAGTTCACCTTCGCCTGAGAATTGAATTTCACTGGGCGTGACTTCCAAACGGACCAGCGTTTGTGGTTCGTCGTCATTGTATTTCGCGCCGGCCTCGATCCAGCGGCGAAGCACATGGTGCTGCCAGCTGCCCTGGTCATAACGCTTACCACCTTCGTGCAGATCGGCATCAGTGGGTTTGGCAAGAATCAGGCTCTCGTCAATGTCGTCCACATCAACACGTCCGCTGTTTTCGTCCAGCAAGGCGGCGTGGTCAGCGTTGAAATCGTAGCCGAAGAGGGACAGTTGCAGTCCGCCCCGGCCTTGAAACGAACCGTGGCAGGCGCGGCCGTTGCAGCCAAGTCGTCCCATCAAGGGCACGACGTGTCGCTGGAAATCGGGGACTTCTTGCACGTCTGCTTCGGCGAATCGCTCGCTCAACGGCGCAGCCGGTTCTTTGACGGCTGACTTTGCAGAGATCTTGGCGTTGATCTTGGCGTTTGCCGGCTCAGCCCAAACAGGTGTCGTCTGACTCACAATCAAGCCATAGCCCAGCGTGAGGACAACGAACAACGTACTTTGGATGTTCACAGGTTTCATACGGATTTGCCAGACGTCAGAGGATAGGAAAGGCTGTTGGATGGTTACTTTGTCGGTTCTCGGCCAGCCTTGCGAAGCAGTCCGAGATACGATCTTTCAAGTTGCTGTTCGGGGTCAATTTGCTTTGCCTCAAGTCGCTCGCCGGCGGCATCAAGCTGTTGCTTTGCCCGCTCAAATCGCTGGCGATAGATTTCAACATCGTATTGGGCACGTGCGACCTGAGCCTGTTGGAGGCGAGCGACCGAATTGCGAAGGTGTTTGCGATCCGATTGGCTGTCCCGCACTTTCAGTTTTGCCGTCGCTAGATTGGCTTGGTTTTGCGCCTTCAGCAGCTCGAGTTCGATTTCATAAAGCTGCTCATCGCGGTCTTTCGCCAAATCCAACTTGCGAACTGACTTGGCAAGGTCGCGGATCGCTCGATCGTATTGACGCGGTTGATCGGCACGTAAACGATCCAGCACATCCTTCAATTCCGGCATGTGCGCATTGACCAAGCCGATGGCTTTTGATTCGGTTTCCCGATCGACTCGAATCGGTGTCTGAGGCGTCGGCTTTTTTCCGGTATCCGCGACGGACTTGGAATTGGTATTCGCTTCGACCGCCCACGCATTGCAGGAAAGCAACATGAAAATCGTAATCACGACAAATCGGCTGACTCGATCAGCGTGCGTTGTGCTAACCATCGTTCGATGCCCCCGTTTCCAGCGAGTTGGTTTCCGAGGCATTCGTGCTGGCCGAAACGGCGATGAACATCCAAGAAAGTGTGGCATCGATGTCGGACGGCTCTTCCAGCGTCGCGTCAACCAAATCATCGACTTCCGCATCAACCTCAACCAATCCAATGTCAGTTGCGACGCTGTCGAACTGATTGTCGACCCAGGCTTGTGCGATCAGGAGATCTTCCGAGGAACTGGCAACGATTGGCGAAGTCTCCGACAGCACGGCAACGCTGTGTTCGGAAACCGAATTCGGCTGGATGTTGATGACCAGCAACGCGATACAGGCAGCGAGGGCAACCAGCGACGCCATGACCGGGCCGACCAACGGCCAACGCGACGTGGAGGGCAGGGGGGAGGCCTCCGACGCGTCGAACAGAGTCTGCGATAGATTCGCGATCAGATCAGCTTGCCGCAGGAACTCTTCGCCAAGCTCGGGTGATGATTCTAACTGTTGCTCCAACGCAGCGGTCTGGTTGCTCGCGAGCTCGCCCAGCAAGTACAGCATGCACTGCTCACGCCAAGCATCGGCAGCTATCGAATCATTCGTTGGTTGGTTTGGAATTGTCATCGTGGTTGGAATCGATTTCGCTTTTCAGTCGCTCGAGAGCGCGACGCATTCGCGTCAGTGCCGTGCCGAGGGGGATGTCCAATTGTGTTGCGATTTGTTGAAAAGTCAGGTTCTCTTCGATCCGAAGTCGAACGATTTCTTGCCATGATTCGGGCAGCTGCCGCAGCGTTTGATAAAGTTTCTCGTTTGTTTCGGTCAGGATGACTTGCCGCATGGGGTCGTCTCGGGATGCCTCCTCGGCACCGTGCCGCCCCAGCATTTTTTCCGTTGACGCTTTACTCCGCCACATTCTGGCCGATTCGTTCGCGGCAACGCGAAACAGCCAAGCACGTCGGGCGGCGGGAGCAACCTGACGGCCACTTTCGATCATTTTCACGAAGACGACCTGCAAACAGTCGTCGATGTCCGAGTCCTGACCGAGGCGGCCTCTCAGAAATGCGCGTAGACCCGGCGTCGATTGCTCGAAGACCTCTCGCCACTGGGGATCGAGATCGTGTTGGCCCGTTTCGCTCTCGACTGGGGGGAATTCCAGTCTCGTCGTCGGGATTGGTACCAGGGATTTCGCTCATTTCTGAGTCGTCAAGAAGCTAGATGCGCGGGTCATACCGATTATTTCGCCAAGAGCTTCGGTTTCTTTCGCAAGCTGGAATTGGGGTGATTTCAGGGCGGGTTGTTGGGCTGGGAGCGTTGGGGTCTGCTTTCGCCAGGATTGTCAGGTCAAAAGAGCAACAGATTCCGCCAGCAGCGGGCAAGTCGCTACTGACAGACAATAACCGAGCCACAGCAGCACTTCATCTAGCAACCACGTGATCGATGGCCGCGAATCAAAAAAACATCTGGATTGGTTTTGACCTCGGTGGCACCAAGATGCTGGCGGTCGCCTACGACGAACAGTGGAGTGTGGTCGGTCGTCGGCGACGCAAAACTCGAGGACGCGAAGGCAGCGACAGTGGAATTGAGCGAATCGGCTCCACGATCGAAAGACTGCTGAGCGAAAACGAAATTGATAAGGATCGAATTGCCGGAATCGGCATTGGCTGCCCCGGTCCGATCGATCTGGAGAAAGGCCGCATCCTGTCGACGCCGAATCTGGGCTGGGATGATCTTGATGTTGGCAGTTTCTTGAAGAAGCGTTTTGGTTGCCCAGCGGTCGTGCTGAACGACGTTGATGCCGGAGTCTTTGGGGAATACGAGTTTGGTTCCGCCAAAGGTGCACGCTGTGCCGTCGGTATCTTCCCGGGGACGGGCGTGGGTGGCGGTTGCGTTTACGAAGGACGGATTCTCAAGGGTGCGGGAATCAGTTGCATGGAAGTTGGCCACACCCGGATCAGCAGCGGCAAACGCGCCGGTGGCCACGAGCTTCAGGGAACGGTTGAGGCCGAGGGCAGCCGGCTGGCGATTGCCGCTGAGGCAGCCAAGGCCGCATACCGCGGTGATGCACCCTACCTCTACAAGAAGGCGGGCACCGATCTTGCCGAGATCCGCAGCAGCGTGCTGGCCGAAGCGATCGAAAATGGGGACAAGGTGATTCGAGACTTGGTCGAGGAGGCGTCGGTGGCGATTGGGCTCGCGGTTGTGAACATCGTCCACATTCTCGCACCAGACAAGATCGTCCTGGGGGGCGGGTTGGTCGAGGCGATGGAAGACCTGATCGTGACGACCGTAAGAAAGACGGCCAAGAAGAACGTGATGGACGTCTACGCAGATCGCTTCGAGGTGGTCGCGGCAAAACTAGGTGACGACGCGGCTGTGCTCGGCGCCGCAGCCTGGGCAAAGCAAGAGATTACGTGCTGAGATTGTTTTTCGCTACTGCGCGTTGGACCGTGTGCCTTGCGGGCCGCCGCTGATGGCGTGGCCGATCGGCAACGGTCGTGCGGCGGTGGCAAAACCTCGCGCGTACAAGTGCTCCTTCAGTTTGCGAAAAGCCGCAAAACTGTCGGGATAAACCCACACCGTGATCGTGGTCGAGCCTGGATCGCGACCCGCCAGTTCAATGTCAAGCTCGCTGCTGCCCGCGAGCACCTTTTGAATCGGTTGCCCATGGGGTTCTTCAAGTGGTTCAACCGTCATCCCAACCAATTGAATCCGCGTTGCCATCTGAAGCTGACCGCTACGGGAAATCATTTCGCGATCTTTGTCCATCGCATACCGAGCCACATAGCCGCGAATAGGGCCGACGGCGGAATCCATTCTACCGTCGCGAGACCCTGACACGACGCGTTCAAAGTCGCGTCGGATTTCTTCGATCAGCTTGTCGACGGGGACGACAGAGAGCAGGTTCTCCTTCAGTCGAAAGTGAATTTCGTCGCCGAATACGGTTTTCGCCATCGGTGTTGGCAAATGCTCGACGGCGACCACCGCTTCGGGTTGGTCCTCCAGTCGCTTACGTTCCCCCTGCAATTTCTCGAGCTCCTGTTGGGCGGTTTGGAACTCGGTTTGGCGCTTGGCCTTGCGTGTTGTTTCCTGGTCCAGCTCTTCTTTCTTGGTCTCCCAAGCGGCCTCGGCCTCGGCCAACATGTCCATCAGGTAGTCGCGTTCTTGCTTCCGGACGTAAATTTTGGCGTCGTATTGCTTGACCAGTTTCTCAAAGCGATTCGAGCCATCTTGGGCCGCTGCGGCGCGCATCGATTGTTGGGCAAGTGCAGCGAGCTGCTGGTCGGTTGCGAACGAATTCTCGGTCTCGGCGACCTTTTCGTCTTCCATTCGCTCGTTGACCTGTTCGATCACCGCTGCGGATTGAGTCCCCAACACGACGACCAGAATGATCAGAATACCGACCAGGTTGGCCACGATATCCAAGAACGAATCGTGGCCGAGCTCCAGCGTCGATCGTTTTTTTCCTGAGTGACTCACGGTGATGCCCTTCCTGTGACTTCCACTCCGCTGCCGCTCATCAGCGACCGCAATTGATGAAACCGGCTCTCGCCGCCAGGTGCCACTTGCACCTCCAGTCGTGGCTGCCATCGTCCACCGGGAAGTGACGCACCCCAGCGGTCAATGCGGTCGCGGACTGCGGTTGCCAATTCCAACGTGGCTCGATCGAGATCGCCATCGGAAAACCCGAACATTTCAGTTGCGCCGCCAGTCGAAGGTGGCAGCAAGACAAGTCGATCGGAATAACATTGCACTCGGATCGTACGGACGATCGAGTTGCCACGCATGCCCGCCATGTTCGGCGGTAAAGCCCAGTCGCGGCCTTGGCGCCGAACCAGATCGCTTCGCGGTGTCGCGTTAAGGCTAACCTGCGCGGGCACAGCGGCTGTCTGTTGTTGCTCCGTCGAGCGGTTGTGGGGATCGGTTTGCGAAGTCGTGAGAGCGGACGAATGCGTTCCGCTGGGATTTGGGCCACCGCTGCCGGCTGCATGTTGAGAAGCAGATTGCTGCGAAGTTCCTGACTGTGAGGGGGCTTGCAGCGAATGGGCTTGTGGCGAAGCGGCTTGAGTTTGTGTGTCAGACTGCGATCCGCCGGATTGCTCCGCTGTCAAACTGCTCTCGCCATTGAGTTCCTCTCGCGATTGGCCTTCGTTCGGATTGCTCGCCGCTTGAGCCATTCCGTTTGAAGCCGTTGTGTCTTGGGCCTTTTTGTTTTGATCTGATCCCCAGGGACGATCGTTCTCCGCGTCCTGCTCGCCGCCGGATGAATCTCCGCCAAGACCAGACTGCCCCGTACTGGATGCCTGCTGCTCACGCATTTCTTTGGCCGCATTTCGCATCTGATCGGCAAGTTCGCGTGTGGAGGCTGACGGATCCATGTTGGCGTATGAGCCGTTGTACGCACCAGCACTACTGTACGCGTCATTCTGCGAGGCGTACCGTGAGCCTGCTGTCGGCGGAGGACTGCGGGTGTAGGGCGAGCGGCCCAGTTGGGACGAACCGGCTCTGTAATCGTCGGCGGCGGAACGAAATCCGCTTGCCCGACCGGCTCGGTCGAGTGTTGCGGCCGAGAGCGTCGGCATCCGTCCACCCGATCGATGCGTGCTTCCACCTGTTCCGGAGCCGCGTGTGGCGCGGCGGACGATGGCACTTCGCGCGTATTGTCTTGCCGCCGCCTCGCGAATCGCGATTTCGACGCGTTGTTTCAAGTTTGAGTCGGGTTTGGCAAACGCCAGTTTTACTTCAGCGGGGACCAGTTCGTATCCAAACTGATCGTCCCAATCCAACATCGCCTTTCGGGCTGCGCCATAGGTTTCGATGCCATCGGGGCGGACGACGAGCAAAGGGTAGGGCGGGGTAGTGTCGCCGTAGTTCTGCATGGTGTGATAGCGCACCGCACGCAGGGCGGCATCCAGCGGATTGGCCGATGGCGTTGAATCTTCCAACTGTGCGACTGTGATTCGTGATCCTTCGGGCCAGATCGTTACACCTTGGGCGTCGCATTCCAAATAGACCGGTCGGCGGTCGGTACCATTGGGTCCCTTGTGCGGCACGATGACGACACGCGGTGTTTTGTTGGCAGAGTCACTACGAATTTGTTCGATGGCGGCACGTTCTGCGTCGATGCTTGCGTGCAGCTTGGCGACGATTTGATCATCGATTTCGGGGACGCTCGTTTCGCCCATTGCGTTGTCGACTTCGTCACTGAGCCGCTTCAGCTTTTGACGCAGTCGCTCCAGATGGTCTTCCATATGAGTGAGCTGATCACGACGCTGCTCCAAATCCGCAGTCTGTTTGTCACGAAAGGCGATCAGCTGCTCGACCCGAAAACGCTGTTCGGAAATCATCGATTCGGCTGCTTTTGCAGTCATCCGCGGAATTGCCGGCAGCGCTTCCGCGGCTTTCAACTTCGCCTCCGCAACGCGACTCTGGGCGCGCGCATTTTGCTCGGCCGTTTCGGTCGCGTTTTGCGCCACCAGTGCCAACAACAGAATCAACGTCCCTAGCGTGCACACCAGCACGGCGAGGAACGGGAACAGAGATGGCGAAAGACCTTGGCGTCGACGCCTGCTCATGCTGCTCGCCTTGGGGAGATTTCGCCCCGGTTATCAAGCCGTTTCTGCTCGGCCAAGCGGTTGGACAATACATCAACGGCTCGGGCAAGGATCCGCATTGCATCGGCCATGCCGTCACCGGCGGCGGCGGCGGAAACGCTTCGGTTGATGGTTGCGTTGGTCTCCGCGAGACGCTGCAAATTACCATCAAGCGTTAGTTGAATCATGGCCAGTGATTCGGCCTGACGATGTGTCTCGGTGAACGCTTCGTATTGTTTGACCAGCGACTGCTGCTGCGAGTTCAACGTGTCGGTATGCTCTGAGATCGACGCCTGCCACTGTTGGCGCTGACGCTCCAGCCGATCGGTCGCGACCTCGGCCGATTCACGCAACATTGCGGCGTGGTCCTGCAACGCTGGTTTGAGCGATTGCTCGAAACCTTCGACGAGGTTTTGCTTTGCTGATGCGTTCGCGTCGCGGACAAGCAGGTGTGTCTGGTCAAGAGTTTCTTTCCAGCGATCACATTCCTGGCTCAAACGATCGCCGGCGACCCGCGACGACTCCGCCAGGCTGTCCGCGTGATTCAGCAGAGCCGGCACCAGCGTCTTTTCAAAAGCTTCGGCGATGATGTTGTGATTGTTCTCATGAACCTCTTGCCAGTGCTGTTGTGCCTCGTCGATCGTGTCTCGCCAGAGCCGCGCCTGGTTGTCGAGCGATTCGGCGACCGCTGCCTGAACGCCCCGGCAGAGATCAGCGATCAAGGTTGTTTGGTTGTCCGAAGCGTCGTTGTTGGGCAATGTCGCCGATACGAGATGGCCGACACGTGCATCGATGGCGGAAAGCAGTCGCTGCTCGCCACGTTCCACTGGGAATTGAAGGAAGATCGCAACGACTGACAGCACGAGTCCGAGGGCTGTTGTATCGAAGGCGACATACAAGCCCCCCTTGAGGCTGTCGACGGCCGCGGTCCCGTTGGAGAAGTCCAGGCCGCCGAGCGTTTGTGTGATCCCAATCACGGTTCCTAGAAAACCGAGCATCGGAATGGCCCAAATGATGATCCGTACCAGACCGAGTGAGTCATGTGCTGCGTCTGCGTCGCGGGCCGAAAGTTCACGCAGGTCATCGGCCAGATGTTTCGAGGAACCACGCTGGGACTGACGGGTCAGCAGCTCTTCCAGTCGCTGCACTAAATGGCTGTTGCGGACTTCGAGTTGCAGATTCGTGATCTCGGTTCGCCAACTGCGAGCCACGTGGCCAGCGTCATTCTGCTGCAGCCAACGCTGCGCTGGCGTGTCTTCGCCGGTGGGCGGCAGCAGGTCTTCGTCGCGAATCGCTTCCAACTGGTTTGACTCAGCAACGATTCCGAGCCACTTGGAGATCAGAATTCCGATCGCAAAACAAAACAATACGGTCGCGGCGACGGCCACCGGGTGGCCGAGAAAATACCTCTTCAGAGGGGACCAGGGGACGGTGTAAACAAGGGCGTAAAAACAGGCTGACAGCGATATCCCGATCATGCCCGCCAGCAGCGAGTTGCCGGCGACCGGATGCTTGTCCTCGGACGCGGGCTCAACGAATCCCGCGTTTGCTGCTGGATTTACGTTGGGGGCGAAGTCGGCCTTTGTCATTTCGATACTCAAGTTCAAAGCTCTGTTAGAGTTGAATCAGGGCTGAATTCTTCGACTGAAGCAGTTTTCTCGCCCAATTTCCGTCACTGCTTGCTGAGGGGGGAGACCTCGCGCCTCAAGCGTCCACTGCTCCAGAGATTCGGATCGACCGTTGCCACCCGCCAACTTCACCTAATCGGCAAAAATCCCCACCGCGCTAGCATTTCTGGATGCTGAAGTTGAGGGGGCGGCTATCAACCTTGCACCCTGAATGGCTGCCGGCCTACGATCGATCGGGACGCCAAGAAATGGGTGAAAACGCTGGGAAATCGGCGATTAAGAGACAATTGGGCAATCGAGGGAGAACGCTCGTGAATCGATCAACACCATTGAAATCAATACCATTGAATTGGGGCCGAACTGCGCTGGCGGCGGTCGCGATCGTTGCGGCTGCGGCTGTGGGGGTCAGCCAATCGCCCCTTCCTCAAGGCTCTGGCAGCGAAAATCCTGGTCAGGACCCTGGATTTCGAGTTCAAAACTCAGGCCAACTGTCCGGTTCAGACATCGCCATCGACGCGACCGCCCAAATACCTGGATTGGGCCCTGGTCCAAGAACTGGGGCGAACCCGTTCGAGCGAGCGGGAGCGGCCGGCGAGATGATCGGTTTTTCGCATTATGACGCCGCCGGAACTCAGACAATTACGCTAGTTCATGCCGGTAAATCTTGGATGGCTGTGTATCATATCGATAGGTCGGGGACGATCCGGCTGGTCAGCAGTCGCCCGATCGACGCTGACTTTTCATTGCAGCTCAATGCCACTTCGCCGCTTCCCGAAGAGATTCGCGAGATCGGTCGCAGGTGATGGTAGAGGGCTGCAGCGGGTGATCCCACCGGAGCATCCGTCTATTCGCCACCTATCGACGATCCTACTCAATGGGATCCATCGGAGCCTGAGAATCGAATGGCAAACTATCTGTCACTTGAAGAAGCCGCTAAGAAACTTGGAATCCCAACTGATCGACTTGTTGAACTCCGTAGCCAAGGACAGGTGCGCGGATTTCGTGACGGCGCAAGTTGGAAGTTTCCCGAAGATGCTATCACCCAATTGGCGGATGACCTTGGCGATGAACTGATGGGCGGTAGTGGTGTGCTTGTCAGCGAGAGTGATCTTGGTTCGGCGATCTCGCAAAGCGGCAGCAACATCATTGGCGGTGATGGGTCGCCGGCAGACGAGGGCAGTGGTAGTGGCAGTGGTAGTGGCAGCGATCTCGAGATCGGTGGCGAGACGTTGCAGCCTGGTAGCGGAGGCAGCGATGTCAATCTGATCGCCGCGGCGGGCGAAGGCAGCGATGTCGCGATCATTGCCAGCGACGCGGACTTGCTCAATGAGAGTGGTGGCTCGGATCTGTTGGAAATCGATTCGGCAGAACTTGACCTCAGTGATCCAGCCATCCTGGGTGACTCGGCCAAATTGGATCTAGCGATCGAACCAAACGCCGGAAGCACCGGACCAGTTACCGACGAAGAGCTGCGAGAGATTTCAGAGTCTCATCCTGATGTGCTGTCGTCGGAAACGGGTGCCGGAAGTGTGTTGGATCTTGGCGGCGAGCCGGACGATATCCCATTGCAGCCGGAAAGCGACTTGAGTTTTTCCGGTCTCAGCGAGGACGACGATAGCGGTGACGAACTGATTGGCGGCGAAGACGAGAGCGACATGGAAGTGCTCGGCAGCGATATCCAACCTGCTGGTTCGCAACGCAGTTCGGCTGGCTTAAGCAGTCTTGAAATGATGGATGAGCTCGACGAGCGCGGCGATAGTGACCTTGCTTCGATGGGTCGCGGCGCCGATGTATTGAGCGAACTCGATCTCTTGAGCGCCGAGCAACAAGACAGCGGCCTCATCACCGGCGACAGTGAAAACTTGCTGGGATCTTCCTCTGGATTGGGCAGCAGCATCGGTGCCGACGGTTTCAAGGATTCTGATCTTGCCGGACTCGACGACGCGCTCGCCGATGACGACGACTTGGTCATCGCTGACGATGACGATGACTTGGTGATCAGCAATGCGGGAAGTGATATCTCGGTAGCAGGCGACAGCGGCATCAATTTGATGAGCCCGTCGGACAGCGGATTGTCGCTGGAAAGCGAGCCGTTGGATTTAGCTGGTAGCAGTATTTCCGCACTCGACCTCGGTGCCGAGTTGTCCGACGGTGGCAGCAGTGGCAGCGGTGTCGGCTCGGGAAGTGGTAGCGGCTCGATGGTCGATTTCCAAGGCGACGAAGAATTCCAACTCTCGCCGTCGGGCGTGGGTCTGGATGCGGACATCGAAAGTGGTTCGCAAGTCATCGAGGTGGAGGATTCCGAAGCGATCGGTGAAGCAGTCGAATTTGGTGATGACGCTTTCGGTGACGCTGGATTCGCCGAAGCTGGCGACGTGTTCGGCGGCGGGGAAGCCGAAGGCGATGTCCTAGCCCTGGACGAAGACGCCGTCTCGATTGATGACTCTGCCTCGCCGGCGATGGGACGAGCGCCGATCAGCGGGGGTTACGAAGTTCCCTTCACGCTGTTTCAGTGTGTCACGCTGATGCTGATCCTCTGCATCCTCAGTTTGGGAGGAATGCTGATGACCGATTTGGTCCGCAACATGTGGACCTATACCGAGCCGTCAGCTCCGGTCAGTTCATTGACCGATTCCTTGGTCGGCATCATGGGTTGGGGACCGTAGTCCGCGGTTTCCCTCCCGACTCTTTGATCGTCGGGTGATTGCTATCTGACCCCGCCCGACTCATTTTATCCCTGAACCGGACGCCGTCCCCGGCCGTAAATTGCTATGACAGTCTGTCACACGGGCGAATGTCGGGTACGAAACTGGGTGGTCTGCCGTTTATACTATCTGTAGCAGACGAGGCGTCATGGCCGGCGCCGGTTGCTGCCCCGCCAAACGTCCCATCACGGTCGTCTCAAAAGTGCCGTCCAAATCCCCACTCCCTTCGGTGGACGGTACATTCGCGAGCCCAGGAATGGATTTTTTCCGCCCGCATCAGGTAGTTATGTCTAGGTTTGCTACTACACGTCGCGGCAACGCGTCATCATGGATCACCGCGAGCATTTCCATCTGCGCGATGATGCTCGTCGCGATTGCGGGATGCAGTCGGGTCGAGCCGATCGTGACCTACACCATCCCAACCGAAGTCCCCGCGGAGCTCGCGCAAGCTGAAGTTCCCGCGGAACGACAACGTGGGAAGGAGCGGATGCTGGCGGCGATGTTGCCGATAGGCGACCAGGTGTGGTTCTACAAAGTCACAGGTCCGCAAGACGCGATCGCCAGCGTCGAAGCGGCATTTCGTGCCTTCGTCCAAACGACTGAGTTTGACGCTGGCGAGCCGGTACTGGCCGATCTGCCAGAAGGATGGCGGTTGGGCGCCGAGAGGCCCATGCGGTATGCAACGATCGATGTTCAGACGGCTGACAAGCAGTTGGACATCAGCGTCTCCAAACTGAATCGTCAGGACGACTGGGACGACTTCGTCAAAATGAACGTCAATCGCTGGCGAGGGCAACTTGGGCTGAGTCCCTCGCAGGACAAGTGGGCCGAGGGCGTTGAGCTCGACGTGGCTGCGGCCGACGAGAAAGGAATCTGGGTCGATTTGCTCGGCGCTCCATCGAGTAGCGAATCGCCGATGACGCCGCCTTTTGCCCGTGGCATGGCGACTGGACCAGTTTCCGAGACCCCCCAGCCTGTGCCCGACAATACATCGACGGAGGCCGATCCGCGAGTCAAGTTCGACCGTCCCGAGGGCTGGCGAGACGGCCGCAGGGGCACCATGCGATGGGCCGCATTTCAAGTTGGCCCCGAGGATTCGTCGGCCGAATTGACGGTGATCCCGGCGGGGGGAGATCTGCGTGCAAATGTTGCCCGCTGGCTTGGGCAAGTTCGCGAGGAACAAGTTCCTGACGAAGTCGTGGACAAGGCGCTTGCCGAAGCCAAGGTCGTTGATGTTGCCGGGCGATCGGGTCAGCGGTTCTTCTTGGCCGGCGAAGATGCAACCAGCGGAACCGCGATTGATGCCACGATCGTGCCCATGGATGGCGGGATGAGTCTCTTTGTGAAAATGACTGGACCGGCCAAGACGGTCAGCGAACAATCTGAAGCAATCACGTCGTTTCTCGAATCGCTCGAGTTGAATCTCTAGCGGTCCGCGGCGACTTCTCAAATCTCAAAGTGTAACGATGGCGACAATCGCATCTGATCTGGATTCCCATGAGCATCGCGACGGTCAAGCGCTCGTGGTTCATGCCAAGGGACTACTTGGTTTGCTCGGCTCTTTGAAGTTGACGGTTGCACTGTTCGCTTTGTCGTTGGTCACCGTTTTGGTCGGGACTTTGGCCCAAGACGAAATGAACATGCTGGAGGTCAAACAGCGATATTTCGTCTCCTGGATCGCGCCGCTGCACATCGACGACTTTTTCCCACAGGCCTTTTTGCCTCACGATAAGCCAATCCCCGGCGTGATTCCGTTCCCCGGGGGCGCCTTGATCGGCTTGATGTTGATGATCAACCTGGTCGCCGCCAAATCAACGCGGTTCAAGGTCCATGCGCGTGGCGGCAAGCTGACGGCGGGAATCGGTTTGATTGTTGCCGGCACTCTGGTCGCCGCACTTGTCATCTTTGCCGGACACAGTAGCGACGGCCTGCAGGGGACTCCGCCGATGAGCTATCAGCAGTTGTGGGCTGCAGTTCTGGCGGGGTTAACCGTCCTGGCCATCAGTCTCGGCGTCGCCGGAACTCGCATTGCCAACCCAACCTTCAAGGCAATCGCCTTCACCTTCGCAGCCATCGTTGGGATTTTCATCGCTTACGCGCTGTTCACTGGATTTCGCATCGGTGATCCGGGTTTGAGAATCGTTTGGCAGTTGGCAAAAGGACTCGGAGCCGGCGTGATCTTGATGTTCGGTTGCTTGCTTGTCTTTGACCGGCAAGGTGGAAATGTGCTTTTGCATGCCGGCGTCGGATTGTTGATGGTGGGCCAGTTCGTCTTTGGCGACCGCCAGCTCGAGCAGCGGCTCAGTCTTGTCGAAGGACAATCGTCCAACACACTGGTCAATCTTGACTTGGTCGAAATGACCTTTATCGAGAGGGTTGAGGGCAAAGACGAGGTCACGGCGATCCCCGGCAGCCGGCTGCGGGCGGCGAGTCGTTCGGAGCAGATGATCGAGGACGAGGCACTGCCGGCCAACGTCCGCGTGTTGGCCTTCTATGACAACTCGACGCTGAAGGACGTAACGACTGACAACCTTGCCACGACCGGTGTTGGTCTGGAAACCCGCGCGGTCGAGGTCAGCAAGTCGGGTGGCACCGACAACCAGATGAATTTGGCATCCGCATACGTGGAATTGTTGGACAAGTCCTCAGGCGATTCGCTCGGCAAGTATCTGATCAGCCAACTGCTTTCCGATCGTGTGATGTTGTTACCCGATCGCGCGCCGAAGGACATTTATGATTCAGTGAAGATCGCCGACAAAACCTATGACATCGGCTTGAAGTATCACCGAGAAGTCAAACCGTATTGGGTCCAGCTGGAGGATGTTCGCCAGGTCACCTACAGCGGCACTTCCACTCCGCGCGACTATTCATCGTTCATTCGGATCGTCGACACCGAAACCGGCGAAGACCGCAAAGAACGTGTCTGGATGAACAATCCGTTGCGATATCGTGGGGAGACTTTCTACCAGGAGAACTACACGACTTTGCCCAACGGCAAGGAAATGACCGGTATCCAGGTGGTCCGTAACTCGGGCTGGCTGATTCCTTACGTCGCCTGCAGTATCACCGCGTTGGGGATGTTGGCGCACTTTTTCGGCACCTTGACCCGATTCCTCAAGCGACGCGAACGTGAGACTCGCAAGGAACAGGCGGAATTGGCGGAGTTTAATCTTTCACCGCCCTCCAAACGCCCCGTCGTGTTCACGATAGCTGGATTCGCACTCTTGGCGGCATACATGTTGGTACCGTGGCAAGCCGTTATGAATGAGATGCGTCCGACCAGTCGGGCAACTCAGTTCGACTTATATGCTGCCGGGAAATTGCCAACCCAATTCGGCGGCCGGGTAATGCCTTTGGATGCTTATGCCCGCCAGGCACTCAAAGCGATCAGCAATCGAGAGTCGTTGGACTTGAAAACAGCTCCTGCCGGGATTCAGCAACGCGTGGCCGGATCGGGTGACACGAAACAAGGCAGCGGTGACGGCTCGAAACCCGTGACGACCGGTCGTGCGCGGGGGAAGAAGCTTTCGGCGATGCAGTGGCTGATGGAAATCGCAACCGATCAACCGGAGTTGAGATTCCTGCCGATGTTTCGCATTGATGCAGAAGAAGTTCGCAGCGAACTCGGCTTGGAACGTCGTGAGAGCAAGCTTTACTCGCTCGATGAAATCAGCAAGCAATGGGGACGGGTCAGCAAGATTGTTGACGCCGTTGTTGCTTCGGATAAGGCACCGCGAGATCAATCGTTCAAGGAGCGGAAATTGCTGGAACTTGATCGCCGGACGCGGAACTACACGTTGGCCGCAGCGTCGTTTCAGTTGCCGATCCCGGAGGAGATTCCCGCGGAGATTTTTGAGCAGGTCATGCCCGGAGCCGACGAGCAGACGCGTCAGTTATTCGCCTTGCGCGAATTGGAACGCCGCATGGGCGCGTTGAAGAACATGTCTGCTCCTGCGATCATTCCGCCATCCAAAGAGACTGCCGAGGATGCACTCGTTGACCCCCAGTGGTCAGCGTTCGCGACTGCGTTCTTTGATCACTACAGCGATCTTGCAAAATCGAATCTGCCCGAGGACAAAGACCCCGGTCGGCCAGGAATCGAATCGTTTAGTGAGATGATCAAAGCGTACGGCGACCAAGATACCGCAGGGTTCAACAAGGCGGTTGACGAGCATTTGGCGGCCGTCCAGCAGTATCCCATCGGTGGTTACAACAGCGGTCTGGTATCGATGGAACGATGGATGCAATCGAATTGGCCGACCGGAGCGGCAATGATTCTGTATCTGATCACACTCGTCATGGGTTTGGTTTATTTCGCCGTGAATCTGCCGCGGCTGAGGCAGGCGATTTGGGGAGCGCTGGTCATCGCAGTCCTGATACACACGCTCGCAATTGTCTGTCGTATCACGATTACCGGTCGCGCGCCGGTCATCAATATTTATTCGTCAGCGGTCTTTATCGGTTGGGCGGCGGTGCTGTTCGGCTTGGTCGTCGAACGCTTGTTCAACTATGGCATTGGCAACATCCTTGTCTTCCGCCGCCGGCGTGCTGACCTTGCTGGTTGCCTACGGGCTGAACACCGGTGACACGATGCCGGTGTTGCAGGCTGTGTTGGACACCCAGTTCTGGCTGGCCACCCATGTGATCAGTGTGACGTTGGGTTACGTTGCCACGCTGGTGGCGGGAACCCTCGGTGTTGGCTACTTGATTGCCGGATGGTTGGGCAGGGATAGCAAGACGATGCGAGATCTGTATCGCTGTTGTTACGGTGCGGCCTGTTTCGGAATCTTGTTCAGTTTCGTCGGCACGGTGCTTGGCGGACTGTGGGCCGACGACAGTTGGGGACGATTCTGGGGCTGGGATCCGAAAGAGAACGGTGCGTTGCTGATTGTGATTTGGAATGCCTTGATGTTGCATGCACGTTGGGATGGCATGGTCGGCGCACGCGGATTTGCGATTCTCGCGATCGGCGGCAACGTCGTCACCGCGTGGAGCTGGTTCGGAACCAACGAACTGGGTATCGGGCTGCACAGCTACGGTTTCACCTCCGGCGTGTTGATGTGGCTGACCATCTTCGTTGCTTCCCAGTTATTGATCGTTGCCGTGGACTTCCTGTTCCGTTTTACCGGATTGCGGTTCGGTGCTTCGACGCCGGCGTAACGATGATGGTTGCTCGGTTGTCGCAATATTGTTGCTCGGTTGTCCCAACCGAGTTATCGCCCAGACTCGTTTGGGACAAACGAGCAACAATGCTGCGTGGGACCGCCTACGGCTGGGCAATTCCCGGCCCGCCGCGGGCGTTTTCTAAGCGACGAATTCGTGGTGGGTAAGGCTGGTCATCGCTGGGAAGGGGACGGCTCGGCGGAACGAAAACATTCATCAACCAGCTTGTCTGTTTCGACAGCGGAACCAAGACACTGTGCGGAGGCGCGATCGCGGTGACCAGCTTCAGTGCATCCAATGATGTTGCTGGTGATTGCACCAACGCCTGGCCGTCCTGGCTAAGCACGACGCCGATCGGGAAGTAGCCGAATTCCTGGTGGCAGATTCCGAATAGTTTCAGCTTCGTATTGTTCAGGTCAAAGGCTAAAGCCAGTCGGTCGTATTCAACATCGCCGACACCCTCCGGCAATCTCACTCCAAAGCCCAGGTGTTGGTGGCCCGACATCAACAACGAGCGACCGGCAATGCCGTCTTTCGCGTGAATCGATCCAACAATGTCACTTCGCCGGTTGTGCGGTTCGATTCGGCAGCGATCAAATTGGATCTTCGCCGTTCCCGACAAGCGGTGAGCCTGTTGTTCGAACAGCCGATCGAGCGACACGTGCTCGAATGTCGACCCACCCAAGTCGATCCACCAATGATTCTCACCCAGTTGCCAACTCATTGTCCCGGAGAACTCGGCATCGCTACCGAGGCTTGCCATGAGCGGCAGATATTCAGCCAGGGCAGAGCAGGGCAGGGGACTGCCGTTGGCTTGGAGTGTCCAGTCCGTGACCGGCTCGTTGTCACTGCGGTCGCGACGGATCTTGATATCGACAGGCGCGTTTGATCTGGAATTCGCGAGCACGCATTGGATCGTCGCTTCAACGGCATCTTCGCGAGGCTGAATCCATGCCAGCACGTCACGCACTGAGAGGGCTCCGCTTCGGCTGTGGATCGTCAAGTCGTTCCCGACAACCTCAACCGGCAACGACGTTAGCTCCGGTCGACACAGGAATCGATCGTGAACCATCTGCCACGTGCGTTCGAGTTGGCTCGATTGCAGCTCTGTCTGATGCAATAGAATCGAGGTTTGCTGACTCCCCGAAACCCATTCAAGTCGGCGGACGCTGGCGACTTCCACTCCGTATTCCGGTTCCAAGATCCGCACGTCGTGAAGGTGAATCGTTGACGGAGAGACACGCTGGAAGTCCTCGATCTCGACGATTAACCCCGTTTCTCTCGAGAGTCCGGCCTGGATCGTTCGGAGTGCCCGATTGTGATACCAGGGTGTCCAAGTCACCAACACGCACAAGAACGTCAGCGAGGTCGGCACCGCGCAGCAGAAAACGAACATCAGCCGCGCGATCGCTCGCTGCGTTCGTTCATGCATGGGGATTCCTTTCCCGCATTTATCTCGATTGGCCCACTCAATTGGCACTGACAGGTCTTCGGCTATGCTAGCGTACCGATATCCTGTTTCAGAGAGCGAGCCGCGATCTTAGATTCACGGCCCGATCCACCGATAGGTCGTTTGGGAAGATTGCAGCATGTGGGCAAGTCTCACAAAGCATTGGTTCTTGATAGCATTAGCGATTTGCTACGCAGTTGGCTACTTTGGGGCGGGATCCTTGAAGCCACTCCTGGCGATGACTCTGCTGCGCAGCGGCGTCGTGTTCGTTGTCATGTGGGCGATGGGAGTCACCCTGAAGGCCGATACGATTCGTCGGAGTATGACGCGGCCTTTCCCATCGCTGCTGGCGATCGCGATCAATGTTGCTGTGGTGCCGCTGCTTTGTTTGCCGACGATGTGGGTGTTGCCCGAGAAACTTTTTGGGGGATTGTTCGTCACCGCGATCGTTCCCTGTACTTTGGCGTCAGCCTCGGTTTGGACTCGCAAGGCCGCCGGAGACGATTCGATCGCCATGATGACGACCGTCGTGACCAACTTGGCATGCGTGCTCGTCGTGCCGTTGGGGATTCTGCTGATGCTTTCGCAGCAGGCCGAAATCGATGTGGCCCAACAGATCTCGAAGCTGACGATCGTGGTCGTCGTGCCGCTGTTACTTGCCCAGGTGATGCGTCGGTTCGGAGCAGCGACGTGGGCGGACCGGAACAAGCCGCGTCTTTCGATGCTCGGACAAATCGGTATTTTGGTGATGGTCGTGTTCGGCGCGATTTCCAGCGCGACCATGGTCGACCAGGCCGGCGCGGCAGTGACAGCGATCAGTTGGGCTTCGCTGACGTTGCTCGTCGTCGCAGCGGCCACGGTTCACACCTTGGCACTCTGCTTCGGCGTCATGATTGCCAAAGCCTTCCACCTCGGACGCCCTAGCCAGATTGCAATCGGTATCGCGGGAAGTCAAAAGACGCTGATGGTAGGCTTGCAGATCGCCATCGATTGCGGAGTCAGCGTGATTCCGATGCTGGTGTACCATCTGAGCCAGCTTGTCATTGACACCGTTGTGGCGGAACGATGGAAGCGGACTTCGGAGCAAAAACATTCATTGCCTCCGCCGAAACGTGAAACTGACCAGTCATAAAGCTGCCCCGTGATTGATGCAAATTATGATCTGATTGCCACTTGCGCATTTGGGCTCGAGGCAGTAGTTCGCCGCGAGTTAGATGCCATGGGGATCGTTTCGACGATCGGCCAACCCGGACGGATTCACTTTGCGGGCACGAGGGAGACGATCTGTCAAACCAATCTGTGGCTGCGTTGTGCGGATCGTGTTTTGATTCGAGTGCATGAATTCCCGGCGACAGACTTCGACGCGTTGTTCGAGACGACACGCGATATCGATTGGGGAAAGTACCTGCCCGCCGACGCCGCGTTTCCGGTCACCGGTCGATCGATCCGGTCGACTTTGACCAGCGTTCCAGCCTGCCAACGAACAGTAAAACGTGCGATCGTCGATGCCCTGCGGCGAGATCATGGGGTCGAGGAACTGGGCGAAGCAGGCGCGCAATACAAAATCGAAGCGGCGATCGTGAAAGAGGTCGCCACGTTGACGATCGATACGACTGGCCGGAGTCTTCAGCGGCGTGGTTATCGAACCACCGCTTCGCCTGGATCAACCAAGGAAACATTGGCCGCTGCACTCGTGATGCTCAGCTATTGGCAACGCGACCGTCCGCTGATCGATCCCTGTTGCGGCAGCGGCACGATTCCGATCGAGGCTGCGCGAATCGGACGGAATATTGCACCCGGACGTGACCGACAATTCGCCGCCGAGGACTGGGATGGATTCGACAATGAGCTGTGGCAACAAGCTCGAGCCGATGCGGAACAACAGGTTTTGCCCACGCTCGAGCAGCGGTTACTGGGGATCGATGTCAGCGGACGAGTGCTGCAGGTCGCCCGCGAGAATGCCGAGAGGGCGGGAGTTGCTGATGATATCCATTTTCAAACCGGACAATTGCGACGCGTCACGAGCAAGCGACGATTCGGCTGTCTGATCACTCACCTTCCTGAACGGCAGCAACATTCGGCGCAGCACCGTGAACGTGATCAAGATGACGTGTTCGCCGACCTGCCAGAGGTGCTTCGCAACTTGCCCACATGGTCGCATTATTTTTTGACCTCACATGCGGGTTTCGAGCGCGTCGTGGGACGCCAAGCTGATCGTCGCCGCAAACTTTACAACGGCCAGCATAAGTGCACCTATTACCAGTTCCACGGCCCCAAACCGCTGATCGGCGATGCACCCAGTGAAATCGTGCCCGGCGATAAAGAGCCTGGCGACACAGCGTCCGTCGCGAATCAGGTCTCACGCGATTCAACACTCGCGAAGCCGTACATTCATGCGGTGGGGCCGGCCGCCTTTGGTCAGTTAACCGAAAAAGCGGATGAACAAGCGAAGCTGTTTGCGACCAGGCTCAGCAAACGCGCCAAGCATCTGCGTCGTTGGCCAAGCCGTCGCGGGATCACCTGCTTTCGGTTGTACGAACGTGATATCCCCGAAATTCCGCTGATCGTCGATCGCTATGAGGACTATCTGCACATCACGGAGTACGAGCGTCCGCACGATCGCGATCCGGCCCAACACGCGAATTGGCTGGACTTGATGGCACGCACGGCGGGCGAGACGCTTGGCGTACCCAAACAGAACGTGTTTTTCAAGCGACGTGGTCGACAGCGAGGAACGGACCAGCACGAGAAGGTTTCGGAGACGGGGCATCAGATCGAGGTCACCGAAGGTGGATTGAAGTTCTTGGTGAACCTGAGTGACTACGTCGACACGGGGCTGTTTCTGGACCACCGGATCACCCGTCGAATGGTCCGTGAGGCAGCCAGTGGAGCGACGTTCTTGAACCTGTTTTGCTACTCCGGTGCGTTCAGTGTCTATGCCGCTGCGGGGGGTGCGCGGCGCACCGTGTCGGTCGATCTATCAAAGAATTATCTCGACTGGGCTTGGCAGAATATGCGATTGAACGGCTTCAACGGCAACGAGCACAAGTACGTCCCTGGGGATGTTGGGCAGTTCGTTCGGGAGCATGCAACGGGTGAAATGTATGACTTGGTTGTGCTCGATCCGCCCACTTTCTCCAACAGTAAGCGGACCGATCAGGACTGGAACGTGCAAACGGACGTGGTGCCGCTGTTGAACGACCTGTTGCCGCTGGTCCGCCAAGGGGGCGTGATCTTTTTCTCGAATAATTTTCGCCGATTCAAGTTCGATCCGGCGGAGATCCCGGCGACCGAGGTCCGCGAGATCAGCAGCCAAACGTTGCCGGAGGATTTTCGCAATCGCCGCATCCACCGCTGCTGGCGGATAGTCCGCTGAGCCCGTGGGCGGCTGTCGCTGAGTTCCAGTCCCCGCTTCATCAAAGCCCTTGAACAAAGGCATGCTGATGGCGTACATTTCGGGGCTACGTGGTGCTGTACCATGCCAGAACCACCTCCCCGAAACACTGAGAAAGACGCCATGAAAGAAGGCATCCACCCCAAATACCAAGAAACCACCGTCACCTGTGGTTGCGGCAACTCGTTCACGACTCGCAGCGTACGCCCCGAATTGAAGATCGACATTTGCAACGAGTGTCATCCGTTCTACACCGGCAAGCTGAAGTACGTTGACACGGCTGGCCGGATCGACAAGTTCCAGAAGAAATTCGCCGCCGGCACCTACGGCAGCTTTGGCACGAAGAAGAAGGCCAAGAAGAAGTAGCTTCTTCGAATCAGCGAATCGCGTCGACAGCCGCACGGTCACAGCCACTTGGACCAGTTGCGGCTGTTTTCGTACATGCGTTTGATTGACGCAATACAGCTTCCGTTTGCTGGCACACACCTCACGAAAGACACTGTCCATGAGCGGATCGATACGCGACACGCTGGAAGAAAAGCTGGCTCGATTCGAGCAGCTTGAACGCAACATGTCAGACCCCGAGGTCCTGGCGGATGGGGCCCGGATGAGTGCGACTGCGCGCGAGCATGGCGGTCTGGCCAAGGTCGCCAACAAGTATCGCGAGTTCAAACGACTGACCGACGAAATCCGCGGCTGCAAGGAAATGGCCGAGGCGGCCGAGGACTCCGAAGAACGCGAGATGGCCGAAACGGAGATGGAGATCTGCGCGGCAACGCGAAACAGCTTTGGGAAGAACTGCTGTCACTTGACCGTCGGCGGCGAAGACAGTCACCGAACGCGTTGCGTGATGGAAATCCGCGCCGGCACCGGTGGTGACGAAGCCGCCTTGTTCGCTCGTGACTTGTTCGAGATGTATCGTCGGTATGCCGAGCAGACGAGGCTGGAAGACCGAAGTCATGGATGCCAGCCCCACGGAGATGGGCGGATTCAAAGAAGTCACGCTCACGCTGGAAGGCGAAAACGTTTATCGCGACCTGCAATACGAATCGGGCGGTCACCGTGTCCAACGCGTTCCGGAAACCGAAACGCAAGGTCGCGTCCACACGTCGGCCGCGACCGTCGCCGTGATGCCGGAACCGGAAGATGTCGAAGTCGAACTGAAACCGGACGACTATCGCGTTGACAAATTCGGTGCCTCCGGGCCGGGCGGCCAGCACGTCAACAAAACCGAATCGGCCATCCGGTTGACCCACCACGAAACCGGCATCGTGGTCCAGTGCCAAGACGAAAAGAGTCAGCACAAGAACCTGGCCAAGGCCTTACGCGTGCTTGAAGGCGCGAATCTACGACAAGAAACGCGAAGAAGAAGACCGCCAAACAGGCCGAGCAGACGAAAGGGTCTGATCGGCTCGGGCGATCGCAGCCAACGGATTCGGACTTACAACTTTCCACAGAATCGTCTGACCGATCACCGCATCAATCTGACGCTTTACAAACTGGATCAAATCATCGCCGGCGACGTTGCGTCCGGTCACCGAGGCGTTGATCGAATACGATCGTGATCAACTTCGCGGTGACATGGTCGATTGATCGAACTGAATTCAGATGGTTTGATTCATCACATGTCCAGCGAAGAAAAGTCCAACGGAAAAGCCAACATGCCCGAAAGTCAGCGCTCCGCAAAGCCGCGAAGAGCCATGGACCGTGCTGCGGCTGTTGGAGTGGACGACCGATTTTTTCAAGCAGCGTGGCAGCGAATCGCCCGCGACTGGATGCGGAAGTGCTGCTGGCTCACGCTCGCCAGTGCAGTCGCATCGAGCTCTACACTGCGTTCGCCGACGTCCCCGAGGAAGAGCAACGCGTTGCCTTTCGTGAAATGGTTCGGCGTCGCGGCGAGGGCATGCCGGTCGCACAGCTGGTCGGGTATCGCGAGTTCTATTCGCTCAGATTGCGGGTTAGCGAGGATGTTTTGATACCGCGTCCAGAGACCGAGCACTTGGTGATCGAGGCACTCGATTGTGCCAAATCGATGAACATGACCGATCGACCGCTACAAATCGCGGACATTGGAACCGGTAGCGGCGCGATCGCCGTCACGATCGCCAAGAACCTTGACGGCGCAGAAGTGACCGCCGTTGATCGCAGCGCCGCGGCGCTCAAAATTGCGGCGTGGAACTGTGAACAACACAATGTCACCTCCCAAGTCAGGTTGATCGAGAGTGATCTGCTGGCGGCGGTCGATTCACCGCAACGATTCGACATCATCTGCAGCAACCCACCTTATGTCAGTGATTCGGAGTACGCCCAACTGGACTCGACCGTGCGTGATTTTGAGCCACGACAGGCATTGGTGGCCGGCCCATCCGGTACCGAAGTGATTGAGCGGATTTTGCAGGAGACACCCGAGCGACTTTGCTCCGGCGGTCGGCTGATCATCGAGCTCAGCCCCATGATCGCCGACAAATGCGAGGAGCTGGCAAGCCTATCGGACGCGTTTACCGATTCGCGTTTCATCAAGGACCTCGAAGGCCACCGACGAATTCTGTCGCTGGCCAGAGCGTGAAGCTGAGACCAAAGTACGCGGCCCGTCGATTTGGTTGTTTGAGCCCATGATCGTTTTTTGTAGGTCGACTTGTCCCCAAGTCGATCATTGTACTGCTGAACCATGGCGTATTGGTCGACCTGAGGACAGGTCGACCGACGGTGTGTGCCGCCTCAGAGCGAAGCGTCGAAGCCAATCGCTCTATCGACGTCTCTTGGTCGATTTCTGCTGCGCCGCGGAGGCTTGGGCTTGTCGCTCTGCGTACTCGAGTTTGCGATTGACGATCTGTTCCACGCGAGCAGAGTTGATCACGTAGACTGCGGGATCATCGATCACGAAAGGCGTTGACCAGGTGCGACCGTTGTTCTGATTGCAAATGTTGAAGAAGAAGGAATTCAGTCGCTCCGCGCGATAACCATACGGAAGCTGGCTCGACAGGTGATCTTCCATCGTCAGGTCTTCAATCCCTGGCTTGCCAAAATAGTGGATGCGGCCATCGGCGCTGACCGACATGCCGAACGTCCACCAGCCAAACTGCTCGAGCGGAATCTCCTTGGAAGGGAAATCGCCCCCTCGCGTATTGCTGCGGATCTTCAGGTAGGCCGAGTCCTTTTCCACACCCCGAGTCGTTTCGCTCTTGAAATGAATCCAGATTCCGGGCCAGTACGGTTCGTTTTTCATTTCCGTACCGATTGCAAACAAGCCCTCCCGAGGTTTCTCGGCAGTCGTGCGAACACCCAAGCGGATGCCAAAGTGCGGGCCCGATCGATTCTCCCACAACGAAGCCTCCGGCAAATAGACTCGCACGACACAATTCGGCATCTCTTCCGCGCGGATCGTCGAACCGATTCGTGCGGCAACGTTCATGATCAAATCGTCTTGTTGAACGTCGTTGGTGTTGACACCCGGAATGCCCGAACGCAACGTCGAAATCTGCAACGCTTGCGTACTGCCGGGTAAACCGCCCGACGGCGTGGGAATCACTTTCAAAAGATCGGGTTGCCCCCGTTCCGGCCCCTCGGCCCAACGCCGATTTACAGAGTATGCCAGCGGTCCGTAGGTACGTTCGTTGAGCTCACTCGAACTCTTGGGCATGTTGTGCACGAACCGCCAATCGGGCTCCTCGAAATTGTCCCCCACATAGTCGATCTTGGTTCCAGTTCCCGGCACAGGGACCTGAGAGAAGCTGCGGCCAGCGTATTGAGCGTGAGCCGCAGAATTGACCAAGCCGGCGTGGCCCAGCAGTAAGCCTGCCAGCAGAGCGAGCGTGATGGTGTGTCGCATGAGCATCAGTTAGGTCCAGGCGGGAAAACGGAAAGCTCAGAGATGATCAGCTTTCACTCCTTATCGGACACAAGGGGAAGTGCGCTCAGTCCGTCGATTCAGCGAGGACGACCATTTGGCAGAAGTTTGGCCCGGCAAACTCGGGCCCTGTTCAACAATGCCGGTTAGGCAAACGAGACCGGCGTCGTTTCCACATGGAAGTAGATGGCGGATCGTCGCAGGACTACCTTCTGGCGTACGGTTCGCTACGTCGGCGGGAGCGTCCGGAGCTCGCAGCTGACAGAGCCAAACCTGCATCGAGCAATGAAACCGGTGCAACGGAATTTCGCAGCCCAACGACGGCAGAATCATTCATGTTGCGATGATTCTGCCCTCTATCAATCTGCCGACACACTTGTCTGTGCCGGCTAGCGACACGCCATTCAGACACGCTCGTGAATCTCTGGTGCCTCGTAGACTGCTCCGATCCGGCTCAATGGTTACTACCGCAGTCATTCCGCCAGGCAGCGGTCATTTGGACTGCCTCATGGAAACACTCGAAGGAGCGGTCTCGTCCGCGAATTCATGAATCCGATCTCATTTCTTCCGCCTGATGTCGCAAAGCCAGCTTGTCAACTTTTGCTGACTGTCCTAGCGGTAATTTGTCCATCATCACCACGCGTTCGGGGCACTGGAACTTCGCGAGTCGTTGTTTGCACCAATCCAGAAGTTCAGTCTCCGATGTCGTGCAATCGTCGCGAAGCTGGCAGAAGGCCCACCCTGATTCGCCCCATTTCGGATGCGGCATGCCGATCACCGCGGACAACGCGACCGCTTGATGGCTTTGCAGCACGCGTTCAATCTGAGCCGGATAAACGTTTTCGCCGCCGCTGATGTACATCTCTTTCTTGCGACCCACGACGAAGTAGTAGCCGTCTTCATCCACCTTCATCAGATCTCCGGTGCGGAGCCAACCCTCTTGGAGCGTCTTGGCGGTTTCTTCCGCGCTGCCCCAGTAACCACCAAACACATGCGGGCCCTTCATGCACAGTTCACCGACTTCCCCCACGCCGGCCTCACTGCCGTCGTCTTTGACCAGACGTGTGCCAATGAAGAAATTCGGAAAGCCGATCGACCCTTGTTTTCGGATCGCATCTTCGGCTGGGAGTGAGAAGCAGTTGGGTCCGGCTTCGGTCAATCCGTATCCTTGGCGGATCGCTACGCCCCGCCGCTTGTACGCCTCAATCACGGGCAGTGGACACGGCTCGCCGCCGCAGATCGCGAAACGAACCTGAGTAAGATCTGCCGTAGCAAAATTTGGCGATTCCCACATCATTCGCAGCATCGTGGGAACACCGAACAGGATAGTAACGCCCTCGGGACCGACGCGAGTGTTGCACCGCTGAGCGTCAAACCTCGCCTGCAAAATCACTCGACCTCCCAGCAGCATCAACGGCGTGAAGAGCACATGCCAACCCCCGGTGTGATAAAGCGGCATGTTCATAAAGCATGCATCGTTCTCGGTCAGCTGCAATCCGATCGTGGTGTTCAGCGCATTCCAATGAATCTGACGCCAAGTAATCAAGGCTGCCTTTGGACGGCCGGTTGTGCCCGATGTGTACAGGAACATCGCGACATCATCTTCGCGCGAGTGGTGAATGGCGACGCTGGCTCCGTCGCCAGCTTGCCACTCATCGCTATCCATCGACAGCAGCCGCGAAACAAGACTGGCGTGCTGTGCAATGCTGGACGTTTCGGCGTACTCCGCTTCGAAGACGAGAAGTGCAGGCTGGCAGTCCTCCAGCAATTCCAGAATCGCCGCGGTCGGCAAGCGGTAGCTGAGTGGGACAAGAATCACGCCAAGTTTGGCACATGCGAAGTACAGATCGATGTATTCGATTCGGTTCGCCGCCAGACAGGCAACACGGTCACCGGCCGATAGCGAAAAATCTCGCTGCAAAACAGCGGCGACTCGCATGGCTCGCGAATCAAGCTCGCGGTACGTGTAACTTCGGCCGTCGGAATCGTCGACAATCGCCACGCGATCGGGCGTGTAACGACGTCGCCGGCCCAACCAATCGTTGAAATACATGTCTTGTTCCGGAGTTTTCGTTGCAGATTGAGAGTTACATTCACGGGGTGGCCGGCGGTCGAGCGTCAGCGAGCCCCCGGAATTCCATTAGCTCGCTGCTGGGGGCTCGCTGACGCTCGACCACCAGCCACTCACTCAGTGTGGATCGACCACCAAAATTCAAAAACATGCCGTCTGTCCCCACAGCGCTCATCGCCAGCAGCAGCAGATGTGCCCCGTTCGAAAGCAAAGTCAAAGCCGAAAGCGTTTATTGTTAACCAAACTGCACGGATCTGACGAGTCGATGGTCCTACGGATGGGGCAGCACCCGATCGGCCACTTACCTCGCCTAAGCAAAACCGAGCGAATGAATGGCGAGGCGGTAGACGGCGTACAAGGCAACTGATCCACCAATCATCACGGCCAATCCCCTGATGCGCTTGCGACGAATCCATAGCAATAGCAGCAGGCCGCTTGCAGTGATCAGAGTCAACAGAATTGCTGAGACATCGATCACGACCGACCATAGTGGGCCGGTGTCGCGTCCTTTGTGCAGGTCGTTGATCACGGCGATCCAGCCCTGACGCAGTTCCGTCAACTCGTAAGTGCCCGCCTCCATGTCGATGAACACGTCGGCGCTGTCGCCGGGACCTGCGAAGGCGACGACCGATTGGAATTCATCCACTCTGATGAATGACCGTTATTCGATAAGAGACGCGTGAATACGAAAAATGACGAGGCAGTCTAGGCAGAATGAACCCAACCCCCACGCCTAGGTTTCGCCGGTTTTTCGCTAATCAGCCGAGTTGGGAACCTCGAACAGGTCGCGACTTGGCCACGATTGAACCTCGCTGATCGCGGCCTCCAGGTCGGGCAGTAAGGCATTGACGATGCGGGACGTGTGGGGCGTCGTGCGCGTGTTGAACAAGATCGCAAAGTTTCGTCCGTCTGGGCGGCGGACCAACTGCGTGTTGGTTCCAGGAAGCGATCCGCCATGCCCGGCGGTCAGTCGTCCGTCGTCGCCGACCTGCATGGACCAGCCCAGGCTGTAGTACTTCGATTTCGGTTTGCCTTCTTCGTCGTATCCGGCAAGACCATCGGGTCGCTGGAACATTAACTTGATTGTCTCCTCCGACAGTAGTGGCGAATTGTCGGGAGAGTCAAAAGCACACGCCAAACGAACGAGGTCCGATGCGGACGCGATCCAAGCACCGTGTGAATCCATTGCTTCGAGATACCATGCACCGTACGGATGCGGTACAGACGCACCGAGGTTCTTGGCAAACACGGAACTGCCCACTTCAGGATCGTAGTAACGCACTTCCCCGTCAACTCGGCCCGCGAGCTGGGTAGCGCCGATTCGCATTGCCGTCACTCCGATCGGCGCAAGCACCTTTGTTTTCACATATTGCTCGTACGATTCCCCAGTCAAATTTTCGATGACCCGTCCCAGCAAACAGTAACCGTAGTTCGAGTAGGCGTAGCGATGCCCCGGATCGAAGTCGAGTGGTTTGCCGAGCATGACGCGGATGATCGTATCCGGACCCGCCGGTGGGGCGACTCCCAGTGCTTCGGCGAAATCAACGCTGCGGAACATCGCGTCAAATGACTTGTCACGATCCCAGCCGCCGCGATGTTGCAGCAGATGCCGGATCGTGATCTCGTCAAGACGCTGGTCGTATTCCCGCTCCTCTTCCAAGTACGGCTCGTACTCGAGAATCTCGAAGACTTTGTCATCGAGAGACAGCTTCTCTTGCTCGACGAGTTGAAGGATCGCAACTGCCGTGATCGGTTTCGAGATACTCGCGATTCGAAAGAGACTGCCTGGCAGGACGGGTTCGTGCGAGCCGACATCGGCGTATCCGTAACCTCTCGCGTAAACAAGCCGTCCATGGTCGCTGATTGCTAAAGAGGCACCGGCCGCGCGGTGCTCTTGGATGACCCGCTGGATGAGCTGGTCAACGTGCTTCAACGCCTTGGATGGTTCGCCTGTGATCACCGACTGCGGGCTTTTGCTCGCGTCATAACCTGGGCCGCGTAGCACGCGCCCCGCACGTTTGCCTGTGAACTTTCCTTCCGCCAGTGCGACCTCTCCATTGACGATCACGTGCCGCATGCCTTCGGAGGGTTCATGTGGTTTTGAAAACGTTGCTCGATCGGCCAGCTTTTCGTAATCGAACACGATGACGTCCGCGGCCAATCCTTCGGCAATCCGACCACGATCGTAGGCCAAGACATCGTTGGCGGCCGCTGCACTCGCTTGGGCAACCGCTCGCTCCAGCGAGATCGCACCGAGATCACGGACGTACCGCGAGAGCATACGTGTGAACGATCCGAACGCGCGAGGGTGCGAGGCGCTGCGTGAACCTCCCGCCGGTCCAACATCGGTGCAGAATGAAACGAACTCTTGTTGCATTGCCAGGATCTTGTTGGCATCGGTCATGCTTTGCGGCAACGCAAACGCACCGGCTCGGACCAGATTGAAGAAAGTATCCCAAGGCTCTTCCTCATTCGCCTTGGCCATGTCGGCAACAGATTGGCCGGCCAGTTCCCGATACCGCTGATCATTCGTCTGCCCCACGATCACCTTGTTCCAATCAAAACCAACATGCCGAAACCAGTTTTCCCAGCCACTGGTGGTTTGAATCTCCTTGCGTATTTCGGCTCGCAATTCTTCGTTGTCCAAGCGGCCGATCAACCGCGCACGCCCCTGGCCAAAGTGTCGCGGGTGGATGAACGCATCGATCCCCAGCCCGTTGTTGACGTAGGGATAAATGTCGGCGGTTACCTGCTGACCATCGGCCCGCGCGGCTTTGATGCGGGCGATTGCCAGCTGCATTTTTCCCCAATTTTGCTGGCCTGCAGCTTTCAGGTGGAAGATGTGCACTGGCGTTTTTCCCGCGCGACCGATCTCCAGAGCTTCGTCGATCGCTTCGAGTAACTGGTCGCCTTCGTTTCGCATGTGAGTGTAGTAGCGACCACCATACTGACCGGCGACCGAGGCCAGGGCGGCGATCTCGTCGGTCTTTGCGTAGACTGCCGGCGGATAGATCAGCGCCGTTGATACGCCGATCGCGCCGGCTTCCATCGCTTCACGAACCAGCGACTTCATCTGCTGCAGTTCGGCTTCGCTGGGTCGACGATCGTCTTCACCCATCGCGAGTTCTCGAACCTGTGTGTGTCCGACAGTCTGCACGATGTTGACGGGCATCCCTTTCTGTTCGAGCAAGAGAAAGTACTCGGCCATCGTCCGCCATCCAAGCGATTCAGAATCGGGTTGTCCAAGGGGCGCCGCGGAGGATCCTTCACCAGCATTGATCGTGGTGATTCCCTGAGTCAGCAGATTGATCGCGGTTGAAGGATCGCGAAGCATTGGCGTCGCGGTTTGCCCCATCATGTCGATGAAACCGGGAGCAACGGTCAAGCCTTCGGCATCGATCACTTGACGGGCAGACTTCGAGTCGATTCGCCCGATCTTGGCGATCTTGCCATCGCGAATGCCGACGTCAGCAACGTACCATGGCGCCCCCGTTCCATCGACGATTCGCCCACCCTGAATGATCAGATCGAGTGCTTGTTCATCCGCGTTTACCCGAGTTGCGGATAGGTCCGCGATGACGACCAAAAGAGCGATGCATTTGAAGAGGCTCATCGAAGTTTCTCATGATGTTGGGGATGGATGGCTGGGCTTGTTGCCTTTCAAGTGCAAAAACGTTCGTATTTCAGCATCGATCCAGCGACATAGTTTAACGGCAAGCCGCAGGCGACTGTGTCCACCCTTCGCAGTCGCCTGCGGCTTGCCGTTAAACGAATAAGGAACTTAAGTGCTGCCAGGAGGACCAAATGCGTGGGTGGCTGGTGGTCGAGCGTCAGCGAGCCCCCAGGTGCGACCCAATGAAATTCCTGGGGCTCGCTGACGCTCGATCGCCGGCCACCCCGTGAATGCAACTCTCGATCTGCCACTCAAACCTCGGAAGCACCGAGGTGCTTACTGAAGCGTCTTGCCGAGAATCACAGCAGTGCTTTGTCGCTGATGTCTTTGCGACACCAAGCCCCGCGCCAACGGATTTCTTTGACACCCTTGTAAGCTTGCAGCTTCGCGCCGCTGATCGTGTTGCCCAGAGCGGTGACACCCAGCACTCGTCCGCCGTCGCTGAGCACGCGTCCGTCTTCGAGCCGCGTGCCGGCGTGAAAGACTTTGACGTCATCCAGCGCATCCGCGGCATCCAGCCCGCTGATTTCGCGACCTTTTTCATAGTCACCTGGGTAGCCTTCGCTCGCCATGACCACGCAGATACTCGGGCGATCATCCCACTCAAGCGGCTCGAGTTCACTCAGTCGACCGTCGACCGTGGCTTCGATGATATCGACAATGTCCGTTTTCAATCGCATCAAAAGAGGTTGGCATTCGGGGTCACCAAAGCGAACATTGAACTCGAGAACTTTCGGGCCCGCAGAGGTCAGCATCAGTCCAGCGTAAAGAACTCCTTTGAACGGCCGCCGTGCGCGTTTCATCGCGTGCACGACCGGGACCAGGACATCCGATTCGATCTTCGTCATCAAATCCGCGTCGACGATCGGAGTCGGGCAATAGGCGCCCATGCCTCCGGTGTTGGGGCCTGTGTCACCGTCATAGGCGGGCTTGTGATCTTGCGCTGCCGGAAGGGTAACGATCGTTTCGCCGTCTGTAATCGCAAGCACACTCGCTTCCTGTCCGAACAGTCTCTCTTCGATAATCAATTCGTTGCCGGCTTCGCCAAATTCGCGTCTTGAAGAAATTCGGTCGATCGCTTCGAGTGCTTCGCTGCGTGTGCTGCAAACAATCACACCTTTGCCCGCTGCCAGCCCATCCGCTTTGACAACCACTGGCACCGGTTCGTTTGGCTCGCTGTAGCGGTCTTTGATGTAACGGGCCGCGTCTTCGCCATTGCGAAAGTTTTGATAGCTGGCCGTGGGAATGTCTGCCGTGTGTAGCAGGTTCTTGCAGAAGACCTTGCTACCTTCCAGCTCCGCGGCCCCTTGGGACGGTCCGAAGACCCTCAGTCCTTCCGCTTCCATGTCGTCAACCAAGCCATCGACCAAGGGGGCTTCGGGCCCGACGACAGTGAGGTCAATTTTGTTTTCCTTGACGAATTTGATCAAGGCTGGCTTGTCGGTGGCGGCGATGGGGACATTCACGACGTCGCGGGCCGTGCCGGCGTTCCCCGGGGCCACAAAGACCTGGTCCACTCGCGCACTTTGCGAGATTTTCCAAGCCAATGCGTGTTCGCGACCACCACCACCTACCACCAAAACCTTCATGATCCAAACCTGAATGCGACCGATGTCCCTGCCTGAATCCGGTGCCGACGACCGGACGAAAAATACCTCTCGGCAATTTAAGGAGTCTGATCGCCGCAAAACAGCGGTCGGCCACTGACAGTCGGGGCAGGTTAAATACTTTCGCTTAATTGGCCGTAGCGGTAGACAGCATCCCGTTAGCTAATAAAATGCAATCAGTCCCGCCGAGGAGTGTTGTTCTGCCATCCTGCCCACAGCCCCACCCCAGGGATGGCACATTCTTCGCAGACGACTAATTTGATGGCGGCGACTGACGGGCTTCCCAGCGTGGTCAGTCGCCGCTTCAATTGAGTCGTATTGATTCGCCAGAAGCTTGCTGATTTGCGATACTAAGCAGGCCCGTGCCGGTCGATCCGCTGCATTTGGGCCACTTCGATCGATCAACTGTCGATCCATCCCAGATCGGTATACTAGTACATCAACCACTGAGCCTTGTTCTCTTGAGGAGAGTTAGCTTTGAAGATCTCGGCCTTACCCTTCGTCGCGCTGCTTGTTGTTTTCGGTGCGATGTCCGCCTCTGCACAAACCGGTGACCTGAAGATTCATTTTGAGTACGGCGGAAACCCGCCTGACGCGACTGAAGTGGATGTCAACAAGGATGTTGAATTCTGTGGTAGGAACAAGCTTTTTAGCGATCGGTTGGTGGTCAACAAACAGAACAAGGGCATCAAGAACGTTATCGTTTATGTCTACACTGGTCGTGGTGGGTCGAAATTGGACAAAGTCGAGCCAGCTAAAAACACGCTTACGCTGGCAAACAAGGATTGTCGCTTCGAGCCGCACATCGTCATCGCTCAGACAGGCGACACGCTCAAAGTGACGAATCCAGACGCGGTGGGTCACAACGCGAATCTTGGTTTCTTCAACAACAAGCAACAGAACTTCACGATCCCCTCTGGCCAGGAAAAGTCGGTCGAACTGGAGAAAGACGAACCGGCGCCGATCCCGGTTGACTGCAATATTCACCCCTGGATGAAGTCATACATCGTCGTACTCGATCACCCATTCGCGGCTGCCAGCGATGAGAACGGTGATTTGGTCATCAAAGGCTTGCCTGCCGGAGAAGAATTGGTCTTTCGCGCTTATCACGAAGCTGGTTCGTTGAGCGATGTGAAGATCAACGGCAAAGACGAAGAATGGAAACGCAGTCGCTTCGAGGTGAAGATCAAGGAAGGCATGAATGATCTTGGCACCGTCGTCATTCCCGCCGATGCGCTGAGTGCGAATTGATGCAAGCGTAGAGACCAACGCGTATTGGGTAGGGTGCGACAATTGGTGGCGTTTGCGAGCTCTGCCGTTTGACGGTTGAATAGGGGTGTTCACGTATTTGTCGCCCCTCCAGCAAATCCCAGCTCCAACGTGCGTTTCTTACTCGTCCCAAATCTCGTCGTCTTGGCTCTGATGGGATGTGATGCCCGGATCGAGCGGTTTGAGCCGAACCAGGTCTACGCGATGTCGCTGGCTCGGTCCCGATCAACACCTTCCGAGGCCGCCCTGCGTGACGCCTCGGTGGTGGTGGACGAACTCTTCGGTTCCCCGGACGAGCCCCGATGGCCCCCCGCCGTCGCTGAAGCGATGCCGGAGGTCGATGTGGCGAGGCTCGCACGTGCCGCAGGTCCGGTCAGCAGCGAGCAAGATGGCACGCATCAAGGGTTGTATCGCGAGCATTGCGTGACCTGTCACGGCTTGCCGGGAAGCGGAGCAGGCCCGGCGAGTCTGTTTCAGAATCCCTATCCACGCGACTTCCGCCACGGCGTATTCAAGTGGAAGGCGACCGATCGATACGCCAAGCCCACACGCGATGACTTGCTTCAATTGCTCGACCACGGTGTGCCGGGAACAGCGATGCCTTCGTTCGCGCTGTTGAGTCCCGACGATTTGAATTCGCTGCTCGATTACGTGATTTACCTTTCCGTTCGCGGCGAAGTCGAGCGAACTTTATTGACCGCAGCGATCGATGAACTTGATTACGGCGAGACACCGCCCGAGGACGACTGGCGTCTGGATCACGACAGTGACACCGAAGGTCGCGAAGTGGTGGACGAGATTTTGTCGGAAGTTGCAATGAGTTGGGTCGAGGCGAGTGAGCAGGTCGTGTCTGTACCAACATGGACACCGCTCGAGGGTCAAGCTCTGCAGGACTCGATCGCGCGAGGCAAGAATATCTTTCATGGCCAGATCGCTAATTGTGTCGGCTGTCATGGGCCTGCGGGAGATGGCAGCACGGTAACGCTTGACTTTGACGACTGGACCAAAGAGTATTCGACTCGCATCGGGCTGACGCCAGATGATCGCGAAGCGATTCGTCCGTTTCGTAAAGCCGGTGCGTTGACTCCCCGCCCGGTCAAGCCGCGAAATCTACAAGACGGTGTCTTTCGTGGCGGAGGCGATCCAGAAACGTTGTACCGGCGAATCTCGCAAGGAATTGCCGGGACGCCCATGCCGGCCGTCGAAGTTGTTGCCGAGGATAACGGCAAGGGACTCACCGAGGATCAAATGTGGGACCTGGTCCGGTACATTCAATCGCTGGCCAGCGGTTCTTAAGCAAATGAACGAGAAATCGACATGACCGAACAAACGTATCGTACGATCGGGTCGTTGCTCGGGTTGGTGAGCGGAATCGCGCTGATGTACGCCCTCGGATGGAGGGGAATCATTCCCAGTGCGCTATTGGGTGCGGGTGGTTGCGTGGCTGGTGCAGTCACTGCCGAGAAGCTTTACGCTGCCAGAGTGAAACGAGATCGCTAGAGAGTTCATGTCGACTGAATCGCCAGAAAACAGCGAAGTGCCTCCCGCACGCGTGCTTCATCGGCTTGCCGTGCTGGCTGTCTGTTTGGTTTGGCCGCTGATTTGGGTGGGCGGTTTGGTCACGACCTACGACGCGGGCATGGCAGTCCCCGATTGGCCATCGACGTACGAAGACAACATGTTTTTGTACCCCCTGCAAACTTGGTGGCAGGGGCCGTTCGATTTGTTCATCGAGCACGGCCACCGCTTATTGGGTGCCGTGGTTGGTTTCGTTGCCATCGGGATCGTTGTGGCCGCCTACATGAAAGAGCCACGGCGGTGGGTGTTCTTTCTTGCACTTGGCGTTTTGGCCGCCGTGATCGGCCAGGGAGTGCTGGGTGGGATGCGGGTAGTACTTGGCGATCGAACCTTGGCGATGGTTCATGGCTGTGTCGGCCCCGCCTTTTTCGCCCTCTGCGTTGTTTCCGCGGCGGTGACCAGCCGTTTCTGGTGGCGATCGGCAAACCTGGAGGATGCTTCGAAACCCGAAATCGGCAGGGGCATGGTGGCTGTCGCTGTCGCATTGGTCGCTAATTAGCTATACCCAACTTGTGCTAGGTGCCCAAATTCGCCACGTGCAACCGAATGCCACGCCGGGAAGTTTTGCGATGACGGTCGCCCTGCACGTCATGATTGCGTTCTTTCTATGGTTTTTGACCGCAGTAGCTTGGCTGAGACTTCGCCGGTGCGGCGATTTGACGCTGTCGCGTCCTGGCGTGGGCCTGATAGGATTAGTCGGCCTTCAAATCCTGCTTGGTCTCGGAACATGGGTGGTCAACTACGGCTGGCCATCGTTCTTGGAGTGGTTTCCCGGCGCAACCGGTTTCCTGCTCCGATCCAAAGGGTTCTTCGATTCGATCATTGTCACGGCGCACGTGGCGACCGGATCACTAATCCTGGCCGTTGCCACGCTCGTTCTTGTACGGTTGCTAAGAGTTCGCGATCGTCGTTGGCGAGCTCGGTTGATGGATCGGCGAAACGACGCGGACACATCACAAGCAACTCATCAACCCGTTACCGCTAACTGATTTCGTTTTTCATGGCCACGGATCTTCTCAGCGTCGACGCGATCACCTCCGAGCCTGGGCATGCGCGCGTCGCGGGTAACTCGATGTCAGTTTCATCGAGAGCGGTCTCATCCATGCCGGTGTCATCCAGTGGCGGGGCAGGGCAGGGGAGTGTGCAGACGAGCCATCGCTGGCCCGTCCGCTGACCAGACGCGTGCCCTCTCGGCCGCGATGTCCGACTACGTGCAGCTGACCAAGCCGCGTATTGTCGTGATGATTCTGATCACGACAGCGGCGACGGCGATGATTGGTGCCGGTGGCGTGGTGCCGATCGCGGAGCTGTGTTGGCTGCTGATTGGCACGGCGGCGGTCGCTGCCAGTGCGGGAGCTGCGAACCAAGTCTGGGAACGATCGATTGATCGCCGTATGACTCGTACATCGACAAGACCTTTGCCGGCTGGCCGCGTTCGCACCATGCCGGCCGCCGTCTACACTGCGTTGCTTGGAGTCGCGGGCACGGCTTTGCTACATGTCATGTTCGGTCCGATTCCGGCGCTGGCCGGCGCCGTAACCTGGCTCATGTACGTCTTTGTTTACACGCCGATGAAAACTCGTTCCGCATGGAATACGACCGTGGGAGCTGTGGCGGGAGCACTTCCGGTGATGATTGGCTACACCGCGATCGGCGGATCACTGAGTGACTGGACCGGATGGTTGTTGGTTGGCGTGTTGGTGGCGTGGCAATACCCACACTTCATGGCGATCGCCTGGATGTATCGCCGGCAATATGATCAAGCTGGCTTTCGCATGACGACGACGGTGGATCCGACAGGCCGATCGGCTGGGTGGCAATCGATTGCCGGCTCGCTCGCGTTGATCGTCTGTGGAGTCGCGCTCTGCTGGATTCCCGGTGGGTGGATTAGCGCCGTGATTGCCTCGGTGGCAGTCGTTGCCTCGACACTTCCCATGCTCTTGGCTTCCGTTCGATTCGCCGCTCGCCCAGGTGATGGGTTGGCCCGAAAGCTGCTGCGGTCGTCTTTGTTGGTCTTGCCCGCCGTGTTGATGGTCGTCACGCTTCGCGTGTTTTGGTGAGCGACCCGGTGATCAGCATCGAGAATCAACCTTCGGACGGGCAGTCGACGAGTACTGTGTGCGTGGCCCAGGACGTGCATCACAGTTACGGAGATCATGTCGCGCTTGATGGTGTTGAACTGGAAATCCACGCGGGTGAGATTTTTGCGCTGCTGGGGCCAAACGGCAGCGGCAAGACAACACTGTTCCGTTTGCTCTGCACGTTGTTGCCGATCCAGCGAGGCTGCATTCGAATTGGTGGATTCGATAGCCGCACGAACCCGCTCGCTGTACGGGGACAAATTGGGATCGTATTTCAGTCGCCCAGTCTCGATAAGAAACTGACGGTTGACGAGAACATCGCCTGCCAAGGTGCGTTGTACGGAATCAAAGGTGCCGACCTCGCCGAGCGCCGAGACGAACTGCTGCGACAGCTCGATCTGACCGATCGTCGAGGGGACTACTGCGAAACATCTCTCGGGTGGTTTGAAACGTCGAGTCGAACTTGCCAAAGGGATGTTGCATCGCCCACGATTGTTGCTGCTCGACGAACCGAGCACCGGGCTCGACCCGGCGGCACGACTGAGTCTCTGGGACGCGATTCGCTCGATGGCCGACGATGGCATGGCCGTCCTGTTGACGACACATCTGTTGGAAGAAGCCGACAAGTCCGATCGAGTCGCGATCATGTCGGCCGGCAAGATCATTGCCGAAGGTTCGCCGCTGGACTTGCGGAGCCGAAATGGGCGAAGGTGTGGTCACAGTCGTCGCGAAGCGACGTTGTTCGCGTCGAGCGAATGCTGCGAGATGATCTGGGGCTCAATCCTCAGCGCGTTCAGCAACAACTCCGTTTGCAAAGCGATTCACCCGGAACTCTTGTTCCTGTCTTGGTCGAGAAGCTGGGCGATGAAGCTCAGTCGATTGTGATCGGACGCCCAAGTTTGGAAGACGTCTTCATCGCCAAAACTGGCCAGGAGTTTGCGACATAGGAATGAGCACGCTGACCAAACCTGCCGACGTCCGCGCCCACCCAGAAAAACGTGGGCGAAGTTCCCACCGTCACCGTCGGCGATGGTTTGGGCGCGGCTTGGATGTTGGCGCGGCGCGAATGGGTTCGATTTTTCCGACAACGCAACCGGGTGACAGCCGCCATCTTGCAGCCGCTGTTGTTCTGGTTGCTCTTTGGAACAGGTCTGAAGGGGTCATTTGAAGGGGCAGGCCAGCTCGACTTCATGCAGTTTTTTCTTCCTGGCACGGTTGCTTTGATCGTGCTTTTCACTGCGATCTTTGCCACGATTTCGGTGATCGAAGATCGACGCGAGGGATTCATGCAGTCGGTGTTGGTGGCACCGGTGGGTCGCTGGCCAGTGTTGGTCGGCAAAGTCCTTGGTGGCTCGGCCATCGCCTGGGTGCAAGCCGTTTTCTTCCTGGTGCTCGTCTATCTTGTCGGGACTGCAACGATTCATTGGACCTTCGTGCCGCTGTTGGTGCTGTTGGCGTTGGTTGCCGTCGCCATGTGCTCGCTGGGAATGATCGTGGCTTGGCCGATGGACAGCACTCAAGGATTTCATGCGATCATGATGCTCGGCTTGATGCCGATGTGGTTGCTCAGCGGATCGTTCTTTCCGATCCCGACATTGGGTGCCCAGGCAAGCGTCGGGCAATGGGTGCTCGGTGGTATCATGAGGGCTAATCCGCTGAGCTACTCGATGGTCGAGATGCGTCGCTTGCTGTATCCCGAAGTCGACTTTGCAGCAGCCGGCTTCGCGCCGTCATCGTCGGTATGCTGGTTGGTGACCATCATCGCCGCATTGTTAACGACCTTGATCGCCTGGCGGTTGATGCGGGGAAGCCGCAAAGTCGACGTGATTGTTTAGTACTGGAAAGACGATTGAAATGAAAACTGCAATTCACATCGCGATGATTTTGCTACTTGGTGTCGGCCTGGGGTTTGTGATACGCGCCGTGCGTAGTACTCCGACTCGCAGTTGGCCCCTCCGCCGATGACGTCGTGTTCACCAACGATGGTGCCGACAGCAGCGAAATCCATCCCGAATCGATCGAAGACCCCACGCCCCAGTCATCCGCCGGAGGACGAGGAGTGGCTCAGCCGATTCGAACTGACCGAGCGCAGCGGGAAAACGGTCAAGAGCGAAGATTTGCTCGGCCAGCCGTACGTTGTCAGTTTCTTTTACAGCACCTGCCCCAGCATTTGCGTGCAACAGAACCAGAAGCTGAAAGAATTGCAGGATGCGTTTGAAGGGGAGGGCGTTCGCTTCGTCGCGATCTCAGTCGATCCGGAAACCGATACGCCCGAGCGATTGCGAGAGTACGCCGCACGGTTTGGAGCGGATGAAAATCAATGGTTGTTCATGACAGGCGATCTGACCTACATCCGGCGGATCGGTGCCGAGGTCTATCGGCAGCACGCCGATAAGCAGGTTCACACGGAACGATTCATTTTGGTTGACGCCAGCGGCGAGATCGAAGGATTTTACGATTGGCCTCAAAAGCGACAATTTGAAAAGCTGAAAGACGCGATCCGTACGATGATTGATGCCGAGGATTCTTGATGCCTTGGCAATTCTTGGCAGAGAATCTGCCGCACGCGACGGCGACTCTGAACTTGACCGCGACGATCTTATTGGCGTTTGGACTCGTCAACATCCGCCGAGGGCGGGCGAGGCAACATAAGAAATTCATGTTGTGGGCGCTGGGGGTCAGCGGACTGTTCTTGTTGCTTTACCTGTTTCACAAAGTGGCTCTGTACCAGGCCACTGGCGAGCCAAACAAACGCTTCCCGACCGACCCTGCCGTTGCGCCCGATGCGGCACGGTACACCTACTATGGAATCCTGCTGACACATTTGTTGCTAGCAATGACGGTCCCTTTTTTGGCTTTGCGTGCAGTCTATTTGGCAATGAAGGGTCGGATCGTTGCTCACAAAAAGCTGGTGAAGTACGCGTATCCGATTTGGATGTACGTCTCGGTCACCGGCGTGCTCGTGTATTTGATGCTGTATCAGATTTACGCCTGAGTTTCGGTCTCGGTTTTCGTTCAAGATTGGTGTTTCCGCTGCCGAGATCCCTCTTCCGCCGACTTGGCAGCTTTTCCTAGTCTCCGCCCATCGTTGTGACACACCTCGTCGATGGAGCGACAGTGGTTTGATCCGGCCGGTCTACTTGTTGCTGATCCTGTTGTTCGCGTTCATCGCGGTGCCGCTGGCGATCGCGCAAGACGAAGCCGTGCGTGAGGTTCCGACGATCGTCCAGCGGTCTCCTGTGACGGTTCCGGTCGAGACGCTCGACATGATCGCTGGAGGTCCTGAAAAGTGGACAAGCCCCGAGAGTTTGGCCAGCAGTCTGCAAGTATTGCTGCTGCTGACGGTGCTCAGTCTGGCGCCGGCGATCCTGCTGATGACCACCTGTTATGTGCGAATCATCATCGTGCTTGGTCTGCTTCGACAGGCGATTGGTCTGCAGTCGCTGCCGCCCAGCCAAGTCATGACCAGCATTGCGCTATTCATGACGTTGTTTGTCATGACCCCGGTTTGGACTCGTGTCTACGACGACGCGATCAAGCCCTATACCGATCCTGCGACGGACATGTCGCTAGAGGAAGCTTATGAGGCGGGGTCGATTCCGATTCGCGAGTTCATGTCGCGACAGATTGACGTTGCGGAAAACCATGAAGACGTGGAAATGTTCTTCCAGTACATGGACGCCGACGCGCCACTGCCGAGCAGTTTCGAGGATGTACCGATGCGGGTCTTGCTGCCCGCGTACATCTTGAGCGAATTGAAGACGGCGTTCCTGATGGGCTTTCAAATCTACTTGCCGTTCTTGATTGTTGATCTGGTTGTCGCCAGCGTGACGATTTCGATGGGGATGCTGATGCTGCCGCCCCAAGTGGTTTCGTTGCCGTTCAAGCTGCTGCTGTTTGTGCTGGTCGACGGTTGGCGATTGGTCGTGCAGATGTTGATGAACAGTTTCGGGACGATCGGCTAATGGAGAACCACACATGTTAGACGCAGCCACCGCTGTCGATCTTTGCCGGGCGACCTTGATGGCGGCAGTCGTGATCGCCGCGCCGATGCTGTCTGGTCGGGATGGCCGCTGGATTGCTGGTCGGCTTGATGCAGGCGCTGACTCAGATCCAAGATCAAACCGTCGCTTTCGTCCCCAAGATCCTGGCGATGGCGGCGGTGATGATCGCCTGTCTGCCGTGGTTGGTGACCGCATGGTCGAGTTTACCCGAGTCGTGTTCGAGAACGCAGGCTCGCCCTAATGGAAACACTGGCACAGTGGCTAGTTGATCATCTCGTGCTCGGCGTGTTGGTGATGACGCGTTTGAGCACGCTGCTGATGGCAATGCCGGCGGTCGGTGTTGGCGTTCCCAAACGGGTACGAGCGTTCTTGGCACTGTTAATGACGATCCTGTTGCTGCCGCCGGTTGCCAGTGGCACGGAGGTCGACTCGCTTCCACAGATTGACAACTTGATCGACTTGACGATCGCGATTGCCCGCGAGGGTTTGATCGGTCTGCTGATCGGAGCGACGATTCAGTTGATCATCACCGGGCTGCAACTCGGCGGCGAAGCGATCACCAGCACCGGCGGCATGCAATTGGGTGACGCCGTCGACCCCACCACGTCCAGTAGTATGCCATCGGTCGCTCGGCTGGTCGGCTTGCTGGTTACCGCAGTCATGTTGGCGGTTGGCGGACATCGGATCTTGCTGGGTGTGCTGCTTGACAGTTTCGAGGCACTTCCGGCCGGTCACGTCACTTTCCATGATTCGATGATGACTTTGGTGGTCGATCAACTGTCGGCCGGAATGGCTGCTGGAGTCCGTGTTGCCGCGCCGATCATCGCGGCATTGCTGCTGAGTAATTTGGTGACCGGATTGATCAGTCGTACGCTTCCTCAGATCAATGTGCTGGCGATCGGGCTGAGCATCAACGCGCTGGCGATGCTCGTCGTGTTGGCCGTGACGATCGGCTCGGCCGGACTGATTTTTCGCGATGAATTGGCAGCTGCGGCAGAACGTCTGAGCGGGCTGTGGTGATGCTTCGACAAGAGTGGATGAACGTCGATGGCTGATAGCAGTGGCGACAAGAAACACGTAGCAACCGACCGGCGTCGACGACAGGCTCGCGAAGAAGGCCAAGTCGTCAAGAGCCAGGATTTAACCTCGGCTGCGCTGTTGCTGGCGGCACTTGCATCGCTCTGGATGCTTGGCGCTCCGGCGGCCGCCCACCTCGCGGGCGCGATCGCGGACTCGCTTTCGACGCCGCGAATGGGGCACCTGGAGACGAACGACGCGGCCAACTGGTTGGTCGGCTACAGCGGCAGACTGGCAATGGCGGCAGTCCCGATGTTGCTGGCGATGTTCGTCGCCGGGGTCCTGGTCAACGTTTCGCAAATCGGGTTTCTCTTCTCGACCAAGAAGATCATGCCCAAAATGAGCAACATCAGCCCGATCTCCGGGGCGAAACGAATCCTCTCGCTTCAGGGTGTGGCTCGTCTCGGATTCGGGATGTTCAAAGTGGGGATCATTGCCGCTGTTGCCTACGCGGCGCTGCGAAACTATCGCGATCCGATCTTGAATCTTGCTGCCATGACTGTCCCGCAGATCGCGACGGTTCTGTTTGAGTGCTTGATTGGGACTTGCCTGTGGATCGGCGGAGCCTTGTTTGTGCTTGCCATTCTTGAATATGCGTTCCAGAAGTGGAAGCAGGAACAAGACATGATGATGACCGACCAAGAAATTCGCGATGAAATGAAGGAGACCGAGGGTGATCCGCAGGTGGCTGCCCGTCGCCGACAGGTTCAACGCCAATTGATGATGCAGCGAGCTGAATCGGAAGTCCCCAAAGCGGACGTCGTCGTCAGCAATCCGACCGAACTGGCGATCGCGATCCAGTACGACCCGCTAACCATGCCCGCACCGATCGTGCTCGCCAAGGGTGCCGGCGTGCTGGCACAGAAGATTCGGCGGATCGCACTCGAAAATGGGATCCCCGTTGTCGAACGAAAGCCGCTCGCACAAGTGCTGTACAAGACGGTCGACGTGGGCGACGTCATTCCAGCCGACCAGTACCAAGCGGTGGCTGAAGTACTGCGATACGTCTATCAACTTCAAGGTAAAGAGATCCCCAAAGTGGCAGCGGCGTGATTTTCCGATGAGGTATCTCCACGGCGCATATTCAATACGAAACGTGTTCTTGTTCGTAGTGATCCGATTCATCGGGTCCTTTGCGGTACAACCGCATGAATGCGGTCACTACGAACGATGTTTTTCGCGTCAGTCCGCCAATTCGAGAACCAGCTTGCGAACGCGTGGGGGCATGACGTAGCGGGGATTTCCCGATTCGTCTTCGCCGGCGTCGTCGGCAGGCTTCAGGAACCGCACGTCGAGTCGGTTTTCCAGCTTGGCGAAAATCGCCTTGGTCGATCGCATCTTGTTGCGCGGCAGATCGAGCGCCTCGTCAAGTTCCGGAAGCGACCGTGGGGTATCGTCGAGTCGGGCGATTTGGACCAGAAATCGCCAGACGCCTCGTTGTCGGATTCGCTGTAGCTTTTGTTTCAACGGGCATTTTGCCGGCGTTTCCGCCGCCACGGGCCCGCACCACTGGCTCCCGGCAGGGTCCGGGTTGTTCAGCATCGGCGTGTCGGAGATGGCGTCGAAGCTGTCGCATCCCGCGTTGGCAGTCACCGGTGTCGTCGAGGTCAACCATCAGAAATGGCATGTTTGTGTTCCTGTAAGAGAAAGGAAATGTGTATTCTGCATCAGTATATAGCGTAAGCATTGCGTACGCAAGGCCTGAGCAAATAGTAAGTTTAGATCAGTCGTGCCTGCTCTGGCTGTGCCGAGAGCGGCATGCTCAGTCCGCTGCGGGGGTCGCCATGCTGTTAGATTTGTGGGCTTGGAGGCGCGAACCGTTGACGTTGGAGTCGTCTCTTGCGTAACATAGGCCCATGCAAATTCAGCCCCTCCTCCTATCGCTGCTACTACTGCGACGCCAAATTGGCGGGTGATGAGGGTTTGTCAGGACCAAAGCACGGTCCGATCGAAAAAAGACAACGTGACCCGAGTCGCTTTGCGACTCGGGTTTTTTTATTATTTCGCGGCTCTTTCCAAATACGGTTCCAAGGTACCTCTCTCGATGTCGCAGTCCACGACCGCCCCCCATGGCAATCCTGACCAGTCCGATCAGCAAGAACCTCGCACTGATTCGGATCTTCGATACCACGCTTCGCGACGGCGAGCAGTCGCCCGGTGCGAGCATGAATCTGGCCGAAAAGCTTGAGGTCGCGCAGCTGTTGGCGGAAATGGGAGTCGACATCATTGAAGCCGGTTTCCCGATCGCATCGCCCGGTGACTTCGAGGCGGTCAAGCAAATCGCGCAAACCGTCCGCGGTGCGACCATCTGCGGTCTGGCTCGCTGCAATGACAAGGACATCGATGCGGCATGGGAAGCGGTCAAGCACGCGCCGAGTTCTCGGATCCATGTCTTTCTCGCCACCAGCGCGATTCATCGTGAATTCAAACTTCGCATGTCACCGGATGAAATTGTCGAGCGAGCGATCGCCGGTGTAAAACGTGCCGTGGGATACTGTGATGATGTGGAGTTTTCGCCGGAGGACGCCTGCCGAACGGAATACGACTTTCTCTGTCGTGTGGTCGAGGCGGCGATCGACGCTGGCGCGACGACCGTGAACATTCCCGATACGGTCGGATACACGACACCGAACGAGATCTATGACCGTTTCAAAATGTTGCGCGAGCGTGTTCCCAACATCGACAAGGCGGTGGTCAGCACGCATTGCCACGATGACCTGGGGATGGCGGTTGCCAACTCTTTGGCGGCGGTCGCGGCCGGGGCGGGACAGGTCGAGTGCACGATCAACGGGATTGGTGAACGAGCCGGAAATGCGGCGTTGGAAGAAGTCGTGATGGCGATCAGGACGCGATCCGATTTCTATCACTGCAACACCCGGATCGACGCGACACGTTTGGTTCCCGCCAGCCGTCTGGTCAGCAAAACGACAGGCATCCAAGTGCAGCGCAACAAAGCAATCGTAGGGCGAAACGCTTTCGCCCACGAATCCGGGATTCACCAAGACGGAATGCTCAAGGAACGAAGCACGTACGAGATCATGTCGCCCGAAGATGTCGGCTTCTCGAAGACCGATTTGGTGCTCGGCAAGCACAGTGGGCGAGCAGCCCTCGCTGACCGTGCCAAGACACTCGGATTCACGCTCACCGGCGAGCAGCTGATTGCCGTTTTCGATCAATTTAAGTTGCTTGCTGACAAGAAAAAGGAAATCTATGACGGCGACATCATGGCACTGGTGCAGCAGCAGATCAGCGGAAGTGTGGACGAGCAGTGGACGCTGGTCGACTTTGTCGTCACGAGTGGTAAGACAAGAAGTCCGCACGTCGAATTGACATTGAAGCACGGCCAGAAAGAGATGACCGAGTGTGTCGAGCAGGGTGATGGACCGATCGACGCTGCGTTCTGGGCCGTCGAAAAGATCACCGGGATCAAATTGGTTTGCAAAGATTTCCATGTTCGAAGTGCGACGTTGGGCCGAGACGCGATCGGAGAAGTGAATCTGGAGGTGGAGCACAAAGGGCGAAGCTATCGCGGTGTCGGCGTCAGCACCGACAGTGTCGAGAGTACGATCCTGGCGATGCTCAATGCGATCAACCGAATCGTGGCCGAAGAGCCAACGCAAGCGGGGTAGGGCGGTGGCGCGGCCGAGCGAAATCAGCACGGGCGATTTTAAGATTGAAGTTCAACGAGGGGGGTCGCCCGATTCGTTGCGCTGATCGGGCGATGCGGGGTCCTTGATCTCATCGAAGTTGATCTCATCGAGTTCGATGGTCTCCTCGAGACTGAGATTGTCGTCAGCACTCATGTTGTCATCTGCATCGCTGTGTCCGTCGGCCTCCGACAACACATCGGATCCAGACAGCATGTCCGCATCGGTCGGTTCGGCAAGCACGTCCGCGTCGTCGGTTGGATCGTAGAGCACGTCCGCGTCGTCACTTGGCTGGTAGAGCGAGTCAGCGTCTTCCTCGTTCGATGTCGAAATCGGAAATGTTAATTCGCCAGTTAACGGATCTGGTTTGAGCCGCAGTGAATCTTCGTCTGGTTGGAAGGACTCCTCGCCGCGGAGCATCCGGATCTCGGGCGACGGAGTTTCCTGCAGGTCATCCTCGCTCAGCAAATCGCCGACGTCGAGTGTTTCGGCCTCAGCCTCGGCCTCGATGGAATCGGCATCGGGTGCAGCGGTGCCAACGTCCGAGTCGCTCAATTCGACGTCTCTGACATCAATCGCCTGGATCTCTTCGTCGCTAGGAAGTGGATCGAGTTCGATAGGCGCGTCGGCAGCCTCGGGCATCGGCGAAGAGTCCACCCAGGTTTCGATTTCCGTCTGCTCCTCGTCTTCTTCTTCGTTTTCACGCTGTTCAACAAGATCCCCGGATTCGTTCGGCGCCGATTCGTCGATGCGTACTGTATCAGCCAGTTCCACCACGGTCGGCAAGTCCGGCAGCTCCGTTTCACCATTAGATTCGTCAACACCGAGTTCATCGATTCGTACGGTTTCCGCCGTGCTGCCAGATTCGTCAACCAGCGTCGGCAGGTCATCCAGGTCGTGTGGCAACTCGAGTTCTTGTTCACTGGATTCGCTGTTGCTGGATGCCGGCGCTGGCAGGATGTCTGTCGAGAAACTCTGGTCATCCTCGTCTGAACCGCTGTCGTCCGGTTCGGGCTCGGCTTCGACTGGTTCATTGACTTCGACCATGCCGATGGCTCCGGCGGCCAACGTGGCGGAAGATCCCGCGACTGCGGGGTCGATCCAATTGGATTGTTCGGGGTTCGCTGGTTCAGCGTTCGCTGGTTCGGGGGCCGTTGAAATCACTTCTGGCTGATCTTCTACCCAGGTGTCTGCGAGCGCGGGTACGGCTTCGGCCGATTCCGACGTCCGCGGTCGTGGAAAAATCTCGTCGACATTGTCTCGCAGCACTTGTCGTCCGAGTTCGACCGCACGTTCTTCGCTCCAGCCGCAACCATCGACAAAGTGATCGGCCAAGATGCCCGCCAGGATCCGGCGATACATGTCAAACTTCGGCCACACAAACTCAAGTTTGTAGGCGTCGCTGTAGTAGCCGATTTGCTTCGTCTGCGGAACCGCTTCCAGTCGCGCTGCGGCATCTCGGGCAATGAACGAGGGTGTGTTGCTGTACCACCAATGGCCGTTGGTAATGACGTTGGGAAAGATCCAGGCGTAGCTGACCAATTCTTGATTCGTCACGCTGGCCAAGACAGAGATCGGGAACTTGACCGCGGGGAAGGAATTGAACAGCTCGCGGTACTGGATCAGGGATACGCGACTGTCGTACAGGTCTTGTCCTTGATAGACGCCGTCTTCGTAGACACCTCGATTGACGCCGATCATCAAGTCGAAGGGGATTCCGTACTCGTCACAGAGTTCGGCGAGCGTCCAGAAAACGCGTCGTGAAATTGCGGCCTGATGCGACGGATCGGCGAGCGGGCCTTTCCGCAGCACTTCGTCCAACGCGGTTGCCGCACGACCGTCGCTGACCGGTTTCGGTTCGAACGAAGGCGGCAGCGAAATCGCGCAGGCACGAGCACCATTGCCCACGAAATGCTCGAAACGTTGCCCAAGTGATTCACGCAAGCTGGAGAGCGAACCGTCTAATTCGATACCAGAACAGACGGCCAGCCGTTGTCGTGTTTGCTCCTTGGCAAGATGGAAGACAAGGTCGTCGGTTCGTAAACACGGAATGTAGGTGTCCGAGTCGAATCCGCTCAGTTCATCATCGAAGTCGTTGGTCAAAAATACCGCCTCGACGTTGCTTTGGTCTAACACCATTTGCGGCCACTCCGCCAGCCGCATTTGTCGTTCGGCGGAGTCGTAGATGTCCTCCCAATTCGAGAGGTCAATTCGTTCACCCTCGAACCCCAAGAACTTCCGACAAATCTCGATCAACCAGCGGTACTGGGCGGTGTTTTCGATCGGTGACAGGTTGCCAACCAACCGATGGACCAGTTCACGCGGAAGTAAACTATCTTCTTCGATCTGGTCTTTTGGCATGCCGGCCGAATGAGCAAGTTCGGTGTAGTAGTGGTATCCGAGCAGGTCGGCGAGGGTATTGGAGGCCGGTGCATGCGGGTTGATGTGGGTGTGTGGATCGATCAGCCGAATCGAGGCGATTGCGTCGTAGATCGATTCACGGGCAGAGTGCGACATGGTTGGATTTCAAGCCAATTTCGGGGGCGGGGCCAGCGTTAAGCCAACGAACAAGATACTCGGTGGTCCCAATTGAAGCACGTTCGGCTGGGGTCGGGGTGTCAGAATCAACGAATGTCGGACTCACCAGAGCAAGGTCACTGAGCATAATTGCGTCACTGAGCATAATTGCTGGGCCCAACATCAGCCGGCGAGCCCGGAAATCCGCCGGTTTGGTAGGGTCCTACCGCCCCTTCGCGGGGTAGCTTCGTCGCATTCCGGCGAAAATGGTTGCCTGAATGGGGCCTGGGCGCGCTACAATGGGTTTCCATTCTCCGTCGCAGTCTTTTCCCAATACCTCGGGAGTCGTCCCAGATCATGCTCGATGATCCGCGTCGAACAGCCAGTGAGCCACCCGGAGCAACTGTGCCACCTCCGCCAGTTGCACAGCTGCGCTGCAGTGCTTCCTCCGATCGGGTCCTCATCCCGACTGAGTTGAGCATTCAGCGAGTTGATCCACCATTGGTTGATCCATCCGATCGCTCGTTGGCAAATTGTGCACTGATGAAGGCTCCCGCGAGCGGTGAGTTATCAACCCCAAGCGATCAACCGAAAGCCGAACCGCCGCGCCGGCGTCCTCGTCGACCCGATCCGATCACGCAAAGCTTGATGCTGTTGGCATCCATGGCGGTGATGTTGGTGGCGGCACGATACGCTGTCCCCCGCATCGTCGAGGAAATCCGTTATGCCTGGCACCGGGGTGAATTGCGAGCCGAATACGAGTCGGGGACCGAAGGCCTGCGTAATGTCTCGTTGGATGCTCTCAGCGAGGCCTACCAGATGGTGACTGCGGCGGTCGGTCCCAGCGTCGTTCATATCGACGTGCAGCGACGTCCACAAATCGACGAAGCTGGCATGTCGCGACTTTTGTCCAATCGCGTGATGCCAATGTCGGACCAGGGGAGCGGAGTCGTTGTCGATTCCGCCGGGTACGTGCTGACCAATCGGCATGTGATCGCGGACGGCGAGGACATCACCGTGACTTTGAGCGATGGTCGGCGTGCGCCCGCGATCGTGGTGGGGATGGATGAGCTGACCGATTTAGCAGTCTTGAGAGTCGATGTGGACCGACTGATGCCGATCAGTTGGGGCGATAGCGATCGATGCAAGGTCGGTTCGCCGGTCTGGGCTGTCGGCAGTCCGTTTGGACTCGACCGCACCATCACCTTTGGCATTCTCAGCGGCAAACACAGGATGGTTCGGACTAGCAACCAATACCAAGACTTCATGCAAAGCGACGTTGCTGTGAATCCTGGCAACAGTGGCGGACCCCTTGTTGACGCCCGAGGAACGTTGGTGGGAATCAATACCGCGATCGTCGGTGACACATATCAAGGCGTCAGCTTTTCAATTCCCAGCAATGTTGCCAAACAGGTTTACGAGCGTTTGCGGACGACCGGTCGTGTCGAGCGTGGATGGCTTGGGGTGGCATTGTCTGATGTGGTCGATGAACAACTCGTTGGCGATAACCCGAGAGTTCGCGGAGCGATGGTGAGCGGATTGACGGGTCCCGATTCTCCGGCGGCCATCGCGGGCTTGGAAATGGGTGATTTGATTCTGACCGTTGGCGACCGCCCCATCAGCGACATCGGGCATCTGATGCGTATCATTGGCGATTCGGTCGCTGGGTCGATCGTCCGACTGGGAATCGTCCGCGATAATCAGACGCTGGAGGTCAAGGTGACTTTAGGTTCCCGTCCTACCACATTGGTCACGCGATAAGTAGCATGCGGCATTTTGTCTGCACCGCATCATTGAGCTCCATTCTTCTGAAATAGTATTTCCAGGTCGTCTCTTGGAACGGCAGGGGAACACCGATCGACCCCGTCGCGACTCGGCCTATAATGGGACCCGCACGACCCAGGTAGCCTCGCCGCACGAACCTATCCACCTAACTCATTCGCAACAAAGAGCTTCCATTCATGCGTTTCAGCACATGTCTAAGTTTTTTCATGGCGTTTGCCGTCCCGTTTGCGGTCGCATCCGCCGAAGCACCGAATTCAATGGTCGGGATTGCCAAAGAAAAGCCCGCTGACGGGCCTGCGGTGAAGGTCGATGGGGGATTCATGGTTCCTTATACAGCGAAAATTCCCGGTACCGATATCAGCTTCGACATGGTTCCGGTCCCCGGTGGCACCTTCAAGATGGGCAGTCCCGACGACGAAGCCGATCGCAATGACGACGAAGGACCTCAAATCGAAGTTGTCGTAGCTCCGATGTGGGTTGCGAAAACGGAGGTCAATTGGGCGCAGTACAAAGAGTTCATGGGTTTGTACTCGATCTTCAAGGAGTTCGAGGCTCAAGGTGAACGCAAGGTGGACGATAAGAACCGTGTCGATGCGATCACCGCTCCCACAGAGTTGTACGACCCGAGTTTCACCTTCGAGTACGGCGAAGAGCCCGAGCAGCCCGCGGTTACGATGACACAGTATTCGGCACAACAATTCAGCAAGTGGCTTAGCCGAATCACCGGCCAGCAGTATCGCCTGCCAACCGAAGCGGAGTGGGAATACGCAGCGCGCGGCGGAACATCGACCGCCTACAGTTGGGGTGATTCGGCCGACGACATCGATGACTACGCTTGGTACTTCGACAATGCCGATGACGGTACGCTTCCGGTCGGTACAAAGAAACCGAACCCATTTGGGTTGCACGACATGCACGGCAACGTTGCCGAATTGATCGCGGGTGCATATACCGAGGACGGCTACGCCCAATTCAATACCGGCAAGCCGATCAATGCGATCGACGTGGTGAAATGGCCCGAGGCCGACTTTCAGAGCGTGATCAGAGGTGGAAGTTGGGAAATGGATCCGGAACAGCTGCGAAGTGCCGCGCGACTTGCATCGGAGGACGAAGAATGGAAAGAAGAAGATCCGAACTTTCCCAAGAGTCCTTGGTGGTACACCAGCGGTCCTTCGCTTGGCGTTGGCTTTCGTCTGTTTCGATCCTACAAACCGCTCGATAGCGAAACCATCAGCAAATTCTGGGAACCCAGTTCCCAGGACGTCAAGGACGACGTCGATTCGCGTTTGATGGGCGGTCGCGGTGGTCTCGGCTTGGTCAACGAGTCGCTGCCCGAAGCGATCAAAGCCATGCAGAAATGATCTCGCTGTTCGCGAATGATCGCCTGCCTCGCGATTTTTGTGTCTTCGTTTGTTAGTCTCGTTTGCCCCCTAACCCACCTCTGATATCTGTGTACGAATCCATTGCCTTGGTCGGAGCGACCGGCGCCGTCGGCCGCATCGTATTGGAACAACTGTCCCAGCGTAAATTTCCCTACAAGCGTCTGAAACTGCTCGCGTCGCAGCGTTCGGTCGGAAAAGAAGTCCTTGTGGGCGGCGAGACGCTGAAAATCGAGTTGCTCCAACCGGGTGCCTTTAAGGGCGTCGACCTGGTCATCGCCAGCACGCCCGACGAAGTGTCGCAAGAGTTCGCGCCTTGGGCGGTTGATGAAGGGGCGGTTGTGGTTGACGAGAGTGGCTATTGGCGGATGGACCCCAAGGTTCCGTTGGTCGTGCCCGAGGTCAATCCAGACGCTGTCGACCGGCACGCAGGCATCATCGCTAGTCCGAATTGCAGCACGACTCAAATGGTCGTTGCACTTGCTCCGCTGCATCGAGCGGCGCGTGTGCGTCGCGTTGTCGTCAGCACTTATCAGGCGACCAGTGGCGCCGGCACCGCGGGAAACAAGGAACTTCATGACAGCGTGCGCAGCGCCCTGACCGGAAGAGTCCATCCCCCAGAAACTTTTCAGCATCCGATCGGATTCAACTTGATTCCACAGATCGGGTCGGAAAAGCATGAGGGATATACCAGTGAAGAAATGAAAATGGTCTACGAGACTCGCAAGATTTTCGGTGACGAGGAGATTCAAGTCTGTCCCACCTGCGTCCGCGTTCCCGTGACGATTGGACACAGCGAGTCGATTTTGGTCGAAACCGAGCGACCTTTGACGGTCGTCGAGGCGAAGCAGTTGTTCGCAGCGGGCGAGGGCATCACGGTCGTTGATGACCTGCAGCAAATGCAGTATCCGATGCCTCGAGACTGTGACGGCAAGGACGACGTGTTTGTGGGTCGAATCCGCCGGGATATTAGTGGTGGAAGCGGGATCACGTTTTGGTGTGTCAGCGACAATCTGCGAAAGGGTGCCGCGACAAACGCCGTCCAAATCGCCGAATTGCTCGTCAGCCGCGCTGCCGCTGTTGGCGGAAAGTCCTAATCACCAAAATCGTGAAGTTTCGCCGTCGTGGCTCGCACGTTCAAGTTGACGATCGCGTATGACGGAACGGACTTCGCCGGCTGGCAAGTACAACCCGGTCAGAAAACGATTCAGAGCATGCTCGAACGAGCCCTCTCTCGAATGACGAAGGATCAGATCCGCGTGATTGGAAGTGGGCGAACCGATTCCGGTGTGCATGCATTGGCTCAAGTCGCCAGTTGCACGCTGCCTTCATGGCGGGATTCCAGCGACCGACTCGCTCATGCGTTGAATGCGAACTTGCCCGATACGATCGTCGTCACCGAGGCAGTGGACGCGCCGGACGACTTTCACGCCATCCGCGACGCGATCGGAAAACGTTATCGCTACCAACTGCAGTTGGGTGGAAGGCGGGATGCTTTCGAGCACCGTTATCGGTGGCATCTGCACGGTGCAATGGACATCGATCGCATGCGTGCGGCTGCCGATCGAATTGTCGGCCAACACGACTTTGCAAGTTTTCAAGCGGCCGGATCGGATCGCAAAACAACGACGCGTGATGTTCGTGCCTGTCAGCTGTTTCCACAGCCGTCTTCAGATTCTGACGCGATCAATCTATCGATCGAAGTTGAGGCCGATGGATTTCTGTACAACATGGTTCGCAACATCGTCGGAACTCTCGTTGAAGTCGGCCGTGGCAAGCAGCCACCGGAGTGGATCGACGAAGTGATTGCGGCCCGCGATCGTAACGCGGCTGCGCAGACGGCGCCGGCCAAGGGTTTGTTTCTGTTGCGAGTCGACTACAACCCGTTTACATCCCGCGGTGCGTAGCCGCTCGCCGATACTTGGAACGTGTTTGAAATCGGCTCACACGTCAAAACACGTTGCTAGGTTCGTCAATGTCGTTGTTGCTGCTGATTGACGGATACAACGTTGTCGCCCCGATTGCGCCTCCAGCTCAAGCACTTGGTTCGCGAATTCCTGATGTTGATTGGTTGCATCGCGAGCGTATGCAGCTGATCCAACGCTTGGTCAAGCACTTGGGTCCCGACATTCGCAGCCGAACCTGCGTCGTATTTGATGCGGCCAACCCGCCGCCGGATCGCCCCCACGAGTTTCAGATCGGAGGGATCGATGTGCGCTTTGCCGTCGATTATCACGAAGCCGACGATTTGCTCGAAGAGCTGATCGCATCCCATTCGGCGCCGAAGAATCTGGCCGTGGTCTCGTCCGACACTCGGGTTCAGGCGGCCGCCCGGCGCCGTGGATCCCTCGCTTTGGACTCGCAAGATTGGTTGGACGATTTACTTGATGGAAACGTACGAATTGCCGTCGCAGGTCGTAGCGGGGCAGGGCAGGGGAGTGGGCAAGCGACGGACGAAAAGACAACTCCGACCATCGACGACGATGATGTCCAGAAATGGATGCGCGAGTTTGGCTTTTGAACCGTCGTTTTACAAAACCTCTCGACGCTGCTCGCCAGATCTTCGACCGAGATTTCCGTAGCGATGGTAGTCATGTGAGATCGATTGCTCGTCCAAGTATCGCAAACATTCGATTCGGCCTTCGGCGAGAACCGGTTCGTCGACAATCGTTACGAATGCCTTGCCGCACGCGATGACAGCGGGTGATGAATTCTGAGCGTGATTGAGCAGCCGCAGTCGAACGAGGTGGCCTTCGCGGATTCGCTCGACGAGTTGCGTTTCGGTTTCTTCGATGGGGTGAATCAGCCCCGGAACCGCGTCCGCAGTCGACTCCAAAAGCGTTCGCGTCTGAGTTTCGGTCGAGGGATCAATCGAAAGACTGACCTGGGCTTGTACCGCGACCGCCGCGGCGAGACTGATCAATGCGTCGCGAAGTGAGTCGCTTGGATTGAAGCGTATCGTGATCGCACGCGTGGGCCGATAACGCCGCAAGTTGTCCTGTCCAACCAGCCGAACGGTGTCGTGCTCGCGAGAGAACTCCGCATCGACAGCCCGTCGGGCACTGCCAATCGCAGCCCCGACCTGTTGCCCCAAATCGGTATCGATCTGCTTGTTTTCAGTCGCGGCTTCGAGCCACTCGAGCAGTTGGTCCAGTGACGGTTGGTGCAGTGGCAGTTGGTCCAGTGGCAGTTGGTCCGCGATTGCCTCCGTTTTGCTTGCCACGTTTTCTGCAGTCGCGGAGTCGTGAATGTTCATCAGCGCCAATACGTAGTGGGGGCCGCCTGCTTTGACCCCGGGGCCGTAGGCGCTCAGTCCAACGCCGCCAAAAGGCTGACGCAGCACAATTGCGCCTGTGGTGGGGCGATTGACGTACAGGTTTCCGGCGTGGATCGATCGCTTCCATAGTTCGATTTCGCGGTCGTCCAAGCTCTCCAGACCACTCGTCAATCCGTATCCTGTCGATCGTACGATCTCAATCGCTTCTTCCAGGCGTGAATAGGGCATCACGCCCAGGACTGGGCCGAACAGTTCGGTCAAATGCGTGAACCCGCCCGGTTGGATGTTCCACTTCACGCCAGGGCGATACAGGTTGGGATTGCCAACGACATGTTCCGGGATCACCAGCCAAGATTCGTCGTCCTCAAGGGTCTTCAGGCCCCGCGTCAATTCTGGAGTTGGCTCGCCGATCAACGGTCCCATCCGCGTCGACAAATCCCAAGCCGATCCAACTCGGATGCTCTCGACCGCGTCGGCCAGTGTCGCCTTGAATTGCTGGTCATGAAAGACTTCGTGCTCAAGTAGTAGCAGTGATGTTGCGCTGCACTTTTGTCCGCTATGTCCAAATGCCGACTGGACCACATGTTTGATTGCCAAATCCCGATCGGCCATCGCGGTCACAATCGTTGCATTCTTGCCGCCCGTCTCGGCTAACAAATGCAAACCGGGTCGCATTGACAGCATCTGTTTTGCTGTCGAAGTCCCGCCAGTCAAGATCACCGTGTTGACCGATAAGTTGCTTACCAGACCTTCGCCTGCCACCGCACCGTCACAGGGGACCAGCTGCAACGCGTCACGAGGAATGCCGGCATCCCAGAAAGCTTCGCACAGCATGGAAGCGGGTAAAACCGTCTTTGACGCGGGCTTCAAGATCACGCTGTTGCCCGCCGCAAGTGCGGCAGCAACGCCTCCGCACGGGATCGCCAGCGGGAAATTCCAAGGTGTCACCACCGCCACGACGCCACGAGGTGCGGTCGTGATGGTGGTGACTTGATCCCAGTCGACAGCGGTAAGGGGATAGAACTCGCAGAAGTCAATCGCTTCGCTAACCTCGGGATCGGCTTCGGCAAACGTCTTTCCGGCGACCGCCACCATCGCCCCAATCAGGTCGCCACGGCGTTGGCGAAGCTTCTGGGCCGCCTCGCGAAGCAGTTCGTGTCGCTGTTGCGCCGCCGTTCGACGCCAACCGCTGGTGTCTTTTGACGCCACCGCGACGGCTTGTTTGACTTGCTCCAAATTCGCCGCTTGGTAGCGGCAGACCACGACACCGGGGCGCGAAGGGTCGAATGATTTGCGAAGTTCCTCTCCCCCGCACGCGATTGCCTCACCGCCGATGGACAGCCCCACGACGGCGGCGGAGTCGTCACACCGCCCGCTCCAGCGATCCAAAACCTGTTGAGCCCACTGTGAATGAGCGGGAACGCCCCAGTCTGTATCGGGTTCATTGACGAGCTCCGACCAATGCGCGGCGGCAGCGGGCTGGACTGGCTTCTGATCGCGATCGGCCGATCTGCGCGGACGATTGCTAACGGTGGAAGCCAATTCAAGTGACCTACGAAAATCGGATGCGAGCTGCGCGAATTCGTGGCTGTCCGGTTGAAGCCGATAGGCATGCCGCAGGAAGTTCTGTGGACCGGTGTTCTCGTCCAGTCGTCGAATCAGATAGCCAATCGCATTGAGAAATCCTTCCTTGTAGCAAGCCGGCGCGTAGAGCAAGAGATCTGACTTGCGTTCCGAGATTGCCCGTCTTTGATGGTTCGCCATCCCTTCGAGCATTTCAATTTGGATGCCATCACTGAGTCCACGCTGTTGGGCCCAGACCAAACCCAAAGCGACATCAAACAAGTTGTGTGAGGCCAAGCCAACTCGCACGATTCCATCGGCGGTCGCGTCGATCAATCTCCGCAGCATTCGCTTGTAGTTGGCATCGGTCTCGAGCTTGGTTTGGTAGGGAGCTTGCCGATGGCCGCCGATCGACGCTTCGACTCGTTCCATTTCCAGATTCGCGCCTTTGACCAGGCGAATCGTTAAAGGTGTGCCACCGCCCGCCACGCGTCCGCGCGACCAATCGATCAAACGCTGTAAGACCAAATCGGAATCGGGGATGTAGGCTTGCAGAGCGACGCCGGCGCGAGTGGCTTCGAGTCCACGACGCTGCGAGCGTTTCACACAAGATGTCAGCGGTCAGATACAGGTCGCGATACTCCTCCATGTCCAAATAGACAAATTTACCTTTGCCCGTTGAAGCATCGATCTCGCGGTCCGCCGTTCGGTAGAGTGTTTCCAGTCGATCGGCCACCTTGCTGATCGTGTGTTTGCGAGCCAGCGACGAGACTTGGCTGTACAGCGTGGAGATCTTCACCGACAGACAACGGACGTCCGGCAGTCGGAGCGTATCGATGCATTGCTGGATCCTCCTTCGCGTTTCCTGCTCGCCCAAGATTGCTTCGCCCAGCAGGTTCACGTTCATCCGCACGCCCTGTCGCTGACGGTTGCGAAGATGTTCGGTCAGCAAATCCGGCTCGGCAGGCAGAATCACGTTGGCGGTCTCCCGCCGCATCTTTTCTTTGACGAGGGGGACTGCCACGCCAGGAAGGTACTCGCCGAACGACTGAAACCCTCGCAGCATTGCCTGTTCCACCGGACTAAAGAACCGAGGCACACCTTGCACGTCCAGCAGGTGCGTTAGCTGGTCGGCGACACGCGCGGGAGTGTGCGTGCGAAAGGCCTGGTCCGTCATTTCGACCATCGTTGCTTTGTCGTCCGCGTGACTGACCATGCGGTCAAGTTCGGCCTGTTGGCGGCGTTCCTGAGGCGTCTGCAGTGCCGAGGCGCGTGCCAGCAGATCGGCTGCGAGTTCGATCGCGAGTTCGGCGTCAGCTTCTACGGATGTCATTTGGGTTTCTCACCGTTCGCCGACCAAATTCCGCTAGCACCGCTGGTTCGGTCGAGGGGCGAAGATCGCCCCGGTGTCGGCAGGCTTCTGTGTTCTGCGAGGGATAACCAGTTTCCGGCCAGCGGTGTTTTGGGCTGCGGAGCGGTTTTCTGGCAGCTCTGATCGCAACCTTCCGCACTTTCATTTGGAAGTTTAGAATTCCGGCCATACCCCATTTTGCCCTGTGGCGACCGGCCCGTGTTCGTTCGTCACGAATTCCCTCAAAGGAAACGCCCAACGATGAGTGCGACCGCGACCGCTCAGCGGGTTTACAATTTTTCGGCTGGTCCCGCAGCCTTGCCACTTCCGGTTTTGCAACAGGTCCAAGACGAATTTCTATGTTTGCCGGGGGCGGGTGCATCGATACTGGAAATCAGTCACCGTGGCAAAGTCTTTGTCGACATCATCCAGGATGCGGAAGCGACGCTTCGTTCTCTGTTGGGGATTTCGGACGATTACGCAGTCCTTTTCCTGCAGGGTGGTGCGTTGTTGCAGTTCTCGATGATCCCCGCAAATCTGCTCCGCGGAACTGACAAGACTGCTCAGTATTTGCTCACTGGTTCTTGGGGCAAGAAGGCGATTGGCGAGGCGAAGAAGGAAGGTAACGTCGAGACGATCTACGACGCCAAGGACTCCAACTACGACCACGTGCCGGGGCCGGGCGACTACACCGTTTCCGATGCTGCGGCGTACCTGTACTACTGCAGCAACGAAACGATCCAGGGCGTGCAATTTCCATCGGAGCCTGAATGTCCAGCCTCGGTGCCGCTTGTCAGTGACGCATCGAGCGATCTTCTGTGTCGTCCGCTACCGATTGATAAGTACGGCATCGTTTACGCGTGTGCGCAAAAGAACGCCGGTCCTGCGGGTGTGACGCTTGTGGTCATTCGTCGCGATCTGCTGGATCGCGGCAGCGAGAATCTGCCCGGTTACCTGAACTACAAGAATCACGCCGATGGCGATTCGATGTGGAATACTCCACCAACCTTCGGCGATCTACGTGTTGGGGAAGGTGGCGCATTGGCTTGCCGACGACGTTGGCGGACTGGCGGCAATGGAGAAACGGAATCGCGAGAAGTCTCAGCTCCTTTATGACGTGGTCGACAGCCACAGCGAGTTTTACAAGGGTCACGCGCAAGCGGGATCACGCTCGTTGATGAACGTGACTTTCAACTTGCCCAACGACGACCTGCAAGCCAAGTTCATCTCCGAAGCCGCTGAGCATGATCTGGCAAGCTTGAAAGGACACCGCAGCGTTGGCGGCATTCGGGCAAGCATCTACAACGCGATGCCGCGTGAAGGGGTCGAGGCTTTGGCGAACTTCATGAAAGACTTTGCCGTCAAGAATGGTTAGGCCTCGTCGCCCACATATTCCTATTTTCTCTCTCAAGAAGAATCGCTCGAACGCTTCCTATGTATAAAATTCTCACGTTGAACAATATCTCGGTGAAAGGTCTCGGGCGACTTCCGCGTGAAAGCTACGAAGTTGCTTCCGAAATTAGTCATCCCGATGCGATCCTGTTACGTTCGTACAAGATGCACGACATGGAGATTCCCGAGACAGTCGCGGCAATTGGTCGCGCGGGAGCGGGAGTCAATAATATTCCTGTGGATCGGATGACTCAGTTGGGTGTGCCGGTGTTCAATGCGCCCGGTGCCAACGCCAACGCGGTCAAAGAGCTGGTTTTGGCAGGGTTGTTGATGGCGTCTCGGAACATTGCGCTCGCGATGAAGTTTGCTGATGGTTTGCAGGGAAGTGACGCCGAGATCTCGGCCGCGGTTGAATCGGGAAAGAAGAATTTTGTTGGTTCTGAGCTTCCGTCGAAGACGCTCGGTGTGATCGGACTCGGTGCGATCGGTCTTCGCGTTGCCAATGCGGCCTTGTCATTGGGCATGAAAGTTGTCGGTTTCGACCCGCAGATTTCGGTGCAGAGTGCTTGGCAACTCTCCAGTGGTGTCGAGCAGGCAGTCAGCGTCGATCACCTGTTCAGTCAATGCGACGCGGTTACGGTCCATGTGCCGCTGTTGGATGCGACTCGCGGGATTGTCAACGCCGATCGCATCAAGATGATGCCCAAGGGTGGTATTGTCGTGAACCTCGCCCGTGGCGGGATCTGTGACGACAAAGCGGTGTTGGCCGCACTCGATGCGGGTCACCTGCATGCCTACGTCATCGATTTTCCCACCGCCGCGCTGCTCGCCCACCCGAAAGTCATCTCGTTCCCACACCTTGGTGCGTCGACCGATGAGGCCGAGGAAAACTGTGCGGTCATGGTTGCTGACAGCGTTCGGGAGTACCTGGAGAATGGCACGGTTCATAATTCGGTGAATTTTCCCGAAGCGAGCATGCCCCGCGACGGCATGAGTCGTATCACTGTCGCCAACGCGAATGTGCCCAACATGGTTGGACAGATCTCTACGATTCTTGCCAACGCTGGATTGAATATCGCTGATCTGCTGAATAAATCACGGGGCGACATCGCTTACACGATCGTCGATTTAGATGGCGAAGTCCCGGAACAGACGCTCAAGGCGATTCGCGGGATCCAAGGCGTGCTGTCGCTGCGTCACCTCGTCTAGCTGGACAAGTTCGTAGCGACCCGATTGATCGGGTGTTTGCCGGACAACCGCATGCATGCGTTCACTACGAACAAGAAGGGGTGAATCTAAGTATGACGCAACGGTTGTGGGTATGATCAGCGTTTTCCATTTGCCGCGTCTGGTTCATCGCCATGCCCTTGCCAAGATTCTTTCCGATCGCCTTTTGCTTGCTCTGCACATCCGCAGGCGCTGATTCACCAAAGCCTCATGTCGTGATTCTGGTCGCGGAACGTGAATACCAGACCGACGAGACTCTGCCCGCCTTCGCGAAACAACATCTGCACAACTATCGTTCAACCTTTGTCTTCGCCGATCCGACGGATGCGAACCATCTGGTTGGAATCGACGCCGTGAAGTCCGCCGACGTTCTGGTCGTCAGTGTCCGGCGTCGCACGCTGCCCAAAGACCAGTTGAATATCGTGCGAGACTACGTGGGCTCGGGGAAACCTGTGATTGGAATTCGGACGGCGAGTCACGCGTTTTGCTTGCGAGACAAACAGCCGCCGGAGGACAGGGTAGCGTGGCCCGAATTTGACCAACAAGTCTTTGGCGGGAACTATAGCAACCATTACGGCAACGCGTTGAAAGCAATCGTGACGCGCGGAGATGGGCCCTCGGAACGAAATGCGATCTTGCTCCGTGGACTCGAGTCGTGCGAGCCTTTTCTGGCCGGCGGATCGCTCTATCAGGTGTCGCCGTTGGCAAGCGGCACGTCGGTTCTGCTGAACGGTCGCGTCGAAGGTCAACCTCAAGAGCCGGTTGCTTGGACGTTTCAGCGAGCCGACGGTGGCAAATCGTTCTACACATCCCTCGGGCATGTCGATGATTTTCGCGGTGACGTGTTGCCGCGACTCTTGGCCAACGCCATCGCATGGTGTCTAGAATCGGGCTCCACGAAGTAGTTGGCCGTCGCCCAGCGGTGCAGGGCAGGGGAGTGCCGTATGTGAAACGAGTGCGTGAAACTTCGCTTCCGTGATCGCTCCATGCTTCTCCTCTGGACCGCAAGATCAGGAATTCGCTAGTGTCGGCTCCCCAGATGAATAGGTCGTCTTGGGTACAGTGGTGAAGGATCACAAATGCAGTTCTTGATGCGCTACCGAGACTTGGTGTTGCCTTTGGGCATCATCGGTTGCTTGGTGGTGATCCTGGTTCCGCTGCCGCCTGCGTTGATGGACCTGTTATTGGCGGCAAATATCACCGTCGGCGTGATCGTATTGCTAACGACGGTGTATGTAGCGACTCCCTTGGAGTTCAGTATCTTTCCGTCGTTGTTGCTAGCAACCACATTGGCACGTTTGGTTCTGAACGTTGCCACGACGCGATTGATTCTGACCGGTGCCGACGGCGCGGGATGGGCGCGGCAGGGGGCGTGATTCAAAGCTTTGGCGAGTTTGTCGCTGGTGACCGCCTCGAGGTGGGCCTGATTATCTTTGTGATCATTGTGCTCATTCAGTTCATCGTGATTACCAAGGGTGCGACTCGGATTAGCGAAGTGGCCGCGCGGTTCGCGTTGGATGGCATGCCAGGCCGCCAGATGGCAATCGACGCGGACTTGAATGCCGGGTTGATTGACGAGAAACAGGCACAAAGCCGCCGAGAGGAAATCAGTGCGCAGGCAGACTTCTATGGGGCGATGGATGGTGCCAGCAAATTCGTCCGCGGCGACGCGATCGCGGGGATCATCATCACGATCGTGAATGTCATCGGCGGTCTTTACATTGGTGTGATGCGAGCGGGCATGAGCTTCACGGAGGCTGGGGCGCTGTTCACAAAACTAACCATTGGCGATGGGTTGGTCAGCCAGGTGCCGGCTCTGCTGATCTCGCTTGCCGCGGGCTTGCTGGTCACGCGGAGTGCCAAGAAGGCGAATCTACCCGTGCAGTTTCTGCAGCAGCTGCTGGGAAACTCGAAAGCGCTGTTTGTTGCCGGCGGGTTTCTGACCTTGTTGATCGTGACCAACCTTCCCGCGATTCCAATGGCGACACTCGGGGCAGGTTGCATCGGGCTAGCCGTTGTGATGAACCGCCAAACAAGCCGCCGTCACGACGAGGAAGAAACAAGGGCCGAGGCCGAACGGGCTGCCGCCTCCGCCCCGCCCGAAAAACGCGTTGAAGATTTTTTGACGATTGACCCCATGGAGATCTCGATTGGGTTGGGGCTGTTGAGTTTGGCTGATCCCGGTCGTGGCGGCGACCTGATGCAGCGAATCTCTGGGGTGCGAAATGCCATCGCCACCGACATCGGAATTGTCCTCCCCAAAGTTCGCGTCCGTGACGAGATGAGTCTCAACGAATTCGAGTACGAGATTCGCATTCAAGGGAACCCCATCGCCCGGTCCACGGTTTTACCGAACCGGTTGTTGGCGATCGATAGTGGACATACCACAGGTGTGATCGACGGTGAACCGACTCGAGATCCGACGTTTGGGGAGCCGGCCGTCTGGATCGAACCGATGCGGCGAGAACAAGCGGCGATTTACGGATACACGACCGTTGAACCGGGAGCCGTGCTGGCAACGCATCTTCAAGAGATCGCCAAACGGCATGCCGACGAGTTGCTGTCACGTGATGCGACCAAACACTTAATCGATGAGTTGAAGGAGGCTTCGCCGACGGTCGTTGAAGAATTGATCCCTGGGTTGATGAAGATCAGCGATGTCCAGCAGGTTCTGCATTTGTTGCTCCGAGAGGATGTGCCAATTCGACAGTTGGGCATCATCACGGAAACGCTAGGTGATTTTGCCGGGCGCACAAAGGATCCCGTTTGGCTTTGTGAGTATGTCCGACATCGGCTGGCTCGAACGATTAGCTCGCGGTACCGGGATTCTCAAGGACAATTGCACGTGGTGGCGTTGGATCCGGCGATGGAGGATCGAATTGCCGCAGGATTGGAACACAATGAACGCGGATTGTTCGTACGAATGAGTCCTGCGGCCGTAGACCTCACTTGCGAAAAGATTCAAGAAGGCGTTAAGAAGCTAGTTACGGCAGGTCACCCGCCTGTGGTTTTGGTCAGTCCTCGGATTCGTCCCGGCCTGCGACAAATCACGGCGTCCTCCATGCCACGCTTGCGGGTGTTGTCGTACAACGAAGTCACTCAGGACACGAAAATTGAATCCTACGGTGTGATCAGCGACCAATGATCCTCCGAACATTTAGGCGAAATATCATCCACTGATGGAAGACGTATCCTCCATGCACATCCGCACCTTTCGAGCCAACAGCTTGCAAGACGCCCTGGAACAGATCCGTCAACAGATGGGGCCTGAAGCCGCGGTTTTGCACACCCGCCAAGTCCGCGACGGATGGATGGGCTGGCTTGGCAGAACTTACGTCGAGGTTACCGCGGGGCTCCGCGATATCAGCGAGCAGCCCGCGTCGGTTCAAATCAGTCGACACGCAGAAGTCGATTCGCGGTACGCGTCCCAAACACCTTCCATCCAGTCGCGTCTGACTCCGCAGCAGGCCGACGCCGCCTGCTGTGACAACGATGCGAACAAGAATGGTCCTGGACTTCCGCTTCAGCTTCAGTCGTATCGCGAGGAGTTACTTGCCGGCGGAGTCAACTTGGCAACCGCCGATCGTTGGCTCAGTGCGACGCTGAGTTTCGCGGCCAATCTGGGTGATTCTCGGACTGGCAGCTTTGTTTCGGGAACGCCGTGGCTTGAGCACTTGCAACGTTCGGTTGCCCGTGAGTTGCGAATTGGCAGCCCCATTCGAACGCAACCAGGGGATCGCCACATCGTAGCCCTCGTGGGTCCTACAGGCGTCGGCAAAACGACGACGGTGGCGAAGTTAGCCGCCGGGTTCCGTATCGAGGCACGCCGGCGTGTTGGGTTGTTGACAATCGACACGTTCCGAATTGCCGCAGTCCAACAGCTGAAGGCCTACGCGGAAATCATGGACTTACCCATGGAAGTGGTTGAGAAACCGGACCAAATGCGTCCCGCGCTGGAGCGTTTAGGAGACGTCGACCTGGTGCTCATCGACACCGCCGGTCGCAGCCCACGCAATGACGCTCGCATCGATCAGCTGGTGGAGTTACTGCGCAGTGCTCAACCCGATGAAACACACTTGGTGCTCAGCGCTACGAGTTCGGCTGCCACGATCCAGTCCGCTTTGCGTGGCTTCGCGCCGGTCCGACCGACGGCCGCCATTTTGACGAAGCTGGACGAGGCCCCGCAAACCGCGTCCGTCCTGTCGGCAATTGCGGCAACGGACGACTTCGCAGGCGTTCCGCTCAGCTACATGACAAATGGCCAGCAGGTGCCGGATGACATTTCGACTGCGGATGCAGGAATCTTGTTGTCCCGGTTGCTACCTGCCAAGGTAATCGTACCGCACATGGAAGCAGCCTAGAAATTTGAAAGAAGGACTGATGAATGGGCCACTGGGGAGCCGATAGAAGAACAAGGCCGGAGTGCGCTGAAAGAAATCGACTTGAGCGATACTTTTTAACTTCGGTCTGCCCAGCTTGGGAAACATAATCGCTCGACACTCACTCCGCAGGAACAACTTTGTTACGCAGCTATGCCGTATCGCTTGGGGCACTCGCAATGGGATTGGTCGTGTTACGCGGCGCGATTCATGGTGAGCTTGCCGCCAGCGTTGCCATGGAAGCGATCATGGCAATGTTGGTATTTTCCTGTGTTGGTGGGGTCGCTGGTTGGATCGCGGACTATTTGGTGCGTGATTCGCTTGAGAGAATGTTTCGATCGCGTGTCGATTGGTACCGTGAGGGTATGATCGACGCCGGTTATTTGAATGCAGATTCATCGAGAGTTCAGTGAGCATGGATGCTCATAAGCTGTTCTTTGGATGAGCGGACGGCGGAGTGGACGCGTGTGCATGATGCCGCGTGTTCTTGACCGCTTTGAACTAGAACGAATTGATTGAGCCGCTGGCTCAATCATTCCGACGCAGCACGATGCTGCAGCATTAGCAACAATCACGGAGGATTGGATGGCAGCGACAGCCACAGCCGACGACGAGATCCTGAACGTCTGGAAAACTTTTAAGAAGATCACCAAGGACTCGCCTGACTACGAAGAACTCCGTAATCGCCTGGTGGAACGGTACATGCCGTTGGTTCGCTACAATGGCGACCGGATCTGGCAGCGTCTTCCCGATGGCGTTGAACTTGATGATTTGATCAGCGCCGGAATCTTCGGATTGATGGACGCGATCGACGCCTTCGATATGGAACGCGGTGTCAAGTTCGAGACCTACTGCGTGCCTCGTATTCGAGGTGCGATGCTCGACGAACTTCGGACCATGGACTGGGTGCCTCGTCTGGTACGAAGCAAAGCCAGCAAATTGGCCGTCGCTCGTAAGACTCTTGAGACGCAGCACGGCCGGGCGCCGACCGTCCAAGAACTCTCCGAGCACATGGAGATTCCGGTCAAAGAAGTCGAGAAAATGCAATCGGATGCCAACGCGGTTGGCGTCGTGTCGCTAAACAAGAAGTGGTACGAAACCGACAGCTACAAGGACGTGCGTGAAATCGACATTCTGGAAGACAAGAAGGGTGAAGATCCAACCCGTCGCGTTCAGAAGAACGATTTGATGAGATTGGTTACGAAGGGTTTGAACCGTAACGAACGCCTGATCATCATTCTCTATTACTACGAAGAGTTGACGATGAAAGAGATCGGGGCGACCCTTGATCTGTCCGAATCACGCGTCAGCCAGATGCATACGTCGATCGTGAATCGCCTCCAGCAGCAGCTCGGATACCGACGAGTCGAATTTGGCACCTAGTCCCCGTTTCCAACGCAAATCCACATCCGGCGTTCTGTTCAGGCAGGACGCCGTTTTTCGTTTTTGCTGACTGGTTCTTTGCAAGGTCGTTGCCAGATGCGGTTGCAGCGAACATGCTGGATGAAGTTGGTTGCATCACGCCATGCCGGCGCATTGTTTGATTCGGCTATCCAGTGTCGGGGCAGAGCCTTCAAGGACCTATTGTGCGCGTCGCTCACGTTATCACTCGAATGATCATCGGCGGTGCGCAAGAAAACACGCTGCTGAATTGTTTGGACTTGATGCGCGAACATGGGGACGAGGTGCTGTTGATTACCGGGCCGTCTCTCGGGCCCGAGGGAGACCTGTTGAGTCAGGGCAGGGCAGGGGAGTTGCCGGTTCGATTGCTGCCATGCTTGCGCCGGGCGATTCATCCGTTGCACGACTTGCGGTCCCGTAACGCCTTGCGAAAGGCAATCGGTGAGTTCAAGCCCGACGTGGTACATACGCACAGCGCGAAGGGAGGGTTGCTCGGCCGCTCCGTCGCATCCAGCCTGCGTGTCCCAGCGGTCGTTCACACGGTTCACGGCGCGCCATTTCATCCGTATCAATCACCGTTCGCACGCGAGTTCTTCCGACGCTGTGAACGGTGGGCGGCCAAGCGTTGCCACCGAATGATTTCGGTGGCCGACGCCATGACCGACCTGATGGTGGATGCAGGTGTCGCGCCGCGGGACAAGTTCACGACAATCTACAGCGGAATGGATGTCGAGCCGTTCCTGCGAGCGCACGAACACCGTTCGGCCATTCGATCGAAGTATGGGTTGCAGGGCGAACATGTCGTGATTGGCAAGATCGCGAGATTGTTTCATCTCAAAGGCCATGACGATTTGGTCACTGCAGCAGCGCAAGTGGCAAGGCAGTATCCGCATGTTCGGTTTCTGCTTGTGGGTGACGGGATTCTGCGTGAGACGTTGACGGCCCGAATTGCGTCGCTGGGGCTGAATGAGAATTTCATATTCACCGGGTTGGTTCCTCCCTCGGAGGTGCCGCCACTGATTGGTGCCATGGATGCATTGGTTCACACGTCGTATCGCGAAGGGCTTGCTCGCGCGTTACCTCAGGCGTTGATTGCCGGGCGACCGGTGGTCAGCTATGACGTGGATGGCGCCCGCGAGGTCACGATCACGGGGGAGACCGGGATTCTGGTGCCGCCGCAAGACACCGCCGCGCTGGCAGCTGCATTATCGACGCTCGTTGGCGACGCCGAGATGCGGGCGGAACTGGGCAGGGAAGGGCAGAGGCGGTTCACGGAGCAGTTTCGGCACCAAACGATGACCCGACGAATCCGCGGACTCTACGAGCAGGTCTTGGCTCGATAAGACTCGTGAAACGAGCATCCCAGATGAGCGTGGGGCCGGTCGCTGCGGTCAGAGCGTTGATTGACTGACCTACCCGGGTGGTGAAGTGTTCAATTATGATGTCGAATTGTGCCTGACTTGCCCTACACATCGGTGTTGTTAGTTCTTGAACTCGATTCATTTAGCCTACCATGACGAAGAGCCGCGACTTTCTTGGACCCTATCGACTCGCTCGGCTGATCCGGGTCGGCAGCACGGCAGAGGTCTGGGAAGCGATTGAAGATCACTCGCAAGACCGCTTCGCGTTGAAAGTGTTGAAGCCTGCGCTTCAGGCAGACAAAGCCGAGATCGCACTGCTGAAGCACGAGTTCAACGTCGCGAAAGATCTCCACAGTCCGCGCATCGTCAAAGTGATTGAGTACCGCGAAGAGCAGGGCAGGCCATTTCTGGTTCTCGAGTTGTTCAGCGAATTGAATATGAAGCAGGCGCTCCGGCGCGGCCCCGAATCTCTCGCGTTCATGCTTGACAAGATTGTCGAGCAGGCTGCCGAGGGTCTGTACTACATGCACACCAAGAACTGGATCCATCTTGACATCAAGCCGGACAACTTTCTTGTCAGCCGCGAAGGGGACGTGAAGTTGATCGACTTCACCATCGCAGAGAAAAAGAAATCGGGTCTTGGCAAATTGTTTCACAGTAGCAAGATGGCCAAAGGGACACGAAGCTACATGGCACCTGAGCAGATCCGCAAAAAGGTCTGCGACGAACGGACCGACGTTTATGCGTTCGGGTGCGTATTGTACGAACTCTGCACCGGCAAGCCGCCGTACACGGGTGACACACCCAATGACTTGCTCAGCAAGCATTTGACTGCGTCCATCCCAAGTCCGATCGTGCATAACGACAACGTGACTCGCGAGTTTGCGGATATCGTTAAGTCCATGATGTCAAAGAAGCCTGATGACCGGCCGCCATCGATGTGGGAGTTCTTGAAGCTGTTTCGTAACACCGAGATCTTCAAGAAGCGGCCACGTAAACCGGAGATCAGCGTCTTCGACAATATGCCCGGTATCAAAGGTGCCGATGACATGCTCCGCAAGGGGATCCCAGACGCGAGTTCCGAGGAAGAAGAGGACGAAGCAAACAACGGTAACCAAGCATGAGTGCAGGTCCCGGATTGGAATTCGAGAATGACATCGCGGCTTTGGAAAACCGAATTGCCGCGCTTGAGCGTCAGACCGATCGCTCCGATGTGATCGAGGACGAGATTCGTGCGTTGCGATTGGAGTTGGTCAGGCAACTGGGCGAGACCTATAGCTCGCTCGACGCTTGGCAAACCGTTCAGGTCGCCCGACACAAGAATCGACCCTACACACGCGACTACTTGAACTTGGCCTTCGACGAGTTCGTGGAACTGCACGGGGACAAGCACTTCGGTGATGATCGCGCGATGCTGGCTGGCTTCGCGAAACTCGACCGCTTCAAGGTGCTGGTGGTCGGGCATCAAAAAGGCCGCACGTACAAGGAACGGGCTGCCTGTCATTTCGGCTGCGCACATCCCGAAGGCTATCGCAAGGCGATGAGCAAGATGCGGCTGGCGGAGAAATATCGATTGCCGCTGATTTGTTTCATCGATACGCCCGGCGCTTATCCAGGTATTGGTGCGGAAGAACGTGGCCAGGCTCAGGTGATCGCCGAGAGTATGTTCAAGATGAGCCGGCTGAGGATGCCCGTGATTTGCGTCGTGATCGGCGAAGGGGGCAGCGGCGGTGCACTCGGGATCGGAGTGGGTGATCGAGTCGCTGTGCTGCAACATGCCTATTACAGCGTGATCAGTCCCGAGGGATGTGCGGGGATCCTTTGGAAGAGCCACGAGCACGCGCCAAAGGCCGCGGCAGCACTGCAGATTCGGGAGCGCAGATCTCGTCAAGCTTGGAGTCGTCGATGATGTGATCCAAGAACCCCTTGGCGGAGCCCATCGAGATCATCACCAAATGGCATCTCGGCTGAAGACTTATCTGTCGCGGACACTCGGCGAACTGGAGCGAAAAAGCCCCGAGGAATTGGTCAATGAACGCTACGAAAAATTCCGCAGGATTGGAGTCTTCCTGGAGGAGCCGGAGGCGAGTGCCTGACCGACAATAGCGGCGCTCAGGATCGGGCTCAATCGTGTCGGTTGTGATGAGATTTGGGTAACCGCGGAGCGGTGAAAAGAGGGTAGCCTGGGGTGAACCAACGAGCGACAGCGAGGCTGGTGTAACCCCAGGTAGCAGGTAAGAGCGGCGGTTTTTAACCGCCCCGCAACGTCCGATAATGCCCCTTATGTTGTATTAAAGGTGCGTAATCCTCGTGTTTCAGCCAGATTCGCTTTCGCGGTGCTCCCGTGCTCTGTTGCCAGCGTACTGCGATCATCGATTTGAATTCGGCCCCAAAATCTCACCTTTGAAAGCCGTTCCATGTGGGCTGTTGGGCCTGCTGTGGAGTCCATTGGCGAGGGTCGATTGGCAGCTGCGGATTGCTCGTTGTCGGACTTAGATTTTGGCCCCAAGAAGAGCCTTGCAAGAACTCACCAACTCGACCGCCGGATTGGCCTTCAGCCAGCCATGGAACTTGCTCGAGAATGCCATCTTCGGAGGAACCGTTGAATCGCTGGTCGAAGCGGTCAAGGTACGGTTGTACCACCTCGTGGATTTCCGGCGGGATCACTGCTTGGCTCCGATCGAGCACATTCGCGATGTAGTGGCCGCTCTTGCTGCCGACGATTGTCTCTCGAACCCGATCCCCCATGAGGGTGACAGCAAATAGAGTCAACAGTGTGCAATACAAGGCTCCTTTGGCCAGCCCGAAAAGGGCTCCCACCTGCCGATCAAACTCTCGCAGTTTCAGCCGATCGATCGAGCCCTTGATCATTCGGAATGCGACCCAGATCACCAGTGATGTGCCAACGTAAAGAATCAACATCGCCAAGAATCGATTCCAGGGCGGATCGGCCTGAATCGATTGGCTGAACGGCTCGCGAAACTTATACGCGACGATATAGCTGGCGACGATCGATGCGATCGAGGCAAGCTGCCAAGCAAAGCCCTTGATCGCACCAAAGAGCATCGCCCCAGCCAGGATGACGAGCATGATGATGTCGTAGATCTCCATCGGAAGCTTCCATGCAAATGAGGAGACAGAGCGAAGGGGGAAGGGCGTTGATAGCAACTCATCAACGTCCCGACGATCTATCGACTATAGCGACCTGTCGGCGGCGATCGTAGATCAATCAATTCGACGTGGCGTCAACGGCCCAAAGGCCTATTGAAGAGAACCGATGTCTGCCGATGCGTCTCGTCAGAGCGATTACCAGCATCATTTTCACTGCCACTCCCCTGCCCTTGCCACGCCGTGGCTGATTTCAAATCGCACATTACCGGAAGCACGCTCGTTGGAGTCGGTTACGGCTACTGGGGTGTTGCTACGCAATCGATGTCGCTGGAAAGCGGAATCCTGGCCGGCGGATTGTGTGCTGTCAGCGGAATGTTGCCCGATTTGGACAGTGATTCCGGCATTCCCTTGCGTGAGACCAGCATGTTTGTTGCGGCGATCGCGCCGATGCTGATGATCGATCGATTTCGTGACCTCGGTCTTTCCCACGAGGCGATGGCATTAGCAGCGATGTTGGTCTACATCGGCATTCGTTTCGTTGCCGTGGAGTTCTTCAAGAGATACACAGTTCACCGCGGCATGTGGCACAGCATCCCGGCAGGGTTTTCGGCGGGCCTGTTGGCGTATCTCGTCATGCCTTGTCCAAGTGAAGCAATTCGAGTTTACAAAAGCATGGCAGTCGTGCTGGGGTTCTTCGTCCATTTGTGCATGGACGAGATCTGGAGCATTGATATGAGTCGCGGTTTTCGGCTGAAGAAGTCGTTTGGAACAGCGCTGAAGTTCTTTGGCAATGACGCACTCGCCAACATCTCGGTTTACGCAAAACTGGCGTTGCTGATTTATTTGGCGTGGGGTGACCATGATATCGCCGATCGGATCCGTGCCCGAACTCGAATGGACCAAACGTACATTGCCCAGCCTCATCGAGACCCGATCGACTTGAAGCAGTGGGTTCCTTGGAGATGACTTGGGTTGCTTGAAGACAACCGTTCCATTCGAAGCGATTAGGCTTGCACGATTGCCATCACTCTCGCTCTGGGAGAGTCGGCCGCTACCGCCTCGGACCCTCCCGGAGGGAGGGTGTTGCAAGTGAGCCGGGCGTGTTCGATCGATGACCATGGTCACCGGACCGTCGTTGACGAGCGATACTTTCATGTCCGCGGCAAACACGCCTCGCTGCACATGAATGCCACGGTCTGCGATGAAATCGGCGTATCGCCGATAGAGTCGATCGGCAAGATCGGGGTGACCGGCGGCGGTGAACGCGGGACGCCGCCCTTTGCGGCAGTCGCCCAGCAGTGTGAATTGGCTGACCACAAGTGCGGAACCGCCGACGTCGATCAAAGAGCGATTCATCTTGCCTTGGTCGTCTGGGAAGATTCGAAGTTCGACGGTTTTGTCGGCTAGCCAGCGGGCTTCGTCTTCCGTGTCTTCGTGGGCAACGCCGACGAGTGCCAGCAGCCCGCGACCGATTTGGCCAACAATCTTGCCGTCGACTTCAACACTTGCGGCGGTTACCCGTTGAAGCACAATTCGCACGTCGGTGTTGCCTCCTGTCGATTTTCGATGCGTTGGACATGACGGAGCAGACTGACGCTCCGACGGTATCCAGCCAACGCGCTCACGAGAGATCGGCCACTAAGCTTACGAGGAGTTCACTGTCGCGCCGTAACACGATTAATCCCCGGCAATGAACCAATTCTTAACGATGTAGGTCGACGTGCACCACAACCATTAGAATGAGCCTGTCAGATTCGTAGCCCCTTTTCCAGGGGCGGGTTCCACTCCCCTGCCCTGTTTGTCGACGTGTGCAACTCGTTAGTGATTGACATGCCTTTTCTATTCACTTGCCCCCACTGTCAAACGAAGACTCAGGTTGACGACCGTTACAGCGGTCAAGCCGGCGAGTGCGTGACGTGTGGTGGCGCGATCCAGTTGCCAGACTTCTCGGCTGGTTCAACGCAGCTGACGGCGTCGCCGCAAGGTGCCAAGGTGATGGGCTGGGTGATTGCCACCATCGTATCGGTGATTTTGCTCGGTTGTCTCTTGTTCGCGATTGTTCGAGTTGGCGGCGATACGATGACACAATTGTCGACCAACCGTGAACGCACCTCGTCGATCCGCAATCTCGAACGAATCGCTGACGCCTTGAACGCGTATGCGGCAGATCATGGGACATATCCGCCAAGTGTGACGCGGGATGCGAATAACGTCAAATTGCATTCGTGGCGAGTATTGATCTTACCTTATCTGGGTGAGGAAGAACTGTACAACAAGTTTGATCTCGGCCTGCCCTGGGATCATCCCAAGAACATGGAAGTGGCGTACGAGATGCCCATCTGTCTACCGGCATCCCAACAGCGCCGTTAATGCGATGTACTACCAGTCGGCTTACTACTTGATCACCGGACAAGGAACCCTGTTCCCGAACTCTGGTCCACTTGGACCTGAACAAGTGAACGACGATTTGTCGCAGACCATCCTTGTTACCGAGGGGACTCCGATCGTTGCCTCGGGCTATTGGACCGAACCGATAGATTTGAACTTCGCAAACATCCAAGGAAAGCTGGGCTCAAACCCTGGCAATGAGCCGGGCGGCCTGTTAGACGATGGCGTGGCGATTGCCACGATGGATGGTCGCGGTCATTTCGTGCGGGACAGCATCGAACCGATGACTTTTCGTTCGCTGATCACGCCAAACGGCGGCGAACGCATGCGCGATGATACGCTTGACTGACGTTGGCAGCCACTCTCGAAGTCGCTCAATACTCTCTTGGAGTGACGGTTCCTTGCACGCGGCTGGGCAGTCCGTGGATCCGCAGGAAGCCTTCGGCGTCATCTTGGTTGTAGGAACCGCCTCCTTCCATCGTTGCGATCTCAGCATCGTAAAGACTATTCGGGCTGGTCCTCGATTCGACCATGATGTTGCCTTTGTAGAGCTTCAGTGTGACTTCGCCCGTCACCGGTTTCTGTGCTTCTCGGATGAAAGCCATCAGGGCATCCATCTTGGGCGTGTACCAAAAACCGTAGTAGACCATTTCAGCAACTTCGGGAGACATCCGATCTCGCAGGTGGATGAGGTCACGATCGACCGTCAACTGCTCGACATACATCAACGCGTCGTACAGCACCGTCATGCCGGGCGATTCGTATACGCCTCGGCTTTTCATGCCGACGAAGCGATTCTCGACCATGTCGATTCGGCCAATGCCATTTCGTCCAGCGATCTGATTGAGTTGCTCGACCATTTCCAAAGCGCTGACCTGGGAGCCGTTCAGGGTGGTAGGCACACCCGACTTGAACCCGATCGTGACTGTCTCGGCGGAGTCAGGAGCTTCTTGGGGGCTAACGCCCATCCCGAATTCGACCAGCTCAACGCCGTTGACGTCCAGTTCTTCCAGTTGGCCCGCCTCGTAGCTGATGTGGAGCACATTTTCGTCGCTGCTGTACGGTTTCGCGGTCGAGGCCTTGACCGGGATCTTCTTGTTTTGGCAGTAGGCGATCAGCTCTGTGCGGCCGGGAAATGCATCGCGGAATTCCTTGATTCGCCACGGCGCGATCATTTGGACTTGTGGATCGAGTGCTTCGGCGGCCAATTGGAAGCGGCATTGGTCATTTCCCTTCCCGGTCGCCCCGTGAGCGTATGCGACCGCTCCGACCTCTCGGGCGACTTGCAGGCAGACTTTGCTGATCAAAGGACGAGCGATCGAGGTCCCGAGCAGATATATTTGTTCGTACTTGGCCTGCCACGCCAGCACCGGAAAAGCGAAATCGCGGCAGAGTTCCTCGCGGGCATCGACGACGCGGGACGAAACCGCGCCGCAGTCACGTGCCTTTTGCATCGTGGCCTCGCGGTCTTCACATGGTTGGCCAAGATCGACGTAGACCGCATGGACCCCATAACCTTGATCTTGAAGCCAGCCCAGAATGACCGATGTATCGAGGCCGCCGGAGTAAGCCAGTACACAACTTTTCATTACGATGATGTCCGCGAAATGGAAGATCGACCTATAACTGCCGTGTGATTTGAAATCTGTTTCCCTTTGACCGCAACCCTGCCATGACTTCCCCCTCCCCTGCCCTGCTGGAATTGATGTCAAAAGTCATTGACGGCGACGCATCCTACGACGATTTGCTCAGCCAGCTGGAAGCGAGCCAGCAGCCGATGAGCGATTTGGGGCCTGCCCAGGTTCCAATCGACCTGGTTGGCCAGCTCTCCGGGGCGACGGTCGACCTAGGCCGCGAGTCTCGTTGTGGGTTTGGGGAAGTGATCTATGGCGAGGGAAAATCGGCTGAACTTGTGGCCCAGATCATTCATACTCAGCTGGAGATAGGACAGTCGGCGCTGGTCACGAGAATCGACAGCGGCGTTGCCTTTCAGGTTCGGCAGTCATTCTCATACGCTTACCACAATCCATTGGCTGGTACGTTGAGGGTGACGCCCGGAGAGGTTTCGCCGGCTCAGCCGCTTTCGGGCGAGGAGGCGAAAACCACGTTTCACGCGGCAGTGGTGACAGCGGGCAGCACCGACGCGAAGATCGCCGAGGAAGCGATCGAGACGTTGATCTGGATGGGTGTGCCGTATCAAAGATTCGATGACATCGGCGTCGCGGGTCCACAACGGCTCGTCCGAGCGTTACCCCGACTGCGGCTCGCCTCGGCGGTTGTGGTCGTTGCCGGGATGGAAGGGGCGCTACCGGCCGTCGTCGCAGGCCATCTGCCGGCACCTGTGTTCGCGGTTCCGACGAGTGTTGGATACGGGGCCAGCCTCGGTGGTCTAACGCCTCTGATGGGAATGCTTAGCAGCTGTGCCGCGAGCGTTGCCGTTGTGAACATCGACGGAGGGTTCAAAGGGGGCTACATGGCCGGAATCGTGGTCCGGCAACTGCAGCAACATTGCCAGGAAATACGACGAGATCAAGCAGAATGACGTCTCAGCCGCCGCTGCGTTTGCCCCCACGAAACAGAGATGCTCATAAGGGCAATTTCGGCCGCAGCTTGCTGGTGGGAGGTTCTCGTGGAATGAGTGGCTCGATCGCGCTTTCGGCGATGGCTGCACTCCGCTGCGGCAGCGGATTGGTCACCGCCGCGGTTCCCGATCGATGCGTTGAGACGGTTGCCGCGTTTCATCCCTGTATCATGACCATGCCGCTGCCTGATGACGGCAACGGGCGGTTTTCCGTGGAGGCATCGACGGCGCTCCGAGCAAACCTTGCGGGAGTGGCGGCGGTCGGATGTGGTCCTGGGATGACGACGGAGCCTGGTTCGCTGCGGATTGTTGAACGCTTGCTGCACGAGCGGTCGTTTCCGCGAGTATTCGATGCCGACGCGATTAACGTGCTGGCAACACTTGATTGGACCGACCCCAGCGAGCCTCTGGGGCCAATCGTGCTGACCCCTCACCCAGGCGAACTCCAAAGGTTAACTGGCGCCTCCGCGGGCGATCGCGATGGTCAACTCAACGCCGCACGGGCATTCGCGGCGAAAACTGATGTGGTCGTCGTCGTCAAAGGCGGGCCAACAGCTATCGTCAGTCGTAGCCAAGTTTGGACCAATACGACTGGCAATCCGGGCATGGCGACGGCGGGTAGCGGCGACGTGTTGACTGGCGTCATCACGTCATTGCTGGGCCAAGGTCTGTCGACCTGGGAGGCGGCTGGACTGGGGGTTTGGGTTCATGGTCATGCCGGCGATATGGCGGCGAAACTGCACGGGCAAGCTGGAATGACGGCCTTGGAGATTCTCGCAGCACTGCCGCAAGCGATCGCCGACGCGGTCGAGTGAGGCCGAAAAAACACTTACCCTACGAAGTATTCTGGATCTGAGGCATAATCGGTCGGACCACGCCCCTGCCCTACCCGCCCGTTGCCTGCACGTGACTGAAATCCTTCCGCTCAGCAACTTGGCCGCAACTGGGGCAGAATCGAGTCGACTTGACTCGGTTCGAGGTGGTGTGATCACGATTGGCAATTTTGACGGCGTGCATTTGGGGCACGCAGCCCTGCTTGGTCAGGTTCGCCAGCTTGCCAACGAACTGGGGGGACCGGCAGTAGCAATGGTCCTCGATCCGCATCCGGCCGCCATTCTGCGGCCCACAAAGGTACCAGCCAGACTGACGTGGATCGAGCGCCGCGCCGAGCTGATGGATCCACTGGGAATCGATGCCTTGGTTGTCTTTCAGACGACCAAGGAGTTTCTCAAGTTAACCGCCGCCGAATTCTTCCAGTCGCTGGTGATGGGACGATTGGGGGCTGCCGCGATGGTGGAAGGCCCCAATTTCTTTTTCGGTCGCGATCGTGGCGGCGACATCGATGTTCTGCAACAGCTTTGCCGCGCGAATCAAGTTGATTTGCGTATCGTCGAGCCAACCTCGATTGCGGGCCAAATGATCAGCAGCACTCGCATCCGCGGTCTATTGGAAATGGGCAAAGTCGACGAAGCGGCTCACTTGCTTGGCGGCCCCCACCGCGTCCGCGGCACAGTTGTCTCGGGTGCGCGGCGGGGTCGACAGATCGGTTTCCCGACCGCGAATCTGGCTGATATCGACGTTGTAGTCCCGGCACCCGGCGTTTACGCCGGAATCGCGACGGTCGAAGGAAACTCACATCAGGCTGCGGTCCATATCGGTCCCAACCCTACATTCGACGATGACGGGGCCGTCAAGGTCGAAGTCCACCTGCTTGACCATGAAGTCGACCTGTATGGTCAGCTATTGCAGGTTGACTTCATCACAAAGGTCCGTGACATTGCCCGCTTCGACTCGGCCGATCGCTTGGTCGAACAGCTTGACCTCGACATCAAAACCATCCGTTCCAGCCTAGCTTCCTTTCGCAGTTCGCGAGACTGAGGTGCGGCCCGCCACAGGAATCAAATGCATGGCTGTTAACTGGAAAGCGTTTACTGAGCAAATCAGCCACTACGAATCATTCGTTTTGGTGAGCCATATCCGTCCTGATTGTGATGCGCTTGGTAGTGAACTTGGCATGGCCGAGGTGCTCCGCGCAGTTGGTAAGAAAGTCCGCATCATCAATGCCCATCGTACGCCTCCGGCGCTTCAATTCCTCGATCCAGCCGGCAACATCGAAGTGTTGGGCGACAACGTGGAAGCGGAGGACATCACGGCCGATTGCATCATGGTGCTCGATACCAGCGCCTGGGCACAGCTGGGCGACATGGGGGATGTGATTCGTGCTTCACGAGCCGACAAAATGGTGCTCGATCATCACGTTGGCGAAGACGATTTGGGCGCGACGATGTACAAGGACTACCAAGCCGAAGCGACGGGGCACTTGGTCGTGCAAGCCGCCGACGCTTTGAAGGTTCCTTTAACTCGCTCGTTGTCAGTCCCCACCTTTGCGGCGATCGCGACCGATACGGGCTGGTTTCGTTTCGGAAGCGTGACGGCCGAAACCTATCGCACCATCGCTCGACTGATCGACGCGGGTGTGGTCCCTAGCGAAGTGTATGGAGACCTTTACGAGCGTGACACGTTGGGGAGACTGCGATTGCGCGGGCTGATTCTCTCTCGCACGAGCGCGGAACTCGATGGAGCCCTGATGCACACCTACGTGCAAAAAGAAGACTTCGCGGCGATGGGTGCCGAGCCGAGCGATACCGAGGATGCGATCAACTTGACCTTGGCGGTCGAGGGGACTCAGGGGGCGGTGATCTTCGTCGGCCAGATTCGCGGTGGCTATAAGTTGAGTTTCCGCAGCCGCTGTGGCATGGATTGCAACGAGATCGCTCGCCAATTCGGTGGCGGCGGACACAAGGCGGCCGCGGGAGCCTTCCAAGAAGGAACGCTTCAAGAGGTCCAGGAGCGAGTGCTACCGGTGGTCCGCGAGGCGATCAGCAAGGCGCTCGCGTAGCGGTTTTCCCGCAGCCTGGGCTACTTCAAGAAGAAGCCGGTAATCGACCAACCATCATCCGTGGTCTCGAAGAAACTCCCTCCGTCGGGCAAGAACTTTTCGACTTCCTCAATCGGAGGCAACTTAGCGGCGTTCTTGGGATCAGGTGGACTATTCTTTTCGTCCTCGAACATGCGCCGGTAGAGCGACGCCAAGACCGAATCGCTTTCTTTCAGCTTTCCTTGGCGAAGCAGTTCGTATTTGACTCGCAGTGAGAGCTTTGTGCGGACCGCGCGGTCGAAGGAGGGCGTTTCGCCACCAAGCTCGGTCAACGACGTGACAACGGCTTTCACCACTGGAACCGATGCGAAGCCTCCCTTGGCACCTTCCTGGATTCGTTTGGCGGTGAGAACCAGCAAATCCGGGTGACTTGAAAACATCAGGTAGGGCGCATCCGACCCCGGTCCTTGATCGACCAAGGCAATTGCCCAGTGATCCAGCAATGGCGGTGGTTCTTCGCTTGCCTCTTCGAAACTGAGCTCCAAGTCGCCAAACAGCTCCTTGTCAAAATCGTCTCCCCCTTCGCCACGCTGGACACGCCAGATTTCGACGTCGGGAAGTACGTCCATCTTGCTCGCATCTGGTTCGACTTCCATCGCTTTGCGGATCGCCAGTTTGATCGCGTTGGCGTCGCGCACACGAATTGCCACCAACATTCGTTCGGCGTTGACGTTCGCCGGTAGCGTGTTGTCGGTGATCAGAATGACCTGGTCGTCCAAGTTGGGGAGGACATTCTTGGCAATATCGATCTGCGGACCATCTTCGTCGTCACGAATTCCCTCGATGATGTCTTTGAAGATCTCATCACCGAACGCTTCGTTGATCAACGATTCGGACGACCAAAATGCATTCTCAATGTTCAAGTTCAAGCGGTTGAAGCTGGCCGCATCATCATGAACCCACGTCGGAATTTCAGCCAAAGGATGATTGTTGAATTGCAGCATCTTGGCGGCTTTTTCCAATTCGCCGGGCGCGTACACCATGCCCTTGTGCAGCAAATCATATTTCTCGCCTGCCATCGCAAAAATTCCACCAGCGGCTTCGAGTCCGTCGAAACCCTGATTTTCCAGTAGTTTGAGGATGTCGAACTGATCGCCGCGATCAACCTCGAATGTCTCTCGCAGAATCCGGCCCATCTGAAACGGTTTGACGAACCATTCCGCGGCGATCGTCCCACCGCTGGTTTGGATTGGCTTGCTGATCGCCTTGCTGGAATGCTGCAGCACCGTTTTGAATTCACCAAGCGTGTTGATCGCCTTGCCCTTGGGCTGTCCGGCGATCGCGTCAAGCAAGTCGGTAACCACCGAGTCGCGGTCAGCGGCAATGATGCGAACGTCGCTGAGTGTGATCGCGATCTGCTCGACTTTCAGCTGGCCCGGTTTCGGTTTCGTGTTGTAGATGCGAACCGTTTGACCTTGGTGCTTGACGTCGTCGCGAGCCCAACCGCCCTCTTTTAGGTCCTTGTCAATGGTTTCCAAAGCTTCGTCGGCTTTCGCTTTCAAGCCTCGGATATCGGCAACGACGCAGATCGCAAAGGGACGCCGCTTGTCGTTTTCAAAGGGCAGCCAAGAGGCCACCACTTCACCTGAAGCAATGTCGTACAGGTCTTCAAGTTGAATGCCAATTTTGTGGTCCATCGTTTGAAGATAATTTTTCGCACGCGATCGTTGAGCTTCGATGAACGGTTGCATCGAATCCACTTTCATCAACTTTCCCGCGTGTGTCTCTTCCCAAGCCGCACAGAACTTTGGCAGATTCGGGATGCGAATGATCCCTGCGACAGAATCCGGTAAGAGCTGAATCCCGGGGATGTATCCCACCTGTTTTGCCTGAGCCTCCCCATCGCCGCCCGCCGCTTCTTGTGCAGGCACGGGATGAGGGACGAGACAGCTTGCCGCGACCAAGCAAAGCCACATTGAGAACCGAGCAATCGACAGACGGGGACGTTTGCGAAGCTGAGGACCAGCGAAGAAGTACATTCAAAATCCCGTCAATTGGAAAAATGCCATCAAACGCCGAATCGCGGCACCGTGGACGACCCATATGTTATCGAACTCGATTTAAGCTTGAAACGCCGTCTCCCCACAATCTTGAATGGCTGGTATCGGCGAAATACAAGGTGATCTGGCTGGTTCCGGGGTGTTTTTCAGACTTATCGGGTCTGTCCGACGCGATGATTGAAGCCGAATCAGCTAAATCAAAAGGGTGAACTGGGCTGCCACACGGTTGGCTTTGGGAGGACGAGGCTCCTGCCGAGCCGGTTCCGAGAACCGGGCTTACATTGCATGGCGGCTCGGCAGGAGCCTCGCCCTCCCATTCTTGCGTCTTCGATCGTAGATTCGCACACCGTGCCGGGGCTCTGTTCTGCCCGCGACAGAGCCTCTCGATAAGGGGACATGGCCTACAAACTCTGGGAGTGAACGCCTACATTTTCGCAGGTGCTCGTAAAAAAGTCCCTGAAAAAAAGTCCCTGAAAAAAAGTCCCTGAAAAAAAGTCCCTGAAAAAAAGTCCCTGAAAAAAAGTCCCTGAGTTCGAGGAGTCCAGTGTGCCGGCCAATCTTCCCAACGTCCTCGCCTCGCGGTACGCCAGCGATGCGATGGTCAAAACTTGGTCGCCGGCTAACAAAGTCGTCCTGGAACGCGAGTTGTGGATCGCGGTCTTGGAAGCGCAGCGAGACCTTGGCGTGGATGTTCCCGACGGAGTCATCGAAGCCTACCAGGCGGTGGTCGGTCAAGTCGATCTCGAGTCAATCGACGCCCGCGAACGTGTCACCAAGCACGACGTCAAGGCACGAATCGAAGAGTTCAATGCACTTGCCGGGTACGAGCATATTCACAAGGGAATGACATCGCGTGACTTGACGGAGAACGTCGAGCAACTGCAGATCAAGTCGGCGTTGTCGTTGGTTCGCGATCGTACAATTGCCGCGCTATCGATGATCGGGCAGCGGGCAGCGGAATACTGCGAGCTGGCGATCGCAGGTCGCAGCCACAATGTTCCAGCGCAAGTCACCACGATCGGAAAAAGGTTTGCCAACGTTGCCGAAGAACTGCTTGTGGCGCACGAGCGAATTGAGAGCCTGCTAACTCGTTTACCGCTCCGCGGAATCAAGGGACCGGTCGGTACTCAGCAAGACATGCTTGATTTGTTTCAAGGCGATACGTTCAAACTCGATGCGTTGGATCAGCGCATCGCTCAAAGTCTTGGCTTCGATTCTTGTTTTGATTCTGTTGGCCAGGTCTATCCAAGATCGTTGGACTTCGAGGTCGTCTCGTCGCTCACGCAGCTATCCTCGGCTCCGGCCAACTTTGCTCGCACACTTCGACTGATGGCGGGCGCGGAGTTGGCGACCGAGGGATTCAAGCCGGGGCAAGTTGGGTCGTCCGCGATGCCCCACAAGATGAACGCCAGATCGGCCGAGCGGATCGATGGATTCAGCGTTATCTTGCGCGGCTACTTGACGATGGTCGGTGGGCTGATCGGTGATCAATGGAACGAGGGGGATGTCAGTTGCAGTGTGGTCCGACGGGTGGCGATTCCCGACGCGTTTCTTGCCATCGATGGCCAACTGGAGACCTTTCTCACCGTCTTGGTTGACTTCGGAGCTTATCCGGCGGTGATTGATCGTGAACTGCGGCGCTACCTGCCGTTCCTTGCCACAACGAAAATACTCGTCGCCGCAGTCAAGGCCGGCGTGGGCCGCGAAACGGCACACGAGGCGATCAAAGAACATGCGGTTGCCGCTGCCTTGGCGATGCGCGAGAGCGGACGCGATGACAACGATTTGATCCAGCGATTGGCCGACGATGCTCGAATTCCAATGGATGCTCAAACGCTGCAGTCGGCGATCGGAGATCCCCATCAATTCATCGGCAACGCACCCGCTCAAGTGCGAAATGTGGTCGCCAAAATCGAAGCGATCACGAATCAGCACACCGAGGCAGCAGCCTATCGTCCCGGATCCATTCTATAGTGCCGCTCGTTGTTCGTCGTGACCCGATTCATCGGGTCTTCCGAACCGCATGAATGCGGTCACTACGAACAAGACATTAGCCGTTGCCGCTTGGCTCATGCGTCTCAAATCGCGTCCGTTGACTTTGCTTGATTTTGCGCATGGCCTCACAGGTTCGATTATACAGTAGCTGCTGCTGCGCGAATCGGATTGCCTGCGGCCTGGGTTCGCGTATAGGCACCGTTGGCTTGCATCTGCCAGGTGTTCGAGTTGTCTTTGAAGTAGGTTCGTAGCGTTTCGATCAGCTTCTTTCGGCATCCGGCGTCGTCCACGGGAATCATCAATTCGATACGGCGGTTCAAGTTCCTGGGCATCCAATCGGCGCTGCTAATGAATACTTCGTTGTTGCCGCCGTGTCGAAAATAGATGATCCGGGCGTGTTCCAGGTAGCGATCCACGATGGAAACGACTCGGATAGATTCGCTCAGCCCTTGGACACCCGGTTTCAAACAGCAGACGCCGCGAATGTTCAATTGGATTTTCACGCCCGCTTGGCTGGCCCGGTACAGGGCGTCGATCAGTTCGGTGTCGACCAACGCGTTCAACTTGGCAACAATCTCTGCTTTTTGACCCTCTTTGCAACGACGTGTTTCGGCTTCGATCAGATCGAGAATGCGCCTGCGAAGCGAGATCGGTGCCGCGGACAAGTATTGGAAGTTTTGGGGTTGGCTTGCGCCGGTCACGCCGTTGAAGAATGACGTTGCGTCACTGCCGAGTTCCTCGTGGCAAGTCAGCAGCGAGACATCGCTGTAGAGCTTGGCGGTTGCTTCGTTGTAGTTGCCGGTTCCGAAGTGCAAGTATCGGACGATTCCTTGAGATTCGCGGCGGACGATGATGCAGACCTTGGCGTGTGTCTTCAGCCCGCGAATTCCATAAATGACTTGCACGCCGGCCCGTTCCATTTCACGCGCCCATTCGATGTTGCGGGCTTCATCGAATCTCGCCTTCAGCTCGACAATCACGGACACATACTTGCCATGTTCGGCGGCCCGCATCAGTGCCGCCACGATCGCGCTGTCGCGACTGGTTCGGTACAGCACCTGTTTGATCGCCAACACGTCGGGGTCGACCGCGGCCTCCTCGATCAACCGCACCACCGGATCAAATCGCTCATAGGGATGCACCATCAACAGATCGCCCGCCGCAATCGTGGTGAACATCGATTCGGCGGGATCGATCGCTGGCGTGCTCTGCGGTGGCCAAGGCTCGTCGCGGAGCGAGTCGAATCCTTCCAAGGCATGCAATGCGAACAGATAGGTCAAGTCGAGCGGACCATCGATTGGAAACAGGTCTTGGCTCTTCAGTTGCATTTTCTCTGACAGGAATGCGAGCATCGGATCACTAGCACTGGCGCTGTATTCGAGACGAATGACACGCGATTGACGACGACTTTCCAGGACATCTTCCATGCCCACCATCAAATCGGCCGCGGAATCCTCCTGCAGTTCCACATCGGCGTTTCGGGTGATGCGAAAAGCAATGCACTCGGCAACCTCGCGACCGGGAAAAAAGTCGTCGATGAAATGGGTGACCAATTCCTCCAAGAGGACATAGGCGTGTCCGCGGTCGGTCGGCATCGGCAGCGTTCGAGGCACTGTTCTTCCCAGGGGAACGATCGCGAACTCCCACTCGGGGTTCTCTGAACTGGCGTCCGCGTTTGGTTGATTGCCCGCCAAGTTTGCCCTCGCTTTGAGTCGAACACAGAGATGAACGCCCAACCCTTGCAGCAGCGGGAAGGGGCGTTCTTCGAAGACGGCTTGAGGTGATAGAACGGCAAACACGTCTTCGTGGAAACGACGGTCCGCCGTTTCCGAGCAGCGTTCGCTGCATTGGCGAAGGTCAACGTGGTGAATGTCGACTTCGGCCAGCAGCGGCTCAAGCGATTCCCGCAACACACGGTACTGCTTCGCGACGATCTCTGTGCATCGAGTCGCGACTGCTTGCAGCTGTTCAGCAACATTCAGACCGGATGGGTCACGGACCATCGAATTGCGCTCGTACTGCAATTTCAGGCTACCGATGCGAACCATCATGAACTCATCCAGGTTCGAGCTGGTAATCGCTAGAAACTTGGCCCGTTCCAAAAGCGGAATCGAGGCATCGGCCGCCTGGTCCAACACCCGCTGATTGAATTCCAACCAGCTCAGTTCTCGGTTGATGAATCGGTCCGTCGGCAATGCCTTCTCGGACTGCTGGGCCCTTTTCTTAACGGTCGGCTGGGTCTTCTTCTTCACAGTGGATCGTTTGCCAGTCACAGTAGATTCCGAGGCAGGTTGAGGGGTCGGTGCTGTTGGTTAGGGAGCAACACGTGATGATGGCATCGCGGTACGGTTCTGCTAACAAGGTCGAACGTGTAGCGAACAGGATAGACGAGTCGGCATGAACTCGTTAAGCCTGCCGTTTTTCCAAGCATTTCACGTGCCTGGCCTAGTTCGTAGTGACCCGATTCATCGGGGATCTGTGCACGCAACCGCATGAAAGCGGCCACCACGGACCCGGCGAGACGGTGTTCAGCTAGCCGCGCGGCGTTAACTGTTTGCTTCGACGGGCGGAGTTGGCGATGTCGCTTTGTCGGCTTCGCCAACGAGAATCCGCCAAGCTTTCGGGTAAAAATCGTTGCCATAGCTCAGCTCGCCACCTTGATGCCCAACGGCTGCAACCATCCCTGCGCATACCAGCAGCCCGATTTTCCAGGTCGTCATGAGCGACTGGCTGTCTTTCCAAAGTGCGACCAACGCAATGACGGCAACGATCGAAGAGAAGACCGTGACAATCAACCCGCTCCAGCGATGGACATCAATCTCTCTGCCCCAATCCAGAATGTTCCAGCCACTTCCGAATCCCTGTTCAGGTGCAAACGACCAACCCATTGCGGTCGATGCAATCGCAGATAAGGCTCCGATCAAGAGACAAGCCATCGGGATTTGGGTTCCCACCGAAGGCCACTTCCAACCCAGCACGACAAATCCACCACCGAGAAGAAACAACGCGATCGGGAAATGAACCGTCGCCGGATGCAGGAAACCCTGGGCCACCCAAACCCGTTGTGCAAGCGTTCGTGGAGGGGCGATCACGATTGGCTGGACTTCCACCACCGCTTCGGCGAACTGGTAATCCTCGGGCCAATTCGCTCCTTCTTCGATCCAAACGCGAATCAATGCCAATTCGCCTGGCGTCAGAGGACCACCGTGAGACTCCGGCGGCATCAACATGTCTTCGTCGTCGATCGTCAGGTAATCGACAAATAACGAGCTCGATTCGACATCCTCCGCTTCAACGTAATCCATGAATACTTCGGGATCGTCCACGCGAAAGTCGTTCTTGGCGTCTTCCGGTCCATGACATTCAAGGCACGCCCTGCGAAGAATCGGAGCAATGTCACGCTCGAACCGCACCAGTCGCCCAGACTCATCCAGTGGTGAAACCGATTCTTCAGCGGCTACGATTTCGGAATTCTGCTGAGAATCCTGAGCCGAAACCTTTCCAACGGATACAAGTGCTACCAGACAAGCGATCATGAGAGACAAACGCTTCAAGGCTAACTGTCGCATCTTGAGGAGACCTCCGTCGGCGCCGGCCGCGCCAGTGGTTGCAGGTGGGATCCGGCGGTGCCTGACTTCGTTGTCAACGCAGCACAACCCGATGTGACGAGTGATGTTCGCCACGCATCCATTGTCGTCATGACTGCAAGCCGTTTCTAGTGCCGTTTGACAGCAGATTAGTTCGCCTCCATGGCTAATTCGTTGGATTCGGCGATTGGCGCGGCCGGTAAAAAATGTCGCAGGTACGCCTGATGTGCGCCAGGAAACTGATTCGCCTTGCGAAAGTGTTCGCGAGCCTTGAGCGGTTGCCGGTCGTAATGGAGTGTGAATCCGATCAGAAACTGAAGGCCTCCATCGGCCGGTTCACGCAACGCAGCATCGAATAGCATCGCATCGTGTTGTTCACGTGCAAACTTGTTGCCTTGATAAAGTTCATCTATCGAGAAGCCATCGCGACGCGCCGTACCGGCAAGCTCAATCGCTGTCATCGCGCTCTTGAGTGCCAAGTTGAAACGTCGCGTGGCCACGTAGGCGTGTGCGAGGCGGAAATGACCTTCGGCATAATCAGGCGCGCGGGCAATCGCATCACGATACCGTGCGACGGCTCGCGCGTAGGATTGTTTGCGAAATGAGGTGTCGCCCGCCGAAATCAAACGATCCGCTCGTGTCCGGCTCTGCGGCGTACTACGTTTCAACACCATCACGCGCCGCCGAATCTCGTCCAGATCATCCAGTGGTTCCGTATCCGTCAGTGCTCCGCCTGTTCCCTGCCCCGGCTGCGCGCCCCGTCCATTGATCAGTGGCCCCTTGTGCAGCGGCCCCTCGTGCAGTGGCTTCACCTCGTCCCTGGCGAAATTCTCGATTTGGATTGGAATCGCTGACGCGAGCGGCTGCGGCGTCATGTGGACAAAGCCGGGGTCGATTGGAGCCACTCCAACCGGCGGCAGAATCGAAACTGGCATCACCGGGGCGATCCAAACTGCCGTGTATTCAATGTGGAAGTGGCTATCCGAGTAGCCAGGCAACCAAGGTCCGTACCCACAGCCATCATGCCGATGAAAGTGTTGTGCCTGAACCGGCGTCGCCCACCAGCAGGCAACGAATAGCGTGCCGATACAAAGTCCGGTTATGAACGAATCGATGCGAGTTCTCGAACACATACTGTTCCCACCGCACACGAAGATGTTGATTTAGCCGTCGGCGACCATCGCGACGCCGCTGAAGGCTTTCCCCAATCCCAACTGGCTGATTTCCCGTTTCACATCCTCGCCCGTCGGCTTCTCTAGCGTTTCCGCAACCTCGTCGGCAACAAGCTGTGCAAACAATGCTCGTGCCTCGGGAAGGACTTTTTCCACCGTCGGCTGATCGATCTTTATGCCGGCGTCCGCTGCAATCTGCGCGACCAGCATCGCGGGGGTTGCCTGCGGGTTTGACGTCGCACAATGCAGCACCGTGAAAACAGGTGGGTCCGGATCCGCGTGTTCCTTTCGCTCCAGCGCCCGCCAAGCTCGCTCGAGTATCCCGTCGCGCCAATACGAAAGCCACTGCTTTGAATCCAGCGTAACATTGTCCAGATTCAAGGCGGGCCGTTTGTCCTCGGGTAATTCGTTGATACTTGATTTAGCGGCCGAGCGGATACCGCGGAGCAGAAAATCGCGAAGACGACCCTGCTTGTGCTCACCGAACCCGACGCTGACCAGATGGGATAGCAGCAACTTGAGCGCTTCGTCGGCTTGTTCGGTTGATCCTAACGCGGAGGTGAGTTGCCGCCGCATCGGCGCAAGGTACCTCAGCACGAACCCCGCCGCACTATCGGCTTCGGTCCATGGATGGGAGGAACGAACCAGATTAACGGTGCTCTTGCGATGGACGTCAGAGGAAGTGTCACCGGACATGGCGTCTAGTTTAACCAGTAGATCGCGATTGGTGAGAGCCGAAGCGCCGCTGAAAAGAGGGCTTGACGATACTTTTCTTGACCGCCAATCACTCAAGAAATGCGACTCTCAGTCTGCCACGAAGGCTCCAGAATCACAACAACGGGAATCACCCCCCGTGCCTGGGCTGATGAAGACTGAGCCGACGGCTCACAGAATATCATGTCTGCCCCGCCCTTCCCCGCTGATTGCGATCCCAGAAGATGGCTGATTCGGTCTTTCATTGGACTGCGTCCTCGCCGGTTTTCCGCAGCGCCAAAGCCGGCGCTTGATTTGGCTTTCCTTCCTTGGATTTGAACTGAGTGGGCTTGTTTGCAATGTTTTCTCTCACCAATGCGATCGTTACCAGGTTGCCGGTGCTGGTTCGTATGAAATCGTCCAGCTCGGCACCGAAGATCCGTACTGCATCCCCCAGGTTTTTCAGGTTGTCCCCGGTATTCTGCATCGTGACCTGACCCAAGTACTGCTGCTGATTGACACTGATTCGACAGGGGGAACTTTGCCAATCCAAATGGCTCTCTCCGCTTTCCGCCCAATCTTGATCCAACCCCTCCCGAATTCCATAGACGTTGATTGTGCTCGTCGATGGTAAACCTCCCGGTTCGACGGTCAACAGCAAAACCGCTCGATCAAGTTGGTTTCGGGCAATCGTGCTTTTCGATAGATCAAAACGCAGATAGATGTGTTCTTGTATTTTCCCGTTTCGGATCAACCGTAGTGAAGAGTGACCTCCAAAATCATCTATCGAGCCCTCACGCGCATAGGTGTCGGCGCCACGACCCGCGTGCGTACGTAGCGTTTCGAATCCGAGCAGGTCACCCTCTCCTAGATTTTCGCTGATCGTCAGTGCCTCCGTAGCAGAACTGATTGTCTCGCCAGAGGGCGACTGCAATTCAAACAGCACCTGGAAGCTGTCGGGAGCCAGACCGCTTGTCATGAACTGAATTTCGATCTCCTTTGACTCACCAGGTCGAGGCAATTGAGTTCCCGAGATTCTTTTTGGAAACGTTGGCCCCTTGCGATTGGGACCGCCGTTTCGCTGGAGGAAAGTCACGATCTGAGCGGCAACCTTTGCGTCAGCGTTGATCGCCTGCGGGTCCGTGGTGGCATCGATTGCGTTGTTCGCAATCCGCATCTTGAACCTCGCGGCATGGCCGCTGATCACCTCCGACGTGCCGGCGACTTGCGTCAACTCGAGCGGCCTCAGCGACGCGGCGGTTACCCGATCAACCTGCGGTCGCGGGGCTTCTCGCGGCACTGTGGTTGCGGGCTTGTCGGCAACTTGCTCGGGTTTTGTCGAGCCACCATGCCACACCGGCCAACGTGACGAGCAATGCCGCGGCGATCGCCCATGGCAGCATGCTTGTCGGCTTTGGCGGTGAATCCGCGTTTTCAGCTGTGGCTGTGGTTGGCTTTGCGGCCGCGACATCGGTTACGATGCGTAGCGCGCCCTGGCTCTCTGCTTCGCACTGGTCGGCGACTTCGTTCAGCAATTGGCCAAGGTGTATTGCCGACGAGGGGCGGTCGCGAGGTTCTTTCGAGAGCAATTGATGGATCAAGTCGCAAAGCGGACCGGGTATGTCTGGGTTGCGCTGCCGCAGCGGTTGCGGCTCGATCATGATGATGGCGATCAGCTGTCCCGAGATCGTGTCGTACACCAACGGCAAGTTGCCCGCGCACATTTGATAGAGAACGACGCCCAGGCTGTAGAGGTCGGTGCGATCATCGACCGGTTCATTGCGAGCCTGCTCGGGCGATAGATAGCGGGGACTGCCAACCACGCTACCACGCGAGGACAGGCGGTCTAGATTTGTACCGGCAATTGCCAGGCCGAAATCCAAGATCTTTGCGCGGCCGCTCGGCTCTTCGATCCAGATGTTTGCCGGTTTGATGTCGCGATGAATGATCCCGCACTGGTGGGCCGCCGACAAACCAAGGGCCACCTCTTTGGCAACTCGCAGCACATCCTTGTAGTCAAATCGCTTTTCCAATCTCATGGACTGATCGAGCGGTTCTCCTTTCAACATCTCCATTGCCATGAACGGCATGCCGCGATGAATGCCAACCTCGAAGATGGTGGCGACGTTGTCGTGATGGACTGCCGCCATCGATCTGGCTTCTTCGACAAAACGTTTGCGGCTGTTGGCTGTGGAAGTGAACTGCGTCTTCATCACCTTCAAAGCAACGGACCGTTTCAGTCTGCCGTCCTCGGCCCGAAAGACTTCGCCCATCCCGCCTTTGCCCAGAACTCCAAGAATCCGGTAGGGCCCCAGTCGCCCAATCTCACCCTGTCGCTGGGGCGGATCGAGGAACTGATACTGTGGTTTTTCGGCATTCATCTGCCGGGATCACGATTTTTGGGCATTCTGGCTCGATAAGGACACGCGTTGGGAACGTATACGGTTCGTTTTTCGTTTATCGGCTAGCCGTAGGCGACTGCGTCCGCCCTTCGCAGGCACCTGCGGCTTGCCGTTAAACTATCTTGCTGGATCGATGCTGAAATTCGAACGGTATTGCGTTGGAAACGAGCATTTCTACCTGAAAACCTAAACGTTGCCGCCCAGTCGATCAACGCGAAGGTCAATGGGCCTTGTCAATTTGTAATGCTTGGGGGCATCCTTGTGTCGAAGCAAACAATGTTCGCCCCCTCCTCTGCCCCCTTGAGCCGACGCACGTGAATCGCACACCCATTCTTGAGTTGACCGACGGACAGCAACTTGAGCAACCGTTTCGGGCCGCTGACAAACAGCTGAGAGTCAATCGTCAGGGCGGCAAATACATCTTACTCCGTCTGGCCGATCGCACCGGCGTCATCGCGGGCATGCTTTGGAACGCGGACGAGCGGATTTTTGATTCGTTTGACAGAGGCGATTTTGTGTTTTGCCGTGGCCGCACACAAATCCACAACGGTGCGCTGCAAGTCATCGTTTCGGATATCGAGCGGATGGATCCCACGGAAGTCGATGTGGCTGAATTCGATCGTTTCGATGCGGCCGAGTCAAAACAGCTGGAGGAACGATTGCAGGAACTGATCGGCCAGCTTCGCAATGTGAATCTAAGACGCCTCGGTGAAGCCTATCTGGCCGATGAAGAGTTGATGACACAGCTGAAGACCGCGGCCGCTGCGGTCAGCAACCACCATGCTTACCCGGGTGGTCTGCTTCGTCACACCGATCGACTTGATGGAACTTGCCGTCCTGGTTGCGCCGCGGTACCAGCAGCTGGATGGCGAGCTGTTAATGTTCGGAGCGTTCTTGCATGACCTTGGCAAGATCGATGAACTCGCCAGCGGCGGCGAAATCTCGTACACCGACCGCGGACAGATGGTCGGTCACATCGTGATCGGCGTCCAAATGCTCGGAGAGAAAATCGCGTCTCTCGGTGGTGAGCCTTTCCCGGACGAGTTGCGTCTGCATCTTGAGCATCTGATCGTTAGCCATCATGGACAGATCGAGTTCGGCAGTCCCAAGTTGCCCGTGACGCTTGAGGCAGTTGCCCTGCACCATCTGGATAACTTGGACGCCAAGCTATCGTCCTACACCAGCGTGATCGATGCGGATGTCGCCGCTGACGGGAACTGGACGAACTACAACCCGTCGATCGGGCGCAAGCTCTGGAAGAAACAAACGTAGTAGAGGCTTCCAGTCCGTTTCCACGTCCACACGCAACGGACTCAATTCCGTTCGATATTTTTGCCATGCCCCAATCCAAGCCCGCCGTGATCCTGCTCTCCGGAGGCCTCGACAGTGCGACTTGCCTGGCGATCGCCCTTGATCAAGGATTCGAGCCACACGCGATCAGTTTTCGATACGGTCAGCGACATCAGTACGAGTTGGAGCGCGCCGATCGGATTGCGAAAAACCTGCAGGCGGCCTCGCATCGCACCGTCGACATCAACTTGGCCCAATTCGGCGGTTCGGCTCTCACCGATTCGTCCATTGATGTTCCGAAATCAGATTCGGTGGAAGCGATCGGTGAGGCAATTCCAGTCACCTATGTGCCGGCACGCAACACGGTCTTTCTTTCGTTGGCACTTGCGCTGGCCGAAACGATCGCTGCGCGAGACATTTTCATCGGCGTCAATGCCCTCGACTACAGCGGTTATCCGGACTGCCGCCCGGATTACATCGCCGCCTACGAAGCCATGGCAAATCTGGCGACCAAGGCCAGCGTGGAAAGTGACGACAAGCTGCGGATCCATACACCGCTGATCGATTTGAGCAAATCGCAAATTATCGAACGAGGATTGGCTTTGGGCGTCGACTACTCCTTGACCTTGTCGTGCTACGATCCAGGCGATGCAGGTGCACCCTGCGGTCACTGCGACGCCTGTCTGTTGCGTTCCAAAGGTTTCGCCGAAAACGGACTGACCGATCCGTCGCTGGGACGAGAGCTTCACTGAGCATGATGGTAACTTCCGCAGAGCGACATGGTTTCAGTACATCTGAAAATTGCCGGTTACCTCGAAGGCAGATTCATAGTGCTCGATGCGATCGGGTTCGGCATTGCCTGTGGGCCACCAGACAGCGATGACGTCGAAGCGTGCACTGACTCCCAGTAATTTCTTACGTTTCAAATACCGCAACGCCGCACGCGATACCCTGCCCTGCTTCGCCTCGTCGACTCGATCGGCCGGATGTCCTGGCTTGGTCGTCGAGTGCGTTTTGACTTCGACAAAGACGATTGTCTTGCGGCGCTGGTCGACGGCGATCAAGTCGATCTCACCCGCTTTGTCCGCTTCGCCTTCGGCGACAACGACAAGTCCCTTTTGACGCAACAGTCGGGCCGCCGCTTGTTCACCTCGTTTGCCGACTGATCCGGTTGGATCAATCCGGCCATACCGCCAATCGACATAGGTTTGACGAATTCGATCGAGGAACAGAATCACGACGGAAGCTTTGCAAGAGCGCAAACGAAAAGCAACGAAACACATTCTCTGCGTTTCGTCGCTTGGCGAAGAGGCCGCGAACTGATTGTTGCTTGGTGTCCCAACCGAGCGATCGGCAAAATCTCGTTTGCGACCAACGAGCAACAATTTTCTCCGCTTTGGGAAACCTTACGAGCGGCGACGTTCTTTCAAGCGGACCGCCTTGCCGACGCGGCCGCGCAGGAAGTACAGCTTGGCTCGGCGGACGACACCGCTTCGTTTGATTTCCACCTTTTCGACGCGTGGGCTGTGCAACGGGAACTTTCGTTCCACACCCTCGCCCGCGACGATGCGGCGGACCGAGAACATCTCGCGGCTACCGCTACCGCTACGACCGATCACGACGCCGGAGAAAACCTGGATGCGTTCTTTGTTGCCTTCCAGAATCTTCAAGTGCACGTCAACGGTGTCACCGATTTCGAACTCGGGCGGGTTTTCTTTCAACGCGGTCTTTTCGACCAGATCCATAATCGCTTGTGACATTTCGATGGCTCGCTGTTAGGGTTTGTTGTTGATTTCGTTGTTTATTTCGTGACCGGAGTTGTGATCGCAATTCGGCAGCAAATCGCTGCGTCGTTGTTGTGTTCGCGTCTGGCTCTGCAGAGCTCGCCACTGGGCGATCGCTCCGTGATCACCGCCCAGCAGGACTTCGGGAACTGCGTGGCCGCGAAACTCTCTCGGTCGTGTGTATTGCGGGAACTCGAGCAACCGATTTCCGCGGCTAAACGAGTCATCAATGTTACTTTGTTCGTCGCCGAGGACGCCAGGCAGGAGCCGGACGACCGCGTCGACAATTACCATCGCGGCAACCTCGCCTCCATTCAAGACGAAATCGCCAATGCTGACCTCTTCGGGCTGGAGAATGTCCATCACGCGTTGGTCAAATCCTTCGTAACGACCACAGAGCATCAAGACTCTGTCGCTGGTCGCAAAATCTTCGGCCATTCGTTGGTCGAATCGTGTTCCTTGCGGTGTCAGCAAGATCCGTCTGGCTGGCCGCGAATCCATCGCTTGGACTGCTTCGACGCAGTTGACCGTCGGCTCGACCTGGATCAGCATCCCAGGGCCACCCCCGAACGGCTTGTCATCGACCGGTCGGTGAGGCGTCTGGGGTGCCCAATCTCGCAGATCATGCCGATGGATCTGAACCAACTCCCGCTGGATTGCTTTTTCCAACAAGCCTTGTGTCAGGTATCCGTCGAAGATCGCCGGAAAGAGCGTCACGATGTCAAATCGCATTGATCTCTCCGCTGGCGCTAGGACTGCCAAGGTAGCTCCACTGGCCAGAATGTGGGTGCTGTCCGGTTCTCATCAGGCACCACCCTCTGGGCGACACAGCTACGAAGACGATTCCTCGCTGGTGGTTTGCTCGGCCGGAGCCTCTTCCGCGGCCGCTTGTTCGGCAGGTGCCTCATCCGCAGCGGGTTTCGCTTCAGCTTTCGGTTCTTCTTCTTTTTTCTTCTTGGCTGGTTTGACTGGTTCCGCTACGGGAGTGTACTCTTTTCGCTTGCCCAATCGCTCGATCGCCGCTTTCTGGGCGTCGAGGTGAGTCCCGTCTTTGCCGTACTTCTTGATCAGAGTGGCGACTTTGTCACTGGGTTGGGCGCCAACGCCGATCCAATATTCGATGCGGTCCGCCTTCAGCGTCACGCGGGCATCGGTTTCCGGGCACATCGGATCATAGGTGCCGAGTTCCTCGATCACCCGTCCATCGCGCGGACTTCGCTTGTCCATTGCACAAACGCGGTAGTAGGGGCGATGGGTGCGTCCCATCTTTTTCATTCGTATGCGAACTGTCATACCGTTGCGTTCTCCAAAATCGTTGGGGTTCAAATCCAGCCAGACTGCCTGGGGTCAGAAAACTGACGCCGGGTCGGTGCCAGAACACCTGGCACATGTATTGGTGTTGTTCTACTTTTTTCTTTTCATCCGTCGCTTCAGCTTGTCTCGTTCTCTCTTCATCTTCTCGCGTTCATCTTTGCTGAGTCGCTTGCCGGTTCCCTTTTTGACCTTCAAGCCTTTCATGGTTGGGTCGTTCATGACGCCGCTGGATTTTAGCTGCTGCATCATTTTCATGCGGTCGCCGACACCTTGGCCAGCCATCCCTTGCATCAACGGCTTCATGACCTCGAACTGTTTGATCAGTTGCGTAACCACGGGCGTCTGCACGCCGGCACCTTTGGCAATCCGGGTGCGCCGGTGGATATCGATGACTTTGGGGTTTTTCCGCTCTGCCATCGTCATGCTGTTGATCGCACCGATGGTTTGACGAATTCCTCCGGCTGCCTCTTCGCTCTCCATCAGCTCTTTCATGTCGCCCATACCGGGCATCAGACCCATCATCCTGCCCATCAATCCGGGCTTGGCGACCTTCTCCATCATGTTCTTGAAATCGTCCAGCGTGAAATCGCCAGCGGCCATCTTGGCTTCAAGTTCCTCGCGTTCGGCTTCGTCGACAATGCGGTGGGCTTCGCGAGCTGCCGCGACCATGTCGCCCATCTGCAAGATTCGACCGGCCATCCCTTCCGGGCGAAACGGTTCAAGCGAGTCAAAGTGTTCGCCAGTACCGATGAACTTGATCGGCACGCCCGTGACATGCTTGACTGACAATAGCGCGCCACCGCGAGCGTCACCGTCCAGCTTGGTCATGATCACGCCATCAAGTTCCAATGCGTCGTTGAACGCACCGGCGCTGTTGACCGCGTCTTGGCCGGTCATGCCGTCCACAACCAGATAGACCTGATCAGGACCAACCTTTTTGTCGATCTTCTGCAGCTCGGCCATCAACTCTTCGTCGATGGCCAATCGTCCCGCCGTATCGAGAATGACCACACGGGCGCCTTCGGCCTTGGCCTTCTCGACACCCGCCTGGCAAACTTTGACGGGGTTGGTGTTGCCTTTGTCGCTGTAGACCGGCACGCCTAACTGCTCGCCAATCACGTGCAACTGGTCGATGGCAGCGGGACGCTGCAAGTCGGCGGCCACCAACAGCGGCGTGATGTTTTCTTCTTTGAGTAACTGCGAAAGCTTGCCGCAGGTCGTCGTCTTACCGCTACCCTGCAGTCCGCAGAGCATGATGACCGTGGGGCCCTCTTTTCTCAGATGCAGCGACGAATCGACCGGACCGAGGATCGAGACCAACTCGCCGTGGACGATGTTGATCAGCTCTTCGTGAGGTCGCAAGCTCAATAGGACCCGTTTTCCAAGAGCCCGCTCGGAAACATGTGCCATGAAATCCTGGACGACCGGATAGCTGACGTCGGCCTCCAGCATCGCCTTTTGCACGATGTCCAAACCGTCGCGCATATTGCCCTCGGTCAGCTTGCCTTTGCCAGACAAACTCTTGAAAGCAGATTGCAGACCTTCAGAGAGGGACTCAAACACGGGAATTCAGCACAGAGTGGGGGGCAACGCAGACCAGCGAACCGATCCGCTGCCCGGACGACCACCGAGTGGGGAGGTCATCGAACGGGTCACTTTTCGGCGGAGATCGCGAGCGAAGCCCGCTAGTTTACGCTTGGAAGCCTCAATTTGTAAATGGAGTCCGGCAGCCGATTTACCGGCAAATCAACCCGGATTCGTCCCGCTGGCCGGTGATGTCGCCCCGCTGGCTTGCTCTGGCAGGATGCTCAGTGCGGTAATTCGGTGAGTGATTTGGCCTCGATCGGCGTAAAATGACCGACACGCACGACGTCCACCGTTTCCACGCAGGCGGTGATGCGATGTTCGGCGAGGATATCGCGACGTAGAAAATCAAGAATCCGGTTGCACACGTTGGGCAACGCAATCACTTCGATGCGGACTTGAGCCGACCGTATCTGACCATTCTCCAGATGGCGTCGACCCGCGCCGCTGCAAGGCATGGCTGTGTAGCCGGTCGCACCGCACTGGACGAATTCGCTCAGCAGCCATTCTTCCAGCGAGGCGTCGGCGACAACCGTGATCCGGCGGACGGTTGCCAGCCCGCCCTTTCGCGCCGCGTACGCGTCGTCGGCCAGCGGTCGTAAAGAATCGAGCCCGCGCACTTCAAAACTCAATCCCTCCTGCTCAAAGTCACGCTTCATCTCCTCCAGCTTTTCCATCACGCTGTGGTCGACAAGCTGGGTGTTCGAAACATCGACGATCAAGTTGCGGCGTTGAACTAGTCCGATGTCTTCGATTTGACGCTTGAACGGAATCCAATTGCTGAACACGGCGGATTCTCTTGCCAGGATGATACTGGTCTTATCGTCAAGTTCCTCAACTTCGATGTAGGGTTTGAATAAAGATCGGATGGGAACGCCGTTGGCCACATGGATGATGAACTTCAGAAGAATGCCGGCGGCCACGCCTATCAGCAGGTCGGTCGCCAAAACCATCATCAATGTTGTCACGAAGATCGCGAGCTGCTCTTTGCCGATTCGGTAGACATGCAAGAACTCAGTCGGATGCGCCAGACGATAGCCCGTGTAGACCAGCATCGCAGCGAGTGCGGCAAGCGGAATCCGGTGCAGAACCGTGGGAATCAGAGCAACGCAGGCCAGCAGGAAGATGCCGTGCCACATGTCCGCGAATCGGGTCCGCGCTCCGTTGTCGATGTTGGCCCTCGAACGGACAATCTCGGAAATCATCGGCAACCCACCAACGAAGGCGGCGGCCAGATTTCCGACGCCTACCGCGACGATGTCGCGATTCATGTTCGTCTTCCGCTTCCAAGGATCGAGCAGGTCAACAGCCTTGGCGCTGAGCAATGACTCGAGGCTGCCGATGACGAAAAACATCGTGATCCACTTCCACGCTCTGGGCTGGGCGAGCGCGGTGAAATCAGGCGTGGTGATGTAGTCGAACATCCCGAACATACGGTCGGGCATCGCCACCAGGTATTGGTCGCCGAGCTGATACTGGTGTCCCTGAAGCGTGTAAGAGTGTTGGTGCAGCAGGTCGAAGCCCATGCCCATCGGCACCGCCACCAACAGCACGACCAACGGCGACGGCAATTTTTTCAGCAGAGCCATTTTTTTCCCGGCGAGCGGCCAGAAAAACATAATCAAAATACTGACGATGCCAATGGTCGCGATGGCCGGATTGGCCTCGGCGACGTAGTGCGGGATTTCCCTCAGCATTTCGAGCGGTTCGCCCCCCGCTTTGACGCCCAGGGCAACCGGAAATTGCTTCAGGATGATGATCACGCCGATCGCAGCGAGCATCCCGTGTACCGCGGAGATGGGAAAGAACTCACCGAGAATGCCCGCGCGAAACAAGCCAAAGATGATCTGCATCACCGCCGCCGCCACGCCGACCGCCAGCGCAGCTTTGTAGGCCGTCTCATTGCCGGCACCGCCGAAGTCTTCGATGCAACCGATGGCAATCACAATCAATCCGGCAGCCGGACCTTTGATGGTGAGTTCCGAATTACTGATGAACGTCGACAGAATGGAACCGATAATCGCGGTGAAGATGCCGGCGATGGGAGGGTAACCGCAGGCCAGGGAGATGCCCAAGCACAACGGCAGCGCAATCAAGAAGACAAGGAAGCCGGAAACGATGTCAAGCTTCATGTACTTCACAAAGCCAGCGGCGTTGCCGCGTGGAATCTCGCGATCTCGATTAGCTGTTGTCATTCTGCAGTCTCATTGAAAGCGATCTGTGTTTGTTGAGTTGCCGGCTGAAATCGTGAGCCTAGCGTGCTGGCGTCGGATTGTTGCGCAGCGTCATCGACGGATTTCCGGCCCGCGGCCAGCGAAGGCGGTTTAGGTTTTGAGCCCGAAGCTTGGCTATCGCGTAGCCCGATCAATGCCATCGCGGCGTGGTATCGCGACGCGACGCCCCACTGAGGAAAAAGTCCTCCGCCCACAATCAGGGCGATCAACACCAGTACGGCAATCCGCTCCGAAGGTCGGGCCCGCAGCGAGATCGATGCGTGGTGACGGGTGCCCGTGAAAACGCGAAAGTAAGCCTTCAAAATCGCGATGCCATTGAGTGCTGTCGCAATGACCACGGAGGTGCCGATCAACGAAAACACGCCGACGGCCCCCTCAATCAGCAGTTCCGTGCCAATGAAACCAACGGTGCCGGGAAAGCCAATGGAAGCCAGTCCCGTCAACAAGAACAACGCGGCGAGCGTTGGTGTGTGTTCGTACAAACCGTGAAATTCGTTTAACGAAACTCGCCCGATTCGAGACTCGATACAGCGGAGCGTGAGCGCGAATCCCGCCAAAGAGAGGCCCACCGACAACCAGACGCAGAGCGCACCAGTCAGGCCGATCGGCGTCACCAATTCCAGACCCACCAACACAAGTGACGAATGACTCAAAAACAGATAGCAAAAGAACCTTCGCGCTTCGCGTTGCACCAACGCCATCCCCGCCGCATAGACGGATGTGAATAGCGATACCATGGCAATGCTTTGCAATGCCCAGTCGGGAGCGATCGGCAACACCAGACGCATCACCGCATACGCACCGGTCATGGGTGTTACAAATAGCAATGCCGTTCCGAAAGTTGCTTTCTCAAACAGATCGGTCATCCAGCAATGAAGCGGCACGATACCGCTTCGCAGCAGTGCGGCAATGGTCAGCAGTGCACCGGCGATCATGGTCGGCGTCCCGCCCTGCGCTTCGATCGACAGGAGCGTCTGCCCGGTGATCAGCAGCACCGCAAATAGTCCCATGTGGGCCAGATAGACGCGAGTGCAGCGGCCTCGCGAGCGGAGTTCGATCCATGGTGGGACGGTCGCAACGACGAGCAAGATCACGATGCTCCAGGGATCACGGCAACAGAATGTTGCCAATAAAATTGCTTCGGAAGCCAGCGTCCAGCCGAACGAAAAACGATTCATTTTCGTCCGCAGGGTTGAAAGCACGGTCATCAAAAACAACAAGGCGACAAGCGGCAAGAGCGGCGCACTCAGCTCATCGACCACCAAAACATCGCTGCCCAAAAAGGACTCCATCACGTCCCAGTGATCGTGTGCCTCGAAGGTATGGAGTGTTCCGAAGTCGAACCACTCGCCTGTCGCAAAGATCAACGTCAAAGTGCACAAGGTGAGACAAGTCTTGCGCGAGTTCGCCATTTCGGAGAAAACCAACGACAAACTGCACCCAACAGCGGTGTCAGAATCGTTAGCTCCAGCCACGGTAAATGGAGTTCAGGCATCAGACCAAATCCTCCACCGACTCGGTGTGCGTCGGCAGTCGGTCAGACTCGCGTGATTCACCACCCGACAGAAAATCGGTCCAGCGACGTTCGTTCGAATCGCACCAACGAAACACGACCATGAAGGGACGGACAATGTACTCGTCGGTGATCGCGTCCAGAAAACCACGCTCCATCGAGAACCGAAACAGCCAGATCCTTGTTCGCTCGGGAACGATCCGGCCCCACAAGGACGGCCCATGCGTCAAGTGCGATCCGATCGCGTTCTCCAAAGAGTGATAGTCGTGCAGCAATGTCGGAGCACGAAGCAACTGCAGCGTTCGCAGGCAGGCGTGACCGATGATGTGAATCAGCGCGATGTATCGCAAACCCAAGCCGATCTCCACGACGATGATCCCGACCTGAGTCAGTGAGGCAAAAGCGAGTGCACTCTTGATGTCGGTCTGCACGCGTGCGGTCATGGCTCCAAAGATCGCCGAAGCCAATCCAAGCACCACGACGGCACTGCTGAGCAGCAGACTCTGCTCGAGAATCGGGCTGACACGCAGCAGCAGGAACGCACCCAAATGCACCGACAGTGCTCCATAAAACACTGCACTGGACGGTGTCGGACCTTCCATCGCCCGCGGCAGCCAACCAGAAAACGGCACCAGCGCCGACTTTCCCGCCGCGGCAACCAACAGCAATAGGCCCACAAACAACGCGTGCGACTGTGAGATCGTCGCGTGACCTTCGGGCCATGGACCGGTCCCCATCAATCCTTCAAAGTCACCGGCACCGGTCAGGTGATGCAGTGACAACGCAGCGATCAGGAAAGCCGCATCGGCGATCCTGTATACCGACCAAACCCGTTGGCCATTGCGCACCGGATTGGGACGCTCGTGAAAGTAAGCGACCAGCAGTGCCGAGGACAGTCCGACTAACTCCCAGCCAAGGAACAGCGTTTCAATCGTTCCGGCTAGCGACGACACAACCATCCCCAACTGGAACAGTGCGTAGAGCACAAAGAACCGACCGTAACCCGGTTCACGATGCAGATACCGACTGGTGAAGGCACCAATCACACCGCACAGCACATAAGTCAGAATCACGAATGGCACCGACAGCCGATCGAACACGAACTTCAAATTGAATTGGAATTCCTGATCCGGGATCACCACCCAATTGCCAATCTCGATCGGAACGTGGCGACTGCCAAACGCGAGCATCATGCCCAGGATCGCCAGGGAAGCGAGTAACCCGATCACGCCGGCAGATTCCGTAAAACGCTTGATCGAGCGCTCGCCCAGCGGGTGACCGGATAACGACGTAAGTCCAAGAATTGCCAGTAACGCCGCGGGACTGACGACGACGCACATGCCGAAAATGTAAAACAGCGACTCTGGATTCATGATCGCTCCTCTGGACTCATGGTCGCTCTAGGGTGCAGATTGCCGGTCGGAATGATCGACGCAAATCCAAGGTGCTCACGCTCGCCCCAATACCATTGGATCGACGTCTCACTGGTTGGCAGTTCGTCCGTCTCCGGTTGATACGCAACGAATTGGCCCGAGACATAGCGGTGAATGCTGGATGTCTCGGCATCGAATACGGCTAGTTGCACCCAATCGCCGTTGGCGAGTTGCGCGATGGGTGGATTGGAGTCGATGATTCGCTGCAACGCCGCCGGGGTCGTTTCAATCACGAACAACAAACGCACAGGTTCGTGAATTTCGACCATTTGCCATGGCAACCCAGGTCGCAGGTCGCTGGCCGCACCATCCATGACGCCCAACAAGGAAGTGATGTTGTGAGGCAGTTTCGTGCCGCATCCGTATCCGTAGGGATCGACGAAGGAGAAGTAGTATTCGAGGTTGATACCAGCGCAGACCGGGATCACCGCCTGCAGAAGACGCTCCAGGATCGAACTCCGCTCGTCATCCTCGGTGGGGTCGTACGACGTCAAAAATGCTCGCCGGTCCAGAAACAGACCGCGACTCCACCGCCGCCGACCGACAAAGCACAAGGCATTGGTCGCGTGTCCGTATTCAGGTCGTGTCTGTGACAGGTCCTCGGCGCGCCCTCGACATGTTTCAACGCTTCATCGGGGGTGAGCGACAGGTCGGCCGACTCAAATCGCCGGCAGCGTTCGTGGGCGCTTCGCTTTCGCGCCTCGTCAATCTTCGCTCTTGCTTGCTCGAACAGTTCGCGATGCGGAACGGGAACTCGATCGAGGTCGTACCACGTCATGCTGTCGTCGCACGTGTTGTGGTACCCGCCAACGACGTAGGTGCCGTCAGGAATCACGAGTCCTTTCTCGTTCAAAATGCGCCGCACGCGAGGATCGTTGGCCATTTGCGCGAAGGCCCTCGCGTTGGGGCCTCCACGACCGCCACCGCAAGCTCCGCAATCGTGTGCGGCCTCATGCGGATTGTTCAGACTTGCCGACCCGTGTCCGCAAATCACTAGCAGTCGAGAGAACGATTTCGCCTTTGTGATCCCGATCGCACGCAGGCCGCCTTCGACAATGTTCGCCATCTCGTCGACCGAGTAGCCAAGCCCACCATTCTCGCTGCTGGGCTCTGCGGCGATTCGCTCGATGCGAAGTTCGGTTCCCGGAGTGTGCACAATGCCGGCAAACAGGCGGCGGAGTTGAGCGGTCGTGCGCGGAAACAGAATTCTGGCTACCAGCGGAAAGGCGGCCAGCGATCCGACCAGCCCTGTCAGTAAACCGCCGAGAACCGTACGCGTTCCACGATGCGCATGATGCGTGGCTTGGCCAATGCGACGCCGAGTTTCCGCACGCCGTCGCTCGAGCTGGGCAACCGAGTACATCGGTTCTTCAACGACGTAGTGCCGCGGCTTGATGTTGACCGGGCAAAGCGGGGTGAAATGCGCGTCCTCGGCACCCCGATAGTACATCGCCACGCCAAAAAAACCGGCGACGCCAAGTGTCTCGCAATCCGGATCAGCCTCCTCGAGGTGCCGGCGAAACGATTCCTCTCTCTCATCGATGCAGCAAACGACTTGATAAGCGGGACGCGGTCGCGCCGCTCCGTTTCGCAATCGCTTGGAGTGAGCAATCACGGCGTCAAGCGTCTCATTGCGATACCTGCGTTCAAAGGCAAGATGATACGTACGTCGCCGTTCGAGCGCCGAAAAGGAATCGATCTCGCTCGCCAGGGCCGTCCATTGCTGATGCGACAACGATCTGCAAGTCATGCGGATTCCAGCCTCGAACCTGCGCCAATTGAAAGATAACAAAAGCACGCTCATCGTGATCGTTCGACTCGTCGCTTCGAAGTCGAACGCAAGGCAGCGTCGCGGACTTTGTCGAGCGGACCGCGGAGCCCAAGCGATTCCCCGGCAACGTGCGCGATTGCAAGTCTGTCAAGGATCAGACGGACTGCCACGAATTCAACCAAGCTGCCCGCCGGGGCTGGATGCGGTGCCCATTCCGCATTGCTTTCCATTTGCCAAACCATGCCGGCCCAGCCGCGCAGGGCAAGCAGCGATTGCGTCAGAAATCGCTCGCGATCCTGGTCACCGACTCCCAGCAACCCAAGTGATTCTTCGATCGATTCCAACGGTCCCGTGTTACTCTCACTGAGTCGACGAAGTTCACGCCTGACGTCCGCAAGCCAGCGCGTCGGAGCCATCAACGACTTGCCGTAAAGACGCAGAAACGAGCGGTAGAATCCGGCTTGCTCGTTGGGTAATCCCCACTGGGCAAATCCCTGATCGAGGAACGAAGAGCAAAACCGTATCAGAATCTCGTGCACGAGAATGTCAGTGTCTTCTCCGGTCGCCTCCAGCAGCAAGTCGCGATCACGTTTTCTTTCAAGCTCCGCTGCGTTTTCGCCCACAGTCTCGATCGAGCGGACCCCGCTGTGACAGACACGCCAAAGAAAGCTGAGTGTGAAGGCTTCCCAGGTTTTCTCGTTCCACGACTCGCTGGGCCAGCGGTGAAAAGACGCAAGGCTTTCAGCGAAAGGTTCGCTGGTCCCGGTCCCGCTCGCTAAGACTGTCTGGTTGGCTCCGTCATTTTTCAACTCACGGATGACCCATTGCCGGGTCTCGGCGATCATCCGGCTGCGCGTCTGATCGGGGACCTCCTCGCGAAAAAGCCTCAAGGCATCCGTTTCCGCGATGACCCAACGCAGTTCCGCTCCTGAGCCGGTGCGAAGGGGGAACTGAAGCATCGCGAGCCGTATCGCGTGACGAGTTCCGAAATTTGCGACCAATCGGTCCGCTTCGTCTCCCAGGTCATCGATCAAAACGTCGGCAAGGTCCTCGACGCGTATTCGTCCGTGCTGAAGATTCTGTCGGTAACGATCTTCGGGAAGGTAGGCATGGCAGCCAAACACCCGTCCACCAGCCTTCACGCCTTCATCGAATGGCAGGTGCTCGAAGGCGTGCAGCGTATTGTGATGCACGAAGACGGTGATGGGACCCTGCGACGGCAGCAGGTGCGCCGCATGCTCGATCGTACGGATCAAGTCGGGACGTCCAGCGATGACTGCTTCTCCCGCCATTGATTCAGTATGAGTTGCCGTTCACGATCGATGTGTGTCCTCAATGCGTGGTGAGTGCCGGCCTAGCTGGACAGCGCCAGTTTAAAACGGAAATACCATTTCTCGTTGAGTGATAACGCGCGCTGCCACTTGGCAGAGTCCCTAGGAGCATCGATTCGGATTCGCCACCAACAAAGAATCTCGTCACTCATTCTGCGTCGCCATGATGAGCGAAACCAACGCCCGCAGGCTCAAGCAGAATCACGCATGCGGGGAGTGCTCAGAAGCATACGATCGGTGGTCCGCGCTCATGGGGCGGGAGACAAACCATGGGAGCGTCAGCAACGGCTGAACTATCGGCGAGAATCGAGATGTCAAGCAAGGTTTCGACGACCGGCTCGGAAACAGCCGCCATCGAATCTTCGCGGTCATCTTCTTCGGCGTCCTCTGCCTCGGCGAAAAGAGTTGCCGACGGCCTATCTGCGCCGTAGAAGACGGATATTGATCCGGTCACGGTCAGCAGCGTAGCAGCGGAAATCAGGAGTTGACGAAGAATTGGGATCAACATGGCCTGGAGAGGATAGTCCTCGGGAGCCAACCGTCAAGTGGCTCAAGTAGGCGGTTTGCACTCAAGCATGGTCTAAGAGGCTCAAGACAGCTTCGTGCAATATTCCGTTGGTGCCCACGCCGTCGCCTCCACGCGTCGTGGCATTGCCCTTCCAGTCGGTGAATTTTCCGCCCGCTTCCACGACGATGGGCAGGATTGCCGCGACGTCCCAGGCATTGCACTCGGGATCGATCATGATGTCGGCGCGACCGGTGGCGACCATCAAATAGCCATAGCCGTCACCCCAGCTGCGCGAGATCCAAGCAGCTTTCTCCAATCGTTTATATGCGTCATCGGCGCCGCGAGCCTCAAAAGTATCGACTTGACTGGTGACGAAGACGGCGGCATCGATGTCCGTCTTGGTTGACACGGTCGTGCGTTTCCAAGCTTCGGCATCGTCGGATCGATACCAACTGCCTTGCCCCATTGCAGCGACGACGATTTCGTCGAGCGCGGGAATGAAGATCACTCCGGCGAGCGGCTGGCCGTCCATTTCAAGTGCCAACAGCGTTGAATAGAGAGGCACGCCGCAAACAAAAGATTTGGTGCCGTCGATGGGGTCAACAACCCAACGATAAGAGCTCGTTCCCGTTTGCTCGGCAAACTCTTCACCTTGTACTGTATCACTGGGGAATCTCTCAGCAATCAATCTGCGGACCAGTTGCTCCGCTTCGCGGTCGGCCACGGTGACGGGGGAATCGTCCGACTTTGCATCAACAACTAGCTCTGCACTGCGAAAATATTTTAGCGTATGACGACCGGCTGCCTGGGCAACGTCGATCATCGCGATCAGCCGGCCTTCGTGAATCGCTTGCCAGTCTCCGGGGCCGCTACTCATGTGACACTCTCGCGTTCTTTGTCAACGGCTTCATTCTTGCCGCGTAGTTGTTCACCGGGAAAGCAAGATTGATACAACAACATGCACGCGCCGACGACCAGGAGTGAATCGGCGATATTGAAATTTGGCCATGGATCGAACATCGGCACCCCCTGGAGGCGGAACAAAATCCAGTCTCGAACACCGCTCTGCCATTGCTCAGGATAGCCCGGTTGCCACCATAGCCCCAGCCGATCGTAGAGGTTACCAATGATTCCGCCGCTGATCATTCCCAACGCCCAGGTTAGCCACAACGAATGGGCCGCCTTGAACCAAAACAGCCAAACCACGATCCCGACGGCGGCGAAAATCGAGAGTCCGGCAAACAGAGTCCCCTTCCCTGCACCGACTCCGAAGACCGCGCCGATATTCACGGCCGTCTCGATCCCGAATATCTGGTCGATGATCCACCATGGATCCTTTTCACCTGGGATTCCCCGCCAGCTGAACACGGCGGCTTTGCTCCACAGATCGGCTGTGGCCCCAATCACCGCCAGGGCGACGTAGAGGACCACGCGACCGGCCGGCAGGCTGATGGCGGCCTCGCCTGGCAAGGGAGCGGTCGTGGACTGGTCGGATCCGTCCATGGTGTGGATTGCGGTGGGGCGTGAAAGGGAATGACGGAGAAGTTGAGATTCCACGTTAGAATGGTTTTCGAGACTTGCCCAGGCAGATTTGCCACCCAGCCGTTATCTTCCGCATATTTTCACCTGTGCACCAACTCAATACCGTCCGTTTTCTTGTTGAACGGCAAACCGCAGGCGGCTTCATCCGCGCCTAACAGTCGCCTGCGGATTGCCGTTATACAATCTCGCTGGATCGATGCTGATATGGAAATGGTCTTGGCACCAAACGGGAATCGAGCGAATACAAGGGAATTCACTCGACTTTTCCCCGTTTGAGACTTTTCCCCGTTTGAAGCGTCGCCAACAGAATGTCTCTCGGCAGGCACCAAGTCTAGCTTTACAATGAGCTGTTTTGGGTCTCCCGGCAGCCGCCGGTACTGCTAGCTGAGTGTTCATCATGGGAAATGGAAGTCCGCAGCGCCGTCAGTTCGCAAGCATTCTGGAGCGAGCTTTCGATCATGAACCAGCTAAGTCTGATCCGCTCTTCGACGGTTTTCTTGATGAGCACGAAAACCCTTCGGACGTCTGGTTTGATGCGCTGTTGGGCGTGATGGATATGTTTCCCGGGGAGTTGGACGCGCACATCCGTCAGCGTCGAATTCGCTGGAAAGTCGACAAGCTTTATCAACGCGGTGAAATCCAGGGCATTGGCACCATCGGCCACAGGACATATCACGTTTTTGCTTGCAGCGACGGTGGCATGCCTCCGGCCGGATGCAGTTGCGAAGCCTCCCGAGGTGAATTTCCATGCGTGCACGGGCTCGAGTTCCTCGACTACGTCACCGACGAATTGGAAGACAGTTCATCGCGATTGAGCAATCGGATCAATCGCGGACAGTTTGACCAAGGAGACCCGGATCGAACTCGATTCAAGTTAGACGTCTACGCTCACACCATGGCGACCTTGGACGACCTGATCAAAGCTCAACGCGGTCTGCAAGCGGACGATGTTCCCGACGATGCGCTGCCGGAAATCCAGTCGTGTGTGGAACAACGGGTCGTCTGGAACTTCGATTTTGAAGACGGTCAGCTTTCGGTGGATGCGTTGTTGCAGCAACGCAAGAAAAGGGGCGACGGGTTCACCAAGGGCAAGAAACTTTCGCTGGAAAAAGTTTGTACTGATTTTGGTCTGCCTTTGTCGCCAGTGGACAAACAGATCGTGACGCACATCACTAGCGAAAGCAGCTACTACTATGGCCGAAAGAGCTACTCACTTGATCTGTTCGGCGCATTGGGCGAATTGGTCGGGCAATCCAATGTGATGCTTGGCGGAGAACCCTGCGATGTCCGGCGACGTCCGCTCGTGCTAACGCTTGCCAAGACAGCGACGGAGGATTGCTGGCGGTTTCGGCTGACCGACGAGCTGGGGGACTCGAACATTGGCGTGGTCGTGGCCGGACACGACACCACGGTTGCGGTTGATCGTGAGCGGCGACGGTTGGTGCTTTCGAAGACGACCGAGCAGCGAGTCCAGTTGGCCCGCCAACTGTTGTCGCTGGGAGCGTTCAAGGATGATCAGCTGGCCGACGTGGTCAAGAAAGTCCGTCCCCTGCAAAAACGAATCACGCTTCGATTGCCCGCAGAACATGGCGGCCAGTTGTTGGTTGAGGATGCACCGCTAGCGATCCTGCTACGGTCTCGCAGTGACGGCTCTCTGGATTTTGGTGTTCGCGTTCGCGATTCCGCTGGTGCACTCCGTCAACCAGGCGCCGATCCGACAATCGTCACCGCTGAAAGAGATGGCAAGACTGTTCAGCTGCAGCGGTTAGCGGCAAGCGAATATCAACGAGCGAAGAAACTGATCGATCAACTCGGGGTGAAGCTCAGTGAGGAACAATGGTTCGGCAGCATCACCGGCTTCCATATCGGACTGGCACTGATCGAAAAGCTGCAAACGGGAGACTTGGACGTCGAGGTTTTGTGGGACAAGTCCAGCGAGAAACCGGTTTCCGTTCTGGGGAACCTGACAAGCAAGAACGTGCGAGTCGACATCACGAGCAAACGCAACTGGTTTGGTGTGACCGGCGAATGCGATTTCGGGAAACAGAAGCTTCCCTTGGCCGATTTGCTCGCAGGGATGGGAGCGGCCACCGTCGACGACATGCAAGGAGACTATTTGCGAGTCGGTGACGGGCAGTGGGCACGCATTTCGGAGAAACTTCGCGCGCGACTAAAACGACTCCAGGACGCCACGCATCAGGATCGAAAGACACTCAAACTTGATGCCACTGGCGTCTCCCGCCATTCGCGATTTGTTGGAATCGGACGTCGAAGTCAAGGCGACCAAGGCATGGCAAAAATGTCTTGATCGGCTCCAACGGGCTGAGAAGTTGGATCCGATCGTGCCGGACAGCCTCGACGCGACGCTGCGTGATTACCAAGTCGACGGTTTCAAGTGGTTACGACGTTTGGCCGAGTGGGGTGTCGGCGGAATCTTGGCGGACGACATGGGGCTGGGGAAAACGCTGCAAGCCTTAGCCGTCCTGCTGGACCGATCCGCTGAGGGCCCCGCGTTGGTGATTGCGCCGACTTCGGTCGGGTTCAACTGGGGACGTGAAGCGGAAAGGTTCGCACCCGATTTGGATGTGCATCTGTACCGCGAAACCGAGCGAGAAGATTTTTTGCCTTCGGTCGGACCAGGATCGTTGGTCATTTGCAGCTACGGTTTGGCTCTGCGTGATGCGGAAGCTCTTGCCCAAGTGCAGTGGAGTACCGTTGTGCTTGACGAAGCCCAAGCCATCAAGAACTCGCGCAGCAAGACCTCCAAAGCGATTGCCGGTTTGAACGCCGACTGGACCGTCGCGCTGACCGGAACGCCGGTGGAAAACCACTTGGGTGAACTGTGGAGTCTGTTTCACGTCGTCTCGCCGGGGGTCTTTGGCGGTTGGGACCAATTTCGAAAACGATACGCCGCGCCGATCGAAAAGCATAACGACGACGAAAGCCGCCACTGCCTGGCCGAGCGCCTGCAACCATTCGTGCTGCGGAGAACCAAGAGCGAAGTGCTGACCGAACTGCCGCCGCGAACCGAGATGAATTTGTATGTCGACCTCAGCCCGGCTGAACGCGGCGAATACGAAAAAGTTCGCTTGGCGGCACTGGGTGAAGTCGAGCTCATCGAATCATTGCCGACGATCCAAGATCAACGCTTCAAGATCCTGGCGTTGTTGACTCGTTTGCGGCAAATCTCATGTCATGCTGGTTTAGTCAACAAAAATTGGACCGAGTCGTCGGCCAAACTCGACGAACTCTGCCGGACGCTTGAGAGTCTTCGCGAGGAAGGCCACCGGGCGCTCGTGTTCAGCCAGTTCACGCAACACTTGGCATTGATCCGCAAGCAGCTTGACCAGCAAGGCTTCACTTATGAGTACCTCGACGGTTCCACTGCCGCAAAGGCACGACAGCAAGCAGTGGATCGCTTCCAGAGCGGCACCGCGGATGCTTTCTTGATCTCGCTCAAGGCGGGCGGTACCGGATTGAATTTGACCGCAGCCGATTACGTGATCCACATGGATCCCTGGTGGAATCCCGCCGTCGAAGACCAAGCGACCGATCGAGCTCACCGTATCGGACAAGACAAACCGGTCCTGGTGTATCGGATCATCGCCAAGGATACGATCGAAGAAGAAATCCTGGCTCTGCACGAGAGCAAACGAGACCTCGTCGCAGGAGTGATGCAGGGAACCGAGGCAGCAGCCAAACTCACCAACGAAGACCTGATTCGGATGCTGCGTGCATGAAGCACTTGGAGCGTCGGCAGCGATCTGCACTTCCCTGCCCTCTTCCAAGTCAACTCGACACGCTAAATTCTCTGGCATGAACACTCCAATCCAACTTGCCGTTCATGGTGCGGCCGGCCGCATGGGCCAGCGTGTCATCGCGCTGGCCGCCGAAGACAATGCATTTGAGATCGTCGCGGCCATCGATCACGCCGATCATCCACGCCTGGGCCAAGATGCGGGCATGATCGCGGGCATCGCCGCGATTGACGTGCCGCTATCAAGTGATTTTCCAGGCAAGGCGGGCGTTGTCATCGACTTCTCACTTCCGACCGCGCTCGATGGCTGCCTGGCCAACTGCGTCGCCAACAAAATTCCACTTGTGTTAGCGACCACAGGCTTGAGCGATGCACAGAAATCATCGCTAACCGATGCCGCCAATTCGATCCCAATCGTCTGGGCGCCCAGTATGTCGACTGCCGTGAATCTGACGATGAAAGTCGTCCAGCAGATCACCGAAACGTTGAAAGGTGTTTCAGGTGGAGTCGACATCGAAATCTTGGAACGCCATCATCGCTTCAAAGCGGATGCACCCAGCGGCACGGCGCTCCGTTTTGGTGAACTGATCGCGGAAAAGTTGGGTGGTGACGTAAAACACGTTCATGGTCGTGAAGGGGAAACCGGCCAGCGGGCGCGAAACGAGATCGGTTACCACGCGATTCGCGTCGGCGATAATCCAGGCGAACATTCGATCGTGTTCGGAATGCTGGGCGAGCGGATTGAAATCAACGTGGCTGCCAGCAATCGCGATTGTTACGCCGCCGGTGCGCCGACTGCGGCCAAGTGGCTGCAAGCCCAACCCAACGGGCTCTACAATATGTTTGATGTGTTGGGACTTTCGTAGCACGGACTGCGGTTCGCAACCTGACGATTCTTAGGCAACGGACGGAAGTTCGTTCTACCTGCATGGCCAAGTGTGACGAAGGATATCGCTGTGAAGTCTGTGGCGAAGACGTCACGTCGATCGTCGACAGCGATCTGTACCTTCGTTTTGTGATCGGCGAACTCGATCCCGAGGTCTTGCACACCAGCTTGGAACGACACATTCGCTGCAATCCGGTGCTGGCCCAATTCATCGAGCACGAAGCCTTCAAGCGAACGTTTGTCGAAGGCGACTTCGCACGCGAAAGCCTTGATCCTCAGTTTGTGATGGAACGAACCCAACTCGTCTCACGAGGTTATGCGCGGCTATTGGAGATCGCGGCGACCGAAGGGGATCGCAACGTGACGCAGTACCCGCTTCCCGAAGCGATTGAAAAGTACCGTGCGGGAAAAGGGGGCAGGAACCAATAGCCGGAACGGCCCTTCAGGTGCTCTGCACGATTGGTTCCTGACCCCGTTTCCCGGCGCTTGCGAATCCACTGGCAATCGTTTCGCGAGCAGATCGCGGGGCTAGCAGTCTGTTGATTTTCGATAGTCGCCGATCGCTCCGCCGATCGTAGCGTCCAAAGCGCAACGTTTGCGGAGCAAACGGCGACTATGGGAGTCCGGTTTCTCAAAAATCAACAGGCTGCTAGGGCAGGTCTGCGAAAAACTCTTTCACGACCACGCGAAACTCCGGCAGAACACTGCCACCGTCTAATTGGTCGTCTTCACCAAGCGTCACAGATGTTTCTGCGTCCGTAAAGACCTGAACCGTTCTGGTTCGATGATCGACGAGCCAAACCAACGAGACACCAGCATCAAAGTACTCGTTGCGTTTGCGCTCCATCTCCTTTTTCGTGTTGGACTGGCTGAGAACTTCGACAGCAATATCCGGCGTGACCCGCGATATCGCATCATTGGGAACTTGGCCACCCGGAAATCGAGACCAGGAGAAGTAGGCCACGTCGGCCATTTGGACAACTCGATCGCGGTATCGAACCATGCCATCGCTGCCGGCAACCACACCAAGCTTTCTCGGCATCACATGTTGCCTTAGGAGGAACCCAATGCACATGCCAACAAGCGATTCTTCAAACCCCATGGCTTTCTCCACCAGCACGCCTTCCACCAACTCCACCAACCTGTCTTCGTGAGCGTCAAGGTCGATTACGTCCTGTTCGGTCGCTGATCCAGGGGTTGGTCGAAAGAGAATTCGATCGGGTGGCACACCGAGATCATCAATCAGGTCGGCAAGAGTGCGAATGGAAGCGATTTTCAACATGGCTCACACGTTCTTTTGAGGTCACCCTATTCTAACCAGCATTGACGCATCGGACTCCAGGCCTTTTCTGTTAAGATTCCGCCACCGTGGCCCGTGCGGAAGCACCCAGCTTGCGGGGTCTCTCAATCGGTAAGCCGGAAGCTTCCCCCACTTTTCGAGTCGGTCGTGAAAAGCAATCTCTTTAAACGTGGCTTCATGAGCCTGGTCGCGACGCAGTTCTTTGGCGCGATGAACGACAATGTCCTCAAGGGGATCCTCACCTTCATGGTGATTGATGGTGCTTGGGCGGGACAACTCGGAGCGGGTGGCCAGGGAATCGTCGGCATCTGCTTCACCATCCCGTTTATTGTACTTTCCGGTTACGCCGGGCAGTTGGCGGATCGTCACTCCAAACGCGATGTCACGTTGTGGGTCAAAATCGTCGAGATCCCGATCGTAATTCTTGCGGCCATCGGTTTCTTCACCGGCAATCTCTGGATCACGCTCTCGGCATTGATCGCACTGACATGCCAAAGTTCGTTCTTTGGTCCGGCCAAGTACGGCATGATTCCGGAATTGGTGGAAGACTCCGATCTCAGTCGGGCCAACGGCACGATCAACATGATGACCAACGTTGCGGTGATCGTGGGAACTTTGGTCGCCGGCATCGTCAGCGATCGCTACAGTCCGCAGCAAGCTGGCGTACCGCTGTTGTGGTTGCCTGGGCTCGCGCTGGTGATGATCGCCATCGGAGGGCTGATTTCTGCGATCCTGATGCCGCCGCTGCAACCGGGCGCTCGTGATCTGAAATACAACATGAATCCATTCTCAACCTACATTGACACGATTCGCGAGATGTCGCAGTCACGGCTGTTGATGGTGATGATGGCCTGGGGCTACTTCTATCTGTTAGCCGGGATCGCACTGTTCATCGTGCCCGAGTACACGGTCGTGTTGGGGATCAATCGCGCCGAGGCGAGCGTGTTGATGGGTGTGTTGGGCGTGGCGATTGGGGTCGGATGTGCGGCAGCCGGTTTGATTTCAGGCCATCGCATTGAACCACGTTTGATTCCAATTGGTGCGGCCGGGCTGATTATATTTTTCGCACTGTTAGCGGCAGTGCCGCCGTCGCTTCCCAACATGGGGCCGATGGTACGCGTCGCCTTCAGCAACGTTTCGTTCTTTATTCTCGGTGCCGGTTTCTTCGCCGGTTTCTACATCATTCCGTTGCAGGCGCTGCTGCAAAAATTGTCGCCGGATGATGAACGCGGACGTTTTCTCGGCACGGCCAACGCGGTCTCGTTCACGTTTTTGACCATCGCGGCCCTGCTGTACTGGGCGGTTCGACCCGCCTTTGGCGATCAACCCCAGAATATCTTTTACCTCAGCAGCCTGCTGATGGCACTCGGCGCCGCGTTCTTCTTGTGGAAGTTGCGCGGTACCGGGATTCTGGTGGGAAGTAAAGCAACGTAGCTCGGAATTCATTCCGACACCCTATCCGCCTGGCGGATCGAGCGGATCATGTCACGGAATGAATTCCGTGCTACCGCTACTCCAATGGCAACTCAACGAGTTGCTTTTCTTTGGCCATTTGGCGGATGTCTTCGGTGATCTTCATCGAGCAATACTTCGGACCGCACATGCTGCAGAAGTGGGCGCTCTTGAAGGTGTCCTGAGGCAACGTCTCGTCGTGGTAACGTTGCGCCGTCTCGGGGTCGAGCGATAACCGAAACTGCTCTTTCCAGTCGAACGCGAAGCGCGCCTTGCGAGAGCGCGTCGTCGCGATCTTGCGCACCTTTGCGTCCGCGGGCAACGTCCGCCGCATGGGCCGCGATCTTGTAGGCGATCACACCCTGCTTGACATCTTCTTCGTTGGGCAGCCCGAGGTGTTCCTTCGGCGTGACGTAACACAACATCGCCGCACCGTGCCAACCTGCCATCGCAGCACCGATCCCGCTGGTGATGTGGTCGTAACCAGGAGCGATGTCGGTCACCAATGGTCCCAGAACGTAGAACGGCGCGCCGTTGCAAATCTCAATCTGCTTTTCGATATTCATCTGGATCTGGTGCATCGGAATATGACCCGGCCCCTCGACCATGACCTGTGTGCCGTTTTCTTGCCCGCGCTTGGTCAATTCGCCGAGCACCTCCAGTTCAGCAAACTGGGCATCGTCCGACGCATCGGCGATCGAGCCGGGACGCAGCCCATCACCGAGTGACCAAGTCACGTCGTACTCACGCATGATATCGCACAGATCGTCGAAGGCTTCGTACAGCGGGTTTTGCTTGTTGTGTGTCATCATCCATTTGGCGATCAGCGAGCCGCCGCGGCTGACGATGCCGGTCACGCGGTTGACGGTCAAGTGCAGGTGCTCGAGCTTCACACCGCAGTGAACCGTCATGTAGTCGACACCCTGCTTGGCTTGATGCTCGACCATGTCGAGGAAATGCTGTGCGGTCATGTCCTCGATGTTGCCGCCGAGTTCTTCCAGCATCTGATAGATCGGCACGGTCCCGATTGGCACGGGACTGTTCTCGATGATCTTGCGGCGGATATTGTCGATGTCTTTGCCAGTCGACAAATCCATCACAGTGTCTGATCCAAAATGGACAGCCGTGTGGAGCTTGTCGAGTTCTTCACCAACATTGCTGGTGACGGCGCTGTTGCCGATGTTCGCGTTGATTTTGCACTTGGCGGCGATACCGATACACATCGGTTCAAGCGCGCCGGCGGCGTGGACCTTATTGGCTGGGATCACCATCCGGCCGGCAGCCACTTCGTCGCGTATCGTCTCGACCGGCAGATCCTCGCGTTTTGCGCAGAACTCCATCTCGGGGGTAATTTCACCAGCGCGGGCGGCTAAAATCTGCGTTTTGCTCATGTCTCTCTTGCTCCGTCGGGTCGGCGCGATCGGTGTGACGCCCATGCCCTGAGTAATTTCAATTTCGAGAACCTTTTATACGCGTCAGGGGCAGCGCAGAGTAGGTGGTAGATCATCCCCGCCAGAGGATCCCACGATGTCAACCGTCGATCCCAACTCTGACGCTCGACCGCCGACCACCCGGAGAACGCAAATCTGAGTCTGACACTCAACCTGCGGACGAATGAACTACATCACAGCGTTTTTAAATATTCCAAAACCGCTGACTTCTCTTCGTTGCTCAACTGATCCGGAAAGTTGTGGCCCGCGTTGCTTTTGCCGAATCGCCGTGTATCGAAATAACTGCGGCGAATCGCGACATCCGGTTCTGCAAGCGGTACCTTGTCGGCGATCTGAATCTGAAAACCGATCCTCTCATGATCGATCTGTTCTGCTGTTCGCCGCCAGACGGCCGGTCGCTGGTTGGGGTTCAGCACATGCCACAGCGTGGGCACGCTGCCATTGTGAAAGTACGGGGGACTCGCCCAAACACCATCCAGCGGGGGCGCGACGTAACCGTCTGGATCCACCACCGTCTCTTGAATGTCGGGCTCACCGGCATGAGCGAACCAGCTGCGGGCATACTTTTGTCGACCGGCGACCGTTAGGGCGCGAAGACGCACGGGATCGGTACCGATTTCATCGAGCGGAATTCGACGGTTCGGATAGTTCTCAAGTTTGCCATACGTTCCATGGCAATCGGCGCAATTGTTGTTGAACACTCCCCTGCCCTGCTCCGCCAAAGCGTGATCGATCGGACCAGCGTACCGGGGCGGTCGCAGCGACGAGAGGTAAGCGTAAACGTCTCGAAAATCATCTTCGTGATTGCGAAAGAAGTCCGGTCCGTTTTCTGGAATCAGCATGAACTGCATCAGACCGCGATGGCCCTTTTCCGCAAATCCGTCAATGTAGATGTAGGGACGTTTGTGAAAATGCCACCAAGGGGGCGCGTCCATGTCGTGATGCACAAACGCCTGAGGAGGAGAATTGATGAGATTCAATTGCTCGTCTCGATGACTCATCAGGCCCTGGCCAAAGACAACAGCATTGGTCGTTCCATGAGTCGTTCCGAGCGGAATCACGAACGCCCCGACGTCCATTCGCGAGAGCGGTTTGCCGAGACGAAACTTGGTGGCGCGGATTTCCTCTGTCAGTGTCTGCAATGCAAACCGATTGTTGGGAGCACCAGGCGTCGCCACGCCATATACGCTGCCGCCATGACAAGAAAAACAATTCATTGTCCAGTTACCCGCTTCATCGACGACATATTGAAGCGGCTTGCCTGAATCATCGGGGCGAGGCGTCAGCCCGTAACGCTCGAATGCCACCCTTCGGCGCACTTCGGGCGACGCTTTCTCCGCCTCACGGCGAAGCGATCGTGGCCAGCTCTTCCAGACTTCGTCGAACACTTGCTGCGAGAAATCGCTGGTCAGAAGTGGTGTTTCGGTCAGCAGGCGGTAGCCACGTCCGGCGGCATCGTTGGCATGCACGGTGTCCGGTCCAACAGCGGCCAATGCAAGCAGGGCGAGGGCGGCTAAGCACCGTGCTGTAAATGAGTGTCCACTTTCACTCCTGGGTTGTGAATTTATGAAAGTCGTCGTTCGCTCCGCGAACGAGCGTTCGTTCGCGGAGCAAACGACGACATTCCTTCGCCACTGACGAATAGATTCACAGCCTATCTGCGAAAACCACGTTCGTCGTTTCTTTCGCAGAGCGAAGAACGACGAGGAAAGGCGGCACGATGCTAACACGTTGGCGATGCGATTGATCATGACGATTGAGATCGATGAGACAGACGGACATCGTTATCGTAGATCATTGTCAAAGTATAGCAGATTACCTGCCGAAAATCGAAAGTTGCTCAGAACCCGCGATCGGGAAGACTCGGTTGCAAGAGCACCGACACGTTCCCGAAACTGAGGATTTTGGCACCGTCAAATTGCCTGAAGCGATTGACTTGGTTGGCAGGTCGGCGCGTAATCACAATCACGCGGCTAGCGGCAATTCTGCTGCCCACCACGCCGCTCGACTCCGAAGGCGATTGATTCACTGGGAGCGGGAAGTTCAGAGTCGTTGGCGCAACAATCTGATCGATGCCATACGGTCCGTTGGCCGCAAACACGAGGTAGTCAAGCTGTTCGGCAGTCGGTTGTCCGCCAGACGGGGACTCGGCGATCAGCCAAGCATTTGCTTCCACCAATCCCGCATCAAGATAAATCAGATCCGATGCCCTGGCGTTGGATCGCACCCAAGCATTAGCGGCTCGCCAATCTTCGCCACGCGCCGCAAGAGCGACAGGATATTCCGGCAATCGCTGGAGCGTTCCCTGGCGATGGATCAGACCGATCACCAGCACCGTCGCAGTGACGACCCCGATAACGTTCGCCGCCCGATGTGGTCGTAGCACGGACTGGACGACGCCGATCGAACCGCCAGCCACACAGGCGAGTATGGGCAAGACTGCGATGAAGTATCGGCGGTGCCAAATGGGTACCCAATCGGCTCGCGAGACGACCCAATAGAGGCTGGTTTCAAGGATCGCCAGCAACGCCAACAGCAGCGTAGTCAGGAGAACATCGCGGTCGAACGAAACTTTCTTTCTGAGTTTCGCAATCACAGTGGAAATGAATGCGAAACCGATCGGTATCATCAGCAGCCACGTCCACTCCCAGATTTCCCAAATTTCACGTACCTGAGTCACCTGGGCGAACGCCGCCCAATTGGATCGCTGCCGCCATGTGTCGTCCAATGTCATGCGCCAAAGAAATAGACCAACGGCCGCCGCCATCAGGCACAGCGATATATCCAATCGCGTGACCTTCACCAGTCGACGACTGTCTCGCACCAACCAAACGCAACTCAAAACGACAGGCAAACCTGCCAGCACGCCGATCGAAGTCGGCTGACTCAGTGCCGCCAGCAGGATCGCGATGATCATTGCCGACCAATAGTCGCGGTGCTCGTGCCGGGAATTTGTGGCAGCCAGTCGTAGAAAGCAAGCAACAGCGATCGACGCAAACAGAATGACAAAGGCGAAGGGACGAAGTTCGGTCCCGAAGAATATCGCGTTGCTTTCCAGTGCGATCACAAGCCCCGCCGCCACGCCGGCCCAAACGCTTTTCGTCCAGCGGGCAACGCCGACCGTAAGCACGACACTGCTGGCAGCCACGGCGAGTACGCTGCTGAGGCGAAGCGCGAGTTCACTGTTGCCTGCGATCTGCCTCCAAAACCAAAGACCGATGAAATAGAACGGCGACTGATGACCCATTTTGGCTCTGGAGAGTACATCACCCAGTGAGCCCCAAACACACCAGGCCGAGTGAAGTTCGTCCAGCCAGAGACTCTCGTAACATGAGGGGAGGCGCATCGCGATTGCGAGCCAGGCGACAACGATCGACCCAAAAATGATCGAGCGGCGAGACGGCGCGGGGTCTTCCATCAAATGCTGTTTGCCAACGGCGTGCCGGCCAGTACCTTGATGAGCTCGCAGGCTTTCTCGATCTGCTCCTCGTTAACGTCCAGATGCGTTACGAATCGGATCGCATGCGTGCCGATCGCGAAACAAGCGATGCCATGATCGGCGAGCATCGTGACAAGTTGGTCTGCGGTTCCCCAAGCTGGATCGATATCGCAGACGACGATGTTGGTATCGATATGCCCACCACGAATGGTCAACGGGCCGCATGATTCGCAGGCATCACCGAGTCTCTTGGCGTTGGCGTGATCTTGCGTCAATCGGGCACGGTGGTTTTCGATCGCATGGATCGCGCCGGCGGCGATGATTCCCACTTGCCGCATTGCGCCCCCAAACAACTTCCGAGCGCGGCGCGCCTCTTGCACGAATTCCCTTGAACCTGCTAGCGCCGAGCCGACGGGCGCACCGAGGCCCTTGCTGAAACAAACGCTGACGGAGTCAAACGGTGCGGCCAAATCCTGCTCCGTTAGCCCGGTCGCCACCGAGGCATTCCACAATCGCGCCCCGTCGAGATGCTTTTTGAGGCCGTTCGTTTCGGCCCATTCGCAAATCCGCTGAACTTCATCGTGCGGTTGAATTCGTCCACCCCAGCGGTTGAGCGTGTTCTCGAGACACACCAACCGCGTCCGCACCATGTGTTCGTTCTCCGGTCGGATCAGGTCTCTGAGTTGGTCGACTTTCAGCAAGCCACTCTCACCAACGACGGTCTGAGCGACCAACCCGGAGAGCTGCGCAAAGGCGCCCTGCTCATAGTGGTAGATGTGGCAATCGGTCTCACACAGGAACTCGCTGCCCCGGTCACAATGGACCCGCAACGCGATCTGATTGGACATCGAGCCGCTGGGCATGAAAACCGAGGCCTCTTTACCGAGCAGTTCGGCCGTCATCTTTTCAAGCCGGTCCGTGGTCGGATCAACGTCGATGACCGCGTCGCCCACTTCGGCCTCGGCCATCGCCCGCCGCATTTCGGGGGTCGGTTTCGTGACGGTATCGCTTCTCAGATCGATCATTTTCGCAGCAGGGACTTGCGTCCGATTCCTTCGTTCTACAATCGCGGGTAAACAACTTCATTGTACCGGCTTATGATGGCGATCGTACCCGCACGCCGCTGGCCCGATAATCATCCAACCTGGCACGCTTTCGACAACGGGTCGCGTGATGCCTCGAACCAACCATGACATTCAATACTCAACGATTGAACATCGAACGTGTCGACGCCCGCACGGGTGCGACCGAGATCCTGCAGCAGTTGCGTGAAAAACTCAGTCCGCAGGGTGATGTCGTCAGCCCGCGTGGACGAGCATTGACTGAGGAAGTATTTGGCAAGCCGCTAACGCCGGTTGAAGTCGTGCAAACGATTTGTGACGACGTGCGACGTGATGGCACCCCTGCCCTGCTCCGTTACGGCAAGTCGCTTGATAAAGCGGATCTATCGGCTAATGAATTACGGGTTCCCGCGGCTGAACTTGCCAAGGCGCACGCCGCCGCGGATCCCGCACTCATCGATTCGATTCGTCGTATCCGAAACAATGTCGCGAGGTTTCAAACCGCGATTCTGCATGCCGATGTCACCATTGAGCCCACGCCCGGCGTCAAGCTGACGCAGCGTTACGTGCCGCTGCGGCGCGTAGGCGTGTGCGTGCCCGGCGGCGCAGCGGCTTATCCATCAACCGTGCTGATGACAGTCGTGCCCGCACAGGTTGCCGGTGTGAAAGAGATCGTAGTGGTCGCGCCGCCGACGCCTTTCGGGGCCTATAACGGCGACATGTTAGCGACCTGCCACGAATTGGGTGTGAGCGAGGTCTATCGAGTCGGGGGTGCTCAAGCGGTTGCCGCGATGGCGTATGGCTGCGACGTCCTACCGGCGGTCGACAAAATCGTGGGCCCAGGCAATCTGTTCGTGGCGCTTGCCAAGAAGCACGTCTACGGAACGGTCGACATCGACTCGTTCGCCGGTCCCAGCGAAGTGATCGTGATTGCTGATGAAACGGCCCATGCCGACTTCATTGCGGCCGACTTGTTGGCCCAGGCTGAGCACTCGCCTGGATCCGCGATCCTGATCACTTGGGATGAAAAGTTGATCGACGCCGTCTACGACGAATTGGTCTGCCAGGTTGCGATGCTCGAGCGAAGTGAACTGACCGTCGATAGTCTGGAAGCCTTCGGAGCATTGATTCTGGTCCGCGATGAAGAGCACGCGTGTGAGTTGACCGATCAATTCGCGCCCGAGCACCTTCACATCGAAACAGCGAACCCACGAGATCAAATCGACAAAATCCGTAACAGTGGCGCGGCTTTCTTGGGGGATCACACGCCGGTCGCTCTAGGTGATTATGCAGCCGGCCCGAGTCACGTGTTGCCCACGGGCGGCACCTGTACCTGGGCAGCCGGATTATCCAGCAACAGTTTTCTGCGGAGTGGCAGTGTGACCGAGTTTGACGAATCGGCCCTGAACCAAATCGCCGCCGATGTCGTCCTGTTGGCGGAAAAAGAAGGTTTGACGGCACATGCCCGCAGCGTGACGATTCGAACGAAGTAGAACGGACGTCAGTCCGCCAGAGTCCTTGGTTCTTAGTGTTCCCGATTTCGACCATGAAAGGTTAACGGACGGAAGTCCGACTACGATGCCAGTTTCTTTGTTTCGCCCCGCTCTTGCCCGCATGAAACCGTATGCGCCGGGAGAGCAACCGCCGCCGGGCAAGTTCATCAAGCTGAACACGAACGAAAATCCTTATCCGCCGCCGCCTGCGGTGGTCGAGGCGATTCGCGTTGCCGCGGGCGGGCCTTTGAATCGTTATCCCGATCCCATGGCGACGGCGTTTCGACGCGCAGCGGCCGAAGCGTTGAGCCTGCCTGGGCCCGATTGGATTCTGGCCGGCAACGGCAGTGACGAAATTCTCACGATCCTCGTCCGCGGCTTCGTTGGCGAGGGGCAGCGATTGAGGCTCCCCTACCCCAGTTACATCCTTTATCGCACGTTGGCTGACATTCAGGGCGCGAAATGGGAACAAGTTGGCTTTGAGGACGACTGGAAACTACCGGCCGCGTTTGGGCAGTCGGCCGACGATCTGCGTCTGGTTTTACTGCCAAACCCCAACAGCCCGAGCGGCACGGTGGTGATGCCCAGCGAAGTCGCAAGCGTTGCCGAATCGCTTGATTGCCCGCTCGTGGTCGACGAAGCGTATGCCGACTTTGCCGAGCAGAATTGTCTTGATTTGGTTCAACAGAACGAGCGTATTCTGGTCACTCGTACGCTCAGCAAATCGTATGGACTGGCGGGCCTAAGATTTGGGTTCCTGGTCGCACAGCCGCACGTGATTTCCGAGTTGGCCAAAATCAAAGACAGTTACAACTGCGATGGGCTTTCGATCGCCGCCGCGACCGCCGCAATGGGCTGCCAAGAGTGGCTGGCAGATATTCGCGCAAAGATGAATGCGACTCGCGAGCGAATGTCACAACGCTTGGCTGAGATCGGTTTCGATGTCACGCCTTCTCAAGCGAATTTTGTTTGGTGCAGCCATCCCAGTGGACGACATCAAGAGATGTACGAATTCCTGAAGTCGAACCAGATTCTCGTTCGATACATGGACTACCCCGACTGGGGCGACGGGCTGCGGATTTCCGTCGGTACTGATGAACAGATCGACGTCTGTATGATGATGTTGGAAAAGTACTTGGCTTAGGTTTTTTGTGGATCGACTTGTCCCAAGTCGATTCACTTTCGCAACACGCAACACGCAACACGCAACACGAAACCCGAGTCGACTTGGGACAAGCCGACCTATGAAACACGGAACCATGGCACGTACTGCAACGATCGAGCGAAAGACCGGCGAGACCGACATCAAGCTGTCCATCAACCTGGACGGCGACGGAAAGGGAACTCGCGAGTCGGGCATCGGCTTCCTGGATCACATGCTTGATCTGCTGGCCAAGCACGCGATGATGGACCTGGACGTAAATGCGGTGGGCGACCTGCACGTTGATGATCACCACACCAGTGAGGACATTGGGATTGCCCTGGGGCAAGCGGTTGATCAAGCCTTGGGAGACCGGGCGGGAATTCGCCGCTATGGTCACTTCACCCTGCCGATGGACGAGTGCCTCGTCACCTCCGCGGTCGATTTGGGCGGGCGCTACGCGTTTGAGTATCACGCACCGATCGCCGCGGCCAAAATCGGCTTGTTCGACAGCGAATTGGTCGAACACTTTTGGCAGTCCTTTGCGGCAAACTCGAAATGCAATCTACACGTTGTCTTGCATCACGGTCGCAACGCGCATCACATCTCCGAGGGCGTCTTCAAAGCCACCGCACGCGCGATCCGCATGGCTGCCGAGAGTGACCCGCGAAGCGATGCGGTGCCAAGCACCAAGGGCGTGTTGTAGTGAAAGGTATCTCACAACTGCTTTTGTTTGCCTGCGGTTGATGGGGGCACGAAGAAACCAACCGCGGCCAAACCAATCAGGCTGAACAGGACCGAGAACAGTAGGAAGTTTGAGAAGACGGCAATCGAGGTGAGCACGAAAACGGCAACCAGCGCCGCCCATTTCGGCGGCAGCAGCCACAACCCAAGTCCGCCGACTGTTTCAATCACGATGACTTTCCGGCTGTACCACATCGAAATCTCGCGAAGCGCATCTGGCTCAAAGTTTGCTCGCAGCAGATTGAACAACCAAAAGTCTCGGTCGCGGAAGTAGATGTCGTAGAACACTTCGCCCGACCAATACTCCGCCGTCCATTTGCCGGCTGCACCGCCAAGTAAGATCACCGAAATGATCAGGCGGCTGAGGAGTGCCCCACGGCGAAGCAGGTCTGTTTGGTCCTGATCCGCCATGTGTTGGATAAACCAAACTGCCCACAGACTGGTCCACCAAGCGGTCACAAACGTCATGTCGTTGTAGCTGGCTTGATGGATGCACAGGATCGACGTGCCAACGAGTGTCAGCCAGCTACACGCTCGTTGCAGAAAGCGACTGGCTGTGACAAGGTTCAACGCGATCACCGCGACCGTGAGCAGATACGCGATTGCGACCGTCCAAACCGAGCGAAGCCAATCGGGAAAGAAGGAGTCCTCCAGCGGGATGTGTGCGTGCACCTGTGCAGCGCCAACAAAGAACGACCATTTCCAAATCAGCGTGAGTAGCATTCCCGCTTGCACCACTCGGTGCGCGACAACCACGCGTTTCATCGGATGAGGCAGAGCTTGCGTCTCGGTCACCGCGCAGCCTCCGAATCCGAAAGACGCACGAATTCAAAGCCGCCGCTTTCCAGCGCCTTGGCGTGGATACGTGTTTCCAGTGTTTGTCCGCGATATGTCGAGTCCACCGTGACCCAACGATCTTGGCCATCACGCAAAAAACGATATCGCGTGTTGGCGAATGTCAGGATGCGCAAGGGAAAGTGATTGATGTATCGTTTCTCGGCGTCGTCGAAGATCGGATCAACCAATCCAGGCGGAAACTCGCGCACCTCGAATCGATTCGCGAAGTTGTACATCGAGGGAATCGGTTGCTGGATCGCCCACCACACAAACGATTCACTTCGCAGATGAAATCGATGCAACGTCGCCGACGCGATTGCTGGTACGAGCGGCATCAACAACAACCAAACGGCGATTACGATCAACAGCACGACGATTGCAATGAAACCGTAGTCGCGAGATTGGGTCGCTTCACTTTGGTCAGTCACTTCTTGGCACTCCATCGCGGGCTCCGCTGACACCTTTCAACCTCGAGGCTATGCGGATTCGATCAGTCTTAACAGCGTTTCGCGAACTTGCTTGGGATTCGCATTTGGATTCTTGCTCCTGGCCTGTCCGATCAGGGATCCCACGGCTTGGAGTTTTCCGCCCCGAACGTCCTCGACGACCTGTGGGTTCGCGTCCAAGAGTTCTTGGCAGAGCGTGTCGATTTCACTTCTGTCGACCGATTCGATCCCCAAGACGCTAATCGCATCGTCAACAGAAATGTGATGATCCAAGAGGTGGGCGAACACGTCACGCGCACGTCCGTTGTCGAGTTCGCCGGAAGTTACCCGTTGAAGCAATTCACCGAGTTGGGCTGAGGACACAGGGAATTGATCGATCCCGAGTTGCCGGTCATTCATCGTTCGCATCACGTCCTGCTGGACCCAGGAACTCGAACGCTTGCCGTCGCCCGACGCGGTTGCGACTTGTTCGTAATATTCGATCATCTCGCGACCCTGGTTCACGATCACATTGGCATCGTACGGCTTGATGTCATACTGGCTTTGCAATCGCTCGCGGATTTCGGCCGGTAGCTCGCCGAGCGCCGCGCGGGCCGCTTCGATTCGCTCGGGTGGCAAACGAACGGGCAGCAAGTCGGGATCGGGGAAGTATCGATAGTCGGCCGACTCTTCCTTCTCGCGTTGCAGGAACGTCTTGCCCGCTGCGTCGTCCCAGCCGCGAGTGGTTTTCGATTCGTCCTCGATCGTCCTGCGAGTTTCCTCCCAGGCATCGTATTGTCGATCGATTTCGTAGTCGATTGCACGCTCGACGGCTCGGAAGCTGTTCATGTTTTTGACCTCGACGATCGGCGTGGCAATTCTCTTGCCGTCGACGTCGATATGCAAGTTCACATTCGCATCAACTCGCAAACTGCCTTCCTGCATCTCGCAGTCGGAAACGCCCAAGTGAGTCATGCGCAGTTTCAATTCGCTCAAATAGCTCTTCGCTTCCGCCGAAGAACGCAGATCGGGCTGGCTGACGATTTCCAGCAGTGGCGTGCCACAGCGGTTCAAATCGATTCGCGAATCACTCCGGCCGGCCGCTTCGTCATGCATGCTCTTGCCGGCGTCTTCCTCCAGATGAGCGCGGATAACGCCGATGCGGCGAGTCTGGTCGGGATTTTCGGGGTCGATGATTTCGATGAAACCATCGGCACAGATCGGCAAGTCGAATTGGCTGATCTGATAACCCTTGGGCAAATCGGGATAGAAGTACTGCTTACGGTCCCACTTGGTCATTGGCGGGATCGAACAATCAATCGATAGTCCGGCGCGAATCGACAGATCGATTGCATGTTCATTCATCACCGGCAGCGCGCCGGGAAGCCCCAGGCAAACAGGGCAGACTTGCGTATTGGGTGCGGCACCGAATTCGGTGCGGCAACCGCAAAAGAGTTTGGTTTCGGTCTTGAGTTGAACGTGAACTTCGAGACCAATGATCGTTTTGGCAGGATATCCATCGGTGCTAGTCATGAGACGCTCCCGATCGGATTCGGGCGAAGATTGTGATGGGTCGTCGCGGCTTGGAAAGCGGCGCCGGCAAACAGCAATCGCGACTCCTCCAGCACTGGCGCTTGCAGCTGAATCGCGACCGGCAGTCCCGCCTCGTCCAATCCGGCCGGCAACGAGATCGCGGGGACGCCTGCCAAGTTCGCGCCGACGGTGAACAAATCGCACAGATACATTTGAATCGGGTCGTCGATTTTTTCACCCAGCGGAAATGCCGTGGTCGGCGAAACCGGTCCAAGCAGCAAATCGCATTGTGTGAACGCCGCGTCGTAGTCACCTTTGATCAGCCGGCGCGCCTTGAGAGCCTGATTGTAGTACTGGTCCGCGTAGCCTTCGCTCAGAGCATAAGTGCCAATCATGATCCGTCGTTTAACTTCCGCGCCGAATCCCTCCGCACGGCTGCGGCAATAGGTTGCCACCAGAGGCCCATGTTTTTCCACAAGTGCTTGATCGAGTTGCTCGGCACGGTGCCCGTAGTGCGCTCCGTCGTAGCGAGACAGGTTGCTGCTCGCTTCGCAAGGCGCGATGACGTAATAGGTTGGCACCCAGTATTCGCTATGCGGCAGATTCACGTCGACGATCTCGGCACCTGCAGCCCGAAACACATCGATCGACGCGATCACCGCATCGCGAATCGCAGCGGCGATCGCCATCGGATTGTAGCGCATCCTGTAAGACGCCGATCCTCAGTCCCCGCAGGTCGGTCGATTGAAGCACCGCGTTGTAGTCGGGGACGCTATGGTCAAGGGATGTCGAATCACGCGGTTCGTAGCCAGCGATCACCTGTAACAGCAAGGCGACGTCGGCGACGCTCCAGGCAATCGGGCCGACTTGGTCCAGGCTGCTGGCAAACGCGACCAACCCATAGCGGCTGACGCGACCATAAGTCGGTTTTAGTCCCGTCACGCCGCACAGCGCGGCCGGTTGTCGAATCGATCCACCGGTGTCCGTTCCCAAGCTGAGCGGTACGGTGCCGGCGGCAACACAGGCCGCCGATCCGCCACTGCTGCCGCCCGGGATGCGCGTCGTGTCCCAGGGGTTTCGAGTGACACCAAAGGCGCTGCTTTCGGTACTCGCCCCCATCGCGAACTCGTCCATGTTCGTCTTTCCAACGATGACCGCGTCCGCTTTTCGCAGTTTTTCGATCACGGTGGCGTCGTAGGGAGGACGGAAATCCCGAAGCATGTTGGACGAGCAGGTCGTCGGCATGTCTCTGGTGCAGAGCACGTCTTTGACGGCGACGGGAACCCCGGCCAGCGGTCCCATCTCGTGGCCCGCTTTCCGCCGCGCGTCGACAGCGGTGGCAGCGGCAATCGCCCGCTCGCGGTCGACATGAGTGAACGCGTTGATGACAGCCTGCGACTGCTTCGATCTGCTGGATCGCCTGTTCAGCAATTTCGACGGCAGAGGCCTCGCCACTCGCTTGCAACCGCAATATTTCCAGGGCGGAATCGAGCATGTTATCCGGGTCCGAGGATTCGTCGATCTACGAGTCAATCCGCAGATTATTGGGCATCGCAATCAAATCGACTAGCGGGTGCGGTTGTCGCCACTGAGCTGTGTCGGCAGGGAGACTTGGCGAGTGCAACAGCAGACTGCGGCTCAGCGGTGCGATTCAGGCCGCATAGTTGCCCAGAGTGATCGTCGCGACGCAGCCGGTGGGGCCGCCAGCCAGCGTAATGTCGCCATAATGAAGCCTGGCAATCCGATAGGCCCGGCACAGGCCCAGGCCGAGCCCTCGACCGGCTTCCCGTCCACTAAAGTAGGGGTCGAAGGCATGCTTGCGTGCGGTATCGGAAAGACCGGGGCCGCTGTCGGCCACATGGATCATGATGCGATCTGGCTCGCAGACGAGCGAGACGACGATCGTGCCTTGGCAGCCAATCGCTTCGACCGCGTTGCGCACAGCGCGCGGATTGCTTCGCCGATCATCTTTTCGTCAACGATGGCTTGGACAGGCTGTTCCGGCACGATCACTTCAAGCCGAATGGCTTGACGATCGACTTCCTCGCGAAATGAACTCGCCACCGACTTCAAGACCAGGCTTAAGTCGCATCGTGAGCGGGAGGCGGCCGGCGGATTCGCATAGAACATCAGATCGGCAATCATCTCATGGGCGCGATAGACCTGATCAATGATTCGCTGCAAAGTTGCCGTTCGCGCCGGGTCGTCTTCACCCCGTTGCAACTGTTGTGCGCGTGTCGAGATGTTGGCAAGCGGATTGTTGATTTCGTGACTGAGGCCATAAGCCAATTGCTTGACGGCCCCCAGTTTCGTCTTGCGAACTTGATCTTCAAATGATTTGTCCAACGATTTTTGCCGCTGCATCAGGCGTGCGAATTGCTGCAGCATGCAGTCGGTGGACGGCTCGACGGCATCCGCCGCACCGTTGCTAGGCGGCGCGATCGTCGGCCACTGTTCCCGCCAGGTTTTCGAGGGACGCGGACCGGTGATCTCTAACCAGAGCGATGCATCTTCGAGCCAGCGTTCGACCGGCAAAGTCCGAAAGTGGTCCCGGAGATTGTTCCATCGCCGCTGGATCACAGGTGTGATTTGCGGCGCACCGAGAAACGCATCACCACTGGCGAACCTGCCTGTCACGTTCTCCGCGAGCCAATCAACAAGTTCGATCGGTTCGGCGCGTTCTCCAGCCCAGCTGAGGGCAGCAAAAATCAACAACGGTGGATCCGTTTGCAGCGCACCGAGAACGCGCGCGCGGACTGACTCGTCGACGCTTTGCCCACGACCGGCGGAGAGCAACAGATGTCCGATGGCCTCGGTTGCTTCAAGGCTGCGTGGCAACCACCAACGGTCGGCGCCACGTCTCAAACAGGGCAGCAACCCCATCGGGCTCGTCCTCGCAGTGATGTCCCGATTGCTGTTTAAGTGACCAAACTGATTCGCAAGGTAACCCGGGTCGGCGTGTGGCAGCGAAAAATCGCTGGTCACCCTAGCTGACCACGCTACGTTCGATTTCCAACAAGTCACACGAGCGTGTAATCAAGTCTTCGATCGCGAACGGCTTCTGCATGAAGTCGTTCGCACCTGCGGCTTTGAGTCCGTCGACCTTGCTGTGCTCGACCATCCCCGAGATGCACAAGATTTTCACCGTGTCCATCGAGGGGTCACTGCGGACGCGCTGGCACACTTCCTTGCCGTTGATGTCAGGAAGCATGACGTCAAGAACAACCAGGTCCGGTCGAAACTCTTTGACACCCATGCCGGCATCAAAGCCGTTGTTGGCAGTCCGGATATCGAAGCGACCGTCGCGATCGAATCCGTCCTTGATCAAGTCAACCAGATCCTGGTCATCGTCAACAATCAACAGTTTCTTCTTGCCGCTTTCCAGAGCATCGGTGGGAATTCCGTTGTCTTTCATGAACAGAAAGAGCTGCTCACGAGGAATCCGCCGAAACTTGCTGCCGGGGACACGAAATCCCTTCAATGATCCATTGTCAAAACAACGAATGATTGTCTGTTGGCTGACTTTACAAATCTTGGCTGCTTCGCCTGTCGTGAAGACCGTTTTCGTGGTCATGGCAGAAACCATCCTCCCTGCATGACTAGCCGTTTCCAAATGAATTTTCGCCCTGAGCGGTGATCCACATTGGATCGGATCAGAGCGGACACATGGTGTGGATCGATCGACACTGCGACCTTCTCCCGACTGAATGATGGTCCCGCATCCGCTGCGCGACTGGTTCAGCCATTTCACCGATAGCCCTCGTCTAACAAACTTGCCGTCCTACCGCACTAGCACATTTCATGGTCAGACTGCGTGAAGAACGTAAGCGGCAGGAAACTCCGAGCCTCTCTGCCTTACCAAGTTTGCCTCGGTGACGAATTCTACCGATTCGTTGGCTTGGGTCAAGATCGATTCGATCGCCGTAAGTCACCAAGCTTATTGGGTTTAGCGTAAATAGCCTAAGTTCTCGCGAAGTTTTATTTCTGGTTCAACCTCCCAAGTGAGCCAAGACCAGCGCGATATCGGCCGGAGTAATCCCGCTGATGCGTTTGGCTTGATCCAGGTTGAGCGGTCGAATTTTACTGAGCTTTTCTCGAGCTTCGTTTCGCAGGGGTCCAATCTTGCTGTAATCGAAGGCTGCGGGAATTCGCTTGCCGGCCAACCTCTGTTGACGTTCCACCTCCAGCTTTTGGCGACTGACGTAGCCTTCGTATTTGATGTCATACAAGCACTGCTGGGCCGCAGAGGGTTCGATCTCTGCGAGACCTTCGACGCGAACGCACATTTCGTTCCAATCGACTTCGGGACGTCGCAAGTAGGCATCGCCCCTAACATTCTCGACCCGGGCTGATTCCACCAGCTTGCATGCTCGCTCGATCTGATTCACTTTTTGGCGATAGCGGTCGTATCGTCGGTCGGTGATCAATCCGAGCTGTTTGGCATCTTCGCTCAGACGTCGATCAGCATTGTCTTGCCGCAACAGCAGCCGATATTCCGCGCGGCTTGTGAACATCCGATAGGGTTCGTCGGTGCCGGCGGTCACCAGGTCGTCCACCAGAACGCCGATGTAGGCTTGGTCGCGCGTCGGCAGCCAAGGATCTTTGCCCGCGACTTTGCGAGCCGCATTGAGTCCGGCGATCAAGCCTTGGCCCGCCGCTTCCTCGTAACCGGTGGTGCCGTTGATTTGTCCGGCGAAGAAGAGACCCTCGACCGCCTTCGATTCCAAATGCGGCCAGAGCTGAGTGGGCGGACAGAAGTCGTATTCGACGGCATACCCGTACCGCATGATGACGGCTTGCTCGAGGCCAGCGATCATCCGAAACATCTTGTCTTGGACGTCGCGCGGCAGGCTGGTCGAAATTCCGTTGACGTAGACTTCCTGAGTGTTGCGACCCTCGGGTTCAAGAAAAAGTTGGTGACCTGTTTTGTCTGCGAAACGCACCACCTTATCTTCGATCGAGGGACAGTAGCGCGGGCCGCGCGAATTGATTTGTCCGCTGTACATCGGCGCTCGATCCAAGTTGGCGCGGATCAAGTCGTGGACCGCTTCATTGGTGTACGTGATGTGGCATGGCATCTGTTCGCAATGCAGTTTGTCAGTCATGAACGAAAACGGTTGCGGATCATCGTCGCCCGGTTGTTCCTCCAGCTGCGAGAAATCGACGGTCCGCGCATTGAGCCGCGGCGGCGTCCCGGTCTTGAAGCGTTCGACCTCAAAGCCCAATCGGTTCAAGGCACCGCTGATTCCGCTTGTGGTCCCCTCCCCTGCCCTGCCCCCAGAAGTTTGCGCATCGCCGGTATGCATGATCGCTTTCAGAAACGTGCCTGTCGTTAAGATCACGGTGGGAGCGCGATACTCAGCGTCTCCGCGGACACGTACACCAACGACGCGTGTGATCAAGCCGTCTGTTTCGGTGACCAGATCGTCGACGGTTTCTTGACGCAAATCGAGACCAGGTTGCTGCTCAATTTGCAGCTTGATGTGTTGCTGATACGCTTTCTTGTCCGCTTGGGCACGGGGGCTGTGCATGGCGGGTCCCTTGCGACGGTTGAGCAGGCGAAACTGAATCCCAGTGGCGTCGATGGCCTCGCCCATCAGCCCGCCCAATGCATCGACTTCGCGTACGATCTGGCCCTTGGCGACGCCACCGATTGCCGGGTTACAGGACATCTGGCCAACCGTATCCAGGTTGGTCGTCAACAACGCCGTCTTGGCTCCCAGGCGGGCTGCAGCTGCGGCAGCTTCGGTTCCCGCGTGGCCGGCACCGATGACGATCACATCGTATAGATAGCGGTTGGTGCTCATGAGGATTTTTTCGGTAATTCGTCTGGTGATCAGCACCACTGACTGATGATGGACCAGCCGGGCGGACTTTGGCCTGGGAGTGGTCAATTTCTTCAAGAAACATCGCAGAAAGTCCGAAGCCGAGTAAGTGGGACTCGGTCCCGTCTTGAACTCTTTTCTTTTTCGCCTTCGAGGCTCAGCCGACAAGATGCAAATCGCCAGAAACGCGACTCTGCTTGCGGCACTCGCCGTGACTTCGGTTTCCATCCTGGTTGACACGGCGGCGGCTGTCGAGGTGAGCGACTCGACGACACCGTTATTGTCGACCGCTCAGAGAGCGACGCCGCCCGATCGCGAGCCGCTGCCCCAGGTGACTCCGCCCAGCCCCGATTGTTTCATTCTGGGGTCACGTTCCTTTACGATCCCCTTCACGGTTGACGCTGGCGGCACGCAACCGATCGAGGTTCACTTGTTCGTCTCACGCGGGGATTCCAGCGGAGCACCCGACGAGTGGAAGCTGCTGGACCGCAAGCGGCCCGACGTCGCGGTCAAGGCGTTCCAGTTCACCGCCGAGCGAGATGGCGAGTTCTGGTTCGCCACCCGAACGATCGATGCCCAAGGGCGGCCTCACCCAAATACCAAGATTGAACCTGAACTGAAAGTCTTTGTCGATACAACGAAGCCTTATGTGAAGTTCAACGCCGACGCGGATGCCTCGGGACGAGTTGACGCGACCTTGAGGATCAACGATGCCACGCCGCTGAAGAATATTCAGTTGCGTTACGTGACCGACAATGTGAACCAGTGGCAGACGGTCGACGTTCGGCAGTTGCCGCCCGATGGCAGTTTGCACTTCATTCCCAACGAACCTTGGCAGCAACTCTCGCTTCAGTTTGTGGTGACCGATACGCCTGGAAACCAGAGCGTGGTTTCGCAGCTGTTACTGCGACCACGGTTGGCCGAGGCGATGGGAGGTCGTTTCGCGTCGGCGCCGATTGGCGATTCGATCGAAGCGATACCAATGCCATATCGAAACGAGGCTGCCGAGAAACTCGACGCCATGAATGTCGCCAGTCCCGTGATCCAACTGGATCGCAACCAACGACAGCCTTCACCCAGCCTTGCTGTGGCCGGTGGCTACGCACCCGATTCCCCCTCCGGCGTAAGGTCCGCATTTGGCGGCTTCCGCGGGGCGGCGTATCCATCGCAGCAGACGACACCTGTGAGGCCCACACCTGCCCCGCCCGCACCATCGAAGTTGACGCCCGCACCGTCAAGCCCGTTGAGTGATTTGAGTAAACTCTTTCAACTGCCACAAAGGCGTCAACCGCCGCCGGTGACCCAACAACGGGCTGCCTTTGGCCCACCTTCGATCTACGGCAGCATGTCATCGACCCGCACTTCATCGACCCGCACTTCATCGACCCGCACTTCATCGACCCGCACCTTGACTCAGAACCTGCCAACGCCAGCAGAAACGAATGGCGGTTTCGGCTTGAACGGGCCAGCTCAATCGCAACCAGCTCCATCGCAATCCCCTGCATTGCAATCGGTGCAGCCAAAACCGCAAGCGGCTCCGGCAGCCGGTGAGTCCAAGCCACAGCCGAGTCGTCCAAGCTCAGCGGCTGAAGCAATGCGGCCGCTGTCGGAGCAATCCGCCGTGCCGACCCCAAAACCCGAGGAAATCCCAGCTCCTGAGCCTGAGGTTGACCCGACTGCCGAACCCTATCAAGCGAAGCGATTGTCGCCGGTCGACCCTGCCAATGTGATGGGTCGCGGCACCCGTTCGCTTCAGCGACAGCGAGCGATTCAGTCTCGCCTACGAGTTGGAAGCAGTGGGCAGCTATGGCGTTGATGCAATCGAGTTGTATGGCAGCCTTGATCATGGCAGAAGCTGGTCACTGTGGGGCAAGGACCCGGATCAAAGCAGCCCCTTCGACATTGAAACCAAAGGGGGAGGCGTTTTCGGCTTCCGCATTGTCGTGGTTGGCCGCAACGGTCTGGCAAGTCCCCGTCCGCAATCAGGCGAAACGCCCGACATCGTGGTGGTGGTCGACAAAGAGACGCCCCAGGTGCGGATCACGGGGGCTCAATATGGCGAAGGGGATCGAATCGGATCGCTGGTGATTCGCTATGAGGCCGCCGATGATTATCTGACGAAGCGACCGATTGCCCTCTCGTTCAGCGACAGTCCGCAGGGGCCATGGACGACGATCGCGGCAGGCTTGCGAAATGACGGCGACTATGTTTGGCCGGCCGATCCGCAATTGCCTCGCAGATTGTATTTGCGAATCGATGCGACCGACCAAGCAGGCAACGTAGGCACCTACATTCTGGATCAGCCCATCGACGCCCAGGGACTTGCTCCTCGAGCCCGCATCCGCGGATTCCAGTCGCTCTCGGGAACCGAGCCTCCGCCGATGGACGAGCAGACCGCGCAACGTCCTGCCGCGGTGTTCAAATAGCGGGCGGGACAGCGCCGGGCCAGTCACGGCCAGGCGGTCGCATCCGCTCTGACTGATTGGTATGGTGTCTGCCATGACACTGATTCATGCGTTCGAAGTGCTGTCGAAACCTCCAGACGATGTTCCGGATGTGGTGGCACTGTTTGGCAATGATGCGACCTTGCGTTCTTGGGTCTTGCAGGCATTGTCGGCGGATGGCGATGTGACGCAATTTGACGGAGATTCGATACGCTGGTCGGATCTGCGCGACGATTTGTCGACAGCCTCGCTATTTGACATGGATGGCAAACGGACGATCGTCGTGCGTGGAGCTGACAAGTTCGTCCGCGACCATCGACTCGAGATCGAGAAGTACATCGGCAAACCGGGTGCGGCCAGTCGACTGATGATCGAGCTCGACTCTTTGGCAGCGAACACGCGTGTTTATAAAGGTCTGCTCAAAGATCATTTGCTGGTTGCATGTGGGGCATCGATTGACAAGAAACTTGGCGTGACCGCAGCCTCGCGGCGCAAGTTTCTCACTGGTTTCGTGGCCGGGCGGCATAACACCTCGCTGGCAAGTGCAGCGGCCGATGCGCTGGTCGAGATGATGGGCGAAGAAATTGGCATGCTGGATACCGAGATCGCCAAGCTTGCCTTGTATCTTGAGCCGGGTGCGACGATCGATGAGGCGTTGGTGCGAGATGTGGTTGCCGGATGGCAAGGCAAAACGGTTTGGCAAATCACCGACGCGATCGCCGCCGGTGATGCCGCCGAGGCACTCCGTCAACTCGACAAGCTGATGAGTGGAGGTCAAAAACCGATCGCGTTGTTGCCTCAAATCGCCTGGTCGCTGCGACGTTTGGGGATGGCCACCGCAGTGGTCCAGCACCGCGAAAGTTGTGGTCGCAAGTGGCAGCTCGAAGAAGTGCTTTCGTCGGTCGGGATCCATCGATCCGACGACGTACAGCGAGCAAAATCGCAGCTGCAAGGTTTGGGGCGAGCAAGGGGCAAACAGCTGTTGCCTTGGTTGCTGGACGCCGATCTCCGACTCAAAGGGACGCATAGCGCGGATGGACGTGATCGGCTGTTGCTTGAGCAGTTGGTGATGAGACTCGCAAAATCGGCCGGTTAACTGGACCTCGCCGCCTTGCGTTCGCAGTCACCCGATTCATCGGGTTTTTTTAAGCTCGAAACCGCATGAATGCGGTCACTGCGAACAAAATTGAACGAGATCAATCAACTCGCCAGAATGCTGACACGAGGCACGCAGCAGCATCCCGAAGGGTCAATCATTTACATACGAGTGCTGGTGCCCTTGGTGAGCGCCATGAATGCTGATTCGAGGTCGAGTTCCTCTTCAGTGAAACGTCGCAAGGCGATTCCGTTCTCGATCAACAGCGTCGGTAGATCGCTGTAGTCATCGGTATCACTTTTCAAAACCACTCGCATCGCGTCATCGCCCAGTTCGCATCCCTGCACTTTGGGATGCCCTTCGAGCAGCTTGGCGACGTCGTCCAGCTTGTCTCTTTGGGCCGGTTGAATCACCAGCACTGTGTGTTCACGGACCATGCGAATCACTTCGGCCTTGGTCGCATTCTGTTTCAGTTCGCCTTTGTCGATGATGCCGATTTTGTTACAGACGTCGGCAAGCTCGGGCAGGATATGACTGCTGACAATGATTGTTTTGCCCATTTCGCCGAGCCTGCGGAGCAAATTCCGCATTTCAATCCGGGCACGCGGATCGAGCCCCGATAGCGGCTCGTCCAGCAGCAGGACTTGTGGATCGTGCAGCAGCGTTCGCGCCAGGCCAAGCCGTTGGGTTTGCCCTCGTGAGAGCGTATTGGCAAAGGCGTCACGTTTGAAATCCAAGTCGACGACATCCAGCATCTCGTCGACACGCTGCTTCCTGGCTTCACCCTTGATGCGATACGACGCGGCGAAGAACTCGAGATACTCGACGACCGTCATGTCGTCGTAAACGCCAAAGAAGTCGGGCATATAACCGACCAGTCGACGGATCTCTTTGGGAGCGGTGTGAACGCTGTGTTCACAGACGTAAGCCTCGCCCCAGCTCGGTTCCAGCAGCGTTGCGATGATCCGCATCGTTGTTGTCTTGCCGGCACCATTGGGCCCAATGAATCCGAACAGGTCGCCGGGCTGCAAGTCGAGATCGATGCTTTTGATGGCGAACGCGTCACCATACTTTTTTGTTAGGTCGACAGTCTTGATCACGAATCTTGGCGATGGGTGTGCGGGGAAAAGGAATTCGGAGTCGAGTGCATGGCAGCTTCGTCATGTTGGAGACGGCGTTTTGGTCAGCGATCAGAGACCGGAAGAACGACGCGCACGAGTGTTAAGCTTTCGCCGCTGGGGTGTTGGCTCAAAGAGTCGTCCGTCGCTTCCATGGTTGTCAATGGTTGGGCAAGTCTTCCCAACAGAATGCATCGATCCTCGGTCAACAGGTGACTGAGGTCCAGGAAGGCCAGTGGATCGTCGCGCAGCCCCGTATACCGTGTGCCACCAACTGCATTGTGAAACATCAACATTTCCGCTACACGATCGGGCGCATCGCTGATCATGGGATCCCAGGCTTCGGTCTCGGTTGCACTTTCGAGGGCCTGTTGGCGGGAAAGCTGCCAACGAAAATTCTTTTGACGAAGCGCCGAGACGTCCGTGATGCGACCACCGGATGGAAAACGGGTCGGCAACAGATAAGCCCAGTTGCGATAGACCAACATCCCGTCGAGCAGATCTAACGGCAGCGGGTTGGCCAGTTCACCTTGCAGCAATTCGCTTCCTGGGCGATGTTGCAGCGAGACTTCGCTCGTCAGCTTTGGCGTAAACCAACAGCGAGTGGCGATCCCTTTGCTACTGCGCGACGCCAGCGGCAGTCCCTTGAGCGACGTACGAATCGGATTGCTCGGTGCAGAGCCTGCCCGCTCCATCGGCACTTCATAGACTGGCAACCGCGCGTCTTCGATTTCGATTTGGATACCTCCGAACGATTCACCCGGATACCCGAACGAAGCGGTCAGCATCTGCTCGGTGCCGCTGGAGATTGAACGCAAAGAATCGGTTTCGGCCACATCCAAGTCAAAGCGGTAGGCTTCATGACCATACAGGTAACTGACCGCGAAACCGCGACCGATGCCCTCGATCGTGTCGATGTCAAAAATCTCGATGCGATTGCATTGCAACGAGTCTGTCGAGTTTGCTTGCCCGCTGGAGGTCTCCGCTTGGGCGACAGGCCGAGCTTGGATGGCTAGCAGCACCGATAAGCCGATTGCCATCAGCGGAAAGGTAACCCAACCCAGCAGTGGACGGCCTAGCACGCGATTGATCAATAAATAGTCCAGTGGTCCGATCGCAGCGATCAATGCCATCAAAATCAAAGAGACCAACGAGAACCCAAACTTGCGTTTGATGGCGAATTGATCGAGCGTTGTCCGCAGCTGGCCAGCCAGATCGTTGTAGGCAGTCGCTCGGCTCTTTTGTCCCTGTTCCCCTTGCTCTGGAATCAATATCGTTCCGGTCAATTCTGTGATCAGATCAAGGCGTTCTGGCCAAGTTGCAAACAGTTCGTCGTCCAGATCGGCGGCTACCACGGTGACTCTGCCGAACCCAACGATGTATTCCACCGCGATGGGCGTGCTGACTCGTCGACTCGTTCGCCCCATGATCAGCACTTTACCCTTGTTCTTGGGAAGCTTCGTGCCGACAAAGGACTGCAATGGTGTTTGCGATGACGTGAAAGTTTCAAGTGCTGATGGATCGGTCTTTGTGGTCACTATTTCATCGAGCGGCAGCAAGGCGAGCAGCCAAGGCGCGGCCTGCAGTAATTCAGGAGCCGATTCGCCAAGTGTCAGGAATACGCGTCCGCCATTGGTGATCCAATCGGCGATCGCCTGCTGTTGTCTCTCGCTGAGCGACCGTAGTTGGTCGGCACTGGTGCCGCCGATCAGCATCATATCGACGCCGTCGTATCCGAGAACCGAATCGGGGAATCCGCTGGCGTTTTGAGGCATCGAAACAGCGATCAATGGGTCGCGGTTCAATAGCGGGTTGGCGCCGATTTGGTCGACACCAAGGGGGTCCGCGAATGCCACGATCCAGGGTGTCCTCAGCGGGATCATTGCCGGGCCTCGCGAGGGCGATCCAATTGTTGGGAATCGAGTTGACGCGACGATCTCGTTTTCGTCTCGCAGTAAGACAGGGGCAGCTTCGCTTCCGGGGATCACATACCCCCAGTTGTTTGCATCGATTCGGCCCGGTTGCCGATAGTCGACTTGCACACCATCGCCATCACGAGTCTCGATCGATGTGAACTGCAAATCCGCACGTATGCCTGTCCAACAACCAACTCGGTAGTGACCTTCGATGCCGAATGCGACGGTGTCACGCTTCAGGCTCGCGTTGTCGTCGGCGATCACTTCGGATGACGCAGCACTCAGGCAACACAGTGCTAAAACCGGCAGCATGGTCCAATGCGAAAAACGAAGCGGATGAGACAGGGATGACATACAGTCGATGATTGGATCTTTGGAGAAGGCGATCTGTGAGCGACGATTTAGGTCAGGGCTTTTCCGTGTCAGGACATTCGCAAACAAGCCGGCCGCAGCCCGGGCATCCGCGACCGTATTTGGCCATCAATGCAGCGTTCAGATCGACTTCGGCCACGTTGGCAATCGTCGCCAACCATGCGATCACGTCGGCAAATTCCTCGGCCAAGTTCTGTTTGTCATTTCCGCGGAGGGCCGAGGCGAGTTCGCCAATTTCTTCCATCAACCACATGAATGTGCCATCGACGCCCCGGGCCAGATCTTTGTCGAAATACATCTGCCGAATATGCCGCTGCAGGTCGGCGATCGAAAGTTCGTCGGTCGGTTTCGTTGTCGTGGCCATGAATTCTGCGGGTTTGGCGACCGGAAATATGGTGCGTTTTCCGTAAAGAATGCGGTGATTCCGTCCAGATCGACGCCGTACAGCCCGGCGGGAAAGGCTACCGAAGCAAGATATCCCGCTCCACGATCAGACGGTAGTCAACTACATTAGTGAGGATGGTTTGGTTCCGATCTTCTATTTACATCTTTGGCAGATTTATTGACCGAGTCGCCTCGCGAGCCGAAGGACGCCAAAAACGGGGTCGCTGCTGCCTCGGCTGACGTTTCGACTAGTCCCAAGGGGCAATACCCCCTGGGCAAGTATCCCTTGGGCCCGAATCCCGCTCACCCAGGCAGTCCCACGCAACGCGATCTCGCGGAAGGGGGCAGTTTGGTCGGGCGTGTTACCCCCGTCCGACCAAATAACCCGATTCAAGCGGGTCGAGCAGCGATCCCCAGCAAAGCCGCTTCCAACAGCCCGGAAGCTGAATTTCACCGCTATCCGATCTATTCCCCACGTTTCTGGCACGGAATGCGGCCTGGGACTTGGCTTGGGTTGCTCAAGAGTGGTCGTTTCCGCGTTCATCCCAGCCGCATTCCCATGGCAATCGGTGTCTCATTCGCGACCTTAGTGAACACCGTTCTCGGCACACTTCAAAGTCTGCTCTATCGACGCAAACTGGCCGATGGGGAGTTGCATGGGCCGCCGGTCTTCATTGTGGGACATTGGCGGAGCGGCACCACGCTGTTGCATGAGTTGATGGTTCGTGACGAGCGGCTCAGCAGTCCGTCCACCTTTCAGTGCTTTGCGCCCCATCATTTTCTGATAACGGAATGGTTTTTCCGCCGTTTCGCCTCATGGCTGCTGCCGGGCAAGCGTCCGATGGACAATATGGATGCCGGTTGGGATCGTCCCCAGGAAGACGAGTTTGCCCTGCTGACGCTAGGTCTGCCATCACCCTACCGACGAATCGCGTTCCCCAACAATCCCTCTGTTGATGATGAGTATCTTGACTTCCAGGGCCTTTCCGAGGAATCGGTGCAGCACTGGCTCAAGTCGTTGCGTTCTTTTTTGGGTGCGGTCAGCATCTCGACCGGCCGCCCATTGATCATCAAGAGTCCGACGCATACGGGCCGAATCGCATGGTTGGCACGCGAGTTTCCGGAAGCGAAATTCATTCACATCACACGCGACCCAAGAGAGTTATTTCCATCGACCTGCCGCTTGTGGCGCGGCCTCGATGAGGTCCAGGCGCTTCAAAAGCCGAATCACGAGCGGATCGAAAGCTATGTGGTTGACTGTCTTCAACGGATGTACGCAGCGTTTCAATCCCAGCGTGATCAGGTCGAGTCCCACCGCTTGGTTGACGTTCGCTACGAAGACTTGGTCAACGACCCCGTGAGGACGCTGCGAAGGATTTACGAAACCCTTCGGCTGAGTGATTTCGATACGGTACAGCCGACGATTGAAGCGTGGGTTGAATCTGAACACAGAGGATATAAACCAAACAAACATCAACTTCCCGCGGACAAGGAAGCGATCATCCAAACTGCATGGCAGGACTACTTCGAACGATATGGATACAAGTAGCATGAATCGATTTTACGTTCGCTCGTGGTTGGTCGCTGCGGCAGTCTTTCCGACAGTTGTGATTGGGGTTTCCGGTTGCAAGCCGCCCGAGTCGATCAGCAAAGCCCCAGCCGTCGCTGCGAAGCTCGATCCGGCCCAGCCGGTAGAAATCGCGGCTCCGCAGTCGTACGAGGCTAACGCGGAAGAATTGTTGGCAGCTCGTCTCTCTCCAGACAAAGCGTCCGAGGGTTGGATTCGGCTGTTTGACGGATACACGCTGTATGGTTGGGAAATCGCTGGTGCGGCGAACTGGCGGGTCGAGGATGGCAGCATTGTGGTTGATAGCGGCGACCAGTGTTTGCTGTGCACCTCGTTGCCATGGCAGGACTATGAATTGACGCTCGAGTTCAAAGCGGGTGAGAAAACCAACAGCGGCGTCTTTCTTCGCACACCGCTGGAACCCGAAGACCCCGCATTTGATTGTTACGAGGTGAATATCGCAGCGGATGACAATCCTTTCCCGACTGCCAGCGTCGTCAAACGGCAGAAGGTCGACGACTCCGAATCCGCGAAAGGTTCGGAGAGTGGCGAACCATGAAGATACACCTCGAGGGCAAGCAGCTTCAGGTTTCTGTCGATGACAAACTCGTATGCGACTACTCCGATCCGATCGGTCTGTCAGCCGGGCGGATTGGTTTGCAGCACAACAGCGGTCGTGTCGAATTCCGAAACATTCTGTTGCGTCCGCTGAGTCTGAAAACCCTGCTCGATGCCGAGCTTTCGATGTGGAAGAAGTACCCCGAGATGCCAGGTGAGTTCACCACGACCGACGAAGGTTGGTTGCACGTCAAGGGTGGGTCGACGCAATTGGAAACGAAGGACTCGTACGACGATTTTGTGCTGCTTGCCGAGTACAAGTTGCCCAAGGCGGAGATGAATTCGGGAATCTTCTTTCGCTGCATTCCCGGCGACAAAATGATGGGATACGAGTGCCAGCTCAGTAACGAAACGGTTGATGGAAACCCGGTTGCACCAGCGGACTGTGGCACCGGGGGCATTTTCCGTCGACAAAATGCCAGAATCGTCGCCGGCGAGGTCGACCAGTGGGCGACCGTCGTCTTGGTCGCTCACAAGCAGGCAATGGCTGCCTGGGTCAACGGTGTGCAGGTCAGCAACTGGTTCGACGACCGAAAACCGGAGGAGAATCCACGGAAGGGCCTTAGGCTCGAGCCCGGCACGATCATGATCCAAGGTCACGATCCAGAAACGGACGCTCTGCTGAAACAGATCAGGATCGCTAGCATCGAACAGGAGCCGGTCGCCGACTGATCACATCGTCGATCGGACGTCAGTCCGTATTCCTTGCCGACGAAGTTGCGGTCACGTCAATCAGGAATTCGTCATCGACAACATCCTGGTCGTCGAAATCAACGTCCTCGTCGATGTCAACGTCTAACTCGGGGTCGTCCAACGCGATGAAATCCTCATTCAAACCAAGCGAATCGGCCGAGCCGAAGAAGGTGAAGTTGTAATTGCCTTCGCCCGCGGTCCGCGTAAGTGTCTCGATGACGCGTCTTTGAAAGACTGGCGAATCATGCGGCCCGTTCATGAAGTGAGGCTTGCCACCTTCGCCACCAAAACGGAACTCCTCCGTACACGCTTCCGCGTCAATGTCACTCCAGATTGGCGCGACCTTCCTGTAGTCTGCGGGCGGATGTAAGTCGAATTGTTCCGCGTAGGCGACTGCCGACTCGACCAGCTTCTTGGCACGCTGGGGTGTCGCACTACGGAGTGTTTCGACGCGTTGTGCTTTCTCCAACATTTCACTGAGGTCGGCGGGGAAGGCAGTGAATGCATGGATATCCTTCACCCCCAAACACATTCCATCGACCAGAAACCGGACACATGCCAATCGTCGATCCGGCATCCGTCGGCTGATCCAGACCGTGCCAAGTTTGCGACCTGGATCGAGTACCTCGTTGCTGATCAGGCAATGCTCAATGGTCCCCACCGAAGCAGCCTTGATTTGACCGGCGAGCGACTGCAAGGAATTTCGCTCACGAGCCTGCTCCTTCCGTTTGAGCACATCTTTCGAGCGTTTCTTGGCCAGTTTCTTTTGGCGGCGTTGTTCTTTTGTCGACATGTTCGCTCCGTCTTTGCGAGAGGTCCCAGCTTGCAAATCCGTATGGTCACTGAAAACGGATGAAACAGTTGAACACAAAGAGCCTGATCCGTCGAGATCGAATTCTGACGAGTGGAATAAAGAGGTTCCCGCTATGTCCCGCAGTGGCAGCGGCCAGAGAACGTCGAGTAAAATCTCTGGTTTCGCCGATCTACTCGTAGGAGCCCCAGGTAATGAATCATTGCTCACGACGTACGTTTATCAGAGGTTCCGCGGCCGCGGTTGCCGCGCCGATGATCGCTCCTGCGACGCTATTTGGCCATCAAGCACCCAGCAACCGGATCACGATGGCGTTCATCGGTGTGGGCAACAATGGTTACAACTGGGCCAGGCAATTCTTGAAGGATGATCGTTGTCAGATCGTCGCCGTTTGTGATGTCAATCAGGAAGGACCCGGTTATTGGGACAATTCCGTCCGAGGCCGCGAGCCCGCGCGGCATTTGGTCGACGAGGCCTATGGCGGCAAAACATGTCAGGCGTATGAAGATTATCGCGAGGTCCTTGCACGCGAGGATATCGACGCCATTTACATCGGCACGCCCGACCATTGGCACGCGTTGATTGCGGTTGCCGCGGCCAACGCGAAAAAGGATGTCTACGGGCAAAAACCTTTGTCTTTGACCATTGCTGAAGGCCGTGAGATGACGCGGGCTGTGCAGCACAGTGGCATTGTTTGGCAAACAGGCAGCCAGCAGCGTAGCGATGTGAACTTTCGACGTGTTTGCGAGTTGGTTCGCAATGGTCGCATCGGCAAACTGCAAACGGTGCGGTGTGGCTTGCCCGGCGGCGTGCCTGACTATGGCAAAACGGCGTCACGCACCAAGACAGAGCCGATCCCCAAAGGCTTTAACTACGACTTCTGGCTTGGCCCCGCGCCGTGGGCAGACTATTGCCCGGCACGTGTCGGTGTGAACTTTCGCTGGATCTTGGACTACAGCGGCGGACAGTTGACTGACTGGGGTGGCCACCATCCCGATATCGCTCAATGGGGAATGGATACCGAGCGAACTGGCCCGATTGCGATTCACAACGCGAGCGGCAAGTTTGCTGAAGGTCCCATCTATAACACGGCGATCGAATACAAGTTTGATTGTGTTTATGAGAGCGGCGTGACGCTAACGATCGGCAGCGACCAACGCTCGGGCGTCACGTTTGAGGGATCCGATGGTTGGGTGTGGGCCAACCGAGGGAAACACGAAGCGAGTTCGCAAGAAATTCGCGATTCCGTGATCGAGCAGGACGAGATCCATCTGTACGAAAGCAACAATCACGTTACGAACTTTCTTGATTGCGTTCAGTCTCGCAAGCAGCCGGTGGCCCCGATTGAAGTGGCACATCGATCGATCTCGTTGGCGCATTTAGGCAACATCGCGCTGCGTACCGGCCGCGATCTGAAGTGGGATCCGGCGAATGAGGATTTCATCGGTGACGCAGGCGCCTCGGAAATGCTCCAACGACCCTACCGCGAGCCTTGGGACAAGGAGTGGGCAAAGCAACTTGCGATGATTCCTGGTTGAATGCGAATTTCCAGACAAGTCCTTACTGGTTTGGATCTACCTGCCAGGAAAGTACCTGGGCATGCCAAGAACTATCGGATTTCTGCGGGCGCATTCGCCTTCCGCGCGATTGCGGTGGCAGGAAATGAGTGGCGACTTCCAGTTGGCTTTGCAAAGAGTTGGTGTCCGCGCGATGACCACCTCGAGTTTTTCCCAAATCACGCTGAGTGATGAAGCGGAAATCATGTTCCTCACGCGTTACCAACATCACAGCATGGTAGGTTCCCAAGGGTGGTGTGCATTGCAGAACGAAGCTAATCCGCGAGTCGCCCGGTTCAAGCTTCATGGAAAGATCGTCATCGGGGATGACGCGTTGAATTCCCATATTGGGCGTGACTTCCAAGACCGTCACGTAAACGGGGCGATTGTCCTTGCCTAGGTTGGAAACTCGGAACGCGTACAGATCGTCTTCCCGCATGGCCAACACACGGTCTGAATCCGGCCGCCACGGCTTTGAATGGGTAATCTCGTCATGCTCAAAGTCGAATTCGATGTCCAGTAGTTCAAGATTGACGTTGTAGTCAGACGTTTTCTGGCCGGCACCGTTTTCGGCCAAGCTGACCAAATTGCGAGCTCGATTGATACGCCGCAAGTAGTCGGACAGGGACGCCGGTTTTTCGTCTGTGTCACCGTCGCCGACCGTCGAAGTGAGTCCACTGCGTAAATCGAAGGGCCCCCATCCGCCTCGCAACGACGTTAGCGACGAACCGCGGGTAGTGGCCAGTCTCGTGACCTCGGCCACACCGGTTGCCGGGAACAGTGCGGCATGGTCTCCGGCGATGCGGAGTAGCAAGTCAGATGGTTGATCGGGTTGCGTGGTCCATTTCAGCCAACTCGCCTCATCGCTGTGCCTGGCCTCGGTCAGCGAATCCAAGACAACCGCCGGCACTGCGTCTCGCGCCAGCGGCGGACCGTCAAGATTGTCCTCGTCCACTTGAACCACCTTGAGCCGCAAACTCGCGTCGCCGGGTGCCGGCTGTCGCAGAATCGCGTAACCATTCTTGAATGATCGTGGTAAGTGGTGATCAAGCGGCTGCGAGCGATTGTCTTGTTCCCACCGGATCACCTTCGCTTCGGAGCGGGTACCGTCGACTTTCGTGATTTCAAGCCAGGCCAGTGATGGCGCCGAGTCGATTTGATCGGCTTGTTCGTACAGCTCAAACAACGAACCGACGGTTACGTTGTGGAGTTTGCCGGCCTGCAGCCGAACAGCAGAATTCGAGGACGTGCTTTGCACAGGGTAATACGCTGCGCGGTCAACATCGGTGCCCAGGCCCAGGATGGAGGACTTCAGCAGAGTCTCTGAATCTCCTTCGAGTTGCGGAATGGGTGCCTGCAACACGCGCCGAGCGCGGTAGCGTGCGAGAATGGACTTCTGCGCCAGGTCGTAAGTCAGCTTGGAGATCTCCCGCTCCTGTTGCAGTGTTTCGACGAGGAACCGTGTCAGCAATCCGTAAGACTTGTCGTCGTCTTTGAATTCGGGTTCGACTTCACGGGCACGGCACGCGGACAAGAAAACGACGCCTGCGGGCAATTGTCTTTCCCGCGCCGCCGGCGTGCTTGGTTTGAGAGTTCGATGCAGTTGACGGATCTTGGTGACGCCGCGTGCGCCGGTGCCGGAGTGACAGCAGTCGGCAATGATCAACAGCCGAGCCTTTCCCTCTCGACAGATTTTTTCCGCGAACAAATTGATCTCGTCATCGCGGATGTCTTGCTCGCCACCTTGCTTGGTCGCATCGTAGGGAACCCAGGTTTCATCCAGCCCATCTGTCTCGTCATGATCATTCCCAGAGGCTTGGTCCGGCAACTGAGACCCGTGTCCACTGAAATGAATGACGACTTGTGCGATTGGGCCACCTCTGGGCAGCCCGTTGACCACGTCGGCAAGTGTTGCCAGGGCCCGGCGTATGCCTTCACCGCTGGCTTGTTGATCGATCAGCGTTGTGACGTGCTGCGGTTCGAAGCCAAAACGCGCGACCAGCAATTCTTGCATGATCGCGACATCGTTGCCGCTTCCGTCGAGTTGTTCGGCGGGGCTGAGTCCCGGGTATTCTCCCACGCCAATCAGAAGGGCCAAGCGTGGATGTTTCTCATCAGGTTCGAAACCGTAGACCGCTCCCGAACCCATTGTCAGGGTCGACCCGAGCAGGAAAATCAGTAGCAGAAAGTCTTTGGTGCGCATGGATCGAACCTTCAGCGGTCGTGCTAACGCCAATCTCCACTGAGTACGAAGGCCCCCCAATAATAAGGCGGCGTGCGGGGATTCTTGACGACGGATCCTTGTCCGCTGACTCGCTGACCACGATCCTGATCTTCGCCACGAAGAATCGAAAGTTGGGCGTTGTGCAAAGCCTCGAGCGTTCCCATGTCGGTGTTCCAGAAATTGTTGTGGAAGCCCGTCATGAGATCTTTCGTGTCACTATCGGGAACTTCCCACAGGCTGGCCACCACGCTTCGAGCGCCGGCTACCTGAAAAGCGCGTTGCAGCCCCAACACACCCTCGCCGCCAGCTACTCGTCCCAGTCCCGTGTCGCAGGCGCTTAAGATAGCAAGATGGACTCCCGATAAATCGATCTCGCTTACTTCCGTGGCGGTCAGCACGCCATCATCACCGTCGGCTTTCGGTTGATTGGCCCCAGCCAAAACGATACCGGACAAGAGTCCCGGGTCGTGTCCGAGGAACATGCTGGAATCGCGACTTCCGCTGCGGTCGTCGTTGCGTTTTTGCAGTGCTGAAACTTGTTGCTCGGGGGCGAAGAATCCGTGCGTGGCCAGGTGCAAGATGCGGTGGTGTGGAGCTTGCTGTCGAAAGGCTTCTTCAGTTGCGGCATAGCCTTGGAGTGTCGAAATCAACTTTCGCGTGGTCTTTTCATAGCTGCTTTTGATCAGCGTCAGTTCCTGCCCCGCGTAGGCAAGTTTTTTATACCTTTTGGGAAGAGTTGAATCACCGTTCTCCGCACCGCCTCTCGGCTTGTTTGTCGCGAATTTGTCGAATTTGTCGAATTTGTCGAATTTTTTCACGGTTTTTGATTCGGTCTCGGCGTCGTATTCGACGTCGCCGAGAACGAGCACATCGCGGTCAACCGTGGGCCTTTCGGAGTACAGAATCGCAGGTAACGCCTGCGGCACCGGTATCACGGCAGTGCGGTAGTCCTCCAACAGATAGGACTCCGGGTTTCGCCCCGGCAGGGTGGCCAGCGGGAGCCGTCCAAGGCTTCCATCGGGTGACACTAGCACGGTTTCGATCCCGCCAAGATGCTCCTCGATGGGCAGCCAAACCAATTCTCGCAGTGACCTCCCTGTTGGCGCAGTTGGCACGTTCGAGCCGTGTCTGTCGAACAGGTGGTTGGCACGGTAGTCCTCCACCAATTGATCGATCTTCTCGGCGGAGCCGAGTTCGACACGATGTACGGGCCCGGTTGCACGAATCACGAAGGCAACAAATTGCCGCTGACGCGTTGGGTGATTCGGGTCGCCGCCCTCCGCACCAGACAGGACGCGATCGTATTCCAAAATATCAACGAGGGCTGTGTTCTCGTTTCGTGCGATCACCTCCTGAAGGTCGGACGGAGTCAGAGCCGCATCCTGTTGGAAACGACGATAGGCTTGACTCTTTTCGGCGAGTTGAGAATCGAGTTGGTCGCGCTGGGCCGCCACTTTTGACAACTGTTCGAGGTGTTGTTGCTGAAGTGCCTTTTCGGGACGCATCCGCAAGAGTCTGGCCAACTGGCTGCTTAAGCTACGAAGGTCATCGACGAGCGTCTTGAGTTCGGGGTGTGTGCGCAGCGACCGGAGCGCGGCTTGGCGAACAAAAACAGTTCCTTTCCAACGCAGCACTTCGCCGTAGGCCGCTTCGTCGTCAACGACCGAGAGCCAGTCGTCGAGCGCACTCCGCAGGTTTTGATTCATTAGCAATTGCTGCCGCTCGTTTTGCACCGTCGCGGTCTTATCCAGCATTTGGCGGCGAATACGAAGGCAATCGTGAAGTAGAATTTCGGCATTCTGGCGATCGTTTGCGAGTAATTTCAGCACTCCCAGGTTGCTCAAGCTGACTGCCGTTTCGATATGCTGGTCTCCCAGAACCTTTCTGCGGATCGCCAAAGCCTGGCGATATTCCCCTTCGGACTTTTCCAAGTCACCCATCTTCTGATGCAACCATCCTAGGTTGTCCAGGCAGGCGGCCGCCTCGGGGTGTTGATCACCTCCGACCGCTTTGCTGATCGCGAGACTTCGTTCGTAAAGACGCTCGGCCTTTTCGTGCTCTCCGATCGATGTCAATAGCCATGCGAAGTTGCTCTGCGTTCGAGCAATACTACGAAGCGTCTCGGGATGCACGTTCTTGACGAAAACGAGTGCCTTGTGAAATCGGATGTCTGATTCATCCGGCCGGCCGGCATCAAAGTCGACAATGGCGTCGAGCAAGTCGCTATCGAACGCTTTGTAACTTTCGAGGGCCCGTTGGAAACTGTTTTCTGCCTCGGCTTCATCGCCGACTGCGGTATACATGAGCCCCATGTTGTCCAAGATTTGCGCCGTGACCTCCTTGTGCCGTTTCGCGTGCTCCAACGCGCGTCTGTAGAGCGGCTCGGCGAGGGCGTAATCGCCCATCATCTGATGAAGCAATGCCTGGTTTTGTAGATTGGCACCGAGGTCGCGATCCCTCTCCGGCAGCTTACTGACGATCTCGAAGCTCCGCTCAAGTTCCGTCTTGGCACCGGCATAGTTGCCCGTCCACATGCGGATTCGCCCAAGCTCGTTATGTGCCACCGCGATTCGCCAAGGTTGGTCTCCCCAAATCCTTTGCCGCATTTCCAAACTCTGCTTGAATCGCAGCTCGGCTTCGTCAAACTCGCCCATCTTGTCGTACAGCATGGCCAACGCGTGCAAACTCTTGGCTGTCGCAGGATGTTCGCCATACGTTTTTTCGTTTAGAGCAACGGCTTTTTCGTAGAACGGTTTTGCTTTGAGATAGTCGCCTCGCAGTTTGTGCAAGAAAGGGATCCATTCGCGGGTCTTCTGCGTCTCACGATGTTCCTCGCCAAGCGTTGCTTCGAGGATTTGCAGTCCCGCTGTGAACGTTTCGATGGCTTCGTCAATTCTGTGAGCTTTGAAATGGGCTTCCCCCTCGGCATAGAGGTGCCCGGCCTTTTCGACTTGCGAGAGCTGCTGGGGCGTCAGGCTCGCAGTCCGCCGCGATTCGTTTCGATCAACACGCGCATCTTTTAACGCCACGATCTGTTGTTGAAGTGAAACGACTTTGTCGAAGTTATCTGTCTGCTCGAACCGATCCGCCAACCAATACAGAGTGCCGGACAGGGCGTCGCCGAACTCGTCCAACTGGTCGAAATCTTTTGATGTTTCTCGCGGCGCGCGGTCGATCAATTGGCGTTGCAGTTCCGCCAATCGTTCGGCATTCACCACCGCGTCCTGCGAGCGGCCGGCTTCGATGTCCGCGTTCCAGCTCGCCTGCACTCGCTCATTTTCCTCCAACAGCGAACGAAGCGACACCTGCCCGCCTGGCGGCTCTGCCATGCAGACCATGCCAGTCGTCGTCAGGGCCGCTAATGCGAGCATGCGAGCGAATCGGCTCATCCTGTTGATTCCTCGGTCAATCTGCGGAATTGAGGGAAGGTCTGCGGATTGCTTCGCAGCTGCGTTTTACTCAATCTAACCCCTATTCTAAGACGGGAAAGAAGCTGTGTTCGGCCGCTGAACCCCGAGTTTTCCTTGAGATCGGCAAAACGGGGATAATCGGCAGGATTGTTAATGCGGGGCTAAACGAATCACCGATCGCACCTATGAAAGGCTGCGCGCTCAGCTCGCAGCCGCCGAATCGACTTGTACAGAAACACAGAGCGATGGGTGTGACCTACAAAAGCTGCGGCTGCAACGACGGTCCCAACAGCGTCGCGGCGACGCACAGAGGGCGAAGCGTTTACAAGCATATTCTATGTGTGCTCTTCGCGTTGGTTTTTTGTTCCTCGCCACTGAGTCCGGGTTTCGCACAGCCGCCCGAGGAAGAGGAATTCGGACTGGGCTCTGGCGTGGGAACCGGCGGCGGAACCGGCGGCTACATCGATAGCGCGATCGTTACCAACAAAGTCCGCTTCCGTTTCGACGCTGCCTACGATAATCCGACACCCGACCGAGCCGAGTTCTTGTATCCGAAGTGTGGTTGTTTTGGCGGTTCGGCGCCTGGTCCTCCGCTCGTGGAAACGGGCATCGACTTCCAAGAGTTTTCGCTCTATGCCGAGAGCTTGCTACTGAGCGACTTGATCTCAGGATTTGTCGAAATTCCGTTCCGGCTCATCAATCCAGAGCAAAACAACAACACTGGCGGTCTCTCCGATATCAATGTCGGCTTGAAAGCCGCACTTTGGGTCGATCAGGCCCATTATTTGACCTTTCAGTTTCGCACGTACATCCCCTCCGGCGATGGCGCCGATGGTCTCGGAACCGAGCATGTCAGCCTTGAACCGGGATTGTTGTTCATGAAGCGATGTGGCAACGGAACAACGATTGAAGGCGAGATACGCGACTTCATACCGATTGATGGAACCGAGGGTTGGGCCGGCAACGTGTTGCGATATGGCCTCGGTGTCGCCCACACTTTGTACACCGAAGGCAGATTCAGCTGCACACCCGTTGTCGAAACGGTGGCTTGGTCGGTACTCAGTGGCGATGTGCTGAAGGCGGCGAGCCCAACAATCGTATCTGTTGAAAGTGCCGAAACCACAATTGTCAATATCAAACTTGGGGCTCGATTCAACCTCGCCCAAAATGCTGCGGTGATGGAACGAAGTCTTTCTACGTTGGCTATGGCAACGCGTTAACCGGCTCGCGTTGGTACGAAGACATGTTGCGAGCCGAATACCGCGTCACGTACTGATCGGGCGGGGCCTGCTTTACGCACTCCCGCCACTATGACTTCACTTCTGCGGCGAAGGCTCGCAGCGGCTTGGGAAGTGGGAATGTGACGGATTCTTCACGAATCTCTTGCACCTCGACGGTGGCGTCAAACTTTTTCACAAGCCAATCGACCGTTTCCTGCACGACCGACTCGGGCGCACTCGCGCCGGCTGTGATCAAAACGGTTTTCGCGCCGGCAAAGTCGTCGATGTTCAGGTCCTGGGGTCCATCGACAAGAAACGCCTGCTTGCCATCCTCGGCTGCCAACTCGCGCAAGCCGCTGGCTGTTGCTGCTATTCTGGCTGCCGAGTACCACGACGACGTCGGCTTGACGGCTGAGGATCCGCACGGCCTCTTGGCGATTTTGGGTGGCGTAACAGATGTCGTCTTTTGGCGGGCTGACGATGTCAGGAAAACGCTGCTCGAAGCCGTTTGATGATGCGGTTGGCGTCATCGACGCTGAGCGTCGTCTGCGTCAGATAGGCGAGCTTGCGTGCCGGCGTCGAATTGCAAGCTGTCGACACCCTGCTCGTCCTCGACCAACAGCAATCGCCTCGGGCGCTTCGCCCATCGTCCCGATCACCTCGTCGTGACCTTCATGACCGATCAGAATGATCGTGTAACCCTCTTTGGCGTACTTGATCGCTTCCAGGTGAACCTTGGTGACCAGCGGACAGGTGGCATCGAGCGCATTGAGTTTACGACTCCGAGCTGCCTCGCGGATCTCCGGGCGAGACGCCGTGAGCGGAGAACAGCAGTACACTGCCCTCGGGGACTTCGTCGATACTGTTGACGAAGACGGCACCTTTTTCGCGAAATGAGTTGACGACGTACTGGTTGTGCACGATCTCGTGGTACACATAGACCGGCGGACCGAATTTTTGTAGCGTCAGATCAAGCGAGTCAATCGCCATGTGCACGCCGGCACAAAAGCCTCGCGGTGCGGCCAAAATGATTTTCATTCGTGTTCCGTTGACCTTCGTGTTCCACTGACCGGCAGCCGATCTTGAGCCACCCACAGGATAACCGCGAGGTCGCCGCATCGTCCAACCAGGATTGGGCTGCGAGCAGTCCCGACCGCTTAAAGGCGGCCGAAAACGAGACACGGCGGCTGGCCAGATCGCACTACGAAAACTTCCTGGTCGCCAGTCTGTTGCTGCCCCGCAGGCTCCGGCAACCGTTTTACAACGTTTATGCGTTTTGCCGTACCGCCGATGATCTGGCCGACGAGTCGCCTTCGCCCGACATCGCCTGCAGTCGTCTGGATGACTTTCAAAGGCAACTTGACGCAGACCTACGCGGGCAGGCCTGGCGAGAGTCTGTTCATCGCACTGGCAACGACAATCGACCAGTTCGATTTGCCTCAACAACCTTTCGACGAACTGCTGGACGCTTTTCGGCAAGATCAACACACGACTCGTTACGCAAGCTCCGATGAGTTGTTCGATTATTGTCGACGTTCGGCCAATCCCGTCGGCAGAATCGTATTGCGGCTCGGCGATTGCTTTGACGAGGAGAACGCGGCACTCTCAGATCAGATTTGCACCGGTCTGCAGCTCGCGAATTTCTGGCAGGACGTGGCTCGCGACTACGCGATCGGCCGTATTTATCTGCCGGCGGACGCAATGACTCGATTTGGCGTCAGCGAATCAATGTTGAGCCAATCGTCGACGCCAATCGAGTTGCGGCAGCTGCTGGCTAGCGAGTGCGATCGTGCGGAGAGTATTTTTCGCTGCGGATTGCCGCTGGCCGATCGCGTGCCCGCGTTGGCTTTCCAGCGACATCAAGTTATTCGCTCATGGCGGTTTGGCGACGCTGGAAGCAATCCGCAGAATCGATTTTGACGTGCTCCGCGTGCGACCGACGGTGAGCAAATGGCGACAGTCGGGTTTGGTGGTCCGCGCGATGTTGGGGCTATTATAGGTTCCGCTGATGCGCGATCGAATGCTCGGGAATCCTCAACGCAGCCGATGTCTGGACGCATCGTTATGATTGAGCATCATGACTTCGCCAATCTCCGTTTCCGCAAGCTATCGCCAAACGCGTCGAATCAGTCGGCGTAGCGGCAGCAATTTCTACCGATCGTTTTGGCTGCTCCCGCGGCCTAAACGTGATGCGATGTGTGCACTCTACGCGTTTGCTCGGACGACTGATGATTTGGGAGACTGCGCCCAGCCCGTGGCGTTGCGCACTCGCTGGCTTGATTGGTGGCGACAAACTGCCGCACTGAACTTAATTGGCGATCGGCCGCTGGAGCAGGTTGTGCTTCCCGAGGGCCTGCTTCCCGAGGGCTCCGGTAAGTCGACCAAAGGCTGGCCCGTTGACTTGCACGACCGTGCGAAAGAAATCATTCCCGCGCTTCGGGATGCTTCCCGTCGATACAATATCCCCACACGCTATCTGCTCGAGATTGTCGACGGTGTGTTGGCAGATCAGCAGAAGACCCGATTTGATACCTACGAACAAGTCGAACACTACTGTTATCTGGTGGCTTCCGCGGTCGGTTTGGCGTGTTTGCACATTTGGGAGTTTGATGATCCGCTGCCAACCGCCGCGGCGATCGATTGTGGGCTCGCTTTCCAGCTAACCAATATTCTTCGTGACGTGGTCGAGGATGCAAAGCGCGGGAGAATCTATTTGCCGCGTCAGCACTACGAGCAACATGGCTTGAGCGAAGACGACTTGCTGGTTCCACGCTCGGATGATCGTCTCCGCTGCCTGCTGGTCGACGAGATCCGGCGAGCAGAAAGACTGTTCGATTCCGGATGGCAGGTTTGGGATTCACTGCATGCCGACGGGCGACCGATGTTCAGCATGATGTGGCGGACTTATCGAAAGCTGCTTGATCGAATTGCCGAAGATCCTGGGTCGGTCGTTGTTCGACGAGTGCGACTTTCACCCGGCGAGAAACTTGGGCTGGTCTCACAACATTTTTTCCCGCCGATGTTCCGCCGTTTGCCCGTTCCACCGCTGGAACTTGGGACGTCCAGCGCGAGACTCATCCGCGTGAACAAGAAGCGTGTCATGATCGTTGGCGGCGGCTTGGCCGGCATGTCAGCGGCCGAGACCCTGGCCCGTCATCACGGTGATCGATTTGAGATCACGTTGTTGGAATCGAAGCGAGCCACCGGCGGACGGGCTGGTTCTTTTTCCGATCCCAGCACCGGCGATACGGTTGACTATTGCCAGCATGTGGCGATGGGTTGCTGCACGAACCTGATCGGCCTGCTTGAGCGATGTGGATTGGCGGACACGATGAAGCGATACGCCGAGCTTCAATTTCTGCATCCCGAGCATCCACCCAGTCGTTTCGCCGCGTCCCGCTTTTTGCCGGCTCCCCTGCATCTGGCTCGGTCAATTTCAGCGTTCAGCTATTTGAATCGAGTGCAGAAACGCCAGATCCGAAAGGGATTGTGGCGGTTGCTTCGTCCAACTGAGTCACTCGATGGTCAAACCGCCGGCGACTGGCTTCGAGCGAACGGTCAGGATGCCGAAACCATGCGCGTTTTCTGGGACGTGATCGTGGTCAGCGCGCTGGGCGAACGCACCGACGTGGTCGCGATGTCGGCCGTTCGCAAAGTCTTTGTGGACGGTTTTGCTGCCGCCCGCGGAGCCTCGGATGTGTTGGTGCCAACACTGCCGCTTACGGAGTTGTTCGGACGGCGACTTTCCGCGGCGATCGAGAATCTCGGGGTCAAACTGCTCACCGGCTCGCCGGTCGCCGGCGTACAAGATCGCGTCGTCGAGAGCAGTGATGGCACGCACTACGAAGCCGATCACGTGATCGTCGCGGTGCCGTGGCACTCGATCGGCAAGGTTTTGTCACGAGTTGATCTTCCGCAGTTGGATCAATACAGCCGATTTCCGTCGTCGCCCATCACGGGACTTCATCTTTGGTTTGATCGCGAGATCACGGATCGTCCCCACGCGGTGATGGTCGGAACAGTGGCCCAGTGGTTGTTTCGAAATCCAATTGATGATGAATCGACCGGATCCGATTGCTACTACCAGGTCGTGATCAGCGCTTCGCAGCAAGCTCGTTCGCTTCCCAAATCGCACTTGGTCGAGACGGTTCTTGCTGAGCTCGGCCATGCGTTTCCTGCGGCCAAAGAAGCGAAGCTGATTCGCAGTCGGATCGTGACGGACCCCAACGTCGGTCTTTTCAATCCGACCAGAAGTCGATGCCATCCGTCCGGCCGCCCACACTCCCCTGCCCTGGCTGCATCTGGCCGGCGATTGGATCGCCACCGGCTGGCCAGCCACCATGGAAGGCGCCGTGATCAGCGGCCGCATGGCAGCGTCGAGCGTCGCCGGGCAAGAAAATCTGCCCCCGATCGAAATTGATCCCGGATTGCCCCAGAGGTTGGCTGTCAAGATTGATGATCAAGTCGTAGACGGCTACGAGATCCGCTGCTGCAGCTCGCTAGCCACGTCGTCGATCTTGACTCGCGTCTGCTCCAGCGAGTCTCGGTCTCGGATGGTGACGGTTTTGTCGCTCAGTGTTTCAGTATCGACGGTGATGCAAAACGGTGTGCCCGCTTCGTCTTGACGGCGATAGCGGCGGCCGACCGCCCCCTTTTCGTCGTAGAAGACCGGCATGAGTTGTTTCAGCTCGCCATAGATCTCTTTGGCGACCTCGGGCATGCCGTCTTTCTTGACCAACGGAAAGACGGCCGCTTTGACCGGTGCCAATCGCGGATGCAGCTTCATCACGACTCGCGTCTGCATCTTGCCCTTTTCGTCGGGTGCTTCGTCTTCGGTGTAGGCTTCGCAGAGGAACGCCAGCGCGCCGCGATCGGCTCCCGCGGACGGTTCGATCACGTGAGGCACGAACTTTTCGTTGGTGACCTCATCGCGATAGCTCAGATCTTTGCCGCTGCCGCGATATTTCGGCTTGCCGTCCTCGCCCAGTTCGACCGTCATCGGACTGGTGGCCGGATCAAGCTTGCCTTCCATGTGGCTGCGAAGGTCAAAGTCGCCGCGATGCGCAATTCCTTCCAGCTCGCCGTATTCGCCTGGGGGCAGGAACGGAAACGCGTATTCGATGTCCGCCGTGCCGACGCTGTAGTGTGCGAGCTCGGCCGGTTCATGCTCTCGCATGATCAGCGACTCGCTGGACAGACCCAGCGATGTGTACCAAGCCAGGCGACGATCACGCCAATATCGGTACCAGTCTTGGGACTGATCCGGTTGGCAGAAGAACTCGATTTCCATCTGCTCGAATTCACGCGAGCGGAAAGTGAAGTTGCGAGGGGTGATTTCGTTGCGAAAACTCTTACCGACCTGGCCGATTCCGAACGGAACCCGCACGCGGCTGCTGTCGAGTACGTTTTTGAAGTTCACGAAAATACCTTGAGCGGTCTCCGGACGCAGGAATGCCACGTGATCTTCGCCGCCGAGCGCACCGAGAGTCGTCTTGAACATCAAGTTAAACTCGCGCGGCTCGGTCAACGTGTCCAGGCTCTTCGCGTCCGGACCGAGGACTTCCGAGGTCGAATCGAGTTTGTCGAGCGTGATTGATTCGCTCACCCACGGTGATTTTGTCGGCATCTTTGTTGCGCAGTTTGAAGAACTTCATTCCTCGCCGGCGGACCTCCTCGAGCTCTTCTTCGGCCTCGGCCATCGTGGCCACAAAGATTTTTTTGTCCTGATACTCGACCCAGCGACCGCGAACCTGGTCGAAACGGTATCGCTTCTTCGATTCACGACAGTCGATCATGTGGTCGTGGAACAGGTCGTAATGGCCGCTGCACTTCCAGACCTGTGGGTGCATGATGATGGTCGAATCGAGTCCGACCATCTCGAAAGTCCCCGGAGCATTCGCGGGCGTGACCAGCTCGTTGTGGCCGGCGATCATATCGTGCCACCAAGCGTCCTTCAGGTTCCGTTTCAGCTCGACCCCCAACGGGCCGTAGTCCCAAAACCCCTGGACGCCGCCGTAGATTTCGCTGGATTGAAAAAGGAAGCCACGTCGCTTGCAAAGCGACACGATTTTTTCCATCGACTTCATTGGGTCAGACACGAGGTGGGCGGGGTGCGAGAATTGCGTTTTGCAACGCGGTAAGACAGAACTCTTCGACGCGCAGAATGTAGGCGGTTTGACCCGATTCGACGAGTCTTCCGCGCGGGATGGCCACGCTTGGCCGTTTCTTTGCGGAGCCTGACGGGCAGGAGTACTACATCCTACGAGGTTCAGCTAGTACTTGCGGATGAACCCGCTCTCGAAGCTCGCCGGGGTCGCGATCTGAGTTTGCCCGCTCGAAATGGATGCCTCATAATTGTTGCTGATTTGGCGACTCAGGGAGGCTACGCGTTCGGCCGCCAGATGCTGAGAACCGTTGATCGCCAGGCTTCGCTGGTAGTTCTGAAGAGCCTGTTCAAGGTCTCCAGATTGCTCGCGAAGTCGGGCCAGAGCGAGCCAAGCACGCGAGTTGTTGGCGTCCTTTTGGACGGCGTCTTCGAGGTATTTGAGTGCGGTTTGCTGGTCATTCACTTCCTCGTACATCCGTGCCAGCTCGATCCGGGGCTCGGCGAAATTCGGGTTTTGGGCTGCCCAGTTCTTCATCAGCGCGAAGGCCCGGTCAGGGCGACCGGTATCGACCAGCAGTACCGCCAATCCGCGATGGCACTCCACGTGATTGGGGTCATGGTCGAGACACTGGTTGTAGAGGGCTTCCGCCTGATCCAATTGTTGGGCATCGCGACGCTGGTTGCCCAGGCTGTGATTGGTCGCGGCCAAGTTGTAATAGCCGTCGGCGTTGGTGGGGTCGGTCTTGATCACCTTCTGGAATTGCTGCAGAGCGGCCGAGTACTGGCCTTGTTCGTAAAGCCGTGCACCGGTGGCATTCTGACCGCTGGCGGCCCATTGACACCCACCCGATGTGACCACTAGACCGGCAAATAATCCGGTCAGGATCATGATCGCGGGGCTGGAGAGGCGCTTTCGCTGCCCAGAACGTGAGATTTGGATCGGAAAAGGTTGCGGCACAGCCATGTGACGAGTCTTCCTGACGCGGGTGGCTTGGCGGCCTCCAAGAGGGTTGTTTTGCCAATCGTCCATGAATGGCGGAACCTCTGAAATCGGGCCGTTGGTCGCTGGACCCTATCAACGGGGCGTCAAACCGTGCAAGACCGGAACTTTTCCCCCGGCCCCGCCGTCAAATAACGCTGGCATTCGGGTCGGTTCGGATACGTCGTACAACCGTCCCAAACCGACTTAAACCCCGTCGTAGAGACGATTTTCGTTGCGTAACGGCGAGGTCCAACTACACTCCGAAGCTGGTTCCAGCATCGGAATCCGCACCCTCATCGATGATGTAAGTTCGCGTCTTTTTCCAATAGATATTTGCCACAGGCCGCTCGCGGCACTGGGCTGAAGCCATTTTCAGAGGAAACCGATCCGCTTTCAAGGAGGAAGGTGGAGCGTTGGAATCGAACAGATAACTTTGCCAATTGATTTGGCACCTGAATACGAGGCTACTTGATGACTCTTCGTGACTCGAGTGTTCGCAACGGCACCCCGAAAAGCGATCGCAGCTTGCTCGGACGACTTCGCGACAAACGCCGCCGCAAGGACCGACGGCTATTGTCGGAATCTTTGGAACAGCGCCAGCTACTGGCTGGTCCTGATTTGATCGGCATTCAGCCAAACGAGGGAGCGTTGATTCGTGGCGGTGAGGTTCTGACTGTCGCCCCACGTGAATTGGTCTTTCGATTTGACGACCAAACGGATCTTGACCCGTTAACGATTGCCGACGGTATCAGTATCACCCGCGCGGGAGCGGACGGCGGATTCGAGTCGGCGACCGCGACAACCGACATGGGGACCGGCGGAACCGTCTTGCTTGAGTTTCGGGCTGCGCAGAGCGGTGCCCGAGGGAACGGGATCGAAGTACGTCTGACCAGCAGCGACCGTGGTACCAGTTCGCAAGCGGTCAGTGTTGTGGTCAATGAGTCCGACCGGGTCGTCGAACTCGGCTTGAACAGCAATCCGGGACGACAATCGGTGGTCCGTGACGTGATTGCGGCGGTGCAGAACAACGCTCAGGCCGCTGCCCTGATCGAAGTCGACCAGATCAGCGGTCCGTCGTTGCAGCCGGTGGGAGCAGCGGTCGGTGCCGGGATTGATATCGTTCTGGCCGGAGCGAATGCCGCGCAATTCGTAACCGACCTTGGAACCAGCGGCCAAGTTCGCGCTCGGTTCATCGCGACGACCAGTGGATCGGAGGGTGTGGGCACAACAGTTTCGGTCAGCCGCAGCAACCTGAACTTGGCTCCGGGGCAGCTGCCGTTTGTTTCGGTTTCGGGAAACAACGTTCAAGTGATTCTCGATTCGACACCTGGAAAGGCGTCGACAGCCAACGACTTAATCGCGGCGATCAACAGTGATGCTGACGCATCGGCGTTGGTCTTTGCCCAGTTGGAGCTTGGCGATGGGAATACCATTCTAACCAACACCACATTTTCGCCGCTGACTCTGGTCGGAGCTACCGACACAGTCGTCGAGCCTGGCTTCGTCGGCTTTGGCGATACGCCTCACGAGGTCGTCTTCCGGTTTGCTGAAACGCTCCCCGAGGACACTTACCAGATTGAAGTCTTTGGATCGGGACCGCTTGCTCTGCGCAATGTGGAAGGCGAAGCGTTCGCCGATGGAATGGACTTCGGCGTTCAGTTTGCGCTCAATAATGCCCCCCAAGTTGCGGCAGTTGTTCCCGCCCCCGTGCGTCGACTGAGCGATGGTACACTCAGTCCCGAGCTGAATGTGATTGACGTTTACTTCAACGAAAACGTTACGAACGCGAATGACCCGGCGTTGTATGAGCTGGTCTACACTCGGGACACGGTCAACAACAATGATGATTTCGCGGTCAGTCCGAATGCAGTCGAGTACGACCCGGTCAATCGCGTGGCCCGATTGGTATTCACATCGGCACTTTCGCGGCAGCGTGATCCACTTGATCCGACCAAGTTCATCACCGGGGCCACCCGTTTGCGGATCGGTACAGACCGAGATATCCCTGATGCGCCCACCAGACAATTTGTCAACATTGAGCCGGGCGACTCGTTTGACGGTGCGTTCGCTCTTGACGCTACCTTGCTCAACAGTACACCGGGCGCCATCGAGTCACTCATTCTCAGTGGCAAAATCGACAACCCGCAAGCTTACGGATTGGATTTCCCCGGGGGCTCGGATGTTCCGGGTGTTCGAAACATCCGTCCCGACGATCCTTCGCGTACTGACCGGACCGTTCCGCTGGATGTGTGGCGAGTCGATGGTGACATCGAGGAAGGGATCTCCACGATCTTCTATGATTTCAAAAGCTCTTGGCAGGGTGACGATCCGAACCGTGGTCTTGATCAGCCCGATCTGGATCAGACCTACTTCAATCTGATCACTGAAGAGCAGAAGCAGCGGGTCCGCGAGACCCTGACCCTGTACAGCCAGTATTTGGGTGTTCAATTTGTTGAGACCGATGGTGTGCCGCTGGACAGCACGGGACAGCCGCTGACCAACGATCGGTTCATCTCCATTGCTGTTGGCGAGCTGACAGGGGCTGGAACCAATCCGCCGGAGAATAGCGCGATCGGCGGTGTCACTGTCGCGGTTCGACCACTGGATCAATTCGGCAACACCTTTCTGCACGATCAGTTTGACTCCAATGATCCTGACCCGCTGAATCCGCTCAACTCTGGCAACCAGTTGTTGGTGATGGACTTCCAGGATTTTGATGCGTCGGTTGACGATCAATTTGGCGGTGAGTTCTTTCGAGGTGCCTTCCTGGGCGTGGGGCAATTGCTTGGCTACGGCTATGCCGATCACCTGCCGCAACCAGTCACGCAGTCGACGCAGGGTGTGTTGAACCCTGGAACGGACAACGAGCCGGCTTTCCCGAGTCCTTCGGACATCGTCAACGGACAGTACCTGTTCCGACCCGAAAGCAACGACGTTGACCTTTATCGATTCACCCTCAATCGATCGGGTTCGGTTGACATTCAGACCGTGGCCCAACGCCTTCGCAGCGCGAGTTCGCTCGATACCGCACTGAGGCTGTATCAACGCGTCGGTCAAAGTTGGCAAGAGATCGCGGCGAACGATGACTACTTCAGCGATGACTCGCTGATCGACCTGTCGTTGCCGGCGGGCGAGTACATCGTTGGCGTCAGTGCATCGGGTAACACGCAGTACGACCCGGTCATCAGCGGCACTGGAATCGGCGGGCTTACCGAGGGCGATTACGAGCTGCGAATTACCTTCCAAGCGGATGGTTCCAGAGCCATCGTCGACGAATCGTTGACTCCCCTGGACGGTGACTTGGACGGACGTTCCGGCGGAGAATTCGACTTTTGGTTCGTGCCTTCGGATCCCATCAATACGATCTACGTTGACAAGGTTTTCAACGGTGTGCGGAGCGGTCCGCGGGGGATCGCGTCGAACCCCTACGCGAACATCGATGACGCGATTCAAGACGCTGCCAATCAGATCGGTTCGCAGACTGGCGATCTGGTCAGGAAACAGGTTCGTGTTGTCGGCGGCGGGCAATACGAAATTGGGTTGGACAATCGTGCCCTGGCTCTCGCCGATGGCGCCACACTGGATGTTCCCAAGGGTGTGCAGTTGATCATTGATGCCGGATCAACGTTCATGATGCGCCGCAGTCGGATCGGCGTGGGAAGCACCACCGAAGCCGCGTCCACCGATCGCAGTAACGGATCACTTCAAATTTTGGGTGTTCCCGGCAGCCCGGTTCTATTCACAAGCCAATCCTCGACGCCTCAACCGGGTGACTGGGGTGGCATCGACATTCGCGGCGACATTGATGCAAGTGACGATAGCCGCGTCAACTTGGAAGAGTCGGCTGTCTTCTTGAACCATATCCAATACGCCGACATTCAGTTTGGTGGTGGTGCTGTTTCCGTTGATGGTCGGCAAGTGGTTGTCAGCCCAATTGAGTTGGCGGTCTCTCGTCCCACGATTATCAACAGTCGGATTTCTCATTCCGCGGATGCGGCGATCTCTGCCACCCCGGACACATTTGCCGAGACCCGCTTCGACGAAGAACGGTTCCAGCGCGCCGGCAGTTTTACGCCAGATGTGCAGCGAGTCGGTCCGCACATTTACGGTAACGAAATCGTCGACAACACGATCAACGGTTTGTTCATACGGATCCAAACTCGAACCGGCGAAAGCCTCGAGGCACTCGCGGTCAACGCACGGTTCGATGATACCGACATCGTTCACGTGCTGACTGAGAACCTGGTGATCGGCGGTAACGCAGGCGGGCTCGACGGCAGCATCGCACCTCCAGGTGTCCTGCTGTTGCGCAGTTCCAACACCACGGCGACCGGTTCGGTCCCAGCGGGCAACTACCAGTACAAATTGACCTTTGTCGATCGAGATGGCTACGAGACATCCGCCAGTGACGCGTCGAACACGTTCACCGCTGGCGTCAACGGCGCGATTCAACTGACCGGTCTACCGACTGTCCCGCCGGACATTGAATTCACTGGGCGGCGACTCTACCGGGCGAGCGTCAACGCGAGCGGAAATGTTGGGCCCTTCGTAGAGGTCGCCCGGCTAAACTCCAACGACACCACGTTCATTGATACTGCGGCGAGCGGCACCATACCCATCGTACCCGACAACGTGCGGGTGGGTCGCTTTGATCCAGGCTTGACCATTGATCCCGGCACCGTGCTGAAAATGCGTGGTTCCCGCATTGACGTCACGCTCGGTGCACATCTCTATGCGGAGGGCACCGAGTCCGAGCCGATTGTCATCACGAGTCTCACCGATGACCGATTTGGAGCTGGCGGCTCGTTCGATACCAGCAGCACGGATCTCCAAAATGGTACTGTGACTCCGGGTGGCTGGGGAGGATTTTACGTTGGATTCGGAGGGGAAGCCTCGTTCGACCACGCGACGATCGCTGGCGGTGGCGGCTCGACCCGCGTCCAAGGCGGTTTCGGCAGTTTCAATGTGATTGAAGTTCACCAAGGTGAGCTTCGCGTTGCCAACAGCCGGTTTGAAAACAACGCCGACGGGCGTAGCTTCGTCAATGACGATGCGGACGTTCGCGACGGACGAGTCGGACGTGGTGATAACGCTAGCGGAACGATCTTTGTACGCGGATCGCAACCGATCGTCGTGAACAACGAATTCGTCGATGGCAGCGGGCCGGTGATGTCGTTCGATGTCAACAGTTTCACAGCCGCGACGGAAGTCGACTACGGTCGAAACACAGGGCCGCTCGACGCGCTCAGTCTCAATGGCAACAGCGGACCGCTGATCCAAGGAAACCGCATCGGCACCACGCGGTTGAATCAACAAGACCCAAGTGACCCTGAGAATCTGAATTATTCGTGCTCTGACGGGCTCGGTGAAAACCCGATTTTTGATCAAAACGGTGATCTGATCGTTTGCTCACTCAATGGATTGGAAGTCCGCGGCGGCGCGGTGGCGACGGAAGTCGTGTTGGATGATGTGGACATTGTGCATATTGTTCGCGACACCATTGAGGTTCCCAATCAACATATTTACGGTGGTCTCAGGCTGCAGAGTGATGCACGCGGCTCTTTGGTAGTCAAGTTCCAGAGCCAAGATACTGCCATTGAAGATACGCTCAATCGCCGCCAGGCGGGCATCGTGGTGGGCGGCACACTCGTGACCGCCGAAGACCAATTTTTGGATATCGATGACCGGATTGGCGGCAGTTTGCAGATCGTCGGTCACCCCGACTTCCCGGTTGTCTTGACCTCCCTTGTGGACGATACCGGTGGTGCCGGATTTACCCAAGATGGTCGATCCAATGTCGATACCGACAACAATGGAGTGCGGCTCGATGAGAACGGCGACCCCATTTTTGTCTTGACCGGTGATACGAATGCGGGACCGCCGCCGCCGCCGCTGTTGCCCTTGGGCACGCAGTATGATCGGACGGATTTGGAAGAGGTCGACAACGCGAACCTCATCGACAATGACATCGATCCTCAAGTCATTGGCTTCCTGGAGGCGGAGATCGAGTACGGTGGCCAGATTCAGGACAACGTGCGGTACACCTACCTCAACACGAATCCGGCCGACGGTGGCCTCGGACCGCTGCAGCTTGCCAACGTCGCGTTTTTGTACACGACCTACATTGACGTCGATACAGTTACCGGCAACCCGCCTGCGGAACCGTTGTTTAATCTCGGCGTGCAAACGGTTCCCGTGCTGATCGGGAACGACCGTGTTCGCAGTACCGGGAGCTTTAATCTCGATAGAGTCACTATCGTTCCGGACGCCGTCAACAATCCCAACCCGCGGCGGGTCGTGGACTGGGTCGCAGAGTCGTTCATCCTCAATAGCCGAGGTGTCATCTATACGCAGATCTCATTCCAGACTCGCGATGGCAGCGCGTTTACCGATGGTCTTGTTTCGGAAGTCAAAGTCACAAGCTACCTGGATCAAGGGGTCGATGCCGATGCTGATGACGTGCTGTACTCCGTCGGGACGCCAGGCCAAGCCGATTTCCGCGCTTATACGATCAACCGTGATCCGGTCGATCGAACTCTCGGACCGCTCGCTGGGTTCAGCCACGGTGGTATTTACACCAACGACAGCTTCAATCAGTTCAATGCAACTTACCTCGGTTGGGCGGCCGATGATGCCGCACAATTGCAGAACGCGATCATCACGGAAGCTCGAGGCTCGAACGTTACCGTGGCCGGGAATGTCGACACAACGACTTTGCCGCCTTCCGGCGATCCGCTATTTGAAACGGTGACGCCCGGTACGGTTGCTCGCGGTTTGGCTGACATTGCCACAGCCTTCTCCTGGCGTCTCGATGCCACTGCCGACGACGCGAGAGTGACGACCTTTGTGGAGTTCCTTCCCAGCGATCCGGCCGATCCCTTCCTGCCCTCGCTGCCCGCTGCTATTGACGGCGCAGGGACATGGGATGGAGTCACGATTCGCGAGGCTGCCTCCGACGCAAACATTGCCATCACCAGCGAGAACGAGCCGGCGAACATTGGGAACCTCCTTGCCAACGATACCAATCCGATTCCCAGCCAAGCCCAGTTCCTGGGTGAACTTGCGCCTGAACTATCGGCCGGCGACAACAATCGTCGTCTCGGTTTCATCGTCGACGGGACGATCGCCCAACGCGGTGACTTGGATGTCTATTCGTTTATCGCTGAAGGTGGTACGCAGGTTTGGCTGGACATCGATCGCACGAACTCGAGTTTGGACACGGTCGTCGAATTGATCGACGCAAACGGATTCACGCGAGTGCTCTCGGATGACTCGCTGTCCGAAGCACGCGGCGACACGGACCGGTTGATCGGTCCGGGTGGGTATACCGCATCTTCGGCGCGACCGCTCGGCACAAACTTGGTTCCTGACGGATCGCCCGATTCCGCGTACCAAGATCTTTACTCGACCAATCCACGAGACGCGGGCATGCGAATTGTCCTGCCCGGTAACGTGGGCCAGCGATTCTTGTATCACATTCGCGTCCGCAGTGCGAACAGCGGCCAGGCCGCGGCGGCATCGCTTGTTGATCCGAACAAGATCCGCGACGGATTAACGCAAGGGGCGTACCAACTGCAGGTTCGCCTCCAAGAGGAGGATGTCTTCGCGGGAACTCAGATCCGCTTCAGCGATGTGCGGTTTGCCGTCAATGGCGTGCAGGTGATTGGCGGTCCCAGCCACAACCCGATCGTGGCTGATGAGTTTGAGACGCAGTCGCCCAACGACACAATTGAAAATGCCCAGCGGCTGGGACTTTATGAAACGCGTTATGATGACGCGACGACGGCCAGCGCGTTGGGGCAGGTGCTTGACCCAGCGACGGGGCTGCCCATTGGCGGGCTGACCGTTGGACCTGACGGCAGTCTGACCTACGATCGTGTGACGGGGCGAAACGATGGCGACGATGTCACGTTGGCCAACCCCGCCGGGCCGCTCACCAGTGATCGTCTGGCGAAGAGCATCGGCGGCATCATTGATGGCGCATTCGACGTTGACTGGTACCAGTTCGACATTGGTTATGAACAGATTTCTCGAGACTCGGCAGCTCTGCACCTGTCAACCATTTTCGACATCGACTATGCAGACGGAACGGCGCGTGCCGATACAGCGATTTACGTGTTCAACGAAGCGCGTCAACTGGTCTTGATCGGTACCGACAGCAACATTGCGGACGACCAACCACCCGACGAACTCGACACGTCTGATCTTGCACGGGGCTCGTTTGGCACTGGTGACCCCTTTATCGGATCCGCCGAGCTGAGCGAAGGTACGTATTTCGTCGCCGTTGCCAATCAAGACCGGGTGCCGGTGCAATTGGATCAGTTCTTTGCCTTGAACTCCGTTAACCCGCTGCTGCGATTGGAACCAATCGACTCGGTGAACCGGATTGTCGAAGATCGAATCTATCGGTCCAGCCCAGAGGGGCCGATCGATGACACGGGGAACTATGACGCTAACGGAGACTTGTTGGACCCCGCTGGAGGCATGTTGGTCGGCGCAGACGGATTCCTGCGCGACCGAGCTACCGGCGAAATCCTGCTGTTCGACGGAGAGCCGCGTCTGGCCTCAGGCGGCACGGCGTCGACGCCGCAAGTACCCCGTGCTCTTTGACGACAACTCGATTCTCGACTACTCATTCGATGACGTGTTGTTGTACGTGAACACGGCGTCGGGATTGGAAGTGGTCAATCCCTTCACGGGACAACAGTATGCACCTGGTAACGACGTGCTCGGCAGTTTCGCCTTTACCGACGAGATCAAAGATGTTGCCTTCCGCAGCAATGGCGAACTGTTCGCGTTCAGCGGTTTCAATGGCCGACAAATGAACGACAGCAACTATTTCTATTATCGCGTTGATACTGGAGACGCAACACTCAGTGCCCCACTGAACCCTGGTCCGATCGTGACCACGTTTGAAAATACTCGAAATGATCGATGCAATGGGGAACATAACCGACGTCACGCAGTCCGGCCGATCAGGGGCTCGACGTTGAGGCGATGACGATCGCCACTTTAATGGATGTAGAGGCTGGGTTCTTCGTGGCTAACCGCACGGTCCCATTGAGTCAATGACGCGTTCGCTGCCGGAGCTGCACTACGACACGAATATTCTGTACGCATTTAACCCGCTCACTGGCCAGGCGACCGGCGCGTCCAACACCACCAGTTTCCAGGGCGCACTTACCGACCCGTTTGAAGTCGGTCAAATCAACACCGATGCTCCGGTTCCTGCGGACTCGTTTCGATCGCAACTGGGCATTACCAACGCAACCGAGATCGGTCCCGATGGTGTTGCCAGACCAAGTTTGGTCGACGGTGACTCCTTCATTCTCTCGAATGGGATCGACACGGTCACATTCGAGTTGGATCAGTCATTTACTCTGGTAGCCGGCGCGAAGATGACGTTGAGTGAAATCGTGGATGGCTTGTCAGCTCGCCAAACAATCACACTGTCAGGGGAAACGCTCCTGCAAGGAGTGCCTACCGTTCAACAAGCCACCTTTGAATTTGTGACCTTCGGCCAAGTGGCTCCGGGCAACATTGCTGTCTCTTTGGTCGATGCTCAAGGAGTCGACAGAGCCGCCGAGGCGATCGCGCGAGATTTGGCGGCCGCGATCAACGCGAATGTGGCTGGTTTGGGCGCGCAGTCGCAAGGAGCCGAGATTGTCTTCAGCTTCACACCGCTGTCCTTGACTGCCAACGGTGCCGGTGTGGAAGTCTTTGGACGACCGGTAAGCGATGGCGACGCAGTGAGTATCGATGGCAGAATCTTTGAATTTGATACCGGTGATGGACTATTGAGGAACCCGGACGCGACGAAGGTCGCGGTGTCAAACGTGACGGATCCGGAAGCCATTATCCGAAGTCTTGTCGCTGCGATTCGCGGGGCTGGCATACGGGTCTCAGCCGCCGGCACGCAACTCTCGCTTCCCGATGCATCTTCCGCGACACTTCAGCCCAATTCGGCGGTCGCAGGCTTTCCGCTGGAGCTGAGCGGCGTCACCCGGCGTGATGGCAGGCAACATCGCCATTGCGTTGTTCCCCACCGATACGGCGTTTGCGATCGCGGAACGAATTGCGACCCGGTTCAATGGCGATCCCGACCCCGGCAACAATCTGCTCCCAGATGTGACTGTGGTAGCCCAGGCTCGGTCGCTTGATCTGGGCAGCGCATTCGTCGTCTTCCAAGATGGAGTGACTCCGACCGGGAACTTTGTCGCCGGTGGAGTCCCCATGGGCGGAGGAGTGACCGGTATCGAGTTGGTCAATGATCAGCTCTATGCGGTCACCGACGCGGGCGGTCTCTACCGTGTCACCAACCTGGTCGGAAATAGCGCCGGAAACAACATCGGTCAGTACATCAAGACGGCGACCGATTTGATCGGAATCGAGTTTTCCGGGCTGCGTGCTGGACCCGTTTCGGTCGAGGATGGCACGCTCCGCGAACTCCTGTTCGGTGTCACGCCGGGTGGTCAAATCTACGCGTTCAATACCCGTGGCGAACTGCAGAATGTCTTTGCTGGCGGGCGAAGTGTCATTTCGACTGGCATTGAAGGAGCCCTTGGCTTGGACTTCAGTGTCGTCGATTTCAATCTCTGGCACGTGACGGGCCAGCGAGGTGATGACCCGGGACACGGGCTTGACGAATTGTTCAATGACGCGCGGCCGGGGAGAGCCGGGGGGTCGAGCCTGGCCTTTACTTACGAGAGCGCCATATTTGACGGCAATTATCCATCGATAGCCGAACAGCCTGTGGTCCGCCTGCCCAATGGTACGATCGCCAACCCTCGTCTTGACGGCACCCAGTTTGAGGATTCGTACAATGTTCCCGGCGGTGCGAAGGGGGTTGTGCAGAGTAACGCGTTCAGCCTCGAGGGATATGCGGCAGACGACCTGCCGATGCTGTATTTCAATTACTTCATGGAAACCGATGCGGTCGACGGTCAGGACGCGCTTCGTTTCTACGTGGTCACCAGCGATGGCGTCGAGCATCTTGTCGCGACCAACAACCTCGAATTGAATCCGCTGGACAATGACGATGAATTCGATGACCCAGATCCCATCCAATATCCGTCTTACGCGGATTCAACTGACCCAACACAACGAGACGACATCGACACGGATGTCCAGCCTTTGTTCAACAGCTCTGTTTCGGGCAACGCCGCGTGGCGGCAAGCACGTGTGCCATTGGGCGAGTTCGCCGGAAAATCAGGGTTAAGTTTACGGATCGAGTTCTCAACTGCTGGGACGACATCCACCTTGTCCGAGTCGATTCGGGTGATCAGTGGTCGGGCCTTGTCAGAGACTGGCGATCGCGAGTTCGTGATCAGTCGAGCGACGGGCAGTGTCGACGGTCAGAGTTTCGTCCTCGATCTGGCACCCACCGTTGCGTTCCCATCGGGAAAACAGTTGGCCGATCGCTATCGGGATACAGATGAAGTTGGGGTGATCTCTGTCCATGGGCAAGAGTACGTACTGCAGGTGAATGGTGATCCCCAGATTGATCCGCGTGACGTCGCGCCAGGCCAGATCGAGATCGACCTGCTTGCAGACGCTCCTGCCGGAACGACCCTGGCTGAATTGAACGCAGACGAGATTGCCGCCACCGTAGACAGGCAAATTCAAATCGCCACTCCGCTCGCTACCGGCTTCGACTTCGACGATCCAGATGGCCAAAACGACACGCTGAGCGAGGCGACTCCACTTCCCTACGCCGGGGGCAATCTAAGGATTGAAGGTTCGGGGCAGATTGGCATTGGTGCACCGCGTGATGCTGATGTGGATCTCGTCAGTCTGGAGGTGAGACAAGGCGCATTGATCACGGTCAATCTCACTCTCGACGATACCATTAACGGTAGTGGTGGTGTCGTTCGATTCTTCGACGCGGCCGGGAACGATCTTCTCACTGTCACGCCTCAGCCCGGAGTTCAGGTTGCCACCCAGGCGAGCTTTACTGCGACGTTCAATGGCCAGATCTTTATCGGACTTAGTGGTGAAGGCAACTCGTCTTACGATCCGCAAGGAGTGAGTGCCGATCTCGGAGTGGCGGGAACTTATGTTGCCAGCGTCAGTATTGATTTGCCGCCCTTGCCTTCCGCATCAACGCGCGACGGCAACTTGGTTGAATTCTTTGATCAACGGCAATCGATTACTGCCTCGCCATTCGACTTGTTCCGTGTCACCCAGCGCGTTGATATTGCCGATTCGATATCGGTTCCGGTCAGCCGCTTCATGTCAGCGAGCCAGGTAGCGGCAGAAGTCCAGCGGGCGGTAGCGAATCGATTCGCGTACGGCAACGCGACATTGATTCCCACCTCCGGGGCTTTGGTCAGTCTGCCCTCGTTCGGAATCGTTGATTCCGGGCCATTCGGAAACCAGTCGGGTCGCTATGGCAACACCGAGGGTGGATTCGCAGCCCAGGAGAACGCTTTCGAGGGTGTCTATCTCGATGACTTCATCATCGGATTTGCAGAACGCGGTGAGATCGCGACGAACTCGAGTCCGCTCGCGGCCAATTCGCAGTTCATCGCCGATGGCTCGCGGTTGCTGACCAACCCGCCGCAGCCGACTCAGCCCACGACCAGTGGTGCCTACCAGCTCGAGATTCGCGATGGCAGCGAATACCTCAATAGCAGCCTTGTCGTTTTCGAGGAACCAGAACTGCAGTCCTTTGGTGGCGACCCGATCGTCGTGCCGGTCAATGGTACTGCGTTCGGTTTTCTGGAGTCGTCGGTCCCCGCAGCATCGATTTTGCCGGCGAATCAGAGCCCGTTCCCGCAATTCAATTTGCCGACCGTTGACGTCGTTTTGGACGCAGCAGGGAGCTCCGGCCATCGTGACCCAAGGACAGGACCTCTTCGTGACGCTCGTGTCCGATGGTAGCCAAGTTCAAATATTTGAACTGGATGCGAATTTCCAGGCTTTACCCGTGGCCATACCGGCGGACGCTCGATTCCGCACCTTCGATACGAACGAACGTTTGGCCAGCGGATTCACGCTCGAGACACTGGCCGGCGGCAGTTTGGTTGACGGCGCAACATTCACGATTTTTGACTCGCTCAATCAACTCAGCTTTGAATTTGACGTTGCCAATCTGGCCGGGCAATTCGACGGTCTGAATGATCCCAACGCGATTGTGATTGAAGTCGCGGGCGACGCCACGGCCGCGGAAGTCGCGAGCCAGGTCGTCCGCGTTCTGAATTCGCAAAGTGTGCAGGCCGCGCTCGACGTGAAGGCGACTCGGGCCAACACAACCACCCCGCTAACATCCATTGACACACGAAATTTTCTTGATTCGCGAATCAACATTTACGGGGACCTAAGCTTCGATGAAGTGTCCCCTGCGTTTGCTTCGGTGACGGCGGTTGACCAACGTGGTGATACGAATCGCGAGCGTGATCAGCAGGGAGTCATTCTGATCGAGAACAGTCGATTCCTGTTCAATTCGGACAGTGGAGTCGCGATCACACGAGACGCTGAGGCACGCGTGCTGTCAGCGGATCAAAGAGATGAGTTCCCGGTCGCCTTGGCGTACCCCGCGAATCTGTTGGAGCTCAATAGCGAAGGACTGATTCCGGGTGTCGTGGTTCAGAATAACGTGCTGGCATACAACGCCAACAATGGAATCCTGATCAACGGGATCGATGGTGGTGGTGGCGCACTGAACAATCCCGTCGGTTTTGACCAGATCATCAACAACACGCTGATCGGTGGTGTCGTGAAAGCGGGTGTCGATCTCGGATCACAGATTTTCGCCGGCTTCCTGTTCCAACGCGGTGGAATCTCGTTTGCCGATGAAGTGGATCGAGATTCCTTGAGTCTTGGCAGTGATGTCGACGCGGAATTTACCGATGTGGTCGCTGCCTTGAGTTCGCCCGATTTCTCCGGCCCAGGAACGGAGCCGATAGATGGTGAATTCACGCTCTCGCTCGGTACGGGGGGGCAAGCGACTTTCCGCTTTACCGACAACTTCTTGACCGGTAACGACTCGCCCGCACCCGATCTGGTCATCTTTGAGGCCGGAGTGAGTGAGTCGGTGCGAGTGGAGATCAGTCGCGACGGCGAGGATTTCCGATTCGTCGGTAATGCCAGCGGTCTGAACAACACGATTGACATTGACCAATTCGGTTTCGATTCATCGGAACGATTCGCCTTCGTGCGACTCACGGATTTGGTCTCGTCGCTTGATCAACCGACCGATGCTTTTGGTGCCGCCGGTGCGGACATTGATGCCGTCGGGGCGTTGTCAACGGTGCCGGCTACGCAGTACACGCCGGGCGCTCAAGGCATCTTTGTGACACAGAACGCAGGGCCGACGTTGCTGAACAACATCGTCGCCAACTTCCAGGTCGGAGTCGTGGTTACCCCTCCCAGCAACAATCTGCTGCTGAATGACATCGACGTCTCTCAAGATCGCACCGTGATTGGTGGAATCACTTACTTCCGCAACGCCTTTGATGCCAACGGTACCGACGAGCAATCGATCGGGTTGTCAGCGCAAATCATTAATGATTTTGAAGATATCTTCGTCGACCCCACGACGCTGGTCTTCACGCCTCAACATGGAGTGCGAACGATCGATAGTTCGATCGACTCGCTGGAAGACCGCGCTTCGTTGAACACCGTTCGCAGTGCTGTTGGGTTGGCACCGATTCCAATCATTAGTCCCAGTTTTGACCTTAACGGTCAGCTCCGAGTCGATGATCCGAAGGTGAACACACCCACGGGCGTCGGACAGAGCGTGTTCAAGGACCGAGGTGCCGAGGATCGCGCTGATGAGGTAGGTCCGCGGCTCTCGTTGATCAGCCCCCGGGCCGACGATTTGCTGGTTGACAGTGGTCGTGCGTTTACTGTCGGCACAGTTTTCGATGCGTTCGATATTCAACTGATTGATGGAATCGCACCCGCTGATCCTGGTGCCGGCGTTGGGGTTGACGATGGAAGCGTCAGCGGATCATTGATTCGCGTCACGCGACTGGCCGCAGGGAGCAATGTTGCCGAGGCACTGGTGGAGGGGATTGATTACCGTTTCGCATATGAGCCCGCCGATAACAAGATCCGTCTGACTCCGATTGCCGGGATTTGGAAGGACAACTCCACTTATCGGGTCGAGTTCCTGGGCAACGACGTTGGCATCCTGCAGGGGCAAGCTGCTACCAGTTATGCCGACGGGGCAGTGACTCAAGTTGACATTACGGTGCAGGATCGGCGGTCCATCGAAGTTGACACTGGAATCGGAATCTCGATCGCACCGAGCGCATTGACGATCGATCAAGGTTTGGGGCTGGTCGCCAACATCGAGGGTCAATCGTTGGAGGTCTTCGATGGTCAGTCGACTGAGCCGGTGACCTTTGTCCTGACGACCGACAACGACAACATTCAGATCATCATCGATGCGGGGAATGTTCCCGTTCGCGTCGGCGAGGCCGCGACCCCCAGCCAGATTGCCGCCGCTGTCGCCAGCGCCATCAATTCATCGACGGTGAAGCTGTATGCGACGGCTGTGGAAAACCGTATTCAACTCCGTGACTCAGTCGTTAAATCGGATGGTCTGTTCCAGGTCAATGGCATCGAGTTGAAAGGTGCAGCCGCCTATTTGGGGGCTGACATCTCAATGGCACCGGAGGTCCGCGGATCGGATGTTCATGGTCAGAATCTGACTGTGTTCGACGGTACGTCGGAGGTGACTTTCACGTTGACCAGTAGCGCCAGTTCGGTCACAACCGGCACTCCGATTGTGGTTTCGCCAACAGCTCGCGTGGCTGAGATCGAATCCGCGATCAAGGCATCCATCGAAGCTTCGGGACTGCAAGTCTCCGCGACCGTCGAAGCCGGCGTGTTGAAGCTGCGTAGTCTTTCCAATCGCGTCGATGCGGAGACGTCACTTGCGTATGCCGCATCTGGCTCGATCACGGGCAACCCGCTCGACGATGCGTTCAAAGTGACCAATTACACGCTGAATGTCGTTTTGACCGACGCACTGATTAACGGCGTTGACGGGTCGACGATCACGATCTTTGACGGCGAGTTGGAAAGCACATTCGAGTTTGACAACATCGCTCCGGCCGCCGGATTGCCCGCCGTACTGCCAGGCAATCTGGTCGTGCCGGTAGGTCCCAACCCGACACCGCGGGATTTGATCAGCGCTCTTCGTCAGCGAATCGAGGCGACTGATCTCAAGGTGCAGATTGTTGATGCGGCCAGAAGCTTCCGCATCACCGGTACCGCTGCCCCGATCAGCGTTACCTCCGCAACGGGTGCGGTGAGCGTGACAGGGTTTAGCAGCATCGGCACTTCGCCCGGATTTGGAATTGGAATTCCCGCCAACGGTTTGGAGCTATCCGATGCGGTTGACGAGGGACAGTCCTTTACGATCACTCGCGGGCCGAATACCGAGACCTTCGAGATCGACTTTGACGGGGTCCAAGAGATCGAAGGGGCCACACTGGTCACGATCCCGGCGAGAACACTTGATGCAGTCGCCGACGCAATCGCGCTGGCGATTAACGGCACGCAATTTGGTCTGATCGCCGAGAACATTGATGGTGGACGCGTCGTCCTCAACGGTGTTGGCACGGAAAATGTGTTGCTGAACCTGAGCGACTCGGTCTTCAGCCAATTGGGTATCGCTGGTCTTCCAACCCCGGCCGCCGTGGTCCTCCCGCTGGACGGAACCGAAGAAGAGATTGCCGAAGCCTATGCCAAGGCATTCAGTGATTTGTCGGTGTCGCGAGAGTTGATCGGTGACCGAGTGGTGGTCCAGGGCTTAGAGGGCCTGCGTGGGACGTCGGTCATTGAAGACCGGATCAGCGATGAAGTTGGCAATCCGGCCTTCCTGGGAGAACTGATCATCTTCATCGGTGGCGGATTTGATTACGGCGATGCCCCGAGTCCCTACGCTTCAACGGCCGCTCAAGGTGGTCCCAGACACACGGTCGACAACACATTTGCCCTGTCGCCTTCGCCCAGCGATCGTCCCGTCACGCCCGATGCGGATGCACAACTTCCGGACGCTGACGAGGACAACGGCGTCAGTCTGATTGGAGTATTGCAGCCAGGTTTTGCTGCCAACTTCGAGATCAACGTGCTCAACGACGATGGCCGTCAGTTCTTTGTCGACGCATGGTTCGACTGGAACGCCAACGGATCGTTCGAGGTAGCGGAGTTGCTGCGTTTCGGATCGGCTGGTACGGGACGCTCGGTACTCGGAGTCGGCGCCAATGTGATTTCGGTCAACGTGCCGGCAAACGCCGCGATTGGTGAAACTTATGCTCGCTTCCGATTGAGCGAAGATAGCAACTTGGGGCCCAACGGCGATGCATCCAGCGGCGAAGTCGAGGATCTTCGCATGTTGATCTCCAATAACCCGTACCAGAATCCAGATGGCCGCTACGACGTCAATGACAGTGGCACCGTCACGCCGATCGATGCTCTGCAGATCATCAACGCCATTGGTCGAAACAACGGCAACAATATTCCTTTGGATGTGTTGCCGCTGCCAGCGTTGTTACCACGGTTCCCTGACGTTTCGGGTGACGGCACGGTCACTTCGTTGGATGCATTGCAAGTGATCAACGAATTGGCACGCCTTCCCAATACTTCCACCGGCTCGGGTGAATTGGTCGGTGAGGCTGTCGCGACCAGCTACCTACCAATGTCCGCTGGTGTGATGGCGTCGGGTGCAACGGTGATCGGCGATTCGCTGATCGCTGAAGCCATCGAGAGCGAGTCCCTGCCGATCGACCCGGTGTCGACGATCGCTCCAACGGAAAGCAAGACGAGCGTGTTTGACAGCCCCGCAGTCGTCGAAATCGACTCCATCGTTGATTCGCTCGCCGAGGACACGGCAGCAGTTCGCAGTCAGGTCGAGAGCGACGCCCTGGACCAACTATTCGCGTCGCTCTAGCAAGTCAACGGTCGGTCGAAATCGAGCATCAACGAAACATCGCCGCGCCGGTTGGAGGGAACCCCCCTCCTCCGGCGACGGCTACGGCCACGACGGGAAGATTACGAGGTATTTTATCGCAAGCAGCAGACATTTGTTCACTCCCATCATCGCTCGAATTCTCGGATGATGGAAGTAGTCGCGGAATTGGCCGGTCAGTTGGATTGGCGAACTTATCCGGAAAAGCAGTGACGAAACCCGTTGCCCGGAATCTAAGGGATGTGGCAACGGTCGATTCCGATACACTCCGTATTGCCAAACCGAATGGTGTCAATCGTAAAAGGTGCCGGCAACCACACCCAACATCCCCCTATTCTCCTCTACACAGTCGATGCTGCGACGAAAATCGAAGCGACGGCGGCGTCTGCAGACGCGGTCTCGACAGGTTCGGCTCGAGAAGCTTGAACCGCGACAGCTGCTGGCCGCTAACTTGGGGGTCACCCCGGTCGACACGGGTGAGTTTCTGCTGGGCACCGTTGCCGTGACGCCGGTGTTCTTCGAGAGCAACGGTGAAATCGACGCCGAGACGCAGAATTGGTCTCCCGAGGAAATCGACCAGGTGCTGGCCAAAGTCACCGAAGGGGTCAATTGGTGGAGCGATACACTCGACACGCTTGATACCGTTCACACGCTTGATTTCGTGATTGATGACACTTACGCCATCAATCCGGTGGAGACAGCCTACGAGCCGATTGATCGCAGCAGTTCAGGCTTCAATCAGTACGTCGGCGATTTCGTGACCGCACGTGGCTATGGCGACGCGAAGTCGATCGAGGAGGCAGTCCAACAATTCAATCACGCTCAACGGGAAAGGCTACAGACCGATTGGGCGTTCACGATCTTCGTGATCGATTCTTCGGATGACCCCGATGGTCTGTTTGTCCCAGGAGGATTCTCCGGCGCCTTTGCGTTCGCTGGAGGGCTCTTCATTGTCACACCGTCGACACGACCTGCATCCACCATCACACACGAAATGGGGCATATTTTCTGGGCACGTGACGAGTACGCCGGCGGTGGATCGTGGACCGATACGCGAGGCTATTACGATACCCAGAATCTGAATGCCATTACTGACAATCCAACGCCCGGTTTTCAGCAGCAGATCAGTATCATGCGGGGTGGTGCCCCCCTGATGGAAGCCTATAACGCACATGTGAGTCCTGAGTCGACCTTCGCGATGGTCGGCTGGCAAGATAGCGATGGCGATGGCGTGTTCGATCTGGCGGATGTTCCGTTGAGTCTGGATGCTGCCGGTTATTTTGACGCCGAGACCTCACTCTATCATTTTTCCGGTACTGCGTCCGCAGTGCCGCTGATCAATCGAAACTCGGCCGGCGCACAGAGTGACATCACGCTCAATCGTGTAAGCCAGTTGCAGTACAGCTTGGACGATGGCCCCTGGCTGGTGGCTGCAGAGCCCGACCTGCAGCAGGTCGATTTCGATATTTCGCTCAGGCTTGACCAACCGTTTTCGTCGATCCAGTGGCGTGTGGTCGATCAATCGACGGGGGTGACAAGTGCCATCATTGCTGGCACATCCACATCCCCTGCGTTGGCCGCATCCAGTGTCTCGGGTGTAGCATTTGTCGACGACAACGCCGAAGGCGAGCGAAACGCGAATGAAACGGCTCTTGTGGCAGCCGAGATCATCATTCGCAACCCAGATGGATCCTCACTCTTTGGCGGATCGGTTGACGCTGGCGAGTTCCCTGACGGTGAGCTGCCAGACTTGGCTGGCGTAACGTTAGCCGCCGATGGGTCTGTCGTCGATCCGCAAGTGGGCTCCTTCCCATCCGAAAATGCTGGTAACCAACGCGTTTTTCAAGCGTTTGACCTGCAACGCAAGCGATGGATTGATCGCTGGTCCAAGAAGGCCGTTTTCGAGGCGAGCTTTGACCAGACCGTGGGCGAAGTTCGAATCGATGTGATCGGTATGGACGATCTGAATTTCGGGCGGCTGGAAGCATACGACGCCGCCGGTCTGATATTGACGCGTGTGACCAGCGAAGAGATTGCTGCCGGACAGATGGTGACGCTTACCGTAAATGACTCACGTGGCCGAATCGCGAGCATTCGGGCGCTGGGACATGCCGACACCTCGGTTGCCCTGAATAATTTGCGGTTTGGTCTCGATGGGACGGCGACGACCGATACGTCCGGTGCTTGGCGATTCCAAAATCTCCCCGATGGCGAGTACGTTGTTGACTTGGTGCCTGAGCGACTGATTCACCAGTTCAGTCAACCGTCCGTCACGGTGCAGGTCAGCTCGGGTGTCAGTGATCTGATCGTTGCACCGGCACTACGAATCAATAGCCCTCGCTACAACGAGACGCTTCCTTGGGACGCCAACCTGGATGGCGATGTGACGGCCAGGGATGCACTGGTCATCATCAACGATTTGAATCGGCTCGACCCACGCGTTTTGCAGGCATCGGAGACGACCGGTTTCGCGATCGATGTCAGCAACGATGGCCTCGTTTCGGCGCTCGACGCGCTGCTCGTTATCAACCATCTGGGACGTGTAAATAGTGGGTCTGGTGAATTGGAGCCGACGAGCCTCTCGGCCGGTCAAAATCGGGCTAACCCGGATTCTCTGGAATTCATCGATACCCAAAGAGAAATTCGCCAAATGTTCAACTCTGCGGGTAGTGAGGCCCCTGACGAAAGTGCCGGGCACTCCAACGCCGATAATTCAGATCAGCCATTGGTGCGGCAGGGATCATTGGGGGCCAAATCCCCCAATTTTTCGTTAAATCCACAATTAAGTACGTTTGAGACACCCGACAGCGAGGAACAAGCCCCTAATAAGGCGGTAGAGCCCGATCAATCGTTAACCCCAATTAAGGCCGAAATTTCGGAACCTTTTTCGGCAATCCAAGGTCTAACAAGCCATCCCGTAAGTCTTTGATGCCATCGTAGACATCGAATCGTTGATAAAACGGGAGGACCAGATAAGATAGGGCCACTAATCGCAATTTCCGGGGCACAAGTTGTTCCTCGCTAAATTAATCTGGGCCTGACCTGGCCTTGTTGGCCGGCGACTGCCGGCGACTACTTTCCACGATTCCACTGCATCTTTCCGAGAAAACAGATGAGAAATCTGCGTCAAATGTTTCGTCGCTCTGGATTGTTATCTTCCCAAAAGCGGCGTCGACGCTCTGAGAACCCCCGTCGCGGCGCCGCTACCCAGCGGCGACTGAGCAACGAATTCTTGGAAAAGCGAGAGTTGCTGGCCGGTGACGTGGGCTTGGTGGCTAACCACAACTACTGGAACCGCTACGACGTCAACGACGACTTCCAGGTAACTGCACGCGACGCGTTGGGAATCATCAACTATTTGGCCAGTGTCAAAGGGGAGGCCGAGTCTGTTGCGTCCGACTCGATGATGTTCTACGACGTGAATGCAGATTCACGGATCACTGCCGCAGATGCGCTCGGCGTGATCAACGCGATGAGCAGCGGCGAAGGGGATGCCGACGACTTAATCGAACTGATTCTGACCGCGCGAGATCTGGACGACCAACCGCTCGACGTCGATGCTTCCGGCAAGGTCATCAATCCCGGGGTCGGAATAGATAACAGCTTTGATCTCGAAGTCAGCTATGACGATCTGAGGTCGGGCGGGTTTGGTAATCCTGATCGACTGGGCGTCTTCCAACTGTTCGTGGACCTCGCCGTCAGCCAACCCGGTGTATTGTCGCCGGTGATGAATGAAACGCAGCGGTTGATCCTCGACGAAACGATTGGGACCGTGCCATTCACCAGCGTGACGTTCAGTATCCCGGAAGCACCTCCGGGAGTCTCAGGTGGCGCATTGACCTACGAATCGACGCAAGCTGATTTCGTCAACGATCCACATTCGTGAAGTTCGCAACGCGCTGTTGGCCTTCGGTTACACAACTAGCCAGTTTGATCTCACTTCCATTGACTTTAACAACAATGACATCGGCTACCAGATTCATTGGGTCGGCGACGAGTTTGGCAATGTCGATTTGCCGAACATCACTATCGAAGTGAATGAAACGAATGCGTCGGATGACATCCCGACAGGATCAGTTGAGTTCGCACCCTTATTAGCTGACGGTACCCCGAACACTGATGCGGTTCAATTCAACATCAACACTTTTAGCCGTACGTTCAATGACAACGAGGAATTCTACAGTTCACAGAATCGTGGTGAGTTTGACGCCAATGGCTTTACCGGGCTTGGTGGTTTGGGAATGGTTCCGATCGATGGTGGTGGCATCCCGCAACTGACCGATGACGGTGGTTTCATCCGGCCGTTCGACGCGTTCAGTTTCCGCGTGTTCCTCAATCAACCGCTCACGACGGATCTTGTGATTGGCGTGAATCCTGGCGAAGACCCGGAAGCGACACTGTTGTATGGTCGTGACGATGCGGTTCCGCAGGACATGGTGCTGTTCGAGACAACGGATACAAACGGTAACGGCACCGCCCGCGTCACGATCAATGCGGGCGGGACTGGATCGTCTGGCGTTCTGGCGATTTCACCGGCAACGCTTTCGGTGAACGAAGGAGATGCGGGGACGACGACGGCGACCTTCACGGTGAGCCGAACGGGCGGCAGCGACGGAGCTGTTTCGGTCAACTTCGCAACGGCCGACGGCACGACCAACCCGGCCACGGCCGGATCGGTTATACCGCCAACAGCGGCACGGTGACCTTCGCCGACGGCGACACTGCTGCCAAGACAATTACCGTGTCGATCATCGGCGACACCGTTGACGAGGCCAACGAAACCTTCACCGTTACGTTGAGTGGCACGACCGGCGGCGCGGGCTGGGAACTTCGGTTTCCAATGTCACGATTACCGACGACGACGAGCCCTTGGCGGCCGGCACTTTATCGATTTCACCGGCAACGCTTTCGGTGAACGAAGGAGATGCGGGGACGACGACGGCGACCTTCACGGTGAGCCGAACGGGCGGCAGCGACGGAGCTGTTTCGGTCAACTTCGCAACGGCCGACGGCACGACCAACCCTGCCACGGCCGGATCCGATTACACCGCCAACAGTGGCACGGTGACCTTCGCCGACGGCGATACTGCCGCCAAGACATTTACAGTGTCGATCATCGGCGACACCGTTGACGAGGCCAACGAAACCTTCACCGTCACGTTGAGTGGCGCAAGCCGGCGGCGCGGGGCTGGGAACTTCGGTTTCCAATGTCACGATTACCGACGACGACGAGCCCTCGGCGGCTGGTACCTTATCGATTTCACCGGCAACGCTTTCGGTGAACGAGGGAGATGCGGGGACGACGACGGCGACCTTCACGGTGAGCCGAACGGGCGGCAGCGACGGAGCTGTTTCGGTCAACTTCGCAACGGCCGACGGCACGACCAACCCGGCCACGGCCGGATCGGATTACACCGCCAACAGCGGCACGGTGAACTTCGCCGACGGCGACACTGCTGCCAAGACAATTACCGTGTCGATCATCGGCGACACCGTTGACGAGGCCAACGAAACCTTCACCGTCACGTTGAGTGGCACGACCGGCGGTGCGGGGCTGGGAACTTCCGGTTTCAACTGTTACGATTACCGACGACGACGAGCCCTTGGCGGCCGGTACTTTATCGATTTCACCGGCAACGCTTTCGGTGAACGAAGGAGATGCGGGGACGACGACGGCGACCTTCACGGTGAGCCGAACGGGCGGCAGCGACGGAGCGGTTTCGGTCAACTTCGCAACGGCCGACGGCACGACCAACCCGGCCACGGCCGGATCGGATTACACCGCCAACAGCGGCACAGTGAACTTCGCCGACGGTGACACTGCTGCCAAGACAATTACCGTGTCGATCATCGGCGACACCGTTGACGAGGCCAACGAAACCTTCACCGTCACGTTGAGTGGCGCGACCGGCGGCGCGGGTCTGGGGACTTCGGTTTCCAATGTCACGATTACCGACGACGACGAGCCCTTGGCGGCCGGTACTTTATCGATTTCACCGGCAACGCTTTCGGTGAACGAAGGAGATGCGGGGACGACGACGGCGACCTTCACGGTGAGCCGAACGGGCGGCAGCGACGGAACTGTTTCGGTCAACTTCGCAACGGCCGACGGCACGTTCAACGGGGCCACGGCCGGATCGGATTACACCGCCAACAGCGGCACGGTGACCTTCGCCGACGATGACACTGCTACCAATACATTTACCGTGTCGATCATCGGCGACACCATTGACGAGGCCAACGAGAACTTCAGCGTCAACTTGAGCGGCGTGACCGGCGGTGCCTCGCTCGGAACGAGCACCTCAACCGTGACGATCCTCGATGACGATCCGGCTGGACCAGGCAACGCCAGCATTGCGGGGTCGGTCTTCATTGACGAGCTCGAAAATGCCAGAGCGGTTATCTTCGAGGATGCTGATCCGATTCGTGATGGGCTGAAGGAGGCGGATGAGAGCGGATTGGGCGGCGTTGAAATCAATCTTAGTGGCAACGGCTTGAGCCTGCAGACGATCACCGATATTGACGGCCACTACAGCTTCGAAGGACTCGTGGCTGGCACTTATGACGTAATGATCGACGCCGATGAGACCAGCATGGTCTTGGCCGGCGCCAGCGAGATGATTGTTACCGTCGGCAGCAACAGTGATTCGATTCACGACGTGAACTTCCCACTGATCAACACGAAGGGCCCCGGCCTCGATGTGATTGACATCCTCGCTTCGACGTATCTTTACGACGGCGACGGCGACGGTGAACCCGACGGTGGCCGAGAGGGTGGTCTTGTCGCACTCGAAGCAAGCGGTGACCAGAAGTTCTTCGTTGCTTTTGATGGATACGAGGGGGTCTCGTATTTGGAGCTGAATTTGAATGCCGAGCGAGATGCAGCCTTGTTGACAATCATTGAGGATGACGGCGATATCCTGTCGGCACGGTTGACAGAAGGCAAAGATTTCACTGTAAATTCTGCGGGAACCAGCGTCCAGTTTTACGGTGGCCGAGATGACCATGAGTTCTTCGACGCCTTAGGGAGCCCGTCAGACGAGTTTGAAAACTTCCGAAACTTGATCGATAAGGTTCATGGCCAGTGATAGATTCAAGTGCTACAATCTTCTCTGCGACCCCGGTAGCTTACACTGCCGGGGTTTTTGCTTGGCTGTGTAAGGGCGGAGATCAATATGCACGTCATTCGACTGCGACGGCCGTGGGAGAAAGTCGTGAGGGCGCAACAGGCTCCGCGCGGATTGACGTGCCCGAGACCGTCACCAACGCGGCGGATGAGCCGGCAACTTTTCAGTATCGCCGCCGCTTCAACTTGCCTTCCGGATCGAAGCCAACGTCGCGAGTCCGGCTGTGTCTCGACGGCTGGGAAGGACGGCTCGAATCGATCAGCATCAATGGCGTTGCCTTGGAGATCGGTGAGTCGATTGTCAACGCCGAGATCACGGCTCTGCTCGAGCCCCATAACCAGATTTTGGTGCGGTTGGGCGGGCGGGCAGACCAACCAGCCAGGCTAAGCGGTGAAGTCACATTGGCGATAGAGGATTTACCAATCACTTGATCACGTTCATGCGACGGTGTGAACGATGACCAGGTTATGAGCTTTCTCCACCACGCCGGTTCCGGTCACGAACACGATGTGGTCACCACTTTGCAGGTGGGCGTGCGCGCGTCCCCATCGGCAGATCTCGTCAATAAACGCGGACGTGTCATCGAGATGTTTGCGCCCGAATTGGCTTGATACCCCAGAACAGGTTCATGCGTCGAAGCGTTGCCAGCGAATCGCTGACGCCGAGCGTCGGGATCAGACTGCGGCTTTGGCTCTTGACCCATGCCGTGTTGCCGCTCCGGGTGGCGATCACGATCAGCTTGGCCCGAATCGATTCGGCGATATTGCGTGGCCGCGTGCGTCACCGCGGTCGTGATCGGATGCACGCGCTGGTTGGTGCTGAGTCATCGGAGTCGTGCCGAGCATCTCTCGCTCGGTGAACAGCATGATGCGGTTCATCATTTCGACGGCTTTGACCGGATGGTCGCCGATCGCCGTTTCACCGCTCAGCATGCAGGCGTCGGCGCCATCCAGAATCGCGTTGGCGACGTCACTGACTTCGGCACGCGTCGGACGTGAGCTGTGATGCATCGATTCCAGCATCTGAGTCGCAACGATCACCGGTTTCATCTTCTCTTTGCAGACCCGGATGATTCGCTTTTGAGCAATCGGTGTTTCGGCGACATCGATTTCGACGCCCAAATCGCCGCGGGCGACCATCACTCCGTCGCTGGCATCAACGATTTCTTCGAGCTGCTGGAGTGCTTCGGGTTTTTCGATCTTCGCGATCACCAGCGCGTTGGAATCGTAGCTGACCAACAGGTTCTTTAACGAACGCACGTCCTCGGCGGTACGGACGAACGACAGGCTGATGAAATCGACACCGTTTTGTGCGGCCCAGATCGCATTGTCGATGTCCTTGGGCAACATTGCCGAAACCGACAGCTTGACGCCGGGCAGATTAACTCCCTGACGGCTGCGAACCGTTCCGCCGGCGGTCACGGTGCAATCGGCCCGGTCCTTGGACACCTGATCGACCTTCAAGGTCACGGTGCCGTCGGCCAACATCACGCGATCACCGACCTCCAGCTCGTCGATCAATCTCTCGTAGGAACTCGTCAGTTCGCTGGCCGAACGCGTCATTCTTGCCCGAACCGGGGCCGTCGTCGCGGACGAAGCTCAATCGCATCCCGATTTCACAGACGAGCGGATCGGCAACTCAGCTGGCCCAGCCGGATTTTTGGTCCCGCTAGATCGAGCAGCACTCCAACCGGATACCCGCACGAATCGGATGCCGCGCGGATATCCGCCAAGGTCTGCTCATGTTCCGTCCGATTGCCATGTGCCGTGTTGATGCGGAAGATGTCCACGCCCGCTGCGATCAGATCGGACAGTTTCTGGGGCGTCGCACAGGCTGGGCCCACTGTTGCCACGATCTTCGTACAGGCTTCTTTCAGTGACGGTCTAGACATCGATACCTCGTCTGGCGCGATTCGTTCGTTCGAACGTGTTTTGAAATGTGAGCCGTCGGCGCTAGCCTCGGGCCTGGACCCGTCAAACGTCGAGGAAAGGAGGCCCGCGGCTAACGCCGTCGGCTCACAAGATGCATGATCGACAATTCCAAAACACGTTTTTCAGCCGACAAGGCATTCTGCATCTTTTCAACTCGACGCGATAGCCGTTGGTGAGTGATCCGATTCACAGCTAGACTTCTTACCAACGAACACTCCCCTGCCCTGCCCTCTCCTCTTAGTGTCAGATCATGGAACTTGACGAACAATCGGCCGGGCAACGCGTTGCGCTGGTTACGGGCGGTTCCGCCGGCCTCGGCCGCGTGATCGCGGCGAAGCTGTTGCGACACGGTTACCAGGTCATGATTGTCGGCCGGGATGTGGAGAAGCTTGAAAACGCCCGTGACTTGCTCGCCAAGGAATATCGAGCGAGAGACGCTCACGCAAACGTCTTTTCGTTGCGTTGTGATTTGACCAATGGCGAGGACGTGGCTTGTTTGATGAACGACTTCACCGAGCGTTTTGGTCGGCTCGATGCCTTGGTCAACTGTGTGGGGACGAGCGATCGAGGTTTGATCGAGAATCTTTCAGCTGAGCGGCTCGAGCAGTTGTTGCGGCAAAACGTGCTCACAGCCCTGCTTTGTTGCCAAGCGTCGATTCCACTCTTGGAAAAGTCCGGCGGAGCGATCGTGAATATCGGATCGTTGGCTTCCAAAGTTGGCGCTCGTTACATCGGTGGCTACGCGATCGCCAAACATGCGCTGGCGGGAATGACCCAGCAGTTGCGATTGGAATTGAAGCCGCGCGGCATCCACGTTGCACTGGTCAGTCCCGGTCCAATTCGTCGTGATGACGCGGGCCAGCGATACAGCAAATCGTTTGACGAAGACCTCCCAAGTCAGGCATCTGCGCCGGGGGGCGGAACCAATTTGAAGGGGCTCGCGCCAGAGCGAGTCGCCGACGCCGTCGTGCGTTGTATCGAGTCTCGAAAGCCCGATATCTTATTGCCCGGATATCTTCGACTTTTGATCGCCATCGGTCACGCATTCCCGCGCCTTGGTGATTGGTTGCTATTAAAATTCACATCTGTCAAAGAGGACTAGGTGTCTATTTTTTCTCGCACGGTGTTTTGAATTCATGCCAAAACTGATTCTTACTGGTCTCGCTGTCTTGTCTTTCTTGGCACATGCGACCAACGCCGCCGAGCTCCCCCCAGCATCCCAACTTCGTGATCATTTTTTGTGATGACCTGGGGTGGGGCGATCTGTCCTGTTTCGGTCACCCCACGATCGCCACACCGAATCTGGACCGGATGGCAGCCGAAGGGATGCGGATGACGCAGTTCTACGTGGCCGCAAGTGTTTGTACGCCGAGCCGAGCCGGATTGATGACGGGGCGGTATCCAGCGCGAATCGGCATGTGCGGAAATCGCCGCGTGCTGTTTCCCGATTCGATCGGTGGTCTGCAAGACAGCGAATTGACCATCGCCGAGTTGCTCAAGATGAACGGTTATGTGACCGGCATGGTCGGCAAATGGCATCTCGGGCATCTCCCCGAGTATTTGCCGACCCGGCACGGTTTTGACAGCTACTACGGGATTCCTTACAGCAATGATATGGACAACGTCGCTCCCAAGAACATCAAGGGGCGTGAGGTATTCAAGGATCCCGATTGGCGTCACTTCAATGTGCCGCTGCTGCAGGGGACCGCTGGAAACGAAGTCAAGCAGATCGAGCGTCCGACTGACCAACGCACGATCACGCGGCGGTACACGTTCGAGGCGGTCGACTTCATTCGCGAGCAGAAAGACAATCCGTTCTTTTTGTATCTGGCGCATTCGCTGCCACACGTTCCACTGTTTCGTAGCGACTCGTTCGCTGGGAAATCACGAGCCGGTCTTTACGGCGATGTGATCGAGGAGATCGATTGGAGCGTTGGACAGGTTCTGCAGCAGCTTCGCGACTTGCAGTTGGCGGACAAGACCATGGTCGTTTTCACCAGCGATAACGGGCCGTGGTTGACCTTCTACGAGCAGGGCGGTTCAGCCGGACCGCTGCGAAACGGCAAGGGAACGACCTTCGAGGGTGGCATGCGTGTGCCCACGCTGTTCTGGATGCCAGGCACGATTCCCGCTGGTGTTGTCAGCGCCGAACTCGGCAGCACGCTCGATCTGTTGCCAACCATCGCATCGATGAGCGGCACCGACCTCCCGGAGGATCTCGTGCTGGATGGTTTTGATTTGAGCGGGACATTGTCGCAGCAGCAACCGTCGCCGCGGCGATCCATGTTCTTCTATCGCGACTATCGATTGATGGCGATCAGGCACGGCCGGTACAAGGCGCATTACATCACGCAAGACAGCTACGTTCCGGGAAGCAACAAATCGACGACGCACGACCCGCCGCTGTTGTATGACCTGGAAATCGATCTTCGTGAATCTCGTGATCTCGCCTCCAGCCGCGTTGAGGTGCTCGAAGAGATCGAGCAGGTGAAGAAAGCCCACCAGGCGGCCATGCAATTCAGCGATAGCCAGTTGGACCGAAAACCTTAGCGGCGATGACGGTGACTATGCCCGCTTGTCGGCGTGATTGTCGCCCTAGATACTGTGGAACCTCGTAACCTATCAGCAGCCTTTCGAGACGGATACCACTTTTATGAGCGCACTTTCCCGATATCCCCACGGTTCAGTACGAAGGCCCTCAAAGTGACAATCCTTTAGCTTTTCGATGGTACAACCCTGACGAACTGGTCGAGGGCAAGTCGATGAAGGAGCACTTGCGGTTTTCGATCGTCTATTGGCACACGTTTCGGGGCGGTGGTGCCGACCCGTTTGGTCCAGGAACCGCGGATCGTCCTTGGGAAGACGGAACCGATTCGGTTGAAAATGCTCAGAATCGCGCGCGTGTTGCGTTTGAGTTGTTCGAGAAGCTGCAAGCTCCCTATTACGCTTTCCACGATCGCGATGTGGCTCCCGAGGGCGCGACGCTGGCTGAGTCGCATCGCAACTTCGACGCGGTGGCCGACGTTTTGGAAGAGGAACAGAAACGCAGTGGCGTCAAGTTGCTGTGGGGTACGGCGAACATGTTCAGCAATCCGCGGTTCATGCACGGTGCCGCCACAAGCTGCAACGCCGACGTGTTCGCTTACGCAGCATCACAAGTCAAAAAGGCGTTGGAGGTTACCAATCGTCTCGGTGGCGAGAACTATGTCTTCTGGGGCGGTCGTGAGGGCTACCAGAATCTGTACAACACCGACATGAAACGGGAATTGGATCATCTGGGCGCATTCTTCCACATGGCAGTCGACTACGCCAAGCAGATTGGCTTTGACGGCCAGTTCTTGATTGAACCGAAACCCAAGGAACCGACCAAACATCAGTACGACAGCGATGCAGCAGCGTGCTTGAACTTCTTACGTGCTTACGACTTGATGGATCACTTCAAGTTGAATTTGGAAACCAATCACGCCACGCTGGCTGGTCACACGATGATGCACGAGCTGGACTACGCCGGAATCCAAGGCGCTCTTGGGCAGCATCGATGCGAACACAGGCGATATGCTACTTGGTTGGGATACCGACCAGTTTGGGACCGACTATTACCTGACGACTCAGACGATGTACTACATCCTCAAGCACGGAGGTCTGGGCAGCGGTGGAGTGAACTTTGACGCGAAAGTAAGACGCGAGTCTTTTGAACCGGTCGATCTGTTCCATGCACACATCGGCAGCATGGATGCATACGCGAAGGGCTTGAAGATCGCCGCAGCGATTCGGGCAGATCGTGGGCTCGATGGCTTTATCGAAAGTCGCTACAGCAGTTGGGACGAAGGCATCGGCGCCAAGATCGAAGCGGGCCAAGTCGGGTTGGCCGATCTCGAAGCCTACATGCTGGAAAAGGGCGAGGTCACGCCGAATGTGAGCGGGCGACAAGAGATGCTCGAGAATCTGGTCAACAAGTACATCGACCGCGTGTAGCTGGGCAGCGTGATTTTGATTGGCCGTCAGGTCGACATTCTCGTCGTTTAACGGCAAGCCGAAGGCGACTGCGAATCGCGGGATCAGGTCGCCTGCGGCTTGCCGTTAAACAATCACGCTCGATCATTGCCGAACTCACTCAGCCGTGTCCTCGTAGATTGGCAGATGCCGGTAATAGACTTCCAAATTCAGCAGGTTCATTGTCGTCACGTACAGGCGTCCGGCGTGATGACTCCAGCGATCAGGGACCGGCATCATTGGGTCCCAACTACCGGCCGCGGGGCCATGTTTGATTTGGCTATCCAGCAAAACGGGATTGAGCTGGCGGTTCCACTCATACCAATGGTTGCCACCCATGTGGAACATGACTTGCGTGGCGTAGTACCAGTAATAGGCGTCGCGCTGAGGAGAGTTCTTTGGTTCCCATTTGGGGCGGGTACTTGAGCAAGTAGTCGGCGGCCGATCGCATTGCTGGTTGATCGCGGCGCCAACCCAAGTACATTCGCATCAGGATTCCCACCGCGGTCATGGTTGGCGTGGGAGTCTTGCCGTGACGTTGCGAGGGAGTATCCGGTGCATAGGGGTTGTACCGATATCGGTCTGGCCGATCCGAGCTTGGTTGTGCAAGTCCCAGCCAGTGTGCGATTCCTCGATAGGTATCCTCAGGCACATCCAGTCCAGACAGCTGACCGCTCTTGAGTGCCATCATCATCCAACCGGTGACACTCGTGTCGGCGCTGATTTGTGGTGTGTATCGCCAACCGCCGCGTTGTCGATGTTGAGTATTGATGATGTAGTTGAGTGCGGCTTGAGCGGGTTCCTTGAGCTCTGGATCCTGCGTCATTCCATAGGCCTCGCAGAGTGCCAGTGCGGCGATGCCGTGACTATAGAGCGCGACGTTTTGATCGCTAAGCTTGTTTTCGCTGCGATACAGATCGCCGTTGGTGCGCTGGTTGTCCAGCATGAATTTCAGGCCGCGGCTCACCGTGTCGGCGTACTGATGTTGGCGATGGGTGTAACCGGCACCCTGAAACGCAAGCAGGCACAAGCCGGTGGCCGCAGCATCGCTGCGAAGCAAGACTCTGGAGCCCTGATTTTGAAGCGACCAACTGCCATCGTCGTTTTGCGTGCTGGCCAAGTAGGCAAGTCCTCGCTCGATCGCCTCTTCGGTGGCGGGCCCGACCATTCCGGCCGGCGTTGGAGCGGCACCTCCTTTGGTTCGCATCACTCGTCGATTGAATGATTCAACCGCAGCGATCTCGGTTCCAAAGGGCGTTACGGGGCCACCGACTTCCCGCCTTGGTCTCGAGCCTCGAGTCAGGTCCAACGAGGCGATCTCCGGTTGACTATCCGTTGGCAAGACGCCGGCGACGGGTTTGGCCTGACTTGCCAGGCCGACGGGGCCGTCATCAACAAGGATGTCGAGCGATGGGCCCGATGCTGGAGCCGACGATATGCTGGGTTCCATCGAGCCGCGTCTCTGACGCGATCTGCGCTGGGCAACTGTATCACTGTTGTGAAGTCGATCGCCGATTTCATCACCGACATCATTATCGATGGGTCGGCTGACTGCGGCCATCGATTGGGCCGGTCCGGGTGTCCCGGCCGGCTCGAACCCGACGCCGGTCGTTTGTCGCGAAGTGCGACCTGGTGCTCGTTGCGATTGGCCGGCAGTGATGTTGGGCATTCCGCTTTGTGCGGCCAGGTTGTTTCTCGCCAAGTCCGAGCCGGAGGTGGTCGATTGGCTGGTGTTCGGCAAACTGAGGCTTGGTGAGTCTCCCATCGTTAACTGTGCGCCAACGGTTTGACCCGGTCTTGAGGCGGGCGCATCGATCGCTGAGAGCATCCGCTCAGCCGATTCGACTTCCTGAGCAATCGCCACGGTTTGCGGCGCCGGTGCAGACCCGGCAGGCTGCATGCGATTGGCTCTTGTTCGCTGTCGCCGCTCACGCTGTTGTCCGGATTCTCCGACCTTTGGCATCGCGTTACTCTGGTTGCGGGCACCGGCGAGCGATCGCTGTGTCTGCTCGGGAAGTCGAATATCGGTGGGCGCGGCCAGGGATAGATTGGTGGTTGATTGCCGCGCCCGTTGACGCGGTGATAAGGGACGCTCGACGCTCGCTGGCTCGACTTCGGCTGCGGCAGTCACCTCGGGGGCCGTCGGAGATTGCATCGACCGCCCCATCGACCTGGAATTGGCTGCTCGCTGACGGCCGAGTTTGGCGGGCGAATCGGCTGGCTGTGGTTGTGACTCGGTCGGCTGATCACGCTTCATCAAGTACTTTTGCATTGGCCGCTGCTGAGGCTCTCGAGGCTTGGGTATCTCCAGCTTCGGTGCGGTTTGTTCGAGCGGCGGAAGTTGTCGTTGTTCTTCGGGGATGATCCGCGAGGTCGTTTCCGCTTCAACCGGCTGAGACCAATCGGGCGTCGCGGCGGTCTTATCGGGCGTTTGGAACAGGTACTCGGGCACCGTCCGTCGCACCGGCGCTCTTTCCGGTTTGACGCCGGTGAACGCATCGGGGAAGTAGCGACTAAAAATGACGACATTGATCGCCAGGATCATCAGCAACAGGTGGACGAAAACGCTGAACAAGAAACCGAGTTGGATCGACTTCTGAACGTAGCGTGACGCGATTCCGTGCGAGAGATTCGCAAGCACAAACGCGATCACGGGAACCGCGATCAGGTAGGTCCAAGCATTGAACAGCCACCGCGGGTCATCGAAACGCAAACGCGTGACGATCAAAAACAGCACCAAGCCAGCCAGGGCCGCGATCAATACATCCAGCGGCCACATGCGGTCTGGACGCAGCGCAGGTCGTTCAATCGGCGGTGGTTTTGGTGATCTCACGGGATGTCGGCTTTTCGATGGCAGAGCGTCATTGGCATGACGCTCTGCGAATGGAACCATCCATTAACTCTCGGGACCTTCTTGGGTTGTCACGCTGTAGTCGCTGACCCCAGTCCGGTTACAAACATCCATCACGCTGACGACAGGTTGAAAAGAGGTTTGGCGATCAGCCCTAATCACGACCGTTTGGTTCGTCGGATTGCTCTGTACCGCGACACTCAACAGCTGCTGCAATTCGTCCAAGCTGGTGAGTTGTCCGTGAAGGTAAATCGATCCCGCTGAATCAACATCAACGACCACTTCCCGTGGCTTGCCGGTCATGGGTACCGCGCTGGTCGCCGACGGCAAGACAATGTCCAATCGGCGCTCCTCCTCCTCGAACTCGCTGGTGACGAGAAAGAAGATCAGCAACAGAAAGACCACGTCGATCAATGGTGTCAAACTGAGCGTACTAGTGACTGACGAGCGTTTGAATCTGGCCATGATTAACCTGCCTTCGCCTCACCACGTTTCTTTTTCTGTGGCGGCGGAGGTGGAGTAGGCGGCACTATCGGAGGCAGTCATGGACCCATCGATCGGGCGCAGAATGCCGTGGGCATCCATTCGCCGACGGCCCACAAACCTCGTCAGCCCCGGGGCCACGTCAAACGCGAGTTTTTCGACCTTGTGAAACAGCTTGGCGAGACGGTTCTCCAAATACAGGGCCAACATTGCGGCCGGAATCGCCACCACCAAACCCGCCAAGGTTGTGACCAACGCCGTATAGATTCCTTCGGATAGTTGCTCGCTACGACTGCGATCGGGCGTCAAAGTTGTTGATTCGTGAAACGCCACGATCATCCCCCAGACCGTGCCCAGCAGTCCCATCAGCGGCGTCGCCGCCGCGGCAAGGCTAAGCCAACGGATCGGCGAGGCGTATTGGTCGGCTTCACGCTCGATCGTTTCGGTTGCCGCTCTTTCGATGTCGGCAAGTGGTTGTCCCGTCCGCATCAGCATGGCAGCGATCACACGAGCAGCCGGTGAAGGCTGATCCTGGCACGACTGATACGCCGCCGTCGGGTTGAACCGATCAATCGGATCAGTCAACTCCCGCAGATCCTCCACCAACAGTCGCGGAATGATCTTTCGATTGCGGAGATTCAACAAGCGTTCGACCGCCAACGCCACCACCAAGAAGCTCATCATGATGATGGGGATCATGAACGCGCCGCCGCGCGACATCAGCGTCAGCAGATCAATCCCTGAGGGGGCCGATGCTTCCACATCGTTCGCTGGCAGTTGATCGTTCAGGACCGCTTGGATTTCGGCCGCATCGAAGGGAATCTGCTGATCCTGGGCCCGCGATACCGATGCATCCAACGATGCCAGCAGCCATACCAGACAAGCCATCAAGAGACAAACGCGGTAAAGTGGCGAAGCGTGGTTGTGTCGCTGAATCACTTTTTCAACGCCCCTAAACGTTCGCGAGATTTGGCGGCAAGTTCGTGCTTGGGATGCTTGTCGATGACATACGCATAAAAGTCCTCGGCGTATTTGCGTGCCTTACTCTTGCCAGCCGCTGTTTTCGCTAGTTGCATCAGCAACTCGCTGCATCGAGCGGCCTCAAAACCGCTCTTGGCTTGCCAGTTCTTGATCCGGTTCGGGGCTTGCTCGGCGCCAAACCCAAACATCACCCGCTGGAATTCCGGGATCGCTTGATCAAACTGCGCGGTTGGCAAAGTAGATTTCACCCATCATGAATCTTGCTCGGGCGGCAAGCTCGTTGCGGTAGTTGTCGGCCACCTCCGCGAAGAATTTCAACGCGTTCGCCTTGTCTCCTTGTTGCTGATAAGCGAATCCGGTTTCGTAGAAAACTTGCGGAAGATATTTGGACGCGGGGAATCGTTCGCGAAGTTCATCGTACCACTCAATCGCAACGTCCCAAGATTTCAGCTGAGCAGCGGATTGGCCCCCATGCAGGAATACGAGTTCGCGAACTTGCCGTTCGGCGTCGTCGCGGATGGTGGCCGAGCTGTCGTTATTCTTGCGTATCAGGTCTCGTGCCGATTCGTAGCCCGCCAGTGCTTTCTTGAAATCGGACTGCTTGAATCGACATTCTCCAATCATCATCACGGCATCGAACGACAGTTTGCCATCGGGATGCCGCTCGGCTTGGTCCGCAAACGCTTTCTCCGCTTCACCGTAGTTCTTGGCTTTAAACTGCGACCAACCCAGACGGTAATGAGCCTTTTCTGATAGATCGGGGTCGCCGGCGTTTTTGGCGGCGATTTCGAATTGCTTGGCGGCGATGTCCCATTCTTGCGCGGTGTAGTGTTTCTGGCCTACGAAATAGGATGCCTCGCCGATCAGCGGCGTTTCGGGATATTTGGCGATCAATTTGGCAAAGTGTTTGACCGCGGCGTCATCATCGCCGCTCTCCTGCAAAGACCATCCCAGTTCGTACAGGACTTTGTCCATGGACGGATAGTCGGGGACCTCCCTGACAAGCCGCTCCAGCTTCTTGGCGGCCTCGCCGGGTGCTTTCGCTCTCTGGTCAATCAAGGCAAGTTCATAGAGTGCGTGGCCGAGGTTCGTGCCTGTGGGTGGGATCGTGAGATAAATTTCAAGGTCCGTCTTTGCTCGGTCGTACTTGCCGAGATTACGAAGCGTGATTCCGCGGGCGAGTGTTGCATCATTGCGCAGTGGATGTTGTTTGTTCTCGTTCAGCATCTGATCGAGTTCAACGAGCGCTGCTTGATACTCTTGCGATTGCAGCAGAGCCCAGCCTTTGCCGTATTGAGCGTACGGTCGCAAGCCGGGATCCTGTTTCGATTTCAGGATTTCGTCGTAGTAGGTGAGGGCTTGCTTTACATTTCCGGCGGTGGTCTCGACTTGTGCCAGCTTGTAGCGAGCCTGGTCAGCCATCCGGGATTTGGGGTTCGCCTTGATCAGTTGCAGCCAGGTGGCGACCGCTGAATCTTTGTCCTGGGAGGCAAGCTGCGCCTGGCCTTCGAGCAAGAAAGCCTCGTCAGCGCGAGCCCCCTTGGGGTCCTCCTTGCGACTGGCTTGGAAGGCTTTGGCCGCTTCGGAGGCCTTGCCGGACATCAGATAAGCTTGGCCGATCAGCATCTGGGCTTCGGACTTCTGGGCGGGCTGCGGTAACGATCCCATTTCGTCGCTCAGAAGACTGATGGTATCTTCAAACTCACGGGCAGCATTGCATGTCGCGGCGGCGCGTAACAACCACACCGGACGCTGAATGTTGTCTTTCGAGGTCGATGCAAGCAGATTCTTGTAGGTGTCGGCAGCGTCCTTTGCATTGCCGGTCAGCAATTGGCCTTCGGCGGCCACAAACTTGATGTCCGGAGCAAGCGTGTCACTGGGAAACTTGGTGATGAACTCGAGTGCCAATTCGAGTGCGCGTTTGGGCTGGTTGATTTGCAGTGCCGAGAACGCTGCGTTGTAAAGGGCTCGCGGGGCAAGTTCGTCAGCCGGAGAGTCTCGGTAAGCTTTCTCGAACAAAACCATCGACTCTTCGACGGTCTGCGGATTCATGGATAGGGCTTCTGCCAAGTCAAGTCGCAAGTCCGTCGCGAACTGGCCCTCGGCGCCGCGATCGAGCTGCTCTCTCACGATCGCGGTGGCTTCGGCGTGCCTGCCCTTGCTGATTTCGATTCGTGCGATCCAGTGCGCCGCCTCGGTCGCCGCCTGCACGTTGTTTTGCCGCAGCACTTTGCGAAATCGTTTCGCTGCTTCGTCAATATCGCCACTGCGATAGGTGCTTTGGGCCGAAGCCAAGACAGCGGACGCTGCGTATTGCGAGTCGGGATAGTCGGCGAGCAGCTGTTCGTACTTCTGGGCAGCGTCCGCGGGACGATTTGCTTGCACTAACGAAAACGCCTGACGAAACAATGCGTAGGAGCGATCCTCTTCCGACTCCGTTGAATCGAACGCCGCCGCAAAAGACTCGATGGCCTTGTCATAATCCTTGCGGAGGATCATCAAGTCGCCGATTCGCTGATGAACGTCCGTGACGAGTTCTGACTTTTCGCAACTACTTAGCAGTTGTCTGTACGAAGCGAATGCTTGCTCGAACTGGTCGAGATCCTCATAGGCAACACCGCGGGCGTAAAGCGCATCGCAACGTAGTGGCGACTCCTTCGCCTTTGGCATCGAAAGCAGTCTGTCATAAAAGTCAATCGCCTCGCCGGCCTGGTGCAATCCATAGGCCGCTTCGCCGCTGTAGAAAATCGCGCGGTCGAGAAACTCGCTGTTCGGGAATTCCTTTTCTAACGTCCGAAATGATTCCATCGCCCGCTTGAGCCTGGCCGCATCTCGTTGCTCGCCTTCGCCTGCTGATGCGTACAGGCACCAACCGTGATTGGCCAGGCTCTCTTCGCGCAGGTCGTACTGCTTGTCCTGCAAGGCCAAGTCAAAAGCTTTCGTGGCAGCGACATAATCGGGATTCTCCTTCTGCATCTGGCAGACCCCGAGGTAATGGGCTGCCTTGGCCGCCATCGAATGCTTGGGATACTCCTTCAGAAACTTGTTCCAGCCATCAATGGCCAGATCAATGGCACCGTTGGTTTGAAAGTTGGCCGCGTCTGCGTAGGCCGCCATCGACTCTTCGCTCGGTTCATCCTGGGCCGATACCGCCGGTGCCAGCAACGTTAGCAGGCACGCACAGCTCACCACCATCGCCGTCGGGCGAAGGCAGGCAATGCGGTCCAGTAGGTCAGATGATCGACGCAGGTAGTGGGCTGACTGCCGACTCACAAGTTTGCTCCGTCCGTGGGGTGCAAGAATAGGATGGGGGAGACGAAGAGTAATCCCCGAATTACCTCGCTATTTTAGCGATCGTGCAACATTGTTGATAGTTCGTCGGCGAAGCTTGTCCAATGGGTAAAGTCGCCAAGTGACGCGATTTGCCTAGTCAACCGCATCTTGGCGGGCGAAAGGGCTGAACTGATCTGACAGTTTGTGCGTACCCCATTCGGGGAGATCGGCCGCAACGGTGTCGACGAGGCCTCAAGCCGCCCAGACTGAGAATTATTTATCCGCTACCTTCGCGGCGGGCGCTTTGATAGAACCGCATCGCACATCGGCCATCCGCCGTTCGTTTTCTTGAAGTTCATTTGCAATAGTCTCTTCTGCGATTAATCAACGTGAGTTCACAGACCTGTTTGATCACCGGCGGCGCGGGCTTCATCGGCTCCCACTTGTCCGAGTATCTCCTCGCTCAAGGCCACCGAGTGATCGTCGTTGATGATCTCTCGACCGGCCAGGCCAGCAACCTTGCCGCTGTCATTGATCATGATCGCTTGGAATACATCGAAGGGACGGTCGAAGAGGAGTCCCTTGTGGCCAACGTGGTGGATCGCGCCGATCGCGTCTATCACCTTGCCGCCGCGGTCGGCGTGGCGTTGATCGCCAAGCAGCCGATCCAGACGATTGAACGCAATATCTATCCGACGCAGTTGATTCTGAATCGACTTGGCGAGCGTGCAGCCAAAGGCGACCTGGTTCCTTGTTTCATAGCCAGCACGAGCGAAGTCTACGGTAAGAACCCGAAGGATACCTGGACGGAGGAAGACGACCTCGTTTTCGGGGCGACGACAAAGCCGCGTTGGAGTTACGGAGTCTCGAAAGCGGTCGACGAGTTTCTGGCCCTTGCCTTCTACAAAGAACAGCAACTGCCGGCCGTCGTCGGACGTTTCTTCAATGTTGTGGGGCCTCGGCAGACCGGTGCCTATGGGATGGTGCTTCCCCGTTTCGTCGACGCGGCGATTCAGGGACGTCCGCTGGTCGTGCATGATGATGGCAAACAGGTTCGATGTTTTGCCCATGTGGACGATGTCGTCCGAGCTGTGGCCACGCTGATCGAGACCCCGACAGCCGCGGGCCGCGTGTACAACATTGGCAGCGATGTACCGGTTTCGATTCTCGAGCTGGCGGAGCGAGTGATTTCGCGAGTCAACCGGGACGCCGAGATTGATTTTCAAAGTTATGCCGACGCGTACGATGAGTCCTTCGAGGACATTCGTCGTCGCGTGCCGGATCTGACGCGAATTCGAGATGCGATCGGCTACAAACCGACGAAAGACCTGAATGCGATCATCGATGCCGTCGCGGACCACCAACGGAATCTGATTCAGTTGTGAATTCCATTTCGTAACCACGCTCGCCAGAGATTGTGACTGCGAGATGCGTCTCCGCATGCTGGGGAATCCGGCTACAAAAAAAACGCGGCCAATTGCTGGGCCGCGTTTCGTTGTGGTCTGCGATCGTGATTACAGCCGTTGCAGGTTGCCCGTTGGCAGTTTCGGCAGGTCCGCATCGTCAAGGTCAATGCCCTGGTTGAACTGTTTCATCATCTCTTGCATCTTGGACATGTCGCCAAATACCTGGCCGTTTTGAAAGGGGGCGAAATCACGCATCTTCAGCGCACGATCAAGTTGTTTTCGGACGGTCTCAGGCATGTCTTCGTCCGCATCGGCCGCTGCGCGAATCTCATCCGGCGTGCCTTCAATGTTCAGCTCGCGAGTTTCGCCGTCGTTGGCTTTGTATTTCACGTTGGCACTGTAACGGTCCCCGTCAATCTTATTAACGCTGATGGAGGTGGAGTACGACGATGACGAGGAATGCATCCAAGATGAGAAGTCATCCGGATCAAAACCAGGCATGGCTGGCATTGCTGGCATGGCAGGCATTCCACCAAAGCCCTGGTGGAATTCTTCATGCATCTTCCGAATCCGTTCGTGCATCTGCTGCATTTGTTCCTGCATGTCAGCGAACCCATCGGGCATTGCACCAAAGTCCGGTGCGCCAAAATTGGGCGCCGCAAAATTAGGAATCTGCGGCATCGCGCCCAGCGGATTGCCGAATGCCATGTTCGCCGGACGCTTGGCTAGCGTGACATGTACGACCAAGGGCTTACCCTGACGAATCAAGTTCAGCTCGACAGTTTGGCCGACCTTGGTTTCCTGCAGGTAGTCGATCAGCTGATCGTTGCTGGTGACATTCTTTCCAGCGAATCTGATCAGAATGTCGTTGGTTTGCAGACCGGCATCTGCGGCAGGAGAACCAGGATCGACGCCGAAGACCAACAGCCCACTGTCGGGTACGAGCATCTCCGGTAAATGCATCGACAGCACGTTGGGGACAGGTCCCACCTGCAAACCCAGGTAGCTTTTTTCCGCCGATGGTGCATCATCGAGTGCGCCGTCGGCCGGATTTTGACTGAGGGCTGGAGTGTGCAGCGCCAAAGCCGCACAGCACATCAACAGCATTGACAGGGACAGGATTCGAACAAACATCATCGACACCTTTAGTTAAGAGACAACATTTTCATGTTACGGATTTGTGAGACGAAAAAACACTCGACCTCAAGTTCGCTTGAGGACGAGTGCCGAGATTTGTGCGTGGCGTGACTCATAAGCCAAACGAAATCCCCTTGGACAGTCCGCGGGTCAGGCTGCGGACGACTCCGCCTCCGGGACCCTGGATTCCACCCAGGACACTTCCTTCAACGCCAGCCTGAATCTGGCCACGGACTCTTCCGGTGCTGGGATCGATGGAAAGTCCACCGTCAACTCCAGCGCGGACTTGGCCCGCTATCTGACCTGCGACCCCATTTTGCGAACCGCCAAAGGCTCCCCCGCGAGTTTCTTGGCGACCAAAACCGATGTCGATCGGTCCATTCTGAATACGTCGGTCCTGGGTAAATGGATCGCGTCCACCGACGGGCTGAGTGCTGGGGCCCCAAGTCGAAGGGTCGCCACCAACCCTGTTGCCTTGCGGTTGGATCGGAGTGCCCCAAGTCGAAGGGTCGCCACCAACCCTGTTGCCTTGCGGTTGGATCGGAGTGCCCCAAGTCGACGGGTCGCCACCAACCCAGTTGCGCTGCGGTTGGATCGGAGTGCCCCAAGTCGACGGGTCGCCACCAACCCTGTTGTGTTGCGGTTGGATCGGAGTGCCCCAAGTCGATGGGTGACCGCCAACGCGAGTCGGCTGAACTGCGTGCTGTGGGGGACCGTAGGCGGTGTGGTTGTATTGGGCACTGGCGTCGGAAGCGGAAACTGCGAGGCAAATGGCGGCGGCGAGGAGGATGGGAGTCTTCATGCGTCTATTCCTGCATCTTTGATGTTTGCGGGTCGATTTGTTGCGTCGCGATCGACGCGTCTGCCCTTGGCCCGCAAAGGGGCCGAGCAAACCGCCACAAAAACCGAAAAAGAATGCGAGAGGTCTGTGAAAGCCGAGATTCGGGATGAACGGTTGGACGCTAGCCGTGGGCCTCGAGCGGATACGCCATCACCCTCATTAAGACGCATATTCTTGGTGGAGCGGACAAGAAAACTTGGCAGGAAATTCGTGGCGAATTCGGCAGAATTTTTTTCTGCCGGTGCCGGGTGATTGGATCGGAATTTTGGGTAGGCGTCGCAGTTCGGCGAAAATGACCGACGACGACGCAAAACAACACAATCCCGCCTTGCGATCAGGAATCCCACCGATGACCGCCACCAAAGCGACAGCGGTAGCAACTTGTTCCGCGTCTTCCCGCAACAAAGACGAACTCCCCGGCTCGGCGATTCACCCGAATCGCCAGGCCTTTTTGCTCGCATGTTGCCGCTGCATGTAGGCAGACAAAATGAGCGACAGTAGACTCCCGCACGATGCTAAGTTTCCGAATCAGCGCTGTCCACAATCATGGACGTCCAGATCTCGCGAATGACTTTTAGTTTTCGTTCGACCGATCGCAGCGATGTTCCCAGCTGCTGAGCGATCTCTTCATTGGTATATCCCTCAAATCGCAAGCGTGCCACATTTCGCTGCGACTCGTCAGGCAGAGCACGGAACATGGCCTGCTGTTGTTCATCCATCACAGCCAGAAACTCGGGTGTTGGCTCTTCATGAACGAATTGGTCAAAGCCTCCGATCTGGTTCGCCCCCGCGCCGGCGACAATCGACTCGCCACGAACGTCCTCACCGCCGCGTTTCTTTGCCGTTTGTCGCCGAATTTGATCGACAGATTTCATGCCCGCGATGGCGGTTAGCAGCTTCCAGAGGTCGTCACGATCCTGCAGTTGGTCGAAGCGCCCGGCTGCGGCGCCCTTGCAGAGCGTATCAAAGACACTGACGGCGACATCTTCTTCATCCGCGATTCGCCGAGGGGCAGAGCCCAACTGGCGAGATGCAACCCGCACCAAACGTTCAAAATAACGTTCCCAGATCTTCCGCGACGCCGCGTCCTGGCCCTCTTTCAGGTCGCCAATCCATGCGGTGACCGAGTCTTGGAAGGAATCCATCTGTGATGCCTTGGTCTGGGAATGTTCTGTGCCGAAACGAAAACGCGGGACGGACGATTCAAGGTTCGCGGGGGGCTCGCTGACGCTCGACCGCCAGCCACCCTTCTCGCACAGCACAGCACAGCACTAAGTTTCGCCCACCGCGATTGTAAGTTCCGGAACCGGTCGAGCCCATGTCGCAATCTTCTCGAGGTCCAATTCCCGCTGGGCGGCTTGCGGATGCAATGCTGATCGGAGAAGTGCCTGGATCTCCTCGCTTGCCTCCAACTGCGGCCAAGTCGTCGACGGGGCACGGAGTTTCTGGTCCATCAGCTGCGTCGTGGTGTTGGCTTCAAACAGCCGCTGGCCCGTTAGCAACTCGAAAGCAATGCAGGCGAAAGCATACCAATCGCAGTGCGGTCCCACGTCGATCATCGCGAATTGTTCTGGAGGCATGTACAGCGGCGTACCGACGACCTCTTCATCACATCCATCCGACTCAATCAGACGTCCCAAGCCAAAGTCGGTGATGGCAAGGTGACCGTTTTTGTTGACCAGCACGTTGGCCGGCTTCAAGTCGAGATGCAACACGCCCCGCTGGTGCGCGTCCTGCAATCCAGCGGCAATTTGACCCAAAACGCCCCGAGCAGTCGCCTCAGGCATCGGCCCAAAACGTCGAATCACTGCACGAAGATCGGCCCCATCATACAGATCCAATACTATGAAACGCGTGCGGTATGCAACGAAGTGTCCTTGCAACGAGACGATGTGGGGGTGGTTGAGTTGTTGCAGAAACTCTGCTTCTTGATCGAATCGCGACACCACCCGCGGATTGTAAATGAAGCGGTGGCGTAGCATCTTCAATGCCCGACGCGTTCCATCCGATTCGTCCTCGGCGGCATAGACGACACCCATCGCACCACTGCTGATGCACCGCTGAAGCAGAAAGCCGCCGAGCGATTTTCCGCACAAAGCGTCGCGCGATCGGTGGCCAAGCCGGTCGCTGACCAACTGGCTCAGCGCGATTTCAATCTCTGGATGTTCTTCACGAAGCGCTTCGAAGTTCTCGACCGACAATTCCAGCGATCGAATATCTGTTGTGGCGATCACATCGGCCGAACAAGGGTGGCCGGTTAGCAGCGACATCTCACCCAGTACCGCCCCGACGCCATCGGTATCCAGTTCGTGGCGACTCGCCCCCTTTCCACTCACCACCGCGACGCGACCGTCCACGATGAGGTAGAGCCCCGGCGACGGCTCACCGCCGGTCAGCAGCACGGCGCCCGCGGGGAAATCACGTGGTTCAATGCTCTTGGCCAGCGCCAACACCGCGTCCTGACAAAGTGCATGAAACGTCGGGCAGTCGGCGACCGCCGTCCAGGCAGCAGCGTCGACACCGAGCGGCACTTCAAGACGTTGCTGAGCCTCGGCTCGACTGATTCCGGAACCCTGTAATTCTTGCGCAGGGCGAGCAACTCTTCCTGCAACCAAGTTCTCAGTTCCGGTTGTACCCGATCCAACCAGGGACCAAGGCTAGCGGCGCTGTCTCCAGCACTGGAAAGCTCATCAAATCTGTACGCATGTTCGTACTCATCGCAGATTGCGTCGAGTTCGGCGATCGCACTTGCTGTTGGTTCGACATTCATCGCAGGTTGCTCACATCGGCCACAGAACGACTCCCAAACGCGAAAGCAGCACTCGACTCGGAAAGCAGAGTGCTGCCGTGAAAGCGTTTCTACCTCCGCTGCCGGGGGCTGGCAAGCATTGGGTCCGCTGCCACCGGCAATCCGTTTCATAACGGCCCAAATCCGCCATCTCAGGTTACCCAGTCGGAACTGGCAATTCCCCCTGTTCCACCGGTTTGGCCAGGAATTTTCCAGGAAAGTTGCTCGAGTCCTGGCGGGTCAGTGGATCGGAATTCGGGCTAGCGGTGTCAGGTCAGCGAGTTTGACCGGCAGCGACCCAACCCAGCACACATCCCGCCTTACGATCAGGAACCTACCGATGACCCACACCATTAAGAACATCGCTTTCGCTCTGGCCGCTACCTGCATCCTGGCCGGAGCCGCTCAGGCCCAACTGTCAAGTTCCTCCAGTTGGTCGAGCAGCTCATCCAGCAGTTCGGGAAGCAGCTGGGGCACGCGAGCTGACGGCACAACTTACCAAACGGGTTACAACAACTCCGACAGCCGATCGTCAGCGACCAGCACGGTCCGCAACGGCTTATCCAGCAACACAACCAGCGTCAACCAGCGTCAGTCGTCACAAAACGGGTACGCCCAGAGCAACGGCCCCGGTGGTATTCACCAAAGTGCCTACAACAACAACTCGGGCAGCTTCTCGGCGGTCAACCAACGCCGCCAGGGCGGTTTGTATGGCAACGTGACTGACACCCGCAGCATCAACTCGCAGTACAGCAATCGCAACTCGATGGCACGAGGGATTGGCGCGAGCGGGATCTACGACAACCGCTACCAAAGCAACAGCGGCAGCACGACGGTCGGTCGCACCGTGGCCAGCAACAGCCTCTACGGACCAAGCGTCCGGGCCGGCAGCACCCGCACGGTTGGATTCAACAACCAGCGAGGTTCCAGCCGTGGACTGAACTCCGGTGGCTTATACAACAACGTGTTCAACAGCCAGAACGTGACGACCGGCGGCAGCAACTTCTTCCAGGTCTTCCCGTAACCAAGACGAAAAATCCCGACGCCCGGCGATTCGAGCGAATCGCCGGGTTTTTTCACGCACTCTCGATTTCTGTTCGCAAACATCTCCAAGAAAATAGGGAAACTACTATGAAACGTTTCATCGCCTGCCTGCTGCTTTGCTGTCCCAGCCTGATCGTAGCGGCCAACGATTTTCAGTTTTACTCGAGCAGCTCGCAATCGAGTGCGTCGGCTCGGCTCGGAGCGGGCGGTCTGAATCTTGATCTCGTTCGCAACCCGCTGGCCGACTCGCTGAACTTGATCGCTGACACTTATCGGGTCACTGTATTGGTGGACTCCGAAGCGATGGGCCGCCTGCAGACACCGGTCTCCGCACGGGGGAAGGATTTGACACTCGCCAGCGCGTTGGAGATGATGTTGAAGCCCGCGAAACTGCATTGTCTGGTCGATACAACGCGGGGCGTGATCGTGACGGCCAAGCCGATGACGCTTGACGAAGCGGCCACCTGCAAACTGATTTCGCTTCGTAGCGTCGCGATTCGCAACGCCCTGCGAAAACGCGTTCCCTTGATGCTGTTCCACACACCGCTGGAAATGGGGTTACAGATGGCCGAGGGATTCGCCGGGATCACGATCGAGATCGATCGGGCGGCACTTCGACAGGCCGGTATTAGCATGCATCAAATGGTTAGCGTCCAAAGCGGCAATCAAACTCTGGCTGAATCGCTGGATACGATGTTGAGTCCTTTGGGGCTTCGATACGTGATCGGCGAGCAAGGGATTGTCGTGACCACCAAAGTGGTTCAACCGACAACGGTTGGACTGCAAGATCGCGTCTGATTCGACCAACGGTACTCTAGCCCTTGACGTTGACGTAGGCCATTCGCAGGGCGTGCAGAGCCTCGGACAGAATCTTCGACTCATCATCGCTCAGATTCCCCTTGGTCTTCTCGCCCAGCATATCGAGCGTATCGATGTAGTGCTTCGCGTATGGCTTGTTGACCATCGCCTCGCCGCTGCTCGGATCCGGCATGTGACCTAGCATTGCCATCGCCTGGGTAAACATCATCGAGACAAGAATCTCGAACGATGCTGGCGGTGCAGGCGGCAACTCATTTTTGGTTTTCTTGTCCTCGGAGACCGCCGCTGCAGAACTGGGGCCACTTTCGTTGGTTGGGGCCGCCGTTTGGTCATCGCCCGTCGAATCGGACCGGCTGGCCATTTCTTTTTCGCGTGCGACCTGCTCCTTCCAATCGGTGTCGACAACCAGTTTGGGCTCTTCTTTGGATTCGTTCTCGGAACCATTCATCGTATTGGTCTCGCTAGGCAGTTGTTAACGCTGGCTAACAGCAGATTGTTCGTTGGGGGATCGTCGATTGCGTCGTTCGATCGCAGCTCCAACAAATCCCGCGAACAACGGGTGCGCGTGTAGAGGTTTGCTTTTGAACTCGGGGTGGAACTGAACCGCGACGAACCAAGGGTGATCGGGCAATTCAACGATTTCAACCAGGCCCCCATCGGGGCTGGTACCGGCAAATCGCATCCCATTGGCTTCGTATTGCTGGCGGTACTTGTTATTGAACTCGTAGCGGTGACGATGTCGTTCGTTGATCATCTCGGCATCGTACGCCTTGCCCGAGATGCTGTGACGGTCCAGTCTGGCTGGCTGACTTCCCAGACGCATTGTGCCGCCCATCTCCGTGACTTTCTGCTGTTCGTCGAGCAGGCAGATGACGGGATGAGTGGTGTCTTTGTCAAACTCGCTCGAGTGGGCTCCATCGAGTTGCATGACGCTGCGTCCATATTCGATCACAGCGCATTGCATGCCCAAGCAGATTCCGAAGAACGGGATCCCACGTTCCCGGGCAAAGCGAATCGCTTGGACTTTCCCTTCGATGCCCCGTTCCCCAAAACCACCGGGGACAAGAATCCCGTGATAGCCGCTGAGCAACCGTTCGGCGCCCTCGCGTTCGATATCAGCGCTTTGAATGCGTCCGATCCGAACTTGAGCCTGGTGATGCATGCCGGCGTGGTCGATCGCTTCGTAGATCGATTTGTAAGCATCTTTGTGCTCGGCATATTTCCCCACCACCGCGATCGATACTTCGTGACGCGGGTTGCGGAGCCGATGAAGCAGATCGGTCCACGGCGTGATGTCGAGGCTCTTGGCGGTGCTCAATCCGAGTTTCTTCACGATCAAATCGTCAAGCTTGTTCTCCACCAGCGACAACGGCACCTCATAGATCGAGAAATCTTTGTCCTTCTCTTCGATCACCGCTTCGACCGGTACGTTACAAAACAGGGCGATCTTCTCGCGGTCCTCGCGGCTGATCGAATGTTCACAGCGGCAAACCAGCACATCGGGCTGGATACCAATTTCGCGTAGCTGGCCTACCGAGTGTTGTGTCGGTTTCGTTTTTAGTTCGTCGGCCGCCTTCAGATATGGAACCAGCGTGAGGTGCATGTACAGGCAGTTCTCACGCCCCACATCGAGCGAGAACTGGCGAATCGCTTCCAGGAATGGCAGGCTTTCGATGTCGCCCACCGTGCCACCGATTTCCGTGATCACAACGTCGACGTCGTCGCCCCCCATCCGCTTGATCACCGACTTGATCTCGTTGGTAATGTGGGGGATGACCTGAACCGTTTTGCCCAGAAACTGCCCCTTCCGCTCTTTCTCGATCACCGATAGATAGATCTGGCCGGTGGTATAGTTGCAATCGCGAGTCAGAACACCCGATGTGAAGCGTTCGTAGTGCCCGAGATCCAAGTCGGTCTCGCTGCCGTCATCGAGCACGTAAACTTCGCCGTGCTGATAGGGGCTCATCGTGCCGGGATCGACATTGATGTAGGGGTCCAGCTTTTGCATTCGGACCCGCAGGCCTCGCTGCTCAAGAAGCATGCCGATCGAGGCGCTGGTGAGCCCCTTGCCGAGAGAACTAACCACGCCGCCGGTTACAAAGATATGTTTCGTCATGGCATCGGATCATACCATGCTGGCATTTTTTCGGAAGTGACTGCTTTTAGTTCCCGGGAGACTGGTTTCGACCGCGATTTTCGAGGGCCGGCGAAACCTCCGCGCGAGATGTTCAGTTATCGTCTATCGTCTATCGTCAATCATCCACTGCTGACAACGCTTCGCCGTCTTATCCGGATGCATACCTACGACAGCGAAACCGCGATCGCCATGCGCGTGGAGATTCTTCCTGATGTCGGGTATTTCCGCGAGACAGTTTCCTCGGAAAAGAAAGCGGTTGCGAGAAAAAGTACACAACGCAGCAGGCAAGAAATCGAAACCAACCGCGGTCATTTCTGACAGTCAATCGATTCGCCCCGTCCATGTCAAAAGGCTTCGTTGGTCTGCCGAAGCGTCGGAACGTGGAACGGACATTCGCGTGGCTTGCCCGCTAGCGCAGACACAGTAAGGACTATGAAAAGACAGCCGCTGCCAGCGAAACGACCACTTGCATCGTTTGACAAACATCATGTCCAAACGACTCGCAAACGCTGAAAACCGAATTTTGAGACACGTGCTTAGTGATTTCGCCGCGAGAATCGTGGCTTTGGGCGGTCACCTTTTGCTGCACAGATTCAGCCCACTTGGCGAAATCACCGGACACAAGCTGGACGATTTCAGTTCGCATCGGCGCCAGATCCCTCTCGTCAAAGGGATAGGCAGTCAGGTCGTATAGCTCCCACTGGGCTGAAGTTTGGGAATCGAATGCGAAATACGGATCCGTGGTCATCGGTGCGGATGGTGTTCGAATTGATGCCCAGAGTGCGATGATCGAGGAGTGCACAAGCAAGCAGCATGTTGCGATGAACCGTCAGCTACGACCGGCGCCGTTCGGCTAGGCTCTCTGCCTTTGGATGAACGCGTCGAGGTCTGCTTGCGTGTCGATCCCGGGGGTTGCCGATTCGACGCGGGTGACGAGGATTTTTTTGCCAGCCTCGATGGCTCGCAACTGCTCCAGCCGCTCGACCCGTTCCAACAGGCTTGGCGGTTGTGCGGCAAACCAACGCAGGAACTCGCGGCGATAAGCGTAAAGACCGATGTGCTGCCAGAAAACCGGTGGTTCGGCGTCCAGCATTGAATCGTCAATGCCGTCGCGTGCAAAAGGGACCGCCGCGCGGCTGAAGTAGACTGCCCTGCCCTGCCCTGCCCCGTATTCGTGTTCATCTGACCCCATCACAATCTTTACACAGGACGGATCGGTCAGCAGTTGCTGGTTTCGAATCGGCGTGCCTGCCGTCGACATGTCGGCTTGGTGGTCACTGATCAATAAGGAAGCGACTGCGTCAATCACTTGAGGATCGATTTCCGGTTCATCACCCTGCACATTGACGAACACATCGGATTCAGGCATCGCTCGGGCAACTTCGGCGATTCGATCGGTTCCGCTGGCACAGTCTGGGCTGGTCATCACCCACTGGCCACCGAACGCGTCGACTTCGTTCGCGATCCGCTGGCTATCAACCGCCACGATGACCCCGTCGGCGACCGACGAGCGGGCGGCGGCCTCAAAAGTGTGCTGTAAAACGGTTTTTCCACCAGCTTTCCGCAGCAGTTTCTCGGGCAATCGCGTGGAAGCGAGCCTCGCAGGTATGACGATTTGACAGCGCATTTGATCGGAGAACTTCGAGGTCTTTGGGGGGCAAGCTGGCAACCATATCAACACGTTTGACACTTGGCGAGACGAAAGCTAGATTCCCTGCCAACGGTGATGTGGTGACGCGGGGTCCGGTTTGGGCCTGCGTGAACAGGGAACTCCGGTGAGAATCCGGGACGGTCCGGCCGCTGTAACCGATGTGATCTGGGTGCGAAACCTGATCGAACGTCATTCAATCTTTCGGCCATTGTTCGAGTAAGGCTCTTACGAGAAGGCGAAGTGACGGAAACATCGGAAGTCAGAAGACCTACCACGTAACCGGCACGAAGTGACTTTCTTGGATAAGGTCCGTGTCACGAGCTGAATTGTCACGATGCCAATGCGCGGCGCTGCCGTAGAAGCTCAGAACAATCCGTTCACTCGATGCGCTTCAATCGAATGCTCTCGCGCGGTTGTCGTGGCGTCATGGAAATTTGTCAATGAACGACGATCGCTCGCGAATTGTCGATCGCAGAGCTCCGCGCGCATTCACGTTGGTCGAATTGTTGGTTGTGATTGCGATCATCGGGATTCTGGTGTCGTTGCTGTTGCCGGCGGTTCAGGCGGTGCGTGAAGCGTCTCGCCGTATGCAGTGTCAGAACAACCTCCGACAGATTGGGCTTGCCCTACACAACTATCACGCCGCCTTTCGCAAGCTCCCTCCCGGCGGGATCGAGGTCCGGCCCGAGGTACCCGGCGGAAAGCAACTTGCCTGGTCTGCGTTCGTGTTGCCCTTCTTGGAGCAATCCGCGGCCTATGTTCAAGTTGACTTCAACTACCCGTTCGATCATCCGGTCAATGAGGAAGCGGCGGCGATCCCGATTGAAACCTACCTCTGTCCCAGCACGCCACGTTTCTCGCCGCTTAACCGCGGACGCGGTGCGACCGATTATGGCGGAATTTATGGCGAGCGAATCGTCAGCACGAACTATCCGCCTCGCGGCGTCATGATTCATGACAAGGCGATTCGGTTCCGAGACATCACCGATGGGACTTCGCGGACATTGACGGTTTCCGAAGACGCCAATTTTCCTGATGGGCAATGGATCAACGCTTGGAACCTCTTCGATCAAGCTTTTTCGATTAATCGTGCACCGAAGTTCGAGAATGACATTCGCAGCATGCACCCACAGGGTGCGAACGGTTTGTTTGCCGATGGATCGGTCGAATTCTTAAACGAAAACATCGATCTTGAGCTTCTCGCCGCGATGTGCACTCGCAATGGGCACGAGAATATTGCGGAACTCGAGCGATAGCGTCGCCACAATAAGACGAATACGAATGAATAACACGCGCAAACAACGGTTGATTGGTCGCCGACGGCTGCTAACGGAGCAACTCGAGGTTCGACGAATGCTTGCCGGGCCCTACGCCCCGGCCGCCGGTACAATCGGCTCGACCGCCGTTGCCAAGGATGATCTGGTGATCGAGGCCTGGGCGACCGCGGTCGCAAGCTACTCGCCGGGGGCCAATGTCGATACACAGTTTCAAACACCCAATCGGGCAATCGGACCGGCCGAGGGGAACATTGGTGACACTGTCTCTTTGGGGCGCGGCGGCGAAATAACGTTGACGTTCGACACTCCCATTCGTGATGGCACTGGAGCTGACTTCGCGGTCTTCGAGAACAGCATCAACGATACATTCTTGGAACTTGGGTTCGTTGAGGTTTCATCGGACGGCACCCATTTCTTCCGACTCGAGAACGACTCATTGACACCGTCGCCAGTCCCTGCGTTTGGTGAAGTCGACCCGACGGATATCCACAATCTGGCGGGCAAGTATCGGCAAGGATTCGGAACGCCGTTCGATCTGCAGGAGTTATCGGGGGTAAGTCCGCTCTTGGACACCGCACGCGTGACTCATGTGCGGTTGGTCGACATCGTTGGGGACGGTTCCCAAACCGACACAAGTGGCGACGCCATCTTTGATCCTTTTCCGACGGTTGGCAGTGCCGGGTTGGACCTTGACGCCGTCGCTGTGATCCATCAAGCCGAGTCCGCACGCGACGTCATTGGATTTGAGGATGTGGGGGCCACGCTGCCTGCTGGATCCGCGTTCCGTGGTCCTGACCCCAGAGGCTCGACAGTCACCGGACCATTTGGTGGTGACGTCGTGCTGGGCAGCTTCCAGAGCGAAACGCTCAGTTTCAATAACGCGCATTCGAACGATGGTTTTGAAACCTGGAACGGATGGGCGTACTCCAACTCGACCAACGCCACGACACCTGGGTTCACGAATCAGTTCGGCTCGTTCGCTGGTGGCGGTGCCAATGGTTCAGCGACTTTTGGCGTTGGATTTGCCGATCAAGGCACTTTCTTTGATCCGCCCACGATTTCGCGTGATCCCCGTGATGAGCGTCGCTTCGAATCGATCATGGTGACCAACACGACCTACGCGGCGTTGTCGATGCGTGATGGTGATTCGTTTGCAAAGAAGTTTGGCGGAGCCAGCGGGAACGACCCAGATTTTCTACTGTTGACGATTACTGGCAAGAATGCGGGTGGCGCAGCAATTGGCACGGTCAAGTTCTATCTTGCCGACTATCGATTCGCGGACAAGTCGCTGGACTACATCGTTGACGAGTGGGTCAAGGTCGACCTGAGCCCTATCGCTGCAGCACGCTCGCTTGAGTTCGCTGTCAGTTCGTCCGATGTCGGTCCCTTTGGAATCAACACGCCCGCCTTCTTCGCTGTGGATGACATCACGCTCGTCAAGCCGGCGTTACAGATTGAGATTGCGGATCCCGAGGTGATCGAGTCCGCCGGCGATCACGCGACCGTGGTCCGCGTCAGCCGATCCGGCGGTGACACGTCCGCCGCAGCTGTCGTGAGTATTGCGGCGGTGGATGCTCAGATCGCGGTGCTACCAACGTCGGTGACAATTCCCGTTGGAAGACAATTCGTCGAGTTTCCAGTCGATGTCGTCGACAACAATCGGTTTGACGGTGATCGCTCGATCACCATCCAAGCGTCGGCCCCAGGATTCGTAAGCGCGAGTCGCATGTTAATCATTCGCGACGATGATGTTCGCCGTTTGACACTGTCCGTGAATCAAAACAACGTCGACGAGGGGGATTCGTTGACGGCCACCGTCAGTCGAAACGACGCAAATCTGAGTCAACCGTTGACCGTGCGGATTGAGTCGACAGAGCCGTCAGTACTCACCGTTGATCAACTCGTCACGATCGCGTCTGGGCAAGCGTCCGCAACCTTTACGATTCTGGCGACCGAGGATCAGGTGGATCGGCCGGACACGCAGGTTTCCGTGTCAGCGTCAGCGTCAGGCTATGCCGCTGCCTCGCTGTCGCTGAACGTGACGGACAATGACCAGCCGACCGTTTCGATCGAATTGGACGAGTCGACTTATGCGGAATCCGACGCCGTGCCGGGGGCTCGCCTGGAAGACGTGGGCCGACGATTGCCTCCAGCATCGTTTTACAACGGATCGGACTTGGTCGGCGGCTTCAGCAGCGGTGGTCTCACGTTCAACAACGATTTTGATCCGATGTTCGGCAGTTGGTCCGGCTGGTCCTATTCCAACACCACGGACACAACCACACCGGGTTTCACCAATCAGCACAGCGCGTTTGCTGGACTCGGTGCGGGGGAATCGGATACTTACGCAGTTGCTTCGGCCTTTAACGTGCCGACGATCACACGTGATCCTGCGATCAGCGATGGATTTCAGTCCATGGCGATCACCAATACGACCTATGCTGCGCTATCGATGAAGAATGGCGACGATTTTGCGAAGAAGTTCGGCGGTGAGACAGGCGACGATCCGGACTTTTTCTTGCTTACGATCGAAGGTGTTGATGCCGCCGATTCGTCTGTCGGCACCATTGAATTTTATCTCGCTGATTTTCGATTCACCGATAACAGCAAGGATTACATTGTCGACGATTGGACGACGGTCGATCTGTCGGCCATCTCCGCCGCTGTCAAACTGAAGTTTTCGCTGACCTCATCAGATATGGGCAGCTTTGGGATGAATACGCCAGATTATTTTGCGGCCGACAACGTTCTTCTGCGAAGTTCGCAGCCGCAGACCATGGTCACGATTCACCGTAATGCGATCGATGTCAGCGAGGCGTTGGAGGTCACGCTGACAAGCAATGACCCGACCGAGGCCCTGTTGCCGGCAACCGCCATGATTCCCGCGGGAGCATCCTCGGCACGGGTGCCATTGACGATCATGGACGACGACCTCGTCGACGGGGATCAAAGCGTCACACTCGGGATCAGCACTGAATCCCACGTTTCATCGAACGTTTCACTGACGATCATGGACAAGGATATCGCTGCGCTTTCCTTGTCGATTCTGGCAGCAACGCTGGACGAGTTCGACGGTGAAGGTCGGGCTGTCTTGCACCGCAACGTTGCCGATACACTTCTTCCGCTCGTTGTCGACTTGTCGGTCGATGCTGAGAATCAACTGACGCTACCTGATTCGGTGACCATTCCCGCTGGTCAGCGGACCGCGGAGTTCGTGTTTACTACACAAGATAACTCCATTGTTGATGGCGAAAGAACGGTTACGATCCGCGCCGCTGCCAATGGCTTCTCTGTCCGGCGAGGACGTTTTATCGATCATCAACGACGATCTGCCTCCACCTGCCCTGTCGCTTCAGCTTGACCGAATAGTACTCAGCGAGTCGGACGCGCCGCCAACGGTCCAGTTCGAGGATCTCGGAGCGACGCTGCCAGGCGAGTCATTCGACAATGGTTCTGGTTTGGCCGGAGGCTTCGAGTCGGGAGGTGTTCGTTTCAACAACAGCTTTGATCCGACGTTTGGAACCTGGGGAGGATGGTCGGTCTCGAACACGACCGACCGCAAGACGCCTGGATTCGGGAACCAATACAGCGCGATCAGCGGTGGCGGTGCCAACGACTCGGCGACCTATGCGGTTGCCAGTGCGCTGGCGGGCGGGACGATCCCTACGATATCGCTCGAGAATCCTCAAGGCGGCCTGCGATTTCAGTCGTTGATGGTGACGAATTCAACTTACGCAGCACTGTCGATGTCCGACGGAGACGCGTTTGCGAAGAAGTTTGGCGGCGAGAGCGGCGACGATCCCGACTTCTTTCTGCTGACGATCGAAGGACGCGGCGCCGATGATGAATCGGTGGGAATCGTCGAGTTTCACTTGGCAGATTTTCGATTTGACGACAACGTCGAGGATTACATCGTCGACCAGTGGACGATCGTCGATGTTTCCAGTTTGGTTGGCGCGACGCGACTCGAGTTTGCACTCAGCTCATCGGATGTGGGCGACTTCGGCATGAATACGCCCGCCTACTTTGCCATCGACAATGTCGTCCTTGCCGGTGACAACCCGGTTGTCGCGACCGGGACCGTGACTCGTAGCGATGTCAACCTCGACGATCCGTTGGTCATCAGTCTGGGCAGTAGCGATTCCACCGAAGCGTCGTTGGCGTCGAGCGTGACCATTCCGCGCGGCTTGTCATCCGCCACATTTGAGATCCGAGCCGTTGACGATGCGCTGGTCGATGGGGATCGCACGGTACAAGTGACCGTGACCGCCCAGGCTTACCAGTCCGATTCGGCAGAGCTCCTGGTCGAGGACGATGATATTGCGACGTTGACGCTTTCGCTTTCGCAGGAGTCGATTTTGGAGTCGACCGGTTCGTCGGCGACGACGCTGTTGGTCCATCGAAACACTCAGGACGTGGGCACACCGCTACAGGTCGATTTGTCTTTTGCTGGAAGCGACCTGCAACTGCCGGCGACAATCACGATCCCGGTTGGCGCGAGTGCTGAAACCGTCGAAATTGGCATTATCGACAACATGATTCTGGACGGCGACCGTGTTGTATCCGTCGATGCCGGGGCTGATGGGTTCGTCGTCGAGAGCGTTTCTTTGAATGTCGAAGACGATGAAGTGGCGGGGTTTGTGTTGACGGAATCGCACGATGCGACGTCTGTCGATGAACTGTTCGGTGAAGATAGCTTCTCGGTTTCGCTTTCCGCGCAGCCACAGTCCGACGTTTATGTTGATCTGAGCTTTGCGACTGGCGATGTGACGCTGGATGTCGTTCGCCTTGCTTTCACACCGCAGCGATGGAATGAGCCGCAGCTTATCACCGCTCGCGGCGTCCCGGACTTAGCCGCGGAAGACGATGAGGTGGTCGCGATTGTTGTGGGTGTTGACGCTGATGTGTCCGATTCGCGGTTCGCCGGGGCACCGGATGCGACGCTCAATTTGCTGGTGCGGGACTACCAACCGAGCACGCTGCGCCTTGCCGAAGACGAAACGTCGGTTTTTCTAACCGACGAAGATTCCGGCGAACGCATCGTCAGTTCCACCCACGGAAAAGGAATCGAGGTCGTCATGAATCAGTTCGTCCAAAGGATCGTGCTTGAGCCGTTGGCCTTGACTCGTGGCCTGATTCAACTCGATGCGTCGGCGGGGGACGATACGGTGGTTGTTCATGGAACTCGATTCACATCCTTAGATGGTGGTGAGGGTTTTGATCAACTTATATTGAATCTGAGTCAGCCTGCTGATTTGGTCGACTTTTTGGATGGCCGTGTGGTTGGTTTCGAGGAAATCATGGTATCCAGCGAAACGTCAGCTGAGTTGGTGATTGACATGCGATCGCTAGCGTCGGTGGTGTCGGATGACGGCACTTTGCTGATTCACGCGGATGCTGATCAGAACTTGACGTTTCTTGGCGACGCATCGATCGAGACACCGATCATGATTGGCGAGACGTTGGCTCAGGTTGTCCGTGCTGGCGAAGTGAGCCTGCAGGTGATCCGCCAATCACAATGGCAGAACGTGCTGAACAAATGGGACGTAAATCGGAGCGGCGATGTGACTTCGCTGGATGCTCTCGCGGTCGTCAATCAAATGGCTCGGGTGACGGATGCCGCGCTTCCGCTGATCACGTCGGTCGATCAATTCACCGGGATGTACTTCGATGTCTCGGGTGATGGACGCATCACGTCAGTCGACGCACTGCGCGTCATCAACGAACTTTCTCGACGTGGGTTGAGTGGCCAGGCCGAGATGGTTCTTATCGGCGAGTTGTCTGAAGACCCGAGAGGGTCAGTCCGCCGATCCGTACACAGATCCGTCCGAGTTGGCTATTGAACGGATTGTTGCCAAGCCTGCACAAAAACTGGTCGCGGTTTCCTCGCCTCGCGACCAGGCGATTGAGCAACTGTATGCAGCCGAGGTCGAGTTTGACGAAGCTGATGTCGAGCAGACGGACACCGAGGGGAGCGTGCTGCAACCGATCCGCTGAAAGCAACTCTAAACCCAATGCAATCCCTCTTCGTCGGGAGCTTCGTCAGCATCCAAGAAAGCTAGGTGATCTGCGTCGAAGAAGTGGCCAAGCATTGAGCGAATGGGAACGAGCAACGCGATGAATATCGGAAACAGAATTCGGACTGGTTCGTACGGACTGACATTGATCAAGCAGAGCACTATCAAACAAATGAACTGCACGAGAGTGAAGAGGTGAATGGTGCGAGTTGGTACTCGCCTTGTGTAGTGATTGATTGGATACAGGGCCGAGTCCATCAGCCAATATCCGAGACGATCGATGAACTGGATGCCGCGTAATGAAGCGAATCCCATGAACAGGAAGATGCCGTACAACGTGGCCATCGGGACATATTTCAACAGCGGCAGAACCAGGAGCGTGCCGCCGATCAGGAGATGGATGGCCACGCCGGTGACCCTCGTCTCCAAAACGTGGATGATCTCGTCTTGCTTGTCGTCCTCGCGAACCGACTCCTCGACGAAGGCGAGGGAACGGACGTGAGCCAGGGAGCGAACGGTGGCGGCGACCATCCAGGGCCAACCAACAAGCGAGCACAGGCCTACCAGCCCACCGACCACCGCAAGGTCCAAGTGATAGGACTCGCCTTTGTTAAGTTTGTTCTCGGGGCTGTTGACCAACCGAGCAGTGATGTTTTGAGAAAGAAAAATCAGCACCGTTGCCAGCGCGGCTGGTCCGGCGGCGGCAAACTTGATCCACAGCGGAACGCTCCACAGATCAACAAACATCGATGAGGAGGCATCCCCCGCTGTCGCGGGACCTCCCACTTCCAAGGTGTCCAACGTGCTGGGACCACCAAGCCACCACGCCACCGCAATCATGCAACCCAGGGCTAGCGAAGGTCCGAAGTCCGATAAAAACTCACGCATCCATGGAAACAAGTACTTGCTTCGCCGGAAGCCCGCCAGCGTCATCGCGATGTAGAAAGTGCCGACGGCAAGCACAAGGGCGAGCAGAGCTTTTTCCGCGGACCCGTCCGCGCCTCCACCACTTTCCTTGAAGGTTGCGACCAACGCCTGAACGGCTTTGTAGATGAAGATCAGCGACATCAGCGCCGAGAAAATCTCATCTGTAAATCGAGTGAAGTACTTCATCAGATTGCTGGCGTTGGTGACCGCCAGCAACACGGTCATCAGTGCGGTCCACAGCCCAACCCAGCCATAGATACCTAAGAAGTTGGCACCTTGGTCCATGTCAACGCACAGTTGGTACAGGATGATCGTGAAAATCAGCAGCGGTCCAATTCCGCCAATGATGATCAGAGGCTGGCCCGCCAGCAGCGCGTAGATCAATCCGCAGACCGCCGTTGAGATCAGCATTTCGGGCGCGCCGATCGCACCACCAGTCTCCAAGCCCATGAACCCGCCAAAGGTTACCGCGGGCGCGAGGCAGGCGAAAAACATGAATACGATTGAAGCCAACGCTTTACCACGAAGTCCGCAGACGAAGTCATCGACGTAGAACGGCAGTCGGCGCTGAATGTCCGCCTTCAGCCCCGCGAACATTCGCGGAGCGGTTTTCAGACCCGCTGTGATGGCACGCGGTTTCGGAGACGCGGACAAGACGTTGCGATTGACGTGCCGTTCCATGGCATCGAGAACATCTTGTTGGTTCTTTGCATACGTCGTCTCGAAGTGAAAGACGTTGTCGGACATCAGTCGGGCGATCGACGCCAACGTGTCGAGGTGCTGTGTTGTTTGGTCCTTCGATCCGAGCAGCAAGAAAATGTATTTTGTCGCGATTCCGTCAGGCGCGCCCAGGTTGGCACCATGCTTCAAACGCACGAAAAGCATCGCAGGCTTGGTGATGGCGTCGTCGTAGAAATGGGGTACCGCGCAGGCATGGCCGATCACGGTGGGAACGGTCTTTTCGCGTTCCAGAACTCCATCGATCACAGTCTGGCGAAGGTTTTCCGGAAGGCGTCCGGTTTGAACCAAGAACTCAACGGACGCGCGGATGATGTCGTCCATGCTCCGCGCGTCGAGGTTCAGCAGGCAGCTACCTTCGGCAATGGACTGAAATAGGAATTTCACAGTTTACGATACCAGACGGTGATGAACCAAGAGTTCGATCTCATGAATCAAGACATTCGCGGTGAGAACCGAAATCAATCCACGACGCGACGTTAGTATGATCGATCAACCGCCAAGTTTCGATCGGGCAATCTGCTTGCTTTCGATCCGGCTAATTCGCCGAGTTCGGCGAGGAATTCGTCGGCCGATGTTTGATCGTCCTCATCGTCGGTGAAGAGTTTTGGCTGGGGGGCGATGACAGCTTTGCCGTTGCTGCCGTTTTGGCGAACAAGCCTTGCGTTCTCCTCGCGAAGTTCCATCAACTCGTCGCGGAGTTCATTGAAAATGTCCGCGACCTCAACCCAGTAATCGCCATCTCGAAAGCTCAGGGGCTCGATGCTCTCACCGGCGATCAACCTCGTCATTTCACGTCGCAGTCGAAAGAAAGGCCCAGCGAATCGATTGGTGACCTTTAACATGTCGTAGGCAATGACCGGCGACAACAGCATCAGACCCGGAGCCCAGTAGATGGCTTCATCGAGGCATCGCCAAATGCCCGCCGACAATGGCTCGTCGGGATTCGACATCGATTCGGTGAAGACCAAGATGACGATAAAATAGACTGCGCAGGCACCACTATAGAGGGCGGTTCTGCGGAGAAGAGATCCTTGGACGTGTTCGTCGATCAACAGTTGCTGGCGAAGCAGCACTGAGTCTTTGTTGAAGTGCATTGAGGGTTCCCACCGCGACGATCGTCGATCTAGTTCGCAGAAGGCGCCATCGATCGCTTCCCCTGACGTGAGGAAGCTTTCCTTGGTTGACTCCGCCATGAAGGACACCGAGCCCATGACCACCACAACGATGAGCGCGAGCATTACGGCGTACTCGACCGCAGTCGGGCCTTCCTCTTCAAGCAGGAATTCAACGATCGCGTCGCGTTGTGATCTCAACATTAGAAGCTGCTCACGTAAATCTCGGTGTCACCTGTTTTTCCTGGCCAGACTGCCCCGTTACGCAAACCTTAGTACACTCGTCTGCGTAAAGTCGGTAACAATTGGAAGTAGGATCATTGGAAAGGGGTGTCAGGGCCTGTTTTGCCATCTGTTCTGCATTTAAGGGTGCTCAGCGGTAGAGAAGCGTCTTTCTCAATTTTTTGGCTCTGTTAGTCTATTACTGGTCCGATTCTCGACCTCGCTACACCTCCGCTCCGGCCTGTTGTTTTGCTCTATGCTAGGACCCATCTTTAACCGCGAAGCGAATGTGGTTCCCAAACGTCCCAAGACGTACCTGATGAGGGGGGTCTATGTGCTGTCGCTGTTCCTCTTGTTATGTACCGGCTACCTGGTTTTAGATGGTTCTCGCTCGCTGATGACCAGCGGCGATGCTGCGAGATTCGGCGGCTGGATGTTCATGCTCTTGGCACCCTTACAGCTGTTGGTGCTGGCCGCTCTTGCATCGGTGGGGGCCGCCAGTAGTGTCGCGCAGGAAAAGGACCGTCGCACGCTGTTGCTGTTGCTACTGACGCGGCTGTCGGGATTCGAGGTCGTCGTCGGGAAGCTGACCGCGACGTTGCTTGCACCGATGTCGATGCTGCTGTGCGCCCTGCCACTCTTTCTGGCATTGCCGCTGTTGGGTGGCGTCTCGCCGCAGCAAGTCATCGGCGTGTTCGTGGTCACTGCCGCGACGATTCTGCTTGCCGGTAGCATCGGCACGGTGATTGGGATGTGGCGAGAGAAAACATTTCAGGCAATCGCTCTGACGGTGATGGTGTTGCTGATGTATGTCGGTGTTGGCGAAATTGTCGCCGAGTTATTGAGTTCATTACCGTCATGGGTGACCCTTGCGCTGAGTCCGCCGCGGGCTCTGTTTGCCGCGGCTTCACCACTGGCAAGTCTCTCGGGCGAGGCGGCGATGGGCGTGGCGTTATTTGTGGCTATGGCATTGGTGCTTTCAGCCATCGTCTTGGCGATTGGTGTTGCCAAGGTCCGCGTTTGGAATCCTTCACGCGAGGTTCGATTACTGGCGCCGGAGTCGGAGAATTCGGGGGCAGTCCAAGGTGAGGCCACGCCCACGAGTTGGAAGGCCCGTGCCCCGCGTCGTGTTTGGGACAATCCGATTCTTTGGCGAGAAATCTGTACATGGGCGTACGGCCGCAAAGTGGTTGTGATTCGCGTCGCCTTTGTACTTTTCTTCCTGTTGATCGCCGCGGTTCTTTATTTCCAAATCCAAAGCGGCGTGGCGATGGAACCGGGCGGGCGGATCGGCCGCGCGTTGCCGGCGGCGACGCTGCCGCTTGCCGCATTGGGCGTGATCAGTTTGGTTTTGGTCAATGCGTTGGCGGTCAATTCTGTCACCGGCGAAAGAGACGGGCTCGCGATCGACTTGCTGCTGGTGACCGACTTAAGCCCGAAAGAGTTCGTATTTGGTAAATTGTTGGGTGTGTTGTACGTCGGCAAGGAGATGATCGTGCTACCGATTCTGCTGGTCGTCTATTTGGCATTTAGCGGCGTCATCACGATCGAGAATACGTGTTATGTGATCCTCGGTTCGCTGACGCTGTATGTGTTTGTTACGATGCTTGGCATTCACGCGGGGTTGAACTATGTGGCCGGGCGAACTGCAACATTGGCAAGTTTGGGAACGGTTTTCTTTCTGTGTGTTGGCATCGCGATTTGCATGACGATCATGGTCAGCTTTCGCGGTGCGTTCCAGCTTCAGCTGGCACCATTTCTAGTGATGATTCTCGGTGGTGGCGCGGCCTTGTTTGCGTCACTAGGTTGGCGAAATCCGTCGACGGCCATTTTCTTCGCATCGTTCGGATTGCCGTTGGTAACGTTTTACGCGATCACGCAATTCTTGCTTCAGATTGATCATCTTTACGTGATCTTTGCCTTGGTGGTTGGCTACGTGTTTACGACCGCTGCGATGATGGTGCCAGCGCTCAGCGAGTTTGATGTTTCACTCGAGCGAGATCGCGGCGCGGGCGGAGACGACGCTTGAGCTGGATTGCGGAGGCTTGGCCGTGGTTGCTCGCGATGGGTGTGCTGATTCTGCTGAGCGCATTGTTCAGCGGCAGTGAGGCGGCTCTGTTCTCGCTCAATCATCGCAGCCGAAAAAGTCTGTCACGCGCTGGAATCGGTGGTCGCATCGCTGCTCGGCTGCTACAAGACCCCGAGCGTCTGCTTTCGGCAGTGCTGTTCTGGAATTTGTTGATCAACATGACCTACTTTGCGATCGCCGCGATCATCGGTGCAAGGTTGGAGCTGGACGAAGCGGCTGGCGGCACCGTTGCCGTCATGTTCACAGCGCTCAGCCTGTTGGCCATTATCTTCTTCAGTGAGATGTTGCCGAAAAGTCTGGCAGTCCTTGCCCCGATGCGTTTGTCCGTCTTGGTCGGGCCGCCACTCTCGTTGGCCGTACGATTGGTCAGCCCGGTGCTGCCCTTGGTAGACGTGACCAATTTGGCTACGAGTCGTCTGATTTGGCCGACTTTCAAACCTGAGCCCGAGATCGACCTAGCCGACATTGAGCGGGCGATTGAACTTGGTACCGATGATGCTGCGCTTTTGCAGCGCGAGCGGATGGCCCTTCAGGGGCTGGTCGAAATGGCCGAGACACGGGTCAGCGAATTGATGCGTCCGCGCAACAAACTCTGGCTCTGCAGTGATCCGTCCGATCGAAGCGTGATCGCCGAGGAGATGCCGCTGAGCGGGTATTTGATGGTCACCGACACGCGAGGTGAGATGATTGTCAGGGCCATCGGTATGCGAATGCTGCGGCCCAGCCAGTTGGATGATCTTGAAAGTGCTGCCGAGCCAGTGATCTACGTGCCATGGTCCGCGTTTGTCTCTCAAGTCTTGGATCAACTCAGCGACGAAGATCGCAGCGTCGCCGTTGTCGTCAACGAATTCGGCGAACTGGTCGGTGCGGTCACGATCGACGATATTCTCCGCCGCGTCCTCGCTCCTCGACAGGGTGCCGACTCCGACTTTTTCGGAGCGGCCGAAGTTCAACAGATCGCCCCAGATCACTATCGCGTTTTGGGCACAACGAGCGTCCGTAGTCTGGCCAAACAACTCGGCATCGATGTCTCCGGTGAGGGCATCACAACGGTTGCGGGGTTCATCCAACGCCAAAATGAAAGACTGCCGCGTCTGGGGGACACAGCTCCGATGGGGCGTTTTACTTTGACCGTGATCGAGCAACAAGACGGCGAAATTTGGATCGCTGTTCAGGCAATGCAATCGGCAACGGGGGACCAGGCATGATCCTCGCGAGCCTCTTGTTCATCGTCGGGTTGTCTTTGAGCGCGTTCTTTAGCGGTAGCGAAACGGGACTCTATCGAGTCTCGCGAGTGCGTGTGATCATGGACGGACTAAGCGGATCTAGAGCAGCTCGAGGCATTGTGTGGTTGTTGAACCACCCGACCGTCTTCATTGCCACAACGCTTGTTGGGAACAATCTTGCCAACTATGTGACCAGCCTGGCCGTCGTGATGGGCGTCGCTGCCCTATTTGGTGCGGACTCCAGCGCCGAATTGTTGGGGCCAATGTTGATGACTCCAATCGTATTTGTGCTCGCAGAACTGTTGCCCAAATACCTTTTCTATCATGCACCCTATCGCTTGATCACGGCGACACGGCCGTTTCTGTTGGCCGCCGCTGTCCTGTTTGCACCAGTATCATTGATACTTGGGCTGCTGGGTTGGGGCTTACAGCTGATTACCGGCCAGACACCATTCCGGCTACGATTGGTGATGGCCCGCAGCGAATTGGATCAAGTGCTGCGACAGGGTCACGAGGCTGGAATCCTGGCGACCAGTCAACGTCTGTTGGCGCAGCAGTTGTTCGAGATCGGTAATCAATCGGCGGTCTCCTTTGGAGTCCCCGCGGATCGATTTGCCGTTGTTGAAGCTCCGGTGGATGTCGCCGAAGCTCGGCATAAATCGCGTCGCAAGAATCATCCGATCGTGCTCGTGCAGCGTGCGGGCAGAATGATCGGTTTTCTGTGGTACGCCGAGCTGTGCTTACGGGAGCCGAAACTGGAGCTCAAGCCGGTGATCCGCGGGCAGGTGTCTGACCGTCATTTACAGGTCTTATTGAGGATGTACGACGCAGGAAGCGAGGTTGCAGTGTTGTTTGACGAACGTGGCGATGTCCGCTGTGTTGTGACTCGCCGTCAATTGGTTCAACCGCTGATCAAGTAGTGTCTGCAACGGCGATCGGCACTATTTCGAGTACCCCAGACTCGTTAGGACTTTGAGCATTTCGTCGCAGGTCAGATATCGCCGGTGGTGCTGAACCTTGAATTGGTCGATCGCCAGTGCCAGTTCTCGCCCGTCTTCGGATAGTCCCCTGTGCGAGCTTCCGAATTGTCGACGTTCGGTTCGGCTCTGATCCGCTCCCCCCGAATTTCGGCGGTCGAAGAAGTCCGCCGCAGTCGAAACTCTCGCGGCATTCGGATTGACGAAGAACGAGGACGGCGTAGCCGATGGGGTGCTCGCAGGAATTGGCAGCGACATAGAAAAACTCTTCAAAGACAAGCGTGAAATGCGTAGGGATGCACCCGCGCGGACCGATTCGGTGAAAGTCTACGCCAGGATTCGACCGAGCGACGGAACATCGATATTGTTTTTTGCGATCTGCAATTCTGTGACGCCTATCCAGTAGGTACTCATTGCACATCATGGACGATCCCCAAGGTTGACCGCCGCGCAGCAGAATCGGCGCAATCGCTAGAGTCGGTACCGATTAACGACGCTCTGATACGGTCGCAGTGGGTTCGCTTGCGACGCGTTGGACCGAGTCAGGATCCAGTTGCTGAGCGACCTGCAGCGATTCGCGAGCCGATTCGACATCGCCATGTTCGATTGCCAGCGAGGCGAGTTCTAAGTGCGGCGTCGCATCCTGGGGGTCTTTCGTCGACGCGCGAACAAAACAACGACGCGCTTCCTCAGCACGGCCCAACTTTCGCATTGCGATCCCTTGTAGCATATCGACTCTTGCCGGCGCGTCGTCGATGCCGACTCCGTCTTGCAGTCGGTCGAGGGTCGCGAGCAAACGATCGTAACGATGCTGCGTTCGATAGATTTCGGCTGCTTGCAGCTGTACTTCCGGGTAGTCCGGCTGGAGTGCCAGAGCGCGATGATAAGCTGCAAGCGCATCGTCGGCCTTGCCAGAAGCCTTCAAACAGTCACCTCGAAGCGCCCAAGCCTGGGCCGAATCTCGCTTTGATTCGAGTGCCCATAAACTGTGCGAGTCAGCTTCTTGTAAACGGCCACGTTCCAGATACATGCGACCAAGCCGCTGGACAAATTTCGGGTCGCCGGCACTGAGCCGCACGGCATGCTCCATATGCTCGATCGCAAGTTCTTGATCGTTTCGGTTCCAGAAGGCCTCTGCCAGTCCCCAGTGCGCTCGGTCGTCCGCCTTGGAGACCTCGAGTGCGTCAGTGAAAAGTGACTCGGCGATCTCCCATTGGCCGTCATGCATCGCCTGGAAACCCTGCCCTGAGAGCCGTCGAGCAGCGATCGATTGCCGACTCTCGCCAAACCTGCGAATTGCCCTGCAGCCAGATTCGGTGACCGCAATCACCGTTAGCAGCAGGCATAAGACTCGAGTGATTGGCAGTTTCATGATCCGGCGCTTTGGGACGAGATACCACTGGTAATAGCAAAGAGCCTCGAACACCCGCAATGTGAAGTGTCGAAACCCTACCGGGTGGGTTTGGTGTCCGTTCTCGGTAATGATGGAGATGCACATTCCCCCAATTCTGTAGATTGCCTGTCCCGGACTTCGATTGTCTCGTAGCTTGACTCGACCATGCCCGCCAATTTCGAATCGTTTGGTATCAAATTCCTCTACCCCGATAACTGGAAGGTGAGCGATCGCGGTGAGGACGAAGGTAAAGAGGGAGTCACGCTGGAACTTCCCTCGGGCGGGTTCTTCACCATCGAGCGTGAGCTGGAAGGGCAGATCGAAGAAGAGTTAATTGAAGAGATTTTCGACTCGTTCGAGCAAGAATACGAAGAAGTCGAACGAGAAAACATCCAGCTTGACGATGCTGGAACAAATGAACGGGCGGTCGAATTTCGTTTCTACTATCTCGATTTGTTGGTCATTTCACGACTGGTCATCTTGCCCATCGCCGAGCAAACGTACGTGGTTCAGATGCAGGCCGAGAGTCGCGATTTTGACGCTAACGAGATGGTTTTCGCAGCCATCCTGAAGCAGCTTCGCGGTTAGCAATCCAAGACCTACACGAGGTCTTGCTTGCGTTTTTTACGACGGCTCTTGTTACATTCCCGGCAGACGCCTTGAATGATCATTCGATGGCCGCTGACGCGAAAGCCCTTTTCCGCAGCCACGCTATCTCGTATCTGCGTCAGTGATTCGCTTTGAAACTCGAACAGCTTGCGACATCGGGTGCAATACAAGTGGTCGTGCTGAGGATATCCGTAGTCCAACTCGTAAACGGTACGGCCGTCCAGTTGAAAGCTCTTCAGCAACCCCGCATCAACGAACTCGCGAAGCGTGCGATAGACCGTTGCCGAGCTGACGTAGTTCTGCTCACCACGGCGAGGCAAACGATCGATCAACTCGTCGGCGTCAAAGTGATCATGCTCGCTGAAAACAGCATCGATCAAGAATTTACGCTGGCTGGTTTGACGCAGCCCGCGCGTCTGTAAGTACTCCTCGAACCGCTCTTGCGGCGAAAGCGATACGTCAAGCGGTTCAAGAGACTCGGAAGGAGAAGTCACGGGCAATCATTGCGTAGAGGAACTAGATTCGCAGGCCGAGCGAACAGAACAAATATGCCGCAGACGGTGCCGGGCACCAGCCTACAGCATATTCATTTTGTTCAAACCGTTGAGCCTGACGCTCAATTCACTCTAGAGCTTGCTGATCGGGTCTGGTCCACCATCTTGACCGCCCACAGACGGATTCCAGGTGGGTTTGCGAGCGTTCCGCTGAAATCTACACCAATTGGTCCAGCATTCGGTCCAATGCGGCATCGAGCCTCTCCGGCGTGTCGTAACTGCCATCAGCGATCTGGCGGCGAATCTCGGCGACACGATCAATCCTGATTTCTCCGCCACCAGCAATTTGGCTTGGCGAATCAAGTCGATTGACACCCGACACGTTGCTGGAGAGGTCGAGCTGATCCACGGGTGCCGACGAGGCCCGGGCGGCGGTGTCGGCAGGCTGATGTGGTTGAGACCGCTGCGGCGGAGAGTTTGGTTGCGTCGTCGAAACCCGGTATGGGCCGTAAATCTGCATCGTTGAATTGCTCCCTGGAGGGACTGGAACTTCCACCACCGCGACAACCCCAAAATGGAGGGGTTGATCCTGTCGAGTTGGTTGGATGCGAAAGCGCAAGTGACCGGGCCAGCGACACAAATCATCCAGGATTTGAACATCGATTTGGCCGTTTCCGCGTCGGTCGTCAGCGCCGCGATCCGTGTCCCAGGATGCAATCCGTAAGCGAAAAGAGACTTTTCAGCGCAAAGCGGGCGGAAACAGTAGTTAGATCGGCCGTTTCGCTCGCCACTCTTTAAGTCTTTCTCGTGAATACCGGATTCAACCCAAGACAGGGACGTTTCGGACCCTAGCAAACGCGTGAAACAAGCAGCAAGAGCAAAGTCGAGGAGCTTGGGGCTTGAAGCCTGGGCTGTTGAGTCCGATTCCTTTCTTCACCAAGCTCTCTGGTGCTCGCTCCAAGCTCTTACCAAAGCCGCAGGACGCTCACCAAATTGTGTCGCTGATCGGTCCACAGCGGTGCGTCCACAAGTTCGGATTTGCTGGCGGGATGGGTACCTTGCATCGACTCATGATTCCAAATCTCGTTTTCCGATGGCGCGATGACAGCCCACGTGGCGCGTTTGGTTCCTTTGCTATCGTCCCCCCTGCTATGGATGACGCGACTTTCAAGTCCGGCGTCCGCGCTCAAACGGTGAACCAGTGGCACCAAGTCCAAATGGTTGTTGGAAACGTGAATGACCAACACGCCGTCCTTCGTTAGACGCTGACGGTACAACTTGATCGCTTCTCGGGTAAGCAAATGTGCCGGAATCGCGTCGCTACTGAATGCATCCAGGACCAACAAGTCAAACTTGTCTTGCGACATTCGTTCGAGCACGAGACGTCCGTCCCCAAGATGCGTGCGAATCGTCGCAGGGCTACCGCTCAGGAACGAAAAATGCTTGTAGGCGATGTCAACCACCGCAGGATTGATTTCGATCATATCGAACTCATCAGTCTCTCGCCCGTACGCTGCCAGCACGCCACAGCCAAGCCCGATCACGCCAATTCTTATACTCGGGTGACGGTCCTGCAGCGACTTGATCGCCTTCGCGATACCGCTGTGATAGCGATAGTAGGAAGTCGGTTCCTGTGCGTTCTCGCCAATGAATTGCAACCCATGGACGGTCGTGCCGTGAACCAGGCGTACGCCTTCCTCATCACGCAAGACTTGTAATACGCCAAAAAAGTTTCGTTCCGAGGCGATCACTTCGTCCGATGGTGCAAACGCAATCGCAATTAGCGGCGAGAACATCAAAGCGACCGCCGCATACCGCAGCCGATAGGCCGCAGACCAGTCGTACCGGGTTTCTTTCCAACCGTGACAGGCAAAGAACATGATGGCTGTCAGTGCCGAAACCAACGCCAGCGAAAATGGAACTTCGATGTGCGTGCTCAGTAGCATTGGGCAGGCAATGGCGACAATCAGGCCACCAATTGCACCACCGGCTGACAGCAGCATGTAGTATTGCGTCAGCAGCGACGACTGGGGCTTCAGCCGAGCGACCTCGCCATGGCAAAGCAGGCAGACGCCCAGCAGCATCAGCATGTAGCTTGAAGCTTCAGCCAACAATTGGACATAACCTGGCAGCAAGTGCTTCACTTGAATGGATAGAATCGCAATCAATGTCGCGGCGGCAATCCACTTTGGCTTGTACCACTGTGGCGAATCAAAACAAACGATGAAGCTGATCAAGTACAAACTGAGCGGTAATACCCACAAGAATGGAATCACGGCGATGTCTTGGCAGACATGATTCGTCACCACCAGCAGCATCGTCGAAGCAAGTGCCGGCAATGCCATCCAAAGGCTACGTAGCCGCCAGGTTTGTGTGCGTGTGAATTCCCCTCCTGAGGGGCTCTGTACTGAATCAGGTTGATCGTTGGCGTTGCCGTGGGGGACTCGAAACAGTCCGATTGCCACAACGCCCTGGACCAGTACAAAACCGCAGAACATCAGTGACCAGAGAATGGATTGATTTGACACTGACAAGACTGGCTCGACCAGGAACGGATAACTGAGCAGAGCTGCGAGTGATCCGGCATTCGAGAGCGCGTAGAGTCGATACACCCGGTCAGAATTGTCGTGGTAGCTGAGCCAAGCTTGGACCAGGGGGCCGGTGCTGGAAAGTACAAAGTAGGGAAGCCCCACATGAGCGGCGAGCATCCAAAGCAAGTAGATCGTGGGAGTTTCGCTGCCGGTTGGTTTCCAGGCAGCCGAGGGCTCAATCGGCAGCGCAAGTGCTGCCGCACTTAGCAGCAACAGGTGCACAATGCCCTGCATCGCGGGCCGAAGCCAGCTGCGAAGCAGGTGCGCATACAGATAACCAGCGAACAACAGCAGTTGAAAAAACAGCATGCAAGTTGTCCAAACTGCGGGCGTACCACCAAACCATGGCAGCACGCACTTGCTGATCACCGGTTGAACCTGGAACACCAGAAACGCGCCGAGCAGAGTCGTCGCAGCGAACCAAATCATCGAGTAGCCACCTTCAGTGCGATTGGCGGTTCGATTTCGTGCGGATTGGTCTGGATGTGTTGGCTGTGCGGCCATGCGTTCCCCTGTGCAGGTGTGGACAATGGGAAACTCTAGTTCACAGATTCCTGAACGGCACTCAGTGAGGAGTGCGTCAGGCCATTTAGACGCTGAGGCCGTGTTTGAAAAAGTGGGCTGACCCTCTGGGAGTTTGGCTCGCGGCCGCGAAAGGACAATGAATCGAACGCAAGTGGTTGCGTCAGGTTTCTCTCGGAAGGGGTCAGGCCCCTTTTTTAAACATGCACTCAGCGTCGCGGTCGGCACGGTCACTTATGATTGCTAAGATATTGCAGCTCGCTCCGCCCGTTTCTCTTTGAGCGTACTCCTTGTCCATCAGCCCTCCTCGTGACGAAGCCGCGATCGCCGTCCGGCAGCGCGTTTACGTGGATGCGACCCACGCGGCCGTTTGGGGGCTGAGTGTAAATTTGGTCCTGATGATCGCGAAGCTCATGGGCGGCATCTTGACCGGTTCGACCGCGTTGATTGCCGATGCCGTCAACTCGATCGGGGACGTCGCTAGCGCGCTTGCCGTTCGTGGCGCGCTCAAGGTGGCACAGATTGACGAAGATGACAATCATCCCTACGGACACACCAAAGCGGAGTCGATCGCCGGACTATGTGTGGCATTGCTGGTTGCGTTCAGTGCCTGCCTGCTGGCGTTGGAAACAGTCAAACGGTTTGGCGGTGATTTGAGGGTGCCCGGCGTGATCGCCGGCGTGATCGCAGCGGCTTGCGGAATCGTGAAGGAGGCCATCTATCGATACACGTTGCGAGTGGCCAAGAGACTTGATTCGTCGGCGCTGAAAGCCGCTGCCTGGGATCATCGCAGTGACGCACTGGGCTCTGGGATGGTCGCTATTTCGCTGCTGATCGCGCCCTATGCCGGATCCGTTGGCCCCTACATCGATCCGACTGCCGCGTTGTGTGTTTGTGCTCTGCTGGTCCATACAGGCGTAAGAATCTTCGCTTCCACGGCCGGCGAAATCATGGACCAGCAAGCCGACGACGGGGTGATTCAGCTTGTTCGGAGACTCGGGGAACAGGTGGACGGAGTTGTTGAAGTCGAGAAGCTACGTGTCAGGAAGAGCGGTTTGGAGTACTTCATCGAAATCCATGTTCAGGTCGATGGGAAGATGACCGTTGACGAAGGCCACCGCATCGGTCACGACGTCAAAGACAAACTGTTAAGCGAGATGCCGCGCATGCGCGACGTTCATGTGCACATCGAACCGGCCACAAATTCAAGCTGAAAGTTCCAAGTTTTTCTCAGCTTTGAACTTCAAACCTGAAGCTATTTCACTTCGGCTAACTCGGCCAGTTGCATGGTTGCCCTGCCCTGCTCTTTTTCCAGATACGCACGTCCGAATTTGACGTTCACGTGGTCCCAGGGCAGTTTGTCCATCAGCTCGTACTTTTCGTGAACCTGGCGTTCGACGTCCAGGCCCGCGTCGGCAATTGCGTTCCACCAGCGATCGGGATCGAGATACTCGGTCCATCCGTCCATCCGCGCACCACGCTCCCATGCCAATCGGATTGCTTTGCCAGTTCGTCGGTCACCGCGGCTGAGCACACCCTCAAGCAAGCTGGTTTCGATGTTGTGGCATTTGACCGAGACGCTACGAATCCGGCAACGCTGCCGCATGTAACTGTGCGCCCACTTGAAATACTCGCGCCGTTGCATTCCGTTCCATTGATATGGCGTATGGGCCTTGGGGACGAAATTCGAGACGCTGGCGGTCACTCGCGCGTAACGTCCATTGACCTCTTTGCCGACCGTCGCAATCGTCTCTGCCAAGTCGACGATGCCGTCCAGATCGATAGGGCGTTCGCCAGGCAGGCCGCACATGAAGTACAGCTTGATACTGTCGAACCCGTTTTGGAAGGCCACGCGAGTCCCTTCGATGAGGTCGCTGTTCTTGATCTTCTTGCGGATCTGTTCACGCATGTCGTCGCGAGCCACTTCGGGTGCCAACGTCATGCTGCGACGACGGTCGCTGCCGAGCAAGACCGGCAGCGTGCGCAGTTGCTCGTTGACACGAAGGCTGGGCACACTGATGTTCACTCCCAGCGGCTTAAACACCTCGTGCAGCCGCAGGACCAACGGCTCAAAGTGTGGATAGTCGCTACTGGAAAGCGAGAGGATGCTGATTTCGTTGAACCCGGTGTTCTGGTAGCTCTCCAACGCTGCGTCGACAATCGTGTCGACTTCGCGAATCCGCAACGGTCGTTTGATGACGGTGCTCTGGCAAAATCGACAAAGGTGGGGGCAGCCGCGCATGATCTCGACTGCGATCCGGTCGTGGACGCATTCGATGTAGGGAACGATCGGCTTGGTTGGCAGCGGGATGCCGTCCAGGTCGCTGATCACGCTTGGCGCGATTGTCTCGGGAACATCAGAGCGAATCCGATGGAGTGACGCGATCCGCCCATCGGCGTACTCCGGCTGATAGAAGCGGGGAACGTAGGCCGATTCGATCGTTTGAGCGACTCGGGCCAGCGCGTCTTCCCGTTGCTTTTGACCTTTGGCACCGTCAGCGAACGTTCCGTCGGCTTGACGGAATTCGTCCTTGAGCTGCAACCATAGATCGCAGATGACGGGCAAGATCGGCTCGCCATCACCTGTAATCATGGCATCGAAGTAGTCCGCCATCGGTTCGGGGTTTTGGCAGCAGGGGCCGCCGGCCAAAACAAGCGGATCGCCCATCGTACGATCGGCTGCTTCCAGCGGGATACCGCCCAGGTCGATCATGGTCAGTACGTTTGGCGAACTGATTTCATATTGCAGCGAAAGTCCGACGACATCGAAGTCCGAGAGGGCGGTGAAGGTCTCGAGACTGTACAGCGGAATCCCGTGTTTCCGCAGCAGGGCCTCCATGTCAGGCCACGGGGTGAAGACCCGTTCGGCGCACCAATCTTCGCGGCGGTTCATCAGCGAGTAGAGAACCTGTAACCCGTGATGACTCATCCCGATCGTGTACGCGTCGGGGAACCCGAGTGCCAGTTTGCCACGGGTGCGGGAATGGTCTTTGACGACAATGTTCCGCTCACCGCCCACGTATTGGGCTGGGGTTTGGACATGGGGCCAAACACGGGATTCAAGGAGTCGCCGTCGTTGATGGTTAATCATGCGTGGAGCGGACTTTAGACCGCTTACTCGTTTCGTGTTGCGCACGTTTTAGAGCGTGTTTGAAAAAGGGGTCTGACCCTCTGCAGGTTTCTCTTTGAAAGGGTCAGACCCCTTTTTCAAACACGTTCTCTGTGGTGGTGGCAACGGAATGCCATTCGTTCTACGTTACAGTGTGTGCGAGCAGGGAGCATTCACGCAAGGGAAACTGTCAAAACGCGAAAGAGAAGCGATTGTGAGTGAATTTGAAGTGGTAGGGCAAGTCGCCGATTTCCAGGACGGACAGGGCCGAGCAGTCCCCGTGGACGGACGTATGGTGGCGGTTTTTCGCAAAGGAGAAGAGTGGTACGCGATTGACGACCTGTGTCCCCACATGGGGGCTTCACTGGCAGAAGGGTACGTCGAGGACCACACGGTGACCTGTCCCTGGCATGCTTGGCGGTTTTGTATCAAGGACGGCACCTGGGAAGACAACCCGCGAACAAAAGTCGAGTGCTTTGAAATCAAGATCGAAGGAGACGACGTCTTGGTGCGAGAACGAGAAAGGGACGAGCCACCCGCCGAGACCGAATCCTCTTGATCCCACGTTCAGTGAGACCAAGAGATTGACTCGATTTTTCAAACCTCGAAAGACTCGCCAACTGCGAGCACGACGGGAGCGGCGTCCGTTTCTTCGCGGATCCGCTCGGCCCACGTTTGGGCGTCCTGCTCGATCGGGGGCCATGTGTTGTAATGCGCAGGCAAGACCGCTTTGGGCCCGATCAGTTTTGTCGCTGCAACACTGTCATCGATTCCCATCGTGAACAGATCGCCAATCGGCAGGACCGCGACGTCCACCCCGCTAGCGTAGAGCTTCATGTCACTGAAAATGGCGGTGTCGCAGGCGAAGTAGATTCGCTTGTCAGCGATCGAAAGGAGAAATCCGGCGGGATTGCCACCGTAAGATCCATCGGGCAGATCGCTGCTGTGCAACGCAGGCACCATCTTTACCCTTCCGAACGGAAGTTCGACTGCACCGCCCAAGTTCATCCCGAGCGTTGATTCAACGCTCTGCTTGGTCGCGAACCACTGTGCGATCTCGAAAATCGCCACGATTGTCGCGCCGTTTCGATTGGCGATTGCCGCTGCGTCGGCAACGTGATCAAAGTGACCGTGTGAGATCAGGATGTGACTGATCGGATCCAAGTCTTGTGGCTTGTCCTTCGCCGACGGATTATCCGTCAGAAAGGGATCGAGCAGGCAGCGATGGTCGCCCGCTTCGATCAACCAACTTCCATGACCCAGCCATGTTAGTTTCGTCATCATTCATCGTCTCAAGAGGTGGAGTGTTGAAGTCGGCCTAGATTACCGCTTCGAAAGCCCTTTTGCCAAGTCGCGCGTCTACCACGATTCGCCCCGCAGCCGCGCGATTTCCATGGCGTCCTTGTCGCCACGGCCTGACAGACAGACGACCAAGTGTTGATCGGCGGGCATCTCAGCGGCCAACGTCATCGCTTTGGCGACCGCATGACTCGTCTCGAGTGCAGCGATGATGCCCTCGGTTCTGGCCAGTTTGTCGAAGGCAGCCATCGCCGCATCATCGCCGCATTCCAGTAGTCGACGCGGCCAGTCTCTTTCCAATAGCTGTGTTCCGGTCCGACGCCAGGATAATCCAGGCCGGCACTCATCGAATGCACGTCGCAAGTCTGACCATCCTCGTCTTGCATCACGTAGCTGTAACTTCCGTGCAGAACACCTGGGCTGCCATACGTCAGCGGTGATGCATGCTCACCGGGCTTCGTCCCGCGTCCACCGGCCTCGACTCCGACCAGACGAACACCGTCATCTTCGACAAACGGATAGAACATGCCGGCCGCATTGCTGCCACCGCCGACACATGCGACCACACAATCGGGCAATCGTGCAAAGGTCTCACGGCACTGTTCGCGTGTCTCGCGGCCGATCACAGCCTGGAAATCGCGGACCATCATCGGAAACGGGTGGGGTCCGATGACACTGCCGATGATGTAGTGCGTGTCCTCGACCGATGACATCCAGTCTCGCATCGCTTCGTTGACTGCGTCGCGAAGCGTCTTTGACCCGCTTTCGACCGGACAGATTTCGGCCCCCAACAGCTTCATGCTAAAAACATTCGGTTTCTGACGCCGGATGTCCTCGCTGCCCATGTAAACGGTGCATGGCAAGCCGAAATGAGCACACGCGGTGGCAGTGGCAACTCCGTGCTGGCCGGCACCGGTTTCGGCGATCACGCGTGTCTTGCCCATCCGCAACGTCAACAATGCTTGACCGATCGTGTTGTTGATTTTGTGCGCACCGGTATGATTCAAGTCCTCTCGTTTGAGCCAGATTTGGGCTCCTCCGGACGATTCGCTTAACCGCCGGGCGTGGTAGAGAGGGCTGGGGCGACCGACAAAGGTCTTTAATAGGTTTGCCAACTGGTCTTGGAACTCCGGGTCTTCTTTTGCCTTCTCGTATTCATCGGACAGCTGAACCAGGGCTCGCGTCAACGTTTCCGGGACGAAGCGGCCACCGAAATCTCCGAACCGCCCGTTCACGTCAGGAACGGCAGCGGAAGCATTTAAGACGTCAGGTAGGTTGCTCATGAATGATGACTCTGGAACTCAATGATGCGAAAAACATGGCTCTGCCCCGGTGCGCCCGCGCAGGACCGGCCCGCCAGCGAAGGGCTGGCCCGCCGTGGGATAACCGCATCCCCGCGGCAAACACCACGCCCCCCCGATTCTCACTGGCCTGACAAACTTGGTCAACGATGGACGGAATTCTTCCAAAACGGAGTTGGGCGGCTGGCATGCAATGCAAACGCCGGGTCAGTTGCTAGGATTGCGAGTACAAATCCTTGTTCTCTTCCCCTCCAAACGGCTGGTTGCTGCACCCGTGCCTGAACTTCCTGAAGTCGAGACGATGCGTCGCGGAGTGCTGTCAATCTTGGGCAGCCATATCGAATCGGCCGAACGTCCGCCTTGCAAGCTGCGGCCCATTTTGCTGCGCCCGCGGATCGATGCGTTTAATCGACGTGTGCGGGGAAAGCAGATCGTCGACGTGGGGCGACGCGGAAAACGATTGATGATTGAACTTGAGGACGCTCAGACGATTGTGATCGAACCACGCATGACGGGCCTTGTGCTACTTGCTGATCCGCCGAGTGAGGAACATTTGCGATTGCGGTTGAATCTTACCGGAGGACCTAGAGAGCGGCTTTTGTTTTGGGATCGACGGGGGCTGGGGACCGTACGGTTATTGCGTTCCAGTGAGGTCGCCAAGCTGATCGATTCCAAGCTAGGCGCCGATGCACTGGTGATTTCGGCCGATCAGCTTCGCGATCGACTCGGCAGCAGCCAGCGGGCCGTGAAAGTTGCATTGCTCGATCAGTCGGCCGTGGCGGGGATCGGAAACCTGTACGCGGCCGAGATTTTGTTTCTCGCTGGTGTTGATCCTCGTGCACGTTGCAACGGGCTTTCGCGGCCGCAGTGGGATCGTATTCAGCGGGCGACGGTATTGGTGCTGGAGGAGGCGATTGAGCACGAGGGGAGCACGCTGAGCGACGGAACTTATCGCAACGCCTTGAATGGCGAGGGCCGATATCAGAACCACCACCGTGTCTATGGGCGGGCGAGTTCCCCCTGCCAACGATGCGCCAGTGGCCGAATTCGCCGAATCGTCCAAGCACAAAGAAGTACTTTTTTTTGTCCACAATGCCAACGAAAGCGTGGTTTGCACGATTCCGTGTTGGAGGTTTGAAGTTTCTTTCCGGCGATGAACCACGGTACAATGAGAAGCCTGTGGTTTGGCGATGTTCCATTACCCACGGCGGAACACTGCCCGACTTGGCCACGCAGAGAGATTGATATGACAGAGCGACAGACGCGGCGTGACTGGCTTCGAACGGCAACGATCCTGACCGTTGCAGGAACGGCGGGCGGCACAGCCGTTGCAGCCAAGGACAATCGTGATTCGCGTTGGAGCGAGTCGATCACCAAGGGACTCAATTGGCTGAGTCGTACGCAGTCCTCGCGCGGCCAATGGAACACACGGGTTTATCCCACTGCGATGGCAGCGCTGGCGGGCACAGCGTTGATTGCCAGCGGTAGCACGACAACTCAAGGGCCGTACGCAAAAGAGATCGCTCACGCCTCCGATTATTTGATCAGCAAAAGTCGTGACAACGGCTTGATTGGCGATCCTCAATCCGATTCACGATATACCTACGGCCACGGCTTTTCGATGCTGCTGCTCTCTCAGGTGCTTGGAGAGGAAGGCTTGCTTGATCGTCGCGAAGAGCTTGTCGAGGTGCTGACCAAAGCGGTTGAGTTCAGCGGCAATGCTCAAACGGCGGCTGGTGGTTGGGGTTACGTTTCGGCGCGAAGGAAACGACTTTGACGAGGGCTCGACAACGATCACGCAGGTCCAAGGTTTGCGAGGATGTCGCAATGCTGGAATCCCGGTAAGCAGCAAAGTCATTGAAAATGCCAAGGAATACATCTACGGCTGTAAGAATCCCGATGGCGGCATCAGCTACAGCAGTCGTCAAAAAGGGAGTAGTCGGCCAGCCATTACCGCTGCCGCCTTGGCCGCGCTTTACAACGCCGGCGACTACGACAGTAACCACGTCCCGGAAATGCTTAAGTACGCCAAGGACTCACTGCACGACATTAGCGACGGCACACGCGCGTTCGGACATTGGCATTACACCTATCTGTACTACAGCCAAGTGGTCTATCGTCAGGGGGATGAACTGTGGAAGCCGTTCCGCGATCGCTTGTACGATCGAATCGTCAGCGAGCAACGCCCTGACGGTTACTGGGAAGGTCAAATTCATCCCGTCTACGTGACGGCTTGCAACCTGATCATGTTGCAGTTGGATCGCAGCTATCTGCCGATCTATCAAAGGTAGTCGGCCCAGAAGCCGATCATTGATTAAGTTGCCACTGTTTCGCTCATTTGCAAATGGACCATGTCGCGGTAACGGCCGCCGTTATCAAGCAGTTCTTTGTGAGTTCCGACCTCGACGATCCGACCATCTTCCAACACGACGATCTTGTCGGCGCCCATGATGGTGCTCAGCCGGTGAGCGATCACGAATGCGGTGCGGTCCTGCAACAATTCGGCCAAGCTATTTTGAATCAGCTGCTCACTTTCACTGTCCAAATTGCTGGTCGCCTCGTCCAAAATCAGAATTTTTGGATCGGCCAGGATGGCGCGGGCAATCGCGATTCTCTGGCGTTGTCCACCCGATAGTTTGACACCGCGTTCGCCGATCAACGTGTCGTAGCCATCCGGTAGCCGCCGAATGAACTCGTCTGCGGCGGCCGCATCGGCAGCCGCAATCACTTCTTGGTCGCTCGCTTTGCGACGCGCGTAGGCAATGTTCTCGCGAATGGTGCCATCAAACAAAAAGACATCCTGCTCGACGATGCCCAGCAGGCTGCGATAGCTACTCAGTTCGATGTCCCTTAAGTCACGGCCATCCAAACAAAGGCTGCCTGAGTTCGGATCATAGAATCTTGCGATCAAATTGGTCAGAGTTGTTTTTCCGGCCCCGCTACGACCGACCAGGGCAACTGTTTCACCCGGTTCCACCTCGAGCGAAACGTCTTGCAGTACGGTTGGGTCAGAGTCAGGGTAAACAAACGAAACGTTGCGAATCGAAATCGCGCCCCGCACGTCGGCTCGTCGCAGCGTCACGGCTTCTGTGCGGCTTGGTAATTCCTCGTCGATTTCCAACACATCCAGCACTCGGTCGAGTCCGGCCAAATTATTTTGGAAAGACACGGCACTGGCCGCAATCGTTGCCAGCGGGTCCAGCAGCATCGTCAGGTAAACGAGGAACATCATCAGGTCGCCGAGCGTCAACTCGCTATGGATAATTTGGTAGCCGCCGTACAGCAGCAAACCGGTCGACGCGATCGGTATCACGACTTCCCAAATCATTTCAATGATCCGTGTCCACCACCAGGTAAAGAGTTGTTGACGGACCAGGAAGTCACCATCGCGAACAAAGCGAGACGATTCGCTGCGGCTGCGTGAAAAGGTGCGGACAACTCGAATGCCTCCAAACGTCTCGGTCGCGTTTCCGTCAATTCGCTGCCGTTGCTTTCGGATGTCGCGATACAAGGGTCGAATGCGATTGATCCAGGTTCGATGTGTGACCCAGACGACAGGTAGCAACAGCAGTCCGCCGACCATCAACTTCCAGTCGACCAACATCAGAATCACCAGGCTGCCGATGAATTGAATGATCGCGCGCCAGGGGTTGTACAGCATGCTGAAGATCAACTCGGAGACGCCGCCGGCGTCCTCGCGAATCAAACTCGCCACGCCACCGCTCTTCATGTCGTAGACGCGATGCAAGGGCAACTTGATTGCGTGCTCGAACACTTTGCGTCGGATCGACACTTGTGTCTGGTTGACTGCTTTGGTGGCCATCCAACGACTGGCCAAATTCACGATTGTGCCCAGAATCGTCACCACGATCACGGTTGCCGCGATCGCGAACAGAAGGTCCATGGGGGCCTCGGGCAATGGCAACGATTCCAGAAATTTCGGCAGAGGCTTGGGTGGGCTGGTCAAGGCCGAGTCGATCGCCAATTTGGTGCCGAAAGGGGGAATCAGCCGCAGTCCGATTCCCAAGGTCAATAGAGCCAGGGCGATGCCGATTTGACGTCGATGATTAGAGGTCAGCCGCAGGAATTCCCCGAACAGTTCCCAAAACTTACGTTCGCGATCACCAAGTTTCTTCGAATTTCGATCGTGGTGGCCGTGTTGAGGCCGCTCGCCGCTGGCATATCGTTCGCGGACTTTCTGCCGGTATTGTGTAAATCGACGGTGGCTTGGATCGGTAGGCATAGCTAATTACTAGTGCCGAAGCAAGGTTTCGACAACCGCTCCGTTGGGAGCGGATGCGGAAATTCATCGTGTTGACCGCAATTCATCGTGCTCAATCGGGCAATGAGGTCAGAAACACGTCGGCGGGACGCCACCGTTATGGCCGGAGGTACTAAACTGGTCGCTCCCACCACTTGCCCTGGCGTTCCCTCTTCAAACACAAACGGAATGAATTCCGTTCTACGACCATGCAGCTGATCGACTACATCGTTTTGGTCGCCTACTTCGCCATCATGATTGGCATCGGCATTTGGGCCATGCGCCGCGTCAGCGACCAGGAAGATTATTTCATGGGAGGTCGTGGTTTCGGCAAGTTGCTGCAAACCTTTGCGGCCTTCGGTGCCGGCACGGGGGCTCACGAACCGGTCCAGGTCGGCCGCACCGCTTGGACCAGCGGACTCAGTGGCGTTTGGTCTGCTTTGATGTGGTTGTTCGTCACACCGATCTACTGGATCACCGCGGTCTGGTACCGCCGGATGCGACACCTGACACTTGGTGATTGGTTCGTTGAGCGGTATGAGTCACGCTTCATGGGCGTCGCCTACACACTGTTCGCGATCACATTCTATATGTTCTATCTGTCGACGATGTTTTCGGCGATTGCCAAATTCGCTGTGCCGCTGATGGGCATCGAAACAGGATTGTTCGGATACGAACTGAAATACACGCTGATTCCAGCCATCGCCGGTGTGGTGATCCTTTACGGAGTGCTCGGTGGATTAACCGCAGCGTACTGGACAGACTTGATTCAAGGTCTGTTCATCATTCTGTTGTCCGTCTTGCTGATTCCCTACGGCCTGTGGGCACTTGCCGAACAGTTTGGCGAACCGGGGCAGCAAAGTTTGATGGATGGATTCCGCGTCATGCACGAGCGTGTTCCGACCGACTACTTCAGTCTGTTCTCCGGTCCGAGTAGCGGTGAGTTCCCAATCCAGTACATCATTTCGCTGTCGCTGTTGGGCATGGTTGGGATTGTGGTCCAGCCCCACTTTATCGCGACCGGAGGCGGATCAGCCAAGACGGAAGATGAAGCGAGAATCGGTCTCGTTGTCGGGAACTTCTTGAAACGACTTTGCACGGTCGGTTGGGCTTTGACGGCTTTGATTGCGCTGGCGTTGTTCGCGGGCAGTCCTGAAATTGCCGCGGATCCGGATCGCGTGTGGGGAGTTGCCGCTCGAGAAATCTTGGGTCCGCTGAATCTTGGGCTCGTCGGACTGATGCTCGCATGTCTACTGGCGGCGATGATGAGTTCAGCCGACACGTACATGATCGTGACGTCCGCGTTGGTCGTCCGAAATGTCTACGCCGCTTACATCAATCCGGATGCTGACGAAAAGAAAGTATGTGTTGGTCGGACGAATCACTGGTTTGGTGATCATCATCGGAGCGGCGGCTGTGGCATTGCAATACGCTGATGTGTTCGGCCAATTCAAGATGGCGATGGAGTTGCCGATCCTGTTCGCCGCGCCATTTTGGCTGGGCATGTATTGGCGGCGCACAATCGGACCGCTGTGTGGGGAACGATTCTGTTTTCGTTGTTGATGTTCTTTGTGTTGCCAAACGCGATTCCAGCGTCTCAAGCCGGACCTGCGAACGGACCCGTCGCTTTCCACCACAACTCACGTCGTGACCAAGACCTTTCAGCGTTTGGCGACGGAGTCTGATGTGGCACGGCACGAAGCTTGGACTGCGGCCAGGGACGAATTGGTACGCAAACATGAATGTGGCAGTTGAAACCCTCGCGCAACCAGTCAGCAATCGATGAGATCGAAAAGAAGCACGAAGCGGCGATGAAGTTGCTTGGCGCAGAACCGCCCCGCGCAACGCTTGGCCAGCCGATCACGATCACGATCAAGAGTGGCGGAAAGTCGATCTTTTGGCGAGACGACGTCAAGGCAAATGGCGAACCAAAACTTGAACTCGTCGAAGAACGTCAGGACGGAAACACGCAGGTCCGAATCGAGCGAAAAGTAGGACCGCAAATCGGACAAGGGTCGTTCAACTTGGATTTCCTGCTCTACTCCGCCGTCGGCATCGATTTGTCAGGAGCGTCCAAGGCGACACTCGAAACGCTGCGATTGCCAACGCGATTGCTGACTCCGTTTTTGGTGTTGATATTGCTCAGCTATTGACTCCACGCGGCGACGCCGGCGTGCTCGATCGATACTTTGCCAAGATGAACACACCGGTGTTGGCTGACCATGAAGCTGATCGCCAAGCACTCGAGCAGGCCTGTTTATCGCCCGAGAGTACGACGGGCCGCAAGTTGTATCCGCATTCGGATTGGGAGTTCGTGAAGCCGACCAGGAAAGATGTCGTTGGCTTTGTCGCTTCCTGCGCGGTCTGCGTTGCGATCATCGCTTTGTTAACATGGCTGGCAAGTATTGGCAGCTAGCTGAGTGTTGTTCGATTGCCCCGGTCGATGCCATAGGTGAGTGCCTGCAAGCCGATGCTCGGTGGGGACAACCGAGCCAAATCCGCCGTGCGAAAATCCGCTTTACACTGCAGCAGCGGCTCGCTTCGCCAAGTCGCGGATTTCCTTCAAAACTTCCAGATGACTTGCGGACCAGTTTCGACGCGCCGCAGGCGATTCCGATGATTCGTCGCCTAAGCCTGCCGTGTTCGCCAATCGTACACGGCTCATGATGGAATCTCGGATCTCGGTTGCATGCGCGACTCCCTCAATCACACCCGAGTGCATCCCCAAACTACCACCCGGTTCCGAGTGCGCGCCGCCACCACCCGCTGTTTCGACCACGACGTTCGCGATCCCAAACCAACGTTGCAGGGGGCCTTGTGTGACTTTTACGTTTTGAACGTTCTCGAACGTGATCGTTGATTCACGGATCAGCCAGATGCCACGGCGCAGACGCATGCTGCGATCGCTGAACACGTACCACATCGTGTCGTAGCGAAGATGAATCACCAAGTAGGCAAGGACAGTGATCATGCCTAGCAGAACTACAATCGCAGCGGTCACAAGCAAGAACCACCGGTTCTCGCTGGCTGCCAGGATGATGGATCCGCCGATCAGCGGCACCGCGACGATTAACATCGCAAGCCGTAACTGAAACTTCAAATACCGAACGAAACTTGGTGAAGGCTTACGCGACACAATTTCTTCCGCGTCCAACGCAGGCAATACTGGTGCGTCGCGAGGAACACAGAAGACATGGGACAGCATGCCCCAGACGCCTTCGTAGACCCAAGACGATCGTTGGTCGGTGGAATCGCTCATCGATCGCTCCCCGACTCGGCAAGTTTCCGCATCGAATCACGAATCTCTGTCAGTAGCACCAATGCTTCATCGCCGTCCGCCGTTTCGCGTTCGTGATCTGGTCGAGTTCTCGCCGCGGGCTCCACGCATTTTTCCGTAGAGGTAATCGCGAAGTTGATCGGCCTCTAAGATGCCCTCGATGCTCATTTCGGGTGTTGCACTGCCGGATGCTGTCTGCACTGCAACGGTGGCCAATCCGAACCACCTCTGCACGATGTTACGTGTGAGGTGAATGTCCTGGATGCGACGATGCGTTAGGTAGATTTCTTTGCGAAATAGTACCCCCCACTGCATCGCGATCCCGCTGTCGTCGAAGCGGTACCGCAGCGTCACATACTTACAGAACAGCGGAATCAACGCGATTGGGAAGAAGGGTCCGGCAGCCAGACTGCAGAGCACGTAATACCGCATTAAGGACGGATCCGGCCGAGTGATCTCTTCAGCCCTGAAACCCTCATTGGAAGCTGGATTGGAATGATTCACGGGCGCCTCGTGGGGTGGAGTCACTGCACATCGGTCCAAGGTTGGCGATCCAGATTTTATCCAACCTCGACTCAGGCACCTACCAGTTCGATCAAAGGCGACGAATCTTGGTAGCACGACGAGAAATCCGAGGCTTTGCCCATGATTCTGCTTCCCCGTGCTGCATTCATGCCCAACGAAACAGTTTCCGCGATGTCCGCCGCAACTGGGCCGCTATGAACTTGCGCTTCGGTAACTCGAGAGCGCCTTCTTGAAGACCCACCGGCTAGCCATGACGCTGAATATGGTTGCCACCACGGCCCAGCCTACCAGCAGCATCTCTTCGGTGGTGCGTGGGGCGATCGGTTTGGCAAGTAATCGTGCGGGGACGTTCACGACCAGCAGCACCGGCACGATGAATGTAAAGAATCCGTACATCGGTTTTCCCCAGCCTCGGTCATACATCTCCATGGGGTACCTGCTGAAGTTGGTGATGTAAAACCAAAAGTTGTACAGCGTTTGATTCCGACCGAGCCAAATGCTGGTGGCGCTCAAGCAGATCATCAGACTGTACATGATCGCCACGCCGCAGACGATAAAGACGACGTACAGCAACACCGAAATCAGCGACGGGATCATCGGGTTCACCTGACGCGTGGCCAGCGCATGCAGCGAAACGATTGCGATCACAAGACCGGCCAAAAAATTCGATAGGGCGCTCCAATCGACTTTGCGAAACGAAACCAGAAACTGAGTGTCGATCGGCTTGAGTAGTGCGAAGTCAAGTCCGCCCGTGCGAATCAGCTCGCTGAATTCCTCGGCATTGGGCATGAAGAACGCTTGCACCAGGCTGTTGATGAACCAGGTTGTCGCAATGAATAGAAAGAACTTATCTCGGTCCCATCCGCTGCCTTCTCCGATCGTGTCGGTGTATTGAAAGATGATCAAGTAAAAGCCGACATTCATCAGCGTCCAGCCGATGCTGCTGACACACTGTAGAAAAAAGTTTACGCGAAAGGTCATGTCGCGAACGAGACTATTGCGGGCAAAGGTCGCAAAGACTTTCCAATAGTTCGGATGAACGGTTTGTTTGCTCACAGATGTCATCAGTCCAGCCTTTAGCCTCCAAAACCGCTGTATCGCTTCACACCGCGGGAGTACGCGACGCGACAAACGATGATGAATAGGGTCAGCCAGGCGGCTTCGATCGCCATTTCTATCGGCAGATCTTCCGCGGGGATCTTTCCCAAGAAGATGGCAGCAGGGAAATAGGCCAAATACTTGAATGGCAAGAAATTCACAAACGCCTCGATATCGTCCGGCAGCAGAGTGAGTGGAAACATGTGGCCGGAAAGGAAAAAGCTGAACAACATGTAGACAAACAGTAACGACGATACTTCTAAAAACCAAAACCCGATCATCCCGATGGCGGCTTCCAGAAAAAAGCCGATCAGGAAGCCCATCAGCAGCGAGCCAACGAACGCAGCCAACACAGTTGCCGATGGCCAACCTGCGACAAAATATTGACGGCACAGAAAGAAAACGAGAGCGAATGGTGCGACGGCGACCGCGTAGTAAGCCATCTTGTGGGCGATGCGAGTCAGCAGCAAGAAACCGATCAAGTCGATTGGCTGAATCAGGTAGCGTTTGATTTCACCCTCGCGGATTTGTCGAGCGATGCCCGAAGCAAGTCCCGGCATGCTGGAGAAGGCGCGGGCGATCATTGTCAGCAAGTAGTAAGCAACGATCTCGCGAAAACCAAAACCGCCGATCTGGGCAGCTTCCTGGCCCTCGACTTTCCCAATCGAATCAAAGACGGCGTACCAAAGAAAAATCTGTGTGATGATCGGCAGAAACCGCATCAGCGTCCCGAGAGCAAAGTCGCCTCGGTACACAAGCCGTTCCCCGAGGGCCGTTCGCAAGATCGTCGACCACAGCGAAAGTCGCCAAGCCAGTCCACCGTAGTGGCTCGCCGCCGGGATTTCATCAGTGGGAGCAACAATGGACACAAGGAATCGCCCTATTTCAAGCATAATTGCAGTGGCAGCATGAAAGCGTCGCCCGGATTGATATCGGTTTTGGCTGATCCTGACGAGTACCAGCAACGCAAGTTCACAGATTTTCACTTGCATCGAGGCGAGACATCATGTCTGTTATTTGCTCGAGCTACTCTCTGTGTTCGCTTTGCCACTCAAAGGATGCTCTTTTCGCAGGAACAGAAAAGGGCCATGGACTCCAGGCCATTCGTTCTGCGTTGTTCATACGTTCTGCGTTGTTCAAGGGTTGGCTTGTCGATTGCGTTCGGCATGCCGGGGAGCTTTGTTGTGGAGGCCGCCGAAAAGGCTTCTCGAACCGATCAGCTGCGGGCTCCGACACATCGGCAGGTGCGTGTAATGGAGCCGAAGGTTGATGCTTGATGCTCAGGGTGCGACGTTGAAACGGTGGGAGCTAAAGACTGAAGCCAAGCAGGAAAACGATCGCTCGAGGCTTGACGAAGCTCAGCTAAAAGCCTTCAAGACACCTTGGGAAACGATGGAAAAGTTGGCCGGTCGGAAGAATGATGCCGCCGCTGTTGGTTCGGCTTCAAACCGGACTGATTCGCCTGTTGGATGGCGACAGTTATTGGGTGATGGTCGCCGTCGTTTCATTAAAGACGTTGCTGCTGTGTGCATGTGGGGCGGCAGTCGTCCGCCAGGGATGGCATCGCTACGACGGTTGGCTTGCGTTTGGTGTGTTCGCGACCTTCCTTATTTCTGAATTCTGGGCTTGCTTCGCGTTCACTCTCGACGGCTGGCTGATCTTGGCTGGCGTGACAGCAACGCTGTTCGGGTTGACGCGCATCGACGGGCTCGCAACAGCTGATCAATTGACCATCGGCAAGACGATTGCATGGGGGGCTCTGGGCGGACTGATTGCACTCTGCAGTCCTGTTGCCGGATTTGCATGAGCTGTTGGAACATCGTTCTGCTTGTGGAGACGCGCGCCCTTGAATTTGGCCGTAGCCGGCGTGGTCTCAATCGTTGTAGTGACGCCCTGGGCGATTCGCAACAAAGTCGTTCTCGGTCGATTCGTGCCAATCAAGAGCAATTTATTCTTTGAATTCGATCAATCGTTAGCGCTTGATTCCGATGGTCTGCTTGATTGGCGGACGATGTCGAAACATCCTTACCACACAGGACCCGAACAGTTGGCTTGCTGATTTTTGGGCGTCCGCTCCATTCTTTGCGGCGATGGACAATCGTTATCTACATTGCGTACCTGATTCCATACGTGATCTGCTCCTACTATCCGCGGTACGGGTTTCCATTGTTCGTTGTCAAAACACTGTGGTGCTATTGGCGCTCGAGCAGGTCATTGCTTTGGTGCGAGACGCGCGGGCTCGATTCGCATAGAATCCGTTGAATGATATCTTTCGCTACCCGAGAGGACTGAGCTGATGAGTCGCCTGTTTCTGTTTGTTTGCGGTTTGGCCGCCGTCGTCACGCTGGCGTCAACAGGTTTTGCGGAGAGTCCACTTGCGACCACCGAGCCGCTTTGGCCCGGCGGCGCCGCCAGGATCGACTGGAGCGGCAGCGGGGGATGTTCCCGAATTGATCATCACACGGGTGGACTCAGACAATCCAACCGCGGCTGTCTTGATTCTTCCTGGTGGCGGATACCACGGACATGCGATGGACCACGAGGGGTACCAGTTCGCCGAGTGGTTTCGCTTGCTTGGACTGACCTCCGCGATTTGTACTTATCGACTTCGCGGTGCAGGCAACGATGGAAAGGGGTATGGTCATCCGATCCCGATGCAAGATGCTCAGCGTGCCGTCCAGACTTTGCGAGCTCGAGCAAAAGAGTTGAATATTGACCCGCAACGGATCGGCGCGATTGGGTTTTCAGCGGGTGGGCATCTTTGTTCGACAATCTCGACGCACTTTGCCCATGGTGACCCATCGTCCGAGGATCCGGTCGCTCGCGTTTCGTCACGGCCAGATTTTTCCATCTTGTGCTATCCGGTGATCGTCTTTGACCAGAACGTTACACACAAGGGTAGCCAAAGAAACTTGCTTGGCGAGAATCCGGACCCAGCATTAATCGAGCTGTTGTCCAACGAGCGGCAAGTGACCGAGAAAACGCCACCGACGTTTCTGTTCCACACGGTCGAAGACACGGCGGTTCCTGTGGAAAACAGCGTGCAGTATTTTGCTGCCTGCAAAAAGCATGGCGTATCCGCCGAGTTGCACGTCTTTCCGCAGGGACGACACGGTCTGGGTTTAGCCAGAGACACACCCGGCGCTTCGCAGTGGCCTGAGTTGTGCGAGCGATGGCTGCGAGGTATCGGAGTTGTGACGAAACCGTAAAACCGCCGTTCGTTGTGACCGCATTCATGCGGTTGATCCAACGACATGTTTTGAAAATCGATGGAAAGGCAGGTGATCGTGAGGGCGAGGCCCCTGCCGAGCCGACGCTGGCATATTCCTCGGTTCGGCAGGAGCGGCACCCTCCCAAATTCAAGACATGGACTAAGCAGTTGCGAAGAGGCGTCCTCGGGATCGCGCCCGCGTTGATGGTTTCTCAACGCTTGTTTCCACAAATCCGCGATTAGCCGTTTCCTTTTCAATCGATTTCAGCGTGGAATCGAACGTATGCCTCGCATCGCCGATGCATGCGGCGGTTAACCCGCGGACTTCGTCGGGATCCGTGATTTCGGAAAGCGGATGCAACCCCGTTGCGGTTTGGGCAACAACCAGAATCCGATTCCCGCATCGTAGCATCGTGATGCGTGTTCGCGCGTCGATCGGTGTGCTGCCGAGACTACTTAGCACTTCTTTTGGGACGGTGCTTTGATTCATCGATCGAGCCCCAAATTTTCGTGTCAGCCAGACCAGACCGGCAAATAACCCCAGCACGACCGCCAGACTGGACGTCACCGTCAACGCGGGGACGGCGATCTTGCTGCTCTGGTTGCCGAGTGGAGCATTGCTTGAGGGGTTGTCATCGCTGCGCGGTGCGAACGCCGGAAACATTGGTTTGGAAACCGTGGCCGGATCCGCCGTTACCGTCGCCGCTTGCCGGTGCAATTGAATCCTGTTTGCGTGCTGCTGTCCCCAAAGATTTGTCGACGACGACAGAGCCAAAAGAAGAGGTAACAGCCAAAGATGATAGTACTTCATCGTCTTTTTCCTACGGCGGAAGTGCTGCAAGCCAGGTGAAGCCAGTCCGCACGGAATCGCTAGGCACCGACAAGATCTGTGACTCGTATACAGAAATTGTCGTTCATCACCAAGACTTCTCCGCGCGCAATCAGCCGACCGTTGACGAAGACGTCGACCGGATCACCTGCTAGTTTGTCGAGAGCGACGACGGAGCCGCCGCGGAGCTGTAGCACCTCTTCCAGACGCATCTGGGTTCGCCCCAATTCGATGCGAAGGTCCATTTCGACTTCGCCGAGCAACTCAATTGGTTGTCGCTCGTCGCTATCGGTGTCCTGGGTCAGATCGCCGAGACTGAATTTCGTAGCTGCGGCCTCGGTCGAGACATGGGCGCCGGCCGCCTGATCGAGCGACTCACTTGCTTGGTCGAGGAGTTTCTCGATGTCACCGGTGTCCAAACCCTCTTTGTTTCTTCCCGACTCATCGGTATCGACCGCCTGAGGATCTTGAGCTGTGTCTTCTGTCGGATCAGCCACGAGAGCTTCCTTCCCTGGACAGAGTGTGTTTGCGGACGGAAAGTTTCACGCGCGAGTTTCACGCGTGAGTCGGATGGGTCGCGAAATGGCGGACTACTGCTCGATCAGTTGGTAACTCTTGAAACCAACAGCGAGGAGCAGATCGTCCTCCAATAAGTGATTACATGTCGTCAAAATCCGCCGTTCCAGCAACCCCAAATTGTTTTCGTTCAGTTCCTCGAGGGAACTAATGCGAATTTTCATTCGGATCGCGTGACGCAGTCGGCCCTCCTTTTCAGAAAATTCCGACTGCATCATGTCGAAGTTCTTCTTGCGGATCAGCCCATAGAGATCGATTTCAACTCGATAATTCCGTTCGGTATCGATGGGGCTAAAAGTCTCGCCGTATCTCCCCAGTTGGAATTCTCTGGCTTCGTTTTCGTCGTTTGCTTGTACCTCGGCGGCCGCGTCGCCTTCTTGGACTGATTTGATCAACTTTGCTTCGGCAAGCGCGCTGACTTCATCGGCGCTTGGAACGAGGAAGAAGAACATCCCGGTCTCCATCAGGATGACCACGGTGACAAAAGCGATGATCAGTCCACGGCCGCCACCCCGGCTGGATGGAGCTTCTGGTTGACCTTCGCCGTCGTCATGTTGGTTTTCTGGCTCATCTGCCATGCTGGTTACTCCCCGCTAGCGTCATCCATTTGGATTGTTGCCGCATTTCGTTCATCGGCCGTTCCGTGCAAATCCTCAACTGTTTCGTCGAGCATGAAGACTTCGACACGAGAATTGCGAGCAATCGCACTACTCCGTCCCGTTCTGCTCATTGGTTCACTTTCTCCGGCAGATGAGACGCGGAATCGATCCGAACTCAGCCCTTCTCGCTTCACCAGCAATTTGCGGACGGCTGCCGCGCGGCGAAAACCGAGCATGATTGCCTCATCCATGCCATCGGTACGAGCAGCAAACTCTGCCGAAACGTGTCCGCGAACTTCAATTTTCTGAGGCTTGCCCCGCAGTTGTGCGGCCAAGTCGGCAATGACGGCATCGGCCGAAGGCGAGATTTCCTCTGATCCGAAATCAAAAAAGACGACTGACCCGACTGCAGTCATGTGGCCAGGACGCACGATTCGTACAAGTGGCTCCTCGCCGCTCGGGGCTTTCTCAGGAACCCCACCGGTTGCCGTATCTTTTTTCTTTGCACGGCCGGTCGTTGCGAGCGGCACGAAAGCTGAAGTTCGGGGACGTGATTCTCCAGGCGTCAAAGCGTCAGCGGTCTGTGTGTATCCGAACTGTTGTTGTATGGAATCGACCAATGCTTGGTAGGTCTCTTCTTCTTTGATTTCGCTGAGCGAAACCAGCATGATGAAGAACGTCAACAACAGGCTCATCATGTCGCCGAATGTGACGACCCATTCGGGAATGCCAATTACGTCTGGTTCGTCGTTCATTGCTTACTCCACTCCACGTTGCTTGGGCGGAAGGAACGTGCGCAACTTCTGGTCGATCGCTCGTGGGCTTTCGCCGGATTGAATCGCCATCACGCCGCGAATCGCGATCTCAAGACTGACCATTTCGTTACGGCTGATCAGACCCAGCTTTTCAGCGAAGGGGCTGAAGAAGACGTTGGCCACGATCGCACCATAGAGAGTTGTGATCAGAGCGATCGCCATACCAGCACCAATACCGGATGGGTCACTCATGTCTTGAAGCATCATGATCAGACCCATCAGGGTTCCAATCATGCCATAGGCGGGCGCGAATCGTCCAAGTTGATCCATGATCCCCTTGCCTTCACGATGCCGTGTGGCGATTGCCTCGACCTCGGTTCGCAGAACCTCTTCGACCACGTCTGGCGTGCTGCCGTCAACCGCCATTTGAATCCCGGTTCTGACCAGTGGGTTTTCGATATCGGCAATCTTGGATTCCAAGGCCAACAATCCATCGCGACGGGCGGTTTCAGCCAATTCGACAATCTGCTTGATTAAACCAAGGCGGTCTTCGCCTTTGTTCAACAGAACTTTGAGTGCAATCATCGGCGACTTGAGCATGCTGCTGAGCGGAAAGCAAATCAATGCTGCCGCGACCGCGCCACCGACAACGACCAGAAACGACGGGATGTCGATGAATGCGCTGAACGGCGCGTTACCGAGCGCAATCGATGCAATGATCAGGCCGACGGCGAGTATTAAGCCGATGAGGCTGGCGATATCCATGATTCAGTTTCTGCAGTGATCAGTATGATGTGGTGATCGATGTTGGCTGACGATTTCAGGCTCGGCTGACTGGCGAGACAGCTCGCGGCATTGGCATGAAATGTTTGTGTTGTTGATATTGCACGCTTCGTTCGACGACTTCGTCCATCGTTTCGGCCACCACAATCCTGTCACCGTTGGTCAGGGTGATGAAGGTGTCAGGCCGACGCTCGACGTAGCGAATCAACTCGGCATTCAGAATGAACGGCTCACCGTCCAATCGAGTTAATTTGATCACAAGAAGTTCCCCAAACGCTACGTATGACGCACACCAGTGGCAGTGCGAGACGCGACCCGACAGGGAACGCGCACACCGAATGCCTCTGAAAGCTAGATCACGTTGTGGGAGCGAGACGGTGGATGCAAAAAAGAAACGTCACCTTCTCGCGTTGGCGAGATCGAATCGGCCGGAATAACCGCTACCGCCATGACGACTCAGCGACGTCGGGGCCGATACAAGTTCAAATCGGCGCGGCCGGCCAACTCCGCGAAGATTGCAACGATCTCGCGGAAACCGCTGAGCAGATCCTGTGCGGAATCCCCGGTCGATTTGCCGGCGATCCGGAAAAAGTAGGGCGCCGGCAGTTCGAAGCCAAGCGGGATTTCACTCGATAAACCGATCGCTAAGATGACCGATTCGACGTCGATCGCGTCAGTTTCGCCTCCGTCGCCGACCAAGGTTAGGCGAAAGTCAGGTGGGATCTCGCTCGCGTCTTCGTCCTCTCCGTCCGCGTCGATCGGGACGTTGGCGATTCGTGACACTCGCATCGGCAGCAAAATCCGACCTCGCAGCAAGTCCGTGTCGACCAACTTTTTCAACCCGTCATCGATCCATTGGCCGTAAGTCGTCGGCAAAACCTGTTCCCCGAGTTCGCCGCGCTGAGCATCCAGTGCGGACAACGCAAGCGGCGACAAACATCGTCCCGGTAGCAAGTCCAACGGTAGTTCGCGCTGATCTTGCATTGAATGCCCGACGGCTACCGCTTCGATGAGAGTCACTTCGTATCCCAGAAACCGGCCGTACAACGCGGCCTCGATACCCAGCGGACCGGCACCAACAACCGCGATTGAACCGGGCGGGTCCAAGGTCATGCCATCGTCAGCGATCGGATCAATGGAATTGCTCATCGTGGGCCTTCTTCAAGATCTTAGAACGTATTCGAGAAAGGGGTCTGACCCTCGGGAAGATTGATTCACGGTCGCTAAAGGGCAATGAATCGACGGCAAATGGTCGCGTCAGGTTTCTCTCGGAAAGGGTCAGCCCCCTTTTTCAAACACGGTCTTATGCTCCCGAAACCTCTGCGGACGCTGACTGTTGTTTTCCGACGCGGAACGAATCGAGGCAGACACGCGGTTGTTGGCTGGTCATCAGATCGGCGAGTGTGACTGCCGTCGCAGGTGAAAGGTGGACGCCGCTGCGGAAGTGTCCGGCGGCAACGTACAGGTTTGCGGTTTCCGGGACACGACCAATCATCGGAAATCCGTCAAAGGTCATCGGGCGAAGGCCGGACCATGCATCGATTCGTTGGGCCGATTCTAGTTCGGGGACAAGTGTGATGGCAAACTCTCGCAATGAGTCCAATACGTCCTCGGTGGTCCCAAGCTGGAACCCTGCTTCCTCCTCGCACGATCCAACCAGGGTGTTCCCGTCGTCGCGGCAAACGATGTAGCGGTTACCGACGTTGACGACGCTACGTAACAACGGAGATTCCGTTTTCAGCAACAGCATTTGCCCCCGAATCGGAACGATACTCGATTGTAACTGCAGAGACTTTGCCACCAACCCCGTCCAGGCGCCTCCGCAGACGATGATCGAATCGGATCGATGCCATCGGTCACCGACGAGGGCTTCGGCGGAGCGATCAGTGGTGCGGATGTCGACGACGGGTGAATCTTCGAGCAGCTCGACGCCTTGGATGCGGCACGCCCGTTCCAATGCCTGCAAGTATCGTGGCGGTCGAACTTGATACTCGTCGGGAACCCACCACGCTGCGGTTCTAGTGTTTCGCTTTGTCCATGCCAGGAGCGCAGGTTCACGCTTCGCAAGTGTCGCTGCGGATACCGCTTCGCACCTGACTTCAAGTTCGTCCCAGTAGCTGGTCATTCCCAGCAACGCCGCTCGTTCGCCATTGGTGTCTGCCAAATACCAGCCCCCGCAGCGTTGGAAACCGCAGTCGATTTCAGTGACCGACTTGAGCTCTGCCGCCCATTGTGGGAACAACTCGTGACTGAGTCCGCGCAGCTTGTCAATTGGATCGGTGGCCGTTTCCAGATTCGCAGGGGGCAAGATTCCCGCCCCCGCCCAGGAGGTCGCGCGGCCGATTCGCGAGCGTTCCAGCAGGCTGACTCGAAATCCTCTGCGGGAAAGCTCCCACGCGGTACTCAATCCGACCGCACCGCCGCCGATGATGGTCGCGTGGTGTTTCATGGCAAGTCGGTGGATGGTGGATCGGACAACGAAAAACCTGCGAGGATGCGGTCGATTCCTTGCTTCAGCTCGGCGTGCCGATCAGTCGCTTGCTCAAGGGACTCGCAAAGGTTTCTCAGCTCGTCAATTGTGTCAACGTCTTCACGAGTTTCCAACTCGGCAAACGACAGGCCGGCAGCTTCCAGTCGACCGCGCGTGACGGACAGTACTTGCTCAGTACTCCAGGGCACGTCATGAAACAGCCTCTGGAATCGAGATTCATTGGACTGCCACGCTCCGCGCAAGCCAATCAGGTAGTATCCACCATCGGCCGCCGGCCCCAAGACGGCGTCGCGCGTCTGAAGCGTCTCACTCGCCTGTTCGATTTCGCCAGCGTTGAGCCTGGGGCAGTCAGCGCCGATCAGAATTGCTCGCGACGATCCGGTCCGGAGGTTGTGGATAAACCATCGCTGCATCCGTTCTCCTAAGTTGCCCGCTCCCTGTGACTTGATGTCCCACTGACCATCGAGATCCCAGGATTTGAGCGCAGTTTCCACTGCTCTGAGTTGGTGATCTGGAGCGAGACAAACAACCTTTCTGCAGGCAAGATGAGACAAAGAAACGCACAAATGCCGCACAAATAGCCGGTGTAAAGACGCCGCACGCGCCATTCCAATCGAAATCCCCAAGCGGGTTTTCACTTTCCCACTCTCCCAGTACTTCGTCATCAAACCGAGCGTCAGTCTGTCGGTCTCTGCAGACAATCTCGACTCCGATCTTCGATGGGTGGGGTGATGTCGGCCTAATGGATTGGGATTATTGGCAAGCGGAGGGCGAACGGGCCCGAGAATAACGTCGCAATAGATCGTGTTTAGGACTAAATTAGGGATAGACACAAAGTTGGAATAAGCCACATGTCGCTTAACTAGCCGCACCAAACGTGTTATCTTCTCACATCACCGAAACCAACTCCATGGGGTCACGGTCGGCTGCCCATGACGCAGACTAAGCTTACATCCGAACGATTTCTCCAGATGGTCATCAAAAGTGGCCTGGTGGACAAAGTGGCAATGGAGCGCTTCTTAGAGAGTGTTCGGAGCAAGCTGGACGGTGATCTACCTGAGAGTCCCAGGAAGTTGGCGAACCTTTTTAAACAAGAGGGTCTGCTAACCGACTGGCACATCGAGAAGCTGCTGGGCGGAAAATACAAGGGCTTCTTCCTTGGCAAGTACAAACTTCTCGGCCACATCGGTACTGGCGGGATGAGCAGTGTTTATCTGGGCGAGCATATTCGCATGGGGGACAAGCGTGCGATCAAAGTGCTTCCCAAGAGTCGGGTTCGCGATGCGACTTATTTGGCTCGCTTCCAATTGGAAGCGAAAGCCATTGCAACGCTGAACCATCCCAACATTGTCTTGGCTTACGACATCGATAACGAAGATGATGTCCACTACATCGTGATGGAGTACGTTGACGGCGTCGATTTGCAGCAGTTGGTCAAACGTGACGGCGCTCTCGACTTTTCAACTGCGGCGGACATTATCGGGCAAGCAGCACGTGGACTCGAACATGCCCATTCAAAACGTGTCGTTCACCGCGATGTGAAACCAGCTAACCTACTGATTGACAAAAGGGGCTGTGTGCGTCTGCTCGACATGGGACTGGCTTTGGTGTCCGCAGGCGACGAAGAGTCATTGACCGTTGCAAACAACGAGAACGTGTTGGGTACTGCTGACTACTTGGCACCCGAGCAGGCTCTGAACAGTCACGACGTGGATCACCGAGCGGACATCTATGGACTTGGTTGCACGTTCTATTTCCTGCTGACAGGCAAACCGCCTTTCAGCGATGGAACTCTTGCCCAACGCATTGCCAAACATCAGACCGAAATGCCGACAGCCATCCGTCAACTTCGGCCGGATTGTCCGGGAGAATTGGAAGGCATTTGCGTGAAAATGATCCAAAAGGATCCGCGCTATCGTTATCAATCAGCCGCTGATGTTGCTGAAGTGCTCGAACGGTTTGTTGCCGCGGTTCCAAAAGGTGCCAAAGTCACGTTGGGGTTAGGCGCGAGATCGGAATTCGACGAGGACAGTTCCTCGTCAATCTCACTCGATGGAAAGAACCGGTCATCGGTCGGCCAAGGCGATACGATCACCAACAAGAACGACGACACGCTTTCGAGCGCGAGAAGCGAAGTCATTCGCGGTGGAGGCATCAGCTCGAGCGATAGTGGACGCTTGGTCGACGTGAATCCGAGGCGTGAAAAAGTCAGTGGAAGCTTCCTTGATCTGCAAGTGGAATCGGGTTACCGACCGAATTCACGCGTCGGCTTGAATCGCGGGGCGAAATCGGTGAAACAGGGGGCCGCACGTTCGCCAGGCAGCTCCAGCGTCCAGATCGGTAGCGATTCGGATATTAACAGTCGACGCGACTCCACAAGCAGCGGCCGACTATCGGGTTCACAGCGAGACCAAAGAATGGATCCGATGCTGATGGGCGCGCTCATCGCCGCATTGTTCATCGTCGCTGTGGCGATCGGCTTTTTCTTAGCCAGAGTCACAAGCTAAGTCGTCTAAGAGCTAAGCCAAAGTCACTAGGTTGGTCCGTTTGTTTTCGGACCGGGAACCTTCCGCAAATGTCAGTTGTCTTCGACCGGCCTTACGAGTTTGTCCCGCCACATCGAGGAAAGTTGTGGCCAAGGTTCATCCAGGCTTTTCGGATCGTCGATTTGTACTTGAAGAAGAAGGAAGGCGTGGTTGGCTACGAATGTCGCGGTTTGGAGTACTTGCAGGCGTCCCTCGATCGTGGCGACGGAATCATGCTCGCCCCAAACCATTGCCGGTATGCCGATCCGCTAGTTCTTGGTTGGCCCGCGCGCGAGCTCGGTACCGCTGTTTATGCGGTGGCGTCGTGGCATCTTTTCAATAAGGGAAGATTTGATGCTTTCGCGATCCGAAGGATGGGCGGCTTCAGCATCAACCGTGAAGGCATGGATCGACAATCGCTGGAAACCGCGATCGATATACTTGCCACCAGCGAACGTCCGTTGATCCTCTTTCCCGAAGGAACAACGACGCGGACTAACGACGTCTTGAAACCCTTGCTCGACGGGGTTCTGTTCATCGCTCGTTCGGCGGCCCGTCGTCGCGCCAAAGCGACGAAAGGCCGGGTTGTCATGCACCCGGTAGCGATCAAGTACCTCTGCGAGTCGAATTTTACCGATTGGGCGGATCGCCAGCTCTCGCACAATCGAAAACCGTTTGGACTGGCAGCAACCGATTGACCGCAGCATCTTGCAACGCACGGTTCGTTTGGCTGAAGGACTGTTGTCATTGAAAGAAGTCGAGTACTTCGGCGAAACGAAGTGTGGTGAATTTCAGGAGCGGAGAGACAGGCTGATCGCCCATTTGCTGACTCGAACCGAGCAACGACTTGGGATTGAACCGAAGGAGGACGAGGTCCTGGGCCGCGTCCGTGCGATCCGCAACGACGTTGTGATCAAGTTTTTCACGACCAATGAAACCGATGAACAGTCGAGGTTGCGTAACGATGTCGCGGCCGCCGAGTTGGCTCAAGAGCTGTTGTCATATCCCGATTGCTATTTGCAGGCTGACCAGGTGACTGACACTCGAATCGTCGAGACGATTCAACGCATGCAGGAATCACTGTTCGGAAGAGCCGACACTTCTATTCCGCTTCGCGCTGTGATCCAATGTAGTGATGCGATCGTCATTCCCGCCGAAAAGGCGCCGCGCGGCGAGGGCGATCCTTTGATGGGGCAACTGCAAGATCGTTTAACATCCATGCTCGCCGCGCTGTCCCAGCAAGCACGTAGAATTTCCGTCTCCCCTTAGTTCCCTATCGGCCCTGCTTTGTGCCTGGCCGAGACTCAGCGAGTCATTTCATGATCATTGGCGTCCCCACCGAAGTTAAAACAGACGAATACCGAGTCGCCATGCTGCCCGTTGGCGTGGAGGAACTTGTCTTGCGCGGGCATCAAGTCCTGGTGCAAGCGGGTGCCGGTCTGGGCTCGGGACTTGCCGACCATGACTATCTGCGAGGGGGCGCTGAACTGGTGGCCTCCGGGGCCGAGGTTTTTGCAAGGTCCGATCTAGTGATGAAGGTCAAGGAGCCGCAGTCCGAGGAGTTTGCACTGATCCGATCCAACCAACTTATCTTCACCTACTTTCACTTTGCCGCCAGTCGGGCGTTGACGGAGGCAATGATGAGTTCCGGCGCAACATGCCTCGCCTATGAAACGCTTCGCGACCAGCACGGCCGGCTGCCCTTGCTGACACCGATGAGCGAAGTCGCCGGGCGGATGAGCATTCAGGAGGGAGCAAAGTATCTCGAGCGACCGCAAATGGGACGAGGTATTCTGCTGGGCGGCGTCCCCGGAGTCGCACCCGCACACATCACGGTTCTCGGTGGCGGAGTCGTCGGCGCGAATGCGGCACGAATCGCAGCCGGGTTTCAAGCGGATGTGGCCATTCTTGACGTCGATTTGGATCGGCTGCGGTACCTCGACGATGTCATGCCGGCCAACGTGAACACACTGTACAGTGACCGACATACGGTCTTGGAGCAACTGCAGCGAGCTGATTTGGTGATTGGATCGGTACTGATTCCTGGTGCGGTAGCGCCGCGATTGGTGCGAGCGGAGGATCTGAGAATCATGAAGCATGGCAGTGTGATCATCGATGTTGCTGTGGATCAAGGCGGCTGCGTTGAAACCAGCAGGCCAACGACACACAGTAATCCGACGTACGTTGTCGACGAAGTCGTCCATTACTGCGTTGCGAACATGCCGGGTGCGGTCGGTCGAACCAGCACTTTTGCGCTCTGCAATGCAACACTGAATTGGGTGATCCGGCTCGCGAAAATCGGTGTCGACGGCGCGATCATGGAACAGGGACCCTTGCGCGAAGCGATCAACATTCATCGCGGCCGGGTCACCAATGCAGCCGTCGCTGCCGCGTTCGATTTGCCGTTTGCGTCTATCTGACGGTCGCCATCTGAACTTTGTTGAAGATGCAGCCAGTCAAAACTCCCGCCATTGGACGTCTAATCGCTCGAACTCCGCCGCGGCGGTTAGAAAATGGGCGGTGATCCAGTAAATGTTCCAACGTTCACTGTAGCCGCCTCGCATCCCCTCGATCGTGTCGCCGGCTTCGTGTTGCTGGTAGTTCGTTTGAAAAAGCTGCTCGCCCTGGACGCCTGTCGCCAGGTCTGTCATTTGCCCGCAACTGACGAACATCACTTTGGCCAATTGGTGGTAACGCTGATCGCCGGTCCAATCGCCAAGCTGCCAGAGGACTGGCGTGAAGACGACACCGAATACATCCAGATGTTGATTTTGGACCGATACGCTGGTCCAACCGCGTGTCTTGAGTGCGTGATCCGCGAGTCGTCCGGCTGGCAAGTCGACATCCCAAACGTACAGGTAACTCAAGCAAACGTCGGCGGCATGCACTGCCGCATCCAGGTATTTCGGGTTCTTTTCCGCTTCGTACAACGCCACGAATCCTTGCAGTGCCGCCCAAGCTCCTTCTTTGTCCTCGCACCTGGCGTCCAGTGTTCCGCCCCAGTAGGGTTCTGTCATGTCGCTGTGTCGCTCGATCGTATGGTCCGCGATCTTGCGGGCGGCGGCCATCAGCCGAGCATCCATGAGAAGCTTGCTGCCAATCACCAGCGGCGCCATCGCGAACGCTTGATTGGTAGAAACGGGTCGCCAATCGGGTTGCAACACGCGGTCGGCAATCGTTGAAAGCTGCGTCCGTAAGAAACGCTTCCACTTCGACGAATCGATTTGGTCAGATACCGGTGATTCGATCGCCGTCCGCGTCGCTCGCGCGATTCCGAGCAAGGCTTGAGCCTGTGACAGCGGGTCTTGCCGGTCCAGCCACTGATGCTTTTGGTAATCGTAGACAATTGAGAAACCTTGACTGCCCCTCCCTTTCACCGTGGGTGCCCGGGTCAAGAAATCGAGCGAGGCTGCGGCGCGTTTCTGCCACAGATCCACATCATCGCAATGATCCGCGATATCGAGCGTCAACAGAGCGTGCCCGGGGACTTCGGCGCGATCGGCCCATCCCATCATGAACCAAGGTTGAGCTTGCGGCGGTCGAGTCCGAAAGCCTCGTGAGGAATCATCCTCGCGCCAGCGATCAAAAGTATCACGCAGTTTTGCCGAGAGAACGTTGATGGGGCGCGGCATGGACTTGTCAGGCGCGGATCAAAAAGGTCAATCGACGTCCACAGCGGACTGCGAAAACCGTGTCCGACCTCGGTGGCTGGAGCAAGCTGAATCCAGAAGTCCTTCTCGATCACCGTTCCGGGCGGTATTCCAACAAGATGAGCATGCTCGTAAGGCAGAAAGGCTTTTTGCAATGCCTTCGCCACGCCGCGCTGTCCATTCGACGCAAGGGGGCCACTTTGCAGAGTCAATTCGGTGCCCGCCTCTGTTTCGATCAATCCCAATGACCACCAAAGATCGTTCCGAGCTGCATGTGGCAGCTTTGACGGTCTCGAATGTAGGGCTGCAATGAACTGACCATCTTGTTCGGCTGCGGCAAACGGCAAAGGGTAGCGATGCTCTTCGTACAAGGCCTCGTCGCCAATGTTCCCCGCCCAAGTCGGAATCCGCGATGCGTCGATCCGTGTACCCGAGGGGTTTCCGTAATATTGAATGCCCGGCAGAAACGGCCGCAACGGTTTTCCCTCGGTCCGATCGGTCGCATATCGAATCGACAGCACGATCGGCCCACTCGGCTTCGAGCCGTCGTACTGCCAACGACGCTTCGCGTGCACCAAACCGCTCGCGTCGACACGATATTGATCGCTCACCGTCCACTGCCCGTCACCCGTCGAGATGATCCCCGAAAGCACGGTCCACTCGCCGCGCTTGGTCGACTTGGCCGGTGACCCGTGATGCCACTTGGCTGGTCCATTGCTATTCCATCCGGTGCCGATGGACCACAATCCTTCCTCGGGTGAATGGATGGCCGCACCGGGGATCGCCGCATTCGTAATTGTCACCTTGCTGGAATCATCCGACACTCCCAACGTCACGTCTTCCGCATAACCATCGCCAGCGAGAATCAGAAGATAGGAGATCGCAGACAAGATCAGGAGGACGCGGGCAATCATCAATCGTCGGTTCATGGGATATCATCTCTACGTCGAAGGCTCTCAGAGCGGCTGCGCGATGGGCTTGCCTACAAAGCGGAGTTTGCCCCAGGCGGTCGTTTTCTGCTGCACATGAAAGTGACGTCCGAACACCTTCATGATTTCGGCTGGTTGTTCTAACCATTGCTCGTACGTTTCGATTTCATGTTCAGTCATCGCAGCCAAAGCGTCCCCCTTGGGATAAAGCCGTCGTACCAGCGGTCGCTCTACGACCAAGTGCACAAAGCGAAGAAAAGGGGTTAGCCAAGGTTCGACGACATAGAACGTGCCCGACGGCTTCAAACACCGGCTGACTTCCAATAACGCCGCATCCAAGTCCTCCAGCAAATTTGGCAGGTGATGCAGTCCGCCCTGCACGATTGCAGCGTCGAATGAATGATCGTCGAATGGCAGCCTACGGCAATCGGCAAGGTGCAACTTCGCGGCGCCGCCATACTCTTCCAGCAGCGTGTCCGAAAGGTCGACTCCTTCGATATTCGTAAATCCGAGCCGCTCAAGCGCGATCAGACCTCCGCCGCGTCCGCAGAACAATTCCGCGATCCGGATGTCTTTCGGTTGTCGATGGAGCCCGAAGAAGCGGAGACGCCGCGTGAATTTCTCGATCTCTTCTTCGGGGGTCTCAAACCGTTTGTAGGCGGCTTCCCACTGCGGGTCACAGCAGATTTCGCCTGCCTCGACGTGCCGAGTGATCTGAGGTCGAGATGCAGAATTCATCAATCGTGTCGGTTCTGAAAAGCAACAATGTCAGGAAAGAGCGTAACAGGTACAGGCGTTGAATTGTGTTGCATGAGCAGGGTATTTTTCTAAAATAGTTTTCTCGCTCTTTGTGACAATTTTCCCGCCTTTGCCTGATTACTTCTCGGAACTCGACTCGACCTGCAAGCCACCAGCCGTGTGCGCATCGGTTGGTGGTCATCGCATTGCTGGCGGCGCTTACCACACTGCTGATTGCCGCGTTTTACCCATCCGGTAAACCAGCGGATGAGCTAACGCTACTTTCGATCTTGGGAATTCCGCTGACGAATCCCAAGGTCTTCGACGGTCGCCGTTACTGATCGCGTCGGTGCATTTTCAACACGCCCGCCATGAGCGCCGCCATCGCGGTTTGGAACCCGATGGCGACGAAGGTCACACCAGGCACCACCAGCCGCATCGTGAAGGGGTAGTCGAGAGCTCCAAAATCGACTCGCCACCATTGAATGATCACCGCAGCGATCAAGGCGGTCCCAATCACCGTCATCACGAGCCCAAAAATTAGTCCACGTTCGACCGTCAGTTTTTCTAGCTTCTCTTGTGGCGGAATCATTCCTTCGCGGGCCGCGAAGATACTCGCCAGGGTTGAAAGCAACACACATTGCCAACCCATCAGACCGGCGAGACTTGCTACCAGCAAGGTGTGGACGTCGAGCGCCGCACCGAAAACGCGGACTTGCGGGATCGCCAAGGCGTATCCCGCCAGCGCAACCCCGATCAAGATCAAGCCGGGACGAAAGAACGTCCACTGGGGGCTGAATACGAGAAACAGACGAAGCGTCCGCCAGCCGTCGCGAAAAGTACGCAGATGTGGGCCGTGTTCCCGGCGTCCGTCGGGGTGCAGCGTGATGGGCACTTCGCTCATCGACGCCCCGTGTAGACCGCTCTTGATGATCATCTCGGTGGCGAATTCCATTCCCGGTGAGCGTAGGTCAAGCCGATCGTAAAGCTCACGCTGAAAACCTCGCATCCCACAGTAGACGTCATTGATGGGGATCCGGAACATCTGACGTACCAGCCACGACAAGATTGGATTGCCCACCCAACGGTGCAGGAAAGGCATAGCGCCCGGCATCACCCGCCCACCACCGCGAGGCAAGCGGCAGCCTTGGACAAGATCAAAGCCCTCTCGCAATTTCTCGACAAAAGCGGGAATCTCCAGAAAGTCGTAGCTGTCATCCGCATCGCCCATGATGACGTACTTGCCATGACTCGCTTCGATTCCTCCCATCAGGGCGGCACCGTAGCCTGGTTCGCTAACATCGATCGTACGGGCACCGCTTGACTCGGCAATCCGTTTCGAAATCATCGGTACTGCCGTTATCGGCTAACACGACCTCACCGAAGATGCCCGCCGAATGCATGGCGCGAACCGCCTTTTCGACGCAAACACCAACGGTATCAGCCTCATTCAGGCACGGCATGACGACTGAGAGCTCAAGGTCTTCCTTCATCTCGCCGCCTCCACGTTGCAGCAAAGCATTGCGTCGATCAATGCGACGGTTTGAGTCATCGTGTCGTCCCGTCCAGAGCAACCAGAAACGCGACAAGGTCGCGGAATTCCTCCACCGACATCGTCTCCGCTAATCCCGATGGCATCAGCGAAGTTGGTAAAGCCTGGTAGGCCTCAATCTCATCGGACTTGAACTTGCGATCGCCGCCGCTTGCCAACGTCAACAAGATCGCGCCGCCTGCTCTATGGTCGAGCTGCAATCCGCGGTGAATTCTGCCGTCGGTCGTGAGCACCATCCAAGCCTGGTATTGTGGCGGGAAGTCAGCCGATGGTTCCAGGATTGAGCGGATGATCTGGTCACGGGGTTTTGAGGTCGCGAGCCCCGCCAATCCCGGCCCAAGAGTTCCGCCTCGGCCGTCCAAACGATGGCACTTTGCACATCCAACGCGTGCGCTGAAGAAGACGTGCCGACCCAAGACAGGATCACCGCCAACGGACAGGACTTGTTCCCACCGCTCGTTGGAACGGGGGCGTTCTGTCTCGCTGATCGATTCTGCCTTCCCAGTTGCCCATGTCGTCATCACTCGATTTGCCTGAATGGCAACCTTTTCTGATGGATCGCTCTGTAGTGAAGCGACCGTCGCGGGCTCCAGTGGTTCCCCGTTGCCAAGTTCCGCCAACGCATGCAGCCGCACTCGATCGGACTTTGACCTGTTCGCCGCGATCGCTAATAGTTCTTTTCGTTGCTCGGCATCATCCGGCACTCTCGCGAACGATTCAATCGCCGCGATCTCGAGTTCATCATCCGATCCGCGAAGAAACCGGCGCAACATTGGAATCTGTTGACGGCACGTTGCGTCATCAAACCGGTTGATCGCCAATCGCCTGACCGACGAAGAGAGACTTTCATCGGCGGCCACATCGACCAAGATTCTCGCGTTTGGCTTTCGAGGTATGTCCTTTGCGTTCTTCTGCGAGCGGCTCTGGTAAGCCTGCACAAACGACTTTTCCAAAACTTCTACCGCCGACACGTACATTTCAAATAGTTCGGGTGTGACCGGCTGACTGGCGATTGCCTTGAACAGATCTTCAGCGAACGACAGGTCCGTCGACTCGCCGGCCCACATCAAAGCAGCGCGGCGTATTTCTGGATCCGGATCCGACAATAACAAGCGGATACGATTTGCATTCTCAGGTTCAGCCCGCTTCGTTGCCAGCAAACTTGCCATGCGAAGGGATTCATCACCGGACAAATAAGCATCGCGAGTGTCACGCATGTCATCATCGGCCAATCGCATGATCGCGGCGTGACGGATCAGGGGATTCGTCGCCGAGCCGAAGTCGCTCGCGTCTGGCTTGGTACGTTCAGGCTTTCGTTCAGTGGCTCCATCAAACCGTCGTCCGGGTTCGCTTAGAGCCTGAATCCGTTTCAGGAGATCATTCGACTGGTATTCGGCAAAGTACTTTTGCGGCGACATTCGCTTCGCATCCGGTTTCGCCGCGATCCTCCAGATTCGCCCTCGGCCGTGATTGGGATAGTCAACCAAGACCCAATCAGTAAAGAAAAGGTTTCCCTGACTGTCGCAATCGATTGCGACCGGTCGGAAGTCTTGATCCCCTTTCAAGAACACCGATTTACCGGTCAGCTGTCCAGAGTCCGCATCCAAGTCAAAACGTTCGATCGTATTTTCATTCCAAATCGTTGCCAGAATGCTGTTTCGATAGTCATCTGGAAGCGAGCTGCGTCGACAGTCAATCAACCCTGCGGGAGCTTCGCCTGTTCCGGCAATGTAAGGCAGCGTACCCGGTAGTCGGCCGTCCCAGCCTTGGAACGGATGCGTACCCGCACCGCCGAAGAGCGATTTGTATCCGTAGTCACCGCCGCGAACGACTTGCAACAATCGGTTTGGCCCGCGTGCATCGGGATCGTTGTCGACGAGCAGTAGCCGTCCCGAACGGTCGAATTTCAAATCGAACGGATTCCAAAAACCGGTCGCAAACTCGGTGATCTGCGTTCCGTCCGATCGGCAGCGAATGACGCTTCCGCCATCGCCATATCCGTCCACAAACGAATCGTCGCGACCCTCCAAACGATATTCATTGGATCCCGTGTTTCCGCGTGCGATGTACAACCAACCATCGCGGTCGAATGTGATCCCGAGCAAGCTGTTGTGGGCATAACGCTGCGGGGTGATCAACCGCAGGATTTGCTGTTTTTGATCACACTTGCCGTCACCGTCTTGATCAACCAAGCGAATCACTTCTCGAGCACAAGCGACGTACAGGTCGCCCTCGGGCGAGAGAGCGAGGTTCATCGCCTGGTGAATGCCCTCGGCGAAGACCTTGATCTCGTCGGCTCGACCATCTTGGTCCTTGTCAATAAAACGTTTAATGCGGTCGCTATCCGGTCCCTCATAATCGTCCGGCGGATGATGAGTGTGCGACTCGACGACGTAGATCTGGTCTCGATCATCGATCGCCATCCCAATCGGCGTGACGATATCGGGATCCTCGGCAAAAAGCGTCAGCTCAAGTCGAGTGTCCTTGACGTGTGGTGATTCAGAGCTAGCGATTTCGCTCATGATCCCAATCAGTGTCAATGACCAGATCAAGCGTAAGAGTAGACCGCAACTCATTGTGGTTCTCATTCCGTTAGGATAATGAATCACGCCAGCTTTGCGGCCCTACGTCTCCGCGAGAGCAAGACGGCGATGGCGGCGCCGATCGTGGTCGCCACCAGTGGTTCGACAACGATTCGATAGCGATAGGCCGGTATTTCCAAGATCCCCGTCACGATCGCAAAGTAGCTGAAAATCATCGCAAACCAGATGCCATAGGGTCGAGTCGGGAAATTGAAGATCAACAGTAATGTGGCCGCCCCGAACACCGCGGTCAGCAACGTGTTCAACGCGACCGATTGGCTCCAACGTTGTTCGATTAACCATTCAACCTGTGGCACCGACAATTGCCAGGTTTCCTGTCCACGAAACTGCCCACCAATCGCTTTCTGGTTTGGGAGATCCGTCGCCGCGCACCGCCAAAAATTAACGACGCGGCGGAAGGCCTTTTTGTTAAAAGTTTGCAGATTTGCCTCAATCGCTTCGAGCGAAACCTCTTTCATCAACACGTCCGCCTGGGCATCGTTAAGACCCGAGGCGACCAACGCTTTCGAGACCGTCCAGGTGTGCCGCCAATCACCGGTCTCATTGACATTCGCAAGACGCCGCTTCAACTGTTGACCACTCTCGGTCTGCGGCAAGTCCAAGCCGGCTCCCGATCCGTCTTGGAAGGTCACAACCCAAATGTTACGTCCCACAAATTCCGTTAAGAACGGTTTACCGAACAGCAACTGATTTCGCACTAGCCATGGCGCAATCAACACCGCAATCGTCAGTGCCGCGATCATGGCATGTACGAAGCGTTGATGAAGCTTTAGCCGCCCCGGCGCATGCTTGCCGAGTCGACGTCGCTTGCGAACGTGGATGTAGAGCAAGAAAATGACATGGGGGATCCAGAGCAAGATCACAATCGGACGGGTCAAAAGCGTCAGCGCGAAAGTGACTGCGAGCCAGATCACGCGAGCGGTCGTTCCATGCTTGGCGTAGTCGAGTACTGCCAGCAGATTTAGCATCAGCAAAAAGACGAACAACGTTTCGGAAAGCACCGCTGCCGAAAACGTGAATGCAGAGATAGCGGGCAAGGCGACCAACAGCGTCCATGGCACAGCTCGTGGGAGTTTGGTGATTCTTCCAGCGATCAGGGCCGCGATCCAAACGGTTGCTAAGGCAAGCACACTTTGAACAACCGCAATCACCCACAGGGACGTTGCACCATTGATCAGTCGGATGATCGCCAAAAACCAAGGGTAGGCGGGCGTGCGAAACGCAATCGGCTCCGCGAGCATCAGGATGTCGCCACCCATCACCAGCGAGCTGAGCCGCCAATAGCCAAACGCGTCCAGTTCAATGGGTACGGGGCCCCGCAGCAAGACGGCCACTATTTTGGCGGCCGTCAATAGCAGCAGCAATAAGACGAGGATGATTCTCAAGGGAGCACGAGGCGGTCGAAAGGGAGGAACGGCCTTTCGTTTCCAGTGTAACCGCTCAAGCGCGCGATGCGCTACTCTTGAGCACATTCAGCTGTGGCCTCGACTAGCGTTGCGGCTGGAGGCTGGTCTGAGTGGGCGTTGTCGGGTTTGTGGCCCAGGGTGGTGGTTTCAGGTAGCTGTCGCGTCGCGCCGAGGAGCTCTGGATTCTGTTCACCGAATTCCCGTGGCCTGGGTTTTCGACGTGATAAAAGAATTCTTCGGCAAACAACGCGTAGCAATAGCGTACTTCCTCCCAACTGCGAACCAGATCGTGATTCGGCGTGTACTTTCCGAAGATTGTCGCTTCGACTTGAGCGTGCAGCTTTTGTACGTCCTGCCACTCGTGAAACACTCGATTCAGATGCCGAGGAATGCGAGCGCCTAACCGCAATCTCTTCGCCGCGTCGTCCAATCTGTCCACCAAGCGGTCGTCAGCTCGGTCGATCCCACGAGTTTGTAGGATGATGCGTTCAAAGATCTTGACCGATGTCTCGTAACGTGCCGCAAGCTCGTAGAGCGGCGGAACGCGTTCGTGCGCTTGCGTCCGAATTCGATAGAGCCAAGCCGAGTGCCACTGCCACAAACGCTCTCCAAGATTTCATGTTGTTTCCCCGCTGCGAGATTTTTGAGTGTGTCGATTCAATTGGCTGCACTCTGCATGCCGTCAAAGTCTCCGTAGCGAGGGTTTTCAGTAAATCCATGCGTGCGAGGAGGTTACGGGGATCTCACGCGATCACTTACAGACCAAGGTTGTGTTCATAGCGATTCTCGTCAATCACCCTGATGTCATCGACGGACTGTTTATCAGTGTGCACTTGTGCGCTTCAACGCTTCTTCTTTCGTCGCTTCTTTTTGTCGCGACGATCCTTCTTTCGCTTGGCTTTGTAGCCTGGTTTTGACGATTTCGGTCGACTGGAAGCTGACTCGTTTCGGGCTGTATGGTTCTTGACGGCTTCCAGGTAAAGTTGGCGGTCTTGTAGATCGACTTTGGCAATCTTGACTGTCAACTGGTCGCCCAGCCGAAAACGGTTGCCTTCCTTAAACCCGCTGATCATCTGCCCCCGACGCTCGAATCGGTATTTGTCATTCGGCAGAGTCGTGATCGGGATGAACCCATCGACCGGCAGCTTGATGCATCGCGCATGAATGCCGTCGGCGAATACGCGGCTGATCACCGCTTCCATTTGCTCGCCAATATGCTTTTTCAAGAAATGAAGCAGCTTCAGTTCGATCAGGTCACGTTCGGCCTGTGCGGCGTTGCGTTCCATGTCACTGCAGTGATGTCCAAGTTTGACGAGTGAAGGAAATGGATCATCAGGCGTTTTGTTGCCGTCAAGCAGTTTCTGTACCAGACGATGGACGGTCAGGTCGGGATAGCGTCGAATCGGGCTAGTGAAGTGACAATAGTGCAGCATGTCGAGTGCATAGTGCCCGTCGAGCTGTGGGGCATAGACCGCCTTATTCATGCTCTTGAGGACCGCAAAGTTGACGGCATCTTCCAGAGGCGTCCCGGCGACCGCGTCCAGTACTTTCTGGATTTCAAATCGGCTTTCGATCGATTCAACGTTGATGCCCAAGTCTTTGACGAACACACCGAGTTGTCGGAGTTTTCGACGTTCCGGCGGCGGGTGGATGCGGTGCAGGTAGTTCAGTTTTTGATCGTCAAGCCAGGTCGCGACCGCCTGGTTTCCGGCCAACATGAATTCCTCGATGATCTGATGACTTTCTGTGTGCTCGACACGAAACGCGCCTTTGACCTTGCCACTCTTGTCCAAGTCCAACTTGATGTCGGGCATGTCCATCGAAAGCGCGCCACCTTTGAAACGCGCCTTCCGCATTTGCATTGCCAGCTTGTGCATCCGCTGTAGCAAATCACAAACTGCGTGGCCCCATTTCTCACGGAACGTATCAGGGCTTTCGAGGAACTGATCGACCTGTTCGTAGTTCAAACGCATGTCGCTATGGATCGCGGCGTTGTGAACTTCCGAGTGCGTGATCGTTAGATCGTCCAGCAACTCGAGCTCGACCGTTTTCACTAACCGCAGTCGTTCCGGTTGCAGGCTGGCCAAGTGGTTGCTGATGATCTCCGGGATCATCGGAATCACGCGATCAGGAAGATAAACGCTTGTGCCGCGTCTCTTGGCTTCCTCATCGACAGCACCTCCGATTGGTACAAAGTGGCTGACATCGGCAATGTGAACCCACAGTCTCCAGCGACCTTCTTCACGCTCCAGCGAAATCGCGTCGTCGAAATCTCTGGCGTCAAAGGGGTCGATCGTGATCGTCAGCAGTTTGGTCAGATCGACGCGACCCTCGGGGACGGCATCATCGTTGAACGTGTCGGCCTGTTTTCGAGCGCCGTCGAGCACCTCCTCGGGGAATTCATCGGGCAGCGCGTACTGACGCATGATGGTGAGCGTATCGATGGCTGGATTCGTGCTACTCCCGAGCCGCTCGAGGATGACAGCTTCACCGCCAGTTCCGTCATCCCTGGGGTACTCGACGATCTCGACGAAGACCTTGTCATCATTCTCCAGTGGCAGACCGCGCAGGTCGCCGACGGAGACCGGATGTTCGTACGGTGTTCCATCCAGGAACACGGCGGGGCTGCCGTCGATGATCTGAAAGGTGCCTGTGAACTGGCGTCGTGCCCGCTCGAGCACTTTGACGACTTGGCCTTCGTTGCCGCCTTTGCGGCTGGGCCGGATCTTGATCTCGACCAGGTCTCCTTCCAAAGCTCCGTTGGTTGCGCCGGGCGGAACGAAAATGTCTTCCGGGATGTCGGAGTCTTCCGCGTGGGAGGGACGGACAAAGCCAAATCCGCCACCCATTGCGCGGCGGAACGATCCTCGGATGGTGTCCCTTGGGCCACCGATCGATCCAACGCTCATGACCAAGTGATTCGATCCGTAGACCAATCGGCCTTCGAGAACCAGTTGTTTGATGACGCGGCGAAGTTCACGAGACTCGTCGTGATCAAGCTTGAGCTGAGCACCGATTTGCTTCGCCTTGCTGGGCCGATAATCCGTCGAGATGACCAATCGCATCACGCGATCGGCCAGTTGTGTTGATATATCCATAAGCAGAAACATATCCGATTTGAATCAAACTTGGACCAGGTGCCGTTGGTGACACAGTAACGCTGAGCTTTCCTCGATGGGTCTGATATCAGATCATCCGGAGGAATGTGCTTTCAAGCGATTCGAGAGGATCCATCGATCGTCGATGGAAAGAGAGAACCGATCGGATCACGGTTCGGAACTTGAAGATACGGCGCGAGTCAGATCGGCCGCCTGATGCTTCTTGGACGATCTGACCGCCGGCCAGGTTCGCGCATCGACGGGCAAATCCATCGACAATAGGCTTTTTCACATCCAGACGCGCCACAAGCGCGCCCTGGGGTGCTAGGTTTTGGTGCCCCAGTACTTGGGGATCTTCCACCCATACCGGATTCTATCCTGACGGGAGTGACCAAATGTCACGCGAATTTGACAATTCACAAAGCCGAGAGACGGTGCAGCGAATATTGCGAGCCGGCGGTATCGGAGCGACGATCCTTGTTGGGATTGCCGGTTTATGCGGGTTAGCGCTCTGGGTTTTCCTCTACTGCCGCATTGAAGTGCCCAGTCGCACGATTGCCGTACTGACTCGCAAGACTGGCGCCGAACTGAAGAATGTCGACGAGATCGTTACCCTGGCAAACACAGATAGTTTCAAAGGGATCGAAGAGAAAGTTCTGACCGAGGGCCGCTACTTTTATAATCCCTGGAAATGGGATTGGGACATCGTTGACCAGGTCGAGATCCCCGAGAATCGCCTTGGTGTTCGCATCCGACTCTACGGCGACGATCTCGGATACGGCAATCTGATTGCTGAAGAGCCGACCGAAAAAGGGATTTGGAAAGAAGTCCTTCGTCCGGGCCGCTATCCGCTGAATGCGATCGTTTATGAAGTGGGAACGATTCCAAAACCAACTCGTGATAACTTTATCGAGTTGGTTGAGCTGCACAAACCAATTGTGGTCCCCGCCGGCTTCAAGGGCGTCGTCACGCTGTTGTCGGCACCACCGGCGGACGACCCCAACGAGTTGATCGTCGAATCCGGAAAACGCGGTGTGCAGAAGGAAACACTGGACCCCGGCGTTTACTACATCAACCCGTATGTACAACGTGTATCGTTGGTCGACTGTCGAAGTCAGCGGTTCAATCTCAGCACCGGTGGCGAAATGGGATTCCCCAGCCGCGATGGTTTTTGGGTCAAGTTGGACGGACGCATCGAATTCCGCGTCGATCCGGAGCGGGCGGCCGAGGTGTTCGTGACCTACAACGAAAGAAACAATGACATTGGGCACGACGCGCGAGTGGAAGACGAAATCATTACCAAGATTATCCTGCCAAATGCGCGTTCGTTTTGTCGGCTCCGGGGTAGTGACAACTCGGGACGCGATTTTATCTTGGGCGAAAAACGATCGGAGTTCCAAGAGGATTTTCAGAAAACACTCGAAGCGACCTGTCAGCGTCAAGGGATCGAGATCGTGCAAGCATTGATCACGCGAATCTCGCCCCCGCAACAGATCGCTCTGCCAGTTCGCGAACGCCAAATCGCTGTGCAGCAATCCGAGCAATATCTCAAGGAGATCGAACAGCAAGCGAGCGAACAGCAGCTGAAGATCGAACAGGAACTTGTCAAGCAAAAGCAAGTCTTAGTCGCAGTCGAGCAAGAGGTGGTCAAGCTGACAACGGAGGCGCAGCGCCAGCAGGAAGTCGCCGTCATCGGGGCTGAGCAACGCAGGAAAGTCGCAGAAGTCGAGTTGGCCGCTGCCCAGGACGAGGCGTTAGCGATCACGGCCCGGGGCGAAGCCGCGGCGGAAGTCATCAACTTTGAGAACGAAGCCGAAGCGGCCGGCTGGCAGAAATCAGTAGAAGCTTACGATGGAAGTGGCGATGAGTTTGCTCGCTGGGTGATGCTCAAGAAGCTCGCTCCAAGCTTCCGGCAAATGATGGTCAACACGGCTGACAGTCCGCTGATGGATATCTTTAACGAATTTAACAACCCATCCAACATCGCTGCGAACGCCGAGCCAATGTCGGATGATCGGCCAAACGAAACAGCGACGTCGGGAGAAGAAGAATGAGTTTGAAAAAATACAAATCTCTGTTGGGACTCGCCTTCAGCAGCATCTGGATTCTGATTGCACTTTACGTTTGCTTCTTGTGGTTCCTCTGTCGTGTCTATGTACCCGAGGGCAACAGTCTGTTGCTACGCTACAAGGGTCCGCTGTTGATCGGTACAGCTGGCGAACCCGAGCCGGGGCATTTGGCACGCGAAGGCGAACTCGGTGTGCTGGAGCAGATGCGTGGTCCCGGTCGACATTTTTATAATCCGATCTATTGGGAGCGCACGATCGTTCCCGACGTATTGATTTACCCGGGCCAGATCGGTGTGGTCACAAGTAAGGCCGGCATGCCTCTGCCGCCTGGCAAATTTCTTGTCGAGGGCGACCTCGACGGAGAACATCGGGCAACTCACAAAGGGATCCTCCGCAAAGTCTTCGGGCCGGGGCGGTACCGCGCGAATCCTTATGCTTACGAGTTCAAGATTGTCGGCCGCGAAGTCACCAACGTCGGCAATCAAGAAAAAACGAGCGGCTGGGTCGAGATCCCGACCGGGTATGTCGGTGTGATCACCATGCAAACCGACAATCCGAAACTCGGTTTGGTTGCCGGAATTCAAGACAAAGTATTGCAGCCGGGACTCTATCCGATCAATCCGAAGGAACAGCAGATCGACATCATCAATGTCGGTTATCGCGAAACCAGTATTCAAGTTGAAAAGCAGGTTGGCGCGAATGGAGAGACTGCCCACGACGAGCAGGGCGAGCCACTTGCCGTGGCCGAAACGGGAATCAATTTCCCCAGCAACGATGGCTTCGACATTCAACTCGATTTCTCCGCGATTTGGGGTGTGATGCCCGTTGACGCCGCACCGATCGTGAGGATGTTTGGCAACATCGATGCAGTCGAAGAGAAAGTGATCGAGCCGCAAAGCGAGAGCATCTGCCGCAACAATGGGTCGAAAATGGGTGCCGTCGAGTTGCTGATCGGTGAATCCCGCGAGGGCTTCCAATCTGCGGTAAGTGATGATTTCAAGAGCGTACTTGGCGAGAAAAACATCTCGTTGCTGTACGGTTTGGTTCGTCACATCTATATCCCGCAAGAAGTTCGTGCACCGATTCAAAAAGGCTATGTGGCCGATGAATTGAAGCTGACTCGCGATGAAGAGACGAAAACGGCACGGACCGAAGCGAACCTTCGGGAAGCCGAAAGCAAAGTCGAGTTGGAGGCTGAACGGGTGCGTGTCGATACCGATCGTATGCGAGCCAATGTGCTGGCAGAGGGCGAAAAGAAAGCCAAGGAGATCGAAGCCGAAACGAAGCAGCTGATCGCCGCGATCGATCGAGAAACGGCCGACCTGGACGCCAAGAAAACGGTTTTACTCGGTCGCGCCGAGTCGGGTGCCAAGCAATTGAGCGCTGAAGCAACTGCCGATAAGTTCCGCTTGGCCGTCCAGGCCTTCGGAAGTCCCGCCGCATTCAACAAGTGGGAATTCGCAGAGCAATTGCCCGAAGACCTCGACTTGAAGTTGTTCTACGCGGGCGAAGGCACGCTGTGGACAGACCTCAAAAACATCACGCCGACACTTCCGCTGAAAACCCCCAAGTAATGTGGCATTCGCAAGGTGGGATCGCGGGAGTTCCGGTCGTCAGTCTGTTTGCGTAACGGCGGACAACGATGGATCTTGTTCGCGACGGTTGGCGATTGTCGGCTACTCACTTCGCCGATCTCAGCAGGGCCATCAAGTCGGAGATTTCCTCGAGCGTTAACAGTTCATGGATGCCGGAGGGCATCACGGAGACGCCGCTTGGTTCTAGTCGCTCGATGTCTTCGCTGGAGATGACGGCCAATCGCTCGGCATTTAATTGCAGCTCGATCGATTCACCGCTCCGACGCCGAATCAAGCCGTTGTAGATCTGCCCATCGACTGTCAAAACTCTCGTCGATTGGTAACTCTGCTCCAGTCGTGCGTTGGGAAACATGATCGCCTCCAACAACGCCTCCGGCGTGCGAGTACTACCGATCTTTGTAAGCACCGGCCCCACTTCTTTCCCGATGTAACCCATGCGATGACAACCGCTGCATGCCGCTTTGCTTTCCCGAAAGACTTGTAGGCCGCGGATGGGGTCGCCGGGCCGGAGTCGAGCCAGCATGTCGTCCACGCTCGCTTTGATGTCTGCTGGCGGACGCACCAAATCCTGCGTGGTGCGCTCGGCCAATTCCCGCAGCTCTTTTGAACTGTCTTTGTACAGGTTTGTGAGAAATTCCTGTGGCAGCGTTCTAGCCGTGGGGAGATCACTCAACGTTGCCAGCAGCTCTTTATCGAGCTTATCATTCTCAGTTCGCTGCACTGACTCGATCGCGGTCGTTAAGAACTGAGACGAGACCTTCGGCAGTTCTTTGATCAAGCGAGTCGCGGTATTGTCGCTGAGCTTGATGCGAAGCAACACCTTTGACGCCAGCGGAACCAACGCAGCGTTCTCACTCAGGAATGCGGACGCCGTGGTGGCCTCGAGAGCATCGTCAAGGCGAGTGTTCATGGGTACCGCCGACAACAAGATTAGGCGTCGCTTAGGATTGTCGGTCTGGTTTGCCAAAAGCGTGAGAGTCGTGGCCAGGTTCATGGCTTCTGCTGGTTCCATGTGAACGCGCTGGAGACTGCCGAGAAGCTCTTGTTGCGTCTTCTGGTCTGCGTCTGCCAGCCACTTGGTGATCGGTCGGGACCAGGCTCTCGGAATCGTGTTTCCAGAAAAACCGGAAAGGTGTTTGGCGAGGAATCGTTGCCTTGGTGGATCCAGGTTTACCGCGTTGCTGATCCAATCGCGCATTAGGCTTTGCACCGAGGAATCACGTTTCCAACTCGCGAGGATGCGAAAGAGTGAAATTTCAGCGTCCGCCTGGGCGGATAGACGCAACCACAGATCCCGCAAGCCAGCGGTGGATTGCGAAGCCCACTCGGGGTGCTTTGCGAGAATGTCGGCCGCCGTCTGTCGCAACTTTGGCTCTTTGCGATGCAGTGCGTTAAACAGACGGGCCGGTTCAATTTCGTCAGTTTGTCCCAATTGATCGAGCACCAGGAATCCGGCATAGAGTTTCGTGTCCGAGTCGGTAGGCTCGACTTGGATTGGCTGTGGATCTCGCCGTGAGATCTCGATTAACGCGTACAAGAACGAGTGTTCGAGATGTCGATCGGCTTCGACGCGTTCTAACGCCTCCAGCAGTTTCGTTCGCGAGTCGCTATCGCCGACACGTCCAAGTGCCTCCGCCGCGGCGCGGCGGATTTGCAAATCATCGTGATCCAAGAGTGTTTCCAGCGAGTCACGTGCCTGTTCGAATCGCTGCACCGATAACGCATGGCATGCTGCGCGAACCAGAGACGATTCGCTTCGTTGCAGTTGTGTCGAGACGACTTGGAAGGCAGCGTCGGTTCCGATCCGGGCAAGCGCCGACAACGCGGTTAGCCGCTCATCGATGGTGCGTTTGCTGTCGTTCAAGATCAATTCAAGTGACTCGTTCGACTGATTTCCCCAGTTTCGGAGTATCGCGCCGCCTGTCGACGAATCCACGGTCGCGAATCGTAAAGCAGCGAAACGAGTTCGGGGGAGCTCACCGCTTGCCAATCGACCGCGTTTCGATCGATGGTCGTGTCAGCGGTTGCCATGCTGGAAATTCGATAGATTCCGCCCGACGCGGTCTTTTGATCAATCCGCGACGTGGGGCAACAAAGGTCATACCAACCGCCGGTGTCGATCAATAGCAGACTGCCATCGGCGTCCTCGATCACATCGGTCGGATGAAAGTCGACACGATCGGCAACGACCAGGTCGTGATCGATGGTTCGGTAGCTGGCACCGCGGGGGACAAGTTGGTGCGCCGTTAGTTTGTGCATGTTGAACAACGCAGCCAACAGAATTCTAGATTCGTTGTGTGCCGGAAAACGCATGAGCCGATCCGACTCGAAGCAGATCAGTCCGCTGGGTGCCGCGGGACCGAGTTGCGTCATGACGGGCATCAGTGGTCCGGTTCGAGTCAGCCCGTCAAGCACGGCGTGATCTTTGCCAAACACGCTCCCGTAGACGGCATGGGCAATTCCGTCCCGCAAACCGTCACCGGGATGCTGCAGAAAAGTGCTTGTGAAGAACTTTTCTCCCTCCGGCGTCGAGGCAACTTCGACCGGATTGTCCATGCCGCCGCTGGCGATCGGTTCGATCGGTCCGCCGTCGAGTCGTCGTCGGTAGATCTGCGCAGCGGACGATTCAAGTCTGCGTCCGTCGATCAAATCGTGCGATTGTGCTCCGAACGCGCCTTTGCACCAGTAAACCCAACCGTCGCGACCCAAATAGGGGCCATGCAAGTCGTTGGCGCAATTGGTGACGGTTCCTCCGTCAAACCACACTTCGCGTTTTTCGCAGACGCCGTCGCCGTCCCCATCGGTGAGTTTCCAGATTGACGGTGGCGCCGAAACAAGGATGTCGCTCCCCAGACAGAGCACGCCCTCGGGAAAAGCGAGTCCATCGGCGGCGACAATTCGTTTGTCGAACCTGCCGTTGCCGTCGGTGTCCGCCAGGCGAATGATCCTGTGAAGTTTTTGTTGGTTGTGTTCCTGGATCGGCCAACCTACTCCACCTGATTCAGCGACAACAAGCCGTCCCTGAGGATCCCAGTCAGCCACGATGGGCCATTTGACGAGAGCACCGTCGGCAACTTTCTCGATTCGCAATCCATCGGCGAGCGTAAAACGGATGCCGTCGATGACCGTCCGGTCGTGTGGGTTCAGCGGTTCTTGGGCGAACGAGACCGACAACAAGAGCGACGACAGGAAGGCGGCCAGGCAACCATCTCGTGCAGAGCTGAGAGACATGTCGAGAACCCCCTGGAAATGAGTGCCGAACGATCAAGAACGCGACTATGAAGGCTCGTAAGCCAAGTTTGGACCGAGCCAACGTTCGATTTCCTCGATGGGTTTTCCTTTCCGCTGAGCGTACGATTCGATTTGATCTTTGGTGACACGGTCAACCGCGAAATAGCGCGCCTCAGGGTGGCCGAAATAGAGTCCGCTGACGCTGGCACCGGGTGTCATCGCAAAGCTGGACGTCAATTCGACACCTGTGTTCTTCGTGGCGTCGAGCAAATCGAACAGCGTTTGTTTCTCGGTGTGGTCGGGACAGGCTGGATAGCCGGCCGCCGGACGAATGCCACGATATTTTTCGGCGATCAGTTCTTCTTTTGACAGTCCTTCTGATTTACCAAAGCCCCAGTCCGCTCGGGCACGCTCGTGCATCAGTTCGGCAAACGCTTCCGCCAAGCGGTCGGCGATCGACTGCACCATGATCGCTTTGTAGTCATCCAAATCGGCTTTGTATTTGCTGGCCAATTCATCGGCACCAACGCCGGCGGTGACCACGAACCCGCCAATGTAGTCTTCGCGGCCGCTATCGACCGGAGCCACGTAGTCGGAAAGTGAACGATAATCCTGTTGTCCCTTGCGTTCCCATTGCTGACGCAAACAGTGGAATCGTGACAGTTCCGTCGATCGCGAATCGTCGGTGTACACAATGATGTCGTCTCCATCGCTGGCCGCCGGCCAGAACGCGTAGACGGCGTTGGCCACGAGCGAACCGTCGGCAATGATTTGGTCGAGCAACTTGTTGGCGTCGTCGTACAGTTCTTTCGCTTGAGCACCCACGAAATCGTCGTCGAATATCTTTGGATACTTGCCCTTCAATTCCCAGGTCATGAAGAAAGGCGACCAATCGATATAGGGACGGATGTCGGCGATCGGAAAATGCTTTCAGCGTTCGAACACCCGTGAATGAGGGCTTATCGATTCGGACGGTTGACCAGTCGGTTGCGAATCGTTTCTCGAATGCCTCTGCGTAGGGAACGAGTTTCTGTTTGCGCTCTTCGTAACTGGCAACCAGCTTTTTCTGTGTCTCGACATTTTCGCTGATGAAGGCGTCACGGTGCTCTTTGCTGATCAGTTTTTCGACCACATTCACGCTGCGGCTGGCGTCCAGCACATGCACGATTGGACCATCGTAGACGGGTGCGATCTTGACTGCGGTGTGCTTCGCACTTGTGGTTGCGCCGCCGATCAACAGCGGCATCGTCATCTTGTTGCGTTTCATCTCGCGACCCACGTGGACCATTTCGTCCAAGCTGGGCGTGATCAAACCGCTCAGTCCGATCATATCGACGTTGTGTTTCTCTGCTTCCTCGAGAATCTTCTCGCTGGAAACCATCACTCCCAAGTCGATGACTTCGTAGTTGTTGCACTGCAACACCACGCCGACGATGTTCTTGCCGATGTCGTGGACGTCGCCCTTGACGGTCGCAATCAAGAATTTGCCTCGAGCGGCGGCGCCCTCAATGCCCGCAGCCCGTTTTTCTTCTTCCATGAACGGTTCCAAATAGGCGACCGCCTTCTTCATCACGCGAGCCGACTTGACGACTTGCGGCAGAAACATTTTGCCCTCACCGAACAGATCGCCGACAACCTGCATGCCGTCCATCAGCGGACCTTCGATGACTTGCAAGCAGCGATCGAAGTGCTGACGAGCTTCCTCGGTATCTTCGACGATGTACTTGTCGATACCTTTGATCAAGGCGTGCTTCATCCGCTCGGCAACCGAGTCGTCGCGCCAGGCCAGATCTTCGCCCGATTTCTTCTTCCCCGACCCTTTGACCGTCTCAGCCAATTCGAGCAATCGGTCGGTCGCATCCGCGCGACGATTCAGCAGCACATCTTCGACGTGTTCCAACAGATCCTTGGGGATCTCTTCGTAGATTTCCAATTGACCCGCATTGACGATGCCCATGTCCAGTCCAGCTTTGACGGCATGGAACAGAAACGCGCTGTGCATCGCTTCGCGGACGCGATCATTGCCGCGGAAGCTAAAGCTGATGTTGCTGACACCGCCGCTGGTTTTCGCGCCGGGACATTCCTGCTTGATGCGACGGACGGCGTTGATGAAATCGACGGCGTAGTTGTTGTGCTCTTCGATGCCGGTCGCGACGGTCAGAATATTCGGATCGAAGATGATGTCTTCGGGCGGAAAGCCGACTTCATTGACCAGCAGATCGTAGGCTCGTTTGCAGATACGAACTTTGTTGTCTTCGTCAGCGGCCTGCCCCTGTTCGTCGAATGCCATCACGACGGCCGCGGCACCATACTGGCGAACCAGTCGGGCGCGACGCAGAAACGTTTCTTCGCCATCTTTCAGCGAGATTGAATTGACGATCGCTTTGCCTTGCGTGTTGCGCAGGCCCGCTTCGATGACTTCCCACTTGCTGCTGTCGATCATCACCGGCACCGCTGCGGCCACATCATCACCGGAGATCAGCCGCAGGTAGCGGGTCATTGCTTCGGCGCCGTCCAACAAGGCATCATCAAAGTTGATGTCGATAATCGTGGCGCCGTTTTGAACTTGTTCGCGCGCGACTTCGACCGCTTCTTCGTACTTTTCGTCGCGGATCAGCCGCGCGAACTTTCGGCTTCCGGTCACGTTGGTCCGTTCGCCGACCATCGTGAACGGAATCTCCGGACGCATCACCATCGGCAGTTGCCCCGACAGCCGGGTGTAGACCGGGCCGGTGGTTTCTTGTTTCGGCTTGAGTCCCTGGACGCGTTCGGCGATCGCACGGATGTGGTCGGGCGTGGTGCCGCAGCAACCGCCGAGGATATTGACCCAACCGTTGTCGGCGTACTCACCGACTTTTTCCGCCATTGCCTTGGGGCCGAGATCGAACTGCCCCATCTCGTTGGGCAGTCCGGCATTGGGATGACAGCTGATCGGAATATTGGCGACGTGAGATAGCTCTTCGATGTGCGGCCGCATCACATCGGGGCCCAACGCGCAGTTCATGCCGACCGATCAGCAGAGGAAAGTGATTGATCGCGGTCCAGAAGGCTTCCACGCTTTGGGCGCTGACAAATGTTCGTCCCCCGTCGGCGAAAGTGCCACTGGCCATCACCGGAACTCGGCGACCACCCGCGTCGAAGAAATCTTGGATCGCGAACAGGCAAGCTTTTAAGTTCAGCGTGTCGATCGCGGTTTCCGGTAGCAGAATGTCCACGCCGGCGGACACCAGGGAATCGACTTGCGCCCGATAACTGTCGACCATCTCCTCGAAGGTCGTGTCTCGATGAGCAGGATCGTCTTTGGTGCTGATGGCGAGTTGTCGGGTGGTCGGTCCGATCGATCCGGCAACGAAACGAGGCTTGTCCGGTGTCCGCTCAGTCCACTCGTCCGCCGCTTTGCGAGCACATGCGACTGCGGCGTGGTTGATTTCGTCGACCAACTCAAGCGGCAAATCGAACTCGACCATGCCGACTGGCGATGCCCCAAACGAATTCGTCTCGACAATATCGCTGCCGGCCTCGAAATAGGCCCGATGGATGTCGGTGATTTCCTGCGGGTGCGTCAGGCAGAGAATATCCGAAAAATTCTTCAAATCCTTGTGGTGATCTGCGAATCGCTCGCCCCGCACAGCAGCCTCGTCCAGTTGCAGACGCTGGATCATCGTCCCCATGGCCCCGTCGAGTAGCAGAATTCGCTCGCGGATCAGGCTATTGAGTTGGCAGGCAGTGGAATCAGCTTGCAGCATTTCGGTCAGTTTTACTAGGAGAATCGTTGATCAGAGCGTCTCATCTTCCTTCCGAAATGGCCTCATCACAACCCGAAGTTGTCGACATTGTTATTCAATCTTGCCTCATCGGCTCAGTTTGGCTATTCCGCAGATCCCTAAAGATCTGAAAGTTAGTTTCCGATCTAGAGAACTGTGTCTAGAGCGGGTTCGCTCGAATTGATTCATTTTTGAGCGGTCCTGCGTTCACAACCCGAGAATTAGGAAAATCGTATGACCGTCTCGCCACAGTGGCCCCAAGACGGCAATCGCCAACCAAGTGTTGGTGGTAATGGCGTTGAATCGGACAATAGTTGTGATTCGCCAGCGCTGCCGCCCACGCTTTTTGAGCTCCCGAATCTGAATCAAGCGCCACGGGTCCAGCCCCAAGCCAACCGGACGCCCACCAAAGAGGCATACCAGCCCTCGCCGATTTCGGACGACGAGCCCCGATCTCCGACTCCTCCCGCAGTTTCGGCCGCGCCGACTCCCGTGGCGATGGTGCCGGTCGGAACGGAGGTCCCAGACGGGGGAAGGATCGCAGCTCAGAATTCACCGCTGCCAGAGCGTAAACCGTTTACCCAGGAACGTCCGGCCGGTCGGTCTTGGATGGAAAGGATTGGATCGCACAGCATTGTGGTCGTCTTATTGCTAGTCGTCGTCGCGGCTGGGTTGGTTATCGGTCGCAATTCGCGGAACGAAGGACTTGACTCTTCGCTCGCCGAAAGCAGCAACCTGCTTGACTTCGACGAAGGCACGGAACTGGATTTGCCGCTTCCCAAACATAGCGATATCGAGCAAATCGAATTTGCTGCAAACGTCGAAGCCGAATCATCAACTCAGCCGCTGGAATCAGACGCACCAGCCCTGAATTCGAGTGGCACCCTGACAGACGAAATCGTGTCCACTGCAGCTTCGGCAACGCCAAGTCCCGAAGCCCCGGTTGAGAGTTCAAGTGCGGTCGCTGGCACCTTTGCCGATTTCGCTGCTCGGTTGGACGATCCACGCACCGAGCTGACGGCGACCGGCGAGGCTGAAGCTAGCCACGTCGCAGTCAATAAGGTGAACGATGGGGCCACAAGAGTCGATTTCATGGCCGCATCGAGCCGAGTTCCTGGCGAATCCGGTGCTCACACTCTTCCGACTTTGGAGGAGCTTGCCGACCAGCCGGACGAAGCCGCTGAGCAGCCGATGGCGGATGCGACAACGAACGTACTCCAGCTCTCGAAAACCCCCGCGCCAATCATCGATTGGCGATCCTATCTGCCGCCGGTTAAGAATCCCGCCAACGCAGATACGAGTGTCCCTTCCACCTCAAATTAGCCGTTGTCATCATGAGTTCGTTTGATCAAGCATTCGTCAAAGCATTTGCACGTCGTAACCGATCCGCAGCTAACCAAGTCGCGGCAAAGCCAGTTGCATTGAAGCAGGCTGAGTCAGCCCCTACGGTCAAGCCGCTCGACGAGCCGGGCTCGTTGCAGGTCGACCGATCCGTCGCGAACTCAGCACAGGTATGGGTTGATCCGATCGAGGATCAGATTGCGCGAGCAGACATTGCGAACCCGGCGGTGCCAAAGCCCCACATCGACTCAGCCAGCGATCCGGTGACAACCCATCGGTCGACCCTGGATGTACAGACGGCTAGCTCACTGCAGCACATTCATACTGCCTATGCGACGGCATACGCAGACCTGGCTGTCGCGCCGGTTCAACCACCGCCAGCTGAAGAAGTCGCGCCGGTTCCAGCAGTCGCAGAACCACCAGTCGAGTACCCAAGTGTCGATCCTCCGCAGCACGTTGAACAACCTGCTCCGATAGGTGTGTCGGAGGTCCGGATCGACCCGCCGGCGGTGGGTGCGAACGAGCCACATACAATCAGTCCCATCCAAGCGGTTTGGGAAGTCGACGTGTTTGACGTTCCGGCGACGGTGGCTGATTTGTTCTTTGAAGGTCGTTTGTTTCAGCAGATTGCCAAACGGATGTCGGACGCCGTCAGCACCGGGCTCCGAAGCATTCTGGTGACCAGCACGAAAGCGGGCGAAGGCCGCAGCAGCGTAGCGATTGGATTCGCGATGGCCGCCGCGGCTGCGGGAATTCGCGTTGCTCTTGTCGATGCCGATACCGAGGATCCAACCTTGGCGGACGATCTGCGATTGCAACTCGAGTATGGTTGGGTCGACACCGTCCGTGGCGGGTTGCCGATCAAAGAGGTTGCAGTCCACGCGGTCGAAGACGGCGTGACGCTGATTCCACTGATGCCACCGCATGGTCGAACCGCGGCCACGGGATTCGAGATCGTCCAGCTCGCTGAACTATTGAAAAACAGGTTTGAGCTTTTGGTGATTGATGGACCCGCAGGGAACTCCCCCAATATCCATCAATGCGCATCGGTCGCAGATAGCGCCGTCATCGTCCGCGATGCCAGTCGCACAGATACGTTGGCGATCAACGAGTTTTCGTATCGGCTGCGTGAGTCGGGAGCGCAGGGCGTGGGCATTGTCGAGAACTTTGTTTAGGATCGGGGCAGACACAGATCCGGCACTCTTCGTTGAACGGCAAGCCGCAGGCGACTGTGCTATCGCCAACGCCGTCGCCTGCGGTTTGCCATTCAACGAGGGGGCTATTCTGCGCCCGGTCCTTCACGTTTAGCAGCAATCATCTGAATCGCGGCAATCAGAGACTTTACCGCAAATCTCAGTTGCGAATGAATGTCCCTCGGCAGTGGACGTCCGCCACGGCAGTCGGCGTATGCCACGATCAGCCTGTTCGATCGTTGCGACTGAAGCTACTGCTGGGCGATGCAGAAGAGGTGCTTTTCGCCGCGAATGAACAGTTCGTTATCCACGGGTGCTGGTGTGGCGTCGACCGTTTCACCGACTGAGTTGGTGGCAACAATCTTCAGCTCGTCCGCATCTTCGATCACGACCGTCGTACCGCTGCGTCCGGTCAGGTACACGAATCCGCCAACAGCGATGGGCGACGCATACGTGCTATTGATGCCGTCGATTCGGAGAGCCGAATAGTGCGGCTTTCCGGTCGCGGCATCGACGCAGGACAGTTGCCCACTCTTGCCTTTGTGAAAGTAGATTCGTCCCGCGGACAAAAGTGGCGAGGCGATGTCGGGTGTGTCACGATCCAGCGACCATGCCACGCTGCTGGAGCCTTCGATATCGCCATGACCGCTGGGCCGAAAGGCACCTAGAAACGATCCGCGGAACCCGCTGCCGACGAAGACCAGACCGTCGCCCGCGACGGCCGATGCGACTGGACGATCGGTTTGTCCGCCGCATCGCCAGAGTTCTTTTCCTGTCTCAAGGTCGTAGCCGCGGGCGCAGGTTCTGTCCGTTCATGACAATCTGCTTTTTGCCGGCGTGCTCGACCACCAGCGGCGTTGCCCAACAGGACGGTTCGTCACGCTCCGTCTTCCAGATCGTCTCGCCAGTCGATTTGTTGAGCGCGTACAGAAATGACGGACCTTCGTGGTCCCAGGGCACAATGATCATATCGCCCTCGATCGTCGGCGAGCTGCCCTCGCCGAAGTCGCTGCGCGTGTTCATCTTTCCAAAGTCATCTCGCTTCCATTTCAGCTCTCCATCCATCGTGTAGCAGTAAAGGCCGCGCGAGCCAAAGTGCGCATAAACATGCTGTCCATCGGTGCAGGGAGATGCGGAAGCGAAACCGTTGGTTGAATGAGTCGCCTGGTGAGGTGTGGCCTCAGTCGCCGTTTGTTCCCACACCAATTCGCCGTTATTTCGCTGGAAACAAAGGACTTTGAACTGCAACCTTGGCAGTGCGGCGGAGGCGGCGCCACCGCCAGACCCGCGGCGTTGTCGCGATTGCGGGCCTCCCCGTGCCCTACCACCAGCTTGTCCACCACCCTCAGGCTGAGCTTGTGCCTGCGCTTGATCGCCGCCGTCCGCCGGGACTGCCGTGACGACAAAGACTTGATCGCCCCAGACCACCGGCGAACCGGAACCCTTCCCTGGGATCTCCACTTTCCATTTGACATTCTTCGTGCTGCTCCACTCGGTCGGTGGACTACCACTGGCGGCAACTCCGTTCCCGGTTGGCCCGCGCCAATGACCCCAGTTTTCGGCATGCGCCTGTGAACTGATCAGAGCGAGGGAAAGAACTGAAAACAGCAACGTCTTGGACATGTGGATTTTCCCGGTACGTATTTCTGGAAAGCTCATGGAATATCGATCGAAGACCTGACACTAAGAACGTGTTTGAAAAAGGGGGCTGACCCTCTGGAAGTCTGGTTCGCGGCCGCTCAACGGAAACAAACCGAAAGCAAATGGTGGTGTCAGGTTTTTCTCGGAAAGGGTCAGCCCCCTTTTTCAAACACGTTCTAAGCGGGCACCGAGTTAGCCTTGCGGGCTTTCTCCAGCAGCTCGATCCAAGGACCGACATAGTGACCGTTGTCGTGAAAGGTGCGGCCGCTGACAAGGTTGCCGTCGATGACGCATGCCTGGTCTACGAAGGTGCCGCCGCAAACTTCCAAATCGAATTTGCACTTCGGCACCGTTGCCATCCGCCGTCCACGGACACAGTCAGCATAGGCAGGGATCTCGACGCCATGGCAAACGCTGGCGACCGGTTTGTTGGTCGCGAAAAAGTGTTTCGTGATTCGCACCAGGTCTTCGTCGTAACGTATGTATTCCGGTGCGCAGACCTCCGCTAAACATGATGCCCAGGTAATCCTCTGGGTCGATCTCCGAGAATTTCACGTCGGCTTGGATTGTGTAGCCTTCCCACTCTTTGGTGATCGTCCAACCTGGTTTCACCTCGTGCATGACCATCTGGTAGAGCCGCTTTTCCGGTGCGGCCACGACGGGTTGAAAGCCGGCTTCTTGCAGACGGTAAAAGGGATACATCGTGTCGAGCGTTTCGCTGGCGTCACCGACGATGATCAGAACTTTTTCGGACATGAATCTCTCTTTCGCAGTGGTTGGATCTTGGCAAGTTCGTTGCGGATTGCCATAAAATGGGTGGCTGGTGGTCGAGCGTCAGCGAGCCCCCAGCAGTATGCAAAGGATTCCGGGGGCTCGCTGACGCTCGACCGCCGGCCACCCCAGGAAGGCAACTCTCAATCGGTCACTCATAAAGCGTCAAACGGCGCGGGCCCGATTGTCGCTCCAATCCCCGAGAAAGTCCATCGAGTGACCTTTTAGAACAAGACTCCCGCATAGCCGACGACGCGGGAGCGGTCGCCCGAGACGTCCGCGGAGGTGGCGTAGGCGATTTTGCTGTATTTGGCGTTTTGTTTCATTGCCTTTAGCGTCAATAACACCAGCGCGGCCGGCACTTGGCCGCACATGCTGATGTTCTCCTCCGCACAAACCTGCAACAAACCGTGCGGGTCGTTTTTCTCCAACGCGGCCAAAGCCAGTTTGTCGCGACGACGGTTTTCTTCGTCATCGGCGAAGTGATTCATGTCGCTGCTGATCACCAGCAACGGCGGTTTCTCGAAACTCGCCAAGCAATCAGCCAGCGCCGCTGCCGTTGATTCGAGCTCCTCGTACGTTCCGCCCGACATCGCGATCGCGGCCACGCGTGTTTGGGGTGCAAGCCGGTAGAGCAGCGGCAATTGGACTTCGATGCCATGTTCACGCTGGTGGGCGTTGGCGTCCAACTCCATGCCGGGCACGGACTCGGCGATTCGCCGGGCAAGTTCAACGTCGCCTGCCATCTCGGCGGTTGATGACAGCTGCCAAACATCGTGCGGTGCCACGGCCCAATCGACGCCATCGGCCGTGTGCTTGGGGCCGATGATCAGCACGCTTTCGGGCAGCTTGATCCGCCGCCACACATCCGCTGCGACTTTGCCGGAGTAATGCAGTCCCGCATGAGGCACCATCGCCGCGGCAACCGTGTGCGGTTTTACCTCGGCGAGACCGGCAAGCAGTTCGTCGACCAATTGCTCACGACCGTGATCGTCGGCTGGATAGAACATGCCCGCGACGCCGGGCGGTCGTGCCGACACGTCGCTGCGGGCTTGGGGGCCCATCGATACCGCGAACGATTGCTCGGTAGAATCACAAACGGCAGAGTAGATTTGTGTGTTGCCCGAACGAAAGGCTTGTGCGGCCAGTGTCTCATTCAACAGCTTGTCCGAGCCGGCGGATGTGTCGAACCCGATTGACCATCGTCGACCGTCCATCGCGATCAGCGCACGGCGCTGGCAGTCAACGCCTTCGAGATCACAATCGACATCGATTCCGTGATGAATCACTGTCGACAAGACGGACAGATGCGCTTGCCACTGGTCGGCGGGACCACGCGATGCCAGCGCTCGGGCCGCGGTCTGCGTCATCTGAAACAGCGTTGACTGAAGCGGGATGCCGTCACGAATGGTCAGATGCATCCAACTGGCCGGCGGCTGAGATGCGTCATGAATCACTTGCAACACAAGGCCCTGCACGGTCGCGTCGCTGACGCCCGTTGCATAATAGAACGGTGTGGCGCCCGTTTGCGTTGCCACCAAGTTGTACTGAATCCAGGTACGCAATTGTTGGAGTTGCTGTTGATCAAAAACTTGCGGTTCCGCAGCCGGCTTCGGCTCTGCGATGATGAACGGAGCGCCGTAGTCGATGCCGTCAAAGATCTCGACCGCCGCGTCATCGCTACGCCAACTTCCCGGCGGTAGCCCGGCTTTGTTGCAAACCGCATCCAGGAACTGACGAGAGTTCCAATCGCGTTCCTTGGCGACGACTGGCAGCAATAAACCAACCTTATTTCCCATCCGGATCCTCAGTCCGTGTTGGCCAATCTTCACGGCATCGATTCGCTCGTCGCCGTGGACGCCAATCGGTCGCGGAGGTCCCAAGATTGAGATTGATAGTCTCAAGTAGGGCAATTCCAGCGGCGCGATCGGTGCCATTCGGGGGTCATGTTTTGCCGTTCGCGTGGCGGCGTCGGCGAGTGCATCCGCCAAAGGAACCAGCGGGCCCTGCAAGCCGCAACAGCCTCGAAGCGTGTCGCCGCGTTTGAGCGTGACGTAAATTCCGGAGACCGGTCGATCGGCAAGGTCGCCGAGCAATTCCCGCGTGTCGGCGGAGCGTCCGTGAACGACGGCGGCGACATACTGGCAGGCCGCGTGCTGAATCGCGGTCAACTCTTGTTGGTCGAATGTCTGTGCGACATCTGTTGAATTCGTCGTGGCTGGCATCGTTGATCCCTCCGTTGGTAACTGCTGGGTTTGTGCCTGCTGGTTTGGCGGTGTCACGCTGCCAATTCGAATCGGCTGACGTCGCTGGCCCCAGTTTCCAGGTTGTGTTTCAAAATGCCCCGCCACCTCGAATTGGCAATGACGACATCGGTTTCCATCCAACGCGTAATGACCAAGTTGATGCCAGTCACGTTGAATCAATAACTGGCCGCAGGACGGGCAATAGGTGCTCTGCCGTGCGACGTCATGTACGTTGCCGACGTAGACGTATCGCAAGCCGGCCGCCCGCGCCAAGTCGTACGCCATCACCAGTGTCTCGTGAGAGGTGCGCGGTCGATCGGTCATCCGAAAATCGGGATGAAAAGCGGTGAAGTGGACTGGCACATCCGCTCCCACCGCTTCCAACACCCAATCGCACATCCTCCGCACTTCGTCTGCGTCAGCGTTGGCATCGGGAATGATTAGATTCGTCAGCTCGACCCAACAATCCGTTTCACGGCTGACGTAGCGGATCGTGTCGAGAACCGGTTCGAGGTGTGCGCCGGTGAGCTTGAAATAAAAGTCCTCGGTGAATGCCTTCAAATCGATGTTCGCCGCGTCCATGGCATGAAAGAATTCACCGCGTGCCTGCGGCGTGATGTAACCGGCGGTCACAGCGACTGTCTTGATGTCCTCGGCGTGGCACGCCGCGGCGGTGTCGATCGCGTACTCGGCCCAGATCACCGGGTCGTTGTAGGTGAATGCGACGCTGCGGCAACCGGAATTCTTGGCGGCGCGGGCGATGTCCGTGGGAGTCGCTGAATCACTCAGCCGAGCAACTTCGCGGCTCTTGGAAATGTCCCAGTTCTGACAGAACTTGCAGCCCAGATTGCAGCCGGCGGTACCGAAGCTGAGCACCGGGGTCCCGGGCAGGAAATGATTGAGCGGTTTCTTTTCGATCGGGTCGATGCAGAATCCGGTGCTGCGGCCGTAGGTGTCCAGCACCATCCGGCCGTCACGATTGGTGCGGACGAAGCAGAAACCACGGTCGCCGGGTTTCAATCGACAGGCACGCGGGCACAGCTGGCACAGGATGCGTCCGTCAGATTCCTCGGTCCACCAGCGCCCCAACGCGTCCCCGGCAGAACTGAATTCGACAATCGGCAGATTGGTCGTGTTCATACACCTGAGTTTATCAGTTTTGAGCCGATCGAGTGTACGGCATCCAAGGCGGGCTTTTCGATCATTGCCACTGCGATAGACTTGACCGCAGACGACGCGACTCGCCCCGCCCTTGACGAACGGCCTTCCATTTCACTTCGGACTCGCAATGAGTACTCAGCTGGCTACGACTCCGCTAGACGCCTGGCACCGCGACAACGGCGGCAAGATGGTTCCGTTTGCCGGATACGAGATGCCGATTCAATACTCCTCGATCGTCGCTGAACATACAGCGTGTCGGACTTCTGCCGCGTTGTTCGACGTGTCGCACATGGGACGGCTTCGTTTTGATGGTGAGGGAAGCGACAAATTGCTCGATCACCTGCTGACTCGAAAGGTTTCCGGGTTGCCGATTGGAACTGTCCGCTACGGTCTGATGTGCAATGCGGAGGGAGGCGTCCTGGACGACGTTCTTGTTTCGCATCTGGAGACTCCCTCGCAGCAGCGGTTTCATTTGTTGGTCGTCAACGCATCCAATCGCGACAAAATTCTAAAGTGGATCACTCCGCACCTTGCCGATTTCCCCACCGTTACAGTTTCGGATCGCACCGAACTGACCGCGATGATCGCGGTGCAAGGTCCGAAAGCGATGGAGGTCTGCAAACGATTGTTTCGTTTCGATCCGACTCGTTTGAAGTACTATCGAGCCAAGATCACCGATCAGTTCTCGAAGCCGGCGATTGTGAGCCGCACCGGTTATACCGGCGAAGATGGTCTCGAGTTGATTGTGCGGGCCGAAGAGGCCAAACGCATTTGGGAGAATTTGTTGCTCGCTGGACGTGATGAGGGATTCGCTCCTGCCGGACTTGGGGCGCGCGATACGCTTCGCCTCGAGGCCGGCATGCCGCTATACGGACACGAGCTTGACGAAACAATCGATCCAATTTCGGCTGGCTTGTCGTTCGCATGCAACTTGGAGAATCGGTCATTTATCGGAGATCAGGCGCTGCGAGATATCGCGGCATCTGGACCAAGTCGCGTGCGGATCGGATTATTGCCGGAAGGACGACGGCCGGCTCGCGAGGGATGTCAGGTGCTGAGTGCCGGCGGAGAAGCGATCGGCACGATTACCAGCGGCGGGCCTTCACCCACTTTGGGTTACCCGATTGCCATGGCCTCTGTCGATGCGGCTCACGCCAGTGATCCCAGCTTTCAAATCGATATTCGCGGCAGGACCGTGGAGGCCAAACCGACCTCGATGCCGTTTTACAAACGACCAAAAAACTGAATTTACCAGAACTGAATACCATCAGAACCGAACCACAAAGGGAAGTTGATTATGTCGCGTGATGAATCCAAGTTGCTGTACGCCGCATCTCATGAGTGGGCGGATGTCTCCGAGGACGGCGGGCAGAAGATCGCTACGATCGGAATTTCCGCTTTCGCGATCGAGCAACTCAACGATCTCGTTTACATGGATCTGCCCGAAGTCGGCAAAGTCGTTTCGGCAGGCGAGGAGTTTGGTGAAGTCGAATCCGTCAAAGCCGTCAGTCCGCTTTATAGTCCCGTCGCTGGCGAAGTGATTGAGGTCCACAGTGATTTGCCGGACAATTTGGACAAGCTGAACGACGATCCGTATGACTTTGGTTGGATCATCAAAGTCAAACTCGATGGCGATGGTGGGCTCGATTCGCTGTTGGACCACGCCGCCTACCAAAAGCAATGTGCGGAAGCCGGCTAGAGAGCCACTGAGCAAGCCCGTTTCCGAAACTTTCGCAATTCGTCCCAGGCCCAATCTCGCAGGAAAGGGCATGATTGGTCATGTGTCATTCCTGCAGGCCCGCATGTCCGCCAGCGTAGCGAATTCGTGAATCCTCAAGGTCGATTGGTCGAACTGCACACGGCAGGTCCGGCTGAGAACATGGCGATCGATCAGGCGTTGCTTGAATCGGTCGACGCCGACGGCCCCCCGGTTCTACGGCTGTACGCTTGGAGCGAGCCGACATTGTCGATCGGATACTTCCAAAAGATCGCTGATCGCAGCGAGCACTCCGAGAGCACGGGACTGACCTGCGTGCGGCGATCGACCGGGGGAGGTGGAATTGTGCATCACCATGAATTGACCTACAGCTTGGCGATTCCCAGTCAAACCGCATCGACCGGGCCAAGGAAGGATCTGTACGAAAAGGCTCATTTGGCCATGATCGAGTCGCTGTCCGGATTTGGTGTGCGAGCGACACCTTTTCGTCGGCTGGGCCAAGATTCAGAAGTCGATGCCGATTCGTTTCTTTGTTTTCAGCGGCGGACCAGTGAAGACCTGATCGTCAGCGGCTATAAGGTTCTTGGCAGTGCTCAACGAGCAACGCGTCAGGCAATCCTGCAGCACGGCAGTTTGCTGATGCAGGCCAGCAGCTGGGCGCCGCAGCTGCCCGGCGTGACTGACTTGTCGTCGCGTCCCATCTCGATTGTGCAATTGGCGGAGAGGTTTGCCGCCGCCCTGGCAGTCGCTCTCGCGGTCGATTGGAGGGTGGGCGAAATCTCTGTGGCCGAGCGGCGGCGAGCCGCCGAAATCGCCACCCAAAGATTCGCTTCGCAGCGTTGGCTGTCGCGGCGGTGAAGCCGCTGGCCGCGCGGACCAAATAGTCCTATTGGGTGGTTTGAGCTCAGAAAAAAAAGGCATTCACGGGAGATGTTATGTGAAATAATCATTCGGTGCGTTTTCGCCGCCGAGAATCTGCTTAGAATCGTAGCAGCCCGCGTTGGCAATCGTCCCCTGAAAGAATCAGGACCAACAGCGGTCCGAAGGAGATGCTGTCGAGTGATACAGCTCATTCGCAACTTTTCAGCGGTATTGATGTCGACGATCAACGAGGATCGCCAAGAACTTTTCATAAGTGGCAACGATCGGGGCGTTCGACTTCAACCAACGATTCCTGAATTAGGAAATAGGTGATCTATGCAGGTGAAGCTCAAGGTCTTAACCGGAAGCCATGAAGGCAAAGAGATCAGCATCACGAGCGAAAAGTTTCTGATTGGACGGAGTGAATCCTGCCAGCTGCGACCGAAGAGTGAGTCGGTCAGCCGCAAGCATTGCATCATCGTTTTGAAGGACAATCGAGTACTCGTTCAGGACCTGAAGAGCCGCAACGGCACATTCATAAACGACAAGCGTCTGCCAGTGGATAAGGCGAAGGTTCTCAATGGAGGAGACAAACTGCGAATCGGCAAGCTGTTGTTCGAGGTTGTCATCGAGCATGGCTTGCAAGGGACGAAGAAACCGGAAGTTGCCGACGTGGGTGATGCGGCCGCTCGGACCGTCGAGGCAGGCTCGCACGACAGCCGGTTCGAGGCCGTCGACGTAAGTTCCTGGCTCGACGAAGCTGACCAAATCGATCGTGTCCGCAAACTATCTGATCCGGAGACTCGGCAATTCCGATTGGATCAAATGGCCAATGACGATTCAGGAGCGAAGCTTGCAGGCGACAGCGACAGCAGTGCCGGTGATAGTTCGGAGCTGTCGGTCAGCGATGCAGATTCGTCGAAGCGGAAGACACCTGAGAGAAAGAAACAGAAGCCCGGCAAGCTGCCCAAGGACTTCCAGAAGGCGATGACGGACAACTCAAAAGAGGCCGCCGATAACGCGTTGAAGAGATTCTTTAGTGGTCGGTAGCGCGAACACAGCCTGATGGGTGGGAGCGACGGATGAACGAATCCAACGCGCTGCTTGCTCAGCGTTTTCAGCAACAGGATGAAAACGCGTTCACCCAGCTTGTCAGACGACATCACTCACTTGTCTTCAGCGTCTGTCTAAGAATCCTTGGCCATCGCCAGGACGCCGAGGATGCCACGCAAGAAACCTTTTCTCGCGTTGCCAGGTACCTTCATCGTTGGGACTCACGCCGTCCGCTCGAGCCATGGCTGATCACGATCGCCGGTAACCGTTGCCGCACTTTCCTGGCGAACAAACGGGTCCACCAGTCGCTCTCACCCGCCGTTGAGCCGATGGGCGATCTCGCCGCCGCCGATCAGGCTGCGGACTCGTTGCGCGAGGAAGTGAATTTGGCCCTGACCCTATTGCCAAAGTGCCAGCGAAACGCGTTTCAGCTGTTTCATGAGCGATCGCTCAGTTATGCCGAGATTGCTTGCGAGTTGGAGTGTCCGATTGGCACCGCTAAGACCTGGGTCCACCGCGCCCGAGGAAAAGTGATCCAGCATTTGCTGCAGCGTGATGTTGTTTGCGGTTCACGCTCAGTTTCGCAGTACCTTCTGCCGGTCGATTCGGGCAGCGGGACGAGAACGGAGGCAGGAACATGAACTGCGACGCATTCGCACAACGGTTGCACCAGTGCCTCGATGATCGTTTGCCGATCGATTCCGACACGGAGCTGCGGCGACACGCCAGGCATTGCGAGTCGTGCCGCGCACAAATGCATGCCTGGTGTCAAATCGCCACGATCATGCCGGAGCGTGCCACGGTTCTTTGTTCTACAGACCCGGAACCGGGCTCTGTGAGCAAGCGTTTCATCAGCTTGTTGCCTGCGCTGACTGGATTGGCGGCGGCAATGCTGATCGCGGCGACTTCGTTTTGGTACGTGTCAGATCTTGGCACCGCAAATGTCGATTCGGGCGCGGCTGATACCGGTTCGGTTGGAATCGATGATCACGAGGTGGTGTTGGCACAGCTGACCGGCGAGCTGGATCCTGCTGGTTGGTGGCGACGCGTTCAAGACCGTGATTGGGTTGGTCAGACGATGCCCGCGGTGCAATCCGTAAAACAGGGTGTAGCCCCAATCGGTCGATCGTTGATGCGCGCCGTTACGATTCTGACCACCAGTGGTCACGACCAAACGTCATGAAGAAAACACTCCCGCTGCGATCGATTTTCCTGGGCCTGCTGCTGGTCTGGACCATCACTTCTGTGTCTGCCGAACAGCTATTCCGCTTGAAAAACGGACTTGTGATCCGCGGATCCAAAGCAGAGATCGCCAGCTTGAAGGAAGGTTTTGGGGCAGCGGCAGCCGGACAAATCAATGTTCGGCCGATCTGGTTGATCGACGATGGTTTGCGTCGTACCTACATCCATGGCCGGCGAATGTCGGCGGGCAATCCGATCGACGTTGCCGATCTGGATCGGACGATCGAACTGTATCAACGCAAGCCGTTGGGTGGAAAGATCGTGGACGGCTTGGGCAGTGTAACCGGGGTCTCTCCATTCAACGATTTTGGTCGCCGCGTGTTGACCATGCGTGGGCCCGACGGACCGGTTCGCGTGATTCAGGGCATTACGGAATTGAACTCTCGTTACGCGAAGCTGATTGCGTTGAAGGGAAAGCCGACCTTGAGCTGGGACATGCGGGTGGCGACCAGTTCCATCGATTCCGCGACGCTCAACGCCATTTTTAAGCGGCGAGTTGACCCCACGGATCTCAATGCGCGACTGGAGGTCGTCCGTTTCTATATCTCAGCCGAACGTTACGACGATGCCAAAGCAGCGTTGCAGCAGGCGGTCATTGATTTCCCCGGCGAAGCCGACTTGAAACCGCAGCTGACGGCATTGACTGAACGTCAGGGAACGCAGCTTTTGGAGGAGGCCGAGACTCGTGCCAAAGCGGGACAGTACGAACTCGCCCGTGGGATCTTGAATGGATTTCCGTTGCAAGAAGTAGGTCGCATCACCAGGATCCAGGTACAAGACGCACTCAAGAAACTTGACGACGCCCGAGATCAAGCGGCCGAACTCGTTGAACAACTTCGAGGGCAAGTTGGCCAACTCGATCCGCCCCAAATCGCGGCACTCCAACCGATCGTCGACGAGATCGCGACAGGCCTTTCCGCCGACACCTTGGCGAGACTCAGTGACTACAAGCAATTTGGTCAGAGTGACACGATGCTTTTGGAGAATCGTATCGCCTTGGCCGTAGCCGGTTGGTTGCTCGGCCCCGGTTCCGGCGAACAGAATCTGAGCATTGCGACATCACTGATCGAGGTCCGAAACTTGGTGGCGGAGTACCTGAAGACACTCGACGCAGGCAGACGGGAAACGATCCTCGACACGCTTCGTACCCTGGAGGGTGCTCTGCCAAGCTACGTCGATCGGATGTTGCCGCTGTTGCTTCCGCCTCGCGAATTGCCCGCCGACGGAGCCAGCGAAAGAGTCCAAGGCATGTACGCGATCGATACGGGGCGGTCTCAATACGTGATGCAGTTACCGCCGGAATACAACCCGCTTCGTGAGTATCCATGTATCCTCGCGCTACACGAATCGCGTGCTGCCGCGGAAAGCCAAATCGACTGGTGGGCCGGCCCCTACAGCGAGCAAACGCAATCGCGTCTCGGGCATGCGTCGCGTCATGGCTTCATTGTTGTTGCGCCGGTGTGGAGTCGCGCGGCGCAGCGAACTTACGAATACACCCCGCAAGAGCACGAACGGGTGTTGGCCGCCCTGCGCGACGCAATGCGACGGGCGTCCATTGATTCGGACCGTGTCTTCATTACCGGGCATGGCGAGGGCGCGACCGCCGCCTGGGACATCGCGCTAGCTCATCCCGATCTGTGGGCAGGCATGATCGCGATCAGCGGTACGCCATCCAAAACAGTCGCTCATTACGAACCCAATGCTCGCTATCTGCCGTTGTACATGGTGATGGGCGAAAAAGACGGTTCGAGAGCCAGCGGCTCGATCATCGATAGCTACATGTCGTTCAATCACGACGCCATGATCGTGATGTATCGCGGTCGAGGCAGGGAATACTTTTACGATGAGATCCACCGCTTGTTCGAGTGGATGCAGTTGCCGGCAAACAAGCGTCGCGAAATACCTCGTGACATCGAAGCGACCACCATGCGAAATGGAGACCAATTCTTCTGGTGGTTGGAACTTGGTGAGTTGAAACCGGATGTGGCCATTGATCCAATTCTGTGGGACCAGGCGAAACGAATTCGTGCTGGCAAGATCTCGGCCTCGGTTGGCAATGGAAACCAGATCCGCATCAGCGGTCCAGCGGAACAATTCAGGGTTCTGCTACGACCACAGCCGGGAATTGACCTGAACGACGAGGTGATTGTTCGTTACGGTTCGCGCCCGCGTCGTTTTCAATACGACGGGAGCCTCAAAGGCATGCTCGAGGACGCTCGGCAGCGCGGGGATCGCAAACGGCCGTTTTGGTTCACGTTTGACGTTCCCTGAATCTGACCTGGATGGAACTGATTCGAGTCGTTTGCTCGTTTGAGTGAAGAGAACCGTCTATAATCAAGCTCGTTCTACCATCATGGGATGGAAGGCTTGAGCCCTTTGCTCAGTCGCGTAACCTTTCCGCGCGATCTGTTTTCTGAGGAGGTGCTGTCGTGAAGCGTCGTGATTTTTTGGCCACCAATGTTCTGTTCGCTGGCACCGCAGTCGCCGCTGCAAAGTCGGTGACCGCCGCAGAAGAATCATCCAAGAAAGGTCGTGTTCGCCAATCCATCATGGGCTGGTGTTTCAAACCGATGGATGCGATCACCTTGGCAGGACACTGCAAACGCATTGGCTTGCAGGCCATGGAGGGGATTTCATCGGGCGACTATGACGCCGTGACAAAGATGGGTTTGAAGATCTCGTTGGTCGGTAGCCACGGCTTTGCCAAAGGTCCGCTTGATCCTGACAACCATGCGGAAGTTGAGACAGAAGCTCCGCGACGGAATCGATCTGGCGGTCAAGTACGGAGCCCCGAACGTGATTACGTTTACCGGGATGTCCAAGGCGGGCATTTCTGACGAAGCGGCTCGGCGAAATTGTCTGGATTGTTGGAAGCGTGTCGTCCCCTACGCCGAGGAAAAGAAGGTCGGGATCGTGCTCGAGCATCTCAATAGCAGGGACGACTCCCATCCGATGAAGGGGCACCCCGGTTATTGGGGCGACGATGTGCACCTTTGTGCGGATCTGGTCAATGCGGTCGGCTCACCAAGTTTCCAGCTGCTGTTTGATATCTATCACGTACAAATCATGAATGGCGACTTGATCCGGAATATTCGCCGCTATCACGAGATTGTGGGGCATTATCACACCGCCGGGAATCCGGGCCGAGGTGAACTGGACGATTCACAGGAAATTAACTATCCAGCGGTCATTCGTGCGATAATGGAGACAGGTTACACGGGCTACATTGCTCAAGAATTCATCCCTACGGCGGAAGATCCCATCGCATCACTTCAACAGGCATTTGATGTGTGCAATGTCTAAGAACGTGTCTTAAAGGGCTCTGACCTTTGAGGACGCGGGTGTTGGAGAGGGTCAGACTGCTTTTAGAAACACGTTATGAGCTGGGGGGGAACCTGCCTGATCGTTATGTGTCCAATAGAAATCTGGTTCCCCCATTATTACTGATCCGCACTTCCCTGCCCTGCCCTCCCCCACTCGCCGCTAGACCGCGCCGCCACCAATTTCGGCTCCTTCAGAGAGTCGCGACAAAAAACAGGTTGATCTCGCTGTCGTTGGTCAATCGAGAGTTCGTTCCATGTCAGTTACATCCACATCGCTGCAAACCGTCGGCCTCGGCCTCGAAGATTTTCGGCGGCTGGGTGTGCGTCCGCACGAATACCGTTTGACGGTGATTCGACGTGCGGCGGCACGAAGTGCAAGAGCGTTGGCGGAACATCAACTTACGTCGCCGTCGGATCAGGTTGGTCTGCAACTGTCGCGTGTGGCCACGTCTACCTATCGCTTGCTCGATCCACGCCAGCGTCAAGACGTTCATCAGCGGGCCTACGTGGGGCGGATTTTGCCGAACGCGCTGAGTAGCGCTGGTCAGACCAGTTTCCACTCAGGCTCCATTCGTGCGACCCCCAGCGCACCCTTCAGCTCTGATGCCCACGACTCGGACGCGGCAAGTGACGCCGAGTTGATCGAGATGCTCGACTTGGAATCGAAAGAGTCTAATCGATTGATCACGTGGACTGCGAGCCTGAACGATGATGATCTGCTCGCTACGACACCGATCACCAGACGGATCACGCGGGCCGGGAAGCGATTGACTCATTCGTGGATCATGCTGGTGTTGGCCGGTTTGGCGGTCGGCACTCTGCTCGGTGTGGCGACAGTGGGGTCTCGTTACAGCGAACTAGAAACGCAGCGGAATGAAACTGTCGCAGTAAGTGCGACTCGCTCCTCGCCAAGACTTATCGGTCCGTGCTCGCGAATCGATCCAGCCCGACAGACAGTCCAAGACTGCGCGGGAGCCGGATTCTGATTTGCCAGCACCCGTTTTGCCTGAACCTGTCTCACCTGAACCTGTCTCACCTGAACCTGTCTCACCTGAACCTGTCTCACCTGAGCCTGTCTCACCTGACCTGTCTCACCGGGGCCTGTCTCACCGGGGCCTGTTACACCTGAACCCAAGCTAGCCTCTTCGCTCGAGACGACGAACGGTGAGTCCAACATCGCCGACGTGCCAGACGTTGGCATACCGGATGCCATGGTCGAGCCACTCGAGATGTCGATCAACGATCCAGGTGCTGTTTCTGAGCAACCGCTGGACGGGAGTGATTTTCTGTCTGACCCGTTTGCGTTATGGGGATTGGACGATTCACCGCCGGTCAAGCAGGATCTCGAGATACCGACTGTCGCAGCACCAGAATCGGATCTTGCCGAATCGCCTGAAGTCAGCGCGTCGATGACAGAATTGGATCCGAGTCGGTCCGATGATGTAACGGAGCCAGTGGTTCCGCGACGCTCGGTTCCCGATCAGCCCAGTGTCCTGGCGGCACGAACGCAATTGGTTTCGCTAGTCCCTGCACTGGGCGAAACGGTCGTGCCTCAGGCGGTCGAAGAGCGCATCGCCAAAATCGAGGCCCTCGAAAAAGACTTAATCGCGGGTACGCCGGATTCCTGGACAGCCCGCATGATGATCGCTGAGCTGGCTTGGCTGGTCGAAGACGCGGCACAGGTTGGCCAGCGGCTGAAATCTCTGACCGAAACCTATCAAGTGCAACTTGATCAGTTGCTGGCTGAGACATTTATCGGAGCCTGTGATTTAGCGCGATTGCCCGACACGCACCAGCATATCTTGAATTGCGGGCTCAAGCTTGCAGATCAGTTGCTGCTGGCTGAATCGTTCCAGGATTGCCAACGTGTCGTTGAAGGGCTCGGTGAGTCTGCGGAGTTTCTCGATAGTCAAAGCGGATTGGCCTATCTCAAGCAGCTTTCACAGGCCGCGGATCAGATGAGCCGCTCGTCCGAGGCATCGAGACGAATGATCGATGAAGCAGGCGAGGTCAAGAGCGACACGGGGAACGTTGGGATTCTGGGACGGTACTACTGCCTGATGCTTCGTAGGTGGGATATCGGATTACCTTGGTTAGTGGAGGCATCGGATTCGCGGATTGCGAGCGTCGCGAGGCAAGAGTTGGAATTCGCTGATACGGCTTCCACCGATGATCTGATCACTATCTCGCAGCGTTGGTTGACGGTTGCCTCCCGATCTTCCGGACGTGCCGCGGATTCGATGCGCATCCATGCGATCGACTTGATGCGGAAAGCACAAGTGGAAACAAGTGGGCTGAAGAAGCTGGAAATCGAGAGAACGATCGACGAGGCGTTGCAAGTTCTGCCGCCGTTTCTCCGCGATGCCAATCCGAGCTTGCCGGATGCCACGACTTCGACAATTACCGAGGAGCCGACACGCGCGGCTTCGGTGAAGCCCAAGAACGGTTTGAGCGGTCGAATCAAAATCGACGGCGAAGACATCGGAGTCCAGTTGAATTACGAACCGGATGTAGCGTTTACGCAGTCCGTGTTGGATACGATTGCCCAGCGAGCCGATCGCGAATTGTCCAGAATGTCGATTCAATTTGTCGGCGAACTCCATTTGGATGATCCCGCAATGATCGTCGTGTCCATCGGAGCTGCCGAGCAAGACGTGGTCCAGCACGTTCAAGTCGATGACGCGGCGCTGGAGTTTGACTCACTTGATCGAGGGAGCAAAGTTGCGCTGGAAGCGGGCACTCATCAAGTGACGTGGACGATCGAGGCGGAACGGCTTTCGCGAGCGATTCTGCGACTACACGATGCTGCGACAGGCAGAAGGTTGACGGTCGTCCATCCAGCGGACGAATTAGCGGCCGAGCGGACGACGACCCTCACGGTCGCGATGGTCCGCGGCGACAAGTAGCGGGTTCTCCCTTTCCGCCGCTTTTTTCCATCCTTGGCGACTCCTCGGTGGTCACTGCGCTACAATGCGCTAGTTACCTGAAAGACCCTCAACCAGGATTCGTACGCATGAATGCCATCATGGCACCTCCACACCCGACGACGCTGCAAGGATTGATTGATAGCGGTTGGGAATCGAAATCGGTTAAGCATGAGATTCGCGACAATTTCACCCGCATGTTGGCCGCGGGCGAGGAACTCTTTCCGGGGATCGTTGGCTATGACGATACCGTCATTCCAGAGATCAACCTGGCGTTGCTTGCCGGTCACGACATGCTGTTTCTGGGAGAAAAAGGCCAAGCCAAGAGTCGCATCATGCGGATGCTGACGCGGTTTCTGGACGAGTGGATTCCCTACATCGACCATCCCGATCTGCCGATTCACGAAGATCCGACACGACCAGTTTCGTCTCTGGGACGCCGCTTGATCGCGGAGCACGATCCCGATGACATCAAGATCGCCTGGTGGCATCGTAATGATCGATATGCCGAGCGTTTGAGTCCCGGCACGAAGTTCGCCGACATCATCGGCGAAATTGATCCGGCCAAGTTAACGGGCGGCGTCAGCATGAGTGCCGAGGAAGCGTTGTCGTTTGGTCTGATTCCTCGAATGCATCGTGGCATCTTCGCGATGAACGAGTTGCCCGAGTTAGACGATTTGGTTCAAGTCGGCCTATTCAATATTTTGGAAGAGCGTGACGTTCAGATTCGCGGATACCCCGTCCAATTCGATTTGGACATCATGATTTTGTTCTCGGCAAACCCATCGACCTACAACCGTAGCGGCAAAGTGATTCCGCAGCTGAAGGATCGAATTGGGACGATCGTACAAACGCACTACCCGAGTGAACGTGACGAGGGCATCGAGATCCTGCGGCAGGAGGTCGGCGACGCGCTTGGGGGTGACTATCCAGTGCTGGTGCCTTTTTTTATGTACCAGATCGTCGAGGAAATCACTAATCAGGCGAGAAAGAGCAAGTATGTCGACCAGGCCTCGGGTGTCTCGGCCCGTCTGTCGTTGGCCAACTTTCGCACGTTGGTCGCATCCGCCCGACAACGAGGCATCATTCACAACGAACGTCCAGCAGCTCCGCGAATCAGCGACTTTGGACATCTGCACTCAAGTTCTCAGGGAAAACTAGAGCTCGATTTGATGGGAACTCATCAAATGAGCGAGAGTCAGGTACTTGATGCAGTGATTGCCGAAGCGATCAGAATTGTCTTCAACGAATACGTCGAAGAGCATGGATTGGGAGCAATTGCCGAAATCTTTCGTAGTGGTGTTCGTGTCGAGGTCGGCGATTTGTTGCCCAGTAGCGAGTATGCATCGCGTCTGAAGAGTGTTCCGCCGGCGTGGGACATGGCCTTCGAGGTCAATGCCAGTGAAGATCAAGCGGTCCGCGCCAGTTGCGTCGAGTTTGTGTTGGCCGGTCTGTACAGCATGGACCGTATCAGCCGCAGCCAACGACATGGCAAGATCGAATATGAAACGTGAAACAGACATCAGTCAGTGGCTGCGATTGAATACACATTCCAGTGAGGCAACGGATTGACGTCCGTTTTACCCGATGCGATACCGACCTGGAGGCGTGATCCACGCCTATCAGAAATACGACCCGGCACAGTTTCCGCCGCCAACTCAGCCGCCGCCCGATTTGGTCTCGCCGGCGTTCGAGCAGGCGTTGATGTATGGCAACTACCGTGAGCTGACCGAAGAGGAACTCGCGCGAGCGGTACGTTTGGACCCGAGCCAGATTGCCGGATTGGGACCTAGTCTGGACATGCTCCGCGCAATGCTTGAGGAACGCAAACGGAAGATCCTGGAGACCTACGAAGCCCGCACTGTTCAAAAGAAGGCGCGCAAGGCGCTGGACAATACCGCCAAGAATCTCCGCGTGCCTCGAGATTTCGTGCAGGCGTACAAGCGAGCGGTCGCCCAAGAACAGCCATACATGATCGAGCACCTTTGGTATCGCGCCGGCGACGATAGCGGCGAACTGGCCAGAGGATTGCTGCAGGTCGGCCAGCGGATGAGCGACAAGCACAATATCCAAGACCTGGCCAGCAAGTATGAGTTCACCGGCAACGAATCAATGTCTGTGCCAAAAGCTCTTGAGATCAAAGAAGAGCTGGAGAAAATCGATGAACTCCTGAAGCAACTCGAGGCGGCTGCGGAGAACGCACAGATCGGCATCATTGACATGGAGATGCTCAGCGAATTTGCTCAGCCCGGCGATATGGAGCAACTCGAAGAGATGCGCCGTCAGATCGAGAATCTGCTGCGTGAACAAGCGGAGCGTCAGGGTCTGGAACGCGACAAGAATGGAGGGGGAGGTTTTCGCTTGACTCCGAAAGCCTACAAAATCTTTCAGGGTCGGTTGCTGGAGAGAATCTTCAGCGAACTCGCGCCGTCCAGAAGTGGTCGCCATCAGGGCGATGTGATTGGAGAAGGTGCCGTCGAGCTGCAGCAAACCAAGCCTTACGAATTCGGTGATAGTGTCGCGAACCTTGACATCACCCAAACCGTGATCAACGCACTTCTGCGACAAGGTGACGAGCGACCAATTCGATTGCGCAGCGAGGACATCGAAGTCCACAAGACTCGCAACCATCCCAAGTGTGCTACTGCCGTGGTGATGGATATGAGTGGTTCCATGCGGTACGACGGCCAATACGTGAACGTCAAGCGAATGGCACTCGGCGCTGCAAGGATTGATCCAAAGCGAGTATCCAGGCGATTTTCTGCGATTCATCGAGATGTACACGTTCGCCAAGCTGCGGCGGCCTGGTGAAATCATCGAGATGATGCCAAAGCCGGTGACGATTCACGATCCGTGGGTGCAACTCTGGGCGGACATGAGTGATCCCAATATCAGCGAGCAGCAAATCCATCCGCACTTTACGAACATCCAACATGCCTTGCAGATGGCGCGGCAAAATCTGATCAATTGTGATACGCCCAATCGCCAAGTCGTGCTGATCACCGATGGACTGCCAACCGCGCATTTCGAGGACGAGCGATTGTACATGCTCTATCCGCCCGATCCGCGGACGGAGGCGGCGACGATGCGTGAAGGGATGCTTTGCCAGAGAGAGGGTATCACGATCAATATCTTCTTGATTCCGAGTTGGTCACAGAGCGAGGAGGATATTCGCTTCGCGCATCGATTGGCACAGACCACCAAGGGACGTGTCTTCTTTACCAGCGGCCGAGATCTCGATCGTTTCGTACTGTGGGATTACGTGCAAAACCGTCGAGACATCATCGCTTGAACTCACCAGGATAGTTGCCCCAGAGTGTTCACGGCAGACTTGTGAGTTGCATTCATGGGTGGCCGCCAGGCAGTCGCTCATTGCGGCGATGGCCGCAACCGGTTGGACTGTAACGGTTTTAGGCAGGCTCGGTGACCCGCTGCTCATCTTCATTGATCCCAGCTGCTTCACGATTGGTGACCTTGGCCTAGGTTTTTACAGAGTAGCTCTTCTGTACGCGTGGTCTCGTTCGAGAATCAAAACCATGAATCAATCCATCCTTCGACAATCGGCTTCTGCGTTTCTGTTTGTGTGCATCTGCTGCCTGATGTGCGGTTGTGACGAGATTGCAGAGATGGGTGTGAAGGAAGCGATGCGGGAAGTAGGTGCAAAGGTGGTCGAAGGATCCTCCGACAAAGACCTGATGAAAATGTTCGAGACAGCCAACGCAGCATGTCCGACCAGGATGGATGCGTTTACCACGTTGGAAGATATCAAGCTGATCGATGAGCAGCGGGCCGAGTTTCGCTACATCGTTAATGATGAGGGGAAGCAGCTACTAACCCGAGTCAACAAACGAATGCTGAAGAAGGCTGCAGTGGAGCACATGAAAGGAAATGCGATTGCTGTTGCCGTTGCCGAGCGTGACCTTTCGATCGAGCACATCTACGAGGATTCGCAAGGCAAACACCTTTTGTCCTACACGATCAATCGAGCCGTGCTAGCGGGCGACTTGGATCCGATCGGTGACGAGCAGGCCAATCGTTTCGGTGTAAAGACCGTCAATGCCGATGCGGCCGACAGTGTCTTGGAGGAGAACGTGAAACCGGCTCCGATTGTCGAACCGCCGTTGCCCCAGAAATTCCAAATGCCACGCCGAACGAAGGACAATCCTGCCGGCGTTCAAGGTAATCCGTTCTTCAGCGAAACATGATTTCGCCGCAGGGCGTGTTTTGAAGCTTCATGGAAAAGTCTGGTGATCGCCCTCCCAATTGCGTTCAGCGTCGAGTTGTCTGAATGAACCCGAGCCAAAAGACTAGAATCGCAACGGAGAGCCCAACCAAGGACCCGATCAAGCCGATGGGGTTGGTTTGCCACGGCGAAGCCTGGTTGTCGGCCCAACCCTCGTCGCTGAAGTTCAGACCCAGCGAATAACAAAAGACCGCGAATGAAATCGTCCCAATCACGACACCTGCGGCGCTAATCACGGCACCACGAAGCCACGGGTACTTCGGTTGCGGATCTGGATTCCAACTCATTCAACGTGCCTCGCAGAGCAGGTCATCTTCCAGCAGATGGCAGTAGGCATCGTACCGACGTGCATCGATCCTTCCATCGGCCACTGCATCTGTGACGGCGCAGTCGTCCTCGCTCAAGTGAAGGCAATCCGGATAACGACAGCCGCTGACATACGGCCTGAGGTCTGGCATCAGCCCCGCCACTTCGCTCGGCGAGATGTCCCACAGTTGGAATTGTCGAATGCCCGGCGTGTCGAACACGGCGCCCACGGTTTTCCACCAGGTTCATCTTGGAGCGGAATCAGCGTTGCCGCCGTGGTCGTGTGACGTCCTTTATCGTTGTCTTGGCTGACCTCCGCGACAGCAAGGCCAAGACCAGGTTGGACAGCGTTGAGCAGACTGCTCTTGCCGACACCACTTTGGCCCGCCAAAGCGGTTTGTTTGCCACGCAGCAAAGCACGCAGGTACTCGATGTTCGTTCCAGTCTCCGCGGACGTCAACAAAACCCGGTATCCCATCGAAGCATAGACACCGACCAACTGCTGCAGGCCCGCCGTGTCGACCAAGTCAATCTTGTTGATTGCAATGACAGGCTCGACCTCGCATGCCTCGGCGGTCAACAAGAAGCGATCGATCAGTGCGGGTTTCAAATTGGGGTGAGCCGCACTGGTCACGATCAGCAAGTAGTCAACGTTGGCGGCAATCACATGTTGCTGTCCGCGACTCGTGCGGCTGATCACGCTGTGCCGAGGTTCGACGTGCTGGATCATCCCGTCGAGAGGCGATTCCGCTCGCAGACGTACGTTGTCACCTGCAACGACAATGTTACGCTGCTCGATCTCGAGGGACTTTAGCACTTGGCGAATGGCGCACTCATAGCATTGGCCATCCTCGCCAAGCACGCGGCTCCTCAGGCCATGCACGCTGAGCACTCGTCCTGAGATCAACGGTTCAGAATCGGAGGCATTCGAATCGCCCGCTTCGACATTTGCGACGGTTCGTTTTCGAGTCAGATCGCCTTTGCCGCTGACTCTTTCGCCCTGATGAATGTCGGCCAAACGGTCTTCGTCGCCGATATGGAATTCTCGCGTTAGATCACCTTGCGGCACCCGGCCTTGGTAGTTCTTTCGAAAGCTGGTTCTCTGCTGGGGACGCTTCTTTTTTCCCATAGGATTCGGTACTTTCCAACCACCTTGCTTGTCGGACGACTAGGCCGGTGGTTGGTCACTACTGGCGACGGGATCAGGATTCGGCTCAGCGGCACTTTCGGGTGCGATCGAATGGTCGGTTTTCGGTTCCCCGTTCTCATTCCGCGTTCGAGCTTGAATGGAAAGTCCGATCAGCTCCGTCAAGTCTGCTTCGCCCAGTTCTTCGTGCTCTAACAGTGCACGCGTGATCGTTTCCAGTTCCCCGCGGTGTTCACGCAGCAACTGTTCGGCCTTTTGGTCGGCTTCCATCAGGATTCGGGCAACCTCTTCGTCGATCAGTTCTTGCGTGTGTTCACTGAACTGACGTGTCTGGTGAATCTCGCGTCCCAGGAACGGATCATCGTCGCTGGTTTTATAGCTGACCGGCCCAATTTTAGCGCTCATCCCCCAATGCGTGACCATTCGTCGGGCGATGCCGGTCGCCCGTTCGAGATCGTTTTCGGCACCGACACAAGTTTCGTTATAAATGATCTTTTCGGCGGCCCGGCCACCGAGCAACACGATCAGCTGATGATCGAGTTCTCGTTTGCTGACGCTCAGTCGATCCTCGTTGGGTACGTATTGGGTGACGCCCAGAGCGCGGCCACGCGGAATGATCGTCACTTTGTGAACGATATGTGCACCGTCCAAATGCCAAGCCGTCAACGTATGCCCGGCCTCGTGATAAGCGGTCTTTTCCTTTTCACTGGGCTGCAGAACCTCTTCGCGTTTGGCCCCCATCAAGATTTTGTCGCGAGCATGATCGAAGTCGCTCATGTCGACGATCTTCTTGTCGTTTCGGGCAGCCCACAGCGCCGCTTCGTTGACCATGTTGCGAATATCGGCTCCAGTCAAACCAACGGTTCCAGCAGCGAGTCGCTTCAGATCGACATCGTCGGCAAGTGGCACGTCCCGGACATGAACCTTGAAGATCGCTTCCCGACCCTTCATCGTCGGACGACCGACCGTGATATGGCGGTCGAATCGTCCCGGACGCAGCAGCGCCGGATCGAGCACATCAGGGCGGTTGGTTGCAGCGACGACGATCACTGCTTGATTGCCTGCAAAGCCATCCATCTCGCCCAGGATCTGATTCAACGTTTGCTCACGCTCGTCGTGACCGCCCCCGAGTCCGGCGCCGCGTTGGCGGCCCACCGCGTCGATTTCGTCGATGAAGATGATCGCCGGACTGTGCTCTTTCGCGGTTTTGAATAGATCGCGGACGCGGCTGGCACCGACGCCAACGAACATTTGAATGAACTCACTGCCGTTGACCGAAAAGAACGGGACCGCGGCTTCGCCGGCAACCGCTCGCGCCAGAAGCGTTTTGCCGGTACCCGGAGGTCCGTTGAGCAACACACCCTTGGGAACACGACCACCGAGTTTCTGGAATTTCTCGGGTGTCTTGAGAAATTCGACGATCTCTTGCAGGTCAGCCTTGACTCCTTCGAGTCCCGCGACGTCATCAAACGTCACCATCTTTTCGTTCGCTTCGAATCGCTTTGCCGGACTCTTGCTGAATCCGGACAGGAATCCGCCACCCATGATGTCGCTGCGAGTTCGACGCAGCATCATGAACAGAAAAAAGAGAATCGCCAGCGGCAAACCAATCAGCACAATGAAGTACATGATCTGCTGAGTGTTGTCCCGATCGAGGATCTCGTATTCAACGCCTGCGGCCTTCATTTGGTTCTCAAATTGCACCACCCAGCCACTGTCGGTCGCGCGGTTGAAGGCAAACTTCTTCAGATACTTCAGGGGCTGGCCGTCTTCATCCTTCTGGACTTTCGAGCACACCTTCCTCGATCAACGGCGGCGCTTCCGGGCGAATCTTGAATGTGCCATAGACACGCTGCTCGCCAATGCCGACCCGCTCGATGTTCTCTTTCGCAAGCTGGTCTTGAAAAAAGCTGGCCGAAATGAGCGATCGTTCCTCGCCCCGGTTGTAGAACAGCAGCAGCACCAAGCCCGCCAAGATCAGCGCGATCAAAAGCGTGTTATTCCCTCGTCGGCCCTCTTGAGAGTCAGAGCCAGTCGAGCCGTTTTCGTCAGACTTCTTATCCATTTCCTGCCTTTTGGCGATTCTTGATCAGGAAGCACCGGTCCTCGGGTGACAATCCTTGGGAGCCCCCGAGACCGACGAAGGGCGACCGAATTGGCTCGGCTAGCACCGGTTCTGCTCGGCTAGCACCGCATTATCTCGATCTGGGCTGCAGTCAATTGTAGTGGCTGATCCGGAAAGTGACTAACCGCCGACCGCTGCCCCCTGGAGGGCATCCCGGATACGTTTCGCATCGTCTGCTGCGGTCATCCAGGACGGATCCACCAAATGTCCCGCCGAGGCCGCGAGAACCAAATCGCCAACCAACGACGACGCCTCGCATCGACGGATCGCCGCAACCTGGGCTTCGGAGTAACCATCTCGAAATAGCCGCCAAGTCCAGTAGGCATCCGACGCATCCGTAGCACTATGCAGCGCCGGCAACTCCGATGCAGCATCCGCAGCAGGGAACGCGGCTTCGGGCGCATCCCCTTCCGCAAGCGGCTCTTGCCCAATGGCTGTCGCATCCTCCATCGCTGGCTCTGACCCAGTTTGATCAGCTTCTTGCTCGTCCGCCCCAATCGTTTCTCGGATCAGTTCGACGATGTCGTACCCAAACTGCTCAACCGTTGCCGGTCCGATCCCCGAGACTGCTTCCAGTTGCTCCGTCGTTGTGGGGCACGACTGGGCGATGCGGTCAATCGTCGCGTTGGTAAGCACGCGATACGCGGGAATTCCCAGTGCCGCCGACGTCTTGTGGCGCCAACGCTTCAAACGCTCGATCCGATTGGTCATTTCGGGCGAGTTTTCTTCTTGCTGTCCATCCGCTGGGGACGTGTCGCTGCCCGCCGACTGCGTTTGGATGTCGCCTGATTCGAGTCCCCTTGCCGCCGCCGCCAATCGTTTCGCCAGTGGGAAGGGCATGCGAACCGCAGCGGGCAATGGATCCTGGGCCAACATCACTCGCCGGCCCGACTCGGTCATGTGAATCGTGGGACGCCGCTCATCGACTTCTTTCTGCTGCAGCAAGCCGGCTTCGATTAACGAATCCATCGCGGCGACGACTTCGGTTTGTTTGAGCGTCGACAACAATCCGTAGGTGCTCAGGCGATGCAGTTTCCACTGTTGGAGTTTTTTATTCTTTGATCCACAGAGCATTTGCGCCACAAGGTTCTTTCCGAATCGACCGTGCATTCGCGTGACACCGCTCAGCACCACGCGAACGCCGCGCAGCAGCGCCGCGGAATCAACACCTTTCACTTCGCCAGCGATCGAAACGTCGGATGCTCGTCCTACCGAGCCGTCGGTTGGGTTGCAGCGGTCGCAGGTCCCGCAATTGCTCGCGTTTGTTTCACCAAAATAGTCCAAGATGACTCGTTGACGACAGCCACTCGTGCGGGCAAACGTGATCACAGCCTCCAGCTTTTCGTATTCGGCCTTCTTTCGACGCTCGAGTTCATCGAAGTCGATATCGAGATTTTCAAACGGCAGATCGCGTTCGACAAAGTGAACCGCGCGACCACGAAACGGCGGCACATAGTCAAACGCCTTCAACTTCTTCAGCTCTCGCAGCGTACGTGTCAGCTGCTCACGATCCACCTCCGCCAGTTCGGCCAGCCGCGAGGGACGTACAAAGACATCTTCTCCGCGTCGTCCGCCGATGATTTTTTCGATTGCCTGCATCACCCGCCGCCGGATCTTCGCTTCTTTGGGCAGAAAATCCAGCATCGTCGGTGCATCACTATCGATCCGCACCATCGCGTGATTCGTGTTGCTGTCCATGCGTTTCAGTACCCCGGCCTTGGCGAGCAGCGTTTCGGCCGTCCCGATCGCCTCGCTGCCGTCCTTGGTGCCGATCGCATCGCGCACTTGATCGAGCGTCAACTCGATCGGATCTTCGTCACGCGATAGCAGGTACTCATAAACAGACCGAACGGTTTCGCGCGAAGGATATCGGTTTTCAATAAAGAACTCTTGGATGTAACGATCGCTGTACGAAAACAGCAGTAGACAATCGCTGGTACCACCATCGCGGCCGGCGCGACCCGCTTCCTGGTAGTAGGCTTCCAAACTTCCCGGCATGTTGTAATGAATGACGTATCGAATGTCGGACTTGTCGATGCCCATTCCAAACGCGTTGGTGGCCACGATCGCGGAGAGTTTTCCCGACATGAAGTCATTTTGCACTCGCTGACGCTGTGCTGGTTCCAAGCCAGCGTGATAGACGCCGATCGGTCGCCGGGCTTTTTCGGGCAGCCATTGGGCAAGCTCTTCGCACCGCTTGCGGGTCGCGCCATAGATGATTCCGGAGCCTTCCTCTTTCTTTAAGTACTGGATGAGTCGTTCGTCCTTTTCACGGTCGGTTTTCGCGTGGGTGACGCGAAAATGCAGATTGGTGCGAGCGAAACCGGTGATAAAAATCCGAGGCGATTTTAGCCCCAGCAATTCGCTGATGTCCTGCCGCACCGTCGGTGTTGCCGTCGCGGTCAGCGCGATGGTTTGAACGTTTCCCAAGTAACGCTCGCGGAAACGGCCAAGCCGCGAATAATCGGGCCGGAAGTCATGCCCCCATTCGCTGACACAGTGTGCCTCGTCCACCGCCAATAGACTGATGTTGACCGACGACACGGCCTCCAGAAACCGACCATTGCGCAACCGTTCCGGAGCAACGTAAACCAAGTCAAGCTGGCCAGCGGCCATCTCCTGCATGACCTCCGTCTGCTCGCTGGCCGATAAGCTGCTGTTGATCAGCTTGGCACTGATTCCCAATTCCTGCAGCGTGTCGACTTGGTCTTTCATCAATGCGATCAGCGGCGATACGACGATCGTTGTCCCGTCGCGTGCCAAACTGGGGAGCTGATAACAGAGGCTCTTTCCACCGCCGGTGGGCATCACGCACATGACATCTTCACCGGCGTCGACCGCGTCGACCACATCACGTTGGCCGGCACGGAAACTGGAAAGACCGAATCGTGCCAGGAGGGTCGTAGGGTCCGTTTTGCCAGCCATGACGATAGAATTCGCGAAAGAGTCATTCGATGATTTTGATGTGAACAAGTTTATACGTTTCCGCGCCCTCGACCCACACCTCCGTTAACACGAGAAGGTAAAAAAGTGCGAGCAATCATCTTGCAAGGCAGCGAATTGCAGTATCGCGACGACCTCCCCGAACCAACGCCCGCGGCGGACGAAGTCATTGTCGAAGTCGTCCAAGCAGGGATTTGCGAAACCGACTTGCAGCTTGCCCGTGGCTACATGGGATTTGCCGGCGTGCTGGGACACGAATTCGTTGGCGTCGCAACCTCGGGCAGGTTCGCGGGCAAACGTGTGGTTGGCGAAATCAACTGCAATTGTCGCAATTGCCCCCGTTGCCAGGCCGGTTTAGGGAACCACTGTGGCAACCGGACTGTGATCGGGATCGACCGGCACGACGGTGCGTTCGCCCAGCGTCTCGCCGTTCCAGAGCACAACCTTCACCAGATTCCCGACTCGGTCAGCGATGACGAAGCCGTGTTCGTCGAGCCGCTGGCTGCGGCGCTGCAAATTGGCCAGCAAGTGAATCTCGCTAGCTCCGATCGGGTGGCCATTTTGGGTGATGGTCGATTGGCCTACCTTTGTTCACAAGCGATCAAGTGTGACGCGCCGGACCTCACGGTGGTCAGTAAATACAGCGAGAAAGCTGCTCGGTTCGAATCGCAGGGAATCAAGACCGTCGAGCTAGCAAAGATTGGACGGCCTAGATCCTTCGATATCGTGCTGGATTGCACCGGCTCGGAATCGGGGTTGCCGCTCGCGTTGCAGTTGATTCGGCCGCGCGGAACCATCATTATGAAAACGACCATTGCATCTGAGCACCATCTATCGCTCGCCGAGATTGTCATCGACGAAATTACTGTTGTCGGTTCGCGTTGTGGTCCGTTCGACAAAGCGATTCAAGCGTTGCAGGACAAGTCGGTCGACGTGTCGAACCTGATTACCCATCGTTACATGCTCGATTCGGTTCACGATGCGATGAAGTCGGCGGTGAGTCCCAAGGCCTTCAAGGTGGTCTTCGATATCAATCCAGATCCAACAGGTGCGTGAGCCGTGGAAGACGACGGAACCTATATTTGTGACAGCTGTGGTGAGGAGATCGTGATCCCACTCGATCCAGCGGCCGGTCGATCACAAGAGTATGTCGAGGATTGCCCGGTCTGTTGCAACCCGAGCGTGATCCATGTCGAGTGGGATGACGATGGACCTCGAGTTTGGGCCGAGCCCGAGCAGGACGGGCATAGCTGATTCTGATACGCGATTCAAATGGGTTGCCAGGAAGTGAAGATCGCGTCAGCCAGGAACCGGCAGTGAAGCCCGTTCAAAACCACCGACCCCACGGCATTTCGCAGTTTTGATTTGCGGGATAGGTTCTCGGATACGGAAGCGATGCTTAATTGGACAACGCCACTTTCTGATCCATACGCCGAAAAACATTAACCCGAACACTGATGATCCCCACTTATCCTTTGCTGCCCACTTACCCTTTGATCCAGGGAAGCCGTGCATTCTTCGTAATCTCCGCATCCAATTCTTCCATGCGTGAACGGAGTTGCTTGACGATTTCCGGATTCTCGTCTGCTAGATTGTTCTGCTCGCCAACATCCTTGCTGAGATTGAACAGCAGGATTTCGGGTGGTTTCGCGCCGGCCTGGCGTCTTTGTGCATTTCCGGGATTTCTCGGCTTCTTCACGAGCAACTTCCAATCCCCCTGACGGATCCCTTCCAGATCACCGTGCGACGTGTAGTGAACGAACTCCGTGCGGGGTGATTTCTCTGTCGTCCCCATCCACAGCCCGGACACATCCATGCCGTCGATCTTTTTCCCTTCGGGCAAAGGCTTGCCAGTGATCGCGGCAATCGTTGGTAATACGTCAATCGTTCCGGTCAGCTCATCACAGACAGTTCCTGCGGGGATCCCAGGACCGCGGATCAGACATGGCACGCGTTGGCCTCCCTCGAATGTCGTTCCCTTGCCTTCGCGAAGGGGACCGGCGGAACCACCGTGGTGCTTGAAGCTCAGCCAGGGTCCATTGTCGGTCGTATAAACAACGTAGGTCTTTTCCGTCAGTTTCAAGTCATCCACAACATCTAGCAGTCGTCCCACTTCAGCGTCGATGTGTTCGATCGTATTGATGTAAGCATTCTTGGGGTCCGGATCGCGCACGTCGTCCGGCACGTAAAGCGGGATGTGCGGCATAGAATGCGGCAGGTAAACGAAGAAGGGTTCGCTCTGATGCGCTGTGATAAAATCGATCGCCTTCTGCGTATAGCGTCGTGTGACGGTCCGCTGATCCACGGGAAGCTCGACGATTTGTTCGTCTTCGAACAACGGTGTCTTCCACTTGGTGAGCGTTGACTCCGGGTCTTTCCAGAGGAGGTCCATTCCATCTGGTCCGCCCTTGGGTTTACCCTTGTTGTCCGGGTGGTTCATGTCGTTTGAGTAAGGAATTCCGAAATAGGTGTCGAAACCATTCGAGGTCGGAAGTACTTCCGCATGGTGTCCCAGATGCCATTTGCCAAAACAAGCCGTCGCATACCCCTGCGACTTCAAGTGATCGGCAACGGTATGTTCCTCGGGGTTCAAGCCCTTGGTCGACTGAGGAAACAAGACGTGCTGGTGCATGCCCACGCGTTTGGGATAACAGCCCGTCAGAAGCGTTGCCCGCGATGGCGTGCAGACTGGCGATGCAACCATGAAGCTCGTGAACTTGCGCCCCTCCTGGGCCAGTCGGTCGATATTCGGCGTCTGAATCGTCTGCGATCCAAAACAGCTCAGGTCTCCGTAGCCCTGGTCGTCGGCAAAAACAATGATGAAGTTCGGTTTCGATGCTTGCGCGAAACCCGCTGCGAAAATGAGAGTGGCGAAAATCGAGAGAAGTCGGCGGCTTCGTTTCACCCCCAACCAGATCCGCGTCAGACAGGTAGGATCAAGCGGTTCTCGAAGATGGCTCATCGTGTCTTGGGGTCTCATAGGTATTCCTGGCAGTAAAAAACTGGTGTTCGGCAAGGCAGGGTTGAAATCACTTTCATACAGCTTCGCGAACGTCTGCCCTACGTGAAAGCTGGATTCGCCGCTGGGAAAGTGCGTGATCTTGCTCCCGCGAAATCGTTTGGGTAGACAGTAAAATACCACGCTCGTGCGCTTCGCTGGGCGAGGGTCGCGGCGTGAACTCGATTCGCGGAAGAGACAAATTCGAGATGCGAATTTTTTGACACTGACCTGTCGTGAACTTGATTGCATTTGATCCGCATGCCGTTTGGATGCCATGGCCTGAAAAAACCGACTGGCGATGCAGAAGTTGGGGACAGAACGATGTACCGTTTGGAATTTGGAGAATCCCACCGGGTAGAGACGCGACGAAGGCTCTAGCTGCTTCGAGGCTGCTGTGCGCTCGATTCGCCGTCCACCGTGGGCCTGACGAGTTCGCTCGTGAGTTGCAATCCGAGCGTGAATCGCTTGCTGACTCGGATCGCCCCACGGAATGACAGCGGCTTCACGTCATTTTGTGTGTCGAGATAATCGGCTGAGGTACCGATCACACGAGGGCGCGGCGCGGGCTGCCAGGATGGATGCATAGCGGGCGGCCACGGCTCCAGCGAAAACATCCATCGTGTAATGTGCGCGGAGAACCAATACCGTCGCGGCTTCGAATAGAACGATCGCAATGCCGAGGTACAGCCAGCGACGTCCACCCACCCGCGAAAGTTCCACCGCTCCCAACACCGCCAGGCCGGTGTGACCGGAAAAAAAGAAGTCTGTCGTTACATCGTAGGTCACCAGCATGCTCGGGACGCCCGGGCTGTGCCAAATCATTCCCGACGGTGGCTCGAGAGCGCAGGTCCACTGACATGCCTGTCGCATGGCAAACAGCAGCAGGAGTCCGATGAACGGGCGGACGGTGCGTCCGAAGACCGAATACCACAACAGAAAAAACCCCAAAATGTCGATGACCGCAGAACTGACGATCAACAACGCGTTGGCTGCGGATGGATGGTTGTGAAGGTACTGATTTACGCTGGCAAGCAATTCGTGGACGCCGTCACCAATGGTACCCGGCTGCAGCTCGCGACTCCCAATGAGCGACTGTGTCCAGAACCACGTTCCGAGTCCAACAATCAAGAAAATTATGCGTATCCAGCGAGACGCACCGCGGCCATCGAGCATGCGATCACCAATTCCTTGATCTCCACTCGATGTCCGTTCTGATTCCGTCATCGTCGTTACCTTGCTAACCATCGGGCGAAGAAAATCGGCGCACGGAACGATAGAATACGATGAAATCATGGAGATGACCCGAGGGTTGGGACATCACCAACGGAGTTGTGCGCGACCCGCTGCACACGAGCACAGTGCGTGTTGCCGCAGCAAGCCACGTCGAGAAGTTTCGGTTCGTCCGATCAACATGGGGCGTGTTGAATGCAGTAGAAGACTACGCTTGCTTGCTCGTCTTAACGATGATTTCTGGGGCACGCGAGTTGATGACGCCTGGAGCTTGGGAGCGTGACGGGCAAACGTACCGACTGCGTGAAATCCATCAATCACTCACCCGACGGGTTCGTCTTCCCGTTGCAAAGGGGGGGCACGTCGCCACGGCCGACGGTGCAGCGATATTCATTACCGATGCAATCGATCCGCAGCTGCTTCAAGCATTCACGACAGGCGCTGGACATGAACTTGTTCAGGAACAACTGAGTCAATAGCTTGGGCAAGGAGACCACAATGAACACGAGCCCCCACTTCATCCACTGATTCGCGCCGCTGTCCCCGGCGTCTTGTTGCAGCTGGTTGGCACTCCATTGGAACCGAGCGTCAATCGACCGCTCTTGAACATCCGATACGTGAACGATTTGTTGCGTTGAACGTACGCGGTCACCAGCAATTTGTGACCGCGAAACTTGCGTTGACAGACGCCAATCGGGCCACGGCTTCGCACGATGAAGCGCAAAAAAGCGGCCGCTATGATCGGGGCAAGATCACAGCGGCCTGGCACAACGACCAGGGGCACCGGTCGAGGGCGTACGCAAAGTATAGCTAGAGCAACGGCCTAAATCGCCTAGCTTCTAGCTTGATTTCTTGGCGATTCTGAGCGAGTCGATTTTTTCAGCTTCGTAGGCCCGAATTGCGTCCCAGAGACGGAGGGATGGGCATTTCGGGGGGGGGGATTCTCGGACCACGTGCTTGTCGATGGTGAAGCGCCGGTCGTGGATCATCCCGCTTGACTTGCCGGGAAGGCCACTTCATCGCAAAAGTGGCGTCTGGCTTGTCAGTTAACAGGCGGGGATGGTCAACATGCTTGGTTCAAGGTACCGATCATTTCGTCGACCACCAGCCACCCGCCGGCACCATCCACGTCATTGCGAAGAACCAAGTTGGCGCATGACTCGTTGCACGATTTTCTCAATCGTCTCGGGGGGCAGCACGAGCGATTCGTCGAGCTGCGCGACCTCGGCGACCAGAGCGTCGATGTCTCGTTGCGTGCGTTTGATCGCTTCACGCTGTTGATCCGAAACTGGCAGGCGACCGGGACCGAGATTCCATCCGCGAGAACGAGCGCCCGCGCGAAAACCTTCGGGGAATTCTCCGAGGGCGAGCATGGCGTCGAAAAGTGGCAACAGCTGATACTGCAGTCGCATTGCTTCGGCGATGTTGCCCGCCACGACGCTGCGATGGATTGCGCGGGTCAGTTCGGGGACGACACCGCTGGTCGCATTGGTTCCGCCGTCGGCGCCAACGATCAGCATTGGCACTAACGCCGCATCCCAACCGGTCAGGAAGGAGAAGTCATCTCGGATCGGCCGGATCGCAGCAATCATCCGCATCATGTTGGGAAGATCGCCGCTGCTGTCTTTGATACCCACCACGCGTGGGCACTCCGATGCCAGGCGGACCACGGTCGGCACATCGATTGGCGAGGCAAATAACGGAATGTTATAGACCGTAACATCGACCGAGACATTGTCGGCGATTTCGCGAAAGTAGGCGTAGACACCTTCGCTACTGAGCCGGTAATAAAACGGCGCGACGATGGCGACGGCGCGGACGCCCATTTCGCCATATTCATCGCAGGCCCCGATCGTTTCCTTGACGTTGGCCTCGGCTGCTCCAGCCAAAATCGGTACACGCCCGCGCGCCTGCTCGACCACGACCTGGACGATGCGGCGGCGTTCCTCGCGGGTAAAGCGAACGAACTCGCCGGTGCTGCCGTTGGGGTAGAGTCCATCGACGCCACGTTCGATCAGCCAATCGACGTAACCTCGTAATCGTTCTTCGTCAATTTGCCCTTGCGCATCGACCGGAGTGATGTTGGGCGTCAGGATTCCGGTGATGCGTTCGGGCATGTTGCGTCGACAGTGTGGGGCAGGACCTGTCCTGGCCCACGGCTGCAAAACCTTTTAAATCATGGAGGCGATCACGAGTGCAACCACACTCATTAGCTTCAGTAGGATATTCAACGAGGGGCCGGACGTATCCTTGAAAGGGTCTCCGACCGTGTCACCAACGACCGCGGCTTTGTGGGCCTCACTTCCCTTGACCAGCATTTGTCCGTTGACCTCCACTCCTTCCTCGATCATCTTTTTCGCATTGTCCCAGGCACCACCCGCATTGGATTGGAAGAGTGCCATCAGGACACCGCTGACGGTCACGCCGGCCAGCAATCCACCGAGCATCAACGCGTTGGTGTTTCCTTCCAGTCCCACCAACTTGGGTACGAAACCGAAACCAACGGGAACCAGAACGGCGACCAGGCCCGGCACGATCATTTCACGGATCGATGCCCGCGTCGAAATGGCAACGCACTTTCCGTACTCTGCTTTTCCGTCTGCCGCGTTGAAAGTCTCTTGATCCTCATGGGACCAATCATCGAATTTCTTCCCATCGTTTTGATTCATGACATTCAAGGCGGCTTTTAGTTCCGGAATGTCTTTGAATTGGCGACGAACTTCTTCGATCATCGCCATCGCGGCGCGGCCGACGGCGTTCATGGAAAGCGCCGAGAACAGGAACGGCAACATGGCTCCCACGAACAACGATGCCATCACAAACGGATTGGTAATACTAATCGAGGTGATCTGCGTGGAACTGTGCGTGGCGTTGTAAGCGGTGATGTAGGCGGCAAACAGCGCCAAAGCCGTCAAGGCAGCCGAACCGATGGCAAATCCTTTTCCAATGGCTGCGGTCGTGTTGCCAACGGCATCCAGCTTGTCGGTGCGTGCTCGAACCTCGCTGGGCAAGTCAGCCATTTCAGCGATACCGCCGGCGTTGTCCGAAATCGGGCCATACGCGTCAACGGCCAACTGAATTCCGGTGTTGGAGAGCATACCAACGGCGGCAATGGCGATCCCATACAGGCCCGCGACCGAGTAAGCACCGATGATCGCGGCCGCGATTATCAGAATGGGAATAGCGGTCGACATCATGCCGACGCCCAAACCAGCAATGATGGTGGTGGCTGGTCCTGTGATGGATTGGCGAACGATCGACCTCACCGGTCGCGTTCCGGTTGCCGTGTAGAACTCGGTGATCTTGCCGATCGCCAAGCCAGCCGTTAATCCGAAAATAATTGCGAAGAACACACCGTTGCTGGTGTACTCAAAGCCCTCGACAGTCCACGTGGCGGGCAACATCACCTTGATGATTCCATAAGTCAGAATCAACAGGATTCCGGCAGAACCGAATTCGCCGATGTTCAAGGCGTGATGGGGGTTTCCACCATCCTTCACTTTTACGAAGAACGTTCCGGCGATGGAGGTAAGAATCCCAACTCCGGCCAGGACCAGCGGCAAGAGGACGGCCGACAGTCCATTGAAGGCGTCCATCCCCTCCGATTGAAAGAGCGAGTAAAAGGCAGATCCCAGAACCATGGTTCCGACAATCGACCCCACATAGGACTCGAACAGGTCGGCACCCATTCCAGCGACGTCACCGACATTGTCGCCAACGTTGTCGGCGATGGTTGCAGGGTTCAAAGGGTGGTCCTCTGGAATGCCTGCTTCCACCTTGCCGACCAGGTCTGCGCCCACGTCTGCGGCCTTCGTGTAGATACCGCCACCAACACGCGCGAACAAAGCAATCGATGATGCGCCAAAGGAGAATCCGGTCAGCACAGTGATCACTCGGCTGACGTGGGATTGCGAATCCAGCCCGAACATGTTTGCGTAAACAACAAACAGCACGCTCAAACCGAGCACACCCAGTCCAACGACGCCCATGCCCATCACGGAGCCGCCCGCAAACGCGACCTCCAATGCACTGCCAAGACTTGTTCTGGCCGCGTGGGTGGTTCGCACATTGGCTTTGGTTGCCACTTTCATCCCAACGAAACCCGCCAGCGACGAGCAGATCGCTCCCAACGCGAACGACATAGCGATCAACGGCGAGGAATCGTCACCCTGGGTGCTGCCTGCATAGCCCAGCAAAACCGCAACAGCAATGACGAACATGGACAGGATCGTGTATTCCGCTTTCAAAAAAGACATCGCGCCTTCGCTGATGTTGGCGGCAATGCGAGCCATCCTGTCGGTGCCGACTTCCTGCCGCGCGACCCACGACGATTTCCAGTAGGTAAATCCAAGACCGGCCAAACCAAACAGCGGAATCAAATACGCGACCAACGGAATCCCAACGCTGCCGCCGGAGGCGACCATGTTTCGACCAGCATTCGTGTTCTGATCAGGATTCGTGGGCGTAACCGCAGCGTCAGCTTCCGGCGTATCCGCGGGCGCGGCTTCGTCCGTTTGCGTCGCGGTGTCGCTGGTATCCTGCATTGCCAGCACGGGGACAGGAGTCATCACCAGTCCAAGGAACAGAACGAGGGTGAACGATCTAATTAACGCCAGCATGTTGTTGTCATCCTTCGGTACACGATTTGTAATCGGTCGGACCTTTCAGTGGGCCGGACACGGCTACAGCTAGGAACGGGGAGTACTCGGGGGGCGGCATTATGGGAAATGTTTGCGGTGTTTAATATATGGGTACGAGGTCGGGTAGAGCCAAAACCGTTAAGAATTCTTGGCTACTGCGATTCTTTTTTCTGCCAGGCTGTTTGGCCGCCTCGTTGCACATGCCGTTGGAGTTGAGCGACCATTTCGCGGAACACTTTCGGCTCCTTCTCGGCCAAGTTCGTTGTCTCACCTGGGTCCTTGTCTAAATTGAAGAGCTCAAGTTGCTGTGTTGGTAGGTTATGGACGAGCTTGTAATCGCCGTTCAAAACAGCCTCGATGGTCAGTCCCGCGTAGCGAACGCCTCCTTCGCGGCGGACAAAGTAGATCTCGCGGGTGGGCCAACTTGCCGCAGGGTTGGCGAGCAGCGGCCCCAGCGAGACGCCGTCAATTCCGCTGGGGACCTTGCCCCCAGCGATTTCGACCAGCGTGGGTAGAAGGTCCGCGGTACAACAAACGGCATCGGTGGTTGAACCCGGCTCTGTTTGGGCGGGCACACGGATGCAGCCTGGGATCCGCAGGCCACCCTCGTACATCGACTGTTTGCCGTCACGAAGCGAGCCATTATTGGCGGCCACGGAAATCTGTCCGCCATTGTCGCTTGTCAACAGAATGACCGTATCGTCGTACTGCCCGGAGTCCCGCAGTGCCGTCAGCACTTGTCCGATTCCCGCATCCATGTGTTCGATCAGGGCAACTAACTTGGCACGAGCGTCACCGATGCCCGATTCGCGGTCCTTCACTTTTCTCAGCCAATCGTCGGGCGGTTGGATCGGTGTGTGCGGTGCGTTGTAAGCCAAGTACAAGAACCAGGGGGCACTACCCTGCTCTGTTGTCCTGTTTTTTGAACGAATGAAGTCGACCGCCCAATCAGAGAACAGGTCGGTGGCGTGGCCTGTGGGGTCGATTTCGGTTCGGCCGTCGCGCATGTAGTTGATGTCGTGACGACGATGATGGTAATAGTCGTCCATCATGTCACCGAGGAATCCCTTGAAGGAATCGAAACCGCGGCTTTGCGGATGATTCTCAGGGCGAAGCCCCAGGTGCCATTTGCCGATCGCCGATGTCTCATAGCCGAGATCACGCAGTTGCTCGGGAAGTGTCTTGATGATGGGTGAAAAGTAGCCCCAGCTATTCGTATCGTGAGTGCGAATCACGCCGGGCACGCCCACCCGATCGGGATAGCACCCCGTCAGAATGGAAGCCCGCGTCGGCGAACAGACGGGGCAGTTGGCATAGAGCCGGCCGAGTTGCAGCGAGTCCGCAAACAGGTGATCCAGATGAGGCGTTCGCATGTCCGTGCTGCCCAAGCACCCAATGTCCGCAAATCCAAGATCATCAACAACGATCAGCAAAATGTTGGCTGGAGTCCACCTGGCCTGCGGCTTGGTCGATTGGGCCAGTGCCGACCGACACGGCAGCGAAAGCAGCAATGCCAGGACGAACGGGAGCAAAAACCGGTCTAGATTGGCGATTCGGCGTGGAATGGTTGGCATGATTTCTCGAATTCGGACCCCTCAGTGGAAGCACAGTGGCCGCCATCTCGAACCTGCATCGATAGCTGATTTGTTGACGGATTTGGGCTCAGAAACTAGACTACGGTCATCCGGATCACGTGTTCGTAAACATTTTGATCACAACCACTTAGCTGTAAATATGTGGTGTGTTGTCGCGGGTCTGGACGCTCCTTCATTCCTGCATACCTCGGGAGCGGCATCACTCATTCAAAGCCATCGCTCATTCAAAGCCATTGTGATGCCCTCGGAAGAATCGCTTCGACCTGACGCTTCGACGGTTCACCGCTCGAGCGACCCGCTGCCTGAAGAGGTGGCCTCCACCCCAGGCGGTGGTGGCAATGACGTTGAGCAGATCGAGCAAGCCAAAACGGTGATCCGAGGGTCATCGCGAGTTAACAAAGCGGCTCGTCGGATTGACTCGCTCGATCGAACCCCCGTTGCGGTTGCCAAGGTACTGTTGGGCCAGCGGCTCAATCACTTCCTGTTGGAGGAATTGATCGGTGGTGGCGGCATGGGAGCGGTTTTTCGGGCCCGCGATGAACAACTGGACCGAACCGTCGCAATCAAAGTCATTCCGTTTGTGAGTGACGATCCAGATCTGCAACGTCGGTTTCGCAATGAGGCGCAAAGTGCGGCAAAACTCGATCATCCTCGTATCGCCAGGGTGTTCGATGTTGGTAGCCACGACGAATGGCACTACATCGTGTTCGAGTACATCGAGGGAACGAATATTCGTGATCTTGTCATGAAGAACGGTGCTTTGTCGATCGACGAAGCGGTCTTTAATACCTCGGAGCTAGCCGGCGCCTTGCAGCACGCAGCCGATCGCGGCATTGTCCATCGTGACATCAAGCCATCGAATGTGTTGATTGGCGATGCCGGCAGAATCAAATTGGTTGATATGGGGTTGGCTCGGTCGGATAACATCGACTTGAGCGAAGACATGACCGCCAGTGGCGTGACGTTGGGGACATTTGACTACATCTCGCCCGAACAGGCTCACGATCCCCGTCAAGCCGATCTGCGCAGCGACCTCTACTCGCTTGGTTGCACGCTCTACTTCATGTTGACGGGCAGTCCGCCGTATCCGGGCGGGACGATGTTGCAGAAGCTACTGAGCCATGGCAACGCACCGCCACCGGACGCTCGGGAACTGAGGCCCGAGGTCAGCGGCAACTTGGTGGCTGTCCTTCAAAAGATGCTCGCCAAGGATCCCGCGGATCGATACCAAACCGCAACGGACCTGATCGCCGATTTGCGGGAGGTTGCTTTCCGTGATGGATTGGTGCGTGCTCAAGCACTCAGTCCGGTCGCGATCAGCCAGCCGAATCCACTGGTTTTCTGGTTGGAGCAGCACGCACCCTGGATGGTTGCCGCGATGTTGTTGCTGGCCAGCGCCGGATGGCTGCATTTGGAATCGGCGGCTCTGCGCCACGAGATAGAAATCCCCGCTTGGGCGACACGACTGCAAGTTGGCATGCCCGCAGGCGATGCGGGTCTTCAAGCGGCTCGCGTTGTTCCAGCAAATTCGGCTGCGTCAGCCGCGGGACCATCCAAACTTAGCGTTGCACCTGATGCCGCCAATGGTGTTAACAAGGCAGCCTCCAATCAGGCAGCGGAGACATTTCGGCCAGCCGACGAGCCTCCGCAATTGAAAGGCGTTCTCGCGCCACCTGAGTTGATGGACAACGGTTCGGAGCTGAATGCAACGCAAACGCCGCCGGCGAATTTGAGTACGTCAGTGAAAGAGGCATTTGCGATTGAGGCACCGTTTTCGATGCAAGGGCGTTTTCTGGGCGGCGACGAGGATGTGTCGCTTGAACCATTCGAGAGTCCGGTGCCACACGTGGTGCGACTGGTCGGGCCCGATTTGGAGCCCGGCTACGATCGCGACGCTGAAGGCGCGGCACTCGCGCCAACGCTCTCTCGCGCACTTGAGATGGCCGCACAATACGGTGCCAGTCGTCTCGAGATCGCGGTGCCCGTGGTGTACAGCGAGCCTGTCATGGTGGATGTCGACAATCTGTTGATCAAGTCGACCGTGGGCGGCAGCATGATTGTCTTCCAGCCGGAGAGTTCGCGTGACATGGAGCGGTCAAGAATGTTCTCGATTGGCTCCCGCGAAATTGAACTCAAGGACCTGCACTTCGTTTGGAATGTGCCCCTTGGCGACATCGACGGAGGCACGCTGTTTGAGGTCAACGAAAACCATTCGGTGGAACTCAGCGACTGCAGCATCACCATCAGCAATCCCACATTGCGGGACGAGGTTTACGCTTTTGATGTGATTACCGATCCCGGAGTGCGAATCCGCCGGGGAACGGAATTGTCAAACGTGGACGAGTTTCCGCTGGTACGGCTGAAGTTGAACAATGTTGTCGTCCGTGGTCAGATGACCATGCTGCACATGGACTACGCCACAAGGCTGTTGTTGTCCTGGGAGAACGGATTGTTGGCAATCACGCAGCACATGATCGATACCGCCGGTGCGCGGCAGAAGCCGGCTGTCGACGCCGAACCGATCGGCTTGTCGCTGACCCGCGTCACCGCTCATGCACCCAAGGGTATCGTTCGGATGCGAGTCGGAGTCAGCGGAGCCTATCCGCTGGCGATCGATCGTACAGCTTTCAACAGCGTGTTCCTGATTGACCCAGGAGTACCCCACTTCGAGTTTGCCGGGCTACGATCCCTCGACAATCCGACGCCTCTGCTTCAGCTGCGGGGGGCGTCCAATGCTTATGTGGTCGCGTCGACGCTGGAAGATCCGATGCTGAGGCTCTCGACATTCGATGGCGAAACAGAGACGACGCGCATGAATGATCTTGTGATGGCGACGCCGTTGTGGGCCGGCGAGAATTCCCCGCGTTGGTCGGTGAATTGGTCGGCGGTGCGTCTATCGACCGCACCGGCCGGTCAGCGAACACCGGCCGACTACCGCCAGGAGGGCGCGTCTCCGCCAGGTTTCGACGAGAAATATCTCCCCAGTGTTCGTGCTTTGGACAGTGTGAGGACGTTTGATAATTCGCGTTCGCCGGCGCTGGACACTGCTGATGAAGACCTCTCGTCGTTTCGTTCCGCCTTGAAAAGCTCGAAAAATCGCGACGAGCCATGAGCTTGGTTTGACTTTTTCGCCCTCGTGAGACTTAATTGAAGAGCGTTGATGCCGGTTCAATGTTTTGCTACCACAATCCCCTCCCCGGCTAACGAGCCACAACAGTCATGGCTTGCACACCAATTGCCGGGAAATGATTCTTGAAGCTTCGGAGAAAATGAATGAGACGAGTGGCTTTTGTTTTTGCGTGTTTGATGTTGTTGGCCGGTCCCGCGATGGCGACCAGCGAATTCAGTAAGCAGTGGAAGAATGCGCATCTGAAGATCGATGGCGTTGACGAGGATTTCCAAAAAGCTGCTTCGAAGGCCGGCTGTAACATCTGTCACATCAAGAACCATCCCGACAAGAAGAAGGTTCGCAATGAGTATGGGAATGCGGTTGGCAAGTACCTGAAGGAGAAAGACTTCCCCAAAGATTGGGTCAAAGACAATCCGGAAGAAGCCCAGAAGAGGATCTACGAAGGATTCAAAAAAGCGGCCGAGCATGAAAGTGCCGACGGCAAGAAATTCGGCGACAAAATCAAGAACAATGAGCTGCCGGCGACCGATGCCGGACTCTAATCGCTGGCTGGATCGTTAGCGACGCACAACTCCATCCGCTTGTCGATATACTTTTCGCCAAGCGGATTTTTTGCGCGCATCGAAAACTCTACCGAGGCCCTCTCCATGAAGAAAGACTTGTTGATCGCCGTCGCGTTTCTAATCGGCCTGACGTTGATCTGTCATACCGTCCATGCTGATCAACCCGAAACGGAAACCGGATTCGTGCCGCTCTTCGACGGTGAGAGTATGCAGGGATGGAAGCTTGCCGAGGAAAACCAAGAGAGCTGGAAGGTCGAAGACGGAATGCTGGTTTGCGAAGGCGAAAGATGCCATCTGTTTTATGACGGCGAGTTGGCGCCACTGAAGAACTTTCACTTCATCGCCGAGGTGAAAACCACACCCGGAAGTAACGCGGGGATCTACTTTCACACCAAGTATCAGCCGGAGAATTGGCCCAAGTATGGATTCGAATGCCAGGTCAATGTGAGCCACAAGGACCCGAAAAAATCCAGCAGTCTGTACGGCGTTGTGAATGTCGATGACCCAGGGCTGAAAGATAACGTGTGGTACACGCAAGAAATTATCGTCCAGGACCGACACGTCTTATTGAAAGTCAACGGGAAGACGATGGTTGACTATACGGAACCCGCAAACCAGACGTCGGCCAGCGAGAAGTTTGAAAGACGACTAGGCGAAGGGACATTCGCACTTCAAGCGCACGACCCGAACAGCAAGGTGTACTTCCGAAACCTGCGGGTAAAACCGCTCGATTGAGCGAGCCGCCGGGACTCGCCAACGCGGCTCGCCGGGCAAGACCGGTGGGAACCGACCAACGCAGACGGCAAACAGACTACGGAATCATGTCGTCGCCGTCGGGGTCGGGTTCACTTGGTTCTTCATTCGATCCACCGTGATCCACAAAACGCGGAACCTGAATCGGAGGCTCCTGGCGGCAGCCGATCATCAAGCTGGTCAGCAAGCAGGCAACCGCGATCCGCAGCAGCAAGCAGTGACTACTGGATGGCGGTTGCATCGTAAAGCTCGCGGTTGCCGCGCGAGCCGATTGCGTGACGTACCGATTCATCGAGACTCTCGGTCAGAAATTGCACCGAGCCGTCGCACATCAACGCGTGCACCCCACCAGTATGAAAACTGCTAATTGAAATTTCTTTATGCTCTTTCGGCGCAATTTCCAGATTGATACCGTGCTTCATCGACATCAATGCTTCCGAAAAATCGGATCCCCGTGCGCGATCAAAGTCAGGATGATACAAAGCGAAGTGATCGCAGATTCCGCACTCATGCGTATCGATGTATCGCGTTTCGGAGACCAGCACCGTGTGGCTTAGTCCATCGAAAATCGCGGCGAATTTGGTTGGTGGCGGCCAAGGCGGCTCGGTCGGATTGGTGACGCAGTCGCCGACGCGAAGCACGCCGTTGCCAGCTTCCATGCCGAGATGACCGGATGTGCTGTAGGTGTCGCGGGCAACATCGCTTCCAGCATTGCCCAGATAGCTGTTGAGGGCGCGACCGGTGATGAACCCGATCTCTTCGGCAAAATGAGTTGGTCCAGGTTGGCTGGGGCAACGGTAGGAAGGCACCAAGCGTGCGAGCCAAGAACCGGAATTGCTCGCCCTGCAATGTGTTCGAGGTTGCCCAGCCCAGTTCTCCCTGGGGCGTATTCTCCCACAGGCCGCTTTGTTCCATGAATGGCAAAATGTCCGTCGTCCAACTCTGTCCCCAACCCCCTTTGGCACCCCAAGGCAGAGACCGGTAAGTCGACTCGTAGTTGTGCAGGGCCAGCCCAATCTGCTTCATGTTGTTTTGGCATTGCACTCGACGGGCCGCTTCGCGGGCGGCTTGGACCGCTGGTAGCAAAAGACCAATCAGGATCCCGATGATGGCAATCACGACCAACAGCTCGATCAGCGTAAAACCACCCCATCGAACGCGCTGCCGGGCCACGAAACGCTGACTGCGCAAGCCCTTGCAAGCGTTCACCCCACGATCGTCGGCGCGCAATCGTTGTGTCCAAAAACCGTTGGACGATCGTGTTGAAAGGTACCGTACCACCAAGGCTGGCCTGACCAGGGGGATCGATGGGGGGAATCCAACCATGGCACTATCCGCCACGCGATTCATTGATTCCTTAGGATGGAGCTTTCCGAAGCAAAGTTCCGAGAATCTATCCCTGGTACAGTTTTAGCAGCGAGACGGTTCGAGGGAAGCGTTTGTTTGCAACCTTCCCGAATAATCGGGTTAGTCGAATTAGATACCCAGCACCATATTTACCAGCCCCTTCAGGCCGGGATTCGCCGCCTTGCTGACCCGCAGTCGGTCGCCCGCATGCAACGCATAATCGCTCACGGCGCGGACACTTCGACCATCCGGGGCCATCTTGACATCCATCCTGAGGCCCCCAATCGACTCCGGCGAATATCGGAAAAGGGTTGCCTGCAGCGAGCCAAATTTCTTCTGGATACCGGTTTGATTGAGTAGATCGCTAACGAAGACGCTTTTCTCGCCAGGGGGTAGTGGCAATACCCGAACAGGGGTGCTGTCTCCAGCTACCTCCAGCACGATGGCATTTTGTGATCGAGCCTGCCGAACGCTGTAATAGGCTTGCTCCGAATTGAGTGGCTCCAACTGGAAACCCGGGTCGACGCTGCGGTACTCCGAAGACGCCGGCTTGGAAAATGTCAGCACCGGCAGGTTGAGTGTGGTGCACCCAGTTGCGAGGACCGTGGTCAGCGCGAACGAAAACCGCAGTAAATGGGTGGTTTTTGGATTAGTCTTGCGAGTCATGGAGGAGTGACGCAGTGGAGATCTTCGGTGCGGCATTCCTTACGGTGGTAAAGTTTGCCGATTAGGTGGGATGTTCGGTCGATCGGCGTTTGGTCGCTACCGCTTGAATAAAACCACTGGAAATTGCCAATTACGGTCAAATCAGCGGCAATCCGTATCCCCCACTGGCTAGTAATGGCTCGTGTCAGTGGGTTTGCGACTTTCGATGTTCAATTCCTGCTTCACGTGGCCAGCAACCATCTGTATATTGCCGGGCTTCCCTGCAACAGAAATTTCCGCAAGTCAGCAATAGAGATCCTAATGGCACGACAATGTGAAGCGTGCGGCAAGAGCGTCCAAATGGGCAATCGCATTGAAACCCGTGGTAAAGCCAAGTACTTGGGCGGCGTTGGTACCAAGATCACGGGCATCACCCGGCGTAAGTTCGTGCCGAACCTGCAAAAAGTCCATGTGACGTTGCCCAACGGTCAAAACAAGTCGATGCGAGTGTGCGTTCAGTGCATCCGCAGCGGCGTGGTTCGCAAGACTGTGAAGACGAAGCCGTTTGATGTCAGCAGCTCAAAGAAATAGCTGTGTCGCTGACTGATGACGATGTCCGCAAACTCGCACTGCTCGCTCGGTTGGAGCTATCCGACGAGGAGTTAGCCAGGGTGCGTCCACAGTTAGATAGCATCCTCGGATTTGTCGAGCGGTTGTCGGAGCTTGAGACGGATGACGTCGAACCCATGACAACCGCATTGGATGTTGGCAACCGCTGGCGCGACGACATTCACGTTCCTGGGTTGAGCAACGATCAGGCGCTTGAGAACTCGCCTTCGCACGACGACGAGTGCTTCTTGGTTCCACCGGTACTCGGTTCGGCAGCAACCAAAAAATAGCGGCGTGTATCGCCTGCAGAGGTGTTCACGATCATGCAATTCGGGCCCGAGAGTCTCCTGCCTCCTCTGGTCGCGATCTTGCTTGCCATTCTCACGCGGAAGGTAGTGCTACCGCTAGCCGCCGGCGTGCTCGTCGGTTCCTTGCTGCTCGCACACGGCAATCCGCAAACGTCTTGGTGGGACGCGCCCGTCGTCTTTTACCAGGCGATGGAAGCGTCTGTCGTTACCAAGTCGCATCTGCAAGCTCTTGCATTCAGTTTGTTGATCGGCGCGATGGTAGGTGTGTTGGAAGCAGGGGGCGGGATGCGGGCTCTGATCCAGCGTTTATCGCGGAAAGTGAAATCGCGACAGGGCGCTCAAACAATGATTGCCGCCTCCGGCCTGGCGATCTTCTTCGACGATTACGCCAACACTTTGCTGCTGGGAGGGACGATGCGTTCGACCGCCGATCGCTATCGCATTTCCCGCGAGAAACTCGCTTACCTGGTTGATTCGACTGCCGCACCAGTGGCTGGTCTGTCGGTTGTCAGCACTTGGGCGGCAATCGAGATTAGCTACATGGGCGAAGGTCTCAAAGCGGCTGGCATTGATGACACGTCGGCAGCTTTCCAGATGTTCATACAGTCGATCCCGTACCGTTTCTATCCCTGGTTGGCGTTGGCCATGGTATTCACGGTATCGATCACGGGCCGCGATTTCAGCGCGATGCGTCGCGCGGAGTCGGACGCCGATGCAGTGCATCAAGACGAAGCTGAACGAGCATCCATTCCCGAGCAAGGTGAGAGCCAGTGGTTGTGGGTCGCCGCCGTGTTGCCCGTGATTCTTTGTCTCGCCGCGGTTTGCTGCGTTTTGGTTGTGACAGGCCTGCAGTCGATCGCAAACCGGGATCCGGATCTCGGTCCACTACGTTTTGCCGGCGAGGTGCTCGGCAATGGCGATTCGTACGTGGCGCTGATCGTGGGAGGCGCTGTGGGGTTGCTGTTCGCGGTCGCCAGTCACCTGCTGCTCGGTGGTTGCCAGATGACAACTGCGATCCGCGCCGCGTTCAAAGGGGCTGCCCAGATGTTGCCCGCGTTGTTGATTTTGTGGTTTGCTTGGGCGCTCTCGGCGATGACCGAACCCGAAAGACTCGATACCGGCGGCTACCTCGCCGGTGTGCTTTCAAACCGGCTCGATCCCCGCTTGTTACCGACGGTTGTGTTTTCGATTGCGGGTGCGATGGCGTTCTCGACCGGTACGAGTTGGGGCACGATGGCGATTCTGACTCCGCTTTCGATTTCACTGGCGTTGCAACTTGATCCCACTGCCGGGCCTGGAGGTGCGATTGCCTTGGCGACTTGTGGATCGGTATTGGCGGGTGCGATTTTTGGCGATCACTGCTCACCGATTTCGGATACGACAGTCCTTTCCAGTCGGGCAAGCGGTTGTGATCACGTCGCACATGTAAGAACGCAAATGCCGTATGCATTGATCGTTGCGGCGGTTTGCGTGTTGGTGGGAACGTTGCCCTCCGCGGTCGGCTTGTCGCCTTGGCTTAGCTTGTTGTTGGGTCTGGTCTGCATCGTTTTGATCGTTCGCTTGTTGGGGAAACGACCTTGTGAAACAGCGGACGTTGTCTGAGTTACAACGAGTTTGCAGGATTTACAACGTGTCGGAAATTTTTTGTGCCGAACTATTTGGAATAGCACGTTATTCGGCTTTGGCATCGATCTTGCATTCACCTTGTCGAAGTGATTAGGCCAAGGTTCCGAATTCGTATATCAGTGGTCGACCGCGTTCCACGAAGGACTGACATGACTTTTCTTTCCGGCATCCGTTTGATTCCAGTCATTGCGATCAGCTTGCTGACGACGCTTCCCTGCGTGCTTGGTCAGTCACTTGACTCACCCTTGACGCGGCTCCGCCCCATGGGTGAGCCGAGTGCGGTCGATCGCTATCGGGGACAGGCTGAGCCCGCTGACTATCGCGAGATGGCCTATCAACAAGCCGGCGCAGTCGATCGGGCTCCAGTGCATGATCCGGCTCCAGTGCATGGTCGGGCTCCAGTGCATGGTCGGGCTCCAGTGCATGGTCGGGCTCCAGTGCAACAAGCTGGCACGAGCGGAATCGTTGGATCCGGCGTGCGGCAAACCGTCATGCAGCAACCGTTCGCAGCACCGCCGCTTTCCGCAGCGGCGCCAGGAGGTTTCACGCCGCCAACATTGGCATTGCCCCCGCCGCCGCCCAATTCTGTTGTGATGCCTCCGTCGGCACCACGTGGTCTGCCGTCCAACGGCAATCTGATGCCGGTCCCGCAGAATCAGTCAGTTCTGGTTCCCAGTACCAGTGACTTTGCGCCGCTCGCACAGCCCGAACTCAGCAATGCCTTTTCCACGATTGACAATTGCAATTGTGTTTCCGCGCCAAGCAGTTACTCGGCGGCAAGTTCCGTCACGGGGTGTGCGCCGGTTAGCTATCAAGCACCTGCGACCTACGCGGCGCCAGCACCAATCGCGGCTCCGACGATTCTTCCCAACGGAGTTGTTGCGCCCCAAGTTGGCGGAGCACCAGCCGGTACCTTAATTACCTTTGGACAGCAAACTTATCCGGTCGAAGTTGGCCAAGGATGGTTTGGCCAGCCGGTCGCTTACGTCCCTGGACAGCCGATCCGCAACTGGTTCCGCTACATCTTTCCATGAGCTGCGAAGGCTAGTGCTGCGTCACCGCTAGGAATTAGGGTTGTCAGATCTCAACACCGCAGGCCCGGACTTGGAGACCGTCCGGCTTAGGGAAGTGATTTTGAGGAGTCTTCTTAGCTGCGGAGCAGCGGCGGCATGCAGCCTGGGGTGAATCCAACGAGCGACAGCGAGGCTGGTGTAACCCCAGGTTGAGGAACACAAAAAAAGCACTCCCCGCTGCTCTTCTGGCGGCTACGCCGCCAGAAGAGCAGCGGAGAAAAATGGGTTTGCACGCATGACCTGGGGTTACGGTTTGCTCGCTCGAAGCTCGCAAACCTCACCCCAGGCTAGCATCTTCCACTGCTCCGCAGTTGTCTTACGTAGTGACCAATCATAATACCGGTGCGTACTGCTATCATCGCGCAATGCAAATTGCGCTGCGAGCCCAACCTCCTAAGCCAGACGCTCTCCAAGTCCTGCCCTACCCCAAAATTAAGCTGTGAAAAAGCACTAGGGCCGTCGGCTCGGTTTTCATCAGCCCCGCCTGGGTACTGAGATTTCTATCGCCTTGGCAGCAATCGCTTGAAAAACTTGCTCACAACTTTGGCAGCCGGTGCCTCGGATTTAGGAGTCGTCGATTTTCGAAACTGTTCGGCGTAATTCGAATCCCAGTCTTGCTCGGCGGTTTCCCAGCCGACGTCATGCCCGACTTTTTCGCTCAGGAAATACTTATGCTTTTCAATTTCTGCGACTTCCTTGGGGTCTCGGTTGAGGGTTGTTTGGGTCATGGAATTGGATGCCAGTTAGGGGATGGTTTATAGATCGGTTGACAAAAAGCGAACGGCGTGCCGTTCGCGGTTGCGATGAGTGATCGAGATGTGTTGGGCGCAGTTTATCGTCGATGGCCGCAAATGCGTAGGCCGTCTTGGACCCGGCGAAAGATGCTCCGCGACAACGTAGTCGCGTGAGGGATTGACTTTGCTATCATTACGACCGTCCTCGTACCAGCCAGCGAGTCGTGCGAGCCAGCATTTTCAGGCGAAGAGCCCTCTTGAGTAGGTCTTCATTTGCGAGTTTCGACTTCTCTGCTCCCGCGTGTGGGACACGTTACCGACAGAACGGATGTGGCGATCGTAATCGACGTGCTGAGGGGCACTTCGGTGATGGCCACTGCCTTGGCTGCGGGGGCTGCGCGGATCTTCACCTGTCGTGAAATCTCCGAGGCCATTGATTTGGCCGAAAGAATGAGGCCGTCTCCGCTGCTGTGCGGCGAGCGAGGCTGCAAACCGATTGACGGCTTTGACCTTGGAAATTCGCCTGCCGAATACACCTCCGAGCGTGTCCGGGATAGGTCTTTGATCCTGACGACGACCAACGGAACGCGGGCGATCGAGTCGGCCGCCGATGCCGGGAGATTGATCACGGCCAGTTTCCTGAATATTTCGGCTGTGCTGGACTCGTTGCAACGGTCCGAAGACGTGCATCTTGTTTGCTCAGGGACAGACGGTGAGATCACTGCCGAGGATGTGCTGTTGGCTGGCGCCATCGTGAGCCAATGTGAGATGCGTTACCACGCGGTTTTGCAGGATGACGAGGCGATTTTGGCTCGCCAGCTCTGGCAATCGTGGTTTTCCGCCAATCGGCTTTCCGACGGTGGGCTTCCCGAATCTCAGCAACTAGGTGACCGGCTGCGTGAAACACGCGGCGGAAGGAACCTGTTGCGTGTGGGCTACGAACAAGATCTGGATCGATGCGCTGCTATCGATTCGATTCGCCTGGTCCCGGAGTTGAAAGCTCGCCAACCGATGAGCTTTGGTTTGCAAGCAAGCTAGCGGTCGATCTTGTTGTTGGTGAGGCGTTGTGTTATTCGACGAGGTTGCTTCATCAGGGATGATAGACGTTGGCCGAGAAAGACCCAAAACCAAGCCAGTGGGCGCCCGTTCGTCGCAGCGATACGCCGACGACGATTTTGATGATGGGTGCTGCGCTGGTTGCCGTCGCCGGTTTTGGCGTGCTGTTCTCGTTGTGGTGGCGGGCGGAGGTGAATGACGCCTACGAGATTCTGCGGATTGCATCGCAAGAGTATGTCAGTGGCCGTCCAATTGTTGCCGGTGAATTGGCCGAAACGGTGGAGTTTGAAGAAGAGCCTGACCTACTGGACGGCGAAATCAGCGAAGACGATCTCGCGGCGGATGATTCGGAGCAAGAGAGTCCTGAGGTCAAAGCGGCAAAAGCTGCCCGAAAGGATCGCGAGGAGTGGATTCGTCTGCGTGATTTCCTGGTCGGTGCCGGAAAGGTCGCCCGCGCCGAAGGTGAAGAGGACATTCGCGAGCATCGCCGATTCTTGCATGCAGCGGTTCCGTATTTGGAATCGGCCAGAGATGCAGGTTTTCCGTCCGGGCGACAAGCCGAGGGAAATCGAATTCTTGGTGAATCGTTGTTTCAATTGGGTCGATATGACGACGCGATTACGGCCCTCAATGCGGCGCTCGCGCGAAACCCAACCTTCCAACGTGATCTGTTGCCAGTGCTCGCCTCGGCACAGCTCAGTTCGCTCGGACAGCGTTCGCAGCAAGCACTTGCGACAATCAATCAGTTCCTCAGCGATGCGACGTTGGTGCCGGAGCAACGGTGGGCTGGGACCCTGATCAAGATTCGCCCCTGATTGACTTGAAGAACTGGCAAGATGCCAGTGACGCCATTGCTCAAGCGTTGCAGGCACAGCCTAGCGAAGCTTTGGTACGTCAAAATCAGGAAGCCGAATTCCGCGATCATCTGGCACTGTTGCGAGCGGTGCTGTTCATCGAACGAGCAATGGATCGTTACGGGGTCCGCCCTGCCGACGAGTACGAGGATCGGAGTCGCGTTGTTGCGGAGCTCTCAGACGTCATGCGAGAGCTGGGTGACTTGCAGCGGGGGGCATCGCCGAAAATTGCCGCACAGGCACGGCTTTGGTCCGCGCGAGCGTACTTGGTTCAAGGTATGCCGGACGAGGCACTCACGCGACTGACCAACGTGCGACAGCAGCGCCCCTTTGGTGCCGAAGCGATCTCGGGAGGGCTGGAAGAGATCGAACTCTTAGCACGCCAAGGCCGTGGCGTGGAAATGCTACAAACGACGCGTTACGTGATGCACGAGATTGGTAACGTTCAAGGCTTCGATTCAAGTCTGATTGCTTTCCCAGAATTCCAGCGTCGGTTGGTCGATGCCATCGAACAGGTTCTGCGAAGTGGCGAGTTCGAGAATGCGATCGATACGGCGCGTAGCCTGCCCCCGGTCTTTGACGTGAGCGAGGCTCTGATACAGGAAGGCAATGGGTACCGTGAGTGGGCCGCCGCCACGATTGCCGACGGAACCGGCATTGGTGGGCAAGTGGCTCGCAGCGCATCGATCTTGGCCCGCAAACGCTTCCGCGCCGCCGGCGATGCTTTCGCCGAAGCCGCCAGATTGCAGTTTGACACCGAAGAGTATTTGCCGACGCAGTGGTCTGCGATTGAGGCATACCAGAACGGCAGGCATTTCACTCAGAGCATTCGTTTGCTGCAACCTTATCTGCAGTATGAAGAACCCCGACTAAGACCACGTGGTTTGGTGGCTCTTGGCCGAGCACTGTTGGCCGAGGGCGATCCGCAGCTCGCCATCGAGGCGTTGGTGACTTGTATCGATGAGTATCCTCGCGATCCGCTCCGATACCGTGCACGGTTGCTTGCGGCCTTGGCGCACGCCGAAAGCGGCGGACTAGAGAAAGCACGCACGCTGTTGACCGATAACTTGCAGGACGGTGAGCTGACTCCGCAGAGTGAAGCATGGCGAGACTCGCTGCTCACTTTGGGCGAATTACTTTACGAACGTGGCTACCACAATTTTCTGGCGGCCGAACAAGAAACCGGACCTCAGAAGATGGTGATTCTTCGTGAAAACCAACCTGTCCTGGAAGAGGCCGTTCGATATCTTGACGAAGCCGTCGAACGCTATTGGCCAAGTCCTCGAGCCCTGTCAGCCGCATACCTCTCCGCCCGCACGCATGTGTTGTCCTCGCGGTGGCCGCGGATTGAATCAAAGTCGCCGGAGATTCTCGATGCCGCCCGACGATCACTACGGGCTCAGGCAGATCAAGAGCTGCAAACCGCTTTGCGTGGTTTCACTGATTTGCGCAAGCATTTGAGCATCCGCGAGGAAGAGTCGAGGTTGCCCGAGAACGAGCAAAAGATGCATCGCAACTGTTTCATGGCAGAGGCGGATGTGCTTCGCGAGATGGAGCAATTGGAGGATGCCGCTGCCGCCTATCGAACGGTCGAGTTGCGTTACATGAACGAACCGCCGGCACTTGAGGCGATCCTGGGTCGAGCCAGCTGCTTGAAAGGCCTCGGGCGACCGCAGGAAGCCGACTTGTTGATTCGCCAGGCCAGTGTCGTGCTGCAGCGAATTCCTGAAGAGTGGGATGACCGATTCGCCGAAACGACGCGTTATGATCGGGATGGATGGGAGCAACTTCTCGCCTGGATGAACAACCGTATCGATAACAACGGTGCTTGAGGAGAATGATCGTGACTGGAAACGAGCTTCTGGAGCTGATGGAGCAGCGATGGTCGACATTGCGTGAGTTGCTTGAAATCGGTAATCGTCAGATCGTGGCTATCGAGTCCGAGCGAATGAGCGAATTGATGCGATTGCTCTCCGAGAAACAAAAACCGCTCAATCGTTTGGCCGACGTTTCCGCAAACATTCGCCAGGCAGCTGATGATGATCCGACCACCCGCCGCTGGGATAGTGAAGAGGCCAGGGGCCGATGTCGACGACGACAACAGGAATGCGAGCAATTGCATTTGGAGCTATTGGCAATCGAAGCTGAGTGTGAGACTGCTCTGAGCGAGAGTCGAGAATTTATTCAAAAGAAGCTCGATCGGGTCGACGCGGGGCAACAGGCTGCCAACAGATACGCTGATGCTCAGGCGACGCCAACGCAGGGCGGGCGTCTTGATCTGTCAAGCGATTCGTAGTTCTTCGCGTCCAAATCGTCGGGTGGATCGCAAACGTGAGCCGTCAGCCGTAAGGCACTCTAAGCTGGCTCCCTTCTCCCCGTTCCATGAAGGCGAGCACCACTCGCCTTCGTCGTCGGGGAGAGGGGAGCCAGATTGAAATGAACTCAGACACACCGAACGCAGAAACTGCGATTTCTTCGCGACGCCGGTTGCATCGCCCTGCGCGAGTTAACGCAATTCTTTGGCAGCACTCTTCCCTTTGTTTCAAAGCGATCTGGCCTAAGTGTGCAGTGAATCCGCAGACGCGTCTCCGCCGGTGCGCCGGCACACAACGCATTTGCGAGGGGAGAACGAGGTGAGCGTCTTCAGAAAAGTCCGTCCCTCCTGGCTGGGCGAATTCAACACGGCTTAGACATCGGCTTGCCAACACATTCAGGAGGATCTGCCCTGTTGTTGCTCGGAAGCGACCGACACTCGCATCCTTCCACGATCTAGTCCCGAGGCTCAGTCGGACAGTACAACGTCCGCTGGGAGCGGATCGTCAACGATCGTCCGACCTTTTGCGCGATCGAAATGTGACCGCCGGTCTGACCCTTGGCACGGAACTGCAGCGTCGCTTTGCCAGTTCCGTCGGCGATCTCGACGATAGCGGTCTGGCCATCACGGGTACTCCCTTTCACTTGTGGGAGGTTCTGGCTTCGGCCAGCGTCGGAGGCGATCAGTACATGGAGAGAAAAGTCGCTGGCTGATTCGCGAGCCGGATTGACCTCGACCCGCCAGGCGCCGGCTTCCGAGTCGCGCGTCTCGTTCGGCGGGTAATTCTCTCCGTCGACCCAGTACTCCTTTCCCGAACCGCCGATCGCGTTGATTGTGGTGTCTTCCGGAAGCAGCGTCCAAACGTCGAGCCGACCGCCAGCGTGCTCGATTCGGAACGAGGATCCCGTGTCCGGAAACGTCGGTTCATTGACCGAGTGGAGAAGCCATGTCTTGGGATACGAAGCGGAGGTGGCATCCACGCGGTCGAAAACGACAAACGTATCCGGCCGGAGGTGGACAAACTGCCGCGTGAACCGCTCGAGTTTCTCTGGGCTGTAAGACTCTGTGGCGTCGCCACAGGCGTAGCAGTAAGTGCTCTTGGTTTGCGAAAGCGGTGATGCGGCCCACATCGCGAATTGCCTTGTCAGCGTCTGGTGTCGTAGCCCGGCCGGGAAAATCGATGCGTCTCTGTCCGCCATCATTCGAACCGCCCCTCCCCTGGCTGGACCAGACGGCGTCAGGAAATTCCTCATCGGGGTCGTACACCAGTATTGTGTTGTGCGCTACCAAGCGACTGTAGTAGTTGGCGCGGTGCGAGGAGTATTCGTTGACGCCGCTGTCGACCGCAAGGCTGCCATGCTTGAAGATCACGAAGCTGTTGTTGTCCAGGTGTTGGTGCCCGGCGAAAATGGGCCCACACTGAAACATGGCCCCTGAGGCATCCGGTGCATCCCATGCGCTGCGGGTGTAAACGTGGCCGAGTGGGCGGAAGACCGCCGCCAACGGCAGGTCCGATGGCGGCTGGGCCCCGAGGCGGGCGTCCCAAGGGATCAGATGCAGCCAAATCAATTGCGGATACTGGAACGGAATCTGGTCGTGCGCCCATTGTGCCAACGGATCACGATAAGCCGCCGCGCAAATCGCGAAGGTCGGCTTGGCCGTCCCCTGCGACCAGCGGTGCGAGCTGGGACAGTCTTCACTGCGACACTGTCTCCCATCTGGTTGACGGCCGTAGAGATTCCAACGCGACGCTTCGCGCCAGAACGAGCAGCTCTCAAAGAGGTCTTCATCGGTCGCGCTGCGCCAAGCCAGAAGATAAGACGCGAGCGGTCGTTCCACTCCCCAGTTCGCGTAGCTGAAACCCTCGGCATCACCTCCGTCCTCGCCGGCCATTTCATTCATTGCCGGGATGACGTGTTCCTTGAGCCACGTCTCGCCCTCCGCCAGGTAAGCCTGCCACTCGGCTTGGTGATGGGCCTCGTGCGCGAGGCTAAGTCCCACATGAAGCTGCGACATGTGCTCGAGCAGGAAGTGGTTGTTATAGTCACTGTGCCGCCAAAGCTCTTTGATGCGGGTGACTTGTCGTATCATCCCGTCGGCGAAACGCTCTTTTTCATCATCGGTCAGCGTCGGGTAGATCCAATCGTATGCCACTGCCGCGGCGGGTATGTACTCGAGACAGGTCCAAGGGTTCTGGATCGTTTCATTGGGAAGGAGCTCGAACCACTCTTTCGCTTTGTCGGCGTATCGGCGCTGGCTTGTGATCAGATCGTCAAGGTTACGATCAGAACGATCCCTTTCCATGACACCCTCCCGCTCGCCACGCTCTGGCGAGCAGCAAAGGCCCAACATCGTAGACGTGTCGTTGTCTTAAACATCTTCAATCGCTTGTGCAAATCGCTTCGTTTGTCTTCTTTGATCCAGGTCAATCTTCGCTGGGCATTATATCTTGCGATGCTTGCCATTTCGTCACGGCGGGGATAGCATCTCGGACGAGGGGCACCAATGATTGTGGCAACCACGCTAGAGGACTCTCGCATGCTTCGAATGTCGCGGCTACACCTGTCAGTGCTTCTGCTTTCAGTCATGGCAAGTATAGCGCTGGCAGACTCGCCTGCCGGAGCGCCCGTAGAAAAGCTGATCCTGGGTTTCGAGCGTGCAGAGTTAGCTGGGACCGGCGATGTGTCGCGTGAAGAGAAGCCGGGCGCGAGAGTTGGTTCTATCTGCTTGAGCGAACCAAAGGCTTCGATTTTGCAGCACGGTTCGAGTGGCCGGGGGCTACCAATCGAGCATGGACATGGCGGTGCCGACCGGGGGAGCATACCGAAGGTGAGTTGGCATTGGTTGCCTCCATCGGCCCGGCCAGCACCCCCGGCCGGAATGTAACGTACCGGCAGACGGAGTTTCTCTCCCGCTTCTATCCCAATACGCGCGAGCGTTCCGAGACGCACCGCTTGATGACGACGTTTCAATGGATGACCAAGGCCGACCCGGCGTTGCGGGACTGGTCGGGGTACGAGCGGTTGTGGGTGGATGTTTTCTGCGACACTCCGGCCGAATTGTGGCTTGCGCTGGAAGATGAACTGATCGAACCGCCAGTCATGAGGACCTACAAGGTAGACGATCGCGGCTGGAGCACGCTTGAGGTCAACCTCGCCGAGGCCGCTCGGGTCAGGGGGCTGCAGTTGGCCAAGATCGCCAACTTCTGGTTGTTGGGAAGAGCGTCTGCACGGGGGGAACTGCGTGTGGACAACGTACGCATCGTCCGCCGCGGTGTGCCTCAGCCCAAGCGTTTGCTTCGAGATCAGTCACCGATGACCGTCCCCACCATCCCAACCGGGAAGCCCCGCGTGTCATTACTGCCGCGGGGAGTGAAGCCTGACCGCAGCCCGATCCAACTCGGAGAACCACTTGTCGTCGCCCAAGGCTCAGTCGTTCCTTTCGGATGGGTCAGTGCCTACGACAACCGGTATCTATGCGTCGCCTATACCGCCAAGGACAGATCGACGGCAGTGGGCAAGGCGGTCTACACCAACGACGGCGGGCAGAGTTGGAAGCCGCTTCCCGATCCGGCGGCACGCAACCTCGACCACGGCACGGCCCGAGGTTGTGCCATCGATTCCGGGGGTGACGGGGTGGCGATTTCCAGCGGGTTTGGTTGCGTTGGTTTGGGCCAAGCCAACCCCCGGCAGCATCTGACCAAGTATACGTTCACAGGCACACGCTTCGAGGCACATTCGCCCACGATCCTAGATGCAGACATCCGGCATTGTGGCTCCAATGCCTCAGTGGTGCGTTTGGCGGGCGGTCCACACCGCGGCCGGCTCTGGTCAAGCTGGGGCCAGATAGGCCGCACACACCGCATCGGCGTCCATGTGAAGTATTCCGACGACGACGGGCGAACGTGGATGCCCTGGGGAAAGGGTGCGCTGCTTCCCGGCTCGGAAGCCTCCGACTGGTCCGACGGAACCTACGGCTATCCAGAAACCGTAGTCACGCCTTACCGCAATCACGTCGGCTGCTTCTGGCGTCACAAGCGGGACAGTGGTGTGTGGTGGTCAAGTTACGATGGCACGCGTTGGACGCCGCCCCACGAAGTCTCCCCGGTGACCTTAAACAGCATGGACGGGGCTTATCGAGCAACGATGTCCGCAGTGACCAGGAACGAAGCGGAGGTCTTTTTCACAGCCACAGGTATCGACACGGTGTTGCGACTGGACGGCGAGTCCTGGAGGGCCGCGCCGATTCAGTGCGAAGACGGCGGCATGCTTTCCCTGGCCGGCGGCGTGGTCACGCTGTTCAATGCCGGCAAGGTCAACCGCCGCTGGAAGGGTCTCGACTGGTCGCGTCAGACCGCCATTCGCTACTATCGACGCTCTGTGGACGGTCGTTGGGAGGGCCCACACGATCTGGTCTCGGATCTGAATCTTCATGAGTATCGTTCGCTGGCAGGCTACTCCGTACCGCCCTATTCCCCCGCGAACTTCGTACCTCTCGTCTGGAGCGACTTCGATGAAGGCACAGTCAAGCTCTTGATAGTACCGATGAACTGAACGTTCGTCGTCCGCACTAGGGACACAATCAACAAAACACCAACTCCAGTTCGCATGTGTCGGGAAACGACATGCGCGTCGGGTTCGCCCAAGAGTTGCTTGGAATGCGTTTCTGTCGTCGTTGCCATCGGATCGGCTCCACAGTGGGACTGCGTTATTCAGGTCGTACCCAGAGTCATACGCAAACGGGGTGCCAATTCCGTTTCTCGTGTTCGCGCGCCCCAGCGAAGTGATCGCAACAGTGGCGGACGGTCGAATCCGCACAGTTGCCCGCCGACGCACAACTGTCTGCGGGGGGCATACGCAACGCCGCTCGATGTCCGCGAGCGTTGCCCAGGAATAGCGTTTGATCGTTCAGCCAAAAACCGAGATGTCGAGTCTGGAACAACACGTGCACGATGCAGCGGCTCGACGTACATGACATTCGTCAGCAAAACCCTTCCTCGATTTAGGATGTCGAATAACAATGATGCGTTCCTTGCTGATCTTCGATAGTCGCCGATCGCTCCGCCGATCGTAGCTGGCAAAACGCAACGTTTGCGGAGCAAACGGCGACTATGCGAGTCCGGTTTCTCAAGAAATCAACAGACGATTGGCGTTGCTGCTCGCAGCGGAAGCGACTTTAGTCTTAGAATTACGAGGCATCTCGATTTCCCAGTATGTCGCCAACCGTGATCCGGTTACCGGTACTGTTTACCTCGTCATGCTCACTTTTTTTGCTGCGATGCCTTGGGTCTGTTCTTGCTGGTATCGTTCACGACTCCACCGACCATGAACCCGACGACTTTCTCCGAATGAACAGTGAAGGCCAAAAGGCCGTCTCATTAGTGCTTGGTAGCGGAGGCGCACGAGGGCTTGCGCACGTCGGTGTGATCCACTGGCTTGAGGAGCACGGCTACAGCATCGGCTCGATCTCGGGATGTTCGATGGGGGCGCTGGTCGGCGGTGTCTATGCCGCCGGGAAATTGGAAGAGTACGAAGAATGGGCAAGGGCAATAACTCGGCTGGATATCGTTACGTTGCTAGATGTTGCCTGGAGCAAAGCGGGGCTGGTCCGAGGTGACCGGATCATCAACGCACTGGTAGAACTGGTCGGAGAAAGAACCATTGAGGAACTACCATTACCGTTCACGGCGGTGGCTGCGGATGTCAAGCGGCAGCGTGAAGTGTGGATTCAGTCGGGGCCTCTGTTCGATGCCATTCGTGCCTCTATTTCGTTGCCGCTCTTGTTCACTCCCTTCCGTCGACACGGAATTGATCTGATCGACGGTGGTGTACTGAACCCCATGCCGATAGCTCCAACCTTCCGCGATCACACAGACATGACAATCGCTGTTGACGCTGGTGGACCGGTGGACAATGAGATGGAAGCGACATCGAAATCGTCTGGTGCGACTTCGGAGGGTTCACCGGTGCGAGGTCGGATACAGGGCTTCATTTCGCAACTGAGGGACTCTCTCGGCAGTTCCGGTACACAGGAATGGGCTGCATTCGACGTCGTTAATGATGCGTTCGATGCGATGCAGTCAACGATCGCGAGATTGAAGACCGCTGCCTCGCCTCCCGACAAGGTGATCGTGATCCCCAGAAACCGATGTAAGATGCTGGAGTTCCATCGCGCAGACGAGTTGATCGCCTTCGGTTATGACCAAGCAGGCCGAACTCTGGGGTGACCAGTAAGCGATGTGGTCGGATGAATCATCACGGACTATTTAGGAAATCGGATCACCGCCCCCTGACTGATTCCAACCCGTTCGAGGTGAGCGGTCACTTTCGCTCCTGATACAGGATCTTTGTATAACAAATGAACATGAGTGGTAGTGGCGGGGTGCGTCAGTTTGCCGACTGCGTCTCTTGCGAACACTCCTACCAGCGTGCCCGTGATTTTGGGTATCTCGCTCTCGAACGCTCGGAGTTCCTTGGGGAGTTCTGATTTCTTGAGGCGAGCATGCAGCGGGCAAGCACCGTTAATCACGTGCAATTGAATGTCCGTGAAAACTCCCTCTGCCGTGAATACAAAGGGCACGCTGGTTTTGATTCCGGAAGCGGTGGCGGCATCTGCGATGTACGTATCAAAGTCATCGGCTCCGATGTCCCGAGTCACTTGGCTATTGGTCCACGATGGTACGTATGCGCCAACCAGCAAGGCTGCCTGCTTGTCAGGCAGAAAGCCGACTGCGGGCTCGAGTTTACCGTCCACGTTGACGGTTGTGACAGTGAGTTCTCCATCGAGTATCGTGACTTCGCCCTGCAACTGCTCTAACGCCGCGACGCCATAGAAACTCGGACGTTTCAGCAGCTCGCTGAAGCGGACGCGTCCTTGATGCTGCTTCTGCCCGATGGCTTCATGCATGGTTCCGAACTGGACAATTCCTCCATCTTGCCGCCCTTCGTCGGCCGCAACATTTGCGATGCCCGAGAGTCCAAATACGATTATTGCGCACGCCAAACACGAACCGCGAGTACCCATAACTTCCTTACCTCTACGAGACAATGACTGACTTACCGCTTGCATCGGCCAAGCACGCAAATCCGGTACCGTGGGAGGGAGTGTCAGGCAAAATTGGTACGCAGCCGTTAAGTACGATCCTCTAGAACCTGTACACCCCATCCCACCGCACCGTGCATTGGCGACCGAAATTAATCCAAAGCGAAGCGACTAGGCGAAAGCAAATCGTGTGCCGACTTTCCTACGGATGATTCGAGGGCTTCGTTAAGGCGTTGGTGACGATCTGTACCATTCAAGCGTGCGGATTCGCTCGGCCGACTGCGCAGGACGCGATCGCACAAGGACCGTGGTGGCTAGCTCTCAGCGAGAATCCGAACGATCAATAGCAGGCCAAGCCCAACACTGAATGCGACAAAGTGCACTAAGTTTGTCTTCAGATCATGGCTTTTCTTGATCTCAGGGATCAGGTCGGCGGCTCCGATGTACAAGAAGTCAGCGGTTGCTTGTCGGGTTCGTTCTCGGCAGATTGACTTCCGTGGCTGTGATGCCAATCCAGGAATTGTTCAAGGGCCAAGAAGACCAAAAATCCGGAAACAAGCCATACATAGAGTGCAAGACTGTTATTCATCTCGTCGACAGCGGAAGGGATCATGTGAAAAACCGCACCGCCGATAAGAGATCCGGCTGCAAACGCAACCAAAGGCAGCAATATCTTGTCCAGAGTTTCCTTCGGCATCACCAAAGTCACGCTGCCAACGAGTGCAATGCAGCTCATCAGAATTCCGGAGACGATGATCCAGGCAAGCGTGCTCATGGCTCAGGGGCGTTCAGTGTAGGACGACTGGTAGGGGCGATTCACCCGCAAGTTCACCGCACAAGACACTTGAGCAAGCGATCGCGGACTCTGTTGCGACAGTCTAGCGAGACGTGAAAAGACACGGTGATCCCACACGGTAGATTTTGACGTGAAGCCTGTTGATGCTCAGTGCTTACTCGGGCACAGTCGATACGGCGATCACGTTTCGCAAAGCCCATGGCACGCGACTTGCAGCGGAAACGGTCGAAATGCCCTTCACGGGTTCAGTTGCGGCACGCATGTCCTGCGTCTGCGGACTGGTGAAGCAGCGGTGGGAGCAGTACCAAGTCAACAAATAAACAAGTGAGAAGCAAAGGGTTCATCATGCCCGGTCCGCAGGAGACTCCCGACGAGAGCACGATGAAGCGAGAACACGAAAATTGGATCAACGACTTTGAAAGGTGGAGAAGTGAGCACCGCGACGCCCTGTTAAAACTGGCTGCAATTCAGGTTGCAATGCTAAAACGCGAACCGGAACTTGAGGAAGAGTCTCGGAAAATTGCTGCCCACGAATCCGAATTGAGTGCATTTGAACAGCTTGGCATCGACCAGTTTGCCGATCCAGACCGTCAGATCCATGACCATTCAAAGCGGATGCAAGAACACGAAAAAGCACGCCAGCAGCACAGCAGCACCAAGCAATTGCACGACAACACAATGGCACAAATCAATGCGTTGTACAGGCTGCTAGATGAAGCAATCAAATGACCTGGTCTATGCGGTTCGTCTACCTGTTTTACGAAAATACTTCGGGCAGTATTGCTTCGTCTTAGCCGCACTCGTGCTGCCGTCGGTGGTCGTCGGCATCTTTCTATTCACATCGCTCGTGATGGCGCTCCCGTTCATGTGTGAAGGGCTCAGCTTTCGGGACGGATGGTTTGAGTCTGTCTCCGCATGCACCACGAGTCTCCCCAGTTCCGTGCTGTTGTTGGGCTGGCGTTGACGATGATTCTGGCGGTATTTTCCTGCCTTTGGTGGCTGCAAGACATGCCAATAGCGACCGCTCTGCAGCAGGCACCGCTGCTAGGAATCTCCGCCCAGAGTACCGCTGGATTTTCAACACTTGACGTGCAAGAACTACACGGCGCAACAAAGCTCGTGCTGATGTTTGCCATGTTCGTTGGAGGTGGGCTCGGCTCCAGCGCCGGCGGCATCAAGGTTTGGCGGCTCTTGGTCATTTGGCGACTATTTCTGTTGCTGATTGTGCGTACAGGTTCACCGCCCCACGCGGTTTTGGAGCCGAGTCTGGGACGACATCGGCTCGAAAGCACAGAAATCAACGAAGCCAGCCTGATTGTGGGACTCTTTTTCACGGTGATTTTCTTGTCTTGGATTCCGTTTGTGGTTCGCTCGGTTTTCGACGTGTCATCACAGCGATCGAGGATCCGGAATTTGAACCCATTTGTACCGAACTCGGACTCGAAGATGTCATCATTCCGATGCGAACGATCGGCCGTTACTTGGCCGATGTGTCACGTGGCATCGATATCATCGAATTATCAACTGCCATCAAAGGCGAGGCACGGTTCTTCGCCTTTGTTCTGCATGAGGACACAGCGCATCATGTATCCGACTTACAACTGCCGAACGAGGCCCAGGCAATTTGTTTGTACCGCGAGGACTGTTTTTCATTGCTGAACGACAATACGCGGTTGCACAAAGGGGACGAGATCATCGTGCTGACGCATAGCAAGAATCTGCCAGGATTGCGTGAGCGATGGCATCCGGAAAGTTTAGATACCAACGGAGACGATCGCTGATGCGGACGACCATGCCAGATGCGACGTCCGCTGAATGTTCATTCGTATCGTTTCGGCTTCGCTTGGTGAGCACGTCATGTGCCAACAGGCTGTGAATCGCGACGGTCCGGCGACGAAGATCGGCCAATGGTAATCGCTGGCTGCGACAATCCGCAGCAGCTGACCACGAACTCCGGGGAACACGCACTTCGGCGACTTGGTCGCGCCGCCGGATTAGCCGGTGATCGACGAGAATCCATTGATAGACGCATTGCCACCTCGTAAGGTTACGATATATTGAGGTTCTCGAGCTTTGGAAATGCCATGACTGCGAAAACGACGATCCAAAAGAATCCGAATCCGTCCGCTAACGTCCAGGATTTTGTCGAAGCGGCGGAGTGCCGGAAAACGTTGCCACTGACTCAACAGGTGCAGATCATCGCCGGATCCCTAACGGTGCTGGGTGTCGCGCCGGCGTACCTCATGCATGCGTGTTTTGCTGGACTGTCGGCGTTGGTCGGTGACGGGCTGATGTTTGCCGGCGTCACCGGCTTGTATCCAGCGGCGTCGATGATCGCCAAGATGCCATGGAATCAATCTGCAGGCGGAGGATCATGTTCGGCCTGACTATTCTCTTTGGCTTTGCACTGGGGTTGACCGGTGTGGGCGGTGGGTTCGTGATCGTGCCATTGCTGGTGTTGTTCAGCGATGAGCGGTTGGACGAAGCTCGCCATCGAATCAATCTTTCACCCGCAAAGCCACTGAAGAGACATCCATGAAAACCTCTCTCCAAACACCATCGCTGCTGGATCGTTTGAACGATCCGCAAACCGCCGCAGTCTTGAACCGCTTGCTCGACCACGCCGAGTTACTTGACCAAATGTTGTCGGTCGCCAGCGACCTGCCGAACTTGATCGCGATCGCCGTCGACTTCTTTGACGCGATCAGCCGCAAGGCATCGCAGGACGGCATCGACATCGAGCAGCGGGCAACAGGACTGCTGAAGTTGTTGGTTCAGGTGACTGAGCCAAACAACATGCAAGCGATCGAGCGATTGGTTTCGCGGTTGCCGAAGTTGCAGGAAGGCAGCGCGCTGTTGGACGAACTTCCGAATTTGCTGGCAACGGCGATGGACGTGTTCGACGAATGGGCGATTCAGTTGAAGGCGGAAGGCATCGACTTGGAACGAAGCCTCCGCCAAGGCTTGCACGCAGCATTGTATTTGGGTGGACAGATTCGCATCGAAGAACTAGATCGAATGGGCTTCTTGCTCAAGTCCGATGTGCTGAGCGAGAATTCGGTCGCGACCGTGGGCATGGCCGGTTCGGCGTTGTCGAGTTGCCACAGGGGAACTTGCGAGCATCCGTTGCCCGAGCGTGTTGGTTTGTTCGGATTGCTGAGTGCGATCCGCGACCCGAATATTCAACGAGCGCTTTCGTTTGGATTACAGTTCGCGAAATGCTTCGGCGGAGTACTCGACGACGATCGCAACGGCGACCTTGCTCCCCAAGAAAAAACCTCACCCTCAGCTTGCGAAGGTTAAATCGCATGAGTCATCATCAAGTTGTCATCGTTGGCGGTGGGACCGCCGGAATCACTGTCGCCTCCCGTTTGCGGAATGTTGATGCGTCGTTGGATATTGCGATCATCGAGCCCTCCGAGAAACATTACTACCAGCCGCTTTGGACATTGGTCGGTGGTGGGATGTTCAAGGCGGAAGAGTCCGGTCGCGATGAAGCGGACTTGATTCCCTACGGCGTGGAATGGATCAAGGATCATGTCGATTCGTTGTTGCCAAACGCCAATAGCGTTCGGACGCGAACCGGCGAAACAATTCACTACGACTACTTGATCGTCGCTCCCGGCATTCAAGTCAACTGGGATCAAGTCAAGGGTTTGAAGGAATCCGTGGGCAAAGACGGCGTTTGCAGCAACTACTCGATTGACACGGTCGCCAGCACCTGGGAATTCATTCGCAACCTGAAAAAGGGCGTTGCCTTGTTCACCCAACCCGCCGGTGCGGTCAAGTGCGGCGGTGCTCCGCAGAAGATTTGTTATTTGGCCGAAGACCATTTCCGTCGCAGCGGCGTTCGTGACAACATCGAAGTCATCTTCACACTCGCCGGCCCACGATTATTCGCTGTCGATCGGTATCGCGAAGTGCTCGAGAAAGTCGCCGAGCGAAAGGGCGTCGAGCCACGGTTTCTTCACAACTTGATCGAAATCCGATCGGCATCCAAAGAAGCCGTCTATCGACACATGGACACCGACGAAGAAATCATCATCAAGTACGACATGATTCACGTCACGCCGCCGATGAGTGCGCCGGACTTCGTGTCGGGCAGCGAGTTGGCGGGCGAAGGCGGCTGGGTCGATGTCGACAAACACAGCTTGCAGCATACGCGTTTCCCCAACGTCTGGGGGATCGGCGATGCATCGAGCTTGCCGACCTCAAAAACCGGTGCCGCGATCCGCAAGCAAGCTCCTGTGCTGGTTGCCAATCTTCTGGCAACGATGAATCAGCAGCCGATGACGGCCAGCTACGACGGCTACACGTCGTGCCCCGTCGTGACTGGTTACGACAGTCTGGTGCTGGCCGAATTTGACTACAGCGGCCAACCCGCCGAAACATTTCCATTCGATCAAGCCAAAGAGCGGTTCAGCATGTTCGTGCTCAAGAAGTTTGGACTACCGGCGCTGTATTGGCACGGCATGCTGCGCGGTCGAGCCTGATTGACTACCACCAAAATACCTCTCCCCTCCGAGCGACATCCCGGCTCGATCATTGGAGAAAAAATCAATGAACAAGATCATAAAACTTGAAATTCAACTACTGGCTTGCGCAATGGCGGTACTTAGTTTTGTGTAGACGTTTTCACAAGATTTTGCAGCACTTCGCCGAAGCCAAGTTAACAGCGTTCTTTCAACCTTTCCCAAGGAGCCATCTCATGGGCCGCACAATTGCTTTGTTTACCGTTTTGTTTTTTGGCGTACTTGCCGTCTCGCCCGAGTCCGCGCAAGGTCAACCTGGACAAGGCCGCGGGCCGGGTTTTGGCGGCGGCCGCGGGCCCGGTTTTGGAGATGGCCGCGGGCCCGGGTTCGGGCAAGGCAGGGGAATGAGGAACCATGCCGTTGCCAACGACAAAGCTGGCAAGCCGCAAGAGGTAACTTATCCCGTCATTGCGAATCACGGTGGTGTTGTTCAATTGCCGGACGCCGCCCAGCAACCTCGTAAGGGGACGAAGTTGTTAGTCGATCTGACGAGTGGCGGAGACGCGGACAAGCTGAACACGGGCCTCGAAAAAGTCGCCAAGTACTTGAACATCTACGCCGGCGGTGGAGCTGAACCAGCAGATGTGCAGATCGCCGTCGTCTTTCACGGCGATGCAACGTTGGCGGTCCTGAATCCCGATGCTTACGCCGCCAAGTTCAAGACCGACGGCAATCCAAACTTGAAGCTCCTGCAACAGCTGCACGAGTCGGGCGTCGAGCTTTACGTCTGCGGCCAATCATTGATCTCCAAAGGCTCGGCTCCCGAGGACGTCGCGGTGTTCATCGAAACCGCTGTGTCGGCACTGACTGCTGTTGTGAATCTTCAAGCCGACGGTTACGCGTACGTACCAATCGCCCAGGCAGCACCGTCAGCCACGCCTGAGCCGCAAGCGATTGCTGCAAAAGATGCAGACATTTCCAACGAGGAAGACCATGACCACGGGCCGATGCCAGGCGGCGGGATGGGACGCGGGATGGGACGCGGGCCGGGTGCGATGCAAGGAATGCAAGGGGACATGACGACCTTGCACGCAATGTTCGCGGATCGTGACAAGATCAAACGGACAGTCACCAACTTGCCAGATGGAGCCGAGGCGGTCACGGAATCGGATGATGAAGCGATTGCGAATATGCTGAAAGAGCATGTGCCAGCAATGGAAGACCGAGTACTCGGAAACAAACCGTTGCCCCCGATGACGTTTCATCCGATTTTCGTCGAGCTGATCAAGCATGCCGAAGATTACACGCTGACCTACGAAGAAACTGACAAAGGGATGAAGGTCAAATACCAGTCCGATGACCCATACGTTGTGATGTTAGTTCAGGAGCACGCAAAACTGGTCAGTCGATTTATCAAGAACGGCATGGAAGAAATTCACACTCCGTATACGTTGCCGAAAGCCCCCAAGGGAACCAGCACGGATGGACCTTAAGAGTACTGCGAAACTGAGATGCCGATCTTGTTGTAGTGACAAGGCGCGACTATCGATCGCAGATCGGCAGGAGCGTTACGACCCGGGCACAACCTTGCTGGCCAACTGGGTGATCACACTTGCTCCCGTTTTCTCAGGACTTGCGCGGGCCATCATCGTCGCAGCGGTCGCCTTCACTCGCAAAACAGCAGCGGCTTAGAAATAGAATGTCAAGACCTCCCAAAAGTTTGATCCCGGCACTCAAAGCACTGCTGAAGTTCGCCGTTGTTGCAGCGGTGATCGCTGGCGGCGTGTACTGGTTTCGCTTTGCGCCCATTGCAGTTTCATCGCATCAAGTTGCCGAAGGTGAGCTGGTCGCGGAAGTGATGGGAACAGGAACGCTGGAAGCTCGCGTGTCGGCCACGATCTCACCGAAGATTCCGGGGCGAATCGAAAAGTTGATGGCGGATCAAGGTGATTCGGTCAAGGAAGGTGACTTGCTCGTTCAGCTTGATGACGCAGAACTTCAGCAGCAAGTGGAGATCGCCGAGGCGAACGTCAACGCGGCTTCGGCAGCAATCACGCGGCTGAGCAGTGATAAGAAGCGTGCCGAAGCCGTTTACGCACAAGCTCGAAAAGAATTACTCGCGATTGCAGCAATTGAGTCGACAGAACGCCGCCAGTCGTGAAGAGGCGGATAAAGCGACCGAAGGCTTAGCGGTTGCCGAAGCGGGGATCGCGAGTGCGGAAGCAGCCATCGCCGAAGGCCAAAAGCAACTTGTAGCCGCCGAGAAAACGTTGCTATACCACCGTGCTCGCTTGCAAGACACGAAGATCGTCGCTCCGTTCGACGGTCTTGTCGTTCGCCGCAATCGAGAACCGGGCGATGTCGCAGTTCCCGGAAGTTCCATCTTGACTCTGATCTCCACCGATGAAGTCTGGGTCAGTGCTTGGGTTGATGAAACGGAAATGGCACGTCTGGAAACCGGCCAGCCTGCGAGAATCGTTTTCAGGTCACAACCCGATGAGTCGTTCCCCGGCAGTGTCGCCAGACTCGGCCGTGAAGCGGATCGTGAGACGCGCGAGTTCATCGTCGACGTGCGAGTTTTGGAACTGCCGACGAACTGGGCGGTCGGACAACGCGCCGAAGCCTTCATCAAGGTCGAGCAAGTGGAGGACACCGTCACTCTGCCGGCAGGCTTGGTGCAGCGTCGCGAGGGAGTCGAAGGTGTGTTCGTGCTCTCCGACGATCATGCGAAGTGGCAGCCGATCGAACTGGGACTGCGCAATCGCGACTCAGTCCAAGTCACCGGCGGACTCGCTGCGGGTGATGTGGTGGTCACGCCGATCAAGCCCGGTGCCGTCTTGCGAGACAACCAGCCCGTTGCAGTTCAATCGGAGACTGACCATTGGGGACGACCTGGAGTGCCATGAACCTTGCTGTGAAAGACATTCGGCAAAACCTCGGTCGATTCGTGTTGACCGCCGTCGGCATCGGCATGTTGCTGATGGTCGTGATGGGGATGGGCGGCATCTATCGCGGCGTGGTCGAAGACGCGACGTTGTTGATTGAACGTGTCGATGCGGATTTGTGGATCGTTCAACGAAGCACGCGAGGACCGTTTGCTGAACTGTCGCGAGTGCCATCGAACTTGGTCTATCGCGCCGCGGCGGTTCCCGGAGTTGAGTCCTCGCGTGAATTCGTTTACCACACGATTCAGCGCGAGCGAGACGGCAAGCCGATTCGCATCGCTGTTCTTGGACTGAGTTGGCCGCTGGACAAAGGCGACTGGGTGGAACTGACCGCTGGCCGCGCACTCCGCCAAGCTCACTATGAAATGATCGCCGACAAAACGCTCGGCCTGAGCGTCGGAGAACAAATCAAGCTTGGCAAGGAAACCTACACCGTCGTGGGAACCACCAGCAACATGATTAGTTCCAGTGGCGACGGCATCGCGATGTTCACGATCAGCGACGCTCAAGCGATCCAGTTCGACACGCCCGGTGAAGCCGTGCGATTGGAACGAGCAGCACGAGAAGCTCGCGGCGAGAACTTCGAACTGGGGATTCAACAACCCATGATTCTGGAGAACGCCGCCCGGCCCTCGTCCCAATTGCCCGCCGTTGCTCGTCCGCAGATCAGTGCCGTGATGGTCACGTTGTCACCCGGCGCCGACCGAGATCGAGCCGTGGAAACGATCTCCGCTTGGGGCGACGTCTCCGTCTTCACCAAAGAAGGTGAACGAGAGCTGTTGCTCAAAGGCAGCGTCGAAAGAGTGCGGCGGCAAATCGGATTGTTCCGAGTTCTGCTAACGGTCATCGCGGCAATCATCATGGCGCTCATTCTGTACACGCTGACGCTCGACAAGATTCATTCGATCGCGTTGTTGAAACTGATCGGTGCTCCCAACACGGTGATCCTCGGCTTGATTCTGCAACAGGCGTTGATTCTAGGGATCGTCGGATTTGGCATCGCGTACCTGGTCGGGCAACAGCTCTTTCCGCTCTTTCCGCGACGCGTCATCTTGGCCGATGCTGACCTGATTCAACTGGCAGCCATCGTGATCGGCATCTCGGTCGTATCCAGCCTGCTAGGGATTTGGAAGGCGATGAAAGTCTCGCCGAACGAGGCGTTGGCATGACGAACACGCGCAAAAACACTTGCGATTCAAGCTGAGTGGCCTGACGAAAATCTACGGCAGCGGCAACACCGAAGTCGTCGCGATGCGTGACGCGTCGATGCAAGTGGCACAAGGCGAAGTCGTGGCGTTGTTGGGGCCGAGCGGCAGCGGCAAGTCGACGTTCCTGACCGCCGTCGGTTTGATCAATCCGCCAACATCGGGACGAATCACGATCGGTGACAAGCTCGTGCTCGACGGACCGCAAGCCCATGCCAACTTGCGATCATTCCGTCGTCGGCACATCGGATTCATTTTTCAAAAGTCGAACTTGATACCGTTCTTGTCGGCAGTGGAAAACGTCCAAATCGCGATGCAGCTCAACGGACAATCCAAACGAGCGTCCTATCGCCGAGCGATGGAGTTGCTCGACTATCTCGGGCGTCGCCGATCGAGCGGCCAACTATCCGTCAATGCTTTCAGGTGGCCAACAACAACGAATCGCCGTTGCACGATCGCTGGCCAACCGCCCCAGTGTGATCCTGGCCGACGAACCCACGGCGGCGCTTGACGGACAGCGAGGGCGACAGGTCATGGAACTGTTCGCGAAAGTTGCCCACGAACAAGGCGCCGGTGTGATTGTGGTCACGCATGATCATCGGTCACTGGATGTCTTTGACACGACCTACGAAATGGAAGATGGCATTCTTACCAAGCTCGAAACCTCAAGCTATGGAACTCTCGAAATGAAAAGTGTCGTCAGCAGCAATCTCTTGCGCTCTCGCGGTCGCAATCGGTCCATCCGCATGGAGTCAAGAATCGAACCCGAAAACAATCGCGGTTCCCGAAGGCATCGATGGCATCGAGAATTTGACCACCGTGCTGGGAACGGACGTTTCGATTCGTCTGCCACCGGAATCTGTCGACCTCCTATTCATCTGCGACACTTATCACCATTTTGAAAGTCCACCGCGAGTACACGAAATTGTTCCGATGCTCTCTTCTCAGAATCTCGGACCAGATCTTGGGGAAAGTGCATCGTAGCCACGAATCAGCATCGGTGCAGTCACCGAAGCGGTGGAGCAAGCTTGCCGCCCGCCACCGACGGCTTCAATGAGCCGATGCTTGGCTGATCGCGATCGGTACGTAGCCGATTTCGAGTCCCGTGGGTGGCGAAACGATCTGAGCCTCGTCCAACGCCACCAGCGTCCCACTGGTTGGTGGCGGCATGTAGTCGCGATCGATCGGCCAACGCCGATGTATTCGCTCGACCAGCTTCTGAATCCGCCTTTTCTCCTCCTCGCTCCAATTCAATGCGCGTATCGACGGTTGGTCGACGAAGCGATACCAGGCGTATGTCACAACCGAGCCGTCGTTAAGTGATGTCTCGAGAGTATCCGTTTTCGGTCCCGGGTTAGTCCAAATTCCGGAGTCCGGAGACGTGTAGCGATGCTTGCCCGATGACTGGTTGAATTCTTGTTCCACAAGCTCGGTCGCTTTGGGGATTTGACTCGCGGTCGTGGCGACTCGCCTGTCGCCGACCTGCTTGAAGTACTCGGGCAAGTGCCCAACGCCACGTGCTTGTTTCCACAGGAGCCCGAATGCTTGAGCCCCAGGTCGTCCAAAGATCTTGGTCTGAACGGTCCCTTCAATTTCCGTTAACGGGATTCTCTTCGGACCTTGTTGGAACGAAATTGGATTGGCCGTCAACTTTGGCTTCCAAGCTTTCTTCGAATCGAAGACGCCCGATGGCAAGAACGCTTGCTTGGCATAGAAGGTGACGTCTTGCATCAAAATCGTTTCGCCCCGATCGTTCACTGGAAACTGCAGCTTGGGAATTCGCGAGTACTTCGTTCCCGACTCATCCGCAGCCTCAAAATAGGGAACGGTATTGACCTCCATTGCCCCGCTCCCCATCAATCCCGGCCTGGCATCGAGACCGCGTCGGGTAATCGTCTTGTAACCCTGCGAGAGCCGGCTCCACGTATCCGGAATCCAAAAGGCGACCGGGCCCTTGAAGTTGTTGGTGTTCAGAAACAGCGTCCAGCTTTGATCGCCCGTCACTGTTTTTGGTCCTTTCTTGGCCGACGTCATCGGCAAGACCATCCATGCGTTGCCAAGTAATCGACCATTCGCACCTTTCTCAAGTGTCAGACCATCTGGGGCAACAAGCAGCCGGTTGCTAAGCTGTGCAAGACCCATTTCCTCTGCAGCGAGCGATTGAGTTTTTCCAAACCCCCATCCGGGCGACGAGATCTCGTGGTTGTAGCCATTGGGTGTGCCGTTGATCCGATACTTGGGAGTCGCCGAGCGGAACCGCGTTGACACCCAGTAACCCAGCCCACCTTCGATTGTCTGGAAGACATCGCGATAGAAAGGGCCACGCTCGGGCCAGTTGTCTCGCGCGACCGTCCCGGGGGGGCAAAGCGGTTTCTCGAAATCGCGGTTGTCAGGAATGATCCAGGTCGACGGAAGTCCAATCTGAAAACCAGACATCGGTTCATCGATCAAGGGCCAGACGCTGACGTAAAAACTTGCGCCGTATCCGAATCCCGCAGGCGGCTTTCCGGTCGACATCGAGATGTAACCGTGGAAACCGCCGCTCAACTGCGGCACGATTTTGATGCCATCCCGGACAAACAGGTCGTTCTGAAATTGGAATCCAATGACTTTGCCGTCGCGCATTTTCAAACGAAATTCGCGTTGCCCAGAGTTGTAATAAGGATTTGTCGTGTCGGTCCCGAGAATCCCGTTTTCGAGCGCCGGTATCAGGTTCCATGACACACCTGCTTTGTTCTTCCATCGCAGTTTCACATCTTCATTCTGATCAACAACCTCAATGGAACCGGCGTGCCAATCGTTCTCGACAGGGAGGCGGCGATAGACGCCCGCGATAGAACGGAGATTCTGACCGGATACCGAGTTAGCCGAACACAAAAGCGATAAGAGCACAGCTACAAGATATTTCGATTTCGCGTCTGACACGTCGTGGCGTCCATACGGTTCGGATCGACGGCTTGGGAACATGGAAGGGCCATGACGATTTCATCGAGATTGTACACAACGTAGTCCGTCAGCTGAACGCCGGGGAACGCAACGCGGCAGACATCGCTTCTTCGCAATCTGGCGACGCATCTTGTGTCCAAAGAGCTTCAATCGCTTGTTGGTGTGGGATCTCGCTCGCGAATTCCGGTCATCGGATCAGTTCCGATTCACTGAATTCAATAGGCCGAGTCCATGCCATGGCTCGAAAGGACGCCACTTATCAACTGCCGCGACTGCGTGGCTGGAAGCAGCCGTGCACGGTGGGGCATCATTGGCGAGCGGCATGGGTCGTGTTCTTCGATTATGCGGTCGATACCGGACTGTATTCAAGTCGGCCGGCTTCCATGAGCCGATCTTGTGACGCCATGTGTCACGGCGATCCGAACCGCCGAACGGCCAGGGCAAAGAGTGACGCTACGGCCGGCTTTTTTACCGGCGGGGCAAAACCCAAGAGCAATTCCATCGTCCGATGAATCGAGTCGTTCGCGCCCACCTCAAGAGCATCCGACCGGAATCGCCCCAGCCGACGGCGTTCACGGCACTGCATCACGGATTCGACGGCGAGTGTCCGTGCTGCCGCCGGAAATTTCACCAGGCCTAAGTGGTTTCATTTTGTTCACAGGCGCGTCGGGATACCTCCGCGTAACCTGCGGAGGTGTGCCGACCGAAGCCGCCAAATCGGTTTTCTAAGTGCGGTAGATTGGTCCAGCCTCCTGCAGTTCGGAGTTTCCGAGTGGAATTCGCTTAAAGCGACTTGCACGCCGTCAGCTGACGCGGATTCGGAAGACAAACTTGGTAATTGAAAACGCGTTGGCGTGCCCGATCCAAACGCGTGAGTGCAGGCAGGAATTCCGTGCGACTGGCGATCCCGACCGCTGTTCAAGAACCTCGTACGCCACGGCTTTTCAGCTGAGTTCTCGGATAACCCAGCCTCGGCGGAGATGAAGAGTCGAGCCCACATGGTGGTGCAAAAACGCTAGCACTCAGCACCGACTTCGGTGCGGCGCGGTAGGCCCCACCGAGATACTCGGAAAGCACAATGTGATACTCCCGCTTCCGAGTTGTTCTCAGGCCGGGCCACATTCGGATGTTGACGCCGCGGTCAAAGCAAACTTTCAGCCCGCCTCGCGCGTCGACCATGCGGTCCAGGCATTGATCGAGGTCGGAGAACTGTATCGAGCGATCGAACTGTTGGAAGAGTCTCTCGAGGCACACCCAAAGCAAAACGCTCATCGCCGCACGTTGGTCGGTTTCTTGGGTAAGGCGCAGCGAATGGATCGGATCCCGCCTCACCTGCAGCAGTTGATCCGCGATCGGAATTTTGACGTTGATTTGCTTTTGGCGGTGACCGAAACTTCATCGCGTCGGTTTTCCCTTGACGCATCGAAGCGTTTGATGGAGCGCAATCCCGACGACTATCGCGTGGGATTGGCCGAAGTGTTTGAAATGCTTTGTCGGCGCGATCCAGAATCGATCGGTCGATCTGTTTGACTTTCGAGACCAATTCAATCACTTCGAGCGCGGTGATCCAACAAGTCAAAGCCAAGCTGCGAAGGTGGCGTTGGCGTTGTTAAAACTTGGACGGTATTGGGAAGCCGAAGCCTGGTCGGCTGTGGCCACTCAATTGACCGAGGATCGGACGGTCGAACTGGCCGGAATGCGAAAAGAAATTTTGTTCCAATTGGCAAAAGATTCGAGTTGGTACCCGAAGGACTCGCCGATCTTCGCCATTGACCTCTCGTCACTGCCGCTCCCGAAGCTCAATTCCGCTGAAACCGATTCGACGCGAAAAACCTCCTCCCACAGCTCGGTCGTTCCCGTGCGCACGCCGACGGACCATCTTTGGTTAAGCCAAGAGAGTGATCGTTGGGGGCTGACCGGAATCGGTGCCAACAGCAATCCCGCCGGCCCTCGCTCGGCCGCCATCATCCGCTTCGCGGGTGTCGGAGGCGGAGCGATCGATTACGACCTGGACGGATTGCCCGACCTGTTGGTGATGGAGGCCGGTGGAGAGATGTTGAAGCAAAATTCGATGCCAAACGATCTGATGCGAAACCGCGGCGATCGATTTTTGAAGGTCACTCAATTCGCAGGCATGGGTGACAGGGGTTACGGCCAAGGCGTCGCGGTCGGAGACTTTAACGAAGACGGTTTCCCCGATCTGTTCTACGCGAACCTGGGAAAGAATCGCCTCCTTCGCAACAACGGGGGCGGTAGCTTGAGCGATTGCACATCGCTCTTGCTCCGCGGTGATGCCCAAGCATGGTCAACCTGCGGCGTGTTCGTCGACGTCAACGAAGATGGTGTCGCCGATCTGCTGTCAACGAATTACTGCGAAAAGGTTCCGAACCTCGATGAGCCGTGCCAAGGCGAAACGGGAGTTCTGGGACCGTGTTACCCACTCATGTTTCCTGCGGAGGCGGACCAATTTTTTGTCGGCACCGGCGATGGACGACTCCAGGACGCGACCGTGCAGTGGATCGCGAAAGGATCGAAAGGCCGTGGGCTAGGAATTCTCGCCGGCGCGCTCGATGGCTCGAACCTCGGTGTGTTCGTTGCCAACGACATGTCCCGCAACGCGTACCACTGGCGAGCTGACTCGGAGACGATGCGATTAGAGGAGGACGCGAGGGTTCGCGGTGTCGCCGTCGACGGCAGAACGCTGGCACAGGCATCGATGGGGATTGCCGGCAGCGACTTCGATCAAATCGGCATCTCTCGATGCCGATGCCCAGTACATTATCGTCCAAGGCGAAAACAAAGCGTTTAGGCTGGCGTCGTACCCGACTGACGAACCACTACGAAAATGGCGTCGCCTGACATTCTTTGCCTAATCGATTTCTATCCACCTTCGCTCTCGCCCGCTGCGTTGTCTGCCTCTTCGGCCTCTTGGATCATGCGCTCATACTCCGCGATTTCATCCGCGCCCGCGTCGTCCGCGACATTCGTGGGCTCATTCGAGCCTCCGCATCCGACCAAAAAGAGGCCAACGAAAAGTAACATCGAAGTGGCAACTCGAGTCATAGCTTGTATCATTTTGTAACCTTTTTGAGCGACAATAGGTGGGTGAAGACCCGCGTCGAAAATAAGTGTTCTCGGATCAGCGGCCAAGAGGTGGTCAAATTATTCAGAAAACGTCAGATCTCATTAGTGGAATGCTGACCAAATTATCATTCCTAGTGGCTCATCGGGTAACTCCCAGCAACTGCTGCGAGTAGAATGAACTTTTTCGTTCTTATCTTTGTTACTCGTTTCAGTGAGGGATTCGTGAAAACTCAAGTTTCGAGACGCGCGTCAGCCGGCTTTACGTTGGTTGAATTGCTCGTCGTCATTGCCATCATTGGCGTGCTCGTGGGCCTGTTGTTGCCTGCGGTCCAGGCTGCGAGAGAAGCCGCACGGCGGATGAGCTGCAGCAACAATTTCAAACAGATCGGATTGGCCATCCACAATTATCACAGCGCCTACAAACAGTTGCCGATTCACGGCGCTGGGACGCACCCACCAGCACCACTCAACATTTGGGCGAGCAGTAATGTAAGTTCGAATCGGCGTTTGAGCATGTTGGTAGGCTTGACGCCGTTTATGGAACAGCAAGCGCTGTGGGAACAAATCGCCAATCCGCTCGATGAAGATGGCGACATATCGACCACAGGGGACGTGCGTCAGCCAATGGGGCCGACGCCACAGCGGATCCAGTATGGCCCTTGGGCCTCGGAAATCCCCACGTTACGCTGCCCGAGTGATCCAGGAGTGGGTTTGCCAGCGCTCGGGCGCACCAACTACGCCGCCTGCTTGGGCGATTCGATGTGGAAAGTCCGCGACGGACCACTTTACGTTCGCACCGCGGCAACGCGTGTGCCCTATTACGAACGGCAAGCAGAAGCCACCCATTCTCGTGCAGCTTCCCGCGGCTTCTTTGTTTCGCATGCAGAGATGAAGTTCCGCGACGTCCTTGATGGTCTGTCCAATACGATTGCCGCCGGTGAGCTCGCGACCGACTTGGGCGACAAGGACATTCGCACCAGCGGATTAAACCCCGGCACCAACAACAGCGAGACCGCATTGCGCGACAATCCTTCCTGGTGTGCCGACCAAAGCCCGTCGCTCATCGATCCCGCCCGTCCACTCTTCTGGGCTCCTGGTACGGCCGTTCTTAACCCAACGCAAGGCCGTGGATATCGCTGGGCCGATTACCTGCCCACGTTCGGCATGGTGTTGACGGTCTTGCCACCCAATCGCGAGTTCTGCTCCATGGGCAGCGCCACGCGTAGCAATCTGGTGGGCGTCTCCAGTCGACACCAGGGCGGTGCCCACGTGTTGATGGGCGACGGTGCTGTGATCTTCATCACAGACTCAATCGAGGCGGGTGATTCACGAAACCCACAGGTTTGGCGAAATGGAACTGCGGCCAATAAAAACCAAGCGGGTGCTCAGAGCCCCTTCGGTTTGTGGGGCGCATTGGGCACTCGAGCTTCGAAGGAAACCATCGAAGAACAGCTCAACCAGTAGTTCTGTCAGTCAGCAATCAAACGCCAACCTCGTCCGCATCATGCGGGCGAGGTTTTTGCGTGTTCATACAGCAGTGGCTGCTCTAGCCAAGCGATGCCGGTCACACCGACGCGGCCCGCCGCCATCCAATATTCAGGACGAGCAGAAACTCACAGGGCTGCGCCCGCAAAACCGTCTGCCAAGATGCGATTTCCAGTCCGAGGTCCGAAACAGTTCAGGACATTGAAGACGGGCAATGGTCCAGAGCCCACTTGCTGCTGGGCAAGGGCAAGAGTGGGTCCCTCCTAAGATGCAAACCTCAGGGGCTCCGTTGAACTGCGCCGATGTTGGTCTGATCCATACTGACATCGGTTCCAAACAGGTCTTTGACTCCATCGGCCACCACAATGGGGAGGCCCCTGTCGATGCATGGCGAGGCGGGGTTGAGCTGGTAGCCAAGGAGCGGCTTCATCGTCTTCAGGTCAATGTCAGTGCCTGCCAGACCCGGTTGAACGAATAACGGATCGGCGGCTATCGGCCGAGTGTCTGACTTGTGGACGGGAATATTGAAGTAGAGGTTGTTTCGGAATGACGTGTTGACACCCTCAGCGTTCTTGCCCCATGCGCCTTGACCCGCGAAGCAGAAAATATTGTTCTCGAAGCGTGAGTTGATGGGAGTGCGGTCTTCGGGAAAAACGTGGACGTCGAGTCCTTTGCGTATGAAATGAGTATTGTTGTAGATGTGAATATTTTGTGCTTCCGAACTTTTCTCAAACCCGTAGAAGTAGATGCCCTTCTTGTCATTTTGAGTGACGTTGTAACGGATCACGACGTTGCGGTTCCGCCTCTTCATGATTCCGCAAAACCACATGTTGTCGTGACTGTAATTGTACTGAATGAACGTATTGACGCAGTTGTAATCGGCATCAAAACCACCTCGGTCCTGTCCTTCCTCCCCCAGATTTCCATACGCCTCGTTACGCTGGATTTTGATGCCGTCGGTGTTGAAGCAGAAGATGCTGTGGCCGGTATCGTATCGGCTGCTGTTGGCCAATGTATTGTGTTCGTAGACGGCGTTCTTGCTGACCCGAGCAATGATGTTATTGCGCCCGGTCTCGTCTACATGATTGCCAGCCACATAGACGTTGGTCCACAGATGATGCGAAATCGTCTCGTTCTCGTGGAATTCGATGCGGCCGCAGGAAGAGCTGTTGCCAATCCCTACGCCGCCGACCCGGAAAATTCGGTTGTTCGTGAGGCGAAGGTCATGGAATATCGTCGATTGACAGTCCTGCACGTGGACATGGATGCCTCCTCGCTTTTTGCCGGCCACCAAGCCATTGATATCATGGATGTAGCAATCGTTGACATAAATGTGCCGGTAGACCCCCTCCATACCTCTCACAAGGACATGGATGCCGAACAGATCACCCTGGTCCTTGTCCGTTCCGTCGGTATTGGTTATTTCCAAACCGTTGACTTCCCAGTAGGCCAGGTTCTTCAGGAGCAGGCCAGCGGGGTTCTTTCCGCCGGCGTCAATTCTGGGACGACTTCCGTGCCCGCAGGCGTCAATTCTGATCGCAGCAAGTTCAGTGCCGCTGCCAGAAGGTGCGAACATCCCGTTGAACCGCTGGCCTCTCTCGAACAGAACGACATCTCCGGGAAGAAAAGTGGCATTACGAAGAGCGTCGAATTGTTTCTGTGAATCAATGCGGTACTCCGTGGCATAGCACGGGAACCCCGGCCAGACAATCAGCAGGATTGAAATCGCAAAGTATTGCCGCCAAGATCTGCTCCCCGCCCTGGGGCGAAAAATACTGGTTTCAGGAGCGACGCGATGTAGTCTGGAATCGGGTGTGTTCATTGAGATTCTGCTGCACAGGAGAGCGTGCCGGTCGTTCCCCAGTCCCAGGGCAACCCCCTCGCTGCCGAGCTTTTCGACCCTTCGAGCGAATGTGTCCCTGTTCCCATCTTTCATCGAACTGGGCAACGCATCATTTGTTGGCATGGATGCACTCAGTTTAGCAATGATGCGTGCATACTTGATTGCTGGCCTGAGATTACGTCGGCCATCGCTGCACAGCCCGTTTCGCCAACCTGCGTTGGTCGCCCCCAACGCGCCAAGCGAGATTACATCGACCGCGACGCCGGAATACGTCAAGGGAGCGGAACCAGCCTTTACCAATCTCGGCAATTCGCTTGCCCGGCGCGGCGGTTGCATCGGTTGCGCCAAGTAAGCTTGAGGGGAATGAGATGTAAATTAAAAAGTCGAAAGACCTTTCGTGGGAGCCTTTGCCATTCGATGACCAAGGGCCACGCTGCTGCACTTGATGGTCTGGTGCAAGCAGTCCTGCCGGCGTCGGTTTGGAACCTGGCCAACGGACAATTGAGGTTCCTCAAGAACTTGGGAGAGTCCTACTTTTGCTCCTCAACGAAATCACGGCTGGAGACACCGGGTTACCAACTCCAGGCCTTGGCGGTGCACTCGTCCGCCAAGGAGCGAATCCAACGATTGAACGCTGAGGTATCGCCAAGCGAAGGAAGCACGAATCTTGTCTTTATTCGCTTCGCGGCGGCGAGAGAGTATGGATAACGCATCAACACATCACTCTGTCTCCGGTTCCCAGTTGCGGTTCCGCTGTGCTTGCTGGAAGCCTTGATTGGTGGAATTGAGATTCCAGATTTCGACTTTGCGGATCGTGGTCGGTGCGCCGACGGTGAACGCCGTCAAGTCGCGTTTGCCGGCGTAGTCCGCGTGCGACGCGACAACGGCTTGCCGGTCGTTGGCGAAAATTTCGACGAGGTATTTGTCAATGAAGATTCGCAACTGCACGTCTTCTCCAGCCGGCAGATCTGACACGGCGAATGGTGCTTCCATCGTTCCGACTCGCAGCGTGCCGGTTTCGGGCCGGAGCAAGATAGGTAAACCACCGCCTTGGCCATCGGAAAACAGCGTGCAGCCGAACAGCTTTCTCGCCGCCTGCTCACGATCGATGGTAATGCGTATCTCAACGGCATCACTGTCCAACGTGGCGATCTTGGTACCGTTTGGAGCACTCGCGGGCAGCACTTCACGGGTCAGGTTGCTAATCGTGATGTCGCTAAAGACCAGAGGATCGCCGCGGAGCGTCTCCAGTTCTCGCAGCGGTTTGATGCGAAGGTTGCCATCGCCGGACAGACTGAGTTCTCTGGGCAGCGATTGAATGGTTCGGTTGTCCATTGCACCGTCGCTGTTGCCGATCGTTGCCAGCCACGCCCACATCACGCGGCGGCCGTCGGGCGTCAGCAGACTTTCGGGCGCGAAGAAATCGACGCGCCATGGAGGTTGCCCAAAAAGACTTTGCTCATCGCGCCGCCAATTCATCCGGCCGTGCGTCTCCGGAACGAACTGTTCGGCATTTGCACCCCAATCGCCGATGTAGTAGCGGCAACCGAGCGGATGACTGATGCACAACAGCATCCACTTGTTGCCGAGTTGGAAGAAGTTCGGGCAAGAAATGTCCTCGCCGTAAACCACGTCAGGCATGTCCTGTTTCAGGAATGGTCCGACGTACGTCCAGTTCTTCAAATCGTTCGACTTCAGCAGCGGCGGCTGTTCACCACCTGAGATTGCGTAGTAGGTATCGCCGATCAGAAAACAGTCGGGATCCCAGTGACGAACAATCTTTGCCTCGGTGCCGTCGGCGTTACGCACCTCGACAGGATACGGCTTCTGCCACTCCGATAGCTGACGATCCTTCGCGATGGCGATCTGGTTACGGCCCGATCCCTGTCCGTGATAGATCGCGGCCGGTCTGCCTTCGGCCGTCAAGAAACCGGTGCCGCTGAACATGCCGTGACCGGTGAAGGCGGGCTGCAGCTTCGTCTTCTGCCAAGTCCAATGCAGCATGTCGGGGCTGGTGACGTGGACGAAGCTGAAGGAACGCTTGTTCCGCCAAGGATGCGCAAGAATGTAGTGCAAATGGTAGACGCCATCGAGACAGAAAGCGGCATTGGGATCGCCTGGTAAACTTGCACCACCGGGGTGCATGAGGTGGAAGTTGAGTGCCAATTCGTCCGATACATCAGGGTTGGTGACATCCCGAGGTTTGGCTGTCACGGTCGGCGGCGTGACCAGGTAGCTGTCGACTCCGTCCAAGATGAGCTTGCCGGACTCGATGCGGGCCTTCCCAACCAGCTTGCCCGCGGGAAATGAGCCCAAAACATCCTCGGGTTGTCCGTTCTCGAAATTCCACCAGGCGATCGGTTTCGGTTCGGACGGCTGATTCGGACTGAGTTGCCCAATCTGTTGGGCAGTCAATGCGCCGTTATAAATGCGCGCGTCATCGATGGCTCCGGCGAAGCACGTGCCATCCTCAGATTCCAAGTGCCGCAGGCCGATCACCACGGCGCTGTTGCTGTCAAACTGTTGCGGCTCCTGAATCGCGTGCTGCGAGTAAGGCTGTCCGTTTCGATACAGCGTCACCTCGTTGCCGCGGTATACGATGGCGATCTGGACGGCTGTGTCGGCGCCGGCGGTTTCAGCCGGCACGGTATCCTGCTCGCGCATAGTGCGGCGATAAAAATCGCTGCCCGCCATCCATCTGGACGGCGCGATCTCGCCAAACACGATGGCGTCAAAGTGTGATTTTCGATCGTCGATCGTCAGCACGCTGCCACCGCGTTGCGTCAAGTCAGCAGGGGAAGCCCAAACGACGAGCGTCTTATCGCCGCCGATCCCGGAGAATGGTTCTGCACCCGGCGACGGGCAGCCAAGCGACGCGAACAGGAGAGTGGCGAGAATTGCGAGCGTGTCTTTCATGGCGTTGTGTCCTGAAGTACGGCGATGTTTTAGCGCGTCGCCGAACCACGCAGCTTTGACCACCTTTGGCTTTGCCGGCGTCATCTGGTTCGGAGGCAAGTATCCCTTTTTAAAGTGCGTAGTCCAGCGGCTTGTGCCTTTCCCTAAACACGCTCCGCTCGTTCACTTTCGTCTCGCGGCGGGTGGACAAACTTCAGCGTCCAAGGCCGAACCCCGCATTGTCAACTACTTCAAGTTTGTGTCATCGTTCGGGCTTGCGAGTGACCTTGCGATTTGGATGACCAAATACTGCCAAGCTAATTCAATTCTTTGGAATCTCGTTTAGCGTGTAGTAGGCGTCGCGTGGACCAGTTTTTCATCGTCTATCGATCGCAACGACGGCAGGTAGAATTCGTGGACGTGACCCTGAACAAGATTGTCAACTCTTAACCTCACCTTTAAACCGTCGTCGGAAACCGTTGCTTGGTTGACAACGGCGTGGTCTGGTCGACTTCGGGGCTGCCATATCCTTGCTGGTATCGATGGGTAAACGTTTTGAGTTGATAGAGGGTGGGGTCAGAGGCGAGCTTGCGGTCGACAGGTTTGGTAAAGCTGATGGTAAAACCATTTGATTTCGCCTTGATTTCTTTGATTTCAAACGGCACGAGGCCTGTCCAATCGAGTCGCTGGATCGCATAGGCTTTCGCGGCCCACGAACCGGCCATCCGCGATTGGTCCCACCGGCGATCAGGTTGCCGTCAGGAGTGAACTGCACGGCCAGCAATCCAGTATCGAATCCTTCACGAAACGGATAACAGGCGCCTTGCCATACCCCGTTGACTTGTTCGGTCGTCGCACGCATCACGACACCGAGGCTGAAGTCTCCGATGAAAATCTGATTCTCAAACGGCCCAAACTTGCCGCCCGTTCGATCGACCATGAATCCAGAAATCGAACGCCCCATCCTTTTGTAGGGAAACACAACGGCGTACGGCACGAGTTCTTTGACTCGTTTCCGCTCGATCTTCGATCCGCGAGTTGGAATGTGGGCTCGACGGGCGTCGGCCCCATTTCCGGCGCAAGTTCATACCAGTTGAAACTGATCGGATGGCCCATGAACCCTCCTGGCTGAAGAACTTTCAATGAACACGAGCCGTTCCATGGCCCCTGGCTCTCGGCATAAAACATCACACCATGCTCGTTGGGGCCAATGCCGCAAGGGCTACGGATCCCGCTGCAGACCGGAATCGTTTTCCCATCGGGTGTGATCTTCAAACACCAGCCGCGAAAAGGCGCATCTGGAATGGTAAGACTTCGAGAGACAGAGCGCGACCCAGATATTTCCGTCGATGTCGGGTTTGGAGCCAAAAGCAAACTCGTGATAATTCCGAAATCCCCAAGCGTCGCTGAGGGTGTCAAAGCGATCCGCGCGGCCATCTCCGTCGAGATCCGTGATCCGGGTGACTTCGGTTTGCTGGGTGACATAAAACGATCCGTCGCGGTAAGCCATTCCAAAGACTTCGTCCAATCCGCCGGCGAACTTTTTGAACTTGGGTTGCGGATGCTCGTCGAATACACCGTCCGCCAAAAAGATGTCGCCGCGACGGGTCGCGATCGCCAGCTGTTTTTTGTCGGGCATCACTTCAAAGCTGCCCGCCTCGATAGCCAGTTCCTTGGGAAGCGGCACGTCCACCAGTTCGTAGTATTTTGACTCTTCTTCATCGGTTCCCCAGTATTCACCAAGCGGTTCCTGCTGTGGCACACAGGCGATAGCGATACAAGCGACGGCTTGAAACAAAGTCGATATCATTCGATTTCTTTTCGGTTCGATTTGTATGTATGTCTGTTCAATGAAAAGGCGACTGTCCTTGCTACTCCCATGAGTAGTCTAGAATCAGCTGCTGACGCTCTCCCGCTGCCAGGTCGAGCAAAACTCGCAGCTGCTTTCCATCGGGAGCATCAACGATGTGTAGCGGGGAGTTCTGATGCCAGTCGGATTTTGAGTTGATTGCCGATCGCAAACACGACCGTTTCCTTCATTGGAAATGTCCTTGGCCGATACAACTCGAAAACTCAAATCGTCGCGCCCATCGGCAGCAGACAGCTGGACGCTCCGGCGCAGGTGAGTTTGTTGCGTTGCATCGTCAGTGACTTGCGAAAAGAAATCTCTAACTTCCACGTCTTCGAAACGGTACCTGAATGTCGGCCTTCTTAACGCGTCAAGATCGTAGCCTTCGAACTGGTGATTCGGCGGGCGGCCATCGTTGACCACCCAGGGATGGGCGACATCATCCAGGTCGGGGCCGCTGGGCGAAGTGAATCGCTCTTCCCAAGGGACGAACAGTGCCGGACCCCTGACCAGTCCAGACGCCAGCCGGATCAACGAATTTGCCTTTCCAGATCATGGCAAGTCTCATTTGTTCGGCGTCAAATGCCAAATTCACTCCACCTGGATAACCCACACCGATTCCCCGTTTGCCGATCCCCTGATAATTGCGACGCAACATTTCTGCTTCTTCGCCGACCACAATTTCGAGTGGTTCGCGGACCACGCCGCTAGGTGCTCGCGCCTGTCGGCCGTCGATCAAATATTGCCAAAGTGCTTCGACTTGGAACGCTGGATCTCCCGGGATGTCCTTGCGGATCGCCACTCCCCCTGGCCAGAACGAAGGCATGACAGTGTTGGGACTGAACTTCTGTGGGGCCAACATGTACTGATGGAACCAGTCCTTCTTTAATCGCAGGGTCATCTCGGTCAGATCGACCGCGGGCATCGTGTCCGACAGCTTGTACTGGTAAGTGTGGCAGGCGACGCAATTGAGCCCTTTGTTTCCTGCCATTTCCAAGCCCATGTTTCGCATTTCTTTCTGATCATCGAAGGTTGCGAACTTCGTCTCGGACAGCCGGTCGGTTTCTTGAAACAGCTCGATCAGATGGCCAACGTTTTCTTCGCCGTATTGGGGCATCCGTGTTTTCATGTAGGGTCGGATCGTACGGCCTTTGACAAGCACATCACGCATCCATTTCGATTTCAACTTGGCTCCGACCCCCGTGAGCGTTGGCGGTATCCGTCCCTGCTCGCCGAGATTCATGTTCGTGGTCTTGAAATGTGGATTGCGAAGCTCAGTGACGCCGCCAAAATCATTTCGATCGTGGCAGGCAACGCAATTGAATGACTTGAGTGAAACCTCGATCTGCTGTTCATTGGTCAACTCACGGGGGAAGCTACGGAGCGCTGCCTTAATGAGCGTTTTATTACTTTCATCGAGATGAAATTCTGGCCAACTTCCGCTGTGGTCCGCCAAACAGCCCCGATCGGGCTGCAGTTGATCGAGCGTCAATTGGACAGGAGGCTGCGGCTCGCGGTTTTCCAAATCGATGTGACATGCCGTGCAGCTGAGCTTCGAGAACAGCAATTTTCCTTTCTGAACAAGTGTTGGATTGACTTGCCAACCGCTTGCGGGCGGAGCGGACTTTTGCAGCAAATAATTTGCGACGTCCTGGGCTTCGATGTGCTTGAGTTGCATGCTTGGCATGCGACCCGACGGGCGAACGGCGTGTGGGTTTTTCAAGAACTCCGAGAGTCCGGTGACGCTATATTTTTCAGAAAGGTCGCCCATCGGCAGCGAATCATCCAGAGGTTCTTCGCCCCCCGCCCTGTCGCGGGGAGAATGGCAGGCGACACATCCGACGGAGTGAAACAGTTCAGCGCCACGCCGGGCTGCCTCCTCTTCGGTTGGCTGAAATTGAAATTGGTTGCCGACGGTAGCAACCAGGTAGTGGGCGATCGCTTCAGCCGATTTTTTCTGAGTCGCTTTGTCCAAGTGTTCCAACATGTTCGGCATCGAGGTGCCCGGTTTCACGCCGTGCGGGTCAGCGATAAAACGAACCATATATCGAGGGTTCAACCATTTGCTGGACCATTTCAAATTGGGCGCTTGCTTGGTGCTGACGTACGGTTGGGCCATGTCCGATTGGTGGCAGGCAACGCAATTCAATTCCTGGATCAAGACGAATCCGGCGAGCTCCGGGGCCAACTGGCGTCGGACCACTGGTTGTGTTGCGGCAATTTCGGCAGTTGGACCTCGCTCCCTGATGTCAATGACGTACCGCAGTAGATCAAGGAATTGGCGGCGGTCTGTTAATTCGTTGACCAATCCGTCGGGCATACTCGATTTCGTACCTGGCCGAATTTCGCTCAGGTCTTCGCGGCGGATGGTTATCAAACGATCGACATTCGCGCTGTCGCGCAAGACAACTGTTTCAGCATCTTGCTTGACGACAATGCCGTTGAGCACTCGATCGTCCAGGGTCAGAGCCTTGACCGTCTCAAACCCTTTGTTAATCGTTTTCGACGGCTCAAGAATCGACTCCACGATCATTTCATCGGTGACTTCGCGTTTCATCTGACTCAGGTCCGGACCAATTCGATCCTGTTCGGCGGCCGGTCGATGGCACTTCGCGCAATTGATATTGCCTTGGTGAAAGAGAATCGCGCCGCGAACAACGTTTCCATCCTTGCGCGCCTGCTGGGCCAGTTTCGTTGGATCTTCGTCGATTAGAGTTTTGTCTAGAGTTTGGGCGTTGACGTTGACCCACGCAGAGGTGGCAATGAACAAAATCAGATACAAACAGGGTCTCATAGATGCCTATCCATTGGTGGCGTTGCTGCCGAAACGCGATTCTGGGTCGCATCAGGATAATCCATACGCACACGTCGATGGAGTCGGAGAAACGGGATCGAAGCGTCCAGGAGTAGTCCGGGAGTCTGTGCGTGAAATGCCTTCAGAAAGACGAGTTGAGTTTCCTATGAAAAAGTTATCGATTTTGGGACTGCTCGCAGTTTTGGCCGCTGGCAACGCAATGGCGCAAGCCGTACCCGAAGGTCCAGGCTGGCTGACCTACCGCGGGGAGAACGGGCCGGGAGCAGGCAGGCACATTGTCTTGATCTCAGCGGAGCAGGAATATCGCAGCGAACAGTCCATGCCGATGTTGGCCAAAGTGTTAGCTATGCATCATGGGTTCGACTGCACGGTTCTGTTTGGTGTGAATGACAAGGGGCAAGTCGATCCGACGATGCCGGTCTACCCCAAGAAGGGCGAGGAGGCCAAATTCAGGCCACACAAAATTCCGGGATTGGAACACCTCAACAACGCCGACCTGGTGATCTTCTTCACACGTTTGCTGACGCTGCCGATCGAACAACAGCAGCAGATTGTGCGATACATCGATTCGGGCAAGCCGATCATTGGCTTGCGAACCGCCAATCATGGCTTCCGCAAACCCTTGCCGTACAAGATCGATGGCAAGCAGGTTCACTTCGGCAAGGATGTTCTTGGCGGCTCTTTCCAGGGCCACCACGGAAATTGGCACCGGGACTCAACTCGAGGAGATGTTGTGGAGAACATGAAAGACCATCCCATCCTCAACGGCGTAAGCGACATTTGGGGACCATCGGATGTGTATCGCACCTTCAAGGAAGGCGGACGATTGCCAGAGGACTGCAGGGCACTTGTTTATGGTCAACCGCTCCTGGGCCGCGAACAGGGCGGTGAATCCAATCCCGAGAAAGAGCCATTGCCCATCGCGTGGATCAAGAATTGGCGGACAAGCGGCGGACAAACCGCGCAGTGTTTTTCACTCCACCATGGCGAGCGGCAAGGACCTCGAAAGTGCCGGACTCCGACGACTCATTGTTAATGCGTCGTATTGGTGCGTGGGTTTGGAAGACGAAATATCTGCTACCAGCAGCGTTGACTACGTTGGCGAGTACAAGCCACTGGCGAGTGGTTTTGATTATGAAAAACTCGGCGTTCTGCCGAAGATGCCCAAAGCGTATGAATAGGAATGTTTGCGGACTAGCCCATGCTTGGCGTGAACATCTTGGTTGCAGCAGCGGTTTGCTCGTTCGTCGGCTGGGTGGCTGCCCGCAATACCGAATCTGTAAATCTCTAAACGGTTTTCGGCGTTTTGATTGATGGGACGGCAATTCGGGACTGCGACCATTGCGAGATGACTGCAAGCAGCTACGGGTGGTCAGTGTCGTCACCAAACGGACGTTTTTCGTTACTCGTCTTCGACCATGTTTCGATGCTTCGGTGGCGCGACCGAAGCAGATGAGGAAGATTCTCAACTCATCTCGGTCGATGCAGCCGTTCCTGCGCAGTTTTCCCAATTTCTGGTCTCGGAATTCAAGAAGACTGCAGCGAATCGATTTCGCGAACTCGCGATGGTCGATGCAACCTCGTGCACGAAGTTATATTGTTGGACAAGCGTCTAACGGCCGAGCGTTCCCCTAAAGATCCAAAGGCAGATTCTGCGTTAACGCAACCCGATGCGTGATCGCCGGGTTTGTGTAACGCTCTTTATCGGTCGCGATCGTGACGGCGACCGCGACTCCTTCGAGGTTCAGGGATGGTTCATTGGAAAAGACGTGGACGAAGGATCACGCCGACGATTGCTACCCGCACAGAGATGCCACAACAGAACAGGATGTCGTCACTCGGCGGTGGGGTCCGGTCAATCTGCTCTTTCGATCGCAATGTGAATTATTGCCTCGGAAGCCGACCGCGTTTGTCGCCCCCGCTTGTGCTGAGACCAATGCACAGGATTCTAGAGAACCGGCTGACGAACGTGAAATGTAGCGAAAGGGAGTTGTCGCACGGAACTTCGGGATGCCAGTTTGGTTAGATACCGGTAATGAGTCCGTAGACCGGGTATCTTGATGAGTTGAGTCCCTCCTTCCGGAATAGGGACACATTCGCCAACCACATTCATCATCGAATGGGCCACGGCGAAGAAAAACAGCTTCCGTGCCGCTTACCCGGTATTCGCCATTCGCAACGCCGATACAAACTAGCTGGCTGGTTTCTAACGCTAGGAATCGTATCACAAAGCCACAATGAATGAGCTTAACGCTATCAAGGATTCTCTAATTGCAGGTTTGATGCTTCGGACATTTGCTTTCCATGGGTTGCTCTTTCTCGCTGCAGCGGCGCATGCGTCGGGGATGGAACCGGCGACCCTTACGTCGGCTGACCAGAAGAAGGGCGTCGCAGATGAGGAAGCGGCGGCGGCATACGATTTCACCGAGTTTAGGAGACTGTTGACAGAGCCCGTCGATGAAGGCCGGATTCCCTGCGCTTCTGCAATCCTGATTCATAACGACAAGGTGATCTTCAAGGAGGCAGTGGGGTTGGCTGACATGGAGGACAAATTACCGTTTACGGTGGACACCATCTGTCATGTGGGTTCAACCACAAAATGGATCAGTGGGGCAACACTGATGGCGATGGTCGATGAGGGGAAGATCTCCCTGGACGAACCAGCCGGGAAATATTTGCCCAGATACAGGGACATGCCCATCAAAGAAGGCAACCCAGTACTGCTGGGCGACGGGGGAGGATATGGCACCTTCATGTGGATTGACCGGAAAGCCAACTTGGTAGGCGACTATTTCACCCAGTCCAGAGCCAGACCCAATGATGACCTGCTCGCGAACCTCGTTCCCAAAGCAGCAAGGAAGACCGTAGAGGCCTCCAAAGCGGCGCAATCGTCCGAAAGGAAGAAATCGCAGATCCCCGCTTCTACCGGCCAGCCGAAGCCGCTGACGGTGCCGGCGGGCGATACCCAGCGGCTTTCCCCAAAGGGGCATGCGTATTTGGACCCGGAAGTCCTTAGCGAATGTGGTCTGGTGACCTTCATTGATACAGAAAGTTGGGGTGCTGGAGCAGCGCCGACCGCCGAGAGCTTCAAGCAGGCCGCCGATTACTCGGCCAGGCACGGCGGTCGCGCGGTCCTCGTGATGGTGGCCGGCAAAACCATGTTCGAGCGTTACGACAACGGCTTCGGACCGGACACGGCTACTCACCTGCACAGCGCAACCAAAGGGTTCTGGGGTCCGGTGATCGCGGCGATGATCGAGGATGAACTGATCACGTCGTTTGACGAACTTGCCAGCAAGACGCTACCCGAATGGAAGGAGCACCCACGCAAGAGTCGGATCACCCTCCGCCACCTGCTCACCCTCAGTGCCGGGCTGGTGCAGGATGTCGTCAACCTCCAGGGCCACGACCGGCCGACGCTTGCGCCGGACCTCTACAAGCACGCCATCGGCGTGTCGGCGGCCCGGCGAGCCGGGTGCGACGTTCCAGTATGGCCCCAGTTGCTACTACGTTCTGGGTGAGATCATGAAGCGCAAGCTGGCGGCGCGGAAACAGACGCCCCTGGATTACCTGAAGCAGCGCATCCTCGATCCGATCGGGGTGCAGGTCGGCGACTGGGTACATGACGCCTCGGGCAATCCGCACATCCCCAACGGTGCGCACCTGACTGCCCGCAACTGGGCGAAGTACGGCCAATGGCTGCTTCAGGGCGGCGAGTGGAACGGGAAACAGATCGTTGCCAAAGAACTGCTCGACGAGCTCGTCAAACCAAGCAAGGCCAATCCCGGTCATGGGCTGGCTCTGTGGCTGAACCAGCCAGGCGGGCAGAGGTGGCGTCGGTGTTGCCGCGCAGAGGTCGGAGCCGGGCGACAAGGCAGGCTGGATTTACCGCGGCGGCCACCGTGACCTGTTTGCCGCGCTCGGTGCCGGCAAGTGCCGCATGTACGTGATCCCCTCGCTCGAAATGGTCGTCCTCCGGCAGGGAGACAGCGAGGTCGATCGCTTCGACGACAACACCTTCCTGAGGTTGCTGCTGACGGGCAAGTCGCCTGACAGCTTCTCGAGAAGGTCAGGTGGCAATGACCAGGGCTTCGACGGGCTCTTGCGGCGAGTCGATCGCAACGGTGATGGCAAAATTGGCAGGGACGAAGCCGGACCTGAACTCAGGCGATGGTTTGATCGCCTCGACAGGGACGCTGACGGAAAACTCGACATGTCGGAACTAAAGCCGCTTCTGGAACGACGGGGTGGTAACCAATAACGGGCACCATGAATTCAAGAACGAGGTCTTCAACCATGCAAAGTGACCAGGCAAAACTTGCTTCCATTCCAGGGTTTACTTTTCTTTCCGTGCTCCTCTTGGTGCTCACTGCGCTGACCGCGTCAACGAAAGCTGCGGGCAGCGACGGTGAATCTCCACCCGCACCCGGCAGTTGGACCGCTGCGACCGAGGACACGATCTGGACGGACGGCTCCCGAAACCGCGACGTGCCCGTCCGCATCTACGCGCCCGATCGCAAACACGGCGACGGACCGTTTCCCGTGATCTTGCTTGCCCACGCTGTGCGGCGCAGCCGTGAGGACTTCAAGCCACTGGCTGAACAATGGGCAGCCAAAGGCTACGTGGTGCTTCAGGCGGATCACGCCGATACCAGGAGAATGGGCGCGGACTGGAGGGATCGTGCCCACGACATGAGTTTCATGATTGATTCCCTGGGAGAAATTGAGAGCAAGGCTCCCGAACTCGCGTCGAAGATGGATGCCACGCGGATTGGAGTGGGCGGACATCTGATTGGCGCCTACGCCGCAGGTGCGTTGGTGGGAATGAAAGGGACAGGCTTCGGGCCGGGAAACGAAACGGCCGACTTCATGGACCCGCGGGTGGATGCGGCTCTGTTGCTTGGCCCCCACGGTCGCGGCCAGGAACTCAGCGAGAAGTCCTGGGAGGAAATCGACAAGCCCATGCTGGTGGCGGTGGGGTCGCGGATGCCCAGCCGCAGGACCTCCAACCCGGCCGAGTGGCGCACCGAACCCTACCGCTTCGCCAAACCCGGCGAAAAGTACCTGCTCTGGATCGAAGGCATGGACGGTGGTTACGCGGGCCTCTGCGCCGGCGACGAAACGGACCCGGCGCCAGCCACGTTTGTCCGGGATGTGACCACGGCGTTCTGGGACGCGCACCTGAAAGGCGACGCGCAGGCTCGCCAACGGCTGCATGCCTGGCCGGTCTCCGCCGCGGACAAGGAGCGTTTCCGGCTCGAAAGCAAAGGGGAGTCGTCCTCGAGTTCCGACAAGCGGCAAGGCGAGAAGCTCGTACCGGCCAGCGGCGACTACGACTTCAGCCGCCTCGACCAGTTTCTCGAGAAATCCGTGCCGCGTCTCGGGGGCGGTTGCTCATTCATCCTGATCCAGGGTGACCGCGTGATTCATCGCAACGCCTACGGCACCTTCACTCCGGAAAAGGTCGTCGGCATCGCTTCGTCCTCGAAATGGATCTCTGGCGGCGTCATCATGGCCTTGATTGATGCCGGCAAGATCAGCCTCGATGACCGGGCTTCGCAGTATCTTCCCTACTTCACCGGCAAGAAGGCGGGCATCACCATTCGCCAGATGTTCTCGCACACGCACGGGATGAAAGGCAACGCCCGCGACCATCTCTACAACACATCCCTGACCCTGGATGAGGCGGTCCGAGAGATCGCCCGCTGCGAGTTGATCGCCGATCCGGGCACGGCGCTCTTTTACGGCGGCATCGGAATGCAGACCGCGGGCCGCATCTGTGAAATCGCAACCGGCAAAGCTTGGATCGAGATTTTCCGGGAAACGCTCGGCGATCCGTTGCAGATGGACAGCACCGACTACTTCGGGCTCGGCCCCACGAAGAATCCCAATGTGGCGGGCGCCGTCCAGACCTGCGTCGACGACTACGGCAACTATCTGACCATGCTGCTGGGCCGCGGCATCTACAAGGGCAAGAGGGTCTTGTCCGAGCAGGCCGTTGCAACGATGTTCACAAATCAAAGTGGGAACCTTCCCATCCTTCGGCACGCCTACGAATCCCTCGACGTCATCGACCCGGCGCTCGCCGTCGCGCCTTACGGCATTGGTTGTTGGCTGGAAGATTTCGATCCGGAAACCGGTCAGACGACCGCGGTCAGTTCCGGCGGCGGGTTCGGGTGCATGCCCTTCCTGGATCTGAAACGCAACGTGGCCGGCGTCCTGCTACCGTACAACCGGAAGTGGAAATTGGATGAAAAAGGCCGCCGCTACAACGACGCCCACCGCGTCGCTTACGAAGCCAGAGCGATCCTCAACGAGATCCTCGACGACGCACAGCGGTAAGCCGGCGTGGTTCAAAAGACCTGTGGCCCCGCAGTCCGTTAACGGGTACACGGGATTCTTATTGTGCTTGTGGAGCGGACCTACTTTTGTTGACCCATTCAAATGATTCTGCCGTCGCACTCACGACGCACACCAACGCCGCGGAGAAAACCAAAATCTCTTGCATCGAGTAGCTCCCACGTTGGCTCGAATCTTAACGCCACAAGCAGTTCCGCTTAGCATCGTGCGGGAAATAACTGTCGCGACTTCAAAGTAGCCATCACGCTCCGTCGTGATGATCGCCGGAAATACAGGACAGTTATTTCCCGCACGATGCTTAGCTGCACGTTTCCCTCAATCTAGCTGGAATTTTTGCGAAGACTGCCGCCAGGGAATTGAGCTAACTCGCGCAGGTCGATGCAAACTTCCGTCAGTTCCGGAGAGCGTGGTCAAATGCCATAGGGGCGAATTCCAACCCCTTGCGGGCGCCCCGCTTCGGTGCGGCTCTGCACAGTAGGTGTTGTCTACATTAGGACCGGGGCGAAAGGCCCAAATCTTTCTGCAGGATGTTTCGAAACCGCGTTGCACTGATGGGATGGTCGGCCATTAACTGTCCCTTGTAGACCAGATTGACCATGCCATAGGGCGACGCCAGTTGCTGGCGGGCCTCGTCGGCGGATTTCAGTTTCAGAAGTTTTAAAGGCACGCCGTGCTGTTCGGCCAGAGGCGGCAGCTTCTCAACCGCCTTGCCCATATACGGGCACTGGTTTGTGTATCGCAGTTTCAATCCGCGATGTTTCTTCAGACGCTGTAAGCAGTTGTTGGGAAACGATGGTTGGCGAACCTCACCGCTGGCAACGGCTTTGGTCACCAGCTGAAAGTGCGGCGGAGCCTCATCTACCAACGGCACTTCCCGCCATCCATGGCCCGTCGCTGGTCACCACGGCGACGCCCTTGTGACCATGTCGTCGCGCATCGTTGTCACATGCGGTCAGCAGCTTCCTGGTTATCCCGCGGTCAGGGAACTTTTTCGAGTCGACCCACAAGCAGTGGATCACGAGGTAACCGGGCGCGTTAGCGACCCGCCATGTGTACTCACCGGGAATGTACTCGAGAAAACCGGTTGTCTTGTTGTCATGGGTTTCAATCAGCTTGATTCGAAGCCCTTGCTCAAATCGCTGGCGCAGCCATTCAAGTTTGGCAACGTAACCAGGATGCTTTTTGTTCTTGACGCAAGAGATCCCGTGTTCTTCCACGTTGCCTGCGTCGACGTTGACGATGCGGAAATCGGCCATGCAGTTAACCTGCCAGAATCACCGGGCGTTGAGCCAATTTCCGGTCGCCGCGCAACTGCAGGTATCGCGTTCCTCCTTCGGCACGAAGATCGGTTTTGTCGTGCGGCCCATGCTTCTTCAATGCGAAAAGCGACCGAAGCAGGCCAAATGCGTGTCCCATACCATAAAATAGGGCAAAGGAGAGGTTGTATGAATGCCATTGCTGATATCTGTGTTGTTCCCCTGGGCGTGGGGGTGTCCGTGTCTGAGTATGTGACGGCGTGTGAGCGGATTTTTCGGGAGGCGGGCTTGAATCCCCGACTCCATGCTTACGGTACGAATGTCGAAGGCCCCTGGGGTGATGTCATGGCGGCATTGAAACGATGCCATGAAACCGTCCACGAAATGGGAGCTCCGCGAATCACCACAACCATCCGTCTCGGCACTCGTATAGACCGCGCCGAGAGCATTGCCAGCAAGATCAGGAGTGTTGAAGGGAAGTTGGCCGATTAGACGCTCACTGAAACATCACGGATGAGCGCATTCCTGCGAAGTCTGCGTTGAGGAATTCAAGCCAACTTCGCGAAGACGATGCAACCGACGTCACGAATGGCGGCGGAACTGCAGGCTCGTTACGGCACGTTCCACGGCCTTGACTTGCGTAGACGCTACCGGTTGATGGCCGTCACTATGTCACGTTCACGGGGGCGACCACCGCGAAGAAATGCGATGCGTGCCGGTGCGACGCGACACCCGCGAAATAATTGATCGGGGGAAACCTGAATTGGAATTGACCGAGTTGCCTTTCAAGAGCGTTTCGATATCCCAAAGTTTGATGGTATTGGGCTTCACCCAAGGTGCCGAATCGCCGCTGGATCAAGCATCAAAACGATTGCCGCGACAAAAAATCACTGCACCCGCCTTCCGTCGGGGGCCTGCAAGCTGGCCCTGACTGGCTATATCGCCAAAGCCAATTTGGGCACAGCAGTTGCGGGAAACACCTGTCGGTGCGTTGCTAAGTTTCTGGGGCCACTCGTGACGTCGTAGGCGGTCGCTTGCATGACCAATCTTGCGGCCCATCTACGTCGCCCGCCGGCCTCATCCGCATCTGGACGCACAGTAACCTCGTGCCTGAACGCACAGTAACCTCGTGCCTGAACGCACAGTAACTGATTCGAAAGCAGTGATTGGATGGGCGGTGCGGTGATGAGTTGGCTATCAGGAACAAAACCTTCCGGCGGGCGGTCTCGCTGCGGTCGTTCCCGCATTCTCCGAAGTCGCCAGACGCGTCGCTTGTTAGGGGAACAACTGGAAGACCGCCGGGTCCTGGCAACCCATTTCGGAACACTGACCGGTAACGAGACGTGGAACGCCGACGAGATCCACGAAGTGACTGCTGACGTCATCGTCCCGGCAACTCTGACTCTGACCATTGAACCGGGCGCGATCGTCAAGTTTCATTCCTCGAGTGACGATCTGGTTGTTGACGGCACACTCAATGCCCAAGGCACTGCCGCCCAGAGCATCATCTTCACATCCATCCGGGATGACGTCGGAGAGGACACCAATGGCGACGGCGAGGCCACCTTGCCCGGTCCTGGTGACTGGGGGCAAATCGAAATCAATGGTAACGCCACGCTCTCGCACACGCTCGTTCGTTACGGCGGACAGTTTTTTTCCGGCTCGCAGATCGAGGTTAATGGCGGCAATCTGACCTTGACCGACAGCACGGTCAGCGAGTCGGCAACGGTTGGCGTGCGGATGGTCGGCAGCAATTCCACGCTGACAAATAACTCCTACGTCAACAACGCTGTTGCCGGCGCGAGCATGGATTTGAACTCCAATCCGGCGATCAGCCGCGTCACGGTGACCGGCAACGGCATCAACGGACTGCAGGTCGACGGGGGTGTGTTGTCGCGAGATCTTGTTTGGGATAATCCCGACATCGTTTACTGGATGACCGATGACGTGACCGTCCCGGTCGGTACAACGCTGCAAGTCGATGCTGGTCAAATCGTCAAGCCGGCCCATTCCGCGGTCGACTTGATCATCGACGGGACGCTGAACATCAGTGGCACGATCTCACAGCCGGTCGTGTTCACGTCGGCGGGTGACGATACGCGGGGTGGCGACACCAACGGAGACGGCCTGGTGACGGCACCGGCACCCGGTGACTGGGGGCTCATTGATCTGCGCGATGACAGCAGCGGCAACACGATCGATCATCTGCAATCGTCCTATGGCGGTCAGTTTTTCGCAGGCACGTCGCTGCTGGCGACCGACACCGACGTGTCGATTTCCAACAGTACCTTTGACAGCAGCGAGTCAGACGGAATTCGACTCCAAGGCACCGATGGCTTACTGACCAACAATGTCTTCACGAGCAACGTTGATGCCGCGATCAGCATGGATTTGAACTCGAATCCAACGATCAGCGGCGTGACGATCAGCGGCAACGGCATCAACGGACTGCAGGTCAACGCCGGTGTGTTGGCGCGAGATCTCGTGTGGGATGATCCGGATATCGTTTACTGGTTGACCGATGACGTGACCGTGCCGATGAGTACCACCTTGCAAATCGACGCCGGTCAAATCGTCAAGCCAGCACATTCAGCCGTCGACTTGATCATCGACGGGACGCTGAACATCAGCGGCACAACATCGCAGCCGGTCGTGTTCACGTCGGCGGTCGACGATACGTGGGGTGACGACACCAACGGAGACAGCCAACTGACGACACCGGCAGCCGGTGACTGGGGGCTCATCGATTTGCGCGGTGACAGCAGCGGCAACACGATCGATCATCTGCAATCTTACTATGGCGGTCAGTTTTTCGCGGGAACGTCGCTGCTGGCGACCGACACCGACGTGTCGATTTCCAACAGCGCGTTCGACAGCAGCGAGTCAGACGGAATTCGAGTTCAAGGTACCGATGCCGTACTGACCAACAATGTCTTCACGAGGAACGTGGATGCCGCGGTGAGCATGGATTTGGACTCCAATCCAACGATCAGCGGTGTGACGATCAGCGGCAACGGCATCAACGGACTGCAGGTCGACGCCGGTGTGTTCGCGCGAGATCTCGTCTGGGATGATCCGGATATCGTTTACTGGCTGACCGATGACGTGACCGTGCCGGTCAGCACGACGCTGCAAATCGACGCCGGTCAAATCATCAAGCCGGCCCATTCAGCGGTCGACTTGAATGTGGACGGTCACTTGGCAATCAACGGTACAGTCCAATCGCCCGTGATTATAAGTTCACGTCACGACGATTCTGCCGGTGGCGATACCAACAACAACGGTGACGCAACCGCTCCCGCAGTGGGTGACTGGGCACGCGTTCTGTTGCGCGGAAGCGTTGGCAACACGATTGATCACGCCGATCTGCGATACGGTGGCGATTTCTTTGGCGGCGCGGTGGTGGTCGATGGCGGATCGCTGACGATGGCCAATTCCAGGGTTCATCGATCGGATACCAACGCGGTCCTGACGATCAACGATGCCGAGGTGAACCTGACCAATAACGTGCTGGTTGACAGTTTACGCGCGGGGATCTTGGCCGCTTCCGGCAGCCAGCTGCTTGCGATCAACAACACGATCGACGGCAATGCGCGCGGCGTCGTTTCCAGCGAAGCCGACACCGAAGTCGAACTCACCAACAACCTGATCACGTTCAGTTCGACCGCCGGCGTCGTCAGTGAAGGCGGCGGCGGGATCACTCTGGCATTCAATGACGTGTTCAACCCTGCGGGTGAGAATTACTCCGGCGTGGCCGATCTGACCGGCACCAACGGCAACCTGGCAGCCGACCCGAAGTACTTCAATGCCGACAATGCCCAGTACACGCTTCGCTCGGGTTCGCCGGCAATCGACAGCGGCACCAGCGCCGGTGCGCCGGCACTGGATATTCAGGGTAACCCCCGATTCGACGATCCGAACGCTCCCAATACCGGTGCCGGGGTGCCAAATTATTACGACCGCGGCGCCTTTGAACGTCAGGAAATCTCGTTTTCCGACGTCGATCTGATCGCCGAAAACGTCAGTGGCCCGACCGTCGGGTCGGCGAGCGACACAATCACAGTCAACTGGACCGTACGCAACCTGGGTGCCGGTTCGGCGATCGCGCCGTGGTACGACACCATCTATGTTTCGCACGATCCCGCTTGGTCACCCGATGACCAGTTCATCGGTCGCGCGATGCGTCCGGCGGACCTGGCTCCGGGGGCGAGTTATGACGCGGCCGCCGATCTGCCGCTGACCGGCGTCGTGCCCGGGAACTACTATCTGATCGTGGTCGCCAACGGCAGCAGCGACGTGTTTGAGGGAATTGCCGTTTCCAACAATGCCGCGACCTCAATGGCGACGATGAATTTTGCGATCCCGGAACTGCTCGTCGGCACGCCGCTACAGGGAAACTTCACTGCCGGCGATGCATCACGCTATTATCAGATCGACGTTGAGGGCGGCCGCACGCTGTCGGTTGAACTCGACAGCGCGGCCAGCACGGGCGCTGTCGAACTGTATCTCCGTCGTGGCGCTGTTCCCACACGCAGTGACTACGACTTTAGATTCGAAACACTGCAAGCCGATCAGGAAGTGGTCGTTCCGCTGACGCAACCGGGAATGTATTTCGTTCTTGCCTATGGAAACTCGGGCCAAGCAGCGACCAGCGCGTTCACCATTTCTGCTCAATACGCAGGGTTCGACATCCGTCGGGTCGTTCCGTCTGAGGGCGCCAACGCGGGACGGGTCACAATTGCCATCGATGGAAACCAGCTTCCACCGGACACCCAGGCGTTTCTCGTTTCGCCCGCCGGTACGGCCACTGCCGCAGCGGCGGCTGTTTACGAAAACGCGGCACGCATTCATCCGACGTTTGATCTGACCGGACTGGACGTCGGCGATTACGACGTGCGCATCGTCAGCAACGGTTCGGAGGCGACGCTGGAAGATGCATTCACCGTCACGACAGGCTCGCCCGGACGCATTGAAACGTGGTTCAACGCTCCGGGTGCCGTGCGTCCCGGCCGCGAAGGGACGGTGACCGTCGAGTACGCCAATGTTGGCGACACGGACATTGCCGCTCCGATCATCGTCGTCCAGGCGGAAAACGCTAATTTGCGCTGGCCGGATTCCGAGATCTTCGTCGGTTCGACGGTCCACCTGCTCGGCACGAGCACCACGGGACCCGCAGGAGTGCTGCCGCCCGGCCATCGTGAACGTGTCAACCTGCGCTTCCGGCCGACAATCAACGAAGGTGTTGTCGACTTCGACGTCACGGCCATTGGCGAATCCGAGGCGCCGATCGACTGGTCCGATTTCAAGGATGACCTACAGCCGTCATTCGTCACTCTCGAGGGATGGGATGCGGTCTGGGAGAATTTCATGGCATCGGTTGGAAGCACAGCTCGGCAGTACGCGGCGACCCTGGCGGAGAATGCAACTTATCTCGGCCAACTCGGTCACTACACACGCAATGCGGACGAGTTGCTGGCGTTTGAAGTCAACCAGGCGGGCAACTGGTTCGACGCGTCCGCTCCGCAAAATCGTGCGGATCTTACCGTCCCCACACCTGGTTTGGCGCTGTCCTTCGCGCGAACGTTCATGCCGTCGATCGCTGGACGGTATCACCTTGGTTCGCTGGGCCGCAGCTGGGCGCATGGGTGGGACATTTCCGCAAGCACCGATGTGGACGGAACGGTCAGGATTCAAAACGGGGTCGGCCACCGACTGTTTCAACTGGGACCACTCGGTCGCTACACCGGAGTGCCTGGTGACCACGGTCAGCTCAGTGTGGATGCCGGCGCGGTTCGCGTTCGCGAGCCCAACGGATTTATCATGCAGTTTCGCGACGACGGTCGGCTGGACTACGTGGAGGACACCAACGGCAATCGCATCACGGCCGGCTATACCGGGGATCAGTTAACCAGCCTCACACACTCCAGCGGAGAGGTGCTGACGATTCGGTATAACGGATTCGGCCGCATCCGTGAGATCGAGACTTCTGAAGGAATCCTCACCACGTATAGCTACGACGCCAGCGGCGAACATCTGGAAAGTGTGGACGGCCCGAACGGGACGGAACAATACACGTATATCACGGACAGCACCGCTGTGCGCGAGCACGCTCTGGCCTCGGTGACCGATATCGATGGTATTCAGACGGTTTATGAATACGACGCACAAGGGCGGTTACTGAGCGAACGGATCAATGGACTGCAGTACGCGAGCTACAGTTATCCGTCACCCGCGAGCATCGAAATCGCCAGTCCCTCGGGGGCCACGACGTTCGTGTTCTTTGACGCCACCGGCAACATCGCTCAGGTCGATGCCGCACAGGATGGCATCACACAGTTCCGTTACGACTCGGCGCAAAACGTGACAAGTGTTGTAGGTCCGGACGGCAGTACGACAACCTTCGCATATGACGGGCGCGGCAACCTGGGGTCCTGGGTTGATCAACTTGGCCGCCAGGTCCATGCGACCTACGACACGGCTTTCGGACGACTGCTCAATCTCCGGGACGCAAACGGAAACGCGACTTACCACCATTACGACGACTCCGCCAATCTGGACGTCATCAGTTACGCGGGCGGAAGCGACCTGCGGTACGAATACGATGATCTCGGCAATCTGATCACTTCGACCAACGGCCGAGGCCAGCAAATCGACTACACATACGACGATCGCGGACAACTGCTTGCAAAGCGGTTCCCCGACGGAACATCGGCCAGCTACACGTATGATGCCAACGGTAACCTGCTGACCGCGACCGGTCCTTCCGGCACAACAACCTTCACCTACGACACAGACAACCTGCTGACACGCATGGTCGAACCGTCCGGACGATTTCTCGACTACACCTACAATTCCGATGGTGTGAGGACGCGAATCGAATCCCAGGACGGATACGCCGTCAACTACGAATACGACGACGTGGGACGGCTGCTGAGCCTGCGCGACGGCTCGGATGAACTGCTTGTCGCGTACAGCTACGGGGAAAACGGCCTGCTCGCTCGTGCGGAAATGGGGAACGGAACGGTCACAACCTACGAGTACGATTCCGCGGATCGACTAGAGCAACTGGTCAATGAGAACAACGGTGGTGGTGTTCTTTCACGGTTCGACTACACGTACGACTCGGTGGGGCGGATCGCGTCGGTGGGGACGCTGGACGGAACGTCGACTTACAGCTACGACCCGGCAGGTCAGCTGACCGAAGCGGTGCTGCCCGATGGCCGAGTGATCGAATACCGCTACGACGCGGCAGGCAATCGTATCTCGGTGACCGATAGCGGTGCCACGACAACCTACTTCGCAAACACTTTGAATCAGTATGTCACAGCGGGTACGACCAGCTACGTCTACGATGACGACGGAAATCTGGTCTCCAAAACGGATGGCGGGCAGACGTGGACCTACAGTTATGACTTCGAGAATCGCCTGAGCACGGTCACGGCACCCAATGGCGAAACCACGTTCTACCGGTACGACGCATTGGGGACGCTACTGTCGCGCTCGGTGAACGGGCAGGAAAGCCACTTCGTCACAGATCCCTTTGGGCTGGGTGACATTGTGGCCGAATACGCCGACGACGGGTCACTTATCGCTCGTTACAACCATGGGCTCGGTCTGGTCAATCGCATCAATGCGGCAAACAGCGCCGCGTACTATGCATTCGATGCTCGCGGTAACACCTCTCACCTGACGGCCCCGGATGGATCGGAATTGAATCGCTACGCGTACCTCCCCTTTGGTAAGTCCGTGACCGCCACCGAATCGGTGCCGAATCCCTTTCAGTTTGCCGGACAGGACGGTGTGATGACGGAGGCAAGCGGACTGCATTACATGCGGGCCCGATTTTACGATGCGAACATGGGGCGATTCATCAGTCGCGATCCGATCGGCATCGGAGGGGGCCTGAATCTCTACACCTACACGAATAATGATCCAGTCAACTACGCGGATCCGAGCGGACAAGTACGCACATTTCTGCAGACACTGCGAACAGTGCTCATTCACGAGCTGCGTTTGGTTCATGGGCAGGGGTTGTACGATCCCGCCTACGGCACGGGAGAGCTTATGCAACTCGCGCGGGCATCGGGCCTCGATGTGACCGCGCTGAAGGCGCGGGCGAACTGGTACGTTGCTGAGTATGCTCAATACCGAGCACATTTAGCTTCGCAAAAAGCAGCAGCGGCAGCGCGCGCCGCGGCAATCACTCGAAAAGTGGCCGTCCGGCAGGCCGTTCAGTCGACCGCGGCTGGGTCCGCCGTCGGGGGCTTTCTGTTCACTGCCAAGGCGGCCCTGCTGACTCCCGTCGCTGCGGCGGGTGGTGCGGCGGTAGGGACGGCAGTCGCCGTCGGAGGCACCATCGGAGTGGGGATCGGATACGCGATGGAACGCTATGATATCTTCCCGGGGTTCCGCCGCGCCTGGGGCGAATACTGGTTCCAGATTTGCGCAGCGCTCGGGTTTGACTATTGCAATCCTCGCCGAGTCAAGCTTGGAGTCGTCGCCAGTCGAGACCCTAACGACATCCTGGGCCCACCCGGCTTCGGCGACGAGCACTGGCTGGCGATCGATCCGCCTCTGCAATACACAATTCGTTTCGAGAACGCTGACGACGCGTCCGCCGCCGCCCAAGAGGTGTTCGTGACAAACCCGCTCGACCCTGATATGGATTGGAGCACGTTCGAACTGAGTGACATCGGCTTCGGGTCCCATCTCATCCAGGTGCCGCCGGGGTTGCAGTACTTCGAGACCACCGTAGCGACAACCAACGAAGATGAAAGCCCATTGTGGGTGCGGATCTTCGCTGAACTGAATCTCGATACGGGGATTGCGTCCTGGACGTTTCGTTCGCTCGATCCTGGCACGGGCGAACTGCCTGAAGACGTCTTCGCAGGTCTCCTGCCACCCAATGACGAGACACATCGCGGTGAGGGATTTGTCGGTTACGTTGTCCGCTCGGCGTCGAACCTGGCCACCGGCGACCGCATCGACAACGAGGCGTCGATCGTATTCGACGTCAACGAAGCGATCATGACACCGCCCATCTTTAACACGATTGATAGTGGCAATCCAACGAGCACCGTGATGCCCCTCGAAGAGGCGTACGGTACGGCGGAATTCACCGTCAACTGGTCGGGGCAGGACGATGTCGGCGGATCGGGTGTGGCTAGCTACGATGTTTTCGTCTCGGAGGACGGCGGCGCATTTGAGCCCTGGCTCCTGGGAACGACGGCAGCGAGCGCGGTGTTCACCAACGGCGTCTCCGGCAGCACTTACGGGTTTGTCAGCCGCGCCCGCGACAACGTCGGTCACGTCGAACCGATACCGACCATAGCCGATTCCGAGACATTGGTGATCATCGGGGCTTGGATCAATCCTACGGACAAATATGACGTCAATGATCGAGACGGAGTCACGGCATTGGATGCTTTGTTGATTATCAATGAACTCGCGCGGGAGTCTGTGTTTGATCCTGAAACAGGAATCCTGACGCCGCTGCCACCTGATGATTTTGCGCCGCCCTATTACGATGTCACCGGAGACGGCAAGATCACCGCTCTTGACGCACTGCGAGTGATCAATCAAATGGCTCGAATCTTTCTAGGTAGTGCGTCAGACAACGCTGAGTCTGCTGATTCGTTGTTGGTTCTGTCGGCACCGACGGAACCGGGACGCATTACGTCGAAATCGACTAGAAGTGAATTCGAAGATGCCGCGATTTCCGAACTCGCCAAGATCCCGACGAGAGCAAGTTTTGCCACGTTTCCATCACAATCCTCCAGCGACCCCGCCGTTCTTGCAGTCCCGCTTTCAAGCTGCGACGAGGATCGAGACGATTTGAACGCAACGCTCAATGCTTTTGCCGATGACGTCGCGATTCAGTGGTTGCTCGTTGGTTAGGCAAGTTTTTCGTCCCGCCCGTTTAGGCGTGAACGCACGCTAAATCACATCTTGCAGCGGTGCTATATGTCACGGCATTCGGGACTTTTCGCCTTGCTATCTGTCACATGTCACTGAACCCGAAGTTTTACGAAGTTTTCCGTTGCTCGGCGTGGGACTACTCCGCGGGCTCGAATTGCGAATCGATTTTCGAAACCCCAAACTGCACCTTGAACCCGCAGCCGAGGAAACAGCTTAGAGCCTGGCCCATCAAATTCACTACGGCGACGAGTCCACTCTTGATGAGATTAGTTCTGACACCGCTAACCTGCCGAGGGTGGACCAGCCGATGTCAGGAAGCACCTGGCCCCTCGGCGCATCGGTCGGAACAACTCTGCGCTGAAAGAGATTTTCTTCGTGCGAGGTGGGAGGTCGCCCGCCAACCGGCTGGCGACACAGCTATGTTCCGCAAAAGGTGCGATAGGACGACTGTCCTTGTGGCGGTGGACTTCGCAAGTCGGCGTACTTCTCGTCACGTTCGTACGTCGATTTCAGTGCAGCCAACAACCGCTCCATGACGCAGAGATCGTTATCACGGGTGGCCGCCAATAACGCCTCTTCGACCCGGTGGTTGCGAGGAATCACCGATGGATTGACCGATCGCATCAGCTCGTCACTGGCAAGTGGATCGGACCGCTCGCGATCAACTCGCCCGCGCCATCGCGCATGCCAGGATTGAAACTGTTCGTCGCGATACAGGTCATCGCGCCGCCCGTCAGTCGAAAGCTCGTCGAATGTCTTGGTAAAGTCGGCACTCGCCGCTTGCATCCAATCCAGTAGTTGTTGAACCAATTCAACGTCGCCGTCTTCCTCGGACTGTAGCCCAAGCTTCTTTCGCATCCCGTCGAGCCAGTAGCTTTGAAAGACAGCCGGATACTCCTGGATTGCATCGGTTGCCATCTCGACCGCCGCGTCTTGATCCTCGTCGAATAAGGGTAAGAGCGTTTCGGCCAATCGAGCGACGTTCCATTGTCCGATGCTGGGTTGATTGCCGTAGGCGTACCGACCGCCATGGTCGATCGAGCTAAAGACGGTGGCCGGATCGTACGTATCCATGAACGCACAAGGCCCAAAGTCGATCGATTCACCGCTGATCGTCATGTTGTCCGTGTTCATTACACCATGGATGAAGCCGACGAGTTGCCACCGCGCAATCAGTGAGGCCTGACAATCCACGACAGCGCGAAAGAACTGCAGATACTTTTGCGAGTCGTCAACGAGTTCTGGGTAATGCCGAGCGATCGCATAGTCGGCCAAAGCCCGCAAGTTGTCCACTTCCTGGAGCGCGGCAGCGTACTGGAATGTTCCCACACGTAAGTGGCTCGATGCGACGCGCGTAAGTATGGCTCCGCGGAGCTGCGCTTCTCGATAGACAACATCGCCGGTGGTGGCCACAGCCAGACTGCGTGTGGTTGGAATCCCTAGCGACACCAAGGCTTCGCTGATGATGTACTCACGGAGCATCGGCCCTAACGCGGCTCGTCCGTCGCCGCCTCGAGAGTACAGTGTTCGTCCCGATCCTTTGAATTGGATGTCAAACAGCCCGCCGGACGGAGCACGCTGTTCGCCGAGCAGAATCGCGCGTCCATCGCCCAGCATGGTGAATCCACCGAATTGATGACCAGCGTAGGCCTGAGCAATCGGTTTCGCGCCGGTCGGCAATTGCTGTCCAGTCAACAGTCGTGCTGCCTCTTTGTCCGGCAAGTCGCGAAGGTATAGTCCAAGGTGTTCGGCGAGGCGTTGATTCACCACACAGATGTCGGGCGCTGAAACCATCGCCGGTTCGATCTCTTGAAAGAATACCTGGGGCAACCGCGCGTAGGAGTGCTCGAGGTTCCAACCGAGGTCGGGAAGATCAGTGCGCAAGGACGATTCAGCGTGCAAGTCGCTTCTCCGTAGTGGAACGTAACTCGTATCGACCAAATTCAAAAGCGCTGCTCTTCTGGCCGCGGCGATCCATTTCACAAGACTGATCACGAACGGTTTCGCCTTTGAATCCTGGGTTCGAACGGCGCACTGATAGCGATTTGAATCCCTGGTGAAGGGCCAAGAGTACTGGAAACCGTTCGCTGCTTCCACTTGTCCGGCGGCTTTTTGCACCTGAACGGACGGTAAGCAGACGATGTGCGTCGTCTTCCCGATCTTGGACCGGGCAAAACGAAAACCGCACCAAAAACGCGCTTGCGCCGCTGATTCAGGGCCTTGGAGTGGCCTGACGGCACGCACCGTAAGCTGAACCGGGCGTCCCGGTGAGAGAAGACCTCGGTACGACCTCCCTTAAAGAAATTCAGGATCAAGCACCAACTGCAACTCACGCGTCGCTTCCGCCGGGGACTCGCGATACTCCGACTCCAGGAACTCAGTGTCGGGGACGAAGTCGAGATCATGCTGAGTCGACACGTGATGCGACGATTGCCACGGCGGCCGCGGTTTCAATTGCCTCCGAATCGGTGCGCGCTACCGGCGAACGATCCGCCCTGAAGCAACTCCGCTCGATCACTCTCAACTGCGGGAGGTTGGACAAAAAGAAGCGAGTTCGCTGGTTGGCTTCGGCGCGGAGGTCTGTTTCACGAAAAGACACCGATGCAAGTTAGCGATAACGCTTTGAGTTGACGGCCGATGCAGCCTACGACACGAACGGTCATCAGAAGTTGAGGCGTTAGAGTACCCGCGACGCTGCATCGGACAGTGCCAAACCGGCTGGACGAGAGATCCGGATCAGCAGATTGGGATCGAGTTGCCGGCCCTGCAGGAACCAGATGGTGTAACTCAATTGGGACGTCCACAAGCAAATCGGCGTCACGCCGAGCAAACACCAGCCCAAGGCCGCCATCCGCCGCGGACCTCGAAGGGTCCGCCACATTCCTGCAGCGGCAGCCACGACGCTCGCCAACAGCTGCGCGACAATCCCGATCACCAAAGGCCAGAAATTCGGCTGCAGGGCCTGCGCCAGGTAGAAAAACAGCATCCAAGCGAGGCCGACCGCCCAGAGTACCCACGCAACAAAAGCAGCACGCCGCTCAAGCATCGCCCGCGTCGCAATGTTCCATCACAAGTAAAGTCATTCGTCGCACCGTCCACCGGTCCCGTGCAGTGTAACCACTTCGAGGCACGGGAAAGAACATTCACGAAAACTGGTATGTGCAACGTTCTCGGTGCCAACACCGCTGCAGATTCGCCGCTTGGCTGCAGTTTTCCTGGAATCTGGCCCGAGACTTCACGAAGTCTGCATCGAACCGATCGATCTAACACCGCGAAGACGATGCACCCGCGTGGAGTTCGGTACCTAAAGACTGCCTCTGCTGCAGACACTGAACATCACTCGGTTCGTACCGTGGTTATCGACCATTCGTAGGCTTGCGCTCGCTGGTCTCCCTTGTCAGCGTTTGAAGCAAGCAATTCGACTCCGCGGCTACGTCAACATCGGGCGATAACGCCAGCGCAGTGATGTCGTCGAAATACTCACCGCGAATCCAATCTCTTGCGGCCACATCGCGTTCAGCCGCGGTCGAGAATTCCTCGAGCACTTGCCGCTGAATGGTGACATCACCACTTGACAATGCCTGATGATAAAACTCGACGACGGCGGCTCCAAATGCGTTTGCGATCGCGTCGCCGTCGATTGAAATCCGATTCGGTAGATCGCGACCCCAGGCAACGATGCGAATCATTCCCCACGTCACAAGTCCCGTCAGCCCCAAGGCCATTAAGATCACTGACGTGAACAGCTTTTGCCTGCGAGATGTCATGATGGGACTGGGCCGTGATTCGTTTCAGTTGGATCAACGGATTGCCGTCTATCCAGGTGCAGGATAACGAAGTTTAGCTGGGGCGCGGAACATTGTCGTGTTGGTGAACAGTTCTTTCACCGATTATAAACGCTTCCACTTGGTGACGACTCCAAGGCCGTCGACCTGTCACCTCAATGTTCGCCTCCTCCGCCAGCCGATAGCCGGTGAATTGGCTCCATGCAGGACCTCCCGTCGCTCGCTTGGAAATAAATGACGCAGCCACTTCGCTGCACGTTTCCATTAATCTAGTCCGAGATTTCGCGAAAAGTGCAGCGAAGCACTCGACCGAACTCTGTTCGGTCGATGCAACCGCTGCGCGTTGCACGCCAAGCAATTTTGACTGCTTGAGGATGTCTCACCACCCTTAACTTGGGACACCAGATAATGATTAATCTAGACTACCAAAGCACTATCGGATCTCATGCCGTGCCGGTAATGCATGCGTTTCCAATCATCCACAGCAAGGTCGAAGCAAATCATGAAACCCCGTTCCGGCCCGTTGCACCTACTTGCAGCCGTCAGCCTCACTCTCGCCCAGGGAACCGGCGTTCTCGCGCAGAACGTATTTGTCCCCGAAGCTCAAATCGTTCTCTTCACGCCCTCCGACGTCAGACCACCGACCGCAGCGTCCTATCGCCCGCAGCTCCACCAGTTCGGCATCTACGCGGAACAGTTCTTCCGTGATGGCCTGACGCAGTGGGGATATTCGCCCGAACGATCCGAAATTTTCAATCGCAGCGATGACGGAAAGATATCGGTCATCCACGTCACCGGGGATCTTCCGGCCAAGGGAGGCGAATACAAGAAGCAATGGATAAGCCGACAGGTTCTCGACAAGCTTAAGAGCGAGCACAACGTAAAACCGGCTGGGCACCTGTTCTGGATTTTTGTCTACATTGGCGACCCACCTGCCAAACATGCCAACTATCGCGGATCGGGGAACTCCAAGGACGGCGGTTGGGCAGTGCTCAACTACACAAACCTTCCGGGTGAGATCTCGATCCGACGAGATATCGCGGCGGGTCTTCACGACAAGGTTTTTCTCAAAGGCTGTATTCATGAGTTCGGGCACGCACTTGGATTGCCGCACATCGGACCAAAGATTGAGTTGCGAAAGGGCAACACGCTGATGGGCCCTATCACCAGAATCTATGTGGGCCAGAACATGCCTCTGAAGACGAAGGCTTATCTGTCCGAGGCGAGCGCCGCGATCCTGTCGGCCCATCCGATTTTCACCGGAAACCCGGAGTCACGAAACAAACTACCCGAAACGACCTTTGAAGATACCAACGTTGCATACGATCGCAGGAAACGCGCTATTGCGGTAACGGGCAAATTGAAGGCAAACCACGATATCCATCGAATCGTTGTCATCGATGATCGAGATGACAAGATTGGAGGTTACTGGGTCAAGGGATTTGTGGCCAAACCAGATGCCCAATCCCGGTTCTCTGTCATGATCCCGCAGCCATGTCCTCGCGGCAAAATCAAGCTCATGGCCGTTTACAAAAACGGCTGCTTCACTGGCAACGGAAAGAAGCGTGGGATCGATAGTGCCACGATCATCCAGTATTCCTTTCGATAGAAAGGAATCGCCGGTTAGCGAGAACCACGCCGGTCAGATCGCAGTTTTGCATCCGCTCTTCGTGCAGCAACCCAATGATGTTCAAGCCTGAGGTTGATCTGCTGCTGTTTCAGGTCCCGCAACTCTGCGGATTCGACGCCTTAGCATCGTGCGGGAAATAACTGTCCTGTATTTCCGGCGATCATCACGACGGAGCGTGATGGCTACTTTGAAGTCGCGACAGTTATTTCCCGCACGATGCTTAGCTGCGCGTTTCCCGAAACCTCGTCGATTTTTACGGCAACACTGCAGCGAAGCTGCCAACCAAGCTCACGCAGGTCGATGCACCCGCCCGCACGAGCATGCCTGCTACCGCGACCGGATTTAGGGCGGGCTCGGGACCGTTAGGCGTCCGCTCGTGGCCGCATTTCCGAATTGTTTTCTCCACGAGTCGGATGCTCGTTCCCAGAAGGCAAGCACTCAGTCAACGGGCTCATCGACGATGACTTCCAACAGCAACGCACGGATTTGCCCGTGCTTCGCCGCGGGCAGCCGAAGGCGGCGCCCGGAACCGAGGGTCTGCCCCAGCTCGGCTTTCTCAATGGCCTCGTCGCGTTTCGCTTGTTTGTACTGCCTCGTCCAGTTTCGGGGTTGACGTATCTGCCCAAGATTGAATTCGCGGATGGTGGGTCTGCATCGCTGTCGCTTCTTACCTATCCTACGGAAACTCCGCGGTCGAAGCGTGTTGACTGCACACGCAAGCGATAACCTGGCCGATTCGTCTTGCGTCGATCGCAGCGGCGCGTTTAAGAGCGAGTTCGAATGTTCTTTCTAAACCGCTGGACCGAATGAATCGGAAGCGCAATATGTCAAATCAATGGATCGACCCAAACACGTGCCGTTCTTTAGCGGTTCTTGTGGAATCTGTAACTGCTCCACTGCTGATCGAGCACTCGGCGCCGATTTGCTTGGAGATCGACATCGACACCTCGCTTGAGGTCCCCGCCGATCCCGTCCGCACAGCCGAGCTGATAAGAACGCTCGTCGGTCAGGCGCTCGCCGAGATGCGAGACGGCGGTGATCTGTGTATCGCGGCTGTGGAAACATCGCGAGGCGTGGAACTGGAAATGGCAGACACCGGGTGTGATGTCCAAGATCGGGCAACACGCTTGCCACTGGCCGCGGCGGCAATCGGTGCTCGGGTCGTCTGGCAGAACTGTCCTCAAGGCGGTGCTGCGGCCACGATCACTTTCCGACGTGATAGCGGTAGCCAGCGCGCCGCTGCCTGAACCACACTCCGAGATAGCGGACTCCAAGACAACTCCAACGCTTCCAGTACACATGTTAGGCATCTTCAACTCCACAACGATTCCCGCGCTTGAGCAAACATTGACCTTTGCCCAGCGTCGTCATGAACTGTTGGCCGGGAATATCGCCAACTTCGATACACCCGATTACCGCTCTCGGGATCTCGATGTCGGTGACTTTCAAAACGCGCTGGCTGAATCGATCGACGCGTCGCGTCAGCCCGCCGTGCAATCCGTCTCGCCGACCACGCGTGACGACATTTATGCGGGCCCCAGAGCGGCAACCGAGCAAGTGGTTTTCCACGATGGCAGCGACGTTTCGATGGAGCATCAAGTCACCAAACTGGCCAAGAATCAGCACTTGCACAGTCTGGCAATCACGACCATGCGAAGCCAATTTTCGCTGTTACGCGCGGCCATTACTGAACGCGCCTAGGCGATTTGAAGAGACTCAAAACAAGGAGCATTGATCATGCTACGAGCACTCGATATCAGCACGTCCGCCTTGGTTGCCCAGCGAACGCGATTGAATGCCGTCTCTGGGAATATCGCCAACATGTCGTCGCTGACGGACGAAAACGGCAAAGCGAATCCGTACCAAGCGCGAGAGGTCGTTTTTCAGACCGACGAATCCAATTCGATCAGCGGCGCCTCGGGGGTGAAAGTTGCCGAGATCAAGACCAGTGATACTCAGCCACTCTATCGCTATCAGCCCAATCACCCACTGGCGATCAAGGATGGCAAGTGGAAGGGATACGTCGCCTATCCAAATATCGATTTGACCACGCAAATGGTCGACGCGCTTGAATCGACGCGTGCCTACGAAGCCAACGTGGGTGTGATGGAGATCACAAAGAATCTGAGCCGCGAAACATTGACGATCCTGGCCTAGGGCGGATTGCTCGTTGAACCTGTTTCGAGCAACGCTGCTTATCTCCGGATCACTCGCACAATTGTGCAGATCAAAAGATCACGATGAAACCGATCGCTGGAATCCAGCCACCGCCCCGACCGCTTTCGCCGTTGGCCGACCCTTCGCGTCAATTGGCAAGTGCCAAGCCTTCGTCAGGAATCGATGCCTTCGCGAATGTGCTCGGTAATCAGGTCAAGAACGTCAATGCGATGCAAGTCGACGCCAACGACATGGTTCATTCGATGCTGACAGGCGGCGATGTGAATGAGGCTGAAGCATTGACGGCAGTGCAAAAAGCGGACCTTGCCTTCCGCATGCTACTGCAGGTTCGTAATAAGTTGATTGAAGCCTATCGAGAGGTACAACAGATTCAAATCTAGCCCGACGCGCACCAGACCCGATGACGAAACTCCATGACTGAACTTTCCCGTTTTGCAACTGCCTCATGAGTCTATTGAAACAATCTACCGACCAGGCCCGCGAAGCGTTCACGGCGATGCCGATGCAGTCGCGTCTGATCTCGGGCATGCTGGTCGCCGCGATCGCGATCGGGCTGGCCTTTTTGATTCGCGGTGAAGGTTCGGTTGGGAAAGAATTGCTGTTCGGTGGGCAGTCCTTTGGCGAACAGGAGCTGTACGCGATCGAATTGGCGTTCAGCAGTGCTAACTTGAGTGACTGGGAACGCGAGGGTCGCCGAATCAGAATCCCGCGTGAATCCAAGGCGGCTTACTTGACCGCGTTGAATGATTCCGCAAGTCTGCCAATGAGGCTCCGCGACAGAGTCCAAGAAGCGATCAATGCCACCACTGTATTTGACTCAAGCGATTTACGGATCGCCCGCGAAATGCACGCCAAGGAGCAAGACCTGGGTAACAAAATCGGCGCATTCCCCGAGGTGCGGTGGGCGAGCGTCGAGTACGACCGAGGCGAACGACGGGGGCTATCAGGATCAACGCCGCAGTCCGCCAGTGTCTTTGTGCAGCCGGAGGGCAACGGGCCACTATCACGCCAACGGATCTTAGCGATCAAAGAACTGATACGGGGTTCGTACGCCGATATGTCCGGCGATGACGTTGTTGTGATCGATTCCAATTCCTCGTCGATCTCGGCTTTGGCGGACGACCAGGATCCGATGCAACGCAAACAGCAAGAGGCGGAAGCTTGGGTCGAGCAAAAGGTACGGCGTCAGCTTGTCGGATATCCGGCACGTATTGCCGTGTTTGCTGAGATTGACCCGACGATGGAGGTTGAGACCACGAGCTTGAAATTCGACCCGGAACCAACAAATCTGTCCACCAAGACACGCAAGATCGAATCATCGAGCAATCGGCCGCTGAGCCGCGGAGTCCCAGGCGCCGTTCCCAATGCGATCGGTAATCGACCTACCAGTCTCGAGGAGAATCTGGAGACAGCCAAGAGTAAGGAAGATGAGCGGGAATCCAGCGGAGTTGCCGGACAGCAGTACGAAAACTCGCGATTGGCGGCGCTGCAGGTCAAAAAGGTGCGGGTCTCGGTCGGGCTGCCCGAAAGCTACTATGAGAAGGTCTACGCGGCAGAACAGCTGAAGAATAGTCCGAACTTGGCGGCAACCGACCTGAAAGCCATGGCTCCGGCCGATCTGGAGAGGCTGCGGACGGAGACGGAAAAGGACATACGAGCTGCTGTGACGGTGCTGCTTCCCGAAGTATCCGCCGGTGCCAATCCGGATCCGTTGGTTGAAGTTTGGGACTATCCCGATCTGCCTGAGCAGCCGGCGCCTGAACCTGATACTGCAAAACTGGCGCTCACTTGGCTGGCCGGTTCGTGGCAGACAATCGCCTTGGTGATGCTTGCATTGGTGGCATTGCTGGTGGCCAAATCGGCTGCGAAAGCCTCTGGCGATCCATCCCCGGCAGAGTTCCGCGAAGGATTTGGCTTGGAGATACCCGCTCCTCCGCCCGAGCCAGCTGACTCGGAGGAAGACAGCGAGAGGATGACCATCACGGGTGGATCCCTGAAAGACGAGCTAGTGACGCTGGTCGAGGGCAACCCAGAGGTGGCAGCAAACGTGATTCGTGGCTGGGTTGGCGAAGCGGCGTAGTGAACATCGCCAGCTTCATCAGCCGAAATGCGATAAAGAGCGGTCTTCTCGGCTCCAATTGGCGGAAACCGCAGGCGATACCCCAATCGCATCTACTTTCTGATTCTCTCTTTCCACTTTCGCTCAAGTTTTCCTACAAGACATCCGTCAGGTCCCGGCAACGTTCGATTGCCGCTACTGAGGAATCGGTGGAAAACGCTTTGACGTGGAGGAGGAGTGGCCTCGATGGCGGACAGACGCAACTCAGAATCGGATCGCGAAGCGATGCTGCGACGCGTCGCCATCGTTCTGAGTAGTTTGCCCGCTCCGGTTGCCGCACAGTTGCTGGGCTCGATTGATCCACAGACGAAACAGGCAGTGCGTCGCACGATGACGTCGCTTGCCGATGTCGATCCTCTGGAGCGGCAGCGTGCCCTGAGGGCATTTCAGGTCTCGGTTGAAAAACAACCCGCAGTCAGAACTCCCAAGACCGTGCCCGACAACAAGGCGATCGAAGACGAATTTGAGATCAGTTCATCTGCGGACACATCCCGTGTGGCCTCCCGCGTCGTATCGTCATCGGTTTCTGTAACCGGCTCAGCCGAGGATTCACCACCCCCAGCATCGCCACTCTCGTTTCTGGGCGATGTGCGGGACGATACTTTGGTCAGCTTGTTAGCAGTTGAACACCCGCAAGCAGTCGCCCTGGTTCTGGCATCCATCGCACCGGCTCAGGCGGCACGGGTTTTGCCGCGTCTTGAACCAAGACTACAAGCCGATGCACTCAGTCGGATCGGACGTTTGGGTGACGTTCCTGAAGCGGCCGCAACGGAAATTGCCGAACACTTTCGGCAGCGGCTTTCACAGAATACGAGCTACGGGCGCAGTGCGAGCGGACAGCGAGCACTCGACGCCATCCTTGCCGCAATGCCAAAGCCGGTTGCCGCGCCAGTCGCACGGCCCCAAAGCGATCCACAAACTGCTCACCACGCACCGCATGACTTATCGCACCCGCCAATCGCACCGGCTACTTTTCCGTCGGCCGACGTGCCGGCGATCGACCTGGCACATAAGCTTCGCGTTGCCGAACATACTTTGCCCGAATCGCACGACGCAGGCGACCGACCGATAGAATCGACGTCCGCGCGGCAAGTGGCGAGTCAACCGACCGGGCCGACACAAACGGAGCATGATCTCTCCAACGAGAATGTCGTGAGCGAGGCGCAAGTCGATCGTTCGGCGTCCGGCCGACCGCGCGCCTGGCTTCGCGTCGACCGACGCGATCAATCAACATCTGCTGAATCTCCCGCCTGTGAGTTTGTGCCAAGCACTCGGAAAGGTGGATACCCGGAACGCAATGCTCGCGCTTTGCGGATTACCAAATCAAGTTGCGGAATCAGTGCTGGCGATCCTACCTCGGGCACATGCAAAGCAGGTTCGCATGCAAATGGTGACACTCAATACATTGCAATTGCGCGAGATTGACGAAGCAAAAGAAAAGGTGGCCTGGGCGTCACTTCAGGCCAGCGGTCAGGCGACGCAACAAATTCCCGTGGCAGCGTGAGCGGGTAACTGAATCATGGCAATCGTACTCAAGTCCGAATCACCTTCCGAGAAAACGCCCGCGGCGCGCGAGGTTTCCGGTTTGGCCGGATTCAACCTGTCCGATTTGGCGGACGAAGGACGCCTGCGACTTGAACAATGTCGCACGCAGATTCGTCAGCTGCTTGCCGACGCCGAGAAACAGGCGGAATCGCTTCACCGCGAAGCAGATCGTCGCGGCTACGAGGAAGGGCTCGCGCGGGCAGCCGTTGATGCGGATCGGAAGCTGAAGGAAGAGGCCGAAGTCCGCGCGAAGGATGGACTGCAGCTGATCGGGCAGGCAGTCCAACAACTGCATACCGCTCATGAGAATTGGATGCAGAGTTACGCCCAATCGGTTTCGCGAATCGCACTCGCGGCGGCCCAACGCATCGTCGCAAACCGACTCGATAAAGAGCCTGAGATACTTGTCCAATGGGCTGGCGACGCGCTGCAGAGTACGCGTTCGGCCTCGAGTCTGACGCTCGCGGTCCATCCAGACACGTTGGCACAGCTCGGTCAGGCGTTCGACGAGTTGCTTGCCTCTTCGCAGCTCCCCGAGCAGACACATGTCGAGCCGGATGAGTCCGTCGACCGGAGTGCGGTCGTCGTCCGACAAAACGGAGGCGAGATCGAGGCTGGATTAAACGCGCAACTCGCACGTTTGGAGGAATTGCTGTCGTGACGACGACCATTGTTCCAAAATTCAGGCTCGATCCACCGCTGCTTCCCGACCTTGATTCCACCGAAGAAATGATTGGCCGCGCGGTGACTCACCGCGTGACCGGTCGCGTCGCGGCCGTTGCGGGGGAAACGATCGAGATCGAAGGCATGACCGCGCCGATTGGCGCGATTTGCGAACTTCAGCCCCGTGACGGCTTGAAAATTCGCGGTCGCGTGATCGGATTTCATGACGTCCGTCCGATCTTGGCCCCGCTCGAGCGATTGACCGCAGTCTCCGCGGGCGACGTCGTACGTCTGGTTGCTACTTCAACGAAACTTCGTGTGGGTTCCTCGTTGTGTGGCCGCGTGATCGATGCGTTTGGTCAGCCGATCGACGGACGGCCGCTTCCCAAAGACCTCGTGACGGTTGACGCTGATCGGCAACCGCCCGATTCGCTTGACCGCCCGCCAATCGATCAGCCGCTGCAAACCGGTGTGCGATCGATCGACACGATGTTGACATGCGGCCGCGGGCAAAGACTTGGGATTTTCGCTGGATCGGGCGTGGGGAAAAGCACGCTGCTTGGAATGCTGGCACGCGGTTCGACTGCCGATCGTATCGTGATCGGAATGGTTGGCGAACGAGGACGCGAAGTTCAGGAGTTCTTGACGCGATGTTTGGGTGCCGCTGGTTTTGCAAGAAGCGTCGTTGTGGTTGCCACAAGTGACCGTCCCGCCGCGCAACGAGTCTCCGCGGCCTGGACAGCGACCGCCATCGCCGAAGCGTTTCGGGATGAGGGACAAGATGTGCTGTTGTTGCTCGATTCGGTAACGCGATTCGCGATGGCACAACGCGAACTCGGGCTGGCAGCAGGCGAACCACCCACCACGCGCGGCTACCCACCCAGCGTGTTTAACATGCTGCCGCGGTTGGTCGAGCGAACCGGTCGCACGAGTCGCGGATCCATCACTGCCTTCTATACCGTGTTGGTCGAAGGTGACGACAATAACGAGCCGATTGCCGACACCCTGCGCGGCTTGCTGGACGGACACATCATGCTCAGCCGAGAACTGGCGGCGGAATCCCATTGGCCGCCGATCGATGTGTTGGCGAGTCTGAGTCGATCGCAACCCCACCTGATCAGCCCCGAATTGGCCGAGGCGACATCGACAGCCCGACGACATCTGAGCGAGTATCGTCATCATGCGGATCTGATTTCGATCGGAGCCTATCGCGCCGGGAGTGATCCACGTGTGGATGCGGCGATTGCCATCCGCGAGCCGCTCAAGCAATTTCTGACTCAAGATGAACAGGTACTCGCACCGATCGATCAGTCCCAAGCGGAACTGGTGCAACTCATGCGGATGCCCACGGCGGCTGACATGGCCGATCCGAACCAGGCAGGCAGAACGGCAGGCCCTCAAGCCGCGGTGCCGGCGAATCCCACCGTCAAAGTCCAAGCGAATGCTGTAACGCCGCCGTTTCCAGCCGGTCAGCAGGCTCCGATTTCGTAGCGAGTAGGCTGCCACCTCTCCGCACGATTCCCAATACTTGAAAACAGCGATGTCCTTTCAGTTTCGTTTTGCTTCCATCCTCCAGCTTCGCCGCCGAGAACGTGACGAAGCGGGAGCAGCGGTGGGGCAAGCGAACGCGGCGATCGGGCGGATCGATGAACAATGCGAAGCAATCCAACTGGAACGTCAATCGATTCTCGCGGGCGCAAGTGAACGGCGAGTTGGAAACGTTTCGGTCGATGCGTTGCTGGCGAGAGGCCGCTATGACCTGCAACTCCAAGCGGAAATTCATTCGCTGGGAGAGACGCGGGTGGAGTTGATAAAGGAATTGGAACGACGACAGGGTGCTCTGGTTGCTTGCGAAGCGGAAGTCAAACGATTTGAGCGACTCGAAGAAAATGAGCGGGCGGCGTGCCACGCTCTGCAGCTCCGGCGTGAACAGGCTGAAGCGGACGACGCCACGGCCCGCCGGTACACCATCGAACGACGACGAAAGTCATGAGAGCAAGACTCTTTAGCGTTTTTGTAGCCTTCTGTGTCGCGACCGTGCTGACGCAGATCATCCTGTTCGGGTACTTCCTGACGCGGGGCGTAGTCAACGGCGAGACAATGACGAAAGTCGTCGCGCTGCTGAACGGAATCGATATCTCCGGCAATCGATTGCAGCAAATCCTTCGACAGAGCGAAGACCGCGAGCAGCCCGATTTCGACGATATCCTCGAGGCCCGAAAAATGGAGAGCTATGACATGGACCTGCGTCTGCGCAGCGAAAAAGAGTTCAGCGACGATCTCAGCGTTCAGCTAGCAGAGCTGACCCATGAACGAGAACGCCTCGACGAACGTCTCGCCTCATTCCACCGTAAACTTGAGGAAATGCGTGAAGGAGTCCAGGAAAAGGGGCTTCAAGAAACGCAGCGTATTCTTCAGGCACTTGATGCCGACAAGGCAAAAGAGCAGCTCCTGATAATGTACGACGATGAAAGAATTGATAAGGTCGTCACAATCGTTCAAGCGATGCCCACAGAAAAACGAAAAGACATATTGGCAGAGTTTGTTACGAAGGAAGAAACCGAGAAACTTGCTGAGATCCTACGCCTGATCGGCGAAGGGATGCCAATCTCAGCACTGATCAACGAGGCAAGCGGCGGTCGCTAACCATCGTCTTGAATTCTGAGCTTTAAGTTCAAAGTATCGGATTCCGGGCAATTGGCGTGACCGATTGCACGAGGGGAGCCGATGATGAGCGATCTTGAAGCGACGAGTTCGCGAGCGCAAGCTGCTGCGCCGATCACCGCCATTGCGAGTGGCAAGCTACGCGCGTTTGCTGGCAATGCGACGCTGTTTGCCGAAACCGACGGGCTGGTCGATGCGTTCGCAGAAGTCTTTGCGCGCATTGCCGCGTCGTCATCACAGCCAATCGAGCCTCGCGATTCCAGCTTTGACAGCGAAAGCAGCCAAGTCACCGATGACCACCAACCGGTGCAGACGGACGACGGCGCAGCAACAGAGTCCGAATCGTCAGTTTCCGATTCCGAGACCCACGCAAATTCGGACACCGCTGGTCACGGTGACAGATCAGCAGGCCACCGTTGCAGACGAGATCAGCTTGATTGATGAGTCGAATCTTGCCGTCGATTTGGAATCCGAGTCGACTGACAAAGCACCAGACCAAGTGGTTGCCGAGGATGTGACGGTTGCGGTCGCCGAAGTGAACCGATCTGAAACGGTTGCTTCGCAGAAGACCAAAGCGCCCGAGGTGATCGCCCCAAATGTGATCGAGACCGAGGATACCAGTCATCGCAAACGGGACCGACGTGAGAGCCCGGCGGTCGATCTGGCCGAATCGTCCCAGCAACGCGGCTCCCACCACGATCGTGCTGCCAAACCCGAGCAAAACGTTGAAATCGGCCACGAAACCGATCAGCTTACTGAACTGCCAGCAGCGTCAATGTCAGAGCATGACGATGCGGAGTCGCCACGGGTCTCTCGTCGTCGTTATACGTCCAAGGGCGAAGCGTCCGATCTCGCCACACGGCCGGTCTCCCAAACGAATCAGAGCGGCGCAGCCCGCCGGTCTGACGCGCTCAACAGTAGTCTGCCGACGCCTGATGCGGTGGTCGAGCAGAGCAGACAGTCTTCCGCCGAATCGTCCGCGCCCGCATCGGCCAAAGGCACGGAAGCGGTGGTCGCAAACGTCCAAAACGTTGCCGCCAGAGTTGATCGGGTGAACACATCGGGCGGAACTCAGACACTTACCCGTGGAGCAACTCAGGCGATTGACTCGGTCGAAATGAAGCGAACCGAACCGAGAACGGAGCCAAATGCTCAGCCCGCCAAGAGGGATGCGGCCGAGACGGTTTCTCGTGTCAAGTTGATCCAGCGCGTGAGCAAAGCGTTTCAACATCTGGGGCCCGAAGGGGGTGTCGTTCGACTCCGCTTGGCGCCTGCCGAAATGGGCGCGGTCCGCGTGGAGATGCGTATCAGCCAGCGAAAGGTTCAGGCGCGCGTCGTCGCGGAAACGGAAGCTGCTACCGCGGCGCTGAGAGAGCACCTGCCAGACTTGCGTGCGCGTCTCGAATCGTTCGGAATGCAGGTCGAGAAGATCGAAATCGAGACTGACGCAAGTGATCAGCAGCAGAGTTCTTTGTTCGACGCCGACTCGCAACAAAACGAACAGCAATGGCAACGACAGAACCGACCCCGGTTTGATCGAAAGCCTGCGATCGCGACAGAAGCTGTTTCACCCGCAGTTTCACCAACGACAGCCGCGTATCACGTTGCTGGAGTCTCCAGCGGCGTCGACGTTCACTTGTAGTTTGATTGGATTCGCAGGTCCGAATAGGAAGCAACCTGCGCTGGCCCGATTGGTCTCGCATCACACGCTTGCAGACTCGTACAACGACTGCTCCGCTCATGATCGGTTCACCATCGAGGCAATCTTATGTCGCAAATCGGACAAGCATCCACCGCCAGTTTCACGGCGCAACAATCGGTCGGACAGACCGGTCAATCGGGTGACAGCTACAACGAACTGGATATTGATTCGTTCTTGAAGCTGTTGATCAGCGAATTGCAGAACCAAGATCCGCTGGATCCGATGGATAACAGCGAAATGGTGCAGCAGATCGGGCAAATTCGCGAAATCGGTGCCACCGATCAACTTACCAAGACGCTCTCGGGTCTTGCCTCCAGCCAGGATTTGGTGACTGCCAGCAGTCTCATCGGACAGGCTGTCACGGGGCTTGCCGACGATGCTAGCGAGGTCGATGGAATCGTCGATCGCATCACTGTCGAGACAAGTGCGGAAAACGATTCACGAACGGTCAAAGTTCACGTGGGTGGAAAGACGATGGATATTAAGAACATTCGAGAAATACAAACTGGGTAAACTTTGCCGATCAGGGATGCCATCGCCGGGTATCCCGCTTTCGTGAGCGATTCCCTCGAGGGGATCCGCGGATCGTGGTCGACTGAGTCACCCTGGAATACGCTGGGAGATCGAAGTCGATGGGACTCACATCCGCACTGACGACTGCATTGACGGGCCTGAGTGCTGCTGAAACACAGATCGATGTGATCGGCAACAACTTGGCGAACTCTCAGACCGTCGGTTTCAAATCCTCCGACGTCGTGTTCGGAACGCAGTTCCTGCAGACACTCTCACTGGGTGCCGGTCCGACGCCCAATAACGGTGGTACGAATCCTCGCCAAATCGGTCTCGGTGTGCAGGTTGCTGAAATCGCAGCCAATCACAATCAAGGGACGATCGAGATCAGTAGCAGTTCGTCTGACCTTGCGATTCAAGGGGATGGATTTTTTATCGTCGAGGGCGCCGAAGGCGAGCGTCTGTATACTCGCAACGGTATCTTCAAGCTCAACAGCGATGCGGAATTGGTCAATGCGACGGGTCAGCGTTTGTTGGGCTACGGCATCGATGATCAGTTCCGGCTGCAGAAATCGCAGCTCACTCCTTTGGCCGTACCATTGGGTACCGAGAGTGTTGCCAAAGCGACTGAGAATGTGACCTTCGAGGGGTCGCTCACGCCGATCGGTGAACTTTCCACCGTGTCTCAAGTCATCGAATCGGTTACGCTTGGTGATGCACAAGTCCCACGCCCTGATGCATCCAACATCTTGATCGGCGCGGCTCCGTTGTCAGACGGTAACAACGTCACAATCAATACTGGTGGTGTCGGAACACTTGGTGCTGGAACTTATCAGTACCGCGTCGCGCTGGTGGACGCTGTTGGGAATGAGTCGACTCCGAGTGGTGCGATCAGCGCTACCGTTGGAACCGGTGGTAGAGTCGATTTGGGGAACCTTCCGTCGGAACCGAGCGGCGACTACCCGACGGTCAATATCTATCGAACCGGGCCCAATGGATCCGACTTCTTCTTGCTCACTTCGGTGGCCGCGGGGGGCACGTTCACGGATGACGGTTCTGCGCCACTCTCGGGGGCACAGATCAATGACCAGACTTTGACGGGAAACTACACGTACATGGTCACGTACCATCGTGCGGGCGAAAAAGAGAGTCGCCCAAGCGTCTTGATCGGACCGCAGAATGTCGTCAATGGTCGCATCAGTTTGTCGAACTTTCCCACGCCGCCGGTCCCGGATGCCGGAAGCGGTTTCCCGCCGTATGACCAAGTGCGTATCTACCGAAACTTGGCGGGCGACCAGAATAACTTCTATCTCGTGGACACCGTGCAACCAGGATCGACTTACACAGACGGGCGAAGCGACGCGGAAATTGCTGATCTGAGCGTGCCGGGCAATCAATTGGTCGATTTGGACGGGCCGACAATCAATAGCAGTACGATGTTGACCGACGTGTTGAAACGTGACGGTTTGACCTACCAAAATGCTTTTCAAATCGGGACGCTCAGCTATAGCGGTCGCAAAGGGGGACGAGCTCTGGGAACGAAAGAGTTCGAGGTGACTGCAACCAGTACCGTCCAAGACTTCATCGACTTTGTCGAGGCCTCCTCGGGTATCCAAAGCCTGCAGCTCGACTCGCAGAATCCGATTCTCGCATCCAAGAATCGAATTCCCGGAGAGACCGGTGATTTGGTTCCGGGCGGCTACATCCAGAACGGGGCGCTTCGGTTTGTCAGCAATACCGGTGAATTGAACGCCCTCGAAATCGACTTGGCCGCGTTCCGAATCGAAGACGCGTTTGGAAACGTGACCACTCCAAACCTCGGATTCGGTACCAGTCAGGAAGCGGTTGGGCAAAGTGCGGCCAGTGACTTCATTGTTTACGACTCTTTGGGCGTTCCCATCAATGTTCGCGTGACGGCAACGCTTGAGAAACGCACGGACGAGGAGACCATCTATCGTTGGTACGCCGATAGTCCCGAAAACCAGCCACTGACGGGTACTGACGTTGCCGTTGGGACAGGTCTGTTGCAGTTTGACGGCAATGGTAACTTCGTCACCGCGACGAATGACAGGATTGCCGTGGGTCGGAACGGCGTTCCCAGTGTTTCACCACTTCAGTTCACGCTCGATTTTGGACTCGTTTCCGGCTTGGCGACTCAGGACGCTTCGCTTGCTGCGACTCGACAGGATGGTAGCGAGCCGGGTGTGCTGAACAGCTTTGTGGTCGGCGAAGATGGGACCATTCGAGGCGTTTTTAGCAACGGTGTCACGCGAGACCTTGGCCAATTGCAACTGGCACGGTTTGCCAACCCGGTCGGACTGGAAGCTCGCGGGCTGAACCTGTTCGCCAAGGGGATCAACACAGGTCTGCCGGTACAAGGAGCACCCGGCGAAAGCGGTATCGGTAGCGTGATTGGTGGTGCTTTGGAACTGAGCAACACGGATATCGGAAAAGACTTGATCGAGTTGGTGCTGGCGAGCACCCAATACCGCGGAAACAGCCGGGTGATCACGACCAGTCAGCAACTGCTCGACGAACTCCTGAACCTGCGTCGATAAGACGGCGTTTTTCATGGCGGCAAGCACTGAGTGCACTTTGCGGTTCGCAAAGTGGCCATCTCGCTCCGTCGAGATGTAGCCCGACCGAACCGTTTTCCAATGAAATCATGGTTGATCGTAGCTGGCTCGTGGCCAAACGACCTCATCGATACAAATAAATCTGATGGTCCGCCACCCGGTCGGGCTTTCGTCACGGCGGAGCGTGACGGCTACTTTTTGTTCCGCCGGCAAGTTCCACCCTCTGGCAAGCGTAGCTACCGGGCATCACGCTCAGAAATTTTGTTGTCGGGGCTGGTCAGATCTTGCTGCGACAGCACAATTTGCAGCGTTTGTGCACAACAACCGCACGCCCACCAGACCCTGAAGAATCTCCCGATGGCCAAAGCTCCCAAGACCGCAATCCAGCCAACCCGTGCTGATGACTATCCCGAGTGGTATCAACAAGTCATCCGAGCGGCGGACCTCGCGGAAAGCTCGCCTGTTCGCGGTTGCATGGTGATCAAGCCGTGGGGTTATCGGCTCTGGGAAAACATGCAGCGGTGCTCGACGACATGTTCAAGGCGACCGGACATCAAAACGCGTACTTTCCACTCTTCATTCCAATGAGTTTTTTGGAGAAGGAGGCCGAGCACGTGGAGGGCTTTGCCAAAGAGTGTGCGGTTGTCACGCATCATCGCCTGGAGCCGGATCCCAATGGTGGATTGCGTCCCGCGGGAGAACTAGAAGAGCCTCTGATTGTTCGTCCGACCAGTGAAACGATCATCGGCGCCACGTATGCTAAGTGGGTGCAGAGTCATCGTGATCTGCCGATTCTGATCAATCAGTGGTGCAACGTTGTCCGCTGGGAAATGCGCACTCGGATGTTTTTGCGAACCGCTGAGTTTCTTTGGCAGGAAGGACACACGGTTCACGCGACCAGCGAGGAGGCGATCGAAGAAACCGAGCGGATGATCGATGTCTACGCCGACTTTGCAGAGAACTGGATGGCAATGCCCGTCATCATCGGCAGCAAAACACCGGCGGAACGATTTCCAGGTGCCGTCGAAACACTTTCGATCGAAGCAATGATGCAGGATCGCAAAGCACTGCAAGCCGGAACCAGCCACTTCTTGGGGCAGAATTTCTCGAAGGCACAAGAAATCATGTTCCAGGCCGAGAGTGGCGAACGTGAATACGCCTGGACGACAAGCTGGGGTGTTTCCACGCGACTCGTCGGTGCATTGATCATGACGCACAGTGACGACGATGGTTTTGTTCTGCCACCGCGATTGGCGCCCGCCCAAGTCGTGATCCTGCCAATTTATCGTGACGACGCCCAACGCGCAGAAGTGATCAGCTACGTCGAATCGTTGAAACAAGAGCTTTCGGCGCAGCAGTACGCCGGTGCCCCCATTCGCGTGGAAATCGACGACCGCGACGTGCGCGGCGGTGAAAAGAAATGGCACCACGTCAAACGCGGCGTCCCGATCCGTTTGGAGATCGGTCCCAAAGACATCGAAAAGAACTCTGTTTTTCTCGGGCGGCGCGATCAAACCAAGAGCACCGGCATGGACCGCGCAGAACTTGTTGGCACGATCGGACAATTGCTCGCTGATATGCAGCAAGCACTGTTCGATTCCGCAACCAAGCTTCGCGCGGACAACTCAACTGAGATCTCGAGTGAAGCAGACTTCCGCGACTTCTTCACGCCAGCTAATGAAAACGATATCCATGGCGGTTTCGCACACTGCCACTTCGCCAACGAGACCGAACTCGACCCGTTGCTGAAGGAACTCAAAGTAACGATTCGCTGCGTCCCAAGAGATGACAACAGCCAAGGCGGTACTTGTTTCTATTCCGGCAAGCCAGCCGAGAAGAAAGCGATCTTCGCGAAAGCGTATTAGATGTGTTGGCTATCGACGCAGTCGTTGTCGGTTCTTGGCCTCGGAGAGTAGGCCGTGCAATGCGGCCGGTGGTTGATAGCCAGTCCGATGCCCAATGATCTTGCCCTCCGGAATGCCGAGGAGCGTCGTTGGATAGGTCTGGACATCGATTCGACTTAGAGTCACCGAGTTTCTGCTCGGGGTAAGTCGAATCGCGACAAAACCGCGAGCGAGGCGGTGTCGAACTGTTTCCTCGCACCACGTATCCCGTTTCATCGCGTCACAGTACTTGCAGTTCTCACTGGTGATGTAGATCACCATGGGAAGATCGCGGCGACGTGATTCCTGCCATCCGGACTCTAGCGTCTCGTGCCACACGACTGATCGCTCGGGCACGCCCGACGAGGTCACGTAACGCGGCATCTCGGCGGAAACAGTTGAAACGGAAAAGAGAACCAGCAGGGAGCCAAGTCCCATCCGAACCATGAATCGATTCACGGGGAGATCCTTGTATAGAACGTTGAAGAAGAGCCGATTAGTCAAACCATGCGGCTTGAAAGATCCACGCAAAAACGAGGGAGCAGAGAAAATAGGCGCACCAAGAAGCTCAGACAAGCGCCCCCGCAGAGGAAATGGGCGGCCGCAACTTGCTTCTTTTTTTGGGAAACCGCCGGGAAAGCCGGCGATTTAAACGAACTGCGGACTCAAGTGGTTGCGGCCAACCGCAGATGGTTTTTCTGGGGGTGCCAGGGCCCCTGTGTGCATGCGGCCTATTGAGACCGCTGATAGATGGCCGTCAGCAGTGATTCGGTGTCCTTGAACTTTTTGCCGCTGGCGATCGCATCATCGATCAACTTCCTCGCGTCTGACTCGGAGTGCCCCAATGCGACGAGCGCATCGAAGGTTTCGCTGACTACCTGCGAGCCTCCTTCGACGGCCTCGCCGACACCATCGCGATCGACCATCAGGGCAAACCGCGGCATCTTGCGGCGTAGTTTGGCAATCACACGTTCGCTGGTTGCCGGGCCGATCCCCGGCAGCGCAGATAAACCTTTCGCATCTTGTTCTTCGATCAACACCGCGAGTTCTTTGACGGGACGCACCATCGCGCGAAGGGCTTTTTTCACGCCGACGCCGTCAACGCTGCAGAACAAGTCAAAGAACTGTCGCTCCGGCTCGGTCAGAAAGCCGATCAACCGCGGCGTCATGCGGCCGCCTTGCGGATTACCTTCGATGTAGTCGAGCGTGTGCAGGCGTGTTTGCTCGCCCACGTGACTTTGCAGCTGACGGCGCGTGTAATCGGCGACCAAGACTTCGTACTCGAAAGGCGCTGATTCGATCGAGACAGCGGTTTCGCCCACACGCACGAGTTTGCCGGTAATGGTGATGATCAAATCAAGTGATTCCTGATGTGGAGCACGAACGTGAATCGCTGCAATCGTCAACGTGAAGAGACTACTTGGTAAGTTTCTCGATCATCGATCCGCTGCCAAGATGGTGACCACAAATAGCGATCGCCAACGCATCGGCAACATCCGACGGTTCGGGAATGCTGGCCAACCTCAGATGCTGCTTGACGGCAAGCTGGATCTGATGCTTGGGAGCGCGACCGTTTCCTGTCATCACTTTTTTCACACGGGTCGGTTCGTAGTGAACGACTTCGACCCCGGCTTGGCCGGCGGCTAAACAGATCACGCCCCGAGCGTGTCCCATGAGGATGGCTGTTCTTGGACGCTCGTAATGTGAGAACAGTTGTTCCAGAGCCATCATCTCCGGTTTGTGAGTTTGGATGACTTCCTGCACACCGGTGAAAATCTCGTCCAGCCGCGACTCGATACTCGCCTTGGCACGGCTGCGCACGATCCCGGCTTCACACAACCGTACTTTGCCATTGTCGATTTCGATGACGCCGTAACCAGTCGTGTTCAGCCCAGGGTCAATCCCCAGGATCCGTTGGGGATTCACGAACTGCGTTCCCAGCTTGTCCCTTCTTTTTTGTCGAGCAGTGCGACGCCGAGTTCGGCAAGCCGATCGCGAATCGCGTCCCCCGTGGCGTAATCCTTTCGCTCACGTGCCTCTTTGCGGAGATCGATCAGTAGATTGATAACGCCGTCAAGCAGTGCCCCATCGGACTCGTCGGAGCCGCTGGACTTGGGGATTGGCTTACCGAACAAACCAAGCAAACACGAAAGTTCACGGATGACCGTGGTTGCCTTGACCAGCGATTCAACGGCGGGGCTTTGCGGGTCCGCGGCCGGTGCCAGCCCATGTTGGTCGATGTGTCGGTTCAGCAGTCGCAGCGAATCAAACAACACACTGATTGCCGAGCCGGTGTTGAAGTCATCATCCATCGCCGCCAGAAACTTGGCTCGCATCGCGTGCATCTCGACCAGCAACGGATCGTCGCCGGGGGCAAAGTCGCCCTGCTCGCGCGTCTGGGCAACCGGCAACTCATAGAACAACTTCCCCGGATAGCGATCCGTTTGCATCTTCGAGGTGATCTCGTTAAAGCGATCAAAGAATCGATAGAACGCTTCCAACGACGTGCCGGCTTCTTGCAGTCCTTCCTCACCATAGACGATCGTCGATCGATACTGCGTCCGCAGCAGGAAGAAACGAATCCGCTCGCCGGTATGTCGACGGATCAACTCCGAGAGTCCGCCTGCTCCTTTGCTGCGGCTGATCTTACCTGCCGCGGCATCTTCGGCCGACTCTTCTCGGTCGCTCTTGCCACCGACCTTTCCTTTCTCGCCGGCCCTCATCAGACCGTTGTGCATCCAGTACTTCACCATCGGTGCGCCGTGACAGCAGCTGCTTTGTGCGCGTTCGTTTTCGTGGTGCGGGAACATCAGGTCCAAACCGCCACCGTGGATGTCAAAGGTGTCGCCGAGAATCTCGTGGCTCATCGCAGAGCACTCGATGTGCCAACCGGGTCGGCCGGGACCCCAGGGGCTGTCCCATGCGATCTCGTCCCCCTTGGCTCCTTTCCACAACGCAAAATCACCGGGCGAACGTTTCTTGGCAGCCGCCTCGCCGCCCTCGCCCTGCTGCGCATCGACGCTGCGGTTGGAGAGCTGGCCGTAGTTGGGGTCTTTGCAGACATCAAAGAAGACATCGCCATCGACCGCGTAGGCGTGATCCTTCGCCTCCAACGTTTGAATGAAGCTGATGATCTGTGGCATGTGATCGGTCGCCCGGGGAAGGTGATCGATCTGGTTGACGCCAAGCTCTTTCAGGTTCGCCAAATAGTCCGCCGTCATCTCGCAGGCAATCTGGCTCATCGGAATGCCTCGTTCGCGGCTCTTCGCGATCAGTTTGTCGTCGACATCGGTAATGTTGACGACCCAAGTGACGTCGTAACCGCTGTATCGCAGATATCGTTTGACCGTGTCGAAGATGACCGGCCCGACCATGTGCCCAATGTGAGATTCTGCATAGACGGTCGGTCCGCACAGATAGATGCCGACCTTCGGCGGATGCAGCGGCAGGAACGGCTCCTTGGTCTTACTCAGCGTGTTGTAGACGCGGATTTCGGGTCTGGCGGCGGTAGGCATGGATTTCGTTTCAGGGGCAGCAGCGGTGCTCATGATTTTTCGGTGCAGTCTTGGTCGGTGCAAAAGTCCGTTCGGTACGCTGGGGGGATTATAGGGAAACCGTCTCGTTTGGCAGAGCCCGTTTTCGCACCCGGAAACCTTGTGCCCGCTGCTAAACCTTGTAAAGCAATACCACCACGCGTGCCTCAATCGCCTGGGCGTTGCCGATCGGGCCGATCCCTTCTCCCGTCTTGGCTTTAATGCCAAGCCGATCGGCTGCCAGATCGAGGTGTCCGGAGATGATCTTCTTCATCGCGTCGATGTGCGGCGCCATTTTGGGCCGTTCCGCCAGGATCACGCAGTCAAGGTTGACAATTTCCATCCCGTGGTGGCGGATTCGATGGACCGCCTCGGCAAGAAAGTCGGCGCTGTCCCGCGATCGGTTCTCCGGATCGTTGTCCGGAAATAGCCGACCGATGTCCTCTTCCGCGACCGCGCCCAACAGGGCGTCGGTAATCGCGTGCAGCAGCACATCTGCGTCGCTGTGGCCGATGGCGTGAACGTCGGTGGGGATTTCAACCCCGCCGATCCGCAACGGGCCACCGTTGCCGAGGCGGTGCGAATCGTAGCCAAGGCCGACTCGCAGTGGGGGGATGGAGGGGGTCATTGAGGAGTCAGGAGTCAGGAGTCAGGAGTCAGGAGTCAGGAGTCAGGAAACGGGAAGCGGGAAGCGGGAAGCGGGAAGCGGGAAGCGGGTATGCAGGTATCAGGCGTCTAAGCAATCAAGTATCTTCGGTCCGACGAGTGCCGCCAACCTAGGCAACGGACCGGACCTCGTCTTCTTTTCCCTACCTGGCTCCTGATTCCTGACGCCTAATCTGCTATGTCGATCATCGAAGTCCGCCAGCTAACGAAGTCCTATCGCGTTTACCGGAAACGCGAAGGTCTTCGAGAAAGTATCCGCGGGCTGTTCAAACGCGAATACAAAGAGGTTGAGGCAGTCCGCGGTATCGATCTTGATGTACAGCAAGGTGAATTCGTCGCCTTTCTAGGTCCCAATGGTGCCGGCAAGACAACGACGCTGAAACTGCTGAGCGGTGTCATCAATCCGACCAGCGGAACTGCCGAGGTGATGGGTTTCGTTCCCTGGCAGCGAAAAAACGAATACCGCCGCCGCTTCGCCTTGGTGATGGGGCAAAAGAACCAACTCTGGTGGGACTTGCCGGCCCAGGAATCCTATCGTCTTCATCAACAGATTTATGGTGTGCCGGTCGAACAGTTCGAATCGCGGATGGCCGAGCTGACGGATTTGCTGGATGTTGGCCGGCTGCTCAGTCAGCCTGTTCGCGAATTGTCGCTCGGCGAACGAATGAAGATGGAGTTGATTGCTGCGCTATTGCACAGCCCCGAAGTCTTGTTTCTCGATGAACCGACGATCGGATTGGATGTGATCGCCCAGCACAACATTCAGCAGTTCCTTCGCTACTATCAAGAGAAACGGAAGATCACGATTCTGTTGACAAGCCACTACATGAAAGATGTCGCGGCGCTCTGCAAACGGGTCGTGATCATCGCCGGTGGCCGAATCGAATATGACGGCTCGCTCTCGGGGATCATTGATAAGTTTTCCGGCTACAAGATCATCACGCTGCAATTCGCCGACGGACATTGCCCCGATCTATCGGCATTGGGAGAAGTGCTAGAGGAGACCTGGCCGAAGGCTAAAATTCGTGTTGCACGTGCCGATGTGCCCAAAATTTTGGCCGAGGTTTTGCGTGACAACCCCATCGAAGATGTGGCCGTCGAAGATCTCCCGCTGGAAGAGGTGATCGCCGAGTTGTTCCGCGAATCCAGCGAAAAAGCAGACGCGAAAGTCGCGCTGAGCTGAAGTGCCCATGTTTCACGCACGAGTTCCGTTGTCCTGCTACCACGAATTGTTCGCGCGGTTTGGTTTCTATTCTGATGGCTCGTCGTGAGTTCTAGTGGCAGAACCGCCATGATTGGGTGGCTGGTGGTCGAGCGTCAGCGAGCCCCCAGACGTGAGCAAATGGAATTCCGGGGGCTCGCTGACGCTCGACCGCCGGCCACCCTGTGAATGCAATTCTCAATCTCCCACCAAAACACCGGAAAAACCATTCTGATAAACCTTTGCCGCGAACATTCTGGGGTAGCGGCCCCTTCGTGACGGAAGGCTACAATCAGCCGTCGCGTTGTAATCCCGGACAAGTTTATTCATCAAGATTTTCACTCGCTCCGATTCTTTTGCATTCAGGCTTTTTGGGTACCCATGCCACTCGTGTCGATTGACGATCTGTCCATAGGATTTCGAGGGCCGTTGCTGCTCGATGGAGTTTCGGCGCAGATTGATGCGGGTCAACGCATTGGCTTGCTGGGGCGGAACGGCGCGGGCAAGACGACACTGCTGCGAATGCTTGATGGCAAAATCCAACCTGACCATGGATCGATTGTCTTTGCACCCGGTGCGACCGTTGCCCGCTTGACGCAAGAGGTGCCTCGCGACCTGAGGGGGACCATCAGTTCCGTGGTGCTCGCAGGACAGAATTCGAGTGATGATCCGGAATTGCAATGGCAGATCGAGCACGCTGTCGAATCGACCTTGTCGCGAATGCAGCTTGACGGCCAGGCCGAATTCGAGACGCTCTCCAGCGGGATGAAGCGTCGCGTGTTGTTGGCCCGCGCGATCGCGTCAGAACCCGATGTGTTGTTGCTTGACGAGCCGACCAACCACCTGGACATTCCCGCGATTCTGTGGCTCGAGAATTTCCTCAGCGGTTGGCGCAAGACGCTGATCTTTGTCACGCATGACCGCTCCTTTTTGCAGAATCTGGCGACCAGAATTTGGGAGATCGATCGCGGCCGGTTGTTCGATTGGTCGTGTGACTACCAGACCTTTCTGACTCGCAAGGCAGCGGCGCTGGCGGCCCAAGAAAAACAGAACGCATTGTTCGACAAGAGACTGGCCGAAGAAGAGGTTTGGATTCGGCAAGGCATCAAGGCCAGACGGACACGCAACGAAGGCCGCGTGCGTGCGCTCAAGGCGATGCGAGTCCAACGCAGCGAACGTCGGCAAGCTGTCGGCAACGCCAAGCTGAATCTGCAAGACGCCGGCGCGCAGCGGCGCGTTGGTTGCGGACGTCAAAGACATCTCGTTCGGCTATGGCGATCAAACGATCGTCAAGGACTTTACAACGATGCTGATGCGTGGCGACAAGATCGGCATCATCGGTCCCAACGGTGCCGGCAAGACGACGCTGTTGAAATTGTTGCTGGGAGATTTGAAACCCGACAGCGGCAGTGTCCGCTTGGGTACCAAATTGCAAGTCGCCTACTTCGATCAACTGCGCGACACGCTCGATCCGAACAAGACGGTGCAAGAAAATGTTGGCGACGGTAGCGACAAGATCACGATCGGTGACAAGACCAAACACATTCTGGGGTACTTGCAGGACTTTCTTGTTCACGCCCGAGCGAGCCCGCACGGAAGTTCGATTTCTCTCCGGCGGCGAACGCAATCGCGCACTGCTGGCGAAGTTGATGACGCGGCCGGCCAACGTGATCGTGTTGGACGAACCGACCAATGATCTGGACAGCGAAACGCTGGAGTTGCTGGAAGAGCAACTGGTTGAATTTGCCGGCACGTTGCTGATGGTCAGCCACGACCGCACGTTTTTGAACAATGTCGTGACCAGCACGATCGTCTTCGAAGACGGCGACGTGAACGAATACGTTGGTGGCTACGACGAATGGCAAGCCGCGGTCGCGCGGCGACGAGGCGTCTGCATCGGCCGCCGAAAAGGAGAAGCCGAAAGCCAACCAGCCGGCAAGGCATCCGCCTCGCACGACGGTCAAGAAACTCTCGTTCAAGGAAAAACGAGAGCTGGAGCAACTGCCTGGCAAGATCGAGCAACTCGAAGCCGAGATCGCGAACCTGCACGAGTCGATGGGCGAGCCGAGCTACTACCAGCAGTCAGCCGACACGATCGTCGACGACGCGGCGAAATTAAAAGAGTTGGAAGCAGACCTCGTCATGGCCTACGCGCGCTGGGAAGAACTCGAGTCATAGTCGCGCATTCGTTGCTCGTTTGTCTCAAACGAGGATCTCGGTTGGGACAGACCCAGGCTACACTAATGCCCCTCAACGAATCGACCTCGCAAGTCCATGAACATGCGGAACAGCGTCGGCACGAAGACCAGCGTGAAGATCGTCGAGACCAACAATCCGCCCAGCAAGACGCTGCCCAGGCCGCGGTACAACTCGCTGCCCGAACCTGGGAACAGAACCAGCGGGCACAGTCCCAAGACCGTGGTCGCCGTCGTCATCAGGATCGGCCGAACCCGAGTGCGGACGCTTTCCAGAATCGCATCGTTTGACGAGTAACCCTCGTCGCGAATCAAGTTCAGGGCTTGGTGAACGATCAGGATCGCGTTGTTGACCACCGTCCCGATCAGAATCACAAAGCCGAGCATCGTCAGCACATCCAATGGTTGCGGCGTGCGATCTTGCAGCTGCAGGTAGACTCCGAGTGCTCGCAGACCGAGCATGCCGCCGACGGCTCCCAGCGGCACGCTCATGATGATCACCAACGGATAACTCCAACTCTCGAACAACGCCGCCATCAACAGGTACGTGATCAACAGCGCCAGCAGGACGTTCCAGCGCAGCGCCAGCCAGGTGTCACGAAGCTTGTCCGCGGTACCGGTGAGCGTGATTCGATAGCCGCCGTCGAGTTGTCCCGACTCGCGCATCGGCATCAACGATCTGAGAATTCGATTCAGTTCGAGTGCTTCCTCGAGCGCGATCGTCCGCTGGCGGTGAGACCTCGATCGTGATGGCGCGTTGACGTTCGCGATGATTGACCTGCTCCGGGCCGCTGGAAATCGTCGATGTTGGCCAGCGACGAGAGTGGTACCAATTGGCCGCCTGGAGTGGCGATCGGTAACGCTGCCAAGTCCTGTGAATGGTTGCAGCGATCGGGGTCGCCCATGATCGTCAGATCGATCTTGTCGCCGCCGATGTAGTAGTCCGTCGCGTAGGCACCATCGACCAATGCATTGACGGCGTAACCCAGTGTCGTCGCGTCGACGCCCATTTGCTCGGTCTTCAGCAACCGCGGGATCACATGAACCTCGGGATTGCTCAGGTCGAGACTCGGCACCGGGCGCGCTTGCGCATCTGGGGATCAGCGGTGCATCGCCGCCACCCATGACTTGGCCCATGACTTGGCCGCCGACCGCGACCAGTCGTTTCAAGTTCCGGCCCGGTGATCTCGATATCGATCGTTCTGCCGGCGGTCAGACCCTGTTCGAACAGGCTCGATTGCTTGGCGACGACGATCGTTCCGGGCAGCTCGCTGATCCTACTTGCTGAATCAACGGAATCAAATCACCGCTGCGGAGTCGGATCCACGCTGCGAACACCGAGAATGACCGAACGACCACGAGCGACGAAGAAGAAGTCAAAGATCGCGCTGGGAATTCGAGTGCGGCTGCTTCGGCGCTGTCCGGATCCACGTTCCAGTAGGGCTCGAGGGCATCTTCGACGATCTCACCCATCCGAGTCAGCTCGTCCAGGTTGTAGCCTGGAGGCGGAAGCACGATCCCGAACACCAAATTGCGATTTCCCGTCGGCAAGTACTCGACTTTCGGCCACATCAGATAGCTGATCACACACGTTGCCGTCAGCAGACCGGCGACCACAACTGATTTGGCGAAGTCGGGTCGATTGAACCCAGCGATTGAGACCCACGATCCCGTCAACAGTTCGTTTGGAAATACGTCATCAGGGGAGCGACGACATGTTGTCGGCAAGGCGTTGTCCGAGTTCGACTCTTCGTCGGCTGCATGCTCGTTGTTCGTCGCGTAGAAGTCTCGGTGTCAGTGTGGGGATCAACGTGATACTGACGATCAAGGACAGACCGACCGCGGCACTGATGGCCAAAGCGATGTCACGAAACAACTGCCCGGCTTCCTCCTCGACGAACAACACCGGCAAGAAGACCGCGAGCGTCGTCAACGTCGACGCCAGCACGGCTCCCCAGACTTCTTTGGTGCCGCGCACTGCGGCGATGCGTGGTGGCTCGCCGTTCTGGTAGTGTCGATAGATGTTCTCCAACACGACGACGGCGTTATCGACCAGCATCCCGACGGCGAACGCCATTCCCGCCAAGCTGACCACGTTCAGTGATCTGTCCCCACAGGTTCAGCATCAAGAACGTTCCGATCACGCTGATCGGAATCGCCAGTCCGACCACCAGTGCACCGCGGGCGAACGAAAATCCGGCGGCGATGATCAGCGCCAACGTGACGACAAAGAACCATGGATAAATGAACGCGGCGACCAACGACGAGGCGATCACCAGTGGTACAATCAATAATGTGCGGACCTGCAGATGCAGAAACAACATCAGCACGAGCATCGTCAACGTGCCACCAACCATGATGTTCTGGTTCACCAGCTGCACAGAGGCCGTGATGTATTCCGTCTCGTCGTACACCTGGGTCAGTTGCAGACGTTGGTCGCGAAGCACGTCCCGATTCAATTCCTCGACGGCGTCCCGCAGGTCGGCCATGATGTCCAGCACGTTCGTGCCAGTTTCGCGGATCACGTTGCATGCGATCGACGTAGTCGCCGAATCGCCGCACAACGCCATCGGGTTTTTTGAAACCGATCTTGATGTCGGCAACATCACGCAGCATTACCGGCGCGTCGTTTTGGGTTGCCAAGATCTGTTCGCCGACCTGCTCGGGCGTGCGGAACTGGTTGAGCGTTCGAACCACGTAGCGCCGTTTGTCTTCCCAGAAATCGCCTGCCGAAGTGTCCTGGTTTTGATCGCGGAGGACGCGACGAACGTCGTCGATGGTCAATTGTCGGGCCGCCAATCGCTGTGGATCGACGATGACTTGCAGTTCGTCTTCGAGGCCACCCAGCACGTTCGCGTTGGAAACGCCGGAGACGCGTTCGAGTCGTGCTTCGATCGTGTCTTCGGCGAACCGACGCATCCCCGGCACGTTCAGGTCGGGCGGCAGCAGCGGTGCGAGATCCGGGTGATCTTTTGCAGCCAGCGCGGAGACGAAACAGCAGCAGTCCGGGGTTCTTTGTGGCCAGCACCGGCGCAAGTGGCTCGCGTAGCGACGGATGTTCGTCCGCGAAAGCTTGGATCTCTTCGACCGTCGGCTGCAAAGCACTCAGGATGAACCAGGCGATCGGGCGGTCCGATGCGCTGCTGGTCGCGATCACCGGTTCGTCGGCGTCTTCGGGGTACTCGGAGACCTGTTGCAGTCGGCTGTTGACTTTCAGCAACGCCTCTTCCATGTTCGTGCCGACGAGGAACTCCAGCGTGATCCGTGCCATCGAGTCCATCGACTCGCTGGTCATTTTTCGCACGCTCTCGACACTTTGCAGCTGCTCTTCCTGTTCCTGCGTGATCTCGCGTTCGACTTCTTGTGGGCTTGCTCCCGGCCATCGCGTTTCGACCGTGATCGTCGGGGTCTGGACTTCCGGGATCAACTGCATCGGCATCCGCAGGACGGCGATCGATGCCGAACAGAATCAGCAGCAGCGCACCCGACGGCGACCTTTACCGGATTTTCGACACAAGCTTCGATGAAATGCATGTGGAGTGTGCTTGGGCCTACTGGGGTGGCGTCTGTGTCTCGGAAATGATGACAGCTTGTCCGCCGCGCAGTCGTTCGTTGCCGCGGGTCACGACGAGGTCACCGACCTGCAAACCGTCGGGGGAGAGCGACTCGACGGAAATCCAACTTCCCATCGAAGGTCCGGTTCGCACCGGCACGATCGTGACCTGTTCGCCCGTGACCTTCAGCAACGTTGGATTCGGACCGCCCAGTTGCAGCGCGTCCTTGGCAACCAGCATCCGCACTTGCGAGTCACCGGTTGGCAGAAAGGCGCGGGCGAGCATTCCCGGCAACAAGGCGTGGCGAGCATCAACAAGAGGGTTTTCGACCAACACACGAACCGGAAAGGTCCGCGAACGGCTGTCGGCTAACGGTACGATTTGGTCGACCGTCCCGGTAAAGGTCTCGCCCGGCAGCGCGTCGAAACTTAGTGAGCAGCTGACTCCTTTCTTTACGAACCGAATGCTCGACTCGGGGACAAACACTTCAACTTCAACGGGGTCGATCTCGACAACCTCGGCAACCGGGTCACCTTGACGGACCCATGCACCGGCTTCGGTCAATTCCGACGAGACATATCCGTTGAATGGTGAACGAATCGTGTATTTGCTCAAACGGTCTTTGAGGCCCGCGACGATCTGTTCTTGAACGGCGACGCGGGCTGCGGCTTGATCGATCTGTTCGGTTCGTGGTCCCTCGCGGACCAACTCTAGCGAGCTATTGGCCGCCGATGCGTTTGCGATTGCGGCTACCGCTTCCGACTTGGTCGCCTCAAATTCGTCCTGAGAGAGTCCCGACGATGAGTTGAAAAGACGCTCAGCTCGAGCCAGTTTTGCTTTCGCGTAGACGTTGGCAGCCTCCGCCGCTCGCATCGTTGCTTCGGCCAACTCAATCTCGGCCGGCCGTGATCCGTTGTGGAGTTCGGCGAGTTCGGCACGGCGCAGGTCCAGTTCGGCTTCGGCGCCGGCAACCTCGATTTCGATCGTCTTGGTGCGCAGCAATGCCAACGGTTCATTGGTCTCGACTGCTTGACCTGCATCGACCAAGTACTCCGCGACTCGGCCGTCGACAGCGCTGCCAACGGTGCTTCGCCGCCGGGGGTTGACGTTGGCCACAAATGACTGGCTTGAGGCGACTTCGCGCTCGATGACAGGGGCGACCACGACGGGCGCTGGTCCCCCCTGACCGCGGGCCGAAGTCGACCCGCACGCCAGAGCCACAGCGACAGATGCGACCAAAATTGCCGTGCGGCGATGTCCTGATAGATTTCGATGACGCATTCTGGCGGCGATCACGGGGAAATTGAAATGAAGTACTCTGGCAGTTTCATTGACAACGAAGGTGGCGTCCAGCATTCGACCCTCGTCCGAGGGCAGTTTGTGGAAGGTAGTGCAGTTTTTTGCCATTCACACCGCTGGCTGCTCCTTTTCCGCTGTTTCGTCTCAGCCCCAAATTTCAGGAATGTAAGTCAGTCGTTCGGATTCGTGGTTGTTCTGTTAAACTGTGTGGGTGTTTGCGGAGATTCGCGATCTCTGCGAGCCCCATAGGGTTTATGGTGCACCCGCACCATGAACCCTCTCCACCGCCCTGCCCTCCCCTTCCCAGATCGACCGAATCGATGAAGTTGCATTTCTCGCATCTAAGACTAGCGGGCATGTCTCTGCCGAAAGTGGCTCTTACTTTCGTCGGTCTGCTGCCCGCGTTGGCATCTGCGGAGGTACCCGTTGACTTTAACCAGGAGATTCGCCCGCTATTGTCCGGCAATTGTCTGACCTGTCACGGGCCCGATGAGGATGAACGTGCCGCCGACCTTCGTTTCGATACGCAGGAAGGATCGCGAGCAGACCTCGGCGGTTATGCCGCGATCGTTCCCGGTGATCCAGACTCAAGTGCGATCATCGAGCGACTCACAACCGAAGACGAAGACTTGCGGATGCCGCCCGACGGCAAGGGGCGCCGATTTACCGCCGAGGAAATCAATCTCGTTCGCCGCTGGATCGAAGCAGGCGGCAACTATGCCAAGCATTGGTCGTATGAACCGCCACGCCGGTCAGATTTGCCCACGGTCGTCCTCAAGGATTGGCCACGCAATTCGATTGATCATTTCATCTTGGCCCGACTCGAGGCGAAAGGGCTGAGTCCAGCCCCCGAAGCCGACCGCTTGACGCTGGCACGTCGCTTGGCGCTTGATCTGACCGGTTTGCCACCGACTTGGGAGGAAGCCACCGCATTCGTCGATGATCCCCGCGAAAACGCCTACGAGTTGTATGTCGATCATTTGCTTGCCAAGCAATCATTTGGCGAACGTTGGGCTCGCGTTTGGCTCGACTTGGCGCGGTACGCTGATTCGGCGGGCTACGCCGATGACCCGTTGCGAACCATCTGGCCCTATCGCGATTACGTGATTCGCTCCTTGAACGAGAACAAACCGTTCGATCAATTCACGATCGAACAGATCGCCGGTGACTTGCTGGAGAACCCGACCGAAGAACAGTTGATCGCGACGGCCTTTCACCGCAACACGCTAACCAATAGCGAAGGGGGCACCAACGACGAAGAATTCCGGAACGTTGCCATCGTCGATCGCGTCAATACGACGATGGCAGTCTGGATGGGCACCACGATGGCGTGTGCCCAATGCCATACGCACAAGTACGACCCCATCACTCAGGAGGAGTACTTCAAATTCTTTGCGTTCTTCAACAGTACCGAAGACACCGACAAGAAGGATGAGCGTCCCTTCATCGAAATCTGGTCCGACGACCAGACTTCAAAGAAGGCGTCGATGCGAGCGCGAATCGCCGAGTTGAAGCAGCAGTTACAACAATCGACGCCGGAACTCGAGGAAGCTCAGCAAGAGTGGCTGACAAGCGTGCGTGACGAGCCAAACTGGACTCCGCTTGTGCCGCTGACCTCGAAAGGTCGATCTCGTGAATTGACCAGCGACGAAGCAGGTTGGGTTTCGGCCAGCGGCGATAAGCCAGACAAAGACGACTATTCGCTGCGATTCATGACCGGTGATGGCAGGCTGTCCGGTTTGAAGATTGAGGTCCCCTCGCAGCAGAAGGATAACTTTGTGGTCTCGCAGGTCAAAGCGTCTTGGACGCCGACCGGTAAGCAGGCGATCGATGCGCGTTACCTGCGCGTCGACCTGCCTGGCGAAGGCAAGATGATTCACTTGGCCGAATTGCAGGCCTTTAGCAACGGCGTCAACGTGGCGATTGAGGGCAAAGCCTCACAAAGCTCAACCGACTTTGGTGGCAAGGCAGAGTACGTCAACGACGGCAACACCGACGGCGATTACACAAAAAACTCAGTGAGCCACACGGCGAACGAAAAGGACCCGTGGGTCGAGATCGACTTCGGCTCGAGCAAGCCGATCGATCGAATTGCGATTTGGAACCGTACCGATGGCGGCAAGCCAATTGCTGGTCGCCTGCAGGGATTTCGCCTTTCGTTGCTCAGCGACCAGCGCGATGTTCTATGGGAGGATTCTCCGAAAGAGATTCCCGAGCCGAGCCAGTCGCATTCGCCCGGCGGCACGATCGAGATTCCGTTCGCCGCGGCATTGGCTGATTACGAACAAGACGGCTTTCCGGCGCAGTCGGTCTTGGAGAACAAGGTCAATCCCAAAAAGGGGTGGGCCATCTCGCCCAAACAGGGTGAGCCGCATGAGTTGACATTGGTTCTGAAGCAGTCGATGCAGCTTGCCGATGGCGTGTTGACCGTACGAATCAACCAGGCCTCCGAGCATGCGGGCCACTTGCTGGACCGTTTTCGAATCGCGATCACCGCGGACGAAGATGTTTCGGAGTCGGCGCAAATGCCGGGCGATATTCGTCAACTCGTTCGCGTCAAAGAGGATGAATCGACAGAGGAAGGACGCCAGCGGCTGGCGGCCTACTATCGCGGAATCGCTCCGCTGTTGGCAGCGCAACGAAAAGAACTGGAGCGGACGGAAAAGCAACTCAGCTCGATGAAACCATACTCGACCGTTCCCGTGATGCGTCAGTTGCCGCCCGAGCAACATCGCGTTACGAAAGTGCAGATTCGTGGGAACTATCAAAGTACCGGGGACGAGGTTAGCGAAGGCACGCCGGTGGCTTTTCATCCGCTACCCAAAGACGCACCGCCCGACCGGCTTGCGTTGGCCCGCTGGTTGGTCAGTGATGACAATCCGTTGACGCCGCGCGTGATCGCGAATCGGCATTGGGAAGAGCTGTTCGGGACCGGCATCGTGCAAACGAGCGAAGAGTTTGGGTCTCAAGGGGACTTGCCGTCGCATCCGATGTTGCTCGATTGGTTGGCGGTTGAGCTGCGTGAGAGTGGTTGGGATTTAAAGCGGCTGCTGAAGTTGTTGGTCAGCTCGGCGACTTACCGGCAAAGTTCGGTCACCTCCGACGCTTTGCAGCAGGCCGATCCCTTCAATCGATTCTACGCACGAGGTCCGCGATATCGAGTCAGTGCCGAGATGGTTCGAGATCAGGCATTGTCTGTCAGCGGATTGCTGAGCGACAAGATGTTTGGCGAACCGGTCAATCCTCCACAACCGGAACTCGGACTGAAGGCCGCCTTCGGGTCAGCAACGGATTGGCAGACCAGCGGCGGAGCCGACCGGTACCGACGCGGTGTGTATACCGCTTGGCGACGATCGAGCCCGTATCCGTCGATGGCTCAGTTTGATGCGCCCAATCGCGAAGTTTGTACGGTGAGGCGAATTCGCACCAATACACCGCTGCAAGCCTTGGTGACGTTGAATGATCCCGTCTATGTCGAGGCGGCTCAGTCGCTGGCGCGGCGGATGATCCAAGCGGGCGAGACGCCGAAATCGCGTATTGAGTTTGCCTTTCGCCAATGTTTGATTCGTGAGCCCAGTGATGCTGAAATCGAGAGACTGACCCGATTGGCTGGGACGGCGACCCAGCAATACTTGTTGCGACCCGAGGACGCGAAGCAAATGGCAACCCAGCCGCTGGGCGAGTTACCAGAGGGGGCCGACCCAGCCGAGTATGCGGCGTGGACCGTGGTTGGCAATGTGATCTTGAATCTCGATGAGATGTTTATGAAACGATAGTACCTTGAAGAATGAGTAACGATGAATCCAGAACTCGAGCGACTGCAACTTCAAACGCGACGTCATTTCTTTCAGCAATCGACGGCTGGAATCGGTGGCCTTGCGCTGGGGAGCCTACTTGCGGGCGAAGTATCGGCCGCACGTTCAGCCGCAAATCCGCTCGCGCCGGCAGAGCCGCACTTTGCAGCGAAGGCGAAACGTGTCATCTATCTGCACATGACCGGGTCGCCGCCGAACCTGGATTTGTTCGATTACAAACCTGAACTTGTCAAACGGGACGAACAGGATTGTCCCGATCAATTCTTGGCCGGTCGCGAATTCGCGTTCACGACCGGAGTGCCGAAGTTGATGGGTTCGCCGCGAAAGTGGTCTCGCGTCGGCAGCAGCGGCATGTGGATGTCCGATGCGATTCCCCATTTCCACGACATCGCCGATGACATGTGTGTCGTGCACTCGATGTACACCGACCAATTCAATCATGCACCGGCGGAGTTGTTGGTTTACACCGGTTCCCCGCGACCGGGCCGTCCGTCGATGGGGTCGTGGGTAACCTACGGTTTGGGTAGCGAGAACGAGAACCTGCCTGGGTTCGTGGTGTTGATCTCCAGCGGGGTCCAACCCAACGGCGGCAAGAACTCATTCGGAAGCGGGTTTCTGCCGTCGGTCTACCAGGGTGTGCAATGTCGATCCAAAGGCGACCCCGTGCTGTACGCATCAAATCCGGCAGGCATGGATCGCGACATGCGGCGAATGAGTCTTGATGCGCTGAACGACCTGAACCAGATGCAAGCCGAGTCGATGGGGCATCCGGAAACGCTGACGCGGATTTCGCAGTACGAACTCGCCTTCCGCATGCAGACGGCGGTTCCCGAAGTGATGGACATTTCGCAGGAGTCACAGAAGACTCTGGACGATTACGGTGCGATGCCGGGCGAATCGAGTTTGGCAAACAACTGTCTGCTGGCACGTCGGCTGGTCGAATCGGGCGTGCGGTTCGTGCAGCTGTTCGATTGGGGATGGGATTTCCACGGCACGGCGGAAGGCACCGGATTGACGAAGGGGCTGACCGAGAAATGCGCCACGATGGACAAACCAATCGCTGCATTGATCAAGGATCTAAAGCAACGCGGTCTGTTTGAAGACACTTTGATTGTTTGGGGAGGCGAATTTGGTCGTACGCCGTTCCGCGAAGGCCGAACTGCCAAGAGCAAAATTCTGGGTCGAGATCACTATCCTGACGTGTTCACGATGTGGATGGCCGGCGGCGGTGTCAAAGGTGGATTCGAGTACGGTGCCTCGGACGAACTCGGTTTCAGCGTGGCCGACAATCCAGTGCACGTTCACGATCTGCAAGCGACAATCCTGCATCAACTAGGTTTCGACCACGAGCGGCTGACGTACCGCTTCCAAGGCCGCGATTACCGGTTAACCGACGTGCACGGGAAAGTCGTCAAAGATCTGTTGGCGTAGCAAAATCGTTTAACGGCAAGCCGCAGGAGACTGTGCTCGCGCAACTGCAATCGCCTGCGGCTTGCCGTTAAACGATTGCGGGACGCCTCAGAGAATTTTTGCCAACTACACCTATTTCACCGTTGCAAAGCGATGCTGCAGTACGTGTTTTTCGCCGTGCTGCGGATGTGATTTGTCGAGAGCTCGCAGTTCCACCGTGAACTCGTCTTCGCTGAGTGTCATGCGGACCCAGCCTTTGGGCCTCGACTCGTTGAAGACATACGCACACGGTGGTTGGTTGATGAGATGGACCTGGCCGACGGTCTTGGAGAGTTTCCAATCGTGGGTATGGCCGTAAATGTAAGCCTGGACGTGTGGCTGAGTGTCGGCCAACAGCGCCCAACGATTCGAGGCAATCGAAGGAGCGGCGGTTGCCGAATGGCAGGCGAGCGTCGAGATGCCGACAGAGAGGGTGGATTGCAGACACTGACGGCGCGTGCTCGGAATCAGATGCAGGGTCATGGGAGTGTCTGTGCGGGTGTAAGATACAAACCGGAAGTTTCCACGATACATCATCCGTTTTCGTCGCGTGACACTTATGCATCCTTTTTTGCCTGTCTCCGTTTTGTTTTGTTTTGCGGTGTCATCGTTTTGCTGTCCGCAACGCGTCCGCGGATGAGCCCGCGATCGTCAACGTCGCAGGGCAGCCGTTGGCGTCCAATGTCCGACGTCTGCTGCAGACGCTCGATTCACTCGGATATCCCCTCTCGCGAGACGCTTCCGACAGAGATCGTCGCCGCGATCGAGTCGCAACAGGCGACGAAGATTCAACGAGCTGTGGATCCGCATGTTTTGGCTGTCGTGACGATCAACCCCGAAGAACGGGTCAGCGTCAAACGTGGACCGGCCAAGGCTGGTCTGCAGCAGGCGGGTCACCGGCCGATGTTGGTGAAGATCCTCAATCACAGCACGTCAACGTCACGATTGAGCGTGACCAGCCCGCAAGCGGGTCCGGTCTACGCCGGCACGGCCCAATTGAGCATGGAGCGGCAACAACAGACCCAGCTCTTGGAAAACCAGAATGTCGCGGGTTCGAAAGAACGGTTTCTTCAGATCGAAATGCACGATGCTGCGCCAATGACGTCACAGCTCTCGGGGCTGGAAGTCGAATATGCGATCATGTTGCTCGCCTCGAGCGAAGCCGGCAAGCGAGAGGCTGTGCTGCACTTCGACATTGGCGATGGAACCGCCGACTTGGAACATCGCAATGAATTGCCGGTATTGTTTGACATCGAGCCGGCGATCCCACTGCAGCTGTCGATCACCGATCACGACGGAACGCCAGGCATCGCACGCCTTGAATTCCGCGATTCCAACAATCGTGTCTATCCACTGCAAGCCAAGCGATTGGTGCCGGATTTCTTTTTCCAGTCGCACGTTTATCGGATCGACGGCGAAGTCGTACTGCTGCCACCGGGCAAGTTTGATGTCGAGTACAGCCGCGGACCGGAATATCACGTTCGGCACACGGAAGTCGTCGTCGACCCGGAACGCGACAACAGGCTCGAGATCAAACTCGATCGCTGGTTTAACGCGAGGGATCATGGGTTCTACAGCGGCGATCACCATATCCATGCCGCCGGCTGTGCGCATTACACGCATCCGACCGAAGGAGTTTCGCCGGCCGATATGTTTCGGCAGGTTCAAGGCGAAGGGCTCAACGTCGGCTGCGTGCTCACCTGGGGGCCCTGTTTCGAGTACCAACGTCAGTACTTTGGCACCGAAGCGAACATGTTCGGCACTGAAGACACGTTGCTGAAATATGACTTGGAGATCAGCGGCTTCGGGTCGCAGGCTCTCGGTCATGTGTGCTTGCTGAACCTGAAGGATCAAACGTATCCGGAATCGGAGGGAACCAAAACGAAGGGTTGGCCAACATGGACGACGCCGGTGATGCGATGGGCGAAGGAACAAGGTGGATACGCCGGATACGCGCATTCGGCCAGTGGGTTGGCAATCGATCCCGATGCGGCGAGTGAACGTTTGCTGATGCGATTCGACGCCGATCACGACGGCGCACTGCAGCGATCCGAAACAACGGACGCGCTGCTGCCGGCAACATTCGACGCCATCAATCGCGACAAGGACATGCGTTTGTCAAAGGCGGAACTGGTCGAATCGCACCAACAGGCGGCCGAGCGACTTCCCAATCTCGCCATCCCTGAAATGAACGGTGTGGGTGCGATGGAGATCTGCGTCAGCAGCGTGGCGGGTGTCTGTGATTTCATCAGCGCGATGGACACACGGCGAATTCAGGAATGGAATACTTGGTATCACCTGCTGAATTGCGGGTTTCCGTTGAAGGTCTCCGGTGAAACCGACTTCCCTTGCATGAGTAGTCGTCGAGTCGGCAAAGGCCGTGTGTACGTGCATCTCGGCGAGGATGCGAAGCTCGATTTTGGCCAGTGGTGCAAGGGACTTGCCGAGGGACGTTCGTACGTCTCGGACGGTTACGCGCATTTGGCGTCGATGAAAGTTGCCGACGTGTCACCTGGATACGATGACGTGCGGCTTGATGAACCGGGCAAAGTCACGGTGGTGGCCGAGGTTGCTTTTGCACCGCAAACACCTGAGGCGGTCGCCTACGGCACCCAAGAGAGTGGCGGAGGACGAGCGGTCACGGGCGATACGGTGATCCTGCACCGCGAACGATCCGACGACTGGGAAACGGGTGGCCAACGCGACGTCGAGATCATCGTCAATGGCTGGCCCGTGGCGACCAGAAAGGTTCCCGCTGACGGCAAGATTCACAAGATCGAAGCGACGATCCCGATCGAGCAAAGCAGTTGGGTCGCGGTGCGTCATTTCCCTCAACTGCATTCCAACCCCGTCAACGTGGTCGTGAACGAGAAACCAATTCGGGCGTCTCGCGAGAGTGCCCGTTGGTGTGTCGAGATGACGGAGTTGTTGTGGAAAAACCGAGAACGCAACATCGCCGAACACGAACGTGCGGAGGCGAAGCAGGCTTTTGATCATGCGCTCGCAACGCTCAGGAAGATCGGCGACGAGTCGTAAAACGGACGGAAGTAGGTTTTGGGATTCGGCTACACTCTGTGCAGTGAAAATCTTCGTGCAACCATTCAACGCAGGTAACCTGCCAACCAGCCGCGTGCCGCTTGAGGCACAAGTTGATCGGCAACATCGGTTCCGTCCGCCAGAGTGAATGAGATCGCCAGCGGAAACTTGCCCGGCAGGTGCGCGGCGCGTGTAGCGACCTTCGCCCCAAAACTCACCAAGTGCAACCATGTCGAAGCGAACGACCGATCCGTCCTTGACCTCGACAACGCCGTTGAGTTGCGCGTCGTAGCCGCGATCGGCTTGGCCTGTTTCCAGATGGACCTCTCCGCTGAGCCTGCCGTCGTCGAGCTTCAATTCCGCACTGCGAATCTCATCGGGTCTCCACATCGGTGGCTCACCGCGCGTGTTGTCGACCAGGTGAAAGCGAGCGATCCGTTGCAGAAGGCTGTCTGGTACTTGGCCATTCACAAGAGCTTGATGTTCGCTGGCGGAGACCCACAAGTTGTCACGTGACAAGGCGGTCTGGAAAACTCGCTGCCAACGATCGTCGGTCGGCTCGTATCCGCCCAAGACCTTGGCTCGTACGCGTAACACGAGGCCGCCTTCGGGTGGAGAGATGTTGTATCGCGAATCAATCTTTTTCGCTTCGATTGCGGCTGAATCGGCAGACGCGGCAAGACGGCGTCCGAATCGGCTCAGCGTTTCCTTCATCAATCGACGAACCTTGGGCGGGTCGCGATTGTTGTTGTACAGCAGCAGTTCGCCAGCGGCAGTTGCGATATAGAATCCCTGTGTTGTACCGTTGCCGTTGTAGCTGGAGTCGAGGTCCGCTCGTTGCAAGGCGATTTTTCGATAGAAGTCGCCTTCGGTATCTTGTTGGCGGCGTTGATTGGCTTGGTCGATGGCAACCGGAACGAATCGAGTCTTCAGCATTTCAACGATTTCAGGATCAGCAAATGTCGACGCACGGTCGAGCACTCCGTTGTTTCACGTACAGCCCAACGGATGGCCGTCCATCGCCCAGATGAAGATGGGCTTCTGCTCCTCGGCAGCCTTCCGCTGGGCATCGAGCAGCGCGATCTTCCAGGGAATCGTGCGCCAAGCCTCATCGGGCGCCGGGCGAAGCAGTTTGTGCAGTCGTTGAAACTCGGCATCGGTCAGTTCCGCAGCGACTTCCGACTCGTCTGCGCGAGCGGTAGCAACCACAAAGCCCCAACGAGCAAGCAAGAACCGACCAACAGCTTTCTGAAATTTCAATGAGTTCATCGGTACCTCGTACAATGTCAAAGCGAAATCGCCAGGTGTTGAAGCATAGCCTAACTGTTTTTCCGTTTCGACGCATCTTGTTCGTAGTGACCGCATTCATGCGGTATTCCAATACCCGATGAATCGGGTCACTACGAACGAAACCTGCCCATCATCGATGCGATGCAGGTGACCTCATGCTCGGCTCCGTTTCTCATCCGCTACCGACTTCTCCTGCTACTCGTCGGTGACACAGCCTTCGCTGGCCGTTTTGACGCACTTGATGTACTTGTACAGCGTACCACGCGTGGTTTTTAGTGGTGGCGCGGTCCAAGCCTCTTTTCGTTTGGCGAGTTCTGCTTCGCTGAGATCGACGTCCAAGCGGTTGGTTTCGGCGTCGATCGTCACAATGTCGCCATCTTGCAGTAGGCCAATCGGGCCGCCAAGTTGCGCTTCGGGAGTGATGTGGCCGACGATAAACCCGTGGCTGCCGCCGCTGAATCGACCATCGGTCAGCATCGCCACATCGCTGCCGAGTCCCGCGCCCATGATGGCGCTGGTCGGCGTCAGCATCTCGGGCATGCCGGGTCCCCCTTTGGGACCTTCGTAGCGGATCACCACGACATCCCCTTTTTCGATTTTTTTGTCTTCCAACGCGTGCAGCATGTCTTCTTCGCTGTCGAAGCAGCGGGCCGGACCGGTGAACTGCAAGCCTTCTTTGCCAGTGATTTTGGCAACCGCGCCATCGGGAGCGAGCGAGCCGCGAAGAATCCGAATGTGGCCGCTTGATTTGATCGGGTCTTCGACGGGGTGGACGATCTTTTGTCCCGCTTGTAAGCCTGGCAGCGATTCCAAGTTCTCGGCTAGCGTTTTGCCTGTGACGGTCAAACAAGATCCGTCCATCAGTCCTTTTTCCAGCAAGTACTTCATCACTGCTGGCGTACCGCCGATCGAGTGCAGGTCTTCTTGGACATACTGACCGCTCGGCTTCAGGTCGGCCAGGAACGGAATTCGGTCGCTGACGGATTGGAAGTCGTCGATACCAAGATCGACGTCGACACTGCGGGCCATCGCGATCAGGTGCAGGACGGCGTTGGTGCTGCCGCCGAGTGCCATGACGGTCACCATCGCATTCTCGAAAGCGGCGCGGGTCATGATGTCACGAGGTTTGATGTCGGCCTTGAGTAATTCCAGGATGGCCTGCCCGGCGCGATGGCATTCGTCGATCTTGTCCGGGTCCTCGGCGGGAATACTGGCCGAATAAGGCAGGGACATGCCGAGGGCTTCGATCGCCGTGGACATCGTGTTGGCGGTGTACATGCCTCCGCAGGCGCCGGCGCCGGGGCAACTGCGGCGGACGATTTCTTGCCGTTCCTCTTCGCTGATCTGGCCGGCGATGTACTGACCGTAGCATTGAAACGCACTGACGATGTCCAGTTTCTCGTCTTTGTAAAGTCCAGGCTTGATCGTACCGCCGTAGACCATGATGGCAGGCCGATTCAGCCGTCCCATCGCGATCAGGCAACCCGGCATGTTCTTGTCACATCCGGGCAGCGTGATCAGGGCGTCGTACCATTGGGCCGCCATGATTGTTTCGATCGAATCGGCGATCAGGTCGCGGCTTTGCAGGCTGTAACTCATCCCCTCGGTGCCCATCGAGATGCCGTCGCTGACGCCGATGGTGTTGAATCGCATCCCAACCATTCCTGCATCGGTGACACCTTTCTTCACCTCAGCGGCCAGATCCAGCAGGTGCATGTTGCAGCTGTTTCCCTCGTACCAGACGCTGGCGATGCCAACTTGCGGCTTGTTCATGTCCTCGGAGGTCATTCCGGTGGCATAGAGCATCGCCTGAGACGCACCCTGGCTCTTCGGTTGAGTGATTTTACTGCTGTATTTGTTGAGGGGCTGGTTCATTGTCGATTCTTCAGGTGGTTGGACGGTTTCGAGCGGGCGTTGTCAGCATCAGGGGCCAACGGGACGCTGGCAAAGATTATGATCATGAGCGTAGATTTGACCAAGGGACGCGGATTTGACCGAAAAGGCTCGCCATGAATCGTTCATTCTTTACTTGCATCGTTTGCTTCGCCCTATTTTCCGTTTTCGTGCCGGGTATCGTATCGCAGAGCTTTGCCCAAGCAGCCGATGACGCCGACAATTGGGCAGACAACTCGTTGCCGTTGTTTGACGGGGAAACCGTCGCAGGCTGGGAAGGCAACGCGTATTGGTTTCGCATCGAGGATGGTTCGCTAGTCGCTGGACGTCTGGACGAGGAAATCCCGCATAACGAGTTTCTCTGCACCACGCAGAACTATGACGATTTCGAATTGCGATTCGAGGCGAAGCTGGTCGGTGAAGGCAATAACGCTGGCGTGCAATTTCGATCGAAACGCATTCCCAACAGCACCGAAGTTTCTGGCTACCAAGCGGACATCGGCGAAGCCTGGGATCGACCCGTTTGGGGCGCGCTGTACGACGAGTCGCGTCGACGAAAGATGCTAGCCGAGCCCGATCCTGAACTCGCCAGAAAGGCAGTCAAGTCAGGCGAATGGAACAAGATGCGAGTGATCTGCCAAGGCCCGCATATCCAGATCTTTGTGAACGGTCAGCAGACAGTCGACTACACCGAGACCGACGAGAGCATTCCGAAGTTCGGCGTGATCGGCTTGCAGATTCATAGTGGCAAACCGACCGAAGCCTGGTACCGCAACGTGAGGATTTCACAACTGTGACTCACGCCGCGTCACTGCGCGGATGCGGAGCGCTATGAAAAGCAACAATGGGTGGCTGGTGGTCGAGCGTCAGCGAGCCCCCAGGTGCAAGCCGCAGAAGTTCCGGGGGCTCGCTGACGCTCGACCGCCGGCCACCCCCGCAGGGCAACTTGCAACTCGGCAATCTACCCGTCGGTTTCGCTTGGCTTGCCAAGCACGAGAATGAGTATAGATTGCCTGTCCAGGTGAAAAGACTGGCTGTGGAGCAAGCGAGTGAATTTCCAAAATAATTCGATCGAGTTCGTCTACTTTGACCTCGGAAATGTGCTGTTATCGTTCGATCCGCTGCGAGCCTGTGCGAATCTAGCCTCGCGGCTGAACATCAGCGACGCTCAGGCGAGAGTGGCCGTCTACGAAAGCGGCCTGCAAGATCGATTTGAGCATGGGGAAGTCACTGGCGAGCAGTTCGCCAGCGATATTCGCCGCCGGTTGGGTCTGACGGCTGTCGAGATGCCAACGATGGAATTGTTGGATGCGATCAGCGACATGTTCACTCCCGTCGATACGATGCGGGGGGTCCTGCGAAGAAGTCCACGAGCATGGGTACCGTGTCGGCTTGCTGTCGAACACCTGCCACGCGCATTGGGATTGGATTGAGCGTCAGAAGTATGAAGTGATCGACTTTCCGTTCGACGTCACGATTTTGAGTTACGAGGTCGGATCGATGAAGCCGGATGAAGCGATTTATCGGGCGGCCGAGGATGCGACGGGCTTGAAAGGTGATCAGATTCTATTCTTGGATGACAAACAGGAAAATGTTGACGCGGCGTTGCAACGCGGCTGGCATGCAGTCCGATGTTTCGGTGGTCAGCAGGCGATCGAAGCGTTGAAAGGCTTTCGTGTGATGGGTGCGTTGAGTTGAGTGGCTTGCTTCGATCGCTGTTGTTCTGGTTAGTCGTCACTTCGGGTATCGCATTCGTTTGGCCCCAGGAGCGTATCGGATTCGATCCTTTTGTTTTGACGTCGTGGCTGTTATGGACATTGATCGTGATCACGATGTTCGCGTTGGGGACACTGGTTCGACCCGATGAGCTTCGTCCGTTGCGAGATCATCCTTGGTGGGTGGTGCTTGGGGTAGCGACGCAAATTCTGGTGATGCCGGCGGCAGCTTGGTCAGTCACGCAGATCGTTCCGATGCCCGACGAATTGGCTGCCGGAGTGATACTGGTCGGATGTGTCCCCGGTGCGATGGCCTCCAACGTGCTGACCAGCACGGCCGGTGGCAGCGTCGCTTATTCGGTCAGTTTGACCGCTGTGGCAACATTGCTTTCACCGATTTCGGTGCCCACCGTGCTGCGGATTGTGGCAGGCCAAAGCGCGGAGCATTCGTTGGCCAAGTCCGCGATTCAGCTAGCGGTGTTGGTTGTGCTGCCGACCATTGCCGGTTTCTTGCTTTCACGCAAATCGGCTCGTCTCCGCAAACTGGCGAGTCACTGGAGTTCACGTGTCGCCTCGGTTGCCTTGTTGTGGATCATCGCTACCGTTGTCGCCGGCAACCGTGACAAATTGGCTAGCGTTGGTGGGGTCCTGGTCACAGCCTTGCTTGCCATCAATGTGATTGGATACATGGCGGGGTTCCTCGTTGGCTTCGTCGCCGGTTTACCCGATCGCTATGGTCGGGCTTTGACATTGGAAGTGGGGATGCAAAACGCTGGATTGGGGACGGCACTGGCGACTTCGTTGTACGGAGATGCAACGATTGCGGTCATACCGACTGCGGCTTACACCTTTGGCTGCATGCTGACAGGGACGATCTTGGCCGTTTTTTGGCGGAGAATCGGCTGGGCTGAGCTACCGGAGGAATCGAGCTTGGAAGACGGTTTGGACTGATCTGGGAATTCTGGACGGCTGATCGTCTGGGCTGGGACTCTGCTCTGCCTGTATGATGAGACCGCATCCAATCACGTTACTTGTCGGCCCTTCTTGCTTATGTCGCATGCACCTATCCATTCCATGCTCGTTAACGATGGCGGCCCACCACGCCTCGTCGCTGTGATCGACATTGGCGCGACCAGCATTCGGATGGCGATCGCCGAGATCGACTCGACGGGCGAAGTGCGAAATCTCGACTCCTTGGTCCAGTCGGTCGACCTTGGTCGTGAGGTGTTCGAGAATCAGCGACTTTCACGAAAAAGCATCGAAAAGTCGGCTTCGGTATTGAAGCATTATCAGCGTGTCATGCGGGAGTATGGAATCACTTCGCCCAGTGACGTGCGTGTGGTCGCGACGACGGCAGTTCGAGAAGCCACCAACCAGGTCGCTTTTACGGATCGGATTTTCATTGCCACCGGTTTTAACGTCGTTCCGATTGACGAAGCCGAGGTCAACCGCATCACCTACTTGGGTGTCGTCCCGCACTTGAAAGCGCATCCCGAACTTGCCGATGGAAAATCTTTGGTGGTTGAGGTCGGAGGTGGAAACACCGAGATGCTGGTGGTTCGCAGCGGAAATGTCCTGGCCAGTCAATCTTTTCGTCTTGGTTCGCTGCGACTGCTCAGAACGCTCGATAGTGTCAGGGCCAATGCGGCGCGTCGCCGGTCGATGCTGGAAAGCCATATTCGACGAACGATCGTGCAGATCTCAGAAGAAATAAATGATGAAACGTCGATCAACGTGATCGCCTTAGGAGGTGACATTCGTTTTGCCGCGCACCAGTTGCTGGAAGACTGGGATGGCGCCCACCTTGCTGAGTTATCAACGAAGCGTCTCGCGAAATTCACGGACAAGATCCTAGGTCTTGACGCAGACGCGATCGTCAAACGCTACGGTGCGAGTTTTATCGTCGCGGAAACTCTGGCCCCGGCCCTGCTCGCGTACACGATGTTGGCGCAGCACTTTTCACTTTCCCATGTCTATATTTGTGATACCAATCTGCGAGATGGGGTGCTGCATGACATGGCGGTAGGCGGTGGATGGACGGCGGAGTTCCGCAATCAGATCGTGCGATCGGCGATTTCACTCGGCCGGAAATTCGATTTCGACGAGACGCACGCCCGCAATGTTGCCGAACTTGCTCGCAAACTTTTCGATCAACTTCAGGGTGAACACAACTTGGATAACCGGCATGAAGTGATCTTGTTTGTGGCGGCATTGCTGCACGAGATCGGCATGATCGTCAATGTTCGCAGCAATCACAAACACACTTTGTACCTGATCCGCTACAGCGAACTATTCGGGTTGTCGCAGGATGAGCTGCTATTGGTGGGATTGGTTGCCCGCTATCATCGGCGTGCGTATCCGCAACCCGCGCACGAAGGATATGGGACGCTGCGGCAAGAAGATCGAGTCACCGTAGCAAAGTTGGCGTCAATCCTGAGACTTGCCATTGCACTGGATGATACGCGTAGCGGTCGAATTCGCGAAATCGATTGCGCGCCGGATGCAAAGCAATTGGTGATCAATGTCCCTGGTGTGGACGACGTGTCGCTGGAACAGATAGCGATGCGCGAAAACTCGGGATTGTTCCACGATGTGTTCGGAATGCCTGTGCTCTTACGAGCCGGCAAATGATGGGACAACCGCACTTACTATCATGAATGGTTTGAGACTTCGTCATGATGACTCTTTGCTTTCTTTCGCTTCAACGATCCGTCGCATTTGTGGGAGTCATCGCATTGTCTTTCTTGGTACTTCCCGGCGACGCTTCAGCGCGGGATCCCTATGCTCAGGCCCGCGATCGCTTGGTGAAAGAACGGGTCGCCGCCGCCGGTATTAAAGATTCACGCGTGCTCGATTCGATTCGTACCACACCGCGCCATGAGTTCGTTCCCAAAAATCAGCGTGACCGCGCTTACTTTGATATGGCGCTGCCGATTGGCGAGTCCCAGACAATCAGCAGTCCATTCATTGTGGCCATGATGACGGAGGCGCTTGAGCCTCAGCCGGATGACAAGGTTCTGGAAATCGGAACGGGCAGCGGTTATCAGGCTGCGGTATTGAGCCCGTTGGTCGAGCATGTGTATTCGATCGAAATCGTCGCCGAACTGGGCGAGCGTGCGGAGGCAACACTGGCGCGTCTCGGCTACGAGAACGTCTCGACGCGAGTTGGTGATGGGTTTTTGGGTTGGCCCGACGCAGCTCCCTTCGACAAGATCATCGTGACTTGCAGTCCCGAGTCCGTCCCAGTGCCGCTGATTGAGCAATTGCGAGAGGGAGGACAAATGATCATTCCCGTTGGTGAAAGATATCAGCAAACGCTGTATCGAATGACAAAGAAAGAAGGCAAACTTGTACGCGAGCCGCTGCGGCCAACCTTGTTTGTACCGATGACAGGAGAAGCCGAGGAAAATCGACAGCAGCAACCCGACGCAGCGAATCCTCACGCGGTCAACGGTGACTTTGAGATCGCTGCGACAGGTGACGAAATGTCCCTCAAGGACTATGTGCCTGGGTGGTATTACGGGCGGCAAGTGCGGCGGATGGAATTGACCCCCGCCGATGGATCAGCACCCCAAGGGACCGCCTACGTTCGATTCTCCAACGAGACCCCGGGACTCAGCTCTCATCTCTTACAGGGGATCGCCATCGACGGTCGTGAAGTCTCGATGATCCGCTTGAGTGGTCAGGTACGCACCAAAGACATCCGTAAGGGCCCCGATCCAGACTCCATGCCAATGATCGCGATCAGTTTGTATGACGAGCAACGCAACGATTTGGGGGTATTTGACCTGGGACCTTTTCGGAGCACCCGGCCATGGCGATCGAGTAGCCGGTTGATCCGAATTCCGCCGGGAACCCGAGAAGCCATTCTTCGTGTGGGCTTGTTTGGGGCAACTGGAATGGCTGACTTCGACGAAATCTCCGTCGAGCGGGTCAACTGAGGCGCGGTGGGCCGAGTGGTTTGATTGCCGCCATCAAACTCTTCCTATTTGTCCGATTTTACCCTGTGGGTAAAATTTACCGATACTGCTTGTTTGTCGTATTTGAGCAGCTATCCTACTCAGATAACCGTCGCACCAATCGGGGGACGGTATGAAGTGGACACATACCTTGATAGTAATGGTGTAGGAGAGTTCTTAAATCATGACGTACATTCGATTCCTGGCATTCGCAGGTGCGATCGCCACTTTCTCTGCCCTGATCGAGAACGCCGACGCTGGCGGATCATGGGGTGGATCTTCGGGAGGCGGATACGCTTCCTCTGGTGGCGGCAGCAGTGGAGGCGGCCTGTTTAGTAGGATCAAGGCGCGGCACAGAGGTTCGTCCGGTGGGTCTTCGGGCGGATCTTCAGGTGGTTCATGGGGTGGATCTTCAGGTGGATCTTCAGGTGGATCTTCAGGTGGATCTTCAGGTGGAAGTTATACCACCCACCATAGCAGCGGTGGATCTTCGGGCGGTAGCAGTGGTGGGCGTGTTGGGCCCTTGCGTCGACTGATCGCGAATATGCACGCTCGCAAAGCCTCACGCGGCAGTAGCGGTGGATCTTCTGGCGGCAGTAGCGGTGGATCGTCTGGTGGCAGCAGCGGGGGATCTTCTGGTGGCAGCAGCGGGGGGTATGCCCACGCCAGCTACGCCAGTTATTCGAGCGGATCTTCTGGCGGCAGCACTGGTGTCTCCTACAGCAGCTATTCGGCTGGAGCTGTGCAGTCCGTATCGCTTGGTGGAACAACGGCTTATGAGTCGCCAGTCATCCAATCGTCGTACGACACTTACACGCCGATGGGCGAAACGATCATTGAGAGTGGCACGATTATCGATGGTGGCACGATTATCGATGGCGGCACGATTACCGACGGTATTCCGATCGAGGGAAGCACGCTCCAGGGTGGTTCGCTTGGTAGCGACACGATTATTGACTCGGCAAGCCAAGAATCGGCAAAGCCTGCGGTTGAATCGGATGCGGCGCTGTTGACCGTTGCGGTTCCCGGTGATGCGAAGGTTACCGTCAATGGACATCCGACCAGCAGCGACGGCACGGTTCGCCAGTTCATGTCGCGCGGGCTCAAGAAAGGCTACGTTTACACCTACGTTGTGAATGTGACTTACAAAGTCGGGGGCCAACAAAAGACCGAGAGCAAGTCGGTCAAGCTCCGGCCTGGTGATGTCGAGAACGTTGAATTCGAGGCTCCGAAGCCGGTCGAGCCGGTGGCTCCGCAACCACAACCGGAAGACGTCGTGACTGTTGTACGTCTGCACGTTCCTGCCGATGCGAAGGTTTCGTTGGCGGGCAATGCGACCAACGGATCGGGTACGATTCGGACCTTCCGCACCAAGCAGCTCAAGCCTGGGCAGCAATGGGCCGGATACACGATTCGCGTCACAACCGTCAAGAATGGTCAGCCCGTCATCAAAGAACGGACGGTCGACGTGCAGTCTGGAAGCACCACCGAGTTGACGTTCAATTTCGATGAGGATTCGATCGCAAGTCGCTAAGGCTGCAGATCGAGTTTGGAAAATGCGAGCCGCGCCCTATTGGGGTGCGGCTTTTTTTGTTCATGCCCCGGACATTGGTGAAACCCCATCGACGCGACTTTACATCGGTTTCCCACCAGTTAACGTAGAGCGGAACGACCTCTTCGAACGACCGGTTTTTCGATCAAATGACGGCGGAACGACAGCCTCCCACGAAGCTCTTTCGGTTCGCGATCAGCATTCTGGTGATTGGGCATCTGCTGGCTGTGCTCCTGCCGCCCCTGTCGTTCCAGACGCGTGGGCCGCTCGGGCTGTCTCCCGCGGTGGCAACCCTGCTTGAACTGGTCGAAGGCTACGGCCAATTCCTTTACATCAATCGTGGCTATGCCTTCTTTGCGCCTGATCCAGGGCCCAGCCACTTGATTCAGGCTGCGATCACCGACAGTGGCGGACAGCGGATCGAATTGATGTACCCCGACCGTGACCAGCAGTGGCCGCGACTGCTGTACCATCGACACTTCATGCTGTCGGAGTTCATGGATGAGATTTATCAGCCGCCCGGTCCTCCGCCGGAACTGGTTCAGCTAGATCGCGAGGAAGCGGAATTTTGGGTCCGATCACGGGCCCGATACGAACATGTTCGCCAAAGCGTTGTCGAACATCTCAAGGCCGAGCATCCGGGAAGCGAAGTCGCGATTCGCCGTGTTGAACATCTGATTCCCGATGTGATCGAATTCCAAAACGAGCCGATCGCGCTGAACGATCAACGTCTGTATCAGGTCATTCTCGATCAGCCGATCACGCTCGAGTCGGACGGTGACCTCGTCACTCCCGCCCGTCCTCCGGAGACAATTCCGCCACCCGACGGAGCCGCCGTCGAGCTGGATGCCGAACAAGATCCCCAAACAGATGTCGAGGACGAAGGCGAGCATTCGCCGCCAGCCAGCCAGCCAAGATGCCGACGAGACTTCCGAGGCGGTTGGCGAACCGGTCGCCGCGGTCGCAGGAGGTTCTCCATGAACCTTGCGTCGTCGATCTCAACGTCACGCCGTTGGTTTGCTGGCTACATCGATGCCTGGGACCGCTTTTGGTTCACGCCGCGGCTGCCCCATACTGCTGGCAGTACTTCGCATCATCACCGGCATGATGTTGCTGTACTCACATTTGGTATTGGCCACTGACCTGAGTTCCTTTCTTGGCGACCAAGCGTGGGTGAACAACGAGACCGTGCGGCAGTTGCATGACGGCGCATTCGGGTTCTCGGATCTAGGACGCAGCTACCTTTGGCACATCAGCAATCCGCTTATTGCTTTGGCTGCATCACGCTTTCACGTTATTGGTAACCGCGTCGCTGGCAGTCGGATTCATGACGCGAATCACAGCTCCCCTCGCCTGGCTGCTGCAACTGATGTATCTGCATCGGCTGACCGGCACTCTGTTCGGTCTTGACCAGATTGTCACCTATTCAGCGATGTATTTGATGCTGTCACCATGCGGCAGCTGCTACAGCGTCGATGCGTGGCTGCGAAAACGGCTGGCCGAAAGGCGTTCGCACAGCAAACCGCTTCGCTGGTTGTTGCCCGATGCGACCCCCAGCATCGCGGCCAACATCGCGACACGACTTTTTCAGCTGCATTTATGCGTGATTTACCTATTTGGCGGTCTGGCCAAAGCACGCGGCGAGACATGGTGGGATGGAACGGCGATGTGGTTTTCCGTCGCCAACTATGAATACCAGTCGATGGACATGACTTGGATCGGTGACTATCCGCGTGTCTTCACGGCGATGACGCATGTAACGCTGTTCTGGGAAATCTTCTACTGCGCGCTTGTCTGGCCACGCATGACGAGACCGATCGCGATTGGGCTCGCTGTCGTTGTTCATGGTGGAATTGCCTTGTTCATGGGGATGATCACATTCGGGTTGATGATGATCGCGGCAAATATGATTTTCGTGCGTCCCGAAACTCTGCTGCGTTTGATCGGTCGCGCCGACCCTCAGCCGGAGATCGACTCGAGTTCGGATCGAAATCAGGAGAGTCCGCAAGAACCTGTCCGCGAAGCGGATAGGACGGCTACTGATCGAAAAGTTCCAGCCGATGATCGGGACGCCGGCGAAGAAGAATGGGACATCGAGTTTGGAGGGTCCAGTCTGGAACTGGGGCTGGAGGAGTTCAGCCAAGACAGCAATGCAAGCGACATTTTACAGCGTGCCTTGGACCCAGACTCATCGGCGTCAGGCATTCTTGGCAATATGGCGGCTCGCGAGGCATCGCTCGCCAGACGTGAACAGCGGCTGCGTGATGCAAGTCAGGCTTTGAAGGATAAGAAACAGCGATTGAATGACCGCTTGGACAAATTCAACGAGCGAGTCGCGCGATTGAAAGAACGTGAAGCGAAGATCCAGCGGCTCGTCGATCTCCAGCGAAAGTCCAAAGGATCTGACGCGGACAAGAATACGAATGACGAGCAGGCCTAATCGACCACCAGCCACCCGCCGATTCTGGATCGACCACTGAAATCGCGGAAGAACCAACCCATTAGGCGTTTGCTGCTTTGGCCGGCACTTTCAACAAAGGCTCGCCGGTCATCTCTTCAGGGATCGGCAACCCCATCAATTCCAGGATCGTGGGTGCAATGTCGGCAAGCCGGCCATCTTCTTTCAGTTGGATCCCTTCCAGACCCGGTTCGACCACGATCAGTGGGACGTCGTAAGTGGTGTGAGCGGTATGTGGTCCGCCGGTTTCCGGGTCGATCATTTGTTCACAATTGCCATGGTCGGCGGTGACGACCAGCGAGCCGCCCTTCGCCAGCGTTGCCTCGACGACTCGACCGACACAGGCGTCGACGGTTTCGACCGCCGCAATGGCCGCTTTCAATACGCCGGTGTGGCCGACCATGTCACCATTGGCGTAATTAACCACGATCAGCTCCGCGTGGCCCGATTCGATTTCGGCGAGCACCTTTTCAGTGATTTCTTCAGCCGACATCTCCGGTTTTTGGTCGTACGTCGAAACGTCGCGTGGTGACGCAGCCATGCTCCGCTCTTCTTCCGCAAACGGGTCGTCGCGATAGTCGTTGAAGAAAAACGTGACGTGCGGATACTTTTCTGTTTCCGCGCAGCGGAACTGATGCAATCCCAGCGAGCTGACATACTCGCCCAGGATGTGCGGCATTTTGGCTGGTTTTTCGAAGATGACATGGACTGGCAACCCGGTTTCATAGCCGGCCATCGTTGCAAAGAAGAGCTGATCGATCTTTTTCCCGCGATCGAAACCGCCACCTTCGATCGACTTCCACGCATCGTCGTCGTACACGAAAGCTTTCGTCAGTTCGCGTGGGCGATCACCGCGGTAATTCAAGAAGATGACCGCGTCGCCTTCCTTGATCGTGGTTACCTGACCTTCGTGGGTGATGCTCGTGGCCGTAATGAATTCGTCACCGCTGCGACTTGGCTCGGTGGGGTTGTCGTAGTAGGACTGAATCGCTTCGGTTGCGCTGTGGGCAGTTCGCTCGGCTCCCTGCGTAAGCATCTTGTATGCCTGTTCGACCCGTTCCCAGCGAAGATCACGATCCATTGCGTAGAAGCGGCCAATCACGCTGGCGATGCGGCCGACTCCAATTTCGTCTGGCTTTCGCCTCCAATTGACGGATGAATTCAAGTCCGCCGGCGGGCGAGGTGTCGCGGCCATCCGTGATCGCATGAATCGCGAACCGATCGTGGCCCAGCCCAGCGTCGTGAGCCACTTTCATGAACGCATAGGCATGTTCGATGTCACTGTGGACGCGGCCATCGGACATCAGCCCGAGCAGATGTAGCGTCCCGCCAGTCGATTTGAACATGAGTCGATCGCCTCCAGCAGCACTTTGTTTTGGAAAGAAAGACCCGTCGCGGATCGCCCGTGTGATCCGCATGACTTCCTGGTCGACGATTCGCCCCGCCCCGATGTTCTGGTGGCCGACTTCGCTGTTGCCCATCACGCCCGCCGGCAATCCCACATCTTCGCCCGAGGTGTGAATCAGGACGTGGGGGTACTTTTCCATCAACTCGTCGGCAACTGGCGTCTTGGCCAAGTGAATCGCGTTGGCGTGATTCCACTCGGGATACGGATTCTCTCCCCAACCGTCGCGAACGATCAGGACAACAGGTTTTCGGCGGACTTGTGGCACAGCAGGGGTCTCTGTTGGAAGGAAGTATTGGTTCTCGAATCAGCCCTCAATTTAGCCGTAGGGCGGCTTGCTGTCCCAAGTCGTCTGCGAAACCGTCGCCCTCGAAAACGATGGCCGCTTCGAGAGAGTTGCCGGATTCGTTACCCTACCGCTGTACACCTCGGAATCGCTATGGGAAATCTCAATATGAGCCTTCTGCGTTTTGACCCCTCCGGCAGCATCAACGCCGACTTCGGAATCACTCAAGATCAAATCGACGGCTTGGCTGACCAGCTGACGTCGCTCCGCAGCGAAATGGTCGAGACCGACCGGCTGCAGTACGACAGCGGTGACATCCCCGCCGAAAAGCAGCCGCTGGACGCCAGATTCTTCTGGCTGCCGGAAGAACAGCTGGCCGCGTACGAAAAGGACCGCGAGCAGATCCGAACTCGGCCGCATCTTCAAAGTCGCCAACGGCATCCATGACGAGATCGACGCCGTTGTCGTGCTGGGCATCGGCGGTTCGTACATGGGTGCCTGCGCGATGATGGACGCTTGTTGTGACCCTTATCACAACGAACTTCGACGCGGGTGCACGGGGCAGCAAGCCGCGGATGTACTTCGAGGGCAACAACGTCGACAACGATGCCAGCGCCGCATTGCTCAGTCGGCTGGCCGCAGGGCGGCTACGGTGACTCGGCGGCCGAGAAACAGATTCGCGATCGTCGTGATCAGCAAGAGCGGTGGCACGATGGAAACGGCCGTCGCGTTTCGGCAGTTCCTCTCCGCACTCGAAGCGTTCGCTTGGCGCCGACGCCAAGGACCAACTTCACCGTCTTGTGATTCCCGTCACCGGAAACAGTGGCAAGTTGCATGACCTGGCAACCTCGATTGGTTGCGACGAAATCTTCAGCGTTCCCGATGGTGTCGGCGGTCGATTCAGTGTGCTTGTCGTCGGTCGGGCTGATGCCCGCCGCGATGCTAGGCCTCGATTGCATCAAGTTGCTCGAAGGTGCCGTGGCCATGAACGAGCACTTCAAGACTGCACCGTTCGAGGAAAATGTGGTGCTGCAGTACGTGGCGGTCAATCATTTGTTGGCCCAGCACCGTGACAAGACGATCCGCGTGATGAGCGTCTGGAGCAAGGCGCTCGAATCCGTTGGGCTCTGGTACGACCAACTGCTTGCCGAATCCAACGGCAAGGAGGGTCTTGGAGTGACGCCGCTGACGACCATTAACACACGTGATTTGCACAGCCGGCATCAACAGCACCAGCAAGGGCGCAACGACAAAGTCTTCAACAATGTCATCGTCGAGAACTATCGCAGTGATCATTTGGCAGTCGGTCAATAGCGACCGCAATCAAGACACGCTCAATGACATTGCCGACCGAACGCTGCCCGAGATCATGACCGCGGCGATCAAAGGGACCAACGACGCCCTGCACGAAGACGGTCGACCGACAACGGATATCATCCTTCCGCACATCGACACCCACGTGTTGGGCCAACTGTTCCAGATGTTGATGATTGCGACCGTCATCGAAGGACCGTGCATTGGGAATCAATCCGTACGGGCAACCTGGAGTTGAACAGTACAAACGAAACATGAACAAGAACCTGGGGCGAGCGTAAAGCAGCCATCTCACTCCGCCGAGATGTGGTGAGCAAGTACCAATCCCCTACCCTCCCCTGCCCTGTATGTCTGCTGTCGACCAACTCTTCGCCGATCTTCGCGCCAAAACCAAAAGGCTTTGATGCCGTTCTTCACTGCCGGCGATCCCGACATTGAAACGACGGCCGAAATCTTGACGGGCTGTGGGTCCCGCCGGCGCTAGCCTGTGCGAAGTCGGTGTGCCTTACAGTGACCCGATTGCCGATGGACCGGTGATCCAAGCCTCTTATCAACGGGCCCTCGACGCAGGTTTTCGACTCCAGCAAGTCTTCGACATGGGCAGGGCGATCAAGGGCGAAGTTCAGATGCCGCTGGTCACGATGGTCAGCTATGCAATCATCCACCGTGTCGGGCTGGACAAATACGTCGACCAGGCAAAGGCAGCGGGCTACGCTGGTGCGATCGTGCCTGACTTGTTGGTCGAAGAAGCCGATGCGATGTCAAAGGTGTGCAGCAAGGCGGATTTTAGTTTGATTCAATTGGTCACCCCAACGACTCCTCGCGAGCGTCAAGTTCGCATTGCCGAGTCATCCTCGGGGTTCCTGTACTATGTCTCGGTAACCGGAATCACTGGCGAACGCACCGAGTTGCCCACGGACTTGGTCGACAACGTGGCCTGGCTGCGCGAACAAACCGAGCTGCCGATTTGCATCGGTTTCGGCATCAGTGGCCCCGAGACCGCTGCTCAACTAGCCCCCGTTGCCGACGGGCTGATTGTCGGGTCGGCGATTGTCCGACGGGTCGCGGCTGCCAAGAGTTCGGCGGAAGCCGTGGACGTTGTTCGAAAGTTCGTCCACGAGCTGCGAGAGGCGATCGATGCCGCCATATGAAATTCTCCGGCGCTGACTTGTGACGCAATCGGTTGGTAGACAATCGATAACCGTCATGACCGTCACCTCCGGTTCTCTTTCCTAACCGGATGAGGTCTTTCTTGTAGGCAAACTGACCGTTTTCGGCCAAGTCTACGCAATCGGTGTGCTACGTTTTTTTGCCACCCTTCCACAAAGAGCCGCCGACGCCAACTCGCTGCCGCGTCGACCCAAACTCTCCCACCAATCGAGGACACCAAAGCATGGCCGTTTCTAAAGCTGACCCAACCGTCGAAGCAAACGTCGTTACTCTGGATCGCCGCAATCAGGATCGTCGCGAAGGCAACCCAGAAGCTCTGGATACAGGCGTCATGAAGACTCCACGACGCAAAAAGCAACGTCGTCGTCACATCGATCCAACGACTTGCGAGCGGGATTACAACGAGCAAGAAATCGAGTTCATGCGGGCCATGGATGACTACAAGCACGCCTCCGGACGAATGTTCCCGACCTGCAGCGAAGTCTTGGAAGTCATTCGAGGACTTGGCTACCACCAACTGACTGAGGAACAGGCCGAAGAATTGAATTTGTCGGCCTTCACCGTGCCAGTCGCCGAAATCCAAGACGAAGAGACCGAGGAAGAATTCGCGGACGCATAAGCGTTTTTACAGACTCAAGAAGTGTCACCATTTGACAGGTGCACAAATGTAGAACAGCCTGGAGCTGCGGCCACGAGTATTCGTGCCCGCGCCCAGGCTGTTCTCGGTTCGAAGCGTGTGATGCAAAATAGGAAGTTAATGCGAGGTTTTTTGCGACTGGCGGCTTATGCATGGGCGCTGCCCTACACGCTAACCGGCATCGCGATCGGATTGTTGCTTGGCGGCCGATTTCAAAAGATCGAGGGAGTGATCGAGATTCATGGCCCTTTGATCGCCGAAGTGCTGATCCGGTTTTACGTGCCGGCGATGGCGATGACGTTTGGGCACGTCGTGTTCGGGCAAACTGAAGCCGCCCTCGAGATCACTCGCGCCCACGAACGAGTCCACGTGCGGCAATACGAGCGTTGGGGAATCGCGTTCGTCCCAGCTTACCTGCTGATTTCCGCCTTTCTGTATTTGCGAGGTCGAGACGGGTACCGCGAAAACCCATTCGAGGTGGAAGCCTACGCGGTTGATGACCCCCGCTCGCAACGATGAACAGCGTTGACGGCCAAACCGCTACACCCAACTTCCCGTCGGCATCTCTGCTTTGAGCTTGTCCATCGCCTCGCTCAGTTGGATCATGAACTCCTTCTTCCCCAGACCTAACTCGATCGGTTCCCCGACGAACAGATCGCAGAAGAAGGGCACCAGAATCGCTTCGCCTTTGGGCAACGCCTTGCCCAGCCCGTGCATGAAGACGGGCGTGATCGGAACGTCGGGATGGCGACGGGCCAAATGGGCAACGCCGGTTTGAAACGCATCCATCTGCTCCGGTTCGCCGCGTGTCCCTTCGGGGAACAACAGCACGATGCCGCCCTCGCGGATCACATCGGAAATCGGTTCGAGTGGATGCTTGCCATCTTCACGGCGAGTCTTCGTTCGATCGATCGGGATGATGCCGACGATTCGTGTGGCGAACCAGGCGCGAAGCGGACGGGTAAGAAAATAGTCCGCAGCGGCCACCGGACGGACGTGCCGCAGTCGCTTCAACCCCAGCACATTCATCAGCGCGAACACGTCCAGATGGCTGTTGTGATTGGCGACGATGATTGCCGGTCCCTGCTCCGGTAACAATTCGCCCCGGCGCACGTTTGTGCCCAGCACGACCATCATCAACGGTCGAACGACGAGTGCGAAAAAAGCCGTGCGAAGAAGGTGATTCATTATCCGTAGCAGTAGTAGACAAAGTGGAAGAACAGCGGCGCGGTAAAGATCAACGAATCGACGCGATCGAGCACGCCACCGTGGCCTGGCAACGTGGCACCAAAGTCCTTGATCTTCAAGTCTCGCTTGAGCGCCGAGATGCACAAGTCCCCAGCAAAACCAGCGATGCCGATGATGATTCCGGCGATCAACGAACGAGCCGGGTCCAGCAACGTGATTTCGGGTCCGATCAGCGTGGCAAACGCAACGGTGGTCAGCACGCCGCCGATCAGACCGGCGTACGTTTTTCCGGGGCTGATCATCGGTGCGACCTTGCGGCGACCGAATGCCTTGCCCCAAGCGTACTGAAAAATATCGTTCATCTCGGTGGCCAGGATCAGGAACATCAGCAGACCTGGTCCGGGAGACTGCATCGACACGTCGGACGGATAGACGGGCGTCACGCGGGCTGCATCACCCGGTTGCATCACTAACAAGAACGCGGCGTGCGAGAGGCTGAAAACCGTCACCATCAGGGCCCAGTGCAGCGTCCCGGCGGTGCGCAGGAATCCGTCGGTTTGGCCAATCATCCACATTCTGGTTGGCAGCCAGACAAACATGAGGACGGGAATGAACATGATGAACATCCCGTACCAAGCGGTCGCGGCGAAGTAGTACTGACCGATTACAGAAAGATAAGCATAAAACAACACACGTCGATCGGCCCGACGCGTTGGCGTCATCGAAAGGAACTCCTTCAACGCCAGAAAGCTGACGAAGCCAAGAAACGTGATTGCGGCTTTCGGCGACCAAACGAGCGACAGTGAAAACAGGCCGGCGATCACCCACCAAGTTCGAATCCGGCTGCGGACTTCAACAAAATCGCGATCCGGTTTCCTTCGCTCCAGCACGATCGACACCACGCTGGCAACGGCCAGGGCCGCAAAGATACAAAGGATCGTCGTGCGTACTTCAGGTGCCAGGTGAGTCATTGGTCGAGCGGTTGGCGAAAGGTGACAGCCAACGAATTTGACTGCTTGTGCTTTGTCACGACTAAGAATGAGGGTTCAATTTGCTTCGGGAAAAGGGGGCAGGTACCAAAAGTGCGAAGCACCCGAAGGGCCGTTCCGGCTTTTGGTACCTGCCCCCTGGCCCTGCATCATGCTCGTCAAACGATCGAAGTCTCTTGGGAACCAGCTGTGGTGCCGGTTGCCCGACCCATGATGGCATCGCGGAGGAGGCCGTGCGCCGGCACTGGAGACATTTTCCGAAGCCTGCGTCGACGACGAAGAGGCGTCCGTGGAAACAAGCTGCTGCGACTGAGCACTGACCTGCGCATTGGACGCATCCACACTCTGGTCGGCATGCTCGATGAAATGCCGCAGATCCTCGGCCATGTCCAACGCCGTCGTGTAGCGATCGGTCGTGCGACGTGACAGCGCCTTTAGGCAGATTCGTTCAAGTTCACGCGGAATCTTATCGCTTGCTTGCCGTGGTGGACGGGGATCGACCTTCGTGACACTCTCGAGGATTTCGGCGGTGGTTTTGCCACGAAATGGTCGGCGACCAGCGAGCAACTTATACAACACAACGACACTTATTTCCCGCACGATGCTTAGCCGGTTTGACATCACGATATACGATTCCCTTCTGATGTCCGAAGTTCAGCGCGTCAGCCACTGACGCGACGATTCCGGCCGTGTCGCGAAAGGCCAGGCCCGACTCCCGTGCGACTTGTGCAAGATAGACGACGCCAAAACCACCCTGACCCAGGACCGAGTCAACACGATAGCGACCGATCGTCCCGGGAACCACATCGCCGATCCACATGGAGGTGCGGAAGTTGCAGTACATAGGATAACTCAATCGCTCGTCGCCGGAGTGGTTTTGCAGATGTGGTCGCGCCCACATCGGTGGACGGTTCTCAGGCAGCCTGCCTTTTGGAGGCGGCCGGTTTGATTCCCATTTGCATCAGTGTGTTACGTCCGTCATGACGTTTGGCGATCGTCGCGGCATACTTGATCGAGCGAGATTGAATCTCCCGGCGATGTTTTTCGAACTGCTGCATCAGATCTGGAATCTCACTTCGATCCTGATAGATCAAGCCAATCGAACGGTGCCCGCCAGCCAAACGCACTTGATCAGCAAGCCAGCATCGATCCGGCACGATCACGGGAACTCCGCGAGCGAACATTTCCAACAGTACGCCGCTACAACGGGCGACGTACCGATTGGGATCGTAAAGAAACAGACCAAGATCGGCCGTGTCGAGCCACTTGTGGTAGGCCTCCGTCGATAGGTTCGACGTCATCACCTCGAGCGGACCGCCGGTGTGACCAGTGAGCGCACGTTCGTAGTGCGGGTGAAGCGACTTCGGAACCATCGCCTGCCAGCGTTGGGCAGGCATCTGCATTGACATTTGAAAACGCTCGTTCCTCAGCAGCGGTTCGTTGACACCGGCGAGTAACTCGGCGATCGCTCCCCTGCCCTTCTCTGCTCGTGGCAAACCGGCAAGCACCGCTTTGAGTGGTTGCGACGTTCCGCCCGAAACCACGTTGCGAGGACGTGTCGGATAGGGGATTGAGTTGATGTAGGTTCCGCAATCGGTCTCGCGCAATTGGGTGGCCAGTGAATCGGTCGTGGCGTGAATGTGGACGTCGTGCGGTCGCAGCGATGCGACTGCCGAGCGGATCTGACGCCCCACCTGCCGCAGTCGCTGTTTTCGATCGATTTGATCCGATTCGTAAATCGCAAAATGAAAGATCACATCGATGCGTATCGGCTCGATATCGGCTTGCTTCAACGCGGCGGCAAGCGCAAGCATCGCAAAATCGTCACCGGTATTGATGAGCAACGTGTCGTCGGAGCTCGGTTTGATCTCCCCAAGTAACCGTGCCAAGTCGCTGGCCCACTGACGTAACATCGGTTTGGGGCGTTTGGCCGGCGGCGACAGTTGATCGGTGACCGACGCCCACAGATTTTGGTGCCTGCTGCCGCCAATCGTCTTGCCTGAATGGTCTCGTTGATACCGCGAATCGCCATCGACGCCCAGAGACCAACGTACGAGGCGGCGGGTGCTGAAACTTCGACGCAGAGACCAATTCGCTGGCACTGCCTGCGGACTGTCAAAACTGGCGTGCGTCGCCAACACGCCTTGGAATCCCAATTGCTCGGCGCCAATCAGCAGCAGTGTGGCCAATTCGAAGAAATGTCCACCGACATCTCGGATGTTGTCGTCAATCAGAATCATCCGTGGCTGATTGCGAGCCGCTGGGTCATGGGTGGAAGTCACGGTGGCAATCCTCTCCAGCATGCTTCATGAGTGTGCGAATCGTGCATCGCTGTGAAACTGCGTGAAACGGCAAGAACTCATGTAATTTGACCGTCACATGCCGAATACTAGCCGGTCACTATGCCCGCAGACCAAGATCAACGCCGGTCCTTTTCGAGTCGAGGCGGTATTTCGACAATACTTTGACGTTGTCGCCAGCCCATCAGATATCGTAGGAACACTGACGACCAACCGACTTTGGCTCGTGGCAATGGATGCGCGGTGCCAAAATTCGTTACAAACCGACGTTTATAGTGAGGCACGGATGCACTCCCCCGGTCATCGATGGACTACTTCGATTCTTGTCGTCACCGTTGTATTGACATTAGGTTGTCGTGGTTCACGACCGTTCGGCCGATTCGTTCAGGTCACTCATGAGAACGATGTGGATCTGCCTGAGGTGGAACCACCGCGTCAGCGTCTGGCGACCACCAAACCTCGTGTCGAAACCGAAGTCACGGCATCGAAATATCGCCTGGATGATTCACCGCACGTGAGGAGTCAGGCATCAGCCGCATCAAACGCTGCGTCGAGGTCCGAGGCAGGAAAACGTGCGATGATGACGCTGCAACATGCGAAGGCGGAGGCCCCACAACCATCGGCAACGCAACTGAAACTCGCTCATCAATCGGCTCCGCCAACTCGGTCAAAACAAGCGACCAGTACCGAAGAGATGGGGCCCGAAGAGATGAAGTTGGCCTTCGGCGACTATCCGCCTGAGGTGCAACGCCAAGCTTTGCGTCAGCTGGTGGCTGCCACGTCGCGAACTGCGGAGAAAACAACACAACCCAAGCCGCTTGATTCTGAACTCGCTAAGAATGTGCTGAATTTGCCAAAGCTTCCGGCTGCGAAGAACACCGAGCCCGAGGTGCCGCCCACACGAATCGCTTCCAAGCAAGCGGCTTCCAGGGAATCGACTGCTCCAGCGATTGCTTCGCTCACCGACACTCCGAAATCAACAGCCACGATCGCGGGCACGTCAGCCGAAACCGCTGCGGGCGGCGACGCGGGTACCGAAGTTAGCGTGACGGATTTGGTGACCACCGAACTGGAGTCGAGCAACGTGCAAACGATTTCTGATTCGGATGCGGATGATAAGTCCGAAGTCATGACAGCATCGTTATCGGGAAGCTCCAGCAATGAATCGATGATCGCGCGAGCCGCCGTCGAGCCGGTCGTGCCCAAGACGCCTAACGCCTCAGATTTGGTCCAATTGCCAGACGAAAAACTGTACGCCGCATTGCTCAAGCGGTTAGCGACGCCGGCTCCTGGCGAAAGCGAAGCCGCTCGAAACAGCCGCTTGATCAAACTGCGACACCTCATGGTGCTGTCGGGAGATCCGGATACCGCCGTGGAAAAAATCGAAGGAATGCCTGAGGCAGAACAGGAATACTTGCGGCATCAATTGCTGGGACTTTGGACCATGGTAGACCCCCACGGTCATCCGATTCCTAGCCGACGTTTCACCAGTGCTTTGCCGCAACTTCGCGAGGCGACCAAGTTTGCCGCTGCCGCCACCGATTCGCTGGAAATCCAATCGCTGGCGTTTTGCACAGAAATCGAATCTTACGGCCAAATCAAGACATTCCCAGGCAACCGCTTCGAAGCCGGTCAACAGGTGATCCTGTACTGCGAGATCGAGAACTTCACTGTTGCTCAAACAGACGATGGATTTGAAACGCACCTGCAAGGTAGCTACGACGTTTACAACTCTGACAACGAGAAAGTCGTCAGCCAATTGTTGCCGGCTGACAAACAGATTTCGGCCAACTATCTGCGTGACTACTTCATCGCCTATCAAATGCATCTTCCCCAGCAGTTGTCCAAGGGCAGCTACCGGCTGCAGTTGACGATGGAGGATGTCGGCGGCAAGAAATACGGCCAATCGAGTATCCCATTCGAGATTACCAAGTAGATCGCACTGCTCAAAGCTTGACGGTATCCATCACTTGATAAACAGGTCCGCTTTTTTCTAAGAAGCTGGCGATCAGCTGAACGGTATCGACCGGCATGCTGCCCAACTGCGTCTGCTGTTCTCGCTTCAGCCGATCCACTACCTCGTTGCTGGCACGACGGCTTCCGCTCTTGGTTCGTCCCAAGGTTAGGTGGGGGCTGTAGTCGCGAGGCTCGGGCTTGAATCCCAGTTCGGCCAATTCTCTTTCCAACTGCATGACCAGCCCCGTCAACGACTCGGAAGGATCGTTGACGCGCACCATCAGTACGCGAGGACGCTCAATATCCGGAAAGCCACCGGTACCGAGGAACTCTAGATCGAATGGTTCGTACGCGCCGCAAACTTCGTGCAGCACCTCGCAAACTCGCGGTACTTCGGTATTATCGACGTCGCCCAGGAACTTAAGTGTCAGATGCAGGTTGTCCGTGGGTACCCATTTGATCCCGTCGCCAGGCTCACTGAGGCGTTGGATCAAGCGGACCGCCGCGCGGCTGACTTCCGACGCCAACGGGATCGCGATAAAGGACCGAATGTGTTTCATGATGCCGATCGTACACTGAAAGATGACTGATTTTCAGCCACCACCATTTGACCCGCATTTGCTGATTCGTGGTGGTCACCTGCAGACCATCGTATCGATTCGCTCGGTGTTGGGAACGGACCTGAATCCGCAGCGACACGTCGTGCCAGTTTCGGACGATGATGCAATTGTGCTGCATGAGGATCGTCCCGCCGTGTGGCGCAGCGGTGACGGATCGATGTTGTTGGTGCATGGGCTGTCCGGTTGTCATTCCGCACCCTACATGCTGCGTTTGACTTGCCAAATGATGCGCCGGGGGATCTGCGTTTTTCGGATGGACATGCGTGGGTGCGGCGCAGGCCATGAGATGGCAGCGAATCTGACTCACGCTGGTCGTAGCGACGATATCCTGGCGGCTCTCGGAGCCATTGCCGAGCAGACCGGGTCAGGCCCGATCGCTGCAGTCGGCGTGTCGCTGGGTGCGAATCAACTGCTGAGAGCGGTCGGACGAATCGGTGCTGGTCTTGATCCGACGCCCGATTGGTTTGATCGTTTCGTTCGGATCGCAGCGGTCGCTCCTCCGCTTGATTTGCAGCGCTGCAGCGACAACATGCAACGCTGGCTGATGAGACCGTACAACTACTATTTTATTCGTTCGCTGTTGGCGAGGACGCCGCCGCGCGTGCGGCAGCGTGAGGACTATCAACGCCAGGTATCTGCCGGACGTCCCAAGACGCTCCGCGAACTTGACGATCGGTTCACGGCGCCCCTGAGCGGTTTCGCCGACGCTGTTGAGTACTATGCTGCATCATCCGCAAATCAGGTCGTCGAGCACAATCCAGTGCCCACGCTGGTGTTGGCCGCGGCTGATGATCCGATCGTGCCGATCGGTTGTTTCGTCGATGACAAAGACCAATGGCCCACTTCGACGAAGTTGGTTGTCGCCAAGACCGGAGGTCACGTCGGCTTCGTGGACCGTCAAGGAAGCTCCTGGATGGATCAACTGTTGAATGCCTGGTTCGATAGAGGCGAGATGACTATTTTGCAAACTAGCGCAGTGCGATCTGGCTTCGGGGTATAGGGAAATCGGCCCGAGCGTTACCATTCCGCTTTCAAATCACGCACAGACTCCACGGAAACCGCTGTGATCGCCTTCTGGATCGGACTCCCTATCGGCCTCCGCCTCGCCCTCTTGGCGGTTTATGGTTTGCTGGGGGGGGCGTTGGCGAACTATCTGATTTACACCTTCGCCTACTTCAATCCGCGGTCCATTTCGCCCTGGGGACAAGCCTCGGAGCAGGCCCCGGACCGAAAAGCGTCCGATCGCATGCCGGTGCTTGGCTGGCTGGGATTGCGACGTGAGGCCTCCCTTCACGGAAGCGGCTTTTGGATTCGCCCACTGCTGATCGAACTGGCGCTGGCAATCGCTGTTCCGGCGCTCTATTGGTTCGAGACTCAAACTGGCGGATTGCTTCCTGCTGGGATTGGGAATCCAGCTTTCTTTGAGCCGCGGGCGACTCAGATCTTTTTGGCCCACGCAATCCTGGTGATCTTGATGGTCGCCGCAACGTTTATCGATTTTGATGAGAAGACAATCCCCGATGTGATCACGATTCCAGGAACCTTGATCGCGTTGATCATCGCGTCATTCACCGTTTTTGTGTTCATGCCAACATCGGTTGCCCTCAACGGTGGCGGTTTCAGCATTCTCCCCACGACCTTCAATTCCCCTTGGTTTGGCGCACCCGCAAAGTGGATGACGACGACCGGTCTGTGGACGGGAATCGCGATTTGGAGCGGTTGGTGTTTTGCATTGGCCGACCGTCGTTGGAGCGGCGTGGTCCTGAGGAGACGAGGACTGTCGCGAGCAATCGAGCATTTCTTGAATGGAATGTTCCACTACGGTTTCTGGAAAGTCCTGGTGGCGATGTGGTTGCTGGGCGCGATCGGGATCTCAGTCGTTTGGAACATGGGCGGCAATCATTGGCTCGGACTCTTTTCCGCATTAGCCGGGCTCGCCGTCGGTGGCGGAGTCGTGTGGGCGATTCGGATCGTGGCAACGTGGTCGCTGAACATGGAGGCCATGGGCTTCGGCGACGTGACGCTGATGGCCATGATCGGCGCATTCATTGGCTGGCAGGCGGCCATTATCGCTTTTTTCTTGTCACCCTTTGCCGCCATCGTGATCGTGCTTGTCCGTTACATTGTCACCCGCGACGCCTACACGCCCTTCGGTCCGTATCTCTGCGCCGGAACGATGCTGACGATTCTGTTTTGGGACGGTGTTTACAACAACTGGCTGGCGAATAACTTGAGAATGATGGGGCCGATGTTGTTGTGGATGTGTCCGACGATGTTGGCCCTCATGGGCTTCATGCTGTTCGTCTGGCGGCATCTCAAAATGGCGATGTTTCACGGCGACAACGGATAACCGGACACCGGCACCTTTAGTTTGTAGTGACCCGATTCATCGGGGTTTGCATGACAACCGCATGAGTGCGGTTAGTACGACCAGGTTGGAAACCAAGAACGGTCTACGCTTCTCGCGCGAAGACTGGATTCCAACGGATCCGCCAGCCAGCATTTGTGACGTCGGCGGAGTCGCCCGCATCACCCGACTCGTTTTCTGGCTGATTCAACTCGGGTGCCGGCAATGCCTCTGTATCAGCCGGATCAACATCGCTTTCATCCACACTTGCGGCACTCTCAGGCTCGCCGAATTCGACTTTTTGCACTTCCGTTTCAGGAGTGCTGCTGAATGGGTCAGCAGGCGTCAGAGTCGTGTCAACGACGACAGGCTGAGATACGACCGGCGAACTAATGATTGGCGTCGAACTGATTGCGGGGGAGAACGAGGAGTAGTCCGTGTTCACGATCGCCGGGCTGAACGGATCGTAATAAGAAAGTGGAACTCGCTGAACGACCTGCCTTGGTACGCTAATCGTTTCAGTATAGGGAACACAGGTCTGCTTTGTGACCGGACGCAGCACCGTGCGTGTCACCGCCTCTTGTTCGTAGTACTGAACTTGGACCGGCTCCTTCCGCGTCTCGTAAACCATGCGCGTCGTTTGCACGGGCACTTTTCGCACTTTCGTTTCCGTGACCCAGCGTTGCTCTTGAACCGGTACCTTTCGAGTTAATGTTTCCGTCACCGGCCGCTGCACCGAGTAGGGCACCTTGCGAACCTCGGTGGTTGCCACCATCCGAGTCGTCTGAACTGGGACTTTCTGCGTCACCACTTCGGTCTGCATTCGCTGGACCTGAACGGGAACACGTTGGGAGACGACCTCCGTTTGCATCCGTTGAACCTGCACGGGGACTTGAACTTGTTGCACTTCGGGGACATACGCAGTCTTTGCGACTTGCTGCGTGATGTAGTTGGGACGGTAGGCGTATTGCGTTTGCACCGTCGCGGGGGTCACTTGTGGTGCCCAAAACAGTCCGCTGCGAGGTCGTAACCGACCAAACAGACCGGGAGAGTAGTAAGACGCCTGCTGAAGCCCGTATTGAACCTGTCCGGGCGAAACTACCTGTTGAGCGACGTATCCGCCCGCATCCACCGTTTGGTTCTCCATCGTGGTGACAGGTCGAAGCGACGTGTACTGTTGCGTCTGCAGCTGGGTTTCGACCACAGGTCTTTGCATCGTGTACTGCTGATCGTAGTACTGAGTTTCAACGACAGGCCTCTGAACCGAATACTGCTTGTCATAGTACTGGGTTTCCACGACAGGCTTGTAGGAGGTGACCTGCTCCTCTCGCTCCGCTGTCTCCGTCACGTAGCTAGTGCGGGTAACCGTCTCGTCTCGGTAGGAAGTCTCAACAACTGGCTTGCGGATCGTGTAGGTTTCTTCGCGGAAGCTTGTCTCGACGATCGGCTTGGCGACTTTGTACTCGCGCTCTTCGGTGCGGGTTTTCAGCACCGGCCGATAGCTGGTTACCTCCTCGGGAACATATTCGGTCTCGTAGGCGATGCGAAAACGTTGGACCGTTTGCGGCTGCATCACTGTCTCGCACTGCAATCGATAGGTGGGCTCGAAGCAGCAGGAGTCCTGTGCGGTCAGGCTCGCGGTGGAAACACCAGCGGCTGCGACAACGAACAGACAAATCTTCAAATTGTTTCGGCAGATCATGTGAGTGCTGAGGATCGAAGTACGGATAGTCAGTGAAGCTGTTAGACGCCGGCACCATTTTAGTCTCAACGGAGCACGGAGCGTACTGTTGCCCATCGTGATGACACCTATGCCACCAGTTCAAGGGTACGCAAGGCTTGAGCAAATTGTAGAAAAAACCGAGTAAAAACGCGATTTTTGCTGATGGCATGCCCCGCAAGATTAGCCAGCTTCCCCGGTCTGTTCATTTGTCACTACAAGCGTTGTCTTTTCGCAACACTGGACAGTTTGGCTGACCGTTAAGGTTGCACCCGGTTAAAGAAGATGGGGCCTTTAGGTCTGGCACTCGAGCTATCAAAGCAAGGTCAATGTGCCTGCGAAGAAAGTCTGTCGCGGCTCTACCGTACGTTGGGGAGCGGATCGAGATACGGATCGAGCCCAAGTTGCTGGAGTGCTTCCGCGAGGCTCGTTTGATGTGCGGTCAGCCTGGCTCTTTCGAGTCGGTGATTGCGTGAGACACGCTGTTGAGCCCGCATGATCCTCTTGAGCAACCAACGATCGCTCACGCCTTGCTGCCATGCATTGCAAATCTGTTTTGCCCTCTCGTCACCAAATGCCTGCAAAAGAATCTCATCATCAGGGCAAACATACGCGCGCGCCGTTCCGGGGTCAGCTTGGCGCGCGGACCGTCCAATCAGCTGGCGGTCGATTCGCGCCGCGGCGTGCGGTTCGCTGACGATCACGTGTAGACCGCCGGCGGCAGCGACATCTGAATCGAGTCGAATATCGGTCCCACGTCCCGCCATGTTGGTTGCGATCGTAACGCGTCCCATCCGCCCGGCCGCCGCGATGATTCCCGCTTCTAGCTTGGGGTTTCTCGCGTTAAGGACGGCATGATCGATCGCACAGGCTCGAAAAAGTTTGCTCAGTTGTTCCGACTGGGCGACAGAGCGAGTGCCGATCAAAACGGCGCGTCTCGCTTTGATAACCGCTCTTGTCTCGTCAGCAATCCGTTCCCATTTCTGCTCACGCGAACCACAGACGATTGTATCCAAGATAGTTCGTTGGGACTTGTGGTGGGTGTCCACGGTTCGAACGCTCAGACCATACACGCTTTGCAACTCCTGGCGGTCTTCCCGAGCGGTTGCGGTGATGCCGCAAAGATGTTTGAACTTCATGACAAAGTCCTGTACCGAGATACGTGCGACGGGCTCTGACTCCGCAGTCAGCATCAACCCTTCACGAGCCTCGATTGCCTGATGAATACCGCCTCCGAAGTGCCTCTCACCCGACTTGCGGCCGGTGTATTCGTCGATGATGTGAATGCGTTCATCCTTGATGACGTAGTGATGGTCCCGATGAATCGACTCGTTGATCCAAATTGCACGTTCAAGTGAGTGCAAAATATCGGTGGTGGTCAGCGCGCCCATCGCGGGTGGCATTTCGCTGCGAACGAAGCGTCCGTGCCCGCGGACGGTCAAGGCCACGGCGCCGCTGTCAGTCATTCGAACGTAGTCCTCTGACAAGCGATAGAACTTGGCCTGTTCGGCTGACCATCGGTAACACGCCTCCGTTGCCACGTCGATTCCGCGAGTCGGAGCGGTGATGATCATGGGTGTGCGAGCTTCGTCGATCAGCACACTGTCGGCCTCATCAACGATCAATACATTGAAAGTCGCATGGTCCATCACCACCTGCGAGTCTGCCTGACGCGCTGCCAATGATCGTCGCAGGAAATCGAATGCGAATTCGCGCAGCGTCCCGTAAGTGATGTCGCAGTCGTAGGCGTCAACACGCTGCTGGGGTGTCGATTCGGACGTAACGCAACCGACGCCAAGCCCCAGACGTTGATAGATCGGTCCCATCCAGTCGGCATCGCGAGACGCAAGGTAGTCGTTTGCCGTTGCGATCAGGACCTTGCGATTGGCTGTGGCGAAGACCGCAGCGGCTAGCACGGCTGTGAGTGTTTTGCCTTCGCCGGTCTGCATTTCGGCAATACAGGGACCTTGCAGGTGCGTGGCGGCAATGATTTGAGCCTCGCGAAGCTCCAGACCAAGACAGGCTGCGGCGGCCGACTGAACACGCCCGATAACCGTTCGCTGGTGCTCGCAAAGTCGTCTTGAGTGTGAAGTGTTCGTCATCAGCGTTCCAAGGAACACTTCTCGGGGGTGTTTTCCATGAATTCCATTGGTTCTTCGTTTAACGGCAAGCCGCAGGCGACTGCGAAGAGCCGACACAGTCGCCTGCGGCTTGCCGTTAAACAATATCAGAGCGAACGGAATCGCGTTTTACAGTAGCAGGAACGTGAACCCAGCGACCGCCGCGGACTCAATGACCAGCCCACGCCAATCAAGCGGAAAGGGGTTCAGGTCGACCGGCCATGACTGGCACGTCAGGCAATCACCACCGGAGGGAACGAGGCAATCCGGACACTGCTGGCCAAGCTGGTAAGGCAACGTCATTGTATTCGCTACGAACTCGATTCCCGAGATCGCGTTTTGGAAATAGCCGCAGCCGTTTCCGCAACGTTCCAGATTCGGTTGCTCGTAGTACAGCGGCTGGTGCATGGCGCAGACCGTATAGCGGTTGGGTCGCAGGACGTCTGCACCCAAGGCTGAGATCATGATCAGAGGTTTCGGCTGTGAATAGATGCCCGCTTTGTTCTCGGGCACCCGTTCCCCCGGCTCGATCTCGCCTATCCGAATCTCGCGAATCGGCTTTCTCAAACGCATCAGGTGTGCAACCGTGGAAAGGCTCCGCGAGTATTCCTGGTCCTTTTCGTCGTCCTCGCCCTCTTCGTCCGCATCCTCGTCCATCCTGGACTCGCTCTCAAGACTTTCGGTCGGCTCGTCTTCCCCTAGCTCGTCGGCACGGTTGCGGAGCAATTTGCTCAGTTCCCCGACATTGCGATCGCCGTTTCGATCTCGCAGCAGATCGCTCAGTGAACTGCCCGAGGTCGATCCGTTTTCTCGCTGTTGATCGATAGCATCCACACGGTTTGCTTCTTCGTTGGGGCCAAGCGAAGACTGGCCCAATAGTCGAGGATTCTGAAATGCGGCACGCTCCTGGCTGTAAACCAACGTCCCATTCGGGTTCGCAAGGCAAACCGCCAGTAGCAGGCCGAGTGCTAATGAGCAGAAGCGGTTCATCCGTGAAAGGTCCGTTGGTGAATATGCAGATCCATACCTTTCATCTATCTCGATCCACAGCAGCCGATTTCGCCAGCCGAACCGGAAATGTCGGTAACCAGGGCGTAAACCACGTCGTTTGCCAAAACTGCCCGTTTTTGGAGCCACTTGCGCCGTGATTGGCCGGCTCGAGCCCGGTTTCTTGGGCTTGCTGGCAGCGGTTTCTTGGGCTTGCAGGCAGCGGTACCGACTAACATGAAACAGACCAAAAAAACGATATTCTGGGGCATCATCGCGGAATTTTGACGGCCTTGGAGAGTCCCAGTGGTGCCAAATGGCTGATCACGGGCCACCCAGCAATCCATGCATCCATTTCAAACATCGCCCCGAGACCGTCATCCAGCGCGCTTTCTTGATCGCATTGGCCGGGGTCTGCGCGGGCGACTGCAGCAGTTGCTCAGCGAGACCGGCCCACGCCCCGTGCGAATCAATCGGATGGCGTCGCCGCTGGTTCGCCTGCTCGAACCACGATTTGTTCTCAACGCGACCGCAGAATTGAACGTGATGGGGCAGTTGCTTGTGACGGGATCCCAGGTCGCCGATTCGGTCCAGCTTCAAGTCGGTTCAGTTGGTGAACTGTCATTGCTCGACGGTTCGGGACAAGTGATTCCGATCGCCAATCATCCAGGCAATCCCAGCGACCCGCTTGATCCCTCGGCTGTGATGTCAGGCCAGATCATTTTTGCGATGGGCGATGGCGACGACATTCTAGATCTTGAATTGCCCAGCGGCTTAAGCGTAACGGTGACCCCAAGTGATGGTGACGACAGCACCAATCTTCAATTCACCCGTGATGGATCACCGGGGCCGACGTTGGTCGACGTTGATTCTCAGCGGATCACATTGGAATCGGGCGTCTTGTTCGCACCTATCGATGGTGCTTCGGTGCACTTGGCTGGAGATGTCTTCTTTGGTTCGGCAGGTGCCACGTCCTTGATTGATCTCGGCAGCGGCAAACTCGATATCGATGGCCGTTTCGTGATTGCCGGTGACGTGGCGGTGATCGGTAGCGAAGCTGAGCTCGACCTGTCGGATGCGTTGATCACAGCGAGTGCGACGGAGACAAGTTTAACAGTCAATCTTCAACATCCAACAAATGCTGAATTCTCGCTTGGCGGCGGGGACGAATCGGGGGGTGAACTTGTCGGGAACCTTTCGGTTGTCTCCGCGTCGAGTGTCTCACTGGGCCCATCGCCTCTTTCGCTGCAGGGCGACTTGGTCATTCGGGATGTCAGCGATGTGACCAACTTCGATTCTGCCGTCGATGCTGATTCGGTATTGGTTGCCACGACGGGCGACATCCGCGTCGACTCGATCAGCACTGCGGGTGGACGAATCTCGCTGTCGACGTATGGTTCGTTGACGGTCGCGGGCGATTTGAATACCGCCGCACAGAACACGTTTGGGGCGATCAACTTACAGGGGCAATCGGTCCAGCTTGTCGATTCGCAAATCACAACGGCCGGTGGTTTGGTGAACGTGGCCGGTCCGGTTCAGATTAGCGGCGAAGTGCTCGTCGACTCGGGGAATGGTCAAACGGCGGATTCGGGCGGTCGCGTTCAGTTTTTTAACGTTGTGCAGGGTGACGATGCTATTGGTGACACGCTGCAGATTGACGCACGCGGAGTAATTCTGGACGGGGCGGTCCGCATGCAGGGCCGGATGGGGGCTTCGACTGCCTCGCCCGGAGCGATCGACCTCAATGGGCTTGATATTCAGGCGGGCCAAATCGAAGTCAACTCGATCGGAGTACTCGCCGGCGACGTACGCTTGTCGGCAGCGAATGTTCGTTTGCTGGGTTCGGAAGTACGCACCTCCACCGATGGCGACATCGTTGTGGAAGGTGCATTGTTGCTGCCCATTGGCAACACGAGTATTTCCGCGGCCGGTCGAGTTCGATTCTTGTCGACAGTGACAGGCCAAGCCGGTACGCAGGATCTGCGGGTGACCGCCGGCGCCGATGCGTTGTTCGATGGCACGGTATCGAACGTTCGCAATCTAGACGTTGAAGCACAGCAGCTTGCTCAATTCAGCGGCTCGGTTTCTGTGAGCGGCGATTTTGAAGTCAGCGCCGACACGATCCGAATTGCTGCCGAAGTCGATACCACCGTTACCAGTCCCAGCGGCGATCTGCGACTGAGCGGCGTGACGCTGGTCTCGGTCCAGAACGGTGCGGTGTTGATGACGGGTGCGGCGACCATTCATGTCGATGCCGGCGGCGGCGTGATCGATATCGGGGGCGGTACACTTCGCAGCGACTCCCCGGATGACGCCATCACGTTGCGAGACGCATCCCGCGTGATACTCGGCAACCTCGTAGCCGAACGCGGAAACGTGACGATTGGGATCGGTCAAGATGTTCGCGGGGTAACCGATCAGGCTGCCCAAACGCGGTTGAACATTGATCGTTTGACCGCCAGCACTGGTGATTCGATTGACCTGACCAACCCGGGTAATGAACTTCGCGCTATCGAGAACATCACCGCCGATGGCGTTGTCGACATTGCAGATTCGTTGTTCGACTTGGACGTTTCGGTCATCGACTCGCTGGGAAACGATGTGCTGCTCACGACTTCCGAATCGCTGTTGTTGGCCGAGACGGCGATTACGGCCATTGGTGCCAGCACAACATTGACGGCTGGTCGCGCGATACTTGACCGCGACGACAACTCACAGGCCAACGTTCAAACAGGCCGGCTTCTGCTCCGCGCCGGTGCCGAAGGAATTGGTGCCGAAGGAATTGGCCAGCCAAACAATCCCGTCGACGTTGTCGCCTCGATCTCGGTCAGCGCTGATACGGCACAGGCAAACGGCGACATTTGGTTGGCCAATGTCGCCGGCGCGTTTCCGATTGGCTTGATTGACGCCGGCGTGGGCGATGTCAATCTGTTGGCCCAGACAATCAACGATGCAGCCGACGACGAGCAAACGGATCTGATCGCCCGGCGGTTGACAATGACTGCCGACAATGGGATCGGGAATCAACAACCGCTCGAATTGCTGTCGGTCTCTGAGTTGATTGCGGTGACCGATGCGGGAGGCATCGAGCTAGATCTGACAGCCACGACCGATACGCTCGTACGGCAACTGGCCGCCAATACCGGCGATATCCTGATTCGGCACGGTGGCTTGCGGGGGGATTTACCGGTCGAGTTGCAGTCGGTCGTCACCAAAGACGGAGCGATCACGATTAATGCTGGTGGTACCATCAGGGCCATTGAAGTCCTCTCAAATAACGTCAACGCAAGCGACGATGCCGGCGGCAACGGTGGAAGGGAAAGCCGCGACATTACGCTGATCGCACGGGGAATGCAGAGCGACATTTTGGTCACAACGGTGGCAGCTGAGCGGGCCGCGGATGTCCTCTTGGTCGCCGACGATGACATCTTGGACAGCGATTTTGACGACGCCAATTGCGTGGTCGCGGACGACCTCCGACTGACTGCCAACAATCGATTCGCGGATGTCAGCGCCGACAACCCGACGGTCAATGCTGAAGACGCAATCAAGCTCTCGACCAACGTCAACGACTTCCAGGCGAATGTGACTGGCGACAATCGGGGCGACATGCGGATTCGCGAGGTCGATTCGATCAACGTGGCCGCCTCGGACCAAAAAGCTGATGAAATTGTCGAGACCTCCAACGGTCAGATTGTGATCTCCGCCGGCCTCAAGATTACGGTCGTCGACACCTCCGCAGACGATGACGGAGAGGATTTGAAAGCGGACCCCGAAATCGTGGCTCGAGGCGAAAACGGAAGAATCGATCTGCAGGCCGCTATGGAAATCGAACTGCTCGACGAAGTGCAGTTGCAGTCAGAGCAGGTGACACAGATCTCACACATGGAGCGGCCCGACCCAGAGCCGGCCGAAACACGCGAAATGCCGCCGCTAATGTCGCTCGATGAACAAATCATGTCACAAGAGATTCGTTCGGTCTATTTGCAGTCTGACTCGATCGTGTTTGGCCAACGGATCGAGATCAATACGGGCGTGAACCAGGGTGTGGCTCGTATTTTTGCACCGCGACCGATCGTGTCAGATGATCCCGCTGATGCGGATGTTGTCAACGCTTTTTTTGATCCGACCAGCGTCACCACCAATATTCTCGAGCAAGCTTTGGTGAACGATGCGACCGGGGTTTTGACGATGGACATCGGCCAGTCGGGTGAACGCGGATTGACGGTCGACATCGACTGGGGTGCCAAAACGCGTCAATTCCAGCAGCTCAATGGGCTCTCGGCAGACAAGGCGATTTCCGTGGTCGTCGACTTTGTGGGCGAGCCGCAGACACCGACCGTGTCGTCCTCGGGTGATCCGCTGCTGGTCGTCGAACACTTCTATACCGAAGCCGATGTTCTCGATAGCCGAGAGAACCTTCGTGAATCCGCCACCGATCCACTGGAGGTGCGGTTTTCCGTTCGCCATCATGAGTCCATTCTTGTGATTGGCAATACGGTCCAACAAGCTCCGGCTGCAGAGTCGATTGTGGTGCCGGGGCAGGTTGTTTCATCGACGGATGATCCGGCAACACTCCGCGAGAAACCGTCCGGCTTAGAAAACGGAGTTGCCAGCTTCGTCATCCCCAACCTGACAATTCCGGTCGCATTCTTCCCTGTTCGCGAAGTGATTCCGGAGCTCGAGACTCCGAAGTTCGTTGTGCGAAGCGAATCGATTGTCGCGTTGACGCAAAGTACGTTTGAGACAACTGAAACAACAGCCTCCTCGATCGTCAGTCGTGTGGAGTCGTTCCGAATTCGCGTGCTGTCGCCTGATCCCGATGGCGAGGATTTGGCACCACCGCAGGAATTGCCCGACGACATTCTCAGTGGGGACAAAGTCAAAAAACTGTTCGAAGAATTGCCTGACGGGCGGTATGAAATCGAATACCTGCTCGGCGACGGGAATGCCAGGTCGATCTTGCGGGTGGACGTTCGAGGTGGCGAGGCGACCATACCGGGGGACGAGTTGGATGAGGGCGTTTTGAAACTAAAGAGAATCCTCCCAGAAAGCGACAACGAGAAGGAGATGGACGGCGAGTCCGAGACGGACAGCGAGCCGGGGACCGACGGGCGGAAGATCGACCAGAGCGTCGAGGAATTGCCTTGGCCAGATGAAGAGCTGCCAACAGGGCTGGAGGGCGAACAAGACACACGTGAGTCGTCGCTACCGCCGGTCGCAGCGGCCGTCGCACTGACGTCGACTTTGCAACGTCGATTCAACAGAAATCAGAAGAAACGCCTCTCCGCGGCGGGGCGATTCGCCGCACGATCACAGCAGTCGGGGCGTTCCGGAGTTTCAGTGTCAGATTGAGTTCGCATTCCTAGGGTGGCCGGTGGTCGAGCGTCAGCGAGCCCCCGGAATTGGTTTGGCTTGCTTCTGGGGGCTCGCTGACGCTCGACCACCAGCCACTCATTCCTTTGGGGACGGACGCTAAATGTCACGAAGAGTTATCAAAACACTGTGGTTGCCTAAAATAGACACGGTCAGGAAAAGAAAAGAGATCTCTTGAGATCTAGCGGAATACGCCATGGCAAAAAAGAACACCTCCCCGGAACCCGATCCAACGCCTGATGATCCCAATGTTGATCAACCGACCGGTGACGGCGCGGCTGCAGAGGAGACGATTCGAATCGACAACGAAGATTCGGCTGCGGATGTTCTCGAGGATAAGCAGTCTCAAGAGGAACAGTTGGAGACAACGGTCAGCGGAATCTCGGAGGCAGATGCGAATACTGGTCACTCGACGATCGTGCCTGACCCCAACGCAACCGTGATTCCGGCTGATCCGTCTGGCGATCAGGCCACGGACCTCGATGCGACCGTCAACTTGGAGACAACGGTGCGTGTGAATCCGGATCAAGACGTCAGCGACGACATCGACGCGACGACGGATGTTGAGCCCAACAGGAAAACGGTGAAGGCACGCGATGTCGATCAAACGCTTCCGTTGGACGCACCCCATGTCCCAACGAGTGGAAAAGGTGCTGGGGCGAGTGGCACGGTTGTTTATCGCGGCAAACGTGTCTCCTCCAAAAGCGTCGAGAACTTCCTCGAGCGACTCCACGATCATCGAAGTCGACAAGGATGGTCATGGCAAGACTGTCGAGTTGGGTGGATCGATTCTGGCCAGCGCGAATATCGGCGAAACCAGTCAACCCACGAGAGTTGTCCGAGCGCGACGCGAAGATCTGGAGTTCGGCGGTCGGGGAGACGAGCCAGGAACCAAGTGTGCTGCCACCTGCAATCGAACGCACGTTTTCGGATGAGCAGTTCGATCGCTTACGCAAATGTGACGTCGCTCCACTGAAGAGTGATCGAGACAAAGCGAGCGACTATCGGTTGGTGCGAAAGCTGGGGCAAGGCGGCATGGGCGACGTCTTTGTCGCTCGCCAAGGTTCGCTCGACCGATTGCTCGCCTTGAAGTTGATCAAACCGCTGGACGGAAAGAAACGAGCGCAGCTGGCGAGGACGGGAAGGTTAGAAACGGTTGAGGAGGAACGCCGCCTCCAGTTTTTGTCCGAAGCGATTGTGACGGGCGACCTGGATCATCCCAACATTGTGCCGATTCACGATGTGGCTTTGACATCGAACAATGAATTGTTCTACGCGATGAAACGCGTCGTCGGCACACCGTGGTCGGACGTGATCAAAGATAAATCGCGTGACGAGAACCTCGAGATTTTGTTGAAGGCCGCCGACGCGATCGGTTTCGCCCACACCCGCGGTGTCGTCCATCGAGATATCAAGCCTGAGAACATCATGCTCGGTGATTTCGGCGTCGTGATGGTGATGGACTGGGGGCTGGCCCTGCCGACTTCCAACTATGAAAAGCAAAGTTCGATTTTCGCGACGTCAGGGTTGGGCGGTACGCCGGCCTTCATGGCACCGGAAATGGCGACCGGCCCGTTGGCCAAAATCGGACCTGCCAGCGATATCTATCTGCTCGGCGCGACGCTGTACTTGATTGTCACCGGCCACGCCCCGCATCAAGCCAAGAACGTGACCGAGTGCTTGACCGCAGTTCGAAACAAACGAAATTCGCGAAGTGCCCGAAGAACAGCAGGGAGAGTTGCTGGATATCGCGCTGCAGGCGATGCAGTCTAAGCCGGAGGACCGCTTTGCTGATGTCGAGAGTTTTCAGAAGGCGATTCGCGACTATCGATCGCATGCCGAGAGTATCTCATTGGCCGCTCGCGCCTCCGAGGACCTCCAGCAAGGAAAGCAAAACCGTTCCTATCCGGATCTTTCAAGAGCCGCATTTCGCTTCGAGGAATCCATTAAATCGTGGGATGGAAATGAAAAGGCGCATCAGGGTCTCGCCGAAACCAAGTTGGTTCATGCGGACGCCGCCTACCAAAATGGCGACTTCGACCTTGGTTTGTCGTTGCTCGATGAGCAAGTCCCCGAGCACCAACCGCTCATCAAGAAACTGCTGGCCGGTATTCACGAGCGCGAGTCGCATGCGGCACGTCTGTCCTTGTTGCGCAGAGTCGCTGTGGCGATGTTGGCTTTCATCATCGTCGGCGGTAGCGTGGCGATGTACGTGATTAACACCAAACGCGGCGAGGCCGAGGATGCGCGAGCGGAAGCCGAGGTCGCGCGAGACGAAGCCACCAGGGCATTAGCCGGCGAACAACAAGCCAAGATCGCAGCATTGGCAGCTGCCCAAAGTGAAGCGGCTGCCAAAGACGAAGCGTTACAGGCGGCCGAGCAAGAAACGGAGGCAAAAAAGACCGCGTTGGATGCGCTCGCGCGAGAAGAAACGGCGAAGGAAAAGGCGATCGAGTCCGCCAAAGCGGAGGAACAGGCAAAGAATGACGCTTTGGCTGCCGCCGAAAGCGAGAAGCGGGCCAAAGAGGAAGCCCAGCGGTTGAAGGTCGCCGCAGAGAACGCACGTGACGCTGCGAAAATAGCACAACGGCAAGCTGAATCGTCAAAGCAGCGAGCCGAGTACGAAGAGTATGTCTCGAAGATTGGTTTGGCCAAAGCTCGCCTCGAACGAAATGAATCCGGACGGTGCACGCGAAATCCTCGAGGAACTCAGGGATTCACCGCAATCAAGTGATCGCGTCAAAGGGTGGGAGTGGCGATGGTTGTGGCGACAAGCCAATCAATCAGAGTCCTCGACACAGGCCGATTCCTCGATCACGGATTTGTCGATGGGGCCGTCGGGGCGGCAAGGTGTGATCTCGCTCGACAACGGAAAGGTTGACTTGTTCACCGTCTCCGAAGATGGGCAACTGACGATGCGGCAAAGCATTTCCGATCAGCAGTTCGGCGGTCTGCGAGCCACGTCGGTCGCGATCACGCCCAGCGAAGACGGAATCGCCATCGGCACGGCCAGTGGCGAGATCCTGTTCCTGTCGCCGCAAGATCGAAAGCTGCTGCAAGGTCACAAGCAGCGTGTGACCGATCTGCAGTTCACCGACGACGGGTTGCTGGTGTCGGGTTCGTCCGACCGAACCGTGCGAGTCTGGGATGCGAAGGCAGGCACAGAACTGACGAAGAAAAATGCGTGTTGGCACATCTCGCCCGTCCGCCAGGTTGCGATTACCGGTTCCGCCTCGTCGATGACGCTGGCGGTCGCGATTGCCGACGATTCGACCGGGCAAGTTGCGATCTGGAAATTGAGCCGACAAGGTGACGGAGTTACGGTAAAGCGAGAAGGTACATTCACCGATCATCGTCACCCGGTCTCGGCGCTCGGAATCTCGGCGAACGGTCAATTGGTAGCCTCCGGCGACATTGCCGGAAACGTGTTGGTCTTCCGTCCAGCCGATGTCCCTGCGATCGACTATGCCCAATCCATCGCTGACGCTCTCGGCAAGGTGCAGGGAAAGAAGCCAGCAGCGCCGCGAGGCGAACCGACCGGCTCAAACATGCGGTTTGCCAGGTTGATTGATTCAAGCCTTGCCAGCGAACAGAAGTTTGTTTCCACGGCGACGACGCGAGATCAGATGTCGGTCGCCCATGGGGATGTGATCAAATCGATCCGGTTCAGTAAAGACGGGCAGGCGTTGTTGACCAGTTCCGATGACTACACGCTGAAGCTTTGGAACGTCAGCACAAGGCAACTGAGCAAAACGCTGAAGGGACATGGCGGCTGGGTTGTTGGTGCCGAGTTCCTGAAAGGCGAGAGCGACGTGATTGTCTCGGCATCGAATGATGCGACGCTGCGAAGCTGGAGACCGCAGAAGTACATTGGCGCGTTCGTCGTGAACAAGTTTGATGATGTCGCCGAGGCACCAACCAGGGACACGCAGGCCCATGCTGATGAAATCTGGTCGGCAAGATTCTCGCCGGACCAAAAGAGAATCGTTACCGCGAGTCACGATCACACGGCTCGCATCATCGAGATCGACGAAGAGACACTTGCCTTCAAAGAAATCGCCAGGATGGAAGACGAAGTACTCAGTGAAGGCACGTCATTCGTGGCAATGTCACTGCAGGTCGATCGCCCCCACAAGCGGCTGTACATCGGCAGCGCTGACGCCGCGATCCGCATTTGGGATTTGGAATTTGGTACCGAGATCGGCCAGGCCAGTGGCACGGGGTTGAACAGTTCGTTTGCCGTGTCCAGTGACGGCAAACTCATGTTGACTGGATCGAGTTCACCCAAGGTTAAATCGATTCTCTGGAGGCTGGATCCCACGGGAATGTCGTCGCCCAAGCTCGTGCATCGGCTGAAGGGGCATGATCAGTCGGTGACTGCCTTCGCGATTTCGCCTGCCTCGAAGCTGCTTTTTACCGGCGATCGCGATGGTTATGGGATTCTTTGGGACGCCGCGACGGGTGAGCGAGTTGGATCGCCCGTCGAGGTTGTGCGCGGGTTTCGGATCAACGCCGCCAGTTTTTCGGTCGACGGTCGCGAGCTGTTGCTTGCCGCGGATGACGAACAGTTAACGCGGATTGATGTTCGTAGCCGCCAGAGGATTCGTCGCATGAATCACGATGGATTCGTGACGCAGGTCTCGCTTTCGCCCGACGGTCGACACGCGCTGACGGTCAGCGAGTTGTCGACCGAAACACGTTTTCGATCGGCTGCGACGCTGTGGGATATAGAAAGCGGGCAAGGTCAAGTGCTCCAGCAACTCACCCAGCGGCGCGACGACAAGGATAACATCAGTCGTCGAGTTCAACGCCGGATTACATCGGCTCAATTCGACGCTTCGGGCCGCATCGCGGTGGTCGGTCGAGCCGCTGAGGACAACCAGCCAGCCTCGGTTCAGATTTGGAATGTCGACCAGCTTGCCGGTTCGCAATCGCGCGTGCTGACTGGCTCGAGCCACGTCCCTCCAGCAATCGACTTCGACTCACCAAGATCGTCCTCAGCAAATACTTCAGCTTCCGGCGATTTTGGGAACGGGCGAAGTGGTTGTTCCGATCGACGCTCGCAGCATGCTGACGATGAACAACAACGCGGCGTTCAAATGGGACATTAGCACGGCAAAACTGATCAAGAGCTATCGAGCCAGCGCCGAACTGACCGAGGCAAGTTTCTCGTTTGATGGCCTGTTTGTTGCTACCGGAAGTCGATCGGTCAAGATTTGGGATGCCAACAGCGGCGCGGCGCTCGCCAAGCTTGAATCACCACACATCGGACCGGTGCGTAGCGTGCAATTCGCTCGCACAGCGGTGGGGCCAACGAAGTATCTGCTGGCGACCGGTGGCGATGATGGAATTGCCCGCTTATGGCAATGGGACCCTAAAACGCGAAAAATCACGAGACGGAGGCAGCACGAGTTTGTCGACGATGACCACCAGTACAGCCGAGTCATTCGCCGTGTCGTTTTTTCGCCTGATTCTGCGAGATTGTTTGCCGTCGGAGATGATGGACTGGCACAGCTTTGGGACCTGAGACGATCGATCACGACTCAAGTCCCGGGCACGAGTGACCAGGATTTTGTTTGCGGCGCCTTCTCGCAAGATGGCACGTGTGTCGCCGCCGGCAGCACCGATCGCGCGGTCCGCATCTGGCGGCTTCCAAACGCGGGTGGCGACCCCGACTTGCCGATCGTGATGAGAGGGCATTCCGATACCGTCAACGACATCGTGCTGCTGGGTAAGAATCCTGCCGAGCTGCGATTGATGACGGCGTCATCCGATGGAACTGCGCGAGTTTGGGATCCGCGTCTCAGCGAGAGAGATGACCAGGGGGAACATCCGGGTGCACGTGAGATCATTTCGCTACGTCGCCACACCGGGAACGTCCATGCGATCGATGCGACTGACGACGGCAGCCTGATGATGACCGCCGGCTCGGATGGTCAAGTGATTCTGTGGCCCGCTGGTGCCCCGCCGGCACAGCCCAAGCGAAAAAATTTGTTCGACGCGCTTTGAGTGTAGCTTGCGGTTTGCCGGCGGAAGCAAAAGCAGCCGTCACGCTCCGCCGTGACGAAAGCCCGACCGGTTGGCGAACCATCAAATTTGTTTGTGTCGAAGAGATCGTTTGGCCAAAGTCCAGCTACGATCAACCATGACTTCATTGGAAAACCGTTCGGTCGGGCTACATCTCGATGGAGCGAGATGGCAACTCTGCAAACCGCAAGTTGCACGCTTCCCGCAAAATCCGATGAACCGGGTGACGACAGTGCATTCTCAGGCGACCTGCAATGCCGGGGTGGCTGCTTGCAGTCGACCATCCTGCATTCGATGACAGACGTCGGCGCTGGTGGCGATGGCGTCGTCGTGCGTGATCATCACGATCGTCAAACCGTCGTCCTCGTTCAGCTCACTCAACAGCTGCAAAATGTCTCGCCCGGTTTCTGTGTCGAGGTTGCCGGTCGGCTCGTCGGCAAGCAGCAGCGTGGGATCGGTCATCAACGCTCGAGCGATGGCGGCACGTTGCATTTCTCCGCCACTCATCTCGCCCGGTTTGTGGGTGGCCCGATGCAGCAACCCGACTCGATCGAGCATCGCTTCGGCGCGCTGCCTTGCTTCTTTACGATGAGAAAAATAGTTCCATGCGCTGCGGCCGATCATGGTGGGAGCGAGCACGTTTTCGATGGCCGACAACTCGGGCAACAAATGATAGAACTGGAAAATGATGCCGATTTCGTGGTTTCGATAGCTGTCGCGGCGAGACCGCGGCGCGTTGTCGATTCGCTCGCCGCGAAAAAAGACCTCGCCCTTGTCGGGATGGTCCAGTGTCGCCAGCAAATGCATCAGCGTGCTTTTGCCGCTGCCGCTGCGACCGACCAAAGCGGTGACCATGCCGGCTGTCACATCCACGTCGACACCGCGCAGCACCGGGACTTCGATCCGATCCTTGTGATAGCTCTTGAAGATGCCGCGAGCGTGCAGAACGGTTTCTGAATTCATATTGTTTGGCTTGTGGTTTGATTACTCGAAACGCAGAGCTTGGACGGGATGCATGCGGGCCGCCCGCAGCGCAGGTAGCACGCTGGCAACGACTGCGATCGCGACGGCACCTGCCATCACCCAGACGAGAGTGAACGGATAGATGATCGTTGGGATTTCCGTGAAGTAGTAGACCGTAGGGTCAAAGACTTCCTGGCCAGTGATCTTCTCGATCAGACCGGCGATTGAGTTGATGTTGTCGACAAACAACAATCCGCCGATCAGTCCTGCCCCACTGCCGACGAAGCCGAGCAACAGTCCGTAGCTGAGAAAAATGCTCATCACTCCGCGGCCCGATGCGCCGAGCGCTTTAAGCGTCCCGATGTCACGTGTTTTCTCGACCACGATCATGAAGAAGGTGGCCAGAATACCGAAGCCGGCAACCGCGATGATCAAGAACAGCAAGATGTTCAGAATCGTCGTTTCCAAACGAACCGCGGCCAGCAAGGGTCCTTGCATGTCACGCCAAGTCTGGATGTTGTAGGCGTAAACCTGAGGCGGAAAACGTCGCCGCAGAGCATCGCGGACCGCGTTCAGGTCGGCACCCTCGGCAAGTTTCAATTGAATCGTGGTCACACTGCGGATTCCGGTTTGCGGGATCGATCATCCCGCGAAAGTTTTGCAGTTGGTCGAGTCGGCAAAAAGCGAACGTGCTGTCGTATTCGCTCATGCCCGATTCGTACATGTCGACGACGGTGAATTTTTGGTTCAGGACCTTGGTGTTCTCCGATGCGTTGGGGAACATCATCCGAACGTCGTCACCGGGGCGGCAGTAATAATGATCAAGCACATTGTTGTCGGCGTCACGCTGCTTCGTGCTGCAGGTCGAGATTCCCAGAATGATGCCGGGATACTGCTCCGTGGCGGGATCAAACTCGGTTGCCGATTCTCCATCCGTTTCGGCCATAAGTTCCGTTGGTGTCATGATCCCCATCGAGGGGCCCGTCGCTTCAACGACTTCTTGCTTTTCGGCTGTTCGCCTGAGTGCTTCGAAGCGTGCTCGTTCGATTTCGAGATTTCTTTGGTACTGAACGTGTTTGCGACGGTAGTACCAACCCGAAGGCGGAAACTGCTCGCGATCGGGCGCATAGCCATTCTCGCGAAGATCAAAGCTGACCTGAGTTTGATTGACCGGATGCAGCAAATAGCGACCAAAGTGGCTGACTTGATCGTACGACTCTGGATCGAGCCCCACCAAATTGACATGCCGTGTGATCAGCTGACCATTGAATTCGATGCCCAGCATGCCGGGCACATGGACGCTGGCGGACGAACCAACGATCTCGTCGCCACAGACTTTCTTGATCTCTTCGAGATGTCCTTCCGGATTCGGCATCCCTCCGCTGGCGTAACATTCGATCAGGATGTCCGATGCCAAACCATGCAGCCGGTCATGCATCTCGGCAGAGAACCCCGCCATCACGCTGTTGACGACAATCAGCGTCGCAACGCCCAGCGTGACGCTGATGATCGAAGCGAGTGCGATATAACGCGTCCGCAAATAGCGAAAACAGAGCAGCCAGCGATACATGAACCGTTCCTTGGTGCGAATCTGACCATCGACATCCGTGATGGGCGGAGTCTAGGAAAGTCAGACCGCAAGCGTAAACGGCAATCGCCGGGGCAAAACCCTTACGCCTCGGGCCGCAGCAGCGGGAACAGAATCACGTCCCGAATGGACTTTTGCCCGGTTAAAAGCATCACCAAGCGGTCAATTCCGACCCCCAGCCCGCCGGCTGGCGGCATCGCGTGCCGCAATGCGCGGACGAAATCATGGTCCATTTTCGCCATCGAGTCTTCTTCGTCCTGACCTTGCAGCTGGGTCTTGAACAGTTCTTCCTGCAAATCGGGATCGTTCAACTCGGTGTAGGCATTGGCAATCTCCATCCCCAACACGAACAACTCGAATCGTTCCGCGATGGCTGGGTTGTCACGCTTTCGTTTGGTCAGCGGGCAAATGCTAGCGGGATAGTCGATCACAAAGATTGGCCCTTCCAGAGTGTCCTCGACTTTCTCTTCGAAGATTTCGTTGCGGACCACGTCGGGGTGTTTGCCGGCGGTTTCCAAATGCAGCCTGCCGGCCAATTCGATCACCGCAGCGTCGTCAGACGGGTCGACATCGGTCACCTGTTGGAACAACTCGGCATAGGTGGCCCGCTTGAATGGCGGGGTGAAGTCGACCAGCTTTCCGTCGAATTCACGTTTGAATCCGCCGCCGATCGCCTCGATCGCATCGCAGATCAGCTGCTCGGTCAGATCCATCATGTTGCCGTAGTCGCCGTAGGCTTGATAGCACTCCAGCATCGTGAATTCGGGATTATGTCGAGGGCTGATCCCTTCATTCCGATAGACTCGGCCCAGCTCATAGACTCGTTCCATGCCGCCAACCATCAATCGCTTGAGGTGCAATTCCAAAGCGATCCGCATCGTCAACGGCATGTCCAGCGCATTGTGATGCGTGGCGAATGGACGCGCCGCCGCACCCCCTGCGATCGTATGCAGCGTCGGACCTTCGACTTCGCAGAAACCTTGGTTGTCCAGCGTCCGGCGAATCGACTTGACGATCTTGGTTCGATCCCAGAACGTTTTCACCACGCCATCGTTGAATGCCAAGTCGGCATACCGCATCCGCTGGCGGAGTTCCGGATTGGTCAGACCAGCGTGCTTGTCCGGCGGCGGTTCGAGCATCTTGGTATGGAAAAACAGCTTCTCAGCGAACACGGTCAGCTCACCCGTGTTGGTTCGTCCTAATCGTCCTTCGGCTCCGACCAAATCGCCAAGATCAAATAGATTGGCCAGCGCGAAGTCTTCCTCGCCAACCTGTTTCTTGCCGATGAAGATCTGGATATCGCCGGTCCAATCACGGAGGGTCAGAAAAATCAGTTTGCCTTGCCCACGCTGGAGCATGATGCGGCCGGCAACTTGAACTGTCGGGCCAGATTCCTCGCCAGGCCCGTTGTCGGCTTTCCACTGGCGGTACTCCAAACTCTCATCGTTAAAATCGGGCAGCGGAACTTCCGTGCCATCCTGTTTGGTCCATTTGACCTCTGATGCCAGTTGGTGGCAGTGACCAATCATGGTTCGGCCGTCGACTCGGCAGCCGAAGGGGTCGATGCCGCGAAGGGCGATTTGTCGCATTTTCTCGCGACGCGCCACACGAGGATCTTTTCCGTCGCCGTCGTCAGCGGAGGGAGTTTTTTGGTTCATGTTGGGGGGGTGATCTGACTTAACGCTAGGTGAATTTTCGTTGGATTGTCGGTTCGACCCGTCGAATCCGCAACCACGAGCGATCTTGCGGAGACATCCACGAAATTCGTAAACCATGATTGGGTGCAATCTGCCCCGAAGGAGAGGGCATGAAATCAATCCTCGTTTAACGGCAATACTGTTCGTATTTCAGCATCGATCCGGCGACATTGTTTAACGGCAAGCCGCAGGCGACTGTGTCCGCCTTTAACAGTCGCCTGCGGCTTGCCGTTAAACGAAATACGAACAGTATTGCCGTTAAACCAGGTCTCATGCCCCCCACCGTTACACCGCCAATCATCAAATCAGCAGTTCGAGAATCATGCACCAAATTGACCCCGCGCATCCGACCGGCAGCCGAGGAGCCAAGACAACGCGCCTCGATTGTCGTGCTTGACCCCAGGCCGTTTTCGCTCCTGGCGATGGCCGGAGTTTTGCACAGCCAGGGTTACGGATGCGTTTGCGCTCGTGACGGAGCCGCCGCCGTCCAAGCCTTGCGGATGGGGACACAAGACCTGCTGGTCTGTGATGTGGGTGACGACGCAGCAGCCGCTCTGGCGACCCTGGAAGAGATGCGATCGACGGACGGATATCAGGAATTGCCCGCCGTGATGATTGCCGAAAGCAAATGGGCGGGACTGGAGAAAAAGGCCGAAGGGATGAAACAAGCGACTCGTTGTCTGTTCAAGCCGATCGATCCCAACTCGCTGATCGCCGTCGTCGACCAGATCCTTTGGATGCCATCGCTGGTGGCGGCCCACCGCCGCAGAGGCTCAAGCCCCAACCGCCCCGGTTGGGTCACTCTTTGACTTGCACTCAACGGATTCCGTTTCAGTTTCAAATGAACGGGGTGGCTGGCGGTCGAGCGACAGCGAGCCCCCAGTGTTGCGCCAACTATGGTCTGGTCGCAGTCACAGCGATCTCAACGACGAAACCTTGACGAACTCATGCCAGTTCCTGTAACACCCAAGCCAGTTCTCATTCTCACGAAACGACGAGGTACAACCTATGCTACGACTGATCGCCTTTGCGGCACTGTTGATTGCCGCTCCCGCGCTTGCCACGCCCACGACCGCTGGTGCGGACGAGATCGTACGCTACCAACTGACAGACTGGAAAGCGAAACACATCCACGACGCCAAGAAAGCGGAAACGATCTACGCAACGCTGAAAAAGCTTGGCTGCGAACTTCAGAAAGACCAGCACAACGGGCACATCGACGTCAGGTATCGTTGTCCCAAGTGGCGCGAACTCAAGCTCGACAGCCATGAGGATGCCCACAAGTGGGAAAATTGGCTGAAAGAATTTCAATTTAAAACCGAGCACAAGCATTGAGTTTGCCGATCCCCCCGACGACGTTGATCCTGGGTGCGGCGAAGTTGGCCCAGGGTGTCGCCAGCCGCGTCGGACAAGCGATCGGCTTCGACGATGTGCTGCACGGCACCCATGCGGTCGACGACGGCATCACCAACGACGCTTTGATGGGTCAATTGGTTGATTCGATTCGAACGCGGCTGGTGCAATCGGGCCTGATGGACGCCGGCGGCGAGCCGAACCAGACGCTGCAGCTGAGTGTCCAGCAAGATGGTGGTTTGCGAGTCTTGGGGGCACACCCCCGAGCCGCCGAGATCGAAGCCCTGTTGGGCTCGACCCCGCAGATCGTCTCCACCGCAAGAAAGCTGGCTCGATCAGGCGGTCCAGCGGAGATCGCAATCGACTTGACGAGTCCCAACCCGCAGGCGAATATACCGGTACAGGCAAACCTAAGGGATTTGTTCGGAGGATAAGCGAATTGGCAAGCAGGTTGATTTCGAAATCAATTGCCCCGCAAGGGGTTGCGGGTTCGAGTCCCGTGTCCTCCGCTGACCTGAAAACGCCTCGTCAAACGCAATGTTTTACGAGGTGTTTTTCTTTGGCACCATCATCCGCGGTGTTGGTCTTGATCTGATGCGTCCCATGGTCGTGGTGTCAGACGTAGGCCAGGACTTGTCCTGGCGGTAAACCGCATGCCTCGGGCTGCCAGGACAGTGAGACCGTCCGGCTTGGGAATTGTTAGTTCAACACGAAGAATCAGAACCGCGGAGCGGTGGCAGCATATAGCCTGGGGTGAACCAACGAGCTACAGCGAGGCTGGTGTAACCCCAGGTAACCGAAACCGAAAAACCCTCCCCGCCGTGATTTGGCGGCTACGCCGCCAAATCACGGCGGGGAAAATCGGGTTGGATGACAATTCCTGGGGCTGCGAATTGCTCGCTGAGACGAGCAAGCCTGGCCCCAGGCTATATGCTATCACTGCTCCGCAGTTGTCGGATTGTTCTAAGGAGTCAAAATGTTCGTGCCTACCGCTGACGCGAATCGCACCAAAACACAGTCTCCCATTGCTTCCTAAGCCGGACAGTCTCCAGGTCCTGGCCTACGATGCCACGAACGGAAGACGGGCGAGGTACTAGGAACGTTGCGAGCACGCCGACACTAACTCGCGGGAGACACATCAACTGTCAACGAGACCTCAATCTTGATTGTTCGAGGGCGTATCGGTGTCCTGGTTGCCGCGCAACTTTTCGAGATCGACGCCGCAGAGGAGAAAATCCTCGGTTGCGTCCATATCGTTTGCCTCCAGCCGCTGCAAATGATTGCGATTGATCTCACTCAGTGCCTGCATCGCCTCCTGATCCGAGAGTGCCGAGCTGGATTTTCCGTAAACCACCTGCATGGCCCGCCACGCCAACGCCTCCATGGGCCGCCGCAATTCGTCGAGCAAATCGCTGAGCATCATCATCGACTGGATTTCACGATCCGCGCTGCCTGCCATCTGACTTCCGATCAACTGGGTCTGCTGGATCAGCTTGGCACGTTTTGACGCCTCTTGCGCTTCGGCATCCGCTTCGAGTTCTGCAAGCGACTGACTCATCAATGAGTACGCCTCAGCGTCGGTTTGATCGAGAAGCACCACCGAGCAAAAAGACTCCACCGCCGCCTTGATGGTCACCCCGATGAGCCTCGTAGAGACCCTTGGCAAACCAATAATCGGCAGTTTCTTGCGCTGCTTCCGGCGCGTCCGAGACCCACCTTTCGAGTGATTCGAAATCCTGCAGGTGAGCGAGAATGCGTCCGCGAAGCGCCGTCTCGGCGGGACCCTTGGATTTCGAACGGTCAAGTACTTCGAGCGCTGCGTCCCAATTTCCTTGACTGATTTCGTATCGAGCGTGTCCCATGTCGCCGATCGGTTCGAGCTCATCGGTCGCTGCTTCACCGGAAAACGGATGCACGGTGATCAGTAGTGATCTCAGCTCTAATTCTTCGATGTCTCCGGCGCGACACAACTCGCGAAGATAGGCCGTCGCTTCCAAACGTCGACCTTCACGCATCAGCAGTTGCGATAGTTTGCGATGAACCATGCTCGCATCGTCCACCTGATCCAGTAAGGCTCGATAACGCTCCTCGGCCTGCTGCCATTGGCCCTGAAACACCGACCAATCAGCGGTTTGTCCCAAGACGGGAAGACGCGCCTCGGGAACCGCTTCTGCCAATTCATCGAGCATCTTGATCGCCTCGGGAAAGCGATTTCGCTCTGCCAAAACACGGGCCATCAGAAAAATGGTCTGCGGATCATCAGGCGTGGCGGACTTGGCAGCGCGAACCAACTTGAACGCAGTGTCCAGGTCACCCGAGTCGAGTGCGTCAAGTGCATCCTCTTGCAACTTCACGGGGTCCACGGGCGGCGGATCGGATTGGCCGCGTCGCTGGATCGTGACCGTCTCGGCTGCAGGTTGTGGTGGCTTCTTCTCGCCCTGCGATGTTCGGCTCGATGAATCGACGCTCTGGCCGCAGCCGCCGAGCAGCAGCGTGAAAGCGAGGGCGAAATATTCAACAGAGTATTTCCGTACTCGGACTTGCGTGTTTGCATACACGTCAAGTTTGGGCATCAACATCCGCCAACTGCGGAGCAGTGATAGCATGTAGCCTGGGGCCAGGTTCGCTCGTCTCGGCGAGCAAACCGCAGCCCCAGGATCGCCAACACCCCGCCTACCCGTCCCCCTCGGCGATTTGGCGGCGTTGCCGCCAAATCGCCGAGGGGGACGATGTCTTCTGCTTCCTTTACCTGGGGTTACACCAGCCTCGCTGTCGCTCGTTGGCTCACCCCAGGCTAGATGCTGCCACCGCTCCGCGGTTCGCTGTGACTTTTGTTTCATGGTTAAAGTCTAGACTGGACGGCCTGGAGCGCGCCAGCGGATGATGAATCGAAAACCGAATATTGAACGGTATTGCGTTTAACTGCGTGGCCAAATCCAGCGGAATTGCTCCGAACAAAACGCACGCCAGATAGATTAGACACCAATGCTCAACAGCCGTGCCGGTCACTCGTCTTGGCGAACGCGGATCCAGTGGTCATGAAAGCTGGTGCCCAGTCCTTCGATTTCGATGGCGGGCATGTGACAGTCGATGCATCCTTGCGTCGGTGAGACGGGGCAAGCCACATGCGATTGCGAATTCTCGAGATGGCAATTGATGCAATTCTGAACGTGCTCTTCTTTCGAAACTGTCTTGACCGTTTGATGGGGATTGTGACAGGTGGTGCACTTCAAACTGCCGGCCGACTCGACGTAACACTTGCTGCGCAACAGCCCGATAGGTTGGAATCGAATCAGTTCGTCTGCGTACTCACGCAGCTTTGTTCGCGAAACAGAACGCGGCAGGCGATGGCAATCACCACACAATTGGATTTCCGATTCGGTGTCCCAATCGTCCCGCCCCACGGAGAAGTCAGGGGGAATCAGCATCATTCCCGCCAGACGCACATGTTCGCTGGCTGGCCCGTGGCATTTTTCGCAGTTCACGTTGGGAACCAGGCCCACGATCTCCTGGTCGACGATCTCGCCTTGAGTGGTGTGACAGTACACACACTTACGCATGACTTCGCCCTCATGTTTGCGCCCGAACAGCTCCGCAGGTGTTTCGGGCGCATGACGTTCCTGGCCAGGCGTGGGACCAAGCTGTCCGCTGCTGCTGAACCATGATGCGCGGTGTTCGATTGCCACGGTGCCTTGTCGGCGACCGGTGCCTTGCTGACCATCCGGAACCAAGGAGATCAGGGTGACAGCTCCGTGAGGGGAGCCGAGGGCATATTCAAGTCGAAACGGTTTGTCTCCGAATTTGTCCGGGATCCGCACGAACAGACCTTCCTGATCCGTGTGATAGGTGTAGGTCCCGTAGGGCTCGCCGGCATCATAGGTCTTACCGTCAAACATCTTGATGATTTCCGGATCGCGTGTACTCGCCCATGTCGACTTGTGACCATGATGCCCGTGAAGATGGTAGTTCTCGGCGTGGCATTCGCGGCAAACGTCGCGCCCCACATAAGTCGGCGCGACCGGCGTGATTTCAACTCGCGTTAGCGCTGGCGTTTGATCATCAGCAAGTGGAATCCGCGGCTGAATCGGTTTGGTTTCCCGAGAAAGCAAAGCACTCAGTGCAATCCCGACCGCGATCAACACGGCAAACAGCACGATCCAAACACGATTCAACTCTCTAGTCCTCGCAGGCAAATTCGCAAACAGTAAAACAGTATATGTAGGCCAGGACCTGGAGACTGTCCGGCTTAGCCGTTCCGTTTTTGTTAGGACTCCCGACGCTCGTCGTTTGTTATAGGCACCGAGAAGAAAGTACATCACTCGATTGGACAGCCGCGGAGCGGCGGAAGAATGTAGCCTGGGGTAAGGGTGCGAGCTTTAAGCGAGCAACCGCAGCCCCAGGTTGCGGTTGCTCCACGACATTTTTCCCCCGCGGCGTTTCGGCGGCGTAGCCGCCGAAACGCCGCGGGGGAAAGGTTCTTTCGGGTTCGCTTACCTGGGGTTACATCAGCCTCGCTGTCGCTCGTTGGTTCACCCCAGGCTACCCTCTTTCACCGCTCCGCGGTTACCCAAATCTCATCACAACCGGCATCCTAAGCCGGAAGGTCTCCAGGTCCTGGCTACATACTCGGAATCATACCACCCTTAACGGCAGCGCCGCAGCTAGCTCGTAGCGACCCGATTCATCGGGTACTTCCGTACGCAACCGCATCAATGCGGTTTTTACGAACAAGAATGATGCACGGCGAGATCAACGAAAAACCTCGCCCAAGTGCTGTTGGGCGAGGTTTGCAATTTTTCAAACGGAGCGAGCAATCTTACTGATTCAACTGCTCTTCAATCGTCTCTTTCGCACCCCGACTTCCAAGTGCTCCCCACAATCCGTAGGGGCTCTTCTTGCCGGGCCTATTCTTCACGTCTCCAGGCAAACGAGCGCCGATCATCGGCGCTTGTTGATCACCAGACTCGATCGAGTCCGTGATGAAGATAACGGCACCATCGCCCATCAAGATGTGGGCACCACCTTGGTGCCGGCTACTTGGCGGGCAGGTTCCGACGTTGTCGACCCATTGTTGCTGACAAATTTCCGAGTTGGGGGGGCGGATGGTGTGCACTGCGGTCATGGTCATCGATGCCCATGCCCAGTTCATACCACGTCCGTCTTGGCCCTGCTGGAACCGGCCTGGAACAGTGCAACCAGTTTCTCCGGTATCGCACCAGAAGTTTGGTGACTCGGTACTGATAAAGCCTGCCTGGACACACTCCATCGGGTTGTTCTCTAGAGTCCAGCTCGTGACAGGGATGCCGAGCGAGCTCCGTTTATCGCGGTCGCCGATATCGCTGATGATCTCGCCACCCGCGACCGTGTTAGCCAACCCGTCGAGAATATCACGGAACTTCGTTGTCTTCTTTCGAGAATAGAAACCGCGGTCTGATGCAGCGAACCATTCAGGCCGCCAGTTGTCCGGCGGATCAGTCAAGTTTGCCTCTTTCGGACCGTGATCCCAAACCGTTGACCAAGCGTCACCCAAGCACACACCGTAGTTGCAGCGGCCACCGCCAGGGAGTCCTGTTCCTGGATCGCTGGGGCAACGCAAGGTTGGAATTTCAGTCGACCACGGGGGGAATCGACGCGACTCTCCACCCTCGCGATCAAGACGGGGATTGGGTCCCATCGGTGTCCAGCGACCCAGTGTTCCAGCGGCGCGGGGGAGCGCATTATTGCCACCCCAAGTCACCGTCTTGCTCCCGCCGCCAACGATCTGCTCCCAGATGGCCTGCTGCTCGAAAAACGGCGTCAATCCGACCCAAGCGCTCAACTCTTCATTGTTGGTCGTTGTCGAACCTTCCCACCACGCCGTATTGCCATCGAGAATGCCAAGACCGGTGCCGCCATTTTGTCGGGGCAGCTGCTTGTAAGCCGAATGGTAGTTGTGCATCGCCAAGCCGAGTTGCTTGAAATTGTTGCTACAACTCATCCGTCGTGCTGCTTCTCTGGCTGCCTGAACGGCCGGCAGCAGCAGCCCAACGAGAACGCCGATGATGGCAATCACGACCAGTAACTCCACCAAGGTGAAGCCGCTAGTCAACCTACGTTGTCGATACATCTAGAATCTCCCAAAAAAAAAACGAAACAAATTTGTGCCAACGAGTGTAGGAATTGGTCAACCTAAAAGTGTCTAAAGACCTAATGACGACCATTCCGTTATGCGAACAGACTAACCAATATAAACGCGGTCTGTCCGGCAGATCTACGCGCTTTCCGTTTTTTTTGCCAGGATGGCGATATTTCGAGCAACCATCATTACGCCTTGAATCCCCCTGCCAAGCCCGATTTGACTGTGCGATCGGCTGTTTTCTTCCCGATATGTCGTAGGCTTGGTCAGGGCGATTTCGTCCTGCTGTGGTTCCTTTGCCTTGCCGGCACAGGTTGCAGCAGCCCGAATCCGCCGCCGACCAAGGATCCCCAAGAGCAGACAGCGGCCACTCTGATGCGGGCTGCCGTGGATGCTCGCGACTGGCCACTGGCTCAGCGGTATTCGAAACAGGCGTTGATCGAACATCCTGACGATCCCGATTTGATCACCATGGCGGCTGGAATCGCAGCTTTCGGTGACCGCAAGCGAGAAGCGGCAACCATGTTGGTCGACGCCGCCCGACTGGCCAACTATGAACCGAAGTCACGTGTTGAATTCGCGATCCGCGGTCTGACCGATGTGGGTGACGTGTACGGTGCCATCGAGTTACTCGAAGAGTCGCTTCGGCAGCACCCCGATCGAGACGATCACCGACGAATATTGGTTGGTTTCTGGAACGAGGTGCAACGGACCGACAAGATCGCCGTGCACTTGCAGAAGCTGATTGAACATCGGCAATTCGACTTGGCGTTGCTGCTCTCGACCACCGAGACCTCCTCCCGTCGTTTGTCCGAGAAAACTTCGGAAAGACTCCAGCAGCGTAACGCGGACGACCATCGCGTTCGCCTGGCGGATGCGTTTCTCTATCTTTATCGGCAAAATATCGCTGGGGCAGCTGAAGTCTTGGAAGAGATTCTTCACCATCATCCCGACTTCGCACCGGCACATGCCATGTATGGCCAGGTGTTGGCTGGAAGAGGACGTTGGTCCGAGTTGCCGCGATGGCTGGAGCAGGCACCGCCGGCCAGCAGCGACTTCGCCGACTATTGGCTAACGCTCGGGGACTACGCGATGACACGAGGAGAATCGGCCCAAGCAGTGCGAGCCTTTTGGGAAGCGACGCGGCGTGATCCTAACCGTAGTCTGGCGTGGGATCGGTTACGGCTGGCAGCTCACCAACTGCGGCAAAGCAAGTCTCCGCATGCAAGCCAAATCTCTGATATTCAGCTGCAAGCTATCACCAGTCACGGCAACCACCTGCTCGCAGTCCGCGATTCCTTCAACGACTTCGCCGGGAACGCTCCCGAGAGTCAGACCGCGGCAACACGCGTCGCACGAGAACTGCTGGCTGCCGGTCGTGTCTGGGAGGCAGAGGCTTGGTCCGCCTTGGCAACGACTCTTGAACGAGAACCTGACGGCCAACTGGCCACCTTGCGAGAGGAGATCGTGAAACGGCTTCGTCGCGACTCCAGCTGGTTCGCGCGGCAGACGCCGGCGCTGGCCATCGATCTCTCTTACCTCCCCCCGCCGCGCATCGATGCTGACCCGATCAACGTGGCCAACACCCGTGTCATCCCAGCTGTCAGTTCGCACGATCACATTCACATGACTCAGCGGAGCGAGCAGTGGGGTTTGCACTCGATCGGGGATGGGAACGACCCCAGCGACCCGCGACTGGCGCCCCTCATTCGGTCGACGGGCGTGGGAGGCGGCGCTATCGATTACGACCTGGACGGCTTGCCTGATATCGTCGTGATGAATGCCGGGGGAACGATGCTGCAAGCCGATTCGAAGCCCAACGACCTGATGCGAAATGTTGGCGTCACGTTTGTGCGCGTCAGCGACGTGGCTGGTGTCAACGACACGAGATACGGACAAGGTGTCGCTGTTGGCGATTTCAACGAAGACGGATTTGCAGATCTCTTCTTGGCCAATCTCGGTACGAACCGTCTGCTGCGAAACAACGGAGATGGCACCTTCACGGATTGCACAGATCAGCTTGACGGCGCCATGTCCGACAAGTGGTCTACGTCGGGCGCGTTCGTCGACGTCAACGGGGATGCGATTGCCGACCTGGTTGTCACCCGGTACTGCGAAGCTGTTCCCCACCTGGATCAGGCATGTCCGGATAAGCAAGGCGTCCCGGGCCCCTGCCACCCGATGACTTTTCCCGCCGATGTTGATCAGTTCTTCGCCGGTACGCCGGAGGGACGACTCGTCGACACGACTGCCGATTGGATCGGACAACCGGTGGCGGGAAGAGGGCTGGGGATCTTAGCGGGATCGCTGGATAACCGCCAGCTTGGCATCTTCGTCGCCAACGACATGACGCGAAACTCCTATTATTCTCTGACAGACGATCGGCAGGCCAAGCTGATTGACAGTGCGTCGGCGCGCGGAGTTGCCGTCGATGGCAGGTCGCTCGCGCAAGCGTCGATGGGGATCGCAGCCAGCGATTTTGATCACGACGGCGACCTGGATCTCTATGTCACCGGTTTCGGCCGCGAATACAACATCTACTACGAACAGGTCGTGCCTGGAGTGTGGAAGGACGAAACAGCCAAGCTGAACCTGATCGATCCGACATTGCCGCTCGTTGGTTTTGGCACTCAAGCGGTCGATCTGGACAACGACGGTATCGACGAGATCGTCGTCACCAACGGGAACATCGGTCAGTTCTCGGAGCCAGGAGCAGGCCGCTACGAGCAACCACTGCAAATCTTTCGGCGGACCCGAGACGGAACCTTCACGCTGTTGGAGGACGATGCTTGGGGCGACTACTTTCGCGACCAACACGTAGGGCGGGCCCTGTGGACGACTGACGTTAACCGCGACGGGCGCAATGATTTAATGGTCACCCACACTCGCGAGCAGGTCGGCTTGTTGATCAACGAGACGTCCGACCAGAACAACCGCGTCGGCTTCAAGCTGACGGGCACTCGGTGTAGCCGGGACGCAGTTGGGGCGGTGATCCGCTTTCAGGTCAACGATGAGCAGAGGACGCTTTGGATGCTTTCGGGCGACGGCTACTTCTGCAGTAACGAGAAGACTTTGCTTGCGGGCCTCGGCGAGGCGAGTGAGGTTACGGACGTGACGGTAACCTGGCAGGACGGCTCCGTCGATGAAATTGGAACCTTGAAAGCCAACACGCAGTACTTGATTGTTCAGGGCACGCCTGAGGCCTTCCCGCTCTATCGGTATCCCGATCTTTGAAGTCAGCGATTCGCTGGGCTTACGGAGCTAGACTTTACTCTCCTCGGGGAAAGTGAAGCTCTAAGGCCCGGAGAGGACAATTCGGCTCGCGAGAGTCTGACGTCTGCCAAAACCAAGAAAACCCTCCCCCGCCGTTCAAACGTCCGACCCTCCCGCTGCAGAGGTCGTGCGGTTTTCAGTAGCCATCACGCTCCGTCGTGATGTAGCCCGACAATGTGCTGTGTTTCCGAGAAATGTAGATCGAACGAATCGCATTGCATCCAGAGCCCAAGCTTCGATTCACATCCCGGACAGTGGGAAATTCGCTCGGTCGGGCTACATCACCACGGAGCGTGATGGCTACTTTGAGGAATTCCGGCATAAACCGCACGACCTCCTGCACGGGAGGGTGATAGCGGCGTTCATCGCGCAGAAAGCCAACACACCGGTCGGGTCGTCTCCAAGGAACGGCCAGCCCGGCTCCGCTACACAGATTCCACCAGAGAACGCGTGTCAGTTGCCTGGGCGTGATGAGCCTGCGCCCGAACGCATCTGTTGCTCGTAGTCCGACATCTCGGGTTTCCGTCATCGCTCCCTCGACCTCCCCGTCCTCAATAATTTTGTTTTCACCTGATCGACCACACCCAGTCAATGCAACCGACGGCAGGCAGAACAGTGCAATCACGAACAACAGCTTTTTCATCTACTTAATCCACGTTTTCGGAAATGGAACCTTGATCGTAACCGCCAAGCCGCCTGGCCGTGGCCTCTCAAGGAATCGTAAGCATAACAGAGCTTACGCGGCCCAACAGGTAGGATCAAGGCAATCCAGCGAGAAGCCAGATGCCGCCGGTGGGCCAAAACCCGTGACAGGGCCAAACGTCAGCGAGGAAACAGTTCTGCCTGGCCCTCGACTACCAGGTAGCGTCCAGGAACCGCCGGTCCGCCAAACGTTTGCTGCTGTCCCGAAGGCCAATGCACCTCAATACTCGCCACTTTGGCTGTGGGGCCCAGCCCAAACTCGACCGCAGCCTCATCGCTACACAAATACCCATCACCGGCTGTCACCCACATCGTACGTTGTTGCCCGCCGACGCTGACTACAACCCGGGCACCGATGGCATCTCGCTCACTGGCTGTCCCCACCAGTTCCAAGCGTAGCCACTGTCCCTCCGTCTCCGTCTCATTGCGAAGCAGCGCCAACGGTCGATCGAGATGATTAATCATCAAGTCTGATGCGCCGTCGCGGTCAAAATCGAGCATGGCCATCGAACGGCCGAGATACTCCTGTTCCCAATAACCGGAATCATCATCGACCGAAACCGACTCAAAATGAGTACCTCGATTCATGAGAAATTGTGGTGGCATTTGAAATCCCCCACCGTAGTCCCGCATATCGAAGATGTGACCGTTGGTCACGGCCAAATCGAACCACCCATCTCGGTCAATGTCGATCGCTTTGGTGCCAAATCCAACGTAGGGCTGGCTCAAATCGTCGAGTCGATAACGGATGGCGAAGTCGGTAAATCCACCCGAGGTCGTCTGCAGGTAGAGATTCGACGACTCCTTTTGGAAGTTGGTGATATGCAGATCGAGCGTACCGTCGAGGTTGTAGTCTGCCGTCGCAATTCCCATGCATCCATTCGCGTCGCCCGAGAAACCACTGGCGACTCCTATCGCGTCGGCGGAGTTGACGAACTGATTGTCGCCGCCATAAACGAGCAAGTGATTCGGCCGCACGTCATTGGCGACAAAGATCTCGTTGCCGCCCTTCGCGTCAAAGTCGGTCACGACCACACCCAGCGAAGTTGCAGGCCTCGCGACGTCTCGAGTGATCTCACGAAGTGAGAACCGACCGTCTCCCGAGTTGCAAACCACCGATCGGATTGGGCATAGTGCTCCAGCGGTGACGGCTGGATTTGACGACCATCGTGGCCCACTTTCGGTAACGCGAACGCTCCCTCCATTTCGATATAGATGGCCTCGAATAGGTCGGGCAATGCGTCGCCATTGATATCCGCGATTGCCAGCGAAGTCGTAAACCGGTCTTCCATCACTCCCAATTGCTCGGTCGCGTCACGAAACCTTCCATCGCCGTTATTGATCAGCAAGCGATTGCGACCGAGGTTGCCGATCAGCAGGTCCGCAAATCCATCCTGATTGACGTCGCCGGCTGCCAACCCGGAACCAAAGTTCAAGTCCTGGACGTGGGCCTGCATTGTGACGTCGACAAACTTACTCCCACGATTCCGCATCAGCAGGTTTGACCTGGTGCAAGCATCGGTTGGCGGCTCACCCGATCCCTGGGCAAGATAGACATCGGGCCAACCGTCCAAGTCATAATCGATCACTGCGATGCCACCACCGATCGACTCGTGAATCGGAATCGAGGCGAGGTTAATTTGAAGATCCTGATACCATTGAAAATCGAGTCCCGCGCTGCGGGCGACGTTGACCAGTCGGGGCTTCCCAAGCGGTGTTACCTCCATCAACTCTGCCGCTGATCGCGTGGGCTCTCCGCCACTCAGTAACGCCTCGTACGCCGGCGCCATGCTGTAATCATCGGGATCGACGCCGATCAAGGAGGACTCTGCGCCATCACAAGTGCATCATCGGAACGAAGTAACTCGGCGCGTTGTCGATCAATCGCCTGGCGTTCAGCAGCGGCGTCACTTGGATAGACGCGAAGTGCCCACGCGACCGTTTCGAAAGGGCGTTCCAGTTCCATCACCTGACGCATCAGCTTTTTCCGCGTTTCCAACTTCTCCCTTCTGGCTGTCGCGGGATAAGTTTGCAGCGAGTCGGCATAGCCTTCGGTGTGGGCAAGATCGATGGCGCGACGGCGAAACAGTTCCGCCTGGTCGGGCTTTTTGAGCGCATCAAAGACCTTGGCCAGCCGCTGCATGCTCCGGCGGTCGGTTGGATTCCGCACCACCGCCTCGAGCAACGCTTTCGCAGACGCCTCATATCGACGTGTATCAAAGAAGTACGTCCCCAACGCCGCCCAGTAATCTCCTAATTCTTCGACCTTCGACAAGTCGCAGGCCGCGTGCCATGTTGGGATCTGATCTTGGCTCTGAGTCTCGGCCAACAAACGTCCGTAGAGGGCGCTAGCGGCGGCCGTCCGAAATCCCGATTCAAAATTGGGCGCCAGTTCTTCAAGTGCTCTGCGATACTCCAATTGTGTGAAATACCATCGCGCCATTCCCAAACCGGGATCGAAGTATTTCCTCGGTTCGACCCCTTTCAACTGGGTGGGATACGACTCGGTGCGTCGAATCAACGAAATCAGTTCCTGCTCAGTGGCTTGCCCGGCACGGCAGAGCAATTCCGCTTGAAGAGACGCTTCTTCGCGCCGACCAACGCGGGTGAGCAGCCCCCAAGCTCGATGACGCCACTGCAACTGGTTCGACATCCGCTCGAGCCCGGCAAGTAACACATCGGCAGCGTCAGAGGTGCGATTCAACTCGTACAACGAACGAGCGTGAAGGTTGACCACCCTTTCCCCGAGCCGCCAGTCCACATCAATCGAACTGGCTAGCTCGACGGCCAATTCATGGTTACCTCTACCCGCCTCCGCTTCACCGGCCACGAGCATCGCTTCAAAGCTTTGCGGATCTTGCACGAGCGCTTTGTACGCGGCCTCGGCCGCCGCATCCCAGTTGCCCAAAGTCAGCATGCGACGCGCGACCGACAGGTGATCCGTCTTTTCTGCCTCTCTGGAGTCGGGTTCCTCGACTTGAGTCTGAGCTGACAACGGCGAGTCCTGCTTCGACTCCGAATGGCAACCCATCACCAGCAGCATGCCAACAGACAGGATAGCCAAACGCTGATTCCTTCGTTTGTTTGTCATGCTGTCTGTACGATTGGTCGCTGAAAGGGGTTTGGGAAAAACGCCCGGTATAAACTCAGAGCGGGAATGGCTGGCTCTCGTTCTCGATGACGAGCAATCGTTGGTCGGTTGGCGGCCTCGTGATCGTTTGAAGATTTCCGCTGGGCCAATGGATGGTGATCTGCTCGACGGTGTCGATACGGCCCAGTCCGAACGAGACGAGCGGTTCATTGCGGCTGAGGAATCCGTCACCGGCCGTAACCCACTCGGTAAGCTCTCGTCCGCCCGCGCGGAGTCGGACCCTCGCCCCAATGGCATCACGCTCACTCTCGACCCCCCGAAGAGCAATTTGAAGCCAATGATTCGAGCTGGAGGTCCGATTCACCAACAACGCGGAAGGTTCGCCCAGATGCGTGACGACAAAATCGATCTTTCCATCTCGATTCCAGTCCAGACGCGCCACACCACGCCCAAGATGGTTTCCGCTCCAGTAACCCGAGTGATCCTCGACGTCGACCAATTCAAAACGGTCACGAAGGTTGCAAAATAACTGTGCGGGTTGCTCAAACGGCGCCTGGCTCGAAATCGCGTCTTCGATGTGGCCGTTGGCGACGACGAGATCGAGATTGCCATCGTTGTCATAGTCCAACGCTTGGGTTCCGAAGCCCAAGACAGATTGACTCGGCCCGGCCAGCCCGAGTTGGATATTTCGATCCTTGTACGACCCGCCTTCATTCAGGTAAAGGCTCACACTCTCTTCCTGAAAGTTGGTGACGTGGAAATCGAGCCAGCCATTGCGGTCGAAGTCTCCCGATGCGATCCCCATCGACGCTGTCTTGGCACCGCTGAATCCGTAGGCGCAGCCGACAAGCATCGCGACATCGACCCATGCATCTCCATGGTCAGCGCGACGCCATAGTTGATTAGCGTACACGTCATTTCCGACAAAAATCTCGTTCCCTCGCTCGTGATCAAAATCACCAATAACCACTCCGAGGCCCGCGCGGGCTGCGAATTCAGGATCACCCATCTCGCGAAACGAAAATCCGCCTTCTGGATCGTTGACGATCATTCGATCAAGCCCAGGTCTGAAATCTTTGGGCATGAGAGTCTCGACCACATCCCCTCGCTCGTTTCGACGTGGGCGTTTACCAATCTCAGCATCGTGGAGGTAGTTCACCTCGTAAAGATCGGGCAAATGATCCCCGGTCATATCGGCCATCGCCAGCGAGGTGGTCATCAGTGTTTTATCGTCTCGGTCGTCCATCGACTCCTTCCTGAAGGTCCCGTCTCCGTTGTTGAGCAACAACGTATTGGCGCCGATGTTGGCCACAGCAATATCGGGAAAGCCGTCCTGGTTCCAATCTCCCGCGGTCACCCCCATCGAGTAACGATGCTCGCTCGCGGCAGCGGCTGCGGTGACGTCAACGAGTTGACTGTCGCGATGTCGAAACAACTGATTGCTTTTGTTGCCGACAAACTCAGGCGGATCGCCACTCCCTTGTGCGAAGTAAAGGTCGGCCTCGCCATCGCAGTCGTAGTCGAGCACTGCAACTGCGCCACCGACAGACTGGTACACAGAAAAGCCCTTATCCACCTTCGTACTGGCTACATCGTAGGCGTGTCGCAAACCGATCTCATCTGCCACATTCTCAAAGCGAGCCACCACAGGTACGGATGGCTGCCGATCCAAACTTGCAATTCTTTCGGTCTGTACGTTGCTCAGGGAATCCAGGTTAGGAAGCGGGAATTGTTGTCGATCGACATCACAAAGCCTCGTTCCAGGGGCTGGCATGCCATTGCCCGCTTGCACAACTTTGCCCAATTGTGATTTCAGGTCCTCTATGGTTTCCGGGGGAAACTGCTGGTGAAATCCTGCCAACAGCCGCCACAGTGCGGCCTCCAATCGACGGTCAATGGAGTCCAGCAGGCCGGCGATCGCGGTCATCGCCTCAACGTTCGGCGTCGTGGAGTCGGCAATTCGGTTGTTCTCATTCGAGATCGCGTTCAAGATTTGGAATCGCTGTTCGAAACGTTTGGCTTCTTCGTGATACCCGAGCGATTCCAGGACCGATCGGAGTCGACTGATGGAACGAAAATCAGTCGGATCACGGTCAATGGCCTCCATCAGGGCTCGCCCAGACTCCTGCAGACGGTTTTGCGAGCCCAGCAACAAGCCCAACGCCGCCCAATAGTCCGCGAATTCTTGGGTCTCCGGATTGACGTGGGTCAGCCACCAATTCAGTGACTCATCGTCCTGGGCCTCGGCCGCCGCTCGTCCGAACAGGGCGAGAACTGATGCCGGCTGCTGACCGCTGGCCACCAAAGGGCGGAGCACCGCGACAGCTTGTTGATACTTCTGTTCCATAAACAGTCTTCTCGCCTCGGCTTCCGGTCCGATCGGCCAATACGGGCGTTCTCGCTGATTGCTATTCGATTGACCGGGCGGCGTGTACATGGCATCGCTCAGTTGAATCAACGCGTGCAATTCGTCCTGTCGGACATTGCCTTGCCGACAAAGCGAGTAAATGTGGGCGGCCGCTTCATGCCGTCGCCCTTGCCGGTTGTACAGGTAGGCCAGTTTTCGGTGGGCTTCGGGAGCGCCGGGTATTAACTCCAATATTCGCTGGTACCGTCGCTCCGCTTCACGGTACCGTTGGAGTTCGAAGCACCAATCAGCGGACTGTCCAAGTGCCGGCAGTCCAGCGTCAGGGTGATCTGCCGGAATCGAGTCAAGTAGTCTGATCGCTGCGGAAAGGTCACCACGCTGGGCGACCACGGTGGCGAGCCGGAACGTCACTTCAGCATCATTGGGGTCATGAATCAGCAGGGTTTTTAGTTTCGCTTCCGCTGCCGGAAAGTCGCCTTGCCCCAGGAGCTGATCGGCAGCATCAATATCTTGCTCACGATCAATTGTTGCCCGATCCCGCTGCCCATCGGAATGTTGCCCGTCGGCCGCCTGCGTCGAAGCCACCCGCGGTGCGGTCGGTCGTGAATCAGCGGACGTCGGCCTGTGGTCCGAACCACAACCCAACTGAAAAACCAGCCAGCATGCAGACAGGAGGCACACCCATCCAGTGAAGATCGTTCCCCTGTCAGCCATTGGTCTCAACACAACTTGCACCTACTGAACTCTTCAACATCGCTTGCTCACCGGTCAAGCTCAAACCAGTCGGCCTCATTTTCGACCACCAAGATGCGGCGGTCCACGGCGACATCGTTCAGCGATTGTTTCACGCCACTGGGCCACTCAATCCGGACACGATCAGCGCTGTTCACGATTCCCAAACCGAATGAAACGACAGACTCGTTGCGGCAAAGGTATCCATCCCCACCGGTCACCCAAGCGGTCCACTGATGCTCGCCCGACTCAACCGTGACCTTGGCTCCGATCGCATCCCGTTCGCTCTCCACACCGATCAGCTTCAACTGCAGCCAATGCCCCGACTGGTCGGTTTCGTTCAGCAGCAGCGAGGAGGATTCAGACAGGTGGGTCACCACCAAATCATTCCTGCCGTCACGGTTGAAGTCGAGTCTGGCCATCGCGCGGCCGAGATGAGGTGTGGCCCAGTAACCCGAGGGATCGGACACCTTTGTCTCCTCAAACCGGTTTCCCAGGTTGGCGAAGAGTTGTGACTTCTGTCGAAAGGGCCCGCTCATCGTCCGGTAGTCGTCGATATGGCCGTTCGTCACCGCGAGATCGAGTGAGCCGTTGTTGTCGTAGTCCAGCGCCTGCGAGCCGAACCCAAGCACCTCGTAACTGGGCACCCCTAACCGAAACTGCGCCGCCCGATCTTGAAAATAGTTGCTGTGCGCCAGGTACAGGCAAGCACTCTCATTCTGGAAGTTGGCAATGTGCAAATCGAGTGTGCCGCTGTTGTCAAAGTCGCCGGCGGCAATCCCCATGCTGGCCGTCCCGCCACCGTCGAACGAGTACGCGACCCCCGTGACCATTGCGATGTCTAACCATTCTTGCGAGTCAGGATCGCGCACCCACAACTGATTGGGGGACTTATCATTCCCGACAAAGATGTCGTTCCCTGGGCTGTTATTGAAGTCAGCGATCACGACGCCAAGTCCCCGGAACACCGCGGTCGACTCCTCGCCGATGGAGTCGAAAACAATGCCGCCGCTTCCGTCGTTGATGCCGATTCGATCTCTCGCCGGCGCGTAGCCCGCGGGCCCAACCGCCTCGATGACGCGTCCTGAATCATCGCGGTCTGGCCGCCGCGCGATCTCGCTATCCTGGATGTAATTCACCTCAAACAAGTCCGGCAAGGCATCACGATTGAGGTCGGCGATGGCGACCGAAGCTGGCATCCGCTGTAAGTCCTCGCTTCCGGGCAATGCACTCGCTGTGAAGGTCCCATCGCCATTGTTGATCAGCAATTGGTTCGGGCCAATGTTGGCGGTGACAAGATCGGGGAATCCGTCTTGATTCCAATCTCCGGCCGAGCAACCAATGGTGTAGTGCCAGTCGCCCGCGTTCGCATGATTTGTCACGTCTGCGACCCGTCCGTCGATGTTACGAAAAAGCAGGTTCGACTGTTGTCCAACAAAGTCGGGTGGGTCGGCCGCGCCTTGGGCAAAGTAGAGGTCGGGGTTGCCATCGATGTCGTAATCAAGAATGGTCACACCACCGCCGGTTTGATGGTACATCGCAAACCCGGATTCCACTGGCTCGCTGGAGACTTGGTACGTATGCTTCAGGCCAATCTTGGCTGCCACGTTCGTCAACCGGGCGGCCCCCCGCCGGGGTTCGGACGCGCGCGCGATGGATGCTGTGAACCAAGGCCGAGCCGCGGAGAGCCTCCATGTCCGGAAGCGGAAAGGCATCCAGTTCCGTCTGGCAAATCCTCGACTGCGCGGTCTGGAAAGCTGTTTCCAGCGTTTACCAGCTTTCGCCGTTCGCCATTCCAGTGGTCGAGAGTCTCCGACGCCAGCTTTCGATGGTACGCCTCGAGCGATTTCCACAGGACAGCTTCCAACTGCGCGATCCAACCCTGACAACTGTGACGCGATCTCATCCATCGCCTCGACATTCGGAGTGTCGGAAGCTGAGATTTCGTTGTTGGCCAGCAACACCTTGCGATTCGTATTCCAACGCTTCTCCCAACGCTGGGCTAGCTCTGGCTTGCCCAGCAGCGTTAGCATCTGGTGGAGCCGATTGATCGAACGAAAGTCGGTTGGGTCCCGGTCGAGCACCTCCAGAAATGCGCGAGCCGCCGACGCGTGTCTCTGCTGACTCGCCAGATAGGTCGCAATTGCCGACCAGTACTCCGAGAACTGACTGACCGCATCGACGTCCAACCCGCCCAACCAACGCAAGAACTCCTCGTCATCCTGGGCTTCCGCAACGGCGCGCCGATAAAACGCGATGACTGATGGCGCGACGTCGTCCTGGGCCAACGCGTCACGCAACACCTCGGCCGCCTCGGCATATTTCCGCTGCGTAAACAGCACGCGTGCTTGACCGGATGCGCCGATCGGGCTGTAGTCCTCCGTCGCGTCTGTGGAGGCTGTCGGTTCGCTTGACATGGCGTCACTGAGGACCACCAACGCGTGCAATTCGTCTTGGCGGATGTTGCCCTGTTTGCACAGTTCACGAATGTGTTCGGCGGCCTCATGCCGGCGGCCTTGCCGATTGAGCAGCTGGCCAAGCCGTCGATGGGCAATCGCGACATTGGGAGCCAACCTAAGAATTTCCCGGTAGCGACGTTCGGCTTGGTCGTATTTTTTCAACTGAACGCACCAATCCGCTGATTGCCCAAGTGCCGGTAATCCAGCTTCTGGATCATCCGCGGGAATCGCATCGAGAAATTTGAGCCCCTCTTCCAGATTTCCTGCCTCCGCACTCACGCTGGCAAGCCGAAACAAAACTTCCACGTCGGTCGGATCGACCAACAACTGCTGTCGCAACATAGCAGCAGCCTTGTCGAACTGACCCGCTTGGAGCATCTGATCGGCCATCTCGATCCGCTGCTCACGACTGGCTGACGGGTCGACACCCCTCTCGCCGTTTGCTTCCGCATCAGCCGAGCTAATGGGCTGCGGTTGGACGCGCTCACCAACGGTCTTGGACTCACCTACCTCCGTGTTTGGCGGAACCAACCTGGCAGTCTCACTACAACCGACGAGGGTCAGTGCTCCAAGAAGCAGCGACGCAGGCGTTGCCACCGCGGTAGCACTCTGCAGACTCCAGACGCGGCGTCGGGAAGAGTCCCTCCTGCAAAATCCGACTATCTGCAGTCCTGCCATCAACACTTCATTCATTTGCTCTCACGGAGCTTGGCGACGATCTTATCTTCTTCGACCGAGATGCTCTCGAACCGCGCGATCATGCGTGCGTTTTTCTTGTCCTTATACAATTCCTGGGCCAGATTCTCTTTGCGAATCTCCTTCATGATTGCTTCAGGAACCTGCTCGCCCTTCACTTCCGCCTTGTTCATGGTGACGATCAAGACGCCATCTTCCAAGGTGACCTCAAAGGTGGCCGACGCGTTCAGAAATCGTCCTTTCGATCCCGGCAAGAACTTATCCGTCGGAACACTGATCTGACCGGTAATCTCGCCGTCGGCAATGCTGATGTAGACCCGATTGCGGAATGCCTCCTCTTCGGCGATCAACGCGTTGATTTCTTCCGCCGTCAGCACCAACTCGCGTACCGCAGCGGTCGGCGGAGCTTCATCGGTGATCGCTTTTTCTTCTGCATCCCCCTCTTCAGCATCACCGGCTTGTTCTCCACTATCGGCAACGGTGTTCTCCGTCGGAGCGCCGTCTGCCGCATCCGCGTTGTCTGCCTGACCATCAACCGATTTTACTTCGTCCTCAAACGTCTGTCGGAAAGTGTCAATCCGCTCGTGCAACTCGGCCAATTGCTCTTTGCCGTACTCGACTGTCGGCAATGGTGTCGCCTCGGTCGAAGTGTATTTCTCGACCTGCTTCGTGATGAAATAGTACAATCCGACGCCGCTGCACAGAGCCAACAAGAGCATGAACGCCGCCACGCCGAGACATCCGTAGACATAGCAGCCAACCGAGCTGCCGCCCGATTCGATCGGTTCGCCCGTCGTTTCCGGAATCTGGTCGAATGTTTGTGACACGCTCTGCTGCTCCCATAGATGATCATCGCCGAGCCTGGATCAGGGCCCAGGCTAACGGTTCAGGCTCCATCGCCCCACCGTCGAGGCGCCATTTTAGGGAAATCCGGCCACACAGACCGCTACGGACTAGCGACTTTCTCGAGCAGTTTCGACAGTTCCGCCTCGATTTTTTCCGACGCCTGAATCTCCAGGATATTCGTCCCCAGCCAGGTTTCGTAGCCACCAAGCCGATGCTGGCGAGGGTCGGGCAAGTATCCATAGTGTCCGTTGGCAAGCTCGATCGTAAACGTTGGCTGGAGCGGGCTGTTGGATTTGATTCGCAAACCAATTTCGACCAGAACCTCACACGGGATCGCGGTGATCCCGACATCTCCGACCCGCACCGCTTGCAGCAACAGTGACTCCGTTCCTGCGTGCTCGTGCAGCGTCTGCGTCCACTTCGCGTAGGCCTTGCGCGAGGCGGCAGCTTTTTGTCATCGGGTTCGGCTAGAAACTCCGCGGCCTGAGCGACACGCTCGGCAGTTGGTTTGCGCACCTTCAAAGTCAATTCGGATTGCGCCATTGCCAAGGCCACCGTTCGCAGATAATTCACCTCGGGCAGCGACTTCGTGAATCCGCTCGGCAACCAGACTGGCAACGTGTCGCATCTGCTCGAAAGAGTTCTGCCGCGGCCGCGGCGTCATGAACTGGATGTTATTGATGTCACCGCTAGTACCGTTGGACATGATGCCGACAAACGGAGCCAACGCATCCTGTTGGCCCTCGGGAAAGAGACGCTTTTCGATCTGCCGTGCAAACTCGCCGAAATAGTCCGCCGAGACGCCGCCCGCGGGAATGCCACCGACGTAGTGCAAGGAGTAGTTGGCCAACAGTGCGATCGGCCGCCCCTGGTGAGTCCGCACCGACAGGAACATCACTTCGGGATCGATCGGACCCGCGGGCCGGTCCAGCACATTCGGGCCGCGCGCCGGGTTCATCTTGACCTGGTCTTCATTGCCGCCGAAGGGGTTCGTCGGCATCCGCCCCGGCTTCAAGTACCAACGCCGATTGTTGACCTCTTCGGGAACCAAACATCGACCCCAGCCGATTTCCGCCGGAGCCAGATTCGATGTCGCCTGATGCAACGCCGAGACGATGCCGCGAGTGACATGTTCGACGTATTGAGGATCCGCGTCGACGTCACGTCGATCACGTGACGCCGGAGCGGTATGCGTATGTGTTGCCGAGGCGAGAATATGATCAGCCGGCATCCCACACAACTCCGCCGCTCGTCGCTTCGCCTCATCGAACAGCTCACGCGGACAATAACAACTGTCCACGACCACGAAACCCAATCGCGTCGTGCCGTTGTCCAAGACCAGCGCCCTGGCGTTGAGTGGATCCCATGCGTGCGTCGCCAGCCGCTCGCTGAACGATCCGACCATTGGCAGGGGCCAATGCTGAGGTGTGATATCGGCAGTTGCTGCCCCCGCGGAAAACGTTTCCGCTGCGCCGGCCAGCGGCACAACGGACATCGTGATCAAGATGCTCAGCACTGTTAGGCGCAAGTTCATGTTGTTCATCCCGTGAAGGGGGGCAGTTGCAATTTCTATGGTTTGGACGTGAAAGTCAACTCGATTGAATGTACATCGATCACTTGGGGCCCTTGCATGTCTTCGGCGCTGAGACGCAGCATCCCGCGCCCTTCTTGTAGTCGCAAGCTCCCCAGCGAGAGCGGTTTGAAGTCTTTGACGAAGTAGTGGGAATTCTCCACTCGTTCCTTGGATTTGTCATACAGCGGCGGATCAAAGACTTCAACAACTTTCGCTTTCGCGACCGAGGATTCGTCGTCGTCCATCGCAAGCTTCACCGTCACGCCTTCATTGCCGGCCGCACAGGTGTAATACACGATCGCCTCGTAGTCGCCTGCTCGAACGACATCAACATCCCACGTGATCGAGCCCTTGTCGCTGGTCCAGTTGGTGAAGAACGAGTTGTTTGGTGGTTTCGCGCTGCGCTTGATCGGTTCATGCTCGATGCCATCGCGCGCTGGCAAGGTGGTGGATTTTTCGTAGCCGACGGTGAAGGGACGATCCGCGTATTTCGCGAACTCAGCGTTCATCTCCGTTTCATGTATCTTTTGCAGTCGGATCAGCCGAGCGGCCACATCCGGATGCTCCTTCGAAACATCCACTGTTTGACCCGGATCCACCGTGATGTCAAACAACTTGCCTGCCGCGTCCAAGCGATATTGCTGCGAACGCACGCTGACCTGATTCTTTCTGGCTGCCAACAGCACGCGTGGCTGCCAAGCCGCAGTTTCGTCCGAGTAACAGCGGGCAGAGACTCCTGCCATCAATCGGCTTGGGCAACTTGGGCTCGACACCCGCAAGTTCAGTCAACGTCGGAAGCAAGTCGATCGCTCCGGCAATCGGCGAAATCTCGACACCCGCACGAATGTGTCCCGGCCAACGCACGAAGCATGGCGACCGCAACCCGCCCTCGTCGATCGATCCTTTGCGACCTTTCATGCCGCCGTTCCAGCGGTACGAGTTGGGACCGTTGTCGGAAAAGTAGACCACGATCGTGTCGTCGTTGAGCCCCAGTTCTTTCAACGTCTTCAACACGCGGCCGACATTCCAGTCGATGTTTTCGACCATCGCCAGCGCAGCCCGCGTCATCATCACGTCTTCCCTTTTTGGATCGCGATGACGCATCTTCGGATCGACGCCGTCGAACTTTTCGTAGAACCGATCGGGCACCATCATCGGTGAATGCGGCGTATTGAGCGGCAAGTAGCAAAAGAATGGCTTGTCCTTGTTCGCTCGGATGAAATCGATCGCATGGTCGGTGAAGTCATCCACGATAAAGCCATTGCCACGTACCTTTTTGCCATTGTGATCCAGCGGCGGACTGAAGTAGTGGCCCCAATGGCCCGAGGTGAATCCGTAGTACTCGTCGAATCCGCGGTGGTTGGGATGGTAGGGGGCCTGCGTTCCGTTGTGCCACTTGCCGAACGCGCCGGTCGCGTAGCCGGCGGCCTGAAACGAATCCGCGATCGTCGTCTCATCCGGATTCAACCTTTCTTCGCCGCGACTGACGCCGCTGACGCCGGTGCGCGGGTGATATCGACCGGTGAGAAACTCCGCACGTGTCGGCGCACATACCTGGCAAACGTAAAAGTGCTTGAACGTCGCACCGTCGTGCGCCAACGAATCGATGTTCGGCGTGGAGAGGTTGCTGTTGCCGCTGACGCTTAAATCGCCCCAGCCCTGGTCATCGGCCAAGATGACCAACACATTGGGTTGATTCGCCCCGGCCGGCGGCAACACGTGATTGGCCCAACACAGAGCGATCAACACGCCGACCGACTGACTGAACTGGATTTTCATGATCGATATTTAGTCTGCGAGAAACGGGCACCTGTCCGATGCCACGAGCTTAACGGTTTCGTGATCCGGTCGCGCTGTTTTTGATGTTGGCACGATTTGATTTCTCGAGAATTGTTGGCTGCTTGCCGCGGCATCGACGTTATCATGGGCGTTCGAATGCGTATCAGGCCCGACTTCCTTCTCGTAAATCTGAGTCCTCCCATGCTCTGGTCTCCAAGGCTGCCTCTGTTTGCCCTCGCTCTGCTGGCATGCGTTCCAGTCGGAGTCGCGCAAGCACAAACTACCGCGCAACTGCGGAGAGATAGTCGGCAAGCGGTGCTGGATGCTCAGATTGGGAATCAGCAAGTTCAGCGTCAAACGGAGGTTATGCGTTTGGAGCGAATGCTCGGGCAATTTGAAACACGAGTGATACGTCTCGAGCGTCAGTTGATGTCTTTGTCGCGACTACCGACGATCACGATGGCGGAAGCCAAAGCAGGCGTTGAGTTCGCCGAGCTTCAACTGCGTGAAAGCGAAAAGCTTCACGAGCAAGGTGAATTGACCGAGGTTGGCGTGGCGGCTGATCGACTGGCTCTCGCCCGGGCAAAAGGACAGTTCGATGCGGCCGAAGCCGCGCACGCGGAAAGTCTGATTCAGTTGGAAATGGATGTTCTGTTCGCGGAGCGTCAACTCTTGGAGCAGACGAATGAGAATTCGCAGCTTGAACGGCTTGTCGCTAAGGGATATGCCAGTTCAAACGGCTTGGCATATCGTAAGCTCGACGTCGGTTTGGCTGAAAAGCAACTTCTGCGTGCCCGCCTGCGGCTTGAAGCGCACAAAAAATCGGCTGGTGAGATCGAGCCGCCAGAGGAAGTCGAATAGATTTCCCATGCAAAAGTGGATTGCTGACCCGCACTGGCACAGCGGTTGCTTCATCTGCTGATTCTCGTGGAACTTGCTTTCGCGCATCATCATGGGCGCAAGATGAAGGGAATCGTGCGGTTCGCGAGCGGATTTACCTCGACCTGTGCCCACTTTCGGCACAGGTGGTCGTAATCGCACAACCAAACGAGAGGCACACCAATGTCGCACACAAGAAATCCGTTGCTGTCCGCATTCACCCTGTTAGCCTTTTGCTCGGCAGCGCAAAGTTGCCTGGCGCAGCAGAGCCAGCAAGCCGCTGACAACCCACCCGAAAGTTCGCGGTACGAACTGCTGGTCCAGTATGCGAAAACCAATCTGGACCTGGCAATAGTGGAACTCCAGCAGGCGGTTGAGATCAACGCAGAGTCTGGCGGCGCGATTCCGAGACTCACGATCGAACGACTGCGGTCCAACGTGGCCGTTGCCAAAGAACAGTTAAGTGAAGCCGAACTGGCATCCTACGGGGGGCAGGAAAGAGTCCGATTGCGTCACGCTGAAGAAAAGATCCGCGTCGCGAAACTGGCTCTTGATGCTGGGCGGAACCAAGCAGAGGACGGCCTGATCACGGAACTGGAATTGCAACGTCTGCAGTTGCGATACGAGCTGGCCAAACTCAGTCTTACGTTGATCAAGAACCCTGAGAACTTCGTCACGCTGCTACATCGTCTGGAAGCTCAAGTCAATCGCTTGAGCGAGGAGATCCTGGCGATCGACCAACGAATTTCCAAGTTTGAGCCACTTCGATATTAGCGGTTTGGCACAGCGACCGATGGTAGTGGAGACAAACGCAGAATGGACGAAACCTGGATGCCAGTTTGTTGTCTGATGTCTGGTCCCGCCGACACGTTTGGATGCTTATCATCTTGACTGTTCGTGGCGGTCTGCCGCGGATCTTGCATCCAATCGCCTCTTACAGGGAATCGTCTTTATGCCAAAGTTGAACGTCCAAGGTATCGGGGAATTCGACGTCGCCGACGGAAAGCGTCTTGTCCAAGCCCTGGTGGATGAGGCTGGAACGGACCAGCTTCACGCCTGCGGCGGGCACGCTCGCTGCACGACGTGCCGAGTGAAATTCGTCGAGGGCGAGCCTGACAAGATGACCGAGGCCGAGAAGGAGACGCTTGGAGCTCGCGGCATCACTGATCCGGGTGTTCGACTCAGTTGCCAGATTCAGTGCGACGGCGACATGACGGTCGAGTTGATCAGCCGCTTGGAAGGGAGTGGCAGGGCCGATCAAGGTTCTCCCGTCGCTGACCAGATCGAACCGGAGCCGGTTTGGACGACGAAGTAAGCGACAGTAATTTCCCGCAAGATGCTCAGCAGCCTGTCAGCGGCAAATCGACAGGCTGGAAGCCTATCCACGTTGGAAAACCGTCCGTCCCATTTCGATTGACGGATCAGTTAGACCGCATTAAGCTTACTTTAAGGTGCGAACGCTGCAGTTGTGGTGTTTGTGCTCCCCGCCTGCCCACGCTTGGGCTACCTGCATCAGCAATGATGGCTATTGCCGGATCGGCGTTGTTGTGACGACCCCGTGTCTCCTTTTGGAGCTTGGCGCGGTGGACCACCGAGTCCACCAACGAGGAAGCTTCGGTCAGGCGAGAGTCTGGTCAAGACGCAACGCGAAGTGGACTCCGCAGCTCTGGAAGGTCACCTTCCTACCTACAGATTTCGATCCGTGCATCCTTTGAACGCTCGACGAATTTTCGCAGTCGCCTGCTACTCCCTGGCGATCGCATCATGTGTGTTCGCGAACGAACCTAACGAAGAATCGAAATCGGCGGACGAAACCGCCGAACAGAAAGATGTCAGCTTCAAGGTTGATATCGAGCCGATCTTCAGTCGTCACTGTTACGGTTGCCACCAGGGAGCCAAGCGGCTGGGTTCGTACATGATGACGGACTTTGCCTCTCTGCTTGCCGGTGGCGAAAGCGAGCAGGCCGCGATCGTTCCTGGGAAGCCCGACGACAGCTATCTGATCGAGATGATCACCCCGGTCGACGGGCACGCAGAGATGCCGGACGAACCGTTCCAACCACTGAGCGATGTCGAAATCGATTTGGTCCGTCGCTGGATCGAAGCGGGAGCGGAGAATGATGCGTCCGAGGACACCGGCCCGCGGTACGACTGCGAACATCCGCCGGTCTACGCCGCCGCCCCGGCAATTCCCTCGGTCGACGTTTCACCGGACGGATCGCTGCTGGCGATCGCCGGATTTCATGAGGTCTTGTTGTTGGATGCGAAAACAGGCGAGCAGAAGTCGCGTCTGGTCGGCATGAGTCCGCGAATCAACACCGTTCGCTTCTCACCTGACGGCAAGCGTCTTGCCGCCATCGGTGGTACGCCGGCTGTTCGTGGCGAAGTGCAGATCTGGGAAGTCGAGAGCGGTGAACTCGCACTGTCACGACCGATCACCTATGACGCACTGCGCGGCGGCAGTTGGTCGCCGGATGGCAGCAGACTTGCCTTTGGCGCCACCGACAATGTTGTTCGCGCGATCGACGCCGGCAGCGGCGAGCAGGTTCTGTTTCAAGGTGCTCACAACGATTGGGTGCTCGACACTGCGTTCACGCATGACGGAACGCACTTGATTTCGGTCGCCCGCGACATGTCGTGCAAGCTGACCGAGGTCGAAACTGAGAGGTTTATCGATAATATCACCTCGATCACTCCCGGTGCACTCTCGGGCGGGATCAGCAGCGTTGTCGCTCATCCCACGCGAAACGAGATTCTCGTTGGTGGTGCCGACGGGATCGCCAAGGTCTATCGCGTCTTTCGAGAGACAGCACGAAAAATCGGCGACGATGCGAACCTGGTCCGCAAAATGCCGAAAATGCCTGGTCGCATTTTCAGCGTCGCGATCAGTTCCGACGCGTCGCGGTTGGCCGCCGCGTCCACGCTCGACGGAAAAAGTGAAGTGCGAGTCTGGCAATACGACTTTACCAGCGAGCTGACCGACGAGTTGAAGACGATCCTCGCCAAACGCGTCGCGGACCGAAACGCCGACGAGAAAAAGAAAGTTGATGAATACCAAAACTCGGAAATCAAAGAGCTCGTTCGCTTCCCCGTCGATGAAGCAGCCGTCTATGCCATTGCCTTCGCAGGTGAAAACTCGCTGGTGATCGCGGCCGCCGATGGCAACATCCGTCGGCTCGACGCGGCCGGTGAACTGGTCGCTTCATTCCCAGCCGTTGAAGTCGCTACGGATGCACGGATTGCCTCGTCGCCGTTCGATGCCAAGGCGTGGAACGAAATGCTGACTCAACGGATCGAGCACGCTGCCGCGGAGACGCCGCCGCCAATCGAGCGTGTCAAAAAACTGATCTTAGAGCCGTCACAAGTCGAATTGTCGTCGCCTTATGCTTATAGCCAATTGGTGGTAACCGCCGTCCTGGACGATGGTGCGATGGTTGATGTCACGCGTTTGTGCGACATCGATGTTCCCGATTGGGCGACGATTGAGGCGCGAGGTTTGGTCCGCCCAGCCAGCGATGGAACCGGAACGATCTCGGTTCGCTACGGCAAGCAGTCCGCATCCATCAAACTCAGTGCGCGGGGGGTCAGCGGCGATGAGCACGGACAGGGAGCGGTGGATTACATCCGAGACGTCAGCCCGATCATGAGCCGTCTCGGTTGTAACGCGGGAACCTGTCACGGTGCACAGAAGGGCAAAAACGGATTCAAATTATCTTTGCGAGGCTACGATCCCGTCTACGATCTTCGCGCCTTGACCGATGACTTGGCGGCTCGACGGATCAATCCGTCGGCTCCCGAGGAATCGTTGATGTTGCGAAAGCCGTTGGGAATTGCACCACATCAAGGTGGCGCCGTGATGACGCCGGGCGATCCAAATCACACGATCCTGCGCCGCTGGATTGCTGACGGCAGCAACCTGGACATCGATTCGCCGCGGGTCACCCACATCGAAGTCTCTCCGATCAACCCGATCGTTGAAAGCATAACGTCGCGTCAACAGATTCGCGTTGTCGCCTACTACGCTGACGGTTCCAGCCGAGATGTGACTCGCGAGACATTCATTGAAAGTGGAAACACGGAAGTCGCCACGGCGGACGAATCGGGATTGTTGTCGGCGGTGCGGCGAGGCGAGGCGCCAATTCTGGCTCGATTCGAGGGTGCCTACGCGGCGACCACGCTGACCGTGATGGGGGACCGCGGCGGATATGCCGAAGCGGATAACGAATCGTGGAGTCGCATCGACGAGCTGGTCGCCGAAAAGTGGCGCCGGGTGAAAGTGGTTCCCAGTGATCTTTGTGATGACACAACATTCTTGCGGCGCGTCCATCTCGATTTGACGGGTCTGCCGCCATCGAGCGATGCGGTGCGTGCGTTCCTCGCTGATGCCACGCCGACTCGCCTCAAACGGGCGCGAGTCGTTGATCAATTGATCGGTAGCGAAGCCTACATTGACTACTGGACGAACAAATGGGCCGACCTTTTACAGGTCAATCGCAAGTTCCTGGGCGTCGAGGGCAGCACCAAGTTTCGCGACTGGATTCGTCAAGCGGTCGCCGAGAATCGTCCTTATGACCAATTCGCGAAACAGATCCTGACGGCGACGGGATCCAACAACGACAATCCGCCGGCGTCCTATTTCAAGGTCCTGCGAACGCCCGAAGACACGATGGAGAACACAACCCATCTGTTCATGGGAATTCGCTTCAACTGCAACAAATGCCACGATCACCCATTTGAGCGTTGGACACAGGACCAGTACTACCAGATCTCGGCCTTCTTTGCCCAAGTCGGACTCGAAGCCGACCCCGCGTCGGGCAATCGCAAGGTGGGCGGCACCGCGGTCGAGGGCGCCAAACCACTGTTCGAGAAAGTCGTCGACAAGAACGTCGGCGATGTCACCCATCCGAAAACAAACCAGGTGGTCCCACCGACATTTCCCTTCGATGTGCCGCACGAGTCGAAGGCAGGGGCGTCGCGACGCGAGCAGCTGGCCGAGTGGATCACGCACGCCGAGAACCCGTATTTTGCTCGCAGTTACGTCAATCGGCTGTGGGGATACCTGTTTGGAGCGGGATTGATTGAACCGATCGACGACATTCGCGCCGGCAACCCTGCCACGAACCCCGATCTGTTGGATCACTTGACGGAATCGTTTGTCAGCTCTGGCTTCGATGTCCAGCAGATGCTGCGGTCGATCTGCAACAGTCGCACTTATCAGCTGAGCGTCGGTACGAACGCCTTCAACGAAGACGACGCATTGAACTACTCGCACGCACTGCCACGACGTTTGCCGGCCGAGGTGATCTACGACGCGGTTCATAGGGTCACCGGTGCGGTCAGTGCGATCCCTGGCATGCCCAAGGGAACGCGTGCGGCGGCGATGACTGATTCGGGCATCAAGTTGGCCGACGGATTCCTGCAAAATCTGGGTCGTCCAGCCCGCGAAAGTGCATGCGAATGCGAGCGATCCTCGGGGCTGCAACTCGGCCCCGTCATGGCGTTGATCAGCGGGCCAACCATTGGTACCGCGATTTCGGACCCCAAGAATGAGCTGGAACGAATCGTCCAAGAATTTCCGGATGACAGGCAACTTGCCGAAGAAATTTTCCTGCGTGCCGTTGGGCGACCCCCGGTTGAGGCTGAACTTGCCGCCTTCACGGAGATGACGGAGATGATCGGTGAGAATCACATCGAATTGGTTGAGCAATTGCAGGTAGCCGAAGCCGACTGGAAGAAGCGACGAGTCAAGCTCGAGGTCAAACGCGAAAGTGATCTGGCCAAAACGATCGAGAAAATCGCGGCCCGCACGGAAGAGATCAAGCCGGAGCGAGACCGGCTAGCGAAAGAGCGCGAAGAGAAGATCAAGGCCGCCGAAGTCGCTGTGGCCAAAGCGAGAGAAAAAATCAGTGAGAAGGCCGACGAATGGGCCCAAGAGCACAAAGCATCGGCCGAATGGTTCCCTTTGGCGGCTTCCAGTACCGCGTCAACGAACAAGGCAATCTTAACCCCGCAAGCCGATCGTTCGATTGTCGCCAGCGGCGACGCCGACAAAGGTGTCTACACGGTCACGGTGAACACTTTGCTTGATAACATCACCGGTTTCCGCCTCGAGGCATTGAGCGATCCTGGACTGCCGGCGAACGGTCCTGGGCTGCCACCAAACGGGAACTTTGTGCTCACCGAATTCGAAGTATTTGCGGCAGCCGCCGAGAAACCAAAAGATTCTGTCAAAGTGAACATTGCCAGCGGTATCGCTGACTTCTTGCAGGGCGGCTTCGCCATCGATCAGACTTTTAACGGACAGACGCGCAGCCAACAAGGTTGGGCGGTGGCAGGCGCCACTGGTGTGGATCACTGGGCGACCTACAAGTTGTCCCAGCCCATCAAGCACGAAGGCGGCACGGTGCTCACATTCAAAATGCACCAGTTCCACAATGCGGAGCAACACAGACTCGGTCGATTCCGGATCAGCGCGACGACCAGCAAGGGAGAAATTCCACTCGGGCAGACCGAATCGATCGCAGCTGTGCTGGCGACGCCAAAGGCCAATCGCAATGAGGAGGTACGCAAACCGCTGGTTGAATATCTCTCGGTGACTGACCCCGAAATTCAAAAAACCAATGGCGAACTTGCCACCGCCAAAGCCGCGCTGCCACCCGATACGATATTGGTGGCGTTGGAAAAACGTAAAGAGGATTTGTCCAAGCCAACAGCCGACGATCCAGTCCTGGTGCAGCTGCGTGAAGATGCCCAACAGAGCACGAAGCAGTTGCAGAATATTCGACTAACGGCCGCCGAAGACTTAACCTGGGCGCTGATCAATAGTCCGGCATTTTTGTTCAACCACTAAAAATCAAAGTCAGAATCGATCCGACATTGATGGTTTCACGGCAAGCCGCAGGCGTCTGCGCCCCCCGCAAACACAGTCGCCTTCGGCTTGCCGTTAAACGAACCGTCTATTTCGGCCCGAATTCTAAACCAAGATCTGATCAACCATGAACGATGGTTGATCGCATACGACCAACCCACCCATCAAAACTCACCGGAGACGTTGCCATGCTTTCTTTCAAGGGCTTCAAGGCAAAAGACCTCTGCGATTCACACCTCGCCCCCACACGCCGAACGTTTCTTCGCGTCGGTGGCTGCGGCATGCTCGGCTTGTCATTGCCATCGCTGCTGCAGTTGCAGGCGGCATCGGGTGCCGAGAGTATTTCGGCGCTCAAGGGGGGTGGCCCCGGTTGGGGCAAGGCCAAAAGCATCATCCTGGTTTACTTGCAGGGGGGGCCAAGCCACTTGGATCTATGGGACCCCAAGGAAAACGTGCCTGATAACGTGAAGAGTGTATTCAGCCCGATCAGCACCAAGATCCCCGGCATCATGTACACCGAGAATCTGCCCAAGCTGGCCCAGATCAACGATCGCTTCACCATGATCCGATCGATGTCTTACACACCCAACGGTCTGTTCAATCACACCGCGGCGATCTACCAAATGATGACCGGCTACACGACCGACAAAGTCAGTCCGTCTGGCCAGTTGGAGCCACCATCGCCCAAAGACTTTCCCAACTTCGGCAGCAACATCGTCAACATGCGTCCGGTCGACGAACCGATGTTGCCATTCGTGATGCTGCCACGACCTCTGCAAGAGTCGAACGTTGTCGGTAAGGGTGGATCGGCCGGATTTCTCGGAAAGTCGTATGATCCTTACACGCTCTATCCAAGCGGTGACGACATGGACATGGGCAAGATGGATCGGATCAAGATCGACGACCTGAAACTACGTCCTGAAGTATTCAGCGTCCGACTGCAGCGGCGAGCAAGGCTTCGTGATTTGCTGAACAAGCAGATGCCAGAGATCAACAAGGCAGTTGAATCGTTCGAGCTGGATGAGTACTACGACCGAGCACTCTCGTTGATCGTTTCGGGACGTGCCCGCGAAGCCTTTGATCTGTCAAGCGAGTCAGCGGAAACGCGAGACATGTACGGCCGCAACACGTTTGGGCAAAGTTGTCTGCTGGCACGCCGGTTGGTCGAGGCTGGTACGCGGGTTGTCGAAGTCATCTGGCCCAAAGTCGCCAACAGCGACAATCACTCGTGGGATCATCACGTTGGGTTGAGCAAACGGATGAAGGAACAATCGGCGCCCATGCTTGACAGCGGACTCTCGGGACTGATCACGGACCTGGATGACCGCGGCATGTTGGACGACACACTCGTGGTGGCCGTGGGCGAATTCGGACGCAGCCCACAGCGCGGCGTCAGCACCAGCGGCAACAACAACACCGATGATGGTCGTGACCATTGGCCCTACTGCTACACCGCTGTGATGGCGGGTGCGGGTGTCCGCCGCGGCTACGTTCACGGCAAGAGCGACAAGACAGCGTCGGCGCCCTTGGAAGATCCTGTCCATCCCGCCGAAGTGTTGGCGACGATCTATCACAGCTTTGGGATTCATCCCGAGACGATCGTTTACAACCACTTGAAGCAGCCACGCGAACTGGTCAAGGCACAAGCCGTCACGCGGCTGTTGACCTAGCACCTGGGCCGTCTTCGATTGGCGGCATTCGTAGGCGAAGACCTGTCCTGGCAGCGTGAGCGAGGCCTGTTTTCCCCGTGTTTCCTCGCTCACGCATCGGGTTACGAAGTAAAGGTCAACTCACAGGTCCGGCACTAGAAAACCTTCTGTGGTTGGCATGCTCTGTACGTACGAGCACTAAATCTCGGGCCCGTCTGCTGGCGAAATTGCTGCGATGCCAGCATTAGACGCGGCTAACCTGTTTTGGCTGTTGAACTTGCGCTCGCGCGGCACGGGCAGAGCGATGTTCTGTATCCAGCCGCCGCCTCATGGCTTAAGCCCATCAAAGGCAGGATTCAGGGCTTTTGCAGCTCCCAAATCGTGGTACATTGCTTGCGTTGGTTTGCCGAATGCGTACGTCTGCCGAATCTAAATTTCGGTCACTTGATGCTCTTTCGTTCGTTCCACTTGGTGGGTTGCAATTTCAATCCCTTTCTAACCAGTCCGGAAAGTGAAACAGTGGACTGATATTCCTCACCACTGGAGATAAAAAGTGGGACGAAAATTGTATTGTGGTAATTTGAGCTTCAACGTTTCGAGTTCCGATTTGGAACAGCTCTTTGCTGAGTTCGGCTCAGTCGACAGCGCTCAAGTGATTTCCGATCGCGACACTGGCCGCAGCAAAGGCTTCGGTTTTGTCGAGATGGGAACCGATCAAGAGGCTCAAGCTGCGATCGAAGGTTTGAACGAGACTGAGCACGATGGTCGTCGGCTCACCGTCAATGAAGCTCGTCCTCGCGAAGATCGCGGCGGTCGTGGCGGCGGCGGCGGCGGAGGCTACGGCGGCGGCGGCGGTGGTGGCCGCGGAGGCGGAGGCTACGGCGGTGGCGGTGGCGGTGGCGGCCGCGGAGGCGGAGGCGGCGGACGTTACTAGTCCAAAGTTCCCAGTTCTTGAAGTCGCAGATTTTTCTGCGTCAAGGTAAGATTTCCGGCGGTATCACTCGGTGGTGCCGCCGGTTTCTTTGTTTAACGGCAAGCCGCAGGCGACTGCGATGGCGCAATCACAGTCGCCTGCGGCTTGCCGTTAAACGAAGGATTCATTTCTCATCCAGCCGACGTCTCTCGCTAGCAGCACGTGAGTCCCTTTGAACCCTGAACACGACTCACCGTGCAATCCGGACGACGCTCTGCTTGCTGAATTTGGCCGTCTTTGGGCCGAAGTAGACGCTCTGTGGGATCGGCATCAAGAGGCACCTGCGTTTCATGGGTACGTCAGCGCCGACTTTCGGGCCGTCTACGAATCACTGGCTCAACTGCAGGGACGTGTTTTGACCGTACTCGAATGGGGCTCCGGCTTGGGGGTCATGACAATCATGGCCAGCCGAATGGGATTCGAGGCTTATGGCATTGAAGCTGAAGCGAGTCTTGTTGAGTTCTCCGAACATCTTGCGCTGGACTACGGCCCGAAAGCGAAATTTGCTCAAGGAAGTTTCATCCCGGACCAATTTCAGTGGAATCCAACGGATGGAGACACCGCGATGCGGACGCTGGTCGGTGCCGTCTCGGCATACGACGACTTAAGGATGGAAATCCGGGACTTCGATTTGGTTTACTCGTACCCATGGCCAAACGAACGAATTCTGTACCACCAGATCTTGCGTGAATTCGCGCGCCCAGATGCGTTGTTTCTCTGCTTCGATGTGCGAGCAGGAGTCGAGTTGGTCCGGATCCAAGATCTCTGAGACCGTCCACCGTTAGGGCAGCTGCAACAGCCGTTTGGCGTTTTCGGTCGTGACGTTCGCCAAGTACTCCGGCGTCACACCGCGAGCTTTCGCCAGGCAGCGCAGCGTATGCTCGACGCGGGCCGGTTCGTTGGGCCGTTTACCGCGGAACGGCTCGGGACTCAGGTAGGGAGAGTCCGTTTCGACCAGCAAGCGATCCTCAGGGACAAGCTTTGCCACCTCGCGCAGGTCATCGCTCTTTTTAAAAGTGACCATTCCGGCAAAACTGATATAGAGGCCCAGTTCGAGACACTCGGCGGCAAGCTGTTTGTCGCCGGTGAAGCTGTGCATGACGCCGGGCGGAACCGACGATTGCTGCTTGAGCTGCTGAACAATCAGATCGCCGCTTTCGCGCATATGGATCACCATCGGCAACGACGTGTCTCGACAGAGCTGCATGTGAAGGTCAAAGAATTCGTGCTGTAAATCAAGCGGCGTATCGTCCCAGTAGCAATCCAGCCCCGTTTCACCAATCGCACGCACGCCGGGGTAACCCGCCAATTCTTCGATGACCCGGAAGTCGCCATGAGCGGCTTCGGCGGCCGAGTTCGGTTGAATTCCCACCGCCGCGAACAGAAACCCGGGGTATTCGGCCGCCAGATCGCTTGCCCGTCGGCTGGTCACCACATCAATGCCGATCACCATGATGCCGCTGACGCCGGCGGCCTTCGCGCGGTCGAGTACCTCGTCAACGTTTTCGTCAAAGGCGTTGACGTTCAAATGTGCGTGCGTGTCGAAGAGCCGTAGTGTCATTACGTCCAGAAGAACCGGGTGACGTGATAGAAAACAGGTGCCGCGAAACAAACATTATCGATTTGGTCCAGGACGCCTGCGTGACCTTGGACCAAAGTTCCCGTGTCAGTCACACCACGGTCGCGTTTGATGGCGCTCATTGTCATCGTTCCCGCGCAGGCCATCACTGTCACAACCGCGCCTAGAATGCCGGCCTCCCAGGGATAAAAGGGCGTCGCCCAAGACAAGGCCGCGGCTACCAACCCCGTGGTAAGCATCGACCCCAGAAATCCTTCCCAGGTTCGCGAAGCGTTGATTTTCTCGGCAATCACATGGCGACCGGCCAGTTTGCCCCAGGCTCGCTCGAACACCGAGGCCAATTGGGCAATCAGTATGAAGAAGATCAGCAGACTCACACTGCTTCCAAGCCAAGGCGTGGTGCCGGTCTGAACAAGTTTCAGGTCCAAAATGGCTGGCGCATAGCTGAGCGAGTAGACGCAGATCAACAGTCCCCATTGGATCTTTGCACTGCGTTCGAGGAACCGCTTGTAATCTCCCGCGATCGCCGCCCGCGCAGGAATGAACAAGCTGGCATAGACGGGGATCATGATGCTGTAAAAGTCGTAGTAGTCCAGCCCCCTGGACCCACCCAGAAAGCTGGGCGGATTGCTGCCCAGGCCGATCAAAATGTACTGCAACGGCGTGAAAACAAAAAAGACCCAAAACAGTGTCCGATGATCGCCACGGCGTGTCGGCGTCATCGTGATGAACTCGCGCAATGCCCAAAACGAGACAAATCCGAACAGCACAACCACGCCGATGCGGTGAAACAGAAACCCGAATGCGAAGATCACCATCATCATCCACCACACACGCAACTTGTGGTTGAAGCGATGCACGATCGCGGATTCAATTCCAACCTTTTCGCGGCGCGACAGGATCAAACCGACGATCGACCCGATGCTCAACGTCACCAGGATCACCGCCAACAAGACGTACGTTCGCGAATCGTGCCAACTCGCTTGGCCGAGCAATCGCGTATCAATCCAATGCGGTGCGGGCATACTCAAGCGCTCAAACGTTCGACCACGGCCGTTGCAATCGCCTCCGTTCCAACCGCATCGCCACCGCGGGCGATGTCGGAGGTGCGCAAACCGTCTGCGAGAACTCGAGCGACCGCAGTTTCGATCGCCGCGGCCTCCACCTCAAGTGAGAGCGAATGGCGGAGCAACATTGCTGAGGCCAAAATCGTGGCCAGAGGATTGGCGATTCCCTGACCCGCAATGTCCGGCGCCGAACCGTGAATTGGTTCATACAGGCCTGGACCACCATCACCCAGCGACGCGCTTGGAAGCATACCGAGGGAACCGGGAAGCATCGAAGCTTCATCGGTCAGGATGTCGCCGAACATGTTACCGGTGACCACGACGTCGAAGTCACGAGGCCGGTTGATCAAGTGCATTGCCATCGCATCGACCAACACGACGTCGTACTTCACATCAGGAAACTCCTCAGCCATCACTCGCGCGGCGACCTGGCGCCAAAGTCGACTCGGTTCCAGCACGTTCGCCTTGTCGACGCTGGTCAGGCGGTTGTCACGAGCTTGGGCGGCCTTGGCGGCCAAACGTACGATGCGTTCGACTTCCCCTACGCTGTAGACCATCGATTGGAATGCGGATTCATCTTGACCACTGCCGCTTCGTCCCGATTCGCCGAAGTAAATCCCACCGGTCAACTCACGCAAGAACAGGATATCGGTGCCTTCGATAATCTCGCGGCGAAGTGGTGAGGCGTCGACGAGTTCAGCGAACAATCGAATCGGACGGAGGTTCGCGAACAGTCCAAGTTCCTTGCGAATTTTAAGTAAGCCAACTTCGGGACGTGTCTTGGCGGTTGGATCGTCCCACTTCGGACCGCCGACCGCACCCAGCAGGATCGCGTCGCTGGCGCGACAAGCGTCGATCGTTGCTTGCGGCAGCGGGTCGCCGCAAGTATCGATCGCGATGCCGCCAATCAGATGCGACGAAAAAGAAAACTCGTGGCCGAAACGGGTGGCAACGGCCTCCAGCACGCGAGCGGCCTGAGCAATGATTTCGGGACCGATGCCGTCGCCGGGCAGTAAAACGATGTTGGCTTTCAAGATTGCAGTCCCAGGGAGTTGTTTTTCATGAAAAAAGAGAAAGAAACCGATTGTTTGGTCGCCAATTTAGCCGAAGGAATCGTTTTGCCCAATGTGCGGCATGGGAGGAAACGTTGGCGGTCGAAGACGACTGGGATGCAGTTGGGATCATTGCAGGTGTTGGCGGGCTGCGGAGATGATCGTCAGAATCGCGCTGATCGGTCCCGATCACCCACCGGGGCGACGCGGCGGAAATTTGCAGGAGGCTCGGCGGCCCATTTCGAGGCAAGTTTGATTGATCGTGCGAATCGCCGCTCTACCACTTCTCTGGCGGCGAGTCACGCACTCTGCCTCGAAAAGAATTGCTTCTCGAAATGCTCCAACAAGTTCCCGAATCGACCTTCGACCATGCGCTTACCGTCTTGTCGAAGCATCCGGCGACGATCGACCTGAAAGTTTTGCATGTCGTCGATGGCGAGCATTTCGCGGGCGCCGAACGAGTCCAATCGCACCTGGGGCGTTGTTTGCCCCAATTCGGCATCGCTGCTGATTTCGCCTGTGTGAAGCCTGGCAAGTTTCCTCGGCTCTTAAGTGAGCAGTCGGGTGATTGGGGCGAAGGGCACGAAACGACGATGAGCAATCGTTTTGATTTCCGCGCCGCGTTGCAAGTGCGCGATCTCGTTCGCATCCACGGCTACGACTTGCTGCATGCCCACACACCGCGGACCGCGATGATCACATCACTGGCATCGACTCTGGCCGGGATCCCATGGGTTTGTCATGTTCACCGGCCCGCACCGCGTGATTTCGCCAATCCACTGTCCAACTGGCTCGCCGCGTGGTTCGAGAAGCAATCCCGCCGCGGATGCGAACACCTGATCGCAGTTTCTGAGTGCCTGCGACTGGACTGCATTGTCCAGGGTGCCGACGAAAGCGACGTGACCGTAGTCCACAACGGTGTCCCAGCGATCCGCCCGGAACGCGACTCGATTCCCGAACCCGGTGGCCAATGGACCCTCGGCGTCGTTGCATTGATGCGACCAAGGCAAGGCCTCGAAATCGTGCTTGAAGCCATCGAGCAGTTGGCGAGCGAAGGACACGATGTCGTTCTTCGCTGCATCGGTCCGTTCGAGACAGATGGCTACGAGACTGAAATCGAACAACAGATCCAACGGCTTGCGATCGGCGATCGGGTCGAGCGGGTCGGCTTCACCAAGAACGTGCCCGGCGCGTTGGCGAAACTCGATGCAATCGTCCGGCCAAGCTTGTGTGGCGAAGGGTTGCCGATGGTCGTTCTCGAAGCGATGGCCGCGGGGCTCCCCGTGATCGCCACTCGCGTCGAAGGCACGCCAGAAGCCATCACTCACGGCGTCGAAGGCCTGCTCGCCGAACCCCGCGACTCCTCCAGCCTTGCCGATGCGATTCGCACGCTGATCACGGGCCAGACGGATTGGTCCCAAATGGCCGAAGCGGGCTGTGATCGACATGGTCGCTGTTTTTCCGATCAGGCAATGGCCATCGGAATCGCCGACGTCTACCGCAACCTCGTGTAGTGCCCCGCTTCGCGCGGTTCTTGTTACACTGGTGACGTTCCGACACACGTCTTCGTGCGTCGGCTTGAACGTGCCCACCCGCCGTGATCGTGCCGTCTTCGACGACTGCGATCCGTCATCGGTTTTGAAGGAAGGTTGCTCATGCTGCTCCGGTCTCTGCTGTTGCTGTTGCTGTTGGTTTCGGCTTCTGTCGGTTTCGGTCAAGATGCAAAGAAGAACATCTTGATGATCGCGGGAAACCCGTCGCACGGCTACGGTGCCCACGAACACTATGCTGGACTGAAAATACTCGAGGCGTCGATCAACGCGAGTACCGACGACGTTGATGTAACAGTGGTCAAGGGTTGGCCCCAGAACAGTTCGCTTGTCGATCAGGCTGACTCGATCGTGATCTACTGCGATGGAGGCAAACGGCACCTTGCGATCGAGCATCTTGATACGTTGAGGGCCAAACTTGCCAAAGGCTGTGGGTTGGTCTGCATTCACTATGCTGTCGAGATGGTGCCGGGGGAGCCGGGCGACGCTTGGGTCGATTTGCTTGGTGGCCACTTCGAGATCAATTGGAGCGTCAATCCGCACTGGGTTGGCGACTTCAAAAGTCTGCCCCAACACCCGATCACCAATGGTGTCCGTCCATTCGCGACCAACGACGAATGGTACTTTCACATGCGTTTCAAAGACTCGGACAAGCTGATTCCGATTCTGGCTGCGGTAGCGCCGAGGAGACGATGCGACGCAAGGATGGCGAGCACAGCGGTAACCCGGCGGTTCGCAAGAGCGTTGCGGCAGGCGAGAAGCAAACGGTCGCTTGGGCGTACGAGCGACCTGACGGAGGACGTTCGTTCGGATTCACGGGCGGGCACTACCACTGGAACTGGGGGCACGACGATATGCGACGCGTGGTCACCAACGCGATTCTATGGTCCGCAGGCGATTCCATTCCATCCGGCGGCGCGACGCTCGGGGAACAAGTCGGGATCGACGATCTGCTGGAAAACCAAGATTACGACCCGCCGGAAAAATTCGATAAAGAGAAGACTGCCGAAGAATTCAAGCTGAAGGCATCGACTTCAGCGGCCAAGTCTGATGACATTCGCGACGCAAGGAACGCGGTCAAGGGGCTGGAAATCGGCGAAGGATTGGAAGTCACGCTTTCAGCCAGCGAGCCGCAACTGCGCAGTCTGACCAATCTTGACGTGGACGATCGCGGTCGAGTTTGGGTTTGCGACGTGATGAATTACCGTCACAACCTCGGTTCGCGTCCCGAAGGCGACCGCATCCTGATTTTGGAAGACACGACCGGTGACGGCGTGATGGACTCGTTCAAAACGTTCTATCAGGGCAGCGACATCGACTCAGCGATGGGGATCTGCGTGCTCGGCAACGAAGTCATCGTGACCGCAACGCCGACGGTGTGGCGATTTGTTGACGAGGATGGTGATGACAAACCAGACCGCAAAGAAGCGATGTTCACCGAAACTGGGCAACCACAACATGACCATTCCGCCCACTCTTTTTTGTTCGGCCCGGACGGAAAGCTGTACTGGAATTTTGGCAACACCGGCAAGCAGGTGAAAGATGCCCACGGCAACACGGTCGTTGATATTCACGGTCGAGCGGTCGTCGACAATGGCCAACCGCTGTACGGCGGCATGCCATTTCGATGCGATCTGGATGGATCAAACTTCGAGGTGTTAGCGCACAACTTTCGCAACAATTGGGAAACGACAGTCGATTCGTTCGGAACGTTGTGGCAAAGTGACAACGACGACGATGGAAATCGCGGAACACGCATCAACTTCGTGATGGAGCACGGTAACTATGGCTATCGTGACGAGCAGACTGGCGCCGGTTGGCGTGATGATCGAATCACGTTGGAAGAAGAAATTCCGCTTCGTCACTGGCATCTGAACGACCCCGGCGTGATTCCGAACATGCTGCAAACGGGTGCCGGCTCGCCCTCGGGAATTTGCATCTATGAAGGACGCCTGCTGCCAAATCGCTTCTGGGACCAAATCATTCACTGCGACCCGGGTCCGAATGTCGTTCGCGCTTATCCGGTAACGCCCGACGGCGCCGGCTACAACGCAACCATCGACCCGCTGGTGACGGGAACGACCGATCAATGGTTCCGTCCTGCTGATGTGTGCGTGGCGCCCGATGGTTCGCTGTTTGTGACCGACTGGTACGACCCAGGTGTTGGCGGCCATCGCCAAGGAGACACCGACCGCGGTCGCTTGTTCCGCATCGCCCCGCCTGGGGTGAAATACACGGTGCCAAAGTTTGATTACTCCACGGCCAAGGGCGCTGTTGAAGCGATGCGCAATCCGAATCTGGCGGTCCGCTACAAGGCGTGGATGGCGCTGCACAACATGGGCCGATCAGCTGAGAACGAGTTACTTGAACTCTACGGCGACTCGAACCCGCGTTTGCGTGCCCGCGCATTGTGGTTGCTGGGAAAGATCGAGGGCCGCGGCCAGCACTACGTTTCCCAGGCGTTGGCCGACGCCGACGCGGACATACGCATCACCGGAATCCGGTTGGCGCGACAACTCGGCTTGGTACCCTCGGTCGCATGCGCGTCGGCTGCGGATGACGAATCGCCCGCGGTTCGGCGCGAGCTGGCGGTGTCGCTTCGTTACGACGATTCGGCGAGCATGCCGACAGTCTGGGCAAAGCTCGCGCAATCGTATGACGGCAAGGATCGTTGGTACCTGGAAGCACTCGGATTGAGCAGTGACTTGCGAGCGGCGGAGTGCTACGAGGCTTGGCTTGCCGAGATCGGCGGGCAACTGGAACACGACGAGTGGACGCGAGATCGTGTGGCGTGTGCGGGCCCCCAAAGCAGCCGATGCATTGGTCGAGATTATCAGCGACCCGAAACTGAAGTTGGATGAAACGAATCGTTACTTCCGCAGCCTCGAGTACCACGCCCCGGAAGTGCGAACGCAGGCGATGAAGAGACTGTTGTCTCTCTAATCACCGCAACACGCCACCACTCGTTTCCGAGTATTCCCGCGACGACACGACAAGATAATGATGATGCTTCGATTGACCGCCTGTTTGCTGATTGTTTCCAGTTGCCTTTCCGCAGTTGCGGATGACGATGCATTGCGAGCACGCAACGACGCCATCATTGTTCGTGCGATCGAGCGAATGCCGGGATACGACTATACCGCTGATGAGCATGTCAAAGCGGCGATCGACCGGCACCTGGCGAGAAACGAAGGGACCGCTGAATATTTGAAGCTGGTCAAGCGATTTCGCCCCGACGGATTGGCCGACAAGCTTCAACAAATGTTGGTTGGCGACGTCAGCGACTCGGTCAAGGTCGAAGCGGCTGGTCTGTTGGGCGAGACGGAGAGCGGTCCCCATCAGCTTCGTCAGTTACTCAAGAGTGAATCGGTAGCCGATGCCGCCGGCATTGCCATGATATTGGGTCTTCTTGGTAATGGTCGGGCAACGAACATGCTTGGCGAGGTCGCCGCGGATCCGGAGCGTCCGTTCGAGGTGCGCAAAAACGCAGTGATTGGATTGGCACGTAACAAAGGGGGCGAAAAGGCTCTGATATCACTGGCTGAATCGAAGCGGCTTGCAGCCGATACACGCTTGCTTGCCGGCGGAATACTCGCCCGGTCTCGCGATGCGACCATTCGAAAACGGGCCGGCGAACTACTTCCTCAGCCGAAGCAGAAGGACCAAAAGCCGCTGGCGCCGATTGACGAACTCGCCGCGATCAAAGGTGACGCGCAACATGGAATGGAGCTTTTCCGCGGCGTGGCAACCTGTGCCAATTGCCATGTCGTCAATAAGCATGGCAAAGAAGTTGGGCCTGACCTCTCCGAGATCGGTACGAAATTGTCTCGCGAAGCGATGTTCACATCGATCTTGGATCCCAGCGCCGGAATCAGCCACAACTACGAGAATTACATCGTGTTAACAGCCACAGGCCAGGTCATCAACGGCGTGAAAGTTTCCGAGACGCCCGACGAGGTGATCATTCGCACGGCGGAAGCGATTGACCGCAAGATTCCACAAGACGATATCGAGCAGATCAAGAAAAGCGAGACATCGATCATGCCCGATGACATTCACCTGACGATGGACCAACAGGGCTTGGTCGACGTGATCGAATACCTGACAACGCTGAAAAAGAAATAGAGCCCTGGTCGTCAGCGGATTTCTACGGGCGCAGCGTGTCTGTTTTCGCTTCGTCACCAATCCCACGATGCGAGAGATGGGGATAAGTCCGACGTCTCGGCTGTCGATCGAGACTGGAACATTGTCCCCGAGCACAAAACATTGGCCGGGGCCAACGGTCAGCGGATACCAATCGCGATCGTCGCGGGGTCGAAGTCGATATTCAATCAAACGATCGATCTTCAGGCATTCCAGAGCCAATGGTCCAGCGGAGACGCGAACGGCGATCGGGTGCTCGGCGGTCACGGGGAGCTCATTTACGGACACGCCTTCGTGGTAACTGACGACCAGCGATTGACCGTTGCGGACTGATCGTGTCGCCAGCACATTTCCGGCGTTTGACCAGAATGCGACTTCCAGTTTGATTGTCGAGTTGCAACGAATTGTAGCAGCCAATTCGAGGCGATCGACGCCGTACAGCTTGCGGTCTAAGCCGGCATTGACTTGGTAGTCATCCCAAACGGGACTTGGCCGATCGTTGTCATAAACACTCTTGTGGCCATACACCAACCAAGGCGACATGCTCCGTCCGTTCCACGCCCACTGGCGGCCGTCTGCTCGCCGCCACGCGGAATCAATCGGCTGCGATGACCATCGAGAAACTTCTCTACGCGCGTCGTCGTCGACAAGGAATCGCGGCAAGTCGGTCTTGAGTTCGTTGCCGACAAGCAGATCTTCGAAACGCTTATCGTTCACGACCAGACGCGGCCCATTGAGTTTGACGACATCTCCGCGAAGTGCGGCAATGCGTTTGACGTGCAGTTGGCGATCCCACTCGATTGCAACCAGATCACCGAGTGTGAGGTCGGCAGCTTCGAGACCGGACGATTGGATACCGAGCCGGCGGATCTCGACGATATCCGCAGTGATTTTGCCGGGCGGTGAAGTCTGTTCCCGATCGACAATCTGCATAGGTTCGCCGCAATGAGAACACAAGACTTCTTGCCCGGACGCTGACACGTCGACGTGCCAGTAGAGTTGGCACGACGCACAATTGGCGATTTCGCATTCACCCAACAAAGTGGGAGCCATCGAGTTGCCGGTCACTTGAAACAATTGAACGTCGGAAACAGGCTTCGCATCCGATATCGGATTCGCATCGCGCTGTCCCCTTCGCCACGCCGACCATGCAAGCAAAGGCGTCGTCAAAACGATCAGGATAAGTATCAGCCTATCGCGAAGAAAACGCTTCGCGGGGCTGAAATCATGTGCTTTTCGGCGGCGATTTGCTGGATCTAACAAAAAAATCGAATGGCGTTATACTACCGGCGGTTCGTCGGTGAACGCTTACCGACTCTGTCAACAGGATTGTAACGTTTTACTGCCGCATGACCGAAACGACTTCAACTGCTCGTCAGATTCCTGCGGACATTGGCCGCAGCGACGTGAATGTTCGCCCACGGACCCGATCGTCGCCGCTGAGCACGCGTGGCCGCATGGGGAAAGTCAGTGGCTTTCGCATCGCCGCGACCGGGTCCTACATTCCAGAGCGGATCGTCACGAACGAAGATCTGGCCGCGCTGGGATGCGACAGCGAGTGGATCATTCGCCGGACTGGGATTCGCGAGCGTCGTCACGCGGCGGAGGTCGAAGCGACCAGCGATCTCTGCTTCGAGGCTGCGGTTCCCTGCATCGAGCAAGCCAACATTTCTGCCGACCAGATCGACCTGATCATCGTGGCGACGATCACTCCGGATCACCCCACGCCGTCAACAGCGTGTCATCTGCAGCGCCGACTCGGATCGGTGGCACCGGCAATGGATGTCAGTGCCGCATGTGCCGGTTTCTCGTATGCTTTGATCACTGCCGCACAGTTCATTGGCGCCGGCAACAGCCGGTGTGCTTTGGTAGTCGGCGCCGACGTGATGAGCCGGATCATCAACCCGAATGACAAAATGACGTACCCGCTGTTCGGCGACGGGGCTGGAGCCGTGTTGCTAACGGCGGAACCGTCGGCGGCCGGGATTCTCTCCTACCAGATGGGCAGTGAGGGATGCGGTGGTGAAATGCTCTGCGTTCCCGCGGGCGGAAGTCGTGTCCCCCTGACACCCGATGTTTACGCGACTGGGCTTCAGTACATGACCATGGACGGCCGCAACGTCTATAAGTGGGCCGTGCGCGTGATCGTCGATAGTGCGAAACAAGTGCTCGACGAAGCGCGAGTCGATGCCTCCGATGTAGCGTTGGTCGTGTTGCATCAAGCCAATCAGCGGATCATTGATTCGGCCGCTTCCGAGTTGAACGTGCCAGCAGAGAAAGTGTTTGTCAATTTAGAACAGTACGGCAATACGTCGGCTGGCAGCATTCCACTTGCGATGGATGAAGCCGCCCGATCGGGAAAGGTTCAGCCGGGTGACTTGGTGTTGCTGTGTGGATTCGGAGCCGGACTCGCCTGGGGAACCGCGTTGATGCGCTGGTAATCATTTCGGCAGCACAATGGGTTCGGCCATTTCCGCGTCCATGGCCATCGACCGATTCACCAGCTCTTTCAACTTTGCCGGCTGCTGGCTGACAAGGTTGCGGCTCTCACCAAGGTCGCCGGCCAAGTGGTAGAGTTCGATTGGCTCGCCACGCTTGGGTCGAACGATCTTCCAGTTCCCCGAGCGAAACGCCATTTTTCCGCCGGGCATACGCCAAAAGATTTTGTCGTGCGGATCGTCGCGTGATGGATCGTCAATCCACTCAAGCATGCTGATTCCGTCCGCACCCTCCGCAGCGGGTAATCCGGCGGCGTCGCAGTGCTGTCGCGGCAATGTCCAGACTCAGCACCGGCCGATCCTCCACTCGTCCGGCGGGCAGACGGCCTGGGAACGACCACACCATCGGAACCCGAATTCCGCCTTCGTACAATGATCCTTTGCCGCCGCGAAGCGGCGCGTTGCTGCTGGTGAGTTCCGCCGTCGGCCCGCCATTGTCACTCAGGAAAACAACCATCGTGCGCCGCGTCAGCCCTTGCTCCTTGAGAGCATCACGGACGCGACCGACACCTTGGTCCAGCGCGGTCAACATGCCCGCAAAGATCCGCCGCTGCACATCCTTGATCCGTCGCAGTGCTTCGATGTCGTCAGTTTTGGCCTGCATGGGGCTGTGGACAGCGTTGTAAGACACCACCAGACAGAAAGGCTTGCTGGAGTGTTTGTCGATGAATTCAACCGCCTCGTTTGTGATCGCGTCGGTCAGATAGTCAGCCTCGACGACTTCTTCTTGGCCTCGTAAGATCGGATTGTCTTCGTCGTATTTCGGCTCACTCATGCGTGCGTAGTTGCCCCGGATCAGGTTCTGCTCGCGTACTCGCTTGCCTTCTTCCAGCGAACTGTCGCGGATCATCGTCAACACTTTTTTGTACGGCGGTCCGGGGACGTAATAGTGACCCTCGTGCAAGAAACCGTAGAACTCGTCGAACCCACGTCGCAGCGGGTGCTTGGATTCCACGGTTCCCAAATGCCATTTGCCGACCAGTCCGGTGGCGTAACCAGCCTCTGACAATCGTTTCACAAAAGTCGTTTCCGTGGTTGGTAAGCCCGCTTCGGGATGCAGATTCCGTTTGCCAGTCGGATTCATTTCATAACCGAATCGTGATTGGTATCGCCCCGTGAACAAGCCGGCACGCGAACTGCTGCAGTACGACGCAGTGACGTAGCCTGATGTGCAACGAACACCGGCGGCTGCTAAGGCATCAATGTTCGGCGTCGGGATCTCGTCATTTCCCATCATCCCCGTTTCGCCGTAACCAAGATCATCCGCAATGATCACGACAATGTTGGGACGCTTGTCCGGTTCTTTGTTGGTTACTTTGTCTGCTATTTCCGTTTGGGGTTCAGGCCCTTGAATTGATTCGGCGTCCCCGTCTTGGGCAGAAGACAATCCTTGCAGCTGTAGCCCCAGACCAATCGAGATGGCGAGTATCCAGAAGGGACGACGAATATTTTCAAAGAAGCGTTTCATGGATTTGTCTTGATAGGACTTCGCGGTCGCTTGGTGCGGCGCGTTCAAAATGACGAGTTCAAAAATGAAAGTGTCTTGATAACGCATTGGCGAGTCAATCGCGCTGATGAGTTGTTAAAACAGGCAGTCAGCGAAGGTTAGACGGTCTGAATGCGTGACCTTGTGTCGGCGTGCCACACTGCGTTTCCGGCGATGGCAGCGGCAAGGAACAGGCGAACTAGAGCAGGTGTTTCGCTTTGACTTCCAGGTACTGATTCACCAGCGGCGCGGTCAGCTCGTCAGGAAAAGCATCGACGACCAAGACACCTCGATGCTCGAGATCTTTCAAGACTTGATCACGCCACAGCAGGATGTCAGCGGCAGCGGCGGCACGGTACATCTGGAACTTGCCGCCATCGGGAGAGTCGGCTGCCTCGAACATTTCGCGATCGCGAAGCAACACGCCCAGGGGAAGATGTTGGCCGTTGATGTTGCCCAGATAGTCAACGACGGCGCCCGCGTTGACTTCGTCGATCACATTGGTCGCCAATACGACGAGCGAGCGACGCTTGCAGTGACTTGATAGATACAGAAATGCCTCGTCGTAACGAGATTCGACCAGTCTGGGGAACTGATCAAAACCGGCTTGGATCAGACGATTCATTTGACTGTTGCCGCCTCGCGGCGGTATGTATGAATGAATCGTATCTGAAAAGCAGAGCATGCCGACCGCATCACCCTGCGAAAGCGCGACATACGCCATCATCAGGGTTGAATTGAAGGCGTGATCCAACAATGTGTAACCGTCGCGCTGGTTGGTCATCATGCGACCACAGTCGAGCAAAAAAATGACTCGCTGACTCTGATCATTTTGAAACTGGCGAACGGTCAGCTTGCGGCGTCGGGCGGTGCTTCGCCAGTCGATATGCCGATAGTTGTCGTCACGCGAGTAGTCTCGAAGTCGCTCGAACTCGCTGTCCTGGCCGATTCGCCGAGTCTTCCGCACGCCGATCAGGCTCAAACGATTGGTCCGAGCCAGCAATGCATAGTCAGACAATTGCTTCATGTCGGGATAGACGTTCAACGGATTGTAAACGTCCAATCGCAGCAGACGCACCCACAACTTTCGCGGACTGGCGAATCGCAAATAGACATGCTCGAGTTGAAAGGCACCGCGGCGCCCGGGTATCAGCTTGCGTTGAGCCGTCATCCGTCCCATCGGCGGCAGTCGCAGCGAATGGTCAGCCGGTGAGGCATCAAAGTTCTCCGGAAGATCATCGCGGACATTTCCGACCAGCGTCATCGAGGTGCGGTTCTCTACCGTGATCTCGCTGGTCAGCGGGACGCCGAGTGAGCAAGTCCGGGGGATCGTGCGGCTGACCTCGATTCCGCGATTGGTGTTCAGATAGAGCCAGAGAAAGTCGATGGCTGCGGCGGCGATCAAAAACAAGTCGATCATGGTCGCGATGATCAGGAAATCGCGAACGAAAATTGTCACCAGACTGGCGATCAACGAGATGCCGAGGATCACTGTCCACCAAATCGATGGATAGATCTTCAACTTCCACGCCGCCAGCACCAGCGGAAGAGACAGCAGCGCCAAGGTCAGCCATGGCAACTGCGATTGCCACGGCGTCTGCTGTTGAACGACTTGTTGGAGGGCGTCGTTCATGAGGGATCGCGCCCGATGGTCGCCGTTGGCGAAGGGGATTGTTCGCTACGCGAATCACCTCCACCCCTTGGAGCTCGTGTACCCTTTGAGTTGTTTGTTTGTAACGAGTTAACACACGTCACCTCTCCCTTTGAGCATTGGTATCTACACGAACTCTCTCGCATGGTTTTGTTAGTTTGGCTCCCCTCTCCCCCAAATTCCATGCAAGTGGAGCTTGCATGGAATTTGGGGGAGAGGGGCTGGGGGAGAGGGGGCCGAATCGGGATGCTGTGCGTTGGTGATTCGCTTGCAATATCTGTCATCAGGTCTAGCGCACTCAAGATTCGTGCGATTGGATTTCGTTGGTTACCGGTGTTGCGACGAAGAACAAAGAGTTCACGGTATCTGATATCAATCTTGCCAAGTGTGTCGCCCCTCACCCCCGACCCCTCTCCCCATTTTGCGATGCAAGCTCCACTTGCATGGCAAAACAGGGAGAGGGGAGCCAGGGTACAAAATGACGCGCTACAACGTGTGTAGATACCATTGCCCGGAGGGAGAGGTGACTCGAACGATCCGGAATCTTAAAGCTACAGCGCAATGGTCACCGTCTTGCTTTCGGTGTAGGCCTTGAGGCCTTCCTCGCCGAGTTCGCGGCCGTAACCGCTCATCTTGAATCCACCAAAGGGTGCGGCCGCGTCAAACACGTCGTAGCAGTTGACCCACACGGTCCCCGCGCGAACACGGGCGGCAAACTCGTGAGCCAGCGAAATATCGCGTGTCCAGACCGCAGCGGCCAAGCCGTAAAAGGTGTTGTTGGCTCGCTGGATCATGTCCTCCTTGTCGTCAAAGGTCAGCACGCTCAGGACCGGGCCAAAGATCTCGTCGGTGGCGATCGACATCTCATCGCTGACGTTGTCAAAGATCGTCGGTGCCACAAAGTAGCCTTTATCGCCAACTCGTTTACCACCAGTCACGCACTCGGCACCTTCGCTCTTGCCCTTGTCGATGTACGACATGATCTTGTCGAACTGGGCCTTGTCGACTTGTGGTCCCTGCTCGGTGTCCGCGGCGAAGGGGTCGCCGACTTTTCGATTCTCGGTCAGTTTTTGAAGCTTCGCGAGGAACTCGTCGTGCTTACTGCGCTCGACAAACACGCGGCTACCGGCGCAACAACATTGGCCCTGGTTCAGGAACAAGCCGACATACGCCCCCATCGCGGCAGCGTCCAAGTCGGCGTCGGCGAAAATCACGTTTGGACTCTTCCCGCCCAACTCGAAGGTCAGTCGTTTGAGCGTATCAGCGGACTCGCGTGTGATGATCTGGGCCGTGCGATGCTCGCCGGTGAATGCGATCTTGTCGATCAGCGGATGTTTGACAACCGCGGAACCGGCCGTCGGTCCATATCCAGGAACCACGTTGATGACTCCGTCCGGGATACCGACGTCTTGAGCAATTTGCGCCATCCGCAAGCAGGTTAATGGTGTTTGCTCGGCAGGCTTCATCACGATCGTGCAACCTGCCGCCAATGCGGGGGCCCATTTCCAGGCTGTCATCAGGATTGGGAAAGTTCCAAGGGATGATCTGTCCGGCGACACCGATCGGCTCGCGGCGCGTGTAACAAAAATGGTTGCCGCGGATCGGAATCGTGCTGCCGTGAATTTTGTCAGCGTAGCCGGCGTAGTATCGCAGGCAATCAATCGCCAACGGCAGGTCGACGTTGCGGCTGTCGTTGAGTGGTTTGCCATTGTCTAGCGTTTCCAAGCGGGCGAGGTCATCGATTTCGGCCTCCATCCGATCGGCCAGTTGATACATCAGCCGGCCACGATCACGAGCGTCGATTCTGGACCAAGGGCCGCTGTCGAAGGCGTGTCGCGCTGCTTTTGCCGCGGCATCGACGTCTTCCTTGTCACCCTCTGCGATTTGAGCGATCTCTTCTTCGGTCGCGGGATTCACGGTGGCAAAGGTCTTCCCGCTGGCTGCAGGTACCCATTTACCATCGATGAAGCATTCCGTTTCGCGAATATTCACGTCAGGCGGTGAAGACAACGTGGCAGACATCATCAACCTCAAGCAGGCTAAGTGTGTGAAAAAGGGGGAATTCCCAAATTGTACTGGACAGTCGACGATGGGGGGGCTCCGCCGACGGACAATCCCGAAAGCGAATCCTCCCCAAAGCAACTCCTGTGGAACAGTCCTTTCTTGCCTATCTTCGCGGTCGCTGTCGCTCGTTACCGAAGGTAGTCGTGGGCATCGGTGATGATGCTGCCGTGATCGACCCTGTCGAAGGGCAGCAGGTTGCCTGCACCGACCAGATCATCGAGGGTGTCGATTTTCGCAGCGAAGATCCGCTTGCCGACGTTGGATACAAGTCAATGGCGATCAACCTCAGCGACATCGCCGCAATGGGAGCCACTCCAACCGCTGCGTTGGTCACACTGGCACTTCCGCGTCAGAACGCAACGCGAATCGCCGGTGATGTTTACGAAGGAATTTTGGAAGCGGCCGCAGAATTCGAGGTTTCCATTGCCGGCGGCGACCTCTCGACTTACGACGGACCGCTATCGATCAGCATCACACTGCTGGGCTATGTTCCCAAAGATGGCGCATGGCTGCGAAGCGGAGCCAAAGAGGGGGACGCGATCCTGGTTTCGGGTTCGACCGGCGGCAGTATTCGGGGCAGGCACCTGCGACCGCAACCCAGGGTTGAACTAGCGTCGAAACTGCGTGCGATTGTCCAAGTGACTGCGGCAATCGACATCAGCGATGGGCTTTCGCTCGATTTGGATCGCTTGTGCGCTGCAAGCGGCGTCGGGGCCGAACTCGACGTCGATCGCATTCCAATTCACGAGGATGCCATCGAGCTATCAAAAACTTCGGGACGAACGCCGCTGGAGCACGCCTGGTCCGATGGCGAAGATTTTGAATTGATCGTGACCATGAGCCAATCGGATGCCGATCGCGCGCTTGCGGCTGAGTTGCCGATTCCGGTGGCACAGATCGGAACGGTCACGGGCCGGACGGGGCTTTGGAAGCGGACCCCAGGTAAAGTCCAGCGGCTATCACCCCAGGGATACATCCACGGTGCAACATGACGGAATCCGAAATCATTGCCCTGACGCGTAAGCTTATCGAATCGATCACGCATAGCGATTGGTCGACGTATGCCGAATTGTGCGCCGAGGATTTGACGTCTTTTGAACCTGAGGCGAACGGGCATCTCGTTCAAGGAATGGGGTTCCACAAACACTATTTTGAGATGACTGATCAATCGCCCTACGCCGGCGTCACGACAACCCTTAGCAGTCCTCATGTTCGCATGCTCGGCGACGACGTGGCAGTGATCGCCTACGTGCGATTGACGCAGCGAGCGAGTGCGGATGGCAAGACCCAAACCACATCGACTCAGGAGTCTCGCGTCTGGCAGCGGATTGACGGGCAGTGGAAACACGTCCATTTCCATCGGTCTTGACGGGTGACTTGCAACTTCATTTCGTGAAAACGTGAACGTCGCGAGCTTTGATCCATGCGCGGCTGTCTTGTTGTTCGGTTCTTCCGGAGTTTTAGTGGCAGATGAAAAATTGCATTCAAGGGGTGGCCGGCGGTCGAGCGTCAGCGAGCCCCCGGAATTCCATTGGCTCGCGTCTGGGGGCTCGCTGACGCTCGACCACCAGCCACCCAATCATTGCCGATCAACCACAAAATTCGCGGAAGAACCTCTTGTGCGTAGTGGCCGCATTCATGCGGTTCTTCACACCCGATGAATCGGGTCACTACGAACGGAACTTGAATCGGAGTGTGTTTCGGCAGCGTTTGCGTTACAATGTGAGTCCCTCCCAAGGTGTATCACCGCACTTCCTCGCCCGCCCCGAGTTGCCTCGCAGTGTTCAGATCGCCGAATTTTTACCGATCGATCGTTGGCACACTTGGTTGTGTCGTGTGTGTTGGACAGGGTGCACTGGCCACCGCCGCAGACGAGACCGATTTCTTTGAGCGGAAGATTCGGCCGGTTCTGGTTGAACATTGCTACGAGTGTCATGCCGGCGATGCTGACTTGATCCAAGGTGGTCTGCGGCTTGATGATCCGGGCGCGATGCTCCGCGGCGGTGACTCGGGTCCGGCGCTGATGCCGGGTGAACCGGACAAGAGTCTGTTGCTGGCCGCGATCCGTTACGACGGACTGGAGATGCCGCCCGATGGCCGACTCGATGAGAAAGTGATGGGCGACTTCGAGACCTGGATCAAACTCGGTGCGGTCGATCCACGTGAATCGATGCCCCCCGCAGAGCTCGCATCGCTGCAGGCCGAACAAGCCATCGACTGGGAACAGGCTCGTGAGTTTTGGGCGTTTCAACTGCCCATCCAGCACGATCCGCCGGTGACGAGAAACAACAAGTGGGCCGCGGGAAGAATTGACCAATTCGTCTTGGCGCAACTTGAGCATGCGGGCGTTGAACCAAATCCGGCGGCCGACGCGCGAACATTGATTCGACGATTGACGTTTGACTTGATTGGCTTGCCGCCGACGCCTGAGCAGGTCAACGCTTATTTGGAAGATCAGCATCCTGGGGCAAAATCGAGATTGGTCGATCAGTTACTCGAATCGCCGGCGCACGCGGAACGTTGGGCACGTCTCTGGCTCGATGTCGCGAGGTATGCCGAAGACCAGGCGCACAAGGTTGGCGACAACGATTCGTTGACCTACCCCAACGCCTATCTGTATCGCGATTGGGTGATCGACGCTCTGGCCGGCGACATGCCTTACGACGACTTCATCCGCTATCAACTGGCTGCGGATCTGATCGAACCGGATGACACCGAATTGCACCTCGCGCTTGGGTTCCTCGGTTTGGGGCCGAAGTATTATCGCCGCAATAGTCCCGAGGTGATGGCAGACGAATGGGAAGACCGAATCGATACGGTTTCGCGAGGTCTACTCGGTTTGACCGTTGCTTGCGCGATGTCACGATCACAAGTACGATCCGATTCCGACGTCCGACTATTACGCGTTGGCCGGTGTGTTTGCCAGTACGGAGATGTTCAATCGTCCGATCAATGAATCGGTCGAGAAGAACGATGACCAGGCAAAGCAGCCGCAAGACGCAGTTCACATTGTTCGCGACGGAAAGCTGCAAGATGTCAACGTGATGATCCGTGGCGATGTCACCAAACCCGGCCCGCTAGTGAAACGAGGGTTCCTGAGCGTGTTGAGTGAACAGCCGACGGAGTTCTCTGACGGAAGTGGTCGCGGCGAGTTGGCCGACGCGATCGTTGACAGATCGAATCCGCTGACTGCACGCGTGATCGTCAATCGCGTTTGGCAGCAGCTGATCGGCCGCCCTCTGGTTGGCACTCCCAGCAACTTCGGTACGCTCGGCGACTCACCCAGCCATCCGGAACTGCTGGATGATCTGGCCGTTCGCTTCATGGACAACGGTTGGTCGCTGAAATGGCTGCAGCGAGAGATCGTGCTTTCCTCGACCTACGCTCAAAGCAGCCAGATCGATCCCTGAGAAGTCGGAGATCGATCCAGAGAACCGTCTGCTCTGGCGGATGCCCCGGCGTCGGTTGAGCGTGGAAGCCTACCGTGACGCTGTGTTGTTCGTTTCCGGGCGACTGCAACAGGGCATTGGCGGTCCGTCGCTGCAGCCCGACGCACCCGATTCACAACGACGAACGGTATACAGCGAAGTGAGCCGGATGGATTTGAACCCGATGCTGGCCAGATTCGATTTTCCCGACCCCAATGCTCACAGTGCCAAACGCTTCGAGACGACGACACCGCTGCAAAAACTCTTCCTGCTGAACAGTCCGTTCCTGGTCGCTCAGGCCGACGCACTGGCCGAGCGTCTGGCGAATCACGGTGGATCCCATCGTTCACGAATCGAGCTTGCCTATCAGTTGCTGATGGCTCGCATGCCGACCCAGCTTGAAATGGATTTAGGCGAAGAGTTCGTCGCCAGCGGAGAGTCCGAGATGTGGTCACAATACGCGCAGGCGCTGCTGATCAGTAACGAAATGTTCATGGTGGATTGAGATGCAGGAACTTTCATCCCGTCGACAGATGCTTCGCCGCAGTGGTGCCGGTTTTGGTGCCGTCGGATTGCTGTCGGCGCTCCAGTCGACGGGGAATCTGACGGCCAGCGACACACTGCCGGTCGCCAATGGCTTGCATCACCCGGCTCGGGCGAAACGCGTCATCTTTCTGTTCATGAATGGCGCTCCGTCGCATGTCGACACTTTCGATCCCAAACCGGCGCTTGCCAAGCATGAAGGCAAGACACCGGACCAAGACATTGCGGGCAAGAACCGTGCCGCCGGTTACATGCCGTCGCCCTTCAAGTTTTCCGCTCATGGTGACAGTGGTCTTGTGATGAGCGAGTTGTTTCCGAAGCTGGCTCACCATGCGGACGATCTTTGTGTCGTCCGTTCGATGCACACCGACGTGCCCAACCATGAACCTGGATTGCTGTTGATGCAATCGGGACACCAGCAACCGATTCGGCCGAGCATGGGGTCTTGGTTGTCCTATGGCCTGGGCTCGGAGAACGAAAATCTGCCGCCGTTCATTGCTCTCTCTCCCGGTCTGCCCGTGGTCGGCCCGCAACTTTGGTCGAGTGCTTTCCTGCCGGGCCAACACCAGGGCGTCGAGGTCGATACCAACCACACCGAGGTCGACAAGCTGATCGCGAATATCCGTCACCCGCGATTGAGCGGACCGGACCAGTATCGGCAGCTCGAGTTGATTCGCAAATTGAACGCGGCCCATTTGCAGAATCGCGCCGGTGAGACGGCGCTGGAAACCCACATCCGCTCGATGGAACTGGCCTTCCAGATGCAAGGTGAAGCGGCCGAGGCGTTCGACATTTCTCGAGAGTCGGCCAAGACGCGAGAGTCGTACGGTGATAGCGAGTTTGCCCGCAGTTGTTTGCTCGGCCGTCGACTGCTGGAACGAGGCGTCCGCGTCGTGCAGGTCTTCTATGTCAAGAACGGCCAGAAGCAGCCTTGGGATACGCACCGCAACAACAACAAATCGCACAAGACGTTGTGTGAGGATTCCGATCGGGCTACCGCGGCGTTGCTGACCGACTTGAAGAGCCGGGGGATGCTAGAGGATACGCTGGTCATTTGGGGTGGCGAATTTGGCCGCACGCCCTACGCGCAGGTCGACAAGTCAAAAGACCCCAAGCAGGCGGGCCGGGACCATCATCACACCGGTTTCTCGATGCTGTTGGCCGGCGGCGGAATTCGCGGCGGACTGACCTATGGTGCGACTGACGAGTTCGGCATGCATGCCACTGAGAACCGCGTACACGTTCACGATTTACACGCGAGCGTGCTGCACTTGATGGGCATTGACCACACGCGTCTGACCTTCCGTTACTCTGGACGCGACTATCGCCTGACCGATGTTCATGGCCGCGTCGTTGACGGCCTGTTCGCTTAGCGTCGCCGAACACTCGGCTACTTTGCATAAACGATCGCAGTTATGCTGAACGTGTGGCTTTTCAACTTCACGTTTGGATTGGTAGTTCATGGAAATTCTGGGCGGCCCCCTTTACGCTGTCGCGGGGGCTGGTGAATCGCACGGACCGGCGGTAACGACCATCGTGTTCGGTTGTCCGCCGGGACAGTACATCCGGCGGCAGGAAGTACAGGCGTTTCTTGACCGCCGGCGTCCAGGCGGCAACAAGCACGGCACACCGCGGAACGAGAAAGACAAGGTTGTGTTCTTGTCGGGGCTGTACCAGGATGATCACGAAAAACTGCTGGGCGGATCGAAAATCTCTGTCGACGTCGATGGCGGATCATTCGAGAGCGAAGGCTATGAAGAGGGCTACACGACCGGCGAACCGATTGCCGCGATGGTGCTCTCGACCTCGAAGAAATCGGGCGACTACACACAGTTCGCTGGCCTGACCGGCGAAGTGCGGCCCGGCCACACCGATTTGGTGAAGTTCCACAAATCGGCCGGCTTCGTCGATGTGCGTGGCGGTGGGCGTTCCAGTTATCGGGCCACGATCAGCGATGTGATCGGTGGTTCGATCGCCCGGATTCTGATGCAGGAAAAATTCGGTACGGTCATTTTGTCCTCCATCTCGCAGGTCGGAAAACTGAAGGCGAAACAGACTCTGGCGGGGCACTTCGAGGAGATCGCGGCCAAGACCGCAAACCTGAAAATTGCGGCCGGCGAAATCACAGCGGTGCAAGATCGGCTCGAAAGGTCAGAAATTCATGCGATCGATTCCGAGTTTGCGGATGCTGCCGGCGAATTGATCAAAGAGACTCGCAAGCAAGGTGATTCCTTGGGTGCTGCGGTCGAGGTGGTCGCGGTCAATGTGCCGCCACTGCTGGGCGAACCGTTGTATCAGAGTTTGAAGGTGCGAATCATCGGAGCGCTGGGCGGGCTCAATGCGGTCCAGTCGTGCGAAATTGGTGCGGGCGCACAGGTGATCGAGCGACTTGGCAGCGAAAACAACGACCCGATTCGTTCGCACGGCTACGTCGGAAACACCCATGGCGGACTGATCGGTGGGGTGACCACTGGCATGCCGTTGGTCTTTCGAGTCGGATTCAAACCGACTTCGACGATCAACAAGCGGCAAGAATCGGTCCGCAAGAATCTGGAAGAGATCGACTTTGAGCTGAAGTCCGGACGGCACGACCCCTGTGTCGGCGTGCGTGCCGGTGTCACGCTGGAATCGCGGGTCGCGATCGAGTTGCTCAATGCCGCGTTGATGCAGCAGTCGCAAAAGCTTGATGAAAACGTTTCGAAGCTCTTTTGACTTGGGGACAAGTCGACCTACAGGGCATCCAGGCCCTTTTTTTCGATGTCCAGGACTTTGGCTAATCGTCGGGCATGGCGGTCTTCAGGCTGGTAGCTGGCTCTTAAGAAGGCCTCGACGATCTCGAAGGCCAACTCTGACCCGATAATCCGGCCGCCGATGCACAACACGTTCATGTCGTCGTGCTCGACTCCTTGGTGGGCTGAATAGGTGTCGTGACAGATCGCGGCCCGAATCCCAGGGATCTTGTTGGCAGCAACGCTGACCCCCACGCCGCTTCCACAGACGACGATTCCACGATCGGCGGTTCCCTGCGATCAACTGCCGCGCCACCGCGATCGCGAAATCGGGATAGTCACAGCTCGCCTCGCTGTTGGTGCCACAGTCGATCAAGGATGTGACCAGCGGACCAATCCGCTCGGCAATGGACTGCTTGAGCGGGAAGCCGGCATGGTCGCCGCCGAGGGCGACGCGAACGGAAAACTGGTCGGACATTGGCACGCGAAAATGGAAAAGGTCGATCATCGAACCGGCATTTGATACCGCCCCAGTGGTGACCTGCCCAGCTGGGACCTGTTGAGTGACTCGACTGAGCGGCGTCCAGGCGAAGCGTCCAGACCGACACAAACGTGCAACATTCGGCGTGAAACAGCGGTGTTAGCTGTTGTGACGATTTTTCAGCTTTGATACGTTACCGGGCTACGCGCGCGGGCACAGGGTCCGCGCGGACGGCCGTTTCGTACTCTAACCCCCCCTTCGAGCATTCCAGCGATCTGGCCGTCGGTCGAACTGAGAAAGCTCCACACTGGAACACTTATGGTTAACCGCAACCTCATCCGCCACCTGGACGACGACGACATCACCAACGAACTCGCGGTGCTAGCACCCGATCAAGAAGCCGACGAGTGGCTGTTGGAATGGCTCGGGCAAGACCAGCAAGAATATGCCCAGGGAGAGATCGTCGACGGTCGGATTGTCGAAGTCAACGACGAATGGGTTCTGATCGATGTCGGCTTCAAGAGCGAAGGCACTGTCTCACTGAATGAATGGGGCCCCGACGAAGAGAAACCCAAGGTCGGGACCACGGTCAAAGTTCTGATCGAGGAGATGGAGGACGAACTTGGGGCCGCTGATGACCCCTACGGAATGATCTCGCTGAGCAAGAGCAAAGCGGAAAAGATCATCGAATGGGAAAAGATCATCGGAGAGATCAGCGAGGGCCAAGTGGTCACCGGCACGGTCATCCGGAAGATCAAAGGCGGCTTGTTGGTCGATATCGGAGTCAACGTCTTCTTGCCAGGCAGCCAAGTCGATATTCGCCGTCCCGGCGACATCGGCGATTTCATCGGTCGCGTGATTCAAGCCGAAGTGCTGAAGATCGACGATACCCGTCGAAACATTGTCATCAGCCGTCGTTCGCTGATCGAGCGTCAGCGCGAGGAAGACCGCGCCTACCTGATGAAGGAGCTCGAGGTCGGTCAGATCCGCAAGGGGATTGTCAAGAACATCGCCGACTTTGGTGCCTTCGTCGACCTGGGCGGAATCGACGGTTTGCTGCACATTACCGACATGGCCTGGGAGCGAATCGGACATCCAACCGAAATGGTGTCGATCGACCAAGAGATCGAAGTCAAAGTGCTGCATATCGATCGCGAAAAGCAAAAAATCGCGCTCGGACTCAAGCAGAAAGACCGAAATCCTTGGGAAAACATCGAGGCCAAGTACCCGGTCAATTCCGATCACAAGGGCGAAGTCGTCAACGTCATGAGCTACGGTGCCTTTGTCAAACTCGAGCCGGGCATCGAAGGATTGGTTCACATCAGCGAGATGAGTTGGACCAAACGGGTCAATCATCCCAGCGAACTGGTCAACATCGGCGACGAGATCGACGTCAAGATTCTGGGCGTCGACCCCGAGGGTCAGCAGCTTTCGCTGGGCATGAAGCAAACGCAGAAGAACCCCTGGGACGAGGTCATCGAGCGGTATCCGGAAGGTCAGGACGTGACCGGAAAGGTCCGCAACCTAACCAATTACGGTGCCTTCATCGAGCTGGAAGAGGGAATCGACGGACTGCTGCACGTCAGCGACATGTCGTGGACCCGCAAGATCGGTCATCCCAGCGAATTGCTGGAAAAAGGCCAAGAAATCAACTGCCGCGTACTCAGTGTTGACGAATCTCGTCGTCGCATCGCGCTCGGCTTGAAGCAGCTTGATAACGACCCCTGGGATGGAGACATTCCTGACAAGTACCAGCCCGGCCAATTGGTCAAAGGTAAGGTCACCAAGATCACCAATTTCGGTGTCTTTATCGGTTTGGAAGACGGTTTGGAAGGCTTGCTGCACATCAGCGAGCTGGCCGAGCACAAGGTCGAAGACCCCGAGGAAGTGGTCAAAGTTGGCCAGGATATCGAGGTCAAAGTGTTGCGAGTTGATACCGACGAACGAAAGATCGGCCTGTCGCTCAAACGCGTTGAGTGGGGCGAAGAACAGGAGCGGGCGGCCGCGGAAGCCGAAGCTGCCGAATCGGGTAACATGCCGAGCATCGACGAGGACGACCTCAAGGGTGGCCTGGGAAGCGGCGAAGGCCCGTTGATTCCAACCGGCGACTGAGGCCTTTTCACGTTCGCGGCTAGTCCAAACAAAAAGAGGACGCTCACTCATGTGGGCGTCCTTTTTTGTAGTCCATCGCGGTTTCGTGAGGGTCTTTCTTCGTGGGCCAGAACCTGTCCTGGCGAATAGCGAGCAAGCCACAAACGCCAGGACAGGTCCTGGCCTACATGTTGTTGTGTGCTATCCACAACAAACCTTGAAAGACCCTCTTTCTTTTGGCTTCAGAGGCTTGAGCGATGCTCAGACCAAGTTCTTGCGAACCGCCCAAACTGCCGCCTGTGTTCGATCGCTGACACCGATCTTACGCAGGATGTGTTGCACATGCTCTTTGACGGTTTCGTAGCTGATGCCGAGCATCTTCGCGATCTCTTTGTTGGTCAAACCGAGTGCCATCTGTCGAAGGACTTCGCTTTCTCGTTGCGTCAGCGGTACTTCGATATCTTGGCTCAATCTCGGCGTCGCCAATGCCCCAGTCACGCGACGAAGTTCCTCACGGGTCCAGGCCGATTCGCCAACGACAGCTGTCTCGAGTGCACCAATCAATCGCTCGCGAGGAGCCGACTTCAACACGTAACCCGAGGCACCCAATGCCACCGCACGCGCAATGTAGGTCGGATTGTCGTAGGCCGAAAACAAAACAATCGGCAGATCAGGGTGGTCGAGCTTCATTCGACCAAGCGCGTTCAGGCCATCGCCACCTTCCATCCGAATGTCCATCAAAACGACATCCGGCGTCGACTTCTCAACCGCGGCAAGAGCCTCCGCAGCGGTCGTCGCCTCCGCTGCTATCTCGAGATCAGTGCCTTCGAGCATCAAACGCAACCCCAATCGAATGATCTCGTGATCGTCAACGATCAATAGTTTCTTACTCATCAAATCTCCAGTGTGTATGAATTAGGGCCGCGTTCCCATGTGCGTCCCAGAATTGACCGTGACGGATCACCTCTACATGGCAATTTGCTTACCCTCTTCAGTATGGGAAGATTGCAATCACCCTCTTAAAAGGCTCAAGCGATAATCAACCCAGAGGCCCGCAGTCATTTCCAACTTTTCAAGGGGGCTTCTTAACATCAATTTCGCTCGAATTTCCTTCACCCGCCTAAAAAAACAGATTCAGAAGCCGACACCTTCAAACTGCGGAATCCGAATCCCCCATCAGGGTACCCCCAATGTAGACGATCTGCAAGGAATGGTGCTGGCAAAAAAAAGACAAAAATGCTGCGGTTACCCACCTCTGGCGGGAGGCTTATTTCCTCTGGAGGTTCGAATGAGCACCCATCACGTGGGAAATCAGCGATGCAAGCCAAGCGTGAATCGTGAATTTCTCTGGAAGGGGGCTTTCGTTAGTACGTCGACGATCATGAATTGAGGGGAGCGATCGGCGTAGGCCAGGACCTGTCCTGGCGACAAACCGCATACGTCAGGCTGCCAGGACGGGGAGAGCGTCCGGCTTAGCGGGTCGGTTTTGTTTGAGCTTGAACAACCGCTCCGCGGCTATCACATCTAGTGATCAACCAATACGTTGGTGTGAACATTTGCCGGCGCGATAACGTGACACGTTTTGGTCGTCTCTCAGCCGGACGCTCTCCAGGTCCGGGTCTACGGCCGCCCATCGAAGACGAGCCAGGGTAATACCGATCCCCAGCATGCGTCCTGGTGTTCCGAGGTAGGAGCGGCTTCTGAGACCTAATTCGCTAAGCGGTTTGGCTGCTCGAGTTTGCGATCCGCTTGGCGGCGACCATGTCACGGAACTGAAGACGCAAATTCTTCAGCCAGAAAATCAGGTAGATGTTCGCCACAAATGAGATTAGCAGCAGGCCGTTGAATAGCGGTTGGGCGGCGACTTGTCTCGGGCGTTCAATTCCGCCGCCGGAAGCGCTGCCGCCTGCCAAGGTACTTGCGTTTCGGCGACTGGAGAGTGATGGGGGGTCATACTGGGCCTCGCTGGCAGCGTCGGATCGCCGAGTCATTTCGCCAGTTGTAGCACCGCGAGGTAGTGGTTCGCGAGTGAGTTGGCCGTATTCACCGAGCGGACGGGTGTTGGCGGACAAGGGCGGGTTGTACTCAAGCGGGCCCGACCGAGGTTGCAGGTTGGGCGTTGACGTCTCTGCCATCCGCGGCGGGTTCACATTCGGCTGACCAAGCGTGCTGTACGTCAGGTCTGTGTATCGATCGGTTTGCTGTCTTGGATATGACCCGTAGACCCCCGCAGTCTGGTTCGGGAGCTGAACCAGCTTGCCGTCGCGATCAATGGGCCGGTTGTAGATATCGACTGACCAAGCTCCGGCTTCGATCTGCTCACGCGTTAAACTTGAATCGGGTCCCATCCGCGTTTGAGCAACTTGTGGCTCACGCGCGCCGTATCCCGGCGATTGATTGTTGTATCCCGCGCTACCTGCCGAAGCGTACCCGCTCCCCTGGCCCTGGCCGTAGTTGGTTGCGAGCGCACCGATCAGCAGTCGGTGGATCATATTGCGAACGGCCGTAGGCGTTGTTGCCGCTGCTGTTTGAGTTTCGCGTCTGAAGATCGCGCTGAGTCTGTTCGTACTGCGGGTAAACCCCTGCTTGCGCGTTCGGTATCTGTGTGTTGGCACCCTGCAGGGCTGTGGCTGCGGAGTTCAAACCACGCGTGTCATTGGCCTGTGTGTAGCCGGCTGTTGGTGAATTGCTTGCCCCGGGGAGACTCAAACCGCCAGGCAATTTTCCAAACGTATCGCTGGGCGAGAGCCCGTTAGCACCTCGACGATTGGAAAGTGCGTCTGATGCGCTACCTTGCGTGTTCAATGCCCGCGGATCGAATGAGTTGTTTGCGGCGGCCGTGTTTGAACCAACCGGATCGGTTGTTGCTCGGCCTGTAGGCGTGGTAGGAAAACCTCGCCAAGTGTTGTCGCGGCTATTGGTCGGGTCAGTGTTTGGCCCACCCGGACGAGTCCTAGCCAATTCGCCGCTCGGATCGCCGCCGGTAAAGCTGGGGGCCTGCGGTTGCAGACTCTGATTTGAGTTCTGAGGGGGCAGAATTAGGTTGTTTGCTCCCAGCGCACTGCCACCGAACGCGCCGCCGCCCGCGGTTCCTGGTGCCTGGACACCCGACGTCTGGTTTCGCAGAGCGTTTCCTGCCTGGCCAAGCACGTTGTTAACTTGTTCAGACGCTCGCGCAGCCCAATTCACGGCCCGCTTGATCGAAACCACTGCGGATTGCCCCGGTAGCGGTGTCACTCAGGGAAGACGGGGTCGAAGGGAAACTGTAGCCTGGCCCACTGAGGTCGTTTGCATCAGGCTTCATTAAGGCAGTTGTAGTGGTCTCTCTGTTCGCCGCGTGATCGAGACTTGGGATTGGCGTCGCTTGCCGCGCGTCATCCATCTCTGGAATCGGAACAGGTGATTGGTCCGAAGCGGCGATCGCAACGCCATTCGATTGAAAGCCCAGTCTGCTCGCGAAATTTGCGGGTGCTCGCCTCGGCACTGGTCCGTTTCCCACCTGAATGATGACACGCGAAACGTGACCACGAATAGCCGGGTCGATCACACTGCTGATTTCACCGACCCGCTTGATCTCGCTCAGCTGATCAGGCGGGATCTGGATGATGTACTCAACACCACCCCTGGTGTCTGGTTGCCAACCGTAAGTGACGCCCATTGCGGCAATCATTAGTAGCAGGGAGGCTCCGCCCATCGCTCAATCCTTGAATATCTTGGGTCTCGAGAGACCGGCCTCGCTTGGCGCAGCGCTCCCCGAGGATTTCCTTGCGATCGTACCGCTACGATAGCTATTGGGTAAAGAGAGATTTTGTGGGCAATTGGCGACGGGAAACGGAGCCTTGGATGTTTGGGAGTTCTGGCGAATCTCAGTTTGCCATGGCAGCAATCCTGGAATATGCGCTGATCAACATCTTGCTAGCGGATGCGATCTCATCCTCCCGTATTGAATCTGCCAACTCCGAAACGCACGCTTCTGCGAGCGGTTGACTCGTCCAGTCCAATTGCTGTCAAGACATGGCTCGGCGCAGCCTCCGCGCCGCTGCATGCTGAGCCGCTGCTGAAAGCAATTTCGGGGACCGCCGACATCCAGGCTTGCCCTTCGATCGCAGGCAGGACAATGTTCAGATTTCCCACCAACCTTTGGTTGCCGTCAAGCTCAGGACCATTGACGACCAATCCTTCGATCGCCTCGGAGAGATTGCTCCACAGCTGATCGCGAAGTCGACGTATCCGTTCGCTGTGGTCGCTCATTGAATCAATGCAAAGCTGAAGTGCAGTCGCAATGCCAACAGCACCTGCCGGGTTCACCGTCCCACTTCGTAATCCACGTTGTTGTCCGCCACCCACGATTTGCGGTCGCAAACGGACTCGACGGTTCGAGTTTCCAACGACCAGAAGGCCAGTACCTTTGGGACCATAGAACTTGTGTGCGGTCGCGCTTAGCAGGTCGACATCGGTCGCAAGCACATCGACGGGAATCCGGCCAACGGCTTGTGTCGCATCACTGTGCAGAAGCGCACCCCGGCGATGACAGATCTCTGCGATTTCTTTCATCGGCGCGATTGCACCGATTTCGTTGTTCGCCCACATCACTGACACCAGCACGGTGTCGTCGTCAACGGCGTCAGCTAAACGATTCGGGTCGACGACCCCCGCGCCGGCCGACCCTGCATGAGCAACCGGCACACGCGTGACCCGAAATCCCTCCTGCTGAAGATCTGCCGCCACGTCCAATACCGCGGGGTGCTCGGTCGTGACGGTTACGATGTGGCGACGCTTTTGTCGTGGATGAGTGCACACACCTCGAATCGCCAGGTTGTTGCTTTCGGTCGCACCACTGGTGATCACGATCGCGTCTGGTTTCGCATTCAAAGCCGCGGCGATGGTGGCAACACTGCGTCCGATCGCGTCGGCGGCCTGTTTGCCCATGTCATGGCTACTGTGCGGGTTGCCAAATTGTTCGGACAACCATGGCAACATCGCATCGACCACTTGGGGGTCGCAACGAGTCGTGGCGTGATTGTCAAGGTAAATCATGGTTCCGATCCATCAAACAATGCCTTGATGGCAAGTTGGCTCCACGTTTCAAGACGATCCATCTCTGCACGAAGTTCGTCCACGCTCACGAATCCACCCTCGGCCAAATCAGCCTCATTGCTTTGCACCTCGGGACGCTCGAGTACGAATCGGTGGACGACTCCCAAGTGAACTTTTCCCACGTCGTTCGACGGATCGTAAATCAATCCGTGGCAGTATTCCTGGTACCCCGATTCTAGCTGAACTTCCTCGCTAAGTTCTCTGTGCATACCTGTCGAGTATGGGTCGGCCCCACCGGCGGCATCTTCGCGGCTGATGTGGCCGCCAATTCCGACGCTCCGCTTGGCGTGCAACCTCGCCTCGCCAGATCCACCGCCGCGAGTGTAGGTGAACAGCTTTGTGGTGCCGCCCTCGTCCGTCCACTGCAGCAACACATAGGGAATCAGCTGCTTGAAGCTCGGGTCGGTCTCCATTTGCCCTCGCGGCTGAAAGGACAGCTGATCGCTCCGGAGAATTGGCGGCAAGAATCGATCGACGTCGGACTCAAAGCCATCGATCGTGCCGATCTTGTTGATCACGGATTCGGGAATAACAAGGATGTGTTCTTCTTCGACGGTCAAAAGGGACTCTCCTTCGCAGGCTACGGAAAACAAGAGTTGATCTCATTTCGGTTCGATTTCAAGGCTGGGGACGCAGCTTCTGCCGGCTGGTATGATGAGGAGTCGAATAACTTGGTTCTTGGACCGCGAAAAATTCAACTGAAACAAAAAAGGCTCGATCATGAACACTGCGATTGCGTCCTCTCTGTTGCCCGAAGTCCAGGAGTTTCTTGCGGAAGAAACATTTGCAGGTTTTGTCGGCGGTAAGCCCGTTTACTCGGAAAACGACGCAACCTTTGCGACCTTCGATCCCGGGTCGGGTGAAAAACTCGCAGATGTTCACGATCTGCAACCCAACGATGTCGCCAGAGCGGTGGACGTTGCCAATGAGGCTTTTCGCACGCAGCCCTGGGCTCAACTCGCTCCTAACGATCGAGGCGTGTTGCTGCACCGACTTGCTGACGAGGTCGAAAAACGTAAAGCGATCATCGCACAGATTGAAGCCCTGGATGCCGGTAAGATCGAAGCTCAGGCCCAAGGTGATGTTCAGAATTTTGCTGACACCTTGCGGTACTTCACCGATTTGGCCCAACACGTTCAACACCGCACAGCCTTGGCCGTCAAAGGGCACGAGGCTTGGACGGTCCGCCAGCCCTGGGGTGCTTGTGCGTTTATCTTTCCTTGGAACTTTCCATTTTTGCTGATCGGCTGGGGAATCTCTCCTGCACTGGCCGCCGGCAACACGGTGGTGATCAAGCCCGCCGAAGACACACCGTTATCAGCGATCTACCTGGCGCGGCTGGCGCAAGAAGTTGGCATTCCCGACGGTGTCATCAACGTGGTGACCGGACGCGGCGAGTCGACCGGCGCGGCCTTGAGTTCCAATACGAACATCAAACGAATGTCTTTCACGGGATCACCTGAGGTCGGACGGTTGGTCGGGCAATCCTGCGGCTACAATCTTGTCCCCGTCAAATTGGAGCTTGGCGGCAAGGGTGCCGCCGTCGTGTTTGACGATGTCGACATTGCCGATACCGCCGAAAAATTGGTCAATGCGATCACTTTCCACAGCGGGCAAGTTTGTTGTGATGCCACACGTTGGGTGATCCATCGAGATATCTACGACAAGTTCGTGAGCGAGTGTGTTGACCGATTGAGCCAGATACGGGTCGGCTATCAGTTGGACGGATCTACGCAAATGGGCCCCGTCGTCAACGAAACGCAGCGAAAGCGTGTGCTCTCTTATTTGGAAAAAGGCCAGGCCGAGGGAGCCGAATGTGTTCTCCAAGGCGGAGTCGCGACGGTCGAGGGATTCTCCGGGCATTATGTCAAACCAGCGCTGCTTGCCGGATCACTTGACAATGTTGCCGCTCGCGAAGAGATCTTCGGACCAGTCGCATACCTCGCCAGCTTTGATCGCGAGGATCAGGCGATCGAAATGGCCAATCGCACCGACTACGGACTCGCCAACAGCGTTTGGACATCCGATCTCGGTCGGGCATCCCGAGTCGCCGAATCGATGGTCGCGGGCAACAGTTGGATCAATGCACACAACGTCTTCGCGCACGGCGTTCCTTACGGGGGAGTCAACAAGAGCGGTATGGGCGGCGGTGTGCTATCGGTCGAAACACTGCTCGACTATTGGCGCAGCACGTCGGTGGTCCGACCACTGTAGGAGCGCGGCTTCAAGCGTAAGGTGGGTCAGGAGCGTCAGCGACGCAGACCCACCATTTCGGTACGGCTCTGGATTAGTGAATGGTGGGTCTGCGTCGCTGACGCTCATTGCCCACGGTACATTTTCAAGTGAATGAACAAGCAAACTCACCAAATCGGGCGACGAACATTCCTTGCTGCGTCGTCCGCCGCAGGCGTCTTGGCGTTACCGCACGTGCATGCGATTGAGTCCCACGACCGAATTCGCATCGGACAAATTGGTACAAAGCACGCGCATGCCAATGGAAAGATGACCGCGATGCGTTCACTGAGCGACCTGTTCGACGTTGTCGGCGTGGTCGAGCCAGACGAATCGCGACGCAAAGCTATCTCGGGCACGGAAACTTACCGTGGACTGAAATGGATGAGCCAGGACGAACTGCTCGGCGCGCCGAAACTCGCTGCCGTTGCCGTTGAGACGCCCGTTCGAGATCTCGTTCCAACTGCGATGGCGTGCATCCAGGCTGGCAAGCACATCCATCTGGACAAACCGGCAGGGCCCTCGATGAGTGCGTATCGCCAGTTGCATGCGGCGGCGAACGAGCGGAAACTGACGATTCAGATGGGATACATGCTCCGATACAACCCCGCATTTCAATTGCTGTTCCAAGTGGTCCGCGACGGCTGGCTTGGACGACTCACCGAGTTGACCGCGGCGATGGGCAAGATGGGTAGCGATTCGATGCGGCAACAACTGAGCGAGTTCTCCGGCGGCGGCATGTTTGAGCTGGCAGGTCACATCATTGACGCCATGGTCACCGTGCTCGGCAAGCCCGACCGAGTCACCGCACACAATCGGCGAAGTTATCCCGACAAGGACTCATTCGCCGACAATCAGATGGCGGTTTTCGACTACGCCAATGCCATCGCCACGATTCGCTGCAACCATCTTGATCCCTTCGGTTTTCCAAGACGTCATTTTCACGTCGTGGGGGAATCGGGCGTGTTCCAAATCAATCCGCTGGAACCGCCGCAAGTGCGGATCGCGGTGGATCGACCGCGTGGCAAATTCAAAAAGGGCTTTCAAGACGTCGGACTTCCAAAAACAACAGGACGGTATGACGACGAGTTTCGTGACCTGGCCCGAGTCATTCGCGGCGAAAAGGACTTGGACTGGGATTCGACCCACGATCTCGCAGTTCACGAAGCGTTGCTGCTTGGCAGTGGCATGCCGGTCGACTGAACGCGTGTTTTAAAAGAGGAGTCTGACCCTCTCCTGACCCCGTGCGGAATTTTAATAGCAGATAGTCAAGTGATTGAAGCCATACGTGAAACCATCCTCAAGAATCTGCCCGCTGACCAGCTAGGCACTTGCTTCGGGCGGTGTTTGCTTTAAGATGTCTGTAGGCCTTGTCGGTGGCCATGCGACCTCGTCGCGTGCGGACGATCAACTCGCTACGCAACAGGAACGGTTCGACCTCGTCTTCCAGCGTGTCACTGCTGACATTCATCGTGTGCGCGATCGCCTCGAGTCCCGTCGGACCACCGGCAAACATCCGCATCAACGTATCCAGGTAGCCGCGGTCTTGCTTGTCCAAGCCGAGTGTATCGATTCCGATCATGTCGAGCGCTGCGGTCGCGATGTTGTCGGTTACCTTTCCATCGGCCTTGCTCTGCGCATAGTCGCGAACCCACAGTAGCCGGTTGTTCGCCATCCGCGGTGTGCTTCGACTCCTGGCGGCAATCACGGACGCCGACGGCTTGTCCACAGGCACAGCAAGTTTCACCGCGTTGCGAAGCACGATTTCGCAAAGTTCAGCGTGGTTGTACCATCCAAGATGCTCGCGAATTTGAAAGCGATCACGAAGCGGTGCGCTGAGCATTCCTGCGCGGGTAGTCGCGCCAATCAACGTGAATGGCCGTAGTTCATAGTTCAGCGTCCGCGCGCTGACACCATCGCCAAGGATGATGTCGATACGGAAGTCCTCCATCGCCGTGTACAGATACTCCTCGACCGCCTTGGGGACGCGATGAATTTCGTCGATAAACAGCACGCTGCTCTCCGACAGATTGGTCAGGTAGGGCAACAAATCCTTGGGAGCTTTCAGCCCCGCGCCGTTGGCCATTTGGACTGTCGTCGACATTTCCGCCGGGATCACGGTCGCGAAAGTTGTCTTGCCAAGGCCGGGCGGTCCGTCAAACAGGATATGCCCAAGTGGCTCGCCTCGTTTCTGCGCAGCTTCAATCGCAATTTTTAATCGCTCGATCACATCCCGTTGACCGACCATTTCGTCCATGCGACGCGGGCGGAGCGAACCATCCTGCTCACGAGGCAACTCGTCCGCTATGGCGGTTTCAGGATCGGATTGTTGGTAAACTGCTTCTCGTGCCATCTGGCGCTCTCACTCCGTTAATTGCTGTGTCAACAGTTTTAGCGGTTTTTCTCAGTAAAGCGAACCGCAAATCAAAATCACGCAGCCCCCATGACGTTTGACGCGATAAACCACCATTCCCACTGGCATGGCTTCACCCAGATGGCCGAGTTCGAGCCGCTGGTGATCGAGGACGCTGCCGGATGTTGGCTGACAACGACCGACGGCCGCCGATTGCTGGACGGGGTGGCGAGTCTGTGGTGCAACGTCCATGGACACCGGAATCCGCACATTGATGCGGCGATTCGAGACCAGCTCCAGCGGGTGGCTCACATCACGACTCTCGGTATGTCGTGCTTGACCACCGAGCGGCTGGCTGCCCTGCTGGTTGAGATCACGCCTGGCGATCTCTCGCACGTCTTTTTCAGCTGCGATGGTTCGTCCGCGGTCGAAGCGGCGCTGAAGATGGCGTTTCAGTATTGGCAACAGCGCGACGACCCGCGGCCTCAGAAAACTCAATACCTCGCGCTCGCGTCGGCATATCACGGGGATACCACCGGTGCGGTATCGCTGGGAGGAATCAAGTACTTTCATCAGCTGTTTGCGCCAATTCTGTTTTCGCCAATTCGCGGCCCCGTCCCCTGCACCTATCGCCTGCCCGCCGGCGTGACCAAGGAAACAGCTTGCCAGCACTACGCCGGCATGATCGAGAGCCTGTTGCAGCGGCATCATGCAACGATCGCCGCTGTCGTGATGGAACCGTTGGTGCAAGGCGCCGCCGGCATGATCACGCATCCAAAGGGCCTGCTAGGAAGAATTCGCGAGCTCTGCGATCAATACGAGGTGCTGTTGATCTGCGATGAAGTCGCGACCGGTTTTGGACGGACCGGACGACTCTTCGCGTGCGAGCATGAATCAATCACGCCCGACATTCTCTGCCTGGGGAAAGGTTTGACGGGTGGCTATCTGCCGATGGCGGCGACGATCGCGCGACCGCATGTCTACGAGGCGTTTTTGGCCCCGGCAACCCAGTCGCATCAGTTCTTTCATGGACACACCTTTGCCGGCAATCCACTGGCTGCCGCGGCTGCAATTGCCTCCCTTGAACTTTTTCAGCAAGAGAATCTCGTCGCCATGATCGAGGAAAAGTCGAAGAGATTGCGTGGTGGCTTGGAATCACTCGCCGACCATCCCCATGTCGGTGACATTCGTGGCCGAGGTTTGATGGTCGGTATCGAGATCGTGGCTGATCGCGATCCGCGAACATGCTTTGACCCGGACGAACAGATCGGACGAAGAATTTGTCGGCGGCGCTCGATCGGGGCGTCTGGATTCGTCCGCTCAGCGACGTGATCATCCTGATGCCTCCGTTGGTCGCCAGTGATGACGAACTGGACTTGCTTGCCGATGTTGTTGTAGATTCGATCGAAGCCGAACTTGCTGTTTCCCCCAAGAACCTCCTTGCCAGCGCGGATGAGATCCCATGACAGAGGAAACGACTCCATCTCCCGCTGATGAAAACCCGCTGATCGATGTCAGTGATCCGGAGATCGTTGCCCAGTACGAGCCGTACCTCCGCATGCTGGCTCGAACGCAGTTGCGAAAGGCCTACCAGGCGAAGATCGGCGCATCGGACATGGTTCAGCAAGCGATGCTGCAAGCCGTTCAGGGCCTGGATGGATTTCGCGGCAGCACCGAAGCCGAATTTCGCGGCTGGCTACGTCAGATTCTGGCGCGGCACCTCTGCCATCTTGATCGCGACATGCATCGTGACAAGCGGGACGTCCGACGCGAGCAATCGATGGAGCAAAAACTGGCCCAGTCATCGATGCGTTTGGAGGGTCTGCTAGCGGGCGAAGTGCCGACACCCAGCCAAAACGTGGCCTTTGGCGAAAACGTGCTCAAGGTGGCCGACGCGATCGAGCGGCTTCCGGAATCTCAGCGTGAAGCGATCCGGCTGCACTATCTCGAAGGCATGAAGCTGAGCGAGGTTGCCGGGCAGCTAGAAAAATCGACCGGTGCGGTTGCCGGTTTGCTGCACCGTGGCATGAAGACGCTCCGGCAGCAATTGGACGTTTGACGCCCTCGGTCTGCTGTCGTGATCGGCCTGTCTTGGTGTATCTTCACGACAGACACGCATCTTTCAACCGCTTCCGCACGGATCCATGATGGTTCGCACTCGATTTGCACCCAGCCCCACCGGATACCTTCACATCGGTGGCGTCCGCACAGCGCTATTCAATTGGCTGTTGGCCAAGCAATCCGGCGGCCAATTCGTACTGCGAATCGACGACACCGATGCGGGTCGTAACGTCGCCGAAGCGTTGCAGCCGATCCTGGATGGCTTCCGATGGTTGGGGATGGATTGGGACGAAGGTCCAGACGTTGGTGGGCCGCACGCGCCTTACTATCAATCACAGCGTGCCGAAAAACACAAAGCTGCCGCCGAAAGACTGCTGGCAAGCGGTCATGCCTATCGTGATTACGCCCGACCGGAGGAGTTGCAAGCCGAGCGGGAAGCAGCGGAAAAGCGTGGAGAGCGGTTCTTCTATGACCGGCAATGGATGGCGGAAACTGATCAGCAGGCAGCTGCGTTGGAGGCCGAAGGACGCCCCAAAACCGTACGTCTGAAGATGCCGCGTGACGGCGAGTGCGTGATTCAGGATCTGGTCCGGGGCGAAGTTCGCTTCGCCTGGGCCCAGGAGCAAGACGCTGTCATCCAACGTCCCGATGGAAGCTGTTTGTATCACTTGGCCAGCGTGATTGACGACCACGATTTTGAGATCACCCATGTTGTTCGCGCCGAGGAACACTTACCAAACACGCCGCGGCAAATCTTCATTCTGGAGTCTCTCGGCTACGAGCGGCCGCAATACGCGCACCTGCCTTATGTGGCTGAGCCTGGCGGCTCGGCCAAGCTCAGCAAACGCAAGCTGGCAAAGTACGAGCAGAACAAGGACTTTGCCCAGCTCCTTTCGCACGGACGCGAAATCGCTCGACGATGTGACATTGCGACCGAGGCCGACACGTTCAATCCGGTGATCATTGACTTCTACCGCGAGATCGGTTTCCACCCCGAGGCGATCCTAAACTACTTGCTGTTGCTTGGTTGGTCGCTTGATGGTGCAACCGAGAAGTTCACGGTCGACGAAATGATCAAGCGTTTTAGCCTCGATCGAGTGACCAAGTCACCCGCGTCGTTCGACCCCAAAAAGCTGGTTTCCTTTCAAGGCGATGTCTTCGCCGCTTTGCCGCTTGAAGATCGAATCGAGCGAGTCAGGCCGTTTGCACAACGTGCCGGTCTACTTGCCGCGACGGACGCCGAGCAGACGCTCCGCGCCGTGGTCGAAGGTGCGAGCGATCGCTTGAAGATGGCCGGCGACATTTTGGATTTCGATTACTGCTTTATCGATGCGATCACGTACGACGAAAAAGGCTTCAACAAACGCATCTGCAAACCAGATAAACGCACAACCACTTTTGCGCCAGCTTCGCGACCACTTTGACAAGGCCGACTCGTTCGACGCTGCAACGGTGGAGTCGTCGGTCGCGGATTTCTGTGCTGCGGCCGGAATTGAATTGAAAGACATCATTCACGCGCTTCGCATTGCGACCACCGGCACTCCCGCCGGATTTGGCATGTTCGAGACGCTGGCAATCCTGGGGAAAGAGAAGGTGGTGTCGCGAATCGACCAGGCGCTCAACGAAGCCGCGACAATCTGTGCGGGTGCCTGAAAAATGGGTTGACGATACAATACCCTGTTATCCAAAGGTTTGGAGTTCTTCGTCGCAAAACCCAGTCGAGTTGAGCATGTTCACTTCGCCGAAAATCCGCCCCCTCCCAATTTCTTTGTTCGTCGTTGCAAGTGGCATGCTGTGCGTCGTTGGATGCGGTGATCATAGCCAACCGGTCGTTTCGTTTGAACCGAATTTGGTGCACGCGTTGAAGTACCAAATCGGGCAAGACATCCCCATGGAACAAGCGTCGAAGGATGCCGCTTGGTTGACCCAGACGATGTTTGGAACTCCGGACGATCCGCGTCTACCCGAAGTTATCACCGAAGACGAAGATCTTGCCGCGATCGTCAAAATCGATCGGCTGATGCGAGCCTCCGGGCCATCCGAAGAGGAAGGCCGAGGCTTATACCGCAAACACTGTGTGGTTTGCCACGGCGTCTCAGGAAATGGTCGCGGTCCAACGGCTGCGGTGCAGGTACCTTACCCACGCGACTATCGAATGGGGGTATTCAAATTCAAGTCGACTCCGCGGGGCGTGAAACCTCTGCGCGAGGATTTGGCGAAACTGATTCGAGGGGGGATCGCGGGCACCGCCATGAAGCCGATTCCGGAATTGACCGAAGAGGACGTTCAATCACTTGTCGACTATGTCATCTATCTTTCTTGGCGAGGTGAACTGGAGCGGACGGTACTCGATGATGCAATGTTTGAATTGGACTTGGAGGCCGGCGATCGAATCCTCAACTATGAATTCGCCGAACAACTCGCGAGATCTCCCGATCTGCGAAGCAAACTGGAAGCGATCAACGAAGACGTCGACGGTGACGAACTGGCCGATTACGAGCAGTACTTGGCGATGGATGCACGATTGAATTCCGATTCGGGATTGAAATCGCGTTTGGAACAGGCCGCACAAAGCAAGGCAGAAACAGAAGATAGCCAGCTGGCCGCGGATCTCGAGGCCTACGAGAACTACCAGGATCTTGCACAGGAGCTGAGTGAAGACGCCGAACTCAAAGCGAACTTGGAAATGGCACTCCAGCAAACGACCGCTGAAGAGTTAATCAACTATGAGCGGTACGTCGAGTCCTGGGAGATCGCAGAGGGCTTCGTCGCGGACATCGGAGACGCCTGGCTTGACGCTGAGGATGAGGTTCTGCAAGTCCCCGATCCACCCCCCGGTTTTCCGCTAGCCGAATCGCATGCGGACTTTGTCCAGCTGAGCCAAGGTGACAAAGCAACGGAATTGGCAGCGTCGGTAAAGCGAGGCCAAGAGCTGTTCGTCGGAAAGGTTGCCACCTGCAGTAAATGTCATGGCGAGCAAGGCTTGGGCAACGGTCAAACGACAGACTATGACGATTGGACAAAGGACTGGACTTCGCGAGTTGGGCTAAAACCCGAGGACCGAGAATCGCTGATACCGCTCCTCGCACGCGGTGCACTCCCTCCGCGAAACGCGATCCCGCGAAACTTCGCCGAAGGGATCTTCCGTGGCGGATCGACCTCGCAGGATCTGTACCGCCGCATCATGCTGGGAATCGACGGTACGCCCATGCCCGCGGCGACTTTCGTCGAGGGCCAATTCGAGAAGGATGACGTTTGGCACTTGATCAATTTCATCCGCTCGTTGCAGCAGTCCGATGGCGAAGAGCCAACGCCGCCGCGCCGGCACCTGCCGCCTAGCGGATCTCGAGGCGACTGCCGCAATACAGCCGTTCAACGATTGCGTGGCAAATCACGGCCTTCGATTTCGGAAATGCGGTCACTACGAATGCTGGGGACAATTCGCTACGCTGACGCCAAAATCCATTGAAGGGCACGGAGTGAAACGAATGAGCGACGCGCAGGAAAAGCGGGAATCCAAGAACTTTATCGAACAAGCGATCGACACCGATCTGGCCCAAGGAAGATTCTCTGGGGTTTTTACGCGGTTTCCCCCGGAACCCAATGGTTACCTGCATATCGGCCACGCCAAAAGCATCTGTCTGAATTTCGGGCTGGCCAAGACTTACAACGGCACCTGCAACCTCCGTTTCGATGATACCAATCCGTCAAAGGAAGAAGTGGAATACGTCGACGCGATCATGGACGACATTCGCTGGCTGGGCTTCCAGTGGGACAACCTCCATTTCGCCAGCGACTATTTTGACCAGTTGTACGAGTGGGCGGAAAAGCTGGTCAGCGAAGGTCACGCTTACGTGTGTGATTTGTCGGGGGATGAAACACGCGAGTACCGCGGCACGCTGACCGAGCCGGGTCGCAACAGCCCCTATCGTGACCGCAGCGTCAAGGAGAACCTGGACCTTTTCCGCAGGATGCGCGACGGTGAATTCGCGGACGGCTCGCGCGCGTTGCGTGCGAAAATCGACATGGCGTCGCCCAACATGAACCTGCGCGATCCGATCATGTATCGGATTCTGCGGGCGACCCATCATCGTACCGGCGACAAGTGGTGCATCTATCCGACCTATGACTGGACGCACGGGCAGAGCGATTCGATCGAAGGGATCACGTTTTCGATTTGCACGCTGGAGTTCGAGAATCATCGTCCGCTCTACGATTGGTATTGCGAGAAACTGGGCATTCATCACCCGCGCCAAATCGAATTCGCCAAGTTACAGCTGAATACGCTGCTGATGGGCAAGCGATATATGCTGCGGATGGTCAAAGAAGGATACGTCAGCGGTTGGGATGATCCACGAATGCCGACGATCCGTGGTTACCGTCGTCGTGGCTACACACCGGAATCAATTCGCAACTTTTGCGCCGAAGTCGGTGTGGCCAAGTTCAACAGCACCATCGATATTGTCCGCCTGGAGAACTCCGTCCGCGAGCACCTCAATCGAGTCGCGGTGCGCCGCATGGCGGTGCTTGATCCGATCAAGTTGACGATTACCAACTGGCCCCAGGGCCAGGTCGAGATGACCGAGGCAGTCAACAACCCGGAAGACCCGGCGGCCGGTAAACGGCAGGTCCCTTTCTCAGGTAATCTGCTGATCGAGAAAGAAGATTTTCGGGAAGAGGCACCGCGGAAGTTCTTTCGGCTGAAAAAGGGGGAGCCGTTCGCTTGCGAGCCGGCTACATCATCGACTGTCATGACGTCGTCAAAGACGACGACGGAAACGTGATCGAAATTCTGTGTACCTATGATGCCGACACGAAAAGCGGTGCTGATACATCGGGACGCAAGGTCAAGGGAACGATCCACTGGGTCAGCGAAGCCCAGGCGTCGCAGGTCGAGGTCCGCGTGTACGATCGCCTGTTCAAGGTCGACAAGCCGGGTGCCACTGAGGAAGGGCAAACCTTTCTTGACCATTTGAATCCCGATTCGCTGACAACGACCATCGCGTATGTCGAGCCCGCACTTGCGGAGGCCAAGGTTGGCGACCGAGTTCAATTCGAAAGGCTCGGCTACTTTATCGTCGACACCGACAGCACGCCGGAGAAACTTGTCTTCAACCGCATCGTTCCCTTGCGTGATACTTGGGGAAAGATGGAAGCAAAGGGAAAGACGCACTAAGCTCCATGCAACTGCCTCATCCACCTTGTTTTTCGGGGTGGAGCGATTGTTGCTCGATTGTCCCAATCGAGAATTTTCGGTTGGGACAACCGAGCAACACGAAGAACACACCTACTTTCGGCACCAGCGACAATTTGCGAGTCGCATCACTTCGCCACGTGAGTCAAGATAGGTGCGGCGAACCGAGCCAGTTGAATGGACCGTGAAGACCAAGCAAATGCCGAATTCATCGTGCGGCGCCGCAATCGATCAGCGCCGAGCCTCGTTGACACTCTTGGCCGTGGTGCTGCTGTTTCCGCTTGGTTGTCGGCATGCCGACTCCAGTGCGAACAGCTCATCTGCATCAACTTCCCACGGCGAGGTCAGTCGACAAACAGCCGATGATCCAGCTCAAGAGCTGAAGTCCGCGGTCGAGACACGTGACTGGAATCGTGCGTTGCAGGTCGCTCCTGAGGCGATGATCGCCAGTCCTGACGACCCCAACGTGCTCACAAACGCAGCCATCGCGACGGCGAATGCGGGACGCCGGGTCGAAGCGGCGCAGTTGCTGGTCGATGCGGCGCGAGCGTCCGAATATGCTCCCGGTATCCGGATCGACAATGCGTTTCGAGCATTGCTGGACGTCGGGCGCCTTCACGATGCGATCGACTTGCTGGAAAACGTACTCGAGCGTGATCCTGATGCGTTCATGTACCGACGAAGGCTGGTCGGGTTCCTGGGCGAGGCACAGCTGATCGAACAAGTCGATGTGCATCTGAGTCATTTGATCCGTGATCGCAAATTCGATTTGCCGCTTCTACTGGCAACCACCGAGTCGAACTCTCGAAGGTATTCTCCCAAGACGATTGAAGCACTGCTGGAAAAAAACCCCCGCGATCTGCGTCCTCGCTTGGGGCAAGCCAAGGCGTTTCTCGGATCGCGTAATGCGAAAGCTGCCGAACAAGTCCTGCGCGAAATTCTGGATCGTCACCCTGATTTGCGCCGGCGCACGCAATGCTGGGCGTGGCCCTGATCGCGGAAGGAAAACTAGATGCGGTGCCGAGTTGGTTTTCGCAACTTCCGCAAGACACGCCAGACTACTCGGGATACTGGGTCGCGGTGGGAGATTGGGCGATCGCGACAGGTCAGACAGCTGGAGCAGTCCGAGCATTTGCCGAAGCCACACGACGATCCCCCAACGACAGCGGCCTCTGGGCGCAGCTTGGCGAAGCGATCCGAGCATTGAAAGCCGAACAAGCACAAACGACCAAAGAAGCGAGTGACTACGCCAGCTTCGATTTTGACGCTGTCGCCGCTGGTATCGACCAGAGAAGGACCGATTTGTTGCAATTGCGGGAGCGATTCGCGACGTTTCGCATCGGCGATTACCGCAGTCAGAAAGTTGCTGTAGACATCGCGAAGAAGTTGCTGGACCTCGGCCGCGTCTGGGAAGCAGAGGCGTGGCTGGCCGTCGCAACGCAACTGCCGGACGAGCCAAGCGAAGAATGGACGACCCTTCGTGAGCAAGCCATTGGCCGGCTGACTTCGGACCGAGCCTGGCAGAGTCGGCAAGACCATCCTGAGCTAGCCTTTGCATTGGAGCGATTTCCACTACCTAAAGAATTGAAAAACGGGGAAATAGAAAGCGTGGGATTGGCAAGTGGAGCGGTGCGTGGCATGAAGCAATCGCCCGCTTCCGCCGCACTGCCGATTCGGCTCGCTAACGAAGCCCAGCAACGTGGACTTGAGTACTACGGCCAGATCGGCAGCGGGGTCAAAGGCCCGCGAGTACCGATCTATCAAACACTTGGCTGTGGCGGCGGCGTGATCGACATCGACAATGATGGTCGCCACGATCTTGTGTTCGCCGCCGCCGGAGGCTCTCCCACGGATACCGATAGCGAACCTGGAGCCCTGTTTCGAAACGTTGGCTTTGCCTTCGTTGATGTCAGCGTGGAATCAAATTTTGCCGACCGCGGGTTCGGTCACGGGATCGCGATCGGCGACTACAACGACGACGGGTTCCAGGATATTGTGACGTTGAATCTGGGCCGCAACCGTTTGTTCCGCAACAACGGCGACGGCACATTTACCGACGCCAGCGATTGCCTTGCGGAAACCGGGAAAGGTGACTGGAGTACCAGCGGCGCGATCGTTGATGTCGATGGCGATGGATACAACGATTTGGTGGTCGTCAATTATTGTGACGCAAGTCAGCCGTTGGATGAACCTTGCTTTGATTCCAACGGGCAACAGGTCAACTGCTATCCGCTACGGTACGCGGCCGGCCGCGACCGCTTTCTTCGTGGCGGACCCGGCGGGCGATTCAGCGATGTCACCGACGCCTGGGCCAAGCAACCTTCGGCAGGCCGCGGGCTCGGCATCGTTGCCGGCCGACTCGATGGACAAACGCAGGGCGTGTACATCGTCAATGACGCTTCGATCAATCATTTCTATCGCTGGAACAGTGAGACACCGTCTGACACCGCAACCGACGACTTGATTGATTCAGGCGTTGCCAGCGGACTTGCGGTCGATGCGCAGTCGTTGGATCAAGGGTCGATGGGCATCGCTAGCGGAGATTTCGACAACGACGGTGATCTCGATTTCTATGTGACCGGATTCAATCAGGAATACAACATCTATTACGACCAGAAAACTCCCGGCTTCTGGTCGGACCGAACGGCCACGCAAGGAATGGTTGCCGAAACTTTAGGTACCGTTGGCTTCGGAACGGAAGCAGTCGATTTTGACAGCGACGGGCTGGACGAACTTGTGGTAACCAACGGTCATATTGGCGACTTTGGCGCCGGCGCTGCACCTTATGCTCAGCCGATGCAGCTTTTTCGGGCCTCGCCGCAAGGAGGATTCCGTCTTTGCGACATCAAAGCATGGGGCGACTATTTCTCCACGCCTCACGTGGGTCGTGCCCTCTTCACCTGTGACGCCAATCAGGATGGGCGAACCGATGTTGTGGTGACCCATGCGACTGAGCCGGTTGCGCTTCTTGATAAATCGAACAGACCCCGACTACCACAAGATCGCATTTCGATTGGTTGACACACGGCAGACACGCGATGCGGTTGGCGCAGTTGTGCGATTTGACATCCCCGTTGGGTCGCAGTCGCAACGTAGAAACCTGTATCGTTTGTCAGGACACGGATATCTATCCAGTAATCAGCCGGAATTGAGTGCGGGATCCGGATTCGCAAAAGTGGTCCGCAACATTCAAGTCACGTGGCCTGACGGAGAGCTCGAAGAGTTCGGCGATCTAGAAACCGACGCTGAGTATTTGATCGTGCGTGGAGAAAGTCCGTTCCTACTACGCCAGTACGATAGTGTTCCATAGTTCGTGTTGGACGACCGGACAGCGACGGCCCGGCTTAGGATGTCGGCTGTGTTGCGATTTTGGGCAACCGCGGAGCGGTGAAAGAGCGTAGCCTGGGGTGAACCAACGAGCGACAGCGAGGCTGGTGTAACCCAGGTAGCGGACCCGAAGAACCTCTCTCCCGCGGCGATTCCGGCGGCGTAGCCGCCGGAATCGCCGCGGGAGAGAAATGTCGTGGAGCAACCGCAACCTGGGGCTGCGGTTGCTCGCTTGAAGCTCGCATCCTTACCCCAGGCTACTCTCTTCCGCCGCTCCGCGGCTGTCCAATCTAATGATGTACTTTGTTCTCGATGCCTTCATCTAACGACAAGCGTTCGAAAGTCACCTTCGCCCACATCCCATCTGAGAACGCCTTAGCTGTTGGGAATTTCCACTTCCGCCGATTCTTCAACGGGAACTTCTTCCGCGGTCTCCACTTCGTCCGGATCAAGCGGAGCTGCGTATCCCCCAGCGGCCATCACTTGTTGCTTGATCTGATCCGCGACATCGGTGTTCTCGATCAAGAAGTTCCGTGCCTTTTCTTTGCCTTGGCCGAGATAGGTTTCACCGTATTTGAACCATGAACCACTTCGGTTGACGACTTTGTGTGTCGTGCCCAGATCGAGCAGGTCACCTTCGTAGCTGATGCCGTTGTTGTGCATCATGTCGAATTCGGCAACTCGGAACGGAGGCGCGACCTTGTTCTTGACGATCTTTGCTTTGACACGTTGACCAACTTGCTCTTCGCCATCTTTCAATGCACCGATTCGACGCACATCGATTCGACAAGAACAGTAGAACTTCAAAGCCCGGCCGCCAGGAGTCGTTTCTGGGCTTCCGAACATCACACCAATCTTCTCGCGGATCTGGTTGATGAAGACCACAGCACACTTGCTCTTGGAAATCGCACCGGTCAACTTTCGCATCGACTGACTCATCAACCGTGCCTGCAAGCCGACGTGGCTATCGCCAATCTCACCTTCGAGTTCTTTCTTGGGGACCAAGGCCGCCACCGAGTCAATGATGATGACATCCACGGCGTTGCTCTTGACCAGCATTTCGCAGATCTGCATCGCCTCTTCACCGCTGCTCGGCTGGCTGACCAGTAGCGTGTCGAGTTCGACACCGAGCTTCTTGGCCCAACTTGGATCAAATGCGTGTTCGGCATCGATGATCGCCGCAATTCCGCCCCGCTTCTGAGCCTCGGCACCAATGTGCAGGGCAAGAGTCGTTTTACCGCTCGACTCGGGACCGAAGATTTCGATCATGCGGCCTCGCGGAATCCCCTGTCCGCCCAAAGCCATGTCAAGACTGAGGCTGCCGGTGGGAATGCCATCAATTTGAAGTTTCTGGGCCCCGCCTAAGGGCATGATCGCCCCCTCGCCGAACGTTTTCTCGATTTGCTCGAGAGTCGTCTTCAGACCCGGTTCACGCTCGAGGACAGCTTTCATGCCCGGATCGAGCTTGCTGCTTTTTGATGATGCCGCTTTCGTCTTTTTAGCCATTCCCTCAATCCTTCCTAAAAAAACCTGTGTAAACGCCCATGATCCCTTTGCTCCAGAACTCGATGCCCCAGAAAGTGGCCAGTAAAGATCAGTGAACGTACTTATAGTACCGATTGAGCGGTCCGGCTACAACCAAAGGAAATGGGACACTTCCGAGGGGAAGAAGCCCGATTCGCTCCACACTTGTAGTATCCGACGTTGGTTGGACACGTCTGGTCACGGGCACGCCGGAGATTCAGCCGGAAACGCCTTCTTTGATCAGCTTGATCAGATCGTCCGTGTTCATTCTTGCCGCGCGATCGGTTCCATCGAGCACGCCGGCGACCAACTCGCGTTTGTCGGCGTGAAGTTCCAGGATCTGTTCCTCGATCGTTCCTTCGGCAACCAACCGGTACACGGTCACGGGTCGTTCCTGTCCGATGCGATGCGCACGGTCGGTCGCTTGGTCCTCGACCGCCGGGTTCCACCACGGGTCGAGGTGGATCACGTAATCGGCGCCGGTCAAATTCAAACCGGTTCCACCGGCCTTCAGCGAAATCAAGAACAGTTCGCCCTCTCCATCCTGGAACGCATCGACGCGACGTTGTCGTTCTTTGGCAGGTGTTGCCCCGTCGAGGTACTGGTACTCGATTCCCTGCTCGTCCAGCGTTTCACGAATCACCGTCAAGTGTTTGACGAACTGGCTGAAGACCAACGCACGATGTTCGCCCTCGCGTAGTTCCTCGATCAATTCCATCAACAAATCGAGCTTTGCGGAACTCTTTTTCCAAGTCTTTTCTACCAGTTTGGGGTGACACGCCAATTGCCTCAATCGAGTCAGCCAGGCAAGCGTGCGGATCCGTTGTTGACCAGCCTGCTCGGTACCAACGGTTCCACTGAGTTCGGAAAGCGCCGAGATGCGAGTATCTTCGTACATTTTCCGTTCCGCCTTGCTCAATTCGGCCTGCAACGTGATCTCGGTGCGCGGCGGTAACTCTTTGAGCACCTTGTCCTTGGTCCGCCGCAGAATGAACGGGCGGACCAAGCGTGCCAACGACTGACGCCGCTGGTCATCTTTGTGTCGTTCGATTGGATCAGCGAATCGATTGCGAAAACGATCCCAGGAACCAAGCAGGCCAGGGCTAATCGTGCGAAACAGACTCCACAATTCACCGAGATGGTTTTCCAGCGGTGTGCCCGAAAGACCGATGCGCCAATCCGCATCGATACCCCGAACGGCCTGCGAAGTTTTCGTCTGCGAGTTCTTGATGAACTGAGCCTCGTCCAACACCAACGTGTTCCAGGATCGCGACGCGAATCGTTTCGCGTCACGCTGCAACAGTTGGTAGCTGACGATAATCAGGTCACTGTCACCCGCATCCTTGATCAACTTGTCACGATCCGAATCACGATAAAGGTGCGCGTTCAACGTTGGGGCAAACCGCTCGGTCTCTCGTACCCAGTTATCGCCAACGCTGGTTGGCGCGACGACCAAGGCGGGACCGCCATCGGCTCGGTCGACCAAAGCTCCGAGTGCCTGCACGGTCTTACCAAGACCCATGTCATCGGCCAGCACGCCGCCAACGCCCCACTTGCTCAATCTCGCCAACCACTGGTATCCCTCGAGCTGATAATCACGCAGAACTGCATCGAGCTGCCGCGGTTTTTCTGGGGTCCAATCGGCCAGTGACTCCAATCGCTTGATTGACTCGTGCCACCGCGCGGTCGCTTCCAAGGGGACATCGGTACTGATCAACTCTTGCACCGCCGGCACAGCCGCATCGGCGACCTTCAACGTACCCCGCTCCGCGACAACCGTATCGCCCAACTGCTGCAAACGGCGGCGAAACGCGTCGCTGATTTTCGCAAACTCGCGATCACCCACCTGCACCAGCGATCGATTGTCACGAACCGCAGCCAATAATTCGGCAAGTTGAACCTCACGGCCGTCAAGTGAAATGGAACCGGTCAGACCGAACCAGTCGCGGCGATCATCGATTTGCACTCGCAACGCCGCAGGTGTGATCTCCCCACGGACGCGGATCGATTCCCCTTCCGGCCAGATCAATCGCGGAGTCGATTCACCGCCGCTGTACAGCGATGCAAGTAGATCGAGTGCCTGTTCATCAGACTCGACAACCCAACGGTAGGCACCATCGCTGGACAATTGGTTGAGCTCGAATCGCTCGACAATACCGTCGGCCAATGTTTTTTCAACTCCCAGATCGCGTTGCAATCGAACTGGCCCCGCTGCGGTCAAACAAGAGACGATGTCGGGCGCGTGGCCAGGTTCCAGCAGTTCACGAAATCGGTCGTCGTGCATCGCCAAGGCAACGTGCAGACCGGCGCCCAAGCGGGGCCGCAACTCGAACACCGTTTCCGCCGAGACCGGTTCAATTGGACCGGCGAGTTGAGGCGGCAAAGCGACTCGAACCAGTGAATCGACCGCGCTGCTGCCGACGGAAAAACGGGCCGCCGATTGGGCATCGAAAAGTACATCCGCTAGGTCGCTGCGGACCAGATGCTGGATCAACCGCGTGGCTCGCGGATTACGCAGCGGGCAAACGACAAGCCGGTTATGCTTTTTGTCAGTGAGTATGACAATCGGTTCGACAGGGCTGGCATGCCCCAGAACAAGCTCGCACTCTTCCACGTCGATCTTGAAGCCGTTGACTTGGATGCGGGGACGAAATTGTGTTGTTCGCGCCAACTCGTCAGCATCCGCGTGATCATCCGGATCGTGCTCGACTTCCACCGGATCAAGCGTAAACACCAACTCACCCGAATGGATCGCCACTGGCGTCGCGTTGCCATCGTCCCAAGCAACATTCGGATGCCCGGCAAGCATCTGCAGAGCTTGGAATTCACCGAAGTGGTCACCCTCGAAGGAATAACTGGGATTCGAAACGAGCGCTGCGATCCGGCCATCGATCGGTCTCTGCGAGAAATCGCGTCGCAGCAAATCGTAACTACGAACCTCTTTGCCCTTCGTCCATCCCTTGCCGTTCTTGCGAGGCCGCTGCTCGTAGGCAGTGATCGAAATTGGACAATAATATCGTGAGTTCGAGAGACCGATCCGCCACTGCAAGCTCGTTTCCTGTTTGTCGTCGTTTGCCTCGCGCGAGTCCTTCGCTAGTTCCAGCAGCTCGTCGACCAACTCGCGACCCGCCGCGACCGAATCGACCTCCAATTCTCCAAAAAACTCGAAGATATCAGTAATGGATCTTCGGCCAAGTTGCTCCTGCAGCCACCATGAAATCGCCAGCGTGTGGGGACATCTCTGGCCCGTTTTGAATTGGTCGCACGAACACCCCGGGATCGCAGCGAGTGAGACACTCAGCGGGGAATAGTCAAAGTCCTCCTCCTGCTGGTCGGAATCAGCTTCCGGTGAGACCTCGATCGAAGCAGCGATCGGCTGCTGCCGATTTCCCTTGACCTTGAACGCAAATTGCATGCGCCCATCTTCGCGGCTGAACACGGGCGACTCGACCGTCAGCATCGCGGCCCGCTTATCAAACGTCTCATCATGAGAATCGACCAATCGCTCGGCTGCCTCGGCAACAAGAAGACCGAAAGCTCCGATCGCGTCATCGGACATCAAATCCATACCGTGCTATCCACTGCCAATGAGATTCCCATGGTTAACTGGCCAAAACTTGGTTCCTAATTGCTGATCCAATCTCAGAACTCCGCATTTTCGGCCAATCCACTAGTCTACCACGCCTACGCTCCAACGCGATGGCACTTTGACCATTTCATTTGCTAGTGGCAGGGCAGCTTGTTCGTAGTGACCGCATTCATGCGGTTGCCTGCGCGAATACCCGTCGAATCGGGTCACTACGAACTGAAAGGGGCGTTCTGCAGCTAACGCAGCAAATCCGCACGCCACTGCGATAACACAAAGGCATTCGACCAGATGCCCTTTTCTCCCAGTGGATCTTTGAATCGAATCCGAACCGGATCGACGCCGTCAGTAACCAGAATGAACTCAGCGACCTCGCCCTTGTCCGACCCGCGGGCGACCAGCTCAACGGGCGCGAACTGATCGATCGTGAAGTGAAACGGCGACCATCCAAGCCCTCGTTTCAAAAATCAACCGTCTGTCAAGAATCGATCACTTCGCGACCGGTCGCGAGCCCGGCACGGCCATGACTCAGCACCAAAAAACATTGTCAGAATCGTTCGCATGGGAGGTATTCGCACCAGTTGGCTGTAGATAAAGTGGCGTGAAAACGTGCCGACCGAAATTGATTTTGGGTAGCTTATCACTTGCCAATCCTTTGGAGAACTTACATGTTGCGACACACGATCGACTCAATCATGTTGCCAGTCGCGTTCTGCGCGATTGTCGGCAGCGGCATTGTCAACGCACAAAGCCTCGATCCGCAGCAACAGGATTGGTACCAGAAATACAAGAATCAAGACAATGTTCCCAAACCCGAGGCGATGTTGCTGAACACGGATCCCGAGCCGGATGTAACCACCGGATTCACGCCGCTGTTTAACGACAAAAACTTGGAGGGTTGGACACCCAAGGGTGGCACCTGCACCTTCGAGGCAAAGGACGGAGTCCTGGTCGGTCAGGTCGTGGCGGGGTCTCCGAGCACCTATCTGTGCACTAACAGATCCGACTTCACTGACTTCGTCTTTACGTGCGACATGAAATGGGAAGTCGATGGCAACTCCGGCGTGATGTTCCATGCGCAGACAAAACCAAACGGAACGTCGGAAACCGTTTTTGGTCCTCAAGCCGAAATGGAAGGCATCACCGGCGATCGTGGTTGGTCAGGCGGAATTTATGGGCAAAGCTGCGGTGGCTATTTCTATCCGTTGTGGTTAGAAGAGCATCAAGACGTTCGCGCCGCCTTGAAAAAGGACGACTGGAACCGCATCACGATCATGGCCAAAGGCAACGTCGTCAAAACCTGGCTTAACGGTGTACCGGCAGCACATTGGATCGATGACGGCACTTATGCCAAGGGCTTCTTTGGGCTACAGATTCACAAAGGCGCCAAGGGCAAGGTGCTGTGGAAGAACATCCGGGTCAAGGATAATGGAAGCAGCTAAGATCAGCCAATCTGATCGCGCATGGCTGGTAGCTTCAAGTTCTCCTCCAACTGTTGGTCGTCCGTGATGTTGGAGATGACAGCCGATAGGTTGTCGTTACCCAGTCCCCACAGATATGCCTTCTGCGGGAGGCTCCATGGTCCGTCGACGATCGCCTCGAGCTTTTCGATGCGTTTCGGATCCACCTCTCCTCGTCCTCCTCCCAGGTAAACGGTTCGGGCGACCTTCATGGCGATCACGCCCAAATCGTGCTTCTTTGCTTCGGCGATGCGCTGGTTCATGAAGCCTTCGTTCGAGATGTTGTAGGCGACCATGGCGACGGCGTACTTATTCGAATCGACCGCGGCTTTCAGGACGCCGGCTGGGTCCGAGTGCGACGAAACTCCCAGAAAACGGACCTTGCCTGCATTCTTGAGCGAGTTGAATGCTTCGAAGATCTCAGGGTGTGTCAACTCCTCCGGGCTGCTTGCTCCATGCGGGCACATCAGAATATCGAGATGGTCGGTTCCAAGTCGCGCGAGACTCTCGTCAACCGACTTCAAGACGGTTTGGTGATATGCCTTCGGACGATCGATCTGGGCGCCATACTTTTTTTCCATCAGGTTACTGAGCGTCGAAGCCTCCAGCTCCTGGCGTTGGTTCCCAAAGTAGTTGACCAGGTACTCATCGCGAGCGGTGCCGCGTTGCTCAATCTCGTCACGTGTCGCTCGACGTAGCCGTTCTTGTTCCTCAGCCGGCAAGCTGTCAAAGATCTTCTGAAACGCCTCATTTCGATCGACATCCCAGGCACTGACCTTCGACGTCAGGAAAAACTGGTCCCGGGGTCTTGCCTTGATCACTTTGCCATAACCGAGTTCGCTTTTTCCTCGCCCGTAGGCTGGTGATGTATCGAGGTAGTTGACACCGCGATCGAGAGCCTTGAGGGCAAGCTCGTAGTTATCGGGTGTGATTTCGTTACCGCCCAAGACGATCTCGGAAACCATGAAGCCGGTGCGTCCCAAGCGGCGATACTTCATGCCTGCCTGTCGGTTTCGCCACTCAGCCGGTTGATCCTTTGATGCAACGGTTTCCGATGCCTCTTGCGCTTCCGACAAACCCTGCCAAGGATGCAAACCGGCACACAGCGAACCTGCGGCCGAGGCACCGAGAAAACGACGACGAGTCTGCATTGGTTTGTGATCTTTCACGACCTTGTTCTCTGTTGGGGAAATGAAAATGGAACGGGGTATTATTGGATTTCCACGCCGCAAGCTGACACTGCTGTCGTTCATTCGAGTTCGTTGGGTTCGGACAGTACCGTGTCGAGCAAGCCGGTGAGCTGGAAAGCGGCCGCTTGTTGGCGAATAGCGGCCTGTTGCTGGACGCTGCAGTTGCGAAAGATCGTGCGCAGGTCGCGGCGGCTCTTGTGGCTGCCTTTGCTGACCCATATCAGCTTGGATGTGGCCGCGTCGATGCGCGACACGACCGGCAGGAACTCGCCCTCGAAGATCTCCAACATTTCACTGCGGCCGAGTTCGCCAGGGATCATTTCACGCGGGTAGATATCAAGCTTCAGACACTCATTTTGATCCAACAGCTGAAATAGGTCGCCCGCCGCGATGGCTCGCCGCATCGTGTCTTCGCTGAACATGAAGTCCGACTCGGCAAAGCTACTGACAAGAGCGTCCAGGTTAGATTTCGCAGCCGTCGGATCAATCACCACGTCGATGTCTTGCGTCATGCGGGGTTCGCCGTACGCGGTACCGGTCAATCCTCCGGTGAGATGAAACCGAATTGTGTGCTCACGCAGGATACTGGTCAACTTTGCAAGCGTTGTTTGAAAAACTTCAACCGGAAACATCGGCTAGCTTCTGTTCGATCATTTTACGCGCAGCGGGCTCATTACCGTACAATCGTAAGGCGACGTGCCACTTCAGTATCTCGTGAGGCATTGGTCCATTCTCGCTGACGATCTGCCGAGCCATCTGGTCGCGAGTCCAAACGAACATTGCCGCCGATCGGGCAACCCGCTCCGCGGGACTCATCAAGTCCATTCGTTGCTGGTAAGCGATTTCAATGGCGGATGGACTGGTTGACAATGGGGCAGCGCGTTTGAAGGACACCCGGACGCAGATTTGTCATACCAGTGTAGCGACTTTTTCGGCAACTGCCGTTCGGAGCGTGTCTTATCGCCGAGGGGGTGTCGGTTAACCGCAGCGGCACGCCCAATCGCATCTCGAAAAACTTGCCAATTAGTTCACCGAAAGAGTCACCACGGATTGCGAGTAGCGAATGGTAAATTCGGTACCGTCGGTCGCGACGACGTCGCTCTTGGGGTTGGCGAACTTTCCGACGATTTTGTTGGCGGTCATGACGGTGTAGGTACTGCCTGGTGTCGGCTTGAAGCCTTTGCCGGTCGTGATGACGAGTGTGCCGCCGAGTTTGGCGTCTCCGGTGACCCGGAAAGACGGTTGCCCCTTGCCGTCCAAGAACAGGTTCAGTGTGGCGTCAGCAGACTGATGGTAGTCGGCACTGACGTCGAATCCGGCTTGATTGCTGACAGTGACGCACACCGTTGTTGTAGATCGGTGCTGTCGATGGAACCACTGCCGTTGAGAACCGCGCCGGGTTGGATGTCGATCCAGCGAAGTGAGGAGACGATTCCGTCGTCAACGGTGAGGGTTGCATGGCGAGCAAGGCGGATTTCGTTGCGCCCGGTGAGGTTCACGCCGGGGCCGAGAACGAGGGACTGTGAAGCCTTGTTCTCTTGGTTGCCTCGGACTTCGAGCGCGAGGAATTCCAGGTCGGCGTCGGCACGAGCAGTGTTAGGTTTGCTGCCGGAATTTTCGATACGCGCAGTCCATGAAAGCTGCGGAGCGCCGTCGTCGGTCATGTAGGTGATGCCGGCGTTGGCGTAGTTGTAGTCGGACCAGTTGTCGGCATTGGAAGTATTGGCGCCGTCTTTGCCGGTCCAGTGGTGATAGGTGTTCGCGAAGCCTCTCGGTTCCGTAACGCGCTCACCGAGGAGGAGCGTTTCAAGTTCCTCGACGAGTTCAGGATGGTCGGCGGCAATGTCGTTTGCTTCGGCGTGATCGGCTTCGAGATCGTACAGTTCCAGAGTCGACTTCGCTGTGCGAACGAGTTTGTGCTTGCCGCGAATGATGGACTGGCCGTTGCTGGCTTCGTGGATCATGAAATCGCGATGGCGCTGCTGCCCGCTGCCGGTGAGTGTGGGCGCGATGGAAACGCCGTCGATGCCCAGCGGCGTGGACGCACCGGCGAGTTCGCAGAAAGTGGGCAGCAGATCGGTGACGTCGACGATCATGTTGCTGCTGGTGCCTGCTTTGAGTTCCGAGTTGGCGGTGATTTTCGCGGGCCAACGCATGACCAGCGGGACGCGGATGCCGCCTTCCTGAATCTTGGCCTTTGGTGCCGCGAAGGCCGCCGTTGGCGTCGAGTTCCATGGTGATTTTTTCCGCCCGGTCCGCCGTTGTCCGACTGGAAGATGACGAGCGTGTTGTCAGCGACTGAGTCGGATGTGTCGCCGTCGTGATTCGGGTCTTCCAGTGCGGCCAGGATATTTCCGAAGTGCGCGTCGATGCGGGTAACCATCGCAGCCCACTGCCGCGTTTGATCGGCCAGAGAGGCGTAGTGCGGGTCGTCGGCGTAGGCTTTGTCCCAATCGGGGAGTGTGGCAATTTCGCCGAACGGTGCGTGCGGTATTTGCACGGCAAGCAGGCCGAAGAAAGGTTGGCCCGGATTCGTTGTAGTTCTTGCCTTGGGCGCGGACGAAGTCCAGCGCGGCGAAGGCGTAGGCGTCATCGCAGTAAGCGTTTTCGGGATAGTCAGCGTGGTCTTGCAACGCAGGCGTCTTGGGATAGTCCGCCTTGTTTTGATAACGGGCCATCGAGTTGGCGACCAGCTCAATGCCACCGATGGCGTTCTCGTGCAGCAGGAGCGCTCCACAGGGTCGGCTGGAAGAACGTGTGCGCGCGAACGTGGTGAAGTTCGGCGAGCACATGCCGGTAACCGTGCGACGTGGGAAGCGTTTGAATGTTTTCGATAACGGGATTGTTCTGATCCTTCGAGCCTCCATATCCCCACTTGCCCCAGTAACCGGTGACGTATCCGGCGGCCGAGAGCGCGTCGCCCATCAGGATATCGTCGGCACGCATCGCTTTCTTGGCGTTGTTGGGATCGTTGCGATCGGCGAACGTATGTCCTTGGTGGAAGCCGGATTGCTGGGAAGAACGCGCGGGTGAACAGACGTGGCATCCGTAGCCGCGAGTGAAGTTGATGCCTTGAGCCGCGAGTCGGTCGAGGTTGGGAGTGCGCACGTAAGGCTTGTTGTCGGCCTTACGCTGAGCCTGCGCATTGGGACCGATCGAACCCCAACCCATGTCGTCGACGTAGAAGTACAGGATATTGGGACGGGGCGCGTCGTCGGCGGCACAGTACGGCAGCCAGCAGGCAACAATGAGCAAGCTGAGAGAGAAATTTCGGAACATGGCGCGGGTTACCTTCGGTTCGTCAGTTCGTAGTCACCCAATGAAATCGGGTTACTACGAACGAATAGGTGCTGTCCAACGAGGCGTGGCGTGATGGTAGACTACTCACGCTGACGGTCAGTCTAACTCAACGTGCTCCATGATACGCATCGTCTCGATTCTCACTCTTCGATTGCACCACCGGAAGGTGCTGTCCCGCGATCGCACTGAATTGAACGACTTGGCGAAGCAACGTCCAGAGCAACTCGCTGAACTGGCAGGCAAGTGGCAGCGTTGGGGCGAAGAGAACTACGTCACACCGATGCCCCGCGATTACGGCGTGAGGTATCTTCGTCCAGGTCGGTAGGCGTAATTCTTGCGTACAGCAGTGGTCATTGATGCGTCCCATGGTCGTGGTGTGAGTGGGACGTTGCAGAGTCCACGAACCGGATCGTCTTCCAGGGCAACTTGCGGAACTCGGGTTCCCCTTCGGTAATTTGGATGAACTGGTCGACCGCCAGACCAGAAAAAACCTGCGTCTTTCCTGTGGTCGGCCAAAAGATCTCGAGACGCGAGATCTGCTCTGCCTTGCCGAGACCGATTTGTTGACGAAGTGGGTTACCGCCAAAGCTGCCGCCACTATTGACCCAGCGATAAATGGATCGCTGCGAGGTCGTGTCGTCAATGTCGATTCGGATCCGAGCACCAATCGCGGACGCGTTCGACTCCGTGCCGACTAGCTTGAGGGTGATCCAGTGATTGCCGAATCCTGGATTCTCGAAAAGTGCGTCACCGTAAGCGTCACCCGCGTACCAGCCGCCTAGTTCATGGAAGATATCTTGGTCGCCATCGTTATCGAGGTCGGCGAAGGCGACACCATGCCCTTTTTGAAGATGCCCGAATCCGCCCGCGGTCGTCACATCTAGAAAACCCTCGCCGCTGTTGTTGCGGAACATCAGATTGGGGACCAAAGCTTCGTACTGAGGATAACCGGTACCGAGGTAGAAATCGAGAAACCCGTCGTTGTCCAAGTCGCCAAAGTTGGAACCCATTGGCTGCGTGACGCGCCGCAGATTCTGTTGCGCTGCGACCTCGTGAAATCCACCCTTGCCGTCGCTTTGGTACAGGCAATCCATTTCCCCGCCATGAGGCAATCCGAGATAGTTGGCTGCGACCAAAGCAACGTCTTGCCAGAAACTGGCGACAAACAGGTCCAGGGCGCCGTCATTGTTAAAGTCCCAGAACCACAGCGGAAAGCTGACGGACGGGCCGGTGACGCCAAGTTTGGCAGCCACGTCTGAAAACGTGCCATTGCCGTTGTTGTGAAACAGTCGATTGTCGCCAGCCAGATTCGATACATACAGGTCCGCAAGCCGATCGTTATCGTAGTCGCCCCAAATCACTCCCTTGGTATAGCCTCGGTCGTTCACGTGAGCCGTCGCGGCAACGTCGGTGAAGGTTCCGTCGCCCTTGTTTTGGAACAGCTGATTGGCAAACCGCTCGTTGCCAACGTAGAGGTCAAGGTCGCCATCGTTGTCATAGTCCGCCCACGAGGCGGTTTGCGTTGGGAAATGCTCTTGCCCCAGCCCGGCATCAAAGGTCACATCCCGAAAGTTGCCTTTGCCGTCGTTGCGTAACAGCGAATTCGGATGTCGTCCTGAGTCCGCCAGCCAACCACCTCGAAGCACCAGCACGTCGATATCGGAGTCGTTGTCGTAATCCGCCTGAATCAGATTCAGTCCGCCATAGATGCCTGTCAGCCCGGATTCGTCCGTATGATCAGCAAAAGTTCCGTCACCGACATTGTGAAAGTAGCGAAGCTGGCCGGCTGGGTCCCACGCCGAGACGAGGATGTCCAGCAGTCCGTCAGCATCAAAGTCGTCGACGATGCAACCGCCGGCAAGACTCAATGTATTGAGCCCGAGTCCGCCCGCCCGCTCGACAAAGTGAGGAAACGTTTGTTCCGACTCAAAGGTTTCAGGTGGCATCAGGAACTGTTTTGGCACATCATTTGGATAGCGTCCGACGGTCATGTACGCAATGTTCAATAACCAGCGACTCGGTAAGTGATCCGGCCTCCGCTCAAGTATTTGTGTGAAGTACTCGATGGCTTTGGTGGCTCCCTCTTTGTGCACGTGGACGCCTTCGCCGCGAACCGGAAACAGACAGCTCTCGCTGGTGTGCGATTCCACGCAGTTTTTGGTTTCTGCCAACCGCAAGTGAGCGACGCCGAGAGTAAAGACGAGGTGATTGATTGCATCCTCAGGAATCCGATCGCCCATTTTCAAAGCCGTCTCGTACGCACTTTCCAGCTTGCCAATCCCTTGCTCGGTTGCCCCCAGAAAAACCTCTTGAGTGCCAATTTTGGAATTCAGCTCGGCCCTTTGAGCGGTGGCCTGCATCGGCACACGCGCCAATTCGCGCGGAGTCGGCGCAATTCTGCGTCGCCGAGAAAGGCATTGTCTTCAGGAACTCGCCGCCTAATCTTGCCGAGCAAATCGAGCATCCGTTGATGCGCATCACTTCGCGACGCTCGCGCAATGTTTGCTTGCGTGCTGTCCCCCTGGTCTGGGCCAACTTGGTCCCTGGCCGGTTTTGCGTTCCCACCGCATCCACACAGTGTCACGCTCGACGTGATCAACAACAACACCGCAAGCACTTGAGAGAGGCGAGGCATGATTCGCATGGCTCTGTTGAGGGTTGCGGGGCCAGCAAACAGGATGCGACTGGCGCTCACGTTCCGGCAGGCTTGCAGAACGGATCGAGGATATCCGACGATGGTAGATCAGTCAAATCGTGACCAGTTGACCAGACATGGATCATCGGGCTGATGTTCGAGATTGCCAGCAGTCGGCAAGTTTCGTCTATCATACGGCTCTAGGCCGAGCATAGGCCCGACAATCATAGCTGCGAGAAATGATGCACTTCAAACGACCGTTTTTGCGTTTGACCGTTGTCTGCACTGGCGCGTTGCTGTTGTTGGGTTGCGATAGCAAGACAAAGCAACATCAACCGGCGACGTCGTCAGCGGAAACACGCGGGCCTGCTGCTGTGGACCATTTGGCAGTAGCCCGGCGGATGCTGCTGATTCGCGACTACGATGCGGCGGCCCAAGCCGCTTACAAAACGCTCGTCCAGGATCCCGAGAACAACGCCGCAACACTTGTCGCGAGCGAGGCGGAGGCAGCTCGGGGAAACCACCAGATCGCCGCGGACCTCGCCCGTTCAATCGACATCGAGTCACGACATGGAGTACGGGCGGTCGAGCTTCATCATCAGCAATTAGTTGAGTTGAATCAACTTTCGGCGGCGGCCGACGTGATCCTGGCAGCGCAAAAGGTGATCGCGGATGTGCCCGAGTGGCGTCACCGAGCGTGGGAGTTGCTCAACCGCGTGGGACGTCGCGAGGAGGCCTCGTTGCAAGCCGACGCGCTCTGCCGTGGCGGCCAAGCGACCGAGCAGGAATTGCATTCTTTGATCCGCCGTACCCGGTCGTTCCCCTTCAATCTGAAGGACGGCCAGGATCCGGGAAAGTACTTTGCTCCCGGATTGGGTATGGCGCGGTGGTACTTCACCCAGGAGGAGTATGGCCAGGCGTTGAAGGAGTTGTCGACGCAATACGAAAATGGATTTGAGTCCGCGGCTGCCTGTGCACTGTACGGTCGACTGTTGGCGGAAACCCAGGCCTTCGAGGAATTTCCTGCCTGGCATGCGAAGTGTGACGAGCAGACGCGGGCTCTCGGCGACTACTGGGCCGCGCTCGGCACTTACTTTTACGACCAGCATCGATTTGAAGGTTCTGCCCGCGCATTACTGGAGTCGGTTTATCACAATCCGACCGACCGCCTGAGTCTGCAGCGGTTGTCAAAGGTGTTGAGCAGTCTCGATCGATCGCAGGATGGCCAGCTCTACCGGGAGCGCGGGATCAAGGTCGTGGAAACAGAGAAATTGTCCGACGCTCTTCTTGAAGCCAACGAGCGAAGTTTTCGAATGTCGCTTGTTAAGAAGCTGGCTGACCTGGGCAGACCTTTCGAGACACTGCAGTGGACGGCGTCAATGGCTCGCCCATCAAGTCCAGAGCGAATCAAGATTGACGATCAGCGCGCCGAACTGCAAAGGTCCAGTAGGGTGTGGAAGATGGCGGCCGAGTCTTCTTTGCTTGGAATTGCCAGGCAGGACTTCAGCATCGAAGCTGCCATGGAGCTGCTGCGGTCGCCGGACAAAACGAATGCTCCTCCGAACAAGATCAGCGTTGACGTCTTGGCCCGTCCGCGGCTGGTCAATGTCGCGTCCCAGGTCGGAATCGAATTCCAATGGTATCAAGACGTGGAAATGAATTTGGCGATGATTCCCGATTCATGAATCGATTGGCGGTGGTATCGCGGTGCTCGACTACGACATGGACGGCTGGCCCGACGTCTATTTCGCTCAAGGTTCCGGAGACCCGCCCACCGATCAGTGCACGCGATCCAATGTTTTGGTCAGGAACTTGCACGGTCGGTTTGCCGAAACAACCACGGAGGCGCGAGCCGCGGACTACAACTACTCCTCGGGGCTAGCCTCCGGCGATGTCAACCAGGATGGATTTCCCGATCTCTTGCTGGGAAGCTTGGGGCACAATCGGTTGTTGATCAACAATGGCGACGGCACGTTCCGAGATGCGACCGATCGTCTCGGGCAATTCGAGGATCGCTTTACCGCGTCTCTGGCCATCGCAGATATCAACGGTGATGGGCTTCCCGATCTGTTTGAGACGAATTACGTCGAGATGGAGGGCGGATTTGCGTTGCCGGAGACCGGCGCCGACGGGAAACCCGTGCTCCCCGGACCGCTAAGTCACTACGCGGGCATCGACCGTTGGCTTGAGAACCAAGGTGATGGTAGCTTTCAAATTCACGAAATCACTCGAGAGATAGCCTTGCCTGGGACATCGCTGGGGATCATCGTTACCGACTTTGATGCCGATGGCAGCAACGATGTCTACGTGGGAAATGACATGCGGGCCAACCACTTGCTTGTTCATGCTGGTGAGAACCAGTTTGCTAACGTGGCCGACGGTAAAGGCATCGCGAATGGCTACCGGGGCGTCCCGAACGGATGCATGGGAATCTCAGCAGCTGATTTCAATCGTGATGGCTTGATCGATCTACATATCACAAACTACTACAACGAATCGGCCAACCTCTACATCCAAACCGGCGGTGGTTTATTCACAGACATTGCGATCCGATATGGGATCGATAAGTTCAGCTACCCGTTTGTTGGCTGGGGAACCAAAGCGATCGACATCGATCGAAATGGTTGGCTGGATCTGATCGTGACCAACGGCCACATTTTTGACACGCGGATCTACGGCAAGGAAAAGTATTTCCAAATGCCACCGCAGATGCTGATGAGCAAGGGGCGTCGTTTTGAACTTACCGAGGTGGATGACGACAGCGGTTATTGGCAAGATATCTACCTCGGACGAGCGATGGCGAGTCTCGACTTCGATCGCGATGGATCGATTGATTTCTTGATTGGACACATGGATAAACCGGTCGCTCTGCTTCACAACCAGACACAGACCGACGGAAACTGGATTCAGCTTGAGCTAGTCGGCACGGTCACCGAACGTGATGCGATCGGAACCCGGGTCGTCGTCACGGCCGGCGGCGAGCAAATCACACATTGGGTAACTGCGGGTGACGGCTATTTTTGCAGCTGACGAACCGGTCTTGGATTTTGGGTTGGGCATCCATCCGCACGTGGATCGCGTCGAAATCTTTTGGCCAAAACGTGAAAAACAGACGTTTGAGAGCCTAGAACCCGGGCATCGATACCTCGTCATCGAGGGGGAGTCCGAGGTTCTCCCGCGATGAGTAAAGGCTTGCGGCTTCAGGTCGCTACGTCTTCAAATTTGAGAGCCTACTGAGATTTCGGCTACTAGGTTCGGGAACTGAGCACCGCTATACTACCTCCGAAGCAGAAGTTGGTGCAGGGGAAGATCAATGCATACGGCAATTCACATACATTATTCCTATCGCCTTTGAACTTGAGGTCTCGAAATGAAGAAATTTACATCTTTCTTACTTGCTGGCACATTTTGCTTCCTCGGGCTGGGGTTGACCGGCTGCGGCGGTCGTCAGGAAGCCACGGTCATCGAAGGAGAAGCACCTGAGAATTCCACATCGACGGAGGAAGCCCGCAAGCAGTACGAGGCAGAAATGGCTGCGGAAATGGCCAAGAGCCGCGGTAACTAGGTCTTCGCTATCGACAACTTTCAAAACATGCCCTTCATGTCGTCAAGCAGTGAGGGGCGTTTTTTTGCGCTGATGCCACTGCGTCCCGCGAGCAACTCATAGATTCCGTTGGCCATGAATCGATTCTTGACAGCGGTGTTTGCTTTGGTCATCGCGACGATGGTGGGCTGCGGGCGGCGAACAACATCGACGCCCGGTGAGCAAAAGTCTCCGTCTTCCAGCGAACAGAGCGAAAACGTTGCCGCGCGAGCCAGTGCTGCGCAGAACCAAGATCGGCGTGATGCAGCTGACGTGTCGGTTGCCGCGGCTAGTCAGTCGGACCGAGCAAAGGAGATCGCCAGTGCCGATCAATTGGCTCAGCAAGGAAAGCTTGCCGAAGCCGGTTCGAAGCTCAAAGAACTGCTGTTGGTAGACCCCGGCGACGTCGAAGTCCTATTCATGCTGGCGAACCTCGAGGCGGCTGGCGGCAATTTATCCGAGGCGGTTAGCCTGTTGGATGCCATCCCCAGCAATCACCCTGAGGCGGGTATTCCAGCGTTGGGCCAATCGGCTCAGTGGTGCATGCAGTTGCGGCGGTACGCCGAGGCCGAGCAGCGATACATCGAGTTGATTCGTCGCATTCCCGACGCAGCCCCCGCGCGACGTCAGCTCGCGTACTTGCTGAATTGCCAAGGCAGGAGGCACGAGGCAGCCGTGCACGTCCGAGAACTCTGCAAGATCGGCAATGTCCGCCAGGATGAGCTTCACTCGCTGATTGTGCTCAGCCATGCGATTCATGATGACCCCAGCGAAAGTCGCGGGGATTCCCAAGATGGCGTGGTCTACGCGCCGATTGGCGCAGCTGGAATCGCCAGAAAACTATTTACCGACGGAAAGTTCGCAGAAGCGGCCGATGAGATCCATGATTTGGTGGAAAGTGGCGTGGCACCACCAGCGGTCGTGGCGCTGTATGGACGCGCGGTGGTTGAGTCGCAAGACGACGAAAGGTTCCGATGGTGGCTGACGAAAACCGACGAGCAAACGAAGGAGTTCGCGGACTACTGGGCCGCCTTGGGCACCTATCTGATCAGCCAACGCCGTTTTCAGGAAGCGACGCGAGCACTGTTGGAAGCCGCCGACCGAGACCCCACGGATTTGAATTCCTTTGGGCGACTTGTGCAGACCTTTCTGACGCTCGGGGACGACGCGACTTCAGGACGCTGGTTTGATCGCTGGGATGCCATCAACGAAACCGTCAAAGCGAATAACCGAATCAGTGACTCCAATCCGCCTGACCCCGATCGTATCGCGGAGCTTGTCACGCCTTCTGGAGAGACCTCAATCGACCGCTCGAAGCCGTCCTTTGGAAATCGATCGAAGGACACTATCGGGGTACGTTGAAAGCAAGTCTGCCTAAATTGAACACGCAACGACAAGAACTCGTTGCTGCGAATCATATGTTTCCCGATCGAACGCATCGGCTTTGCGATGTCGATCCAAGTCAGTTCCCGCTGCCCGCGATGGAGGCTCACGGCCAAGGTAGCTCCGTCACAACGTGGGCCGGCGGTGGAGCGACCGACACCTGCGAAATTCACGAACATCGCGTCGGCGGTGGGGCTGGATCACGCGTATCAGGTGGCAGCTCAGCCGCAGCGTAACGGTTTCGCGATCTACCAAACCTACGGGGGCGCGGTGGTGGTGTTGGACTATGACCAGGACGGCAGGAGCGATCTGTATTTTGCCCAAGGTGGATCTGATCCGCCGCAATATCGAGGGACGCAAACCAATCAACTTTTCCGTAATGTCGACGCCCAGCGGAAAGCTGGGGATTTGGCAGACTGCGCAATTACTTGATGTGACAAGTGTCGCGGGCGCAGCAGACTTTCAGTACTCGATGGGGGCGACTGCCGGCGACTGGAATCAGGACGGATTTCCCGATCTTGTCGTCGCTAATATTGGCGAGGATAGCTTGCTGATCAACAACGGAGATGGAACCTTTACGCGGCGACCCATCATCGCGCCCCGCGATGTGAATCGTGTGCCTACCTCGGTCGCGATGGCTGACCTGACCGGCGACAGCTGTCCCGATATTTTTGAACTTTCCTACGTCGATGATCCCGAGATGATCTTGTTGCCAAGGAGAAACGACAAAGGGCAAGTGCTCAACGCGATGTCGCCGCTGCAGTACAAACCGGGGCACGACCGGATCTGCGAAAACGATGGTCGTGGCGGAATGTCGATCCGGCCGTTTGCGACTGAAACGAATGAGATTCGTACCGGACTTGGGCTGCTGATCACAAATTTCCTCGCTCACAAACCGGGCAATGAGATCTTTGTGGGGAACGACCTGTATCCCGACCAGCTGTGGGTCCGCGATCCGACGACCGGTTTGTGGTCAGACGTCGCTCCTGCGCTGGGTTGTGCCTTCGGCATTCGTGGATCGAAGACGGCGTCGATGGGGATCGCGGCGGGTGACTTTGACAACAGTGGCACGATCGACCTGCACATCACCAATTACCAGGATCGCAACGCCAGTCTGTTTCTTAACTTGGGCGAAGCTTTTCTCGAGCGAAACGTGCAGTACGGTCTGGCCGAGGACAGCCAGTCGGTACTGGGGTTTGGCTCCCAGGCGATCGACTATGACAACGACGGCGATCGCGATCTGGTGGTGACCAACGGCCACATCGAACAATCTCTGTCGATCCAAGCCCCCTTCGAGCAGCCGCTCCAACTGTTCAGCAATCTTGGCGGGCGATTCGAACTTGTGGCCGTCGAGGACCCGTCGGGTTACTGGAGCGGCAAGCATCTTGGTCGAGGCCTGGCCCGCTTGGACTTTAACCGCGATGGAAAGGATGACTTTGCCGTCACGCATTTAGGCGAACAATCGGCGTTGCTGATCAATCGAACGGAGACGATGAATCATTGGCTTCAAGTTCGGCTGGTGGGCGTCGAAAGCGAACGAGATGCAATCGGAGCCAAAGTCAAAATCCGGTTTGATGATCGCGAAGCGACCAATTGGGTGATCGCTGGTGACGGGTACTTCTGCCGCAACGAGACGACGGTCTCGTTCGGCTTGGGCCTGCGCTACCGAAGTAGCGGAAATCTCGATCACTTGGCCGACGGGGAACGAGCAGCGGATCGAGAATATCGCTGCCGATCAGAGGCTGTTGATGGTGGAGGATCAGGCGGAGGCGTTCCTACTTGATTGAGTGCATCGCAACTTCGTTGAACGGCAATGATTGGGTGGCTTGGTTGTCGAGCGTCAGCGAGCCCCCAGTCGCGAGCCAATGGGCGATCCGGGGGCTCGCTGACGTTCGATCGCCGGCCACCCTTGAATACAATTTTCCATCGGCCACTAAAACTCCGGAAGTACCAACGATTTCCATACGACCGTCGGGATCCCAGAGTGCGTTGCACAACCATCTCGCACTTAGAACTTCGTCGCCTCGAACGCCGTCCTGATCGCCTTGGACGATGACGTATTCCGAGTTCGCCTTGAGCGTCCCGATTTCATCGACCGAACCGTCTTGCCACGTCACCGTTACGTTTTCGACTTGGCTCGCGTCGCCCAATCCCGCACGCAAGATCTGTTCGTTGCTACACATGTAGCCATTCCCCGATAGGCACCAGAAGGTTCGCTGTCGTCCGCCGGCGTCAAACCGGATCACGGCCCCAACCGCGTCCCGCGAATTCTGCCTGCCGATCAGTTTGAACGCGAGTCGATTGCTTTCGGCACGGCCACGATTGACCAACAATCGCACTTGTTCGTACGAGTGCGTGACCATCGCATCGCTTCTGCCGTCACCATTCGCGTCGATCGTCCAAAGCGCCCGTCCCACATGCGGGGTCGAAAAGTAGTCTCCCCAAGCATCGTCATCCAGCAGGTCAAATTTGCCATTTGTGCCGCGACGAAAGATCTGCAGTGGTTGTGCATAAGACAATTCGTCATCGTCGAAATCGCCGATATGGCCGTTCGTGACGACCAGTTCGTCGATCCCGTCATCGTCCAAATCGATGGCTTCGGACCCGAAGCCAACAACCATCAACGTTGGCTCGACCAGTCCCAGTTTTCCAGATACATCTTTCCAGAACCCCGGCGTGACTTGTTCGTAGTAAATGTTGTATTCCTTGCCGAAACCTGTGACGTAGATATCCAAATCTCCGTCGCCATCAAAGTCGCCGCTGGCAATTCCCATCGAAGCCTGAGTAAACGTGCGGCCATCCACTGCGACACCTCGCACCGCAGCACTCTCAGTCATCCGCTCGTTGCCGTCATCGTCGTGCGTGTAGTATTCGTTAGCCGACATGTCGTTGACGATCAAAATCCCCAACTCGCCCTCCACCAATGATCCGGCAAGAATCCCCAAGCCGCGGCCGGGCGAGACCTGGGGAGTCCACTGCGAAGTCACATCGACCAAGCGACCATCATTGGTACCTGCGAAGAACCGGTCGCTCATCGCGGGGAACTTGAGTGGGTGGCAGGGGCCCAGCACACCTTCGGAATTCGGGCATGCCTTGTCCAGATTCTCGACAGCTTGACAGTAATTGGTCGTGATCAGATCAGCGATCCTGTCGCCGTTGACATCCACAAACGCGCCGCAAGTCGTCCATTCTTCCGCATCATCGTCCTCAAGCAGTTCGCTGCAATCGGTAAAGGAACCATCACCGTTGTTGCGAAGCAGGCGATTCTTGCCGAGGTTTCCGTAAAACAGATCGGGGAATCCGTCCTCGTTGAAGTCGCCCACACCAAGGCCTTGACCAAACCCCGTATCGCCGACCCCAGCCTGCTCGGTGACACGAACAAATCGATCGCCAAAGTTACGCATCAATTCATTGGGAAAGGAATCCATTTTTAGCATCGTGCCACCGGCTCCCATCACCACCGCATCGCCGCGTCCATCCAGGTCGTAGTCGATCGTGCCGCCACCAACCCCGGTCGATCGAATCAGCGGCCCCAAGCTGGCGTCGGTGGGATTGTTTTTTGCCCCGATCGACTCCAAACCCCACTGCTTACTTTCCTCTCGGAGTTGAATGTGATCGGCCGAACGCAATTTTTGGCACCACGGCGGTTCGCGTCGCCGTGGGCTTTGGTTCCGAGCTGATCGCGGGCTTTGCTAACCGGGATAGGTCGATCGCCAGTGCCGGGTTTCTCTTTTGCGACATCCAGCTGGGGTCCTCTCTCAGTTTGTCGATGATTGTCTGACGTACGGACGTCAATTCATTCGACGGATCCTCCTTCAGCGTGGTTGCGGCGGCGGTCCAAGCTTCGGCCTCCCAGTTCCGACCGAGATCTGACAGCTTTTTGGCGACCTCCGTCGCATAACGTTGGCTGGTTCGGTTGCTCGCCGTAAAGCCGTGAAACTGTTTACGCAACTCGAGCAGATCGGCGATTCTCTGATCGATGTCGGCGAGTTGTTCGTCGGATACTCCACTGGCCAGATCCGAACCCAAGCCGCGAAGATGCCGAATCGCAAGTGCCAATCGCGTCCATGCCACGCTCTGATTCGGATCGCGGCGGGTTGCCTCCCAATAGGCTCGGGCAGCTTCGGCGTGTTGATCTCGGTCAGCTGCCCAGTCACCGAGCGTGAGCCAATAATCTGCATGCTCGTCGCTGTGGGCCGGCGTGGCATCGAACCAAGCATCAAGCTTGTCCACTCCGTTGCCCGGCGACGAGAACCTGGCCGAGCAACGCATGCGCGGGTGCGAAATCAGGATGATGCTCAAGAATCTCCTCGAGAACGCGTTGTGCCCCGGCAGTGTCCCGGTAATCACTCAAGTACCGAGCTTCGGCCAATCGGACGCGATGATCATCGGGATTTCGCGACAGCATGTGATCCGATGTCTTCGCGGAAAATCGGCGACTTGATGATTCCGTGACCGCGACCAAAAAAGGGAAATCGAAACTTCGATTGCGAATCAGCGTTTCCAAGTGCGGCGTGATCAGCTCGTTTCGTTGCACCTCACCTAACAAGCCGACCAGCGTACGACGGTGTTTGTGGTTACCCGGATGCGCTGCCAAGGTCTTCTCAAGCAAGTCGATCGCTTCGTACAGCTCGCCAACATCGATCAAGGCCTGCACCGCAAAATCAACGCGTGAGACGGGTTGATAGTTTGCCGCTTGGGCGGCATCGACCATCAAACGCGCCGCTTCCCGCTTGCGGTCCGACAAGGCGGCGACCTTGGCTGCGTCGGTCAACACCTCTGGATCATCGGGGTGCGCGACCAAAGCCTGTGGTGAATGCTGCCGCGCGAGTTCCCAGTTTCCGACCGCCATCGCGTCACGCATCATCCGCAGTGGGTCTGCTGGTGCGGGGGGCTGCTCGGGTGCAGTGTTGTTCGAACGGTCGCATCCCACCGCGCCGACCAGAACACCAGACGCCCAAAAGGGAAAAGGCCAAGCATCGACACCGACACCTATCGGAAGCGTAAGCGGGTTCGGCGAGGCATTGATCGACCATCATCCAAGACCTAGGCGAAGTCTCTTCCCAAACAACTCGATCTCAAGGTGGGGGGCAACATGCAGTGAGCAGTTGTACCGAATCAATTCAAGCTCGACAGAACCAAAGCAATTGTCACATCAGAAATCGGCAACTCCGTTTGCGCAAGGGCTGTGCCAGCGCCCTAGACAGGGGGGCGGTCGGCAAAGACATGACGTCTAAAGTGGCAGTTTTGTACGTAAACCGAAGCAGAATGGTTCTCGTTGGTGATATTTTTGGTAGTCTCTTACAGTTCGATACATTAGCGATGGGCAGATTCAGCAACATTGCAGTGATGCAACATCGGCATCGCTATTCCATTTTTCCCTCCTCAGGAGAGCTTGTATGATCCGTCGGAAGTCTTTGACCAGCGGTTTCACCTTGGTGGAATTGCTAGTCGTGATCGCCATCATTGGCGTGCTTGTTGGCCTGCTATTGCCGGCCGTCCAAGCGGCACGTGAAGCCGCGCGTCGAATGAGTTGTAGCAACAATTTCAAGCAAATCGGTCTTGGGATTCACAACTATCACTCGGCGTTCAAGCAGGTGCCAACTCAAGGTTCGGGAACGACACCCAATGGTGTTCCCAACGGAACCGATTGGTGGCGTGACAGCGAGTGCTCGAGTATGGAAGCACTTAGTATGCTCGTCGGCATTACGCCGTTCATCGAGCAACAAGCTCTGTGGGAAAAGATCAGCAACCCAAGCACAGAGTATCTCAACAACGACCCACCCCAAGGTCGAGGTAACCACACCGGTGCCAGCGCAGCTTGCCATGGCCCGAATGTGCAATGGCTGCCGATGGGCCCGAGCCCTCGAGCCCGATGGAACTACATCCCTTGGATGACTGACATTCCAACTCTGCGTTGTCCCAGCGATCCCGGGATTGGACTGCCCGGGAAAGGCCGAACCAACTACGCAGCATGCCTGGGTGATTCGTGTAACCAGGTCGGCAAAGCGAGCAAGGATAAGAAGCCGACTTTGGATCCAGCCAACAACTGGGACGCCGAATGGTGCGGTGCTGTTGACCGCGGGTTCTTTGGTCTGCAACGCGAGGCAAAATTCCGCGACGTGCTGGATGGATTGGCGAACACGATCTGCATGATGGAAATCGCCACCGACCTGGGTGACCGTGATAGCCGAACGTCGCTCGGCACTGGTAACGGCGGCGGTTGGGACAGCGTGGGAAGCAGCGGTGCGCAGTTCAATCCGAATTGGTGCCGTGACCAAGGCTACATCAGCACTGAATCGCCACAATTCTGGTGTGAAGCTGGTGAAGCCGGTTGTACTCCGCCTCCGCGACTGCAGTATAACGAGGACGCCCGGGGCATGATGTGGGCGTCGGTCCAGATGGGTTCGACTGCGGCATATACCATCCTGCCGCCCAACCGCGAGTCCTGCGGCAATGACTGGCACGATGAGCCGGGTGCTTTTGGCGCCTCAAGCCGTCACCAAGGTGGTGCTCACGTTCTGATGGGGGATGGTGCTGTTATCTTCATGACCGACTCGACCGAAGCCGGCGATGGCCGTGCCCCGTCAGTCATGTTCAATAACAATCGCGGCAAAAAGAGCCCGTACGGATTGTGGGGTGCTCTTGGTACCCGTGGTAACAAAGAAAAGATCGAGGAACAGCTGAACCAGTAGTTTCAGGTGACCCAGTGCGAACCTCGTCCATTCATTTGGGCGAGGTTTTTTATGCGCGGTCTTTCCGGAGTTCTAGCGGCAGATCGGGAGTTGCATTCACGGGGTGGCCGGCGGTCGAGCGTCAGCGAGCCACGCATTGCGGATCGACCACTAACCGTCACGAAGTGTCTGATCCGCAATTCGATGCGATACAATGATAGTCGCCGCTGGCTCCGCCGAACGACGCAGTGCAGTTGACGAACGTATCGCTACAACTGGCAAAGCCGGCGACGACTATCCGCTAGGCCAACTTTATCCCTCACCACCGCTCGATAAATCCGTTGAACGAGAACCGAGACAACACGCTCTTTCTGCTCGGCTTCGCAGCTGTCATTTTGATCTGCCTGGTCGGATTGAGCATTTGGTTTCTCTCGTCTGTGAGTCCTGATTCGGGCAACCAAATTGCGGAGTCCGTTGATCGAAGTTCTGTTGAAGACGAACCGCCCGCGGCGAGCCACTCTGCGAACAATTCCGTGTCGGGCAGCCGCGACGGCGGTGAAAAGACGGCCGGTGATGTGCAGCCAGTTGCCTTCCAGTTCGCACAATACGATCGCAAGCCGGAAGGATACGTTGGTACCGCCCAGTGCGCGACTTGTCACGCGGACCGACATCAAAGCTACCTGCTCACTCACCACAGCCGTTCGCTGCGAGAAGTCGATTTGGAGACAGAGGGGCACGGGAAGACGCTCGTGCATCGACTTAGCAAGCGATCCTACGATGTGCTCGTGAAAGACGGTGGGCTGCGGCATCGCGAATGGAGACACTTCAGCGGCACGCCAAACGATCGGATGCCCATTGGCGAACTGCCCGTCTGCTACGTGATGGGAAGCGGGGCATTCGGAAGAGGATATTTGCTCGCCGACGGCGACTACCTGCTTCAGTCACCGGTGACTTGGTATGCCGGCAGTGACGATCTTGGTATGGCACCTGGTTACGATCAAGTGAATCACCTCGGCTTTACGCGTGTGATTGCGGCCGAGTGTTTGTTCTGTCACGCCGGTCTGATGTCCCAACGCGATGACAATCCCAATCACCTGGCCATCCACGAACTATCAATCGGTTGTGAACGCTGCCACGGACCGGGTGAAGCACATTCGAGGTTGTACCAGGATATTGAGTCTGGTGTTTTCGATGCCACCAGCAAAGACATTGATCCTCTGATCGTGAACCCGGCAAGACTGGATCGGCGTCAAGCCGAGTCAATCTGTGGTCAGTGCCACTTGCATGGGGACGCCGTGGTTCACCCACCCGGTCGGGAGATCTGGGACTTTGTTGCCGGCGAGGACCTTGCCGATACCCGGTTGCACTACAAGCACGATAAACGCGGTGAGTTCAAAGATAGCTTCACCGGGCACTTTGACCAGATGTGGCAGAGTCAATGCTATCTGCAGTCCGAGACATTGACTTGTGTACTTGTCACGACCCTCACCAGGCGGAGCCGATTGCCGATCTTGTCGACTGGCGTCGGCAGCAGTGCAACCAATGCCATGCAGACGATCAGCAGTGCGGGTTGCCAGTTCGATCAACGTAGGGAACAAGCCGATAACAACTGCGTGCAGTGTCATATGCCCAGCATCGAATCGAACGTTCCCCATACCAGTACAACCAGCCACCTGATCGCCGTCTATGATGCGGGCAAGCCGCGCGGAGTTCATTCAGCAGAAGCTGAGTCGCTGCGTCGCGTCCAGAAGTCGCCGGCGATTTCAGATCAGCTGCTGACTCGTGCCGACGCGGTTGCCAGGGCGTTATGGGCAGTCGACCAGGCTCGAGAGCGGGATTTCCAATGGCTCGATGCTGAGGGGTTGGATGAGGACCTGAATAAGCTGTTGCTTGGCGATCCTGCAGACCCCTGCGTTCATAGTCTGTTGGCACGCTTGAATCGGTTGAGAGCCGATCGGACGGCGACGACCGAGACACCGCAGGACCAAAAGGCACTCGATCAGACCTGGGACAAGGTGGCTGACCACGCGACCAAGACGCTGCAACTCGAGAAGCGACCGGTCAGTTCACGCGAGGGGGCGCTCGAAGCGCTCGGCAACCAGCAGATGTACGGTGGCGACTTATGCCGCCGCGGCGCGGAACTTTACCGAGCTAACTCAAATCCGCCGCAGTGCAGTGGACTGGTACAATCTGGGGCTCTGCTTTGGAAAACTCCAAGCGTTTTTCGGAGGCGGAGCGAGCTTTTCGCGAGGCGATCCGTCTGGACGGCAGCTATGTCGCTCCCTATCAATCGCTCTCCATTTTGTACCGCGCCATCAATCCCGCAGCATCCCAGCAGTGCGCCGCGATCGCGCAGCGACTGATGCAGCAGTAGTCCTTTGTTAGTTCGTTCCCAAGAAACGTTTATTGAGCAGCAGGCAACCGTTCTTGGAGACGATGTCAACCGGATCATCGACAAGCCGATCTGGTGAGTTGTAATCTGGATCGCTCGTGTATCCCCAGGAACACTTGCTGACCACAGTGTCCGTTTGCCGGAACGGTTCACGAATCTCAGCCATCTTCGAACGCTCTTTTTGTCGGCGTGCTCTCCGAGCTCGCTACGGTCCCAGCTTTTCGATGCGAGCTCGGAGAGCACGCCGACACTTTTTTCCGGCACGATGCCAATCAGCGGCCGTTTGAAGACGTCGTCAACGCGATTTGGTTCGGCAAGGTCACCGCAACCGACAAGGCATCGCGGACGATACCGGTCGACTTGAATTGATCGTCGCTTCGACTTCAAACCTGCTCGGGGATGACCCATGGTTCGCGATATTCTCGCTTCAACAGCGCTTTGCCTTTTTCGCTGTTGGTGATCGATTCCGTTTCAGCATCGATTGCCAGCTTTTCGCCTCCCAGCCGATAGCTGATGTTGGCGTAGTGAATCATCAAGCAACTCAGGTGCCCCTTCAGCACATCGGCATTGGGAAGTTCACGGTTGCGAATGCAGGATACGAAATTCTCTTTGTGCTCCGGATCAGGAAAACGGCCGTAGGCTTGATCTTTCACGACCGGCTCACGCGACTTGGGGCGCACGAATACTTGCCAGCCGCCGCCATGCCGGCCGACGACCATCATGCCCTTGGTCCCGAACAATTCGATCCGCGTCGAATTCTGCATCCAGTACGGAAACATATCGCTATCACGCACAGCCGGGTCGGTCTTCAGCATGTAGTCGGCGAACAATGTCAACTCGAAACTCACGAGCAGATTGTCGTAGTCAAACAAGGCAATCTGCGTATCGGGTGACTCAGCCGCTGATTTGGGACCGAACCGACCGCCAGAGGAATAGACCGTCGTCGGATAATCGACACCCAACAGCCAACGGGCCAGATCGATCTGATGACTAGCGTCGTTGGCGATGTCACCACCGGAGTAACGCCATTGATGATGCCAGCATCGGTGCATGCTGGCGTTGAATTGGTGCTGCGGCGCCGGGCCGTTCCACATATCCCAATCCAAACCTTCGGGCGGCGCGCTGTCTTCCACGACGGGGCAATTGCCCCACGGCGGCTTTTGGTTGTAGATCCGGCAAAGATGGATATCGCCCAATTTGCCCTCCTCGATGTATCGCTTCGCCGCCATGTTGTAGGGAGCGCTTCGATTCTGAAAACCGCACTGCACCACGCGTTTATACTTGCGTGCGGCTTCGACCATCTGGCGACCTTCCCAGGCACTATGGGTGATCGGCTTCTCGACGTACACATCCTTGCCCGCCTGGCACGCCCAGACCGTCGCAAGAGCGTGCCAGTGATCGGGCGTGGCGATCACGACTGCGTCGAGCGATGGATCGTCAAGGATCGTGCGGAAATCTGGGATGCCCTTCGGAATTCGTCCGCCTTGCCACTCAGCAATCATGTTTTGCCGCGAGGGCAAAACGGCACTATCAACATCCGCCAGATAGGCAAACTCGCAATCGCCGCGTTCCAAGAAACCTTTGGCCAAATGGGGACCTCTTCCGCCGCAGCCAATCAACGCCAGCACGATCTTGTCGCTGGCCGGAGTCGCCCGCACCGATTGAGGGTTCGAAAGAATCGTGACGCCGGCGGCACTGGCCACGGCGCTGGCATGGTTAAACTGACGACGTGTGATCTGCTCAGCCATTGACTTAGCTCCCCTGCTTGCACGGTTGGTAAACCGTCTATTCTGGGAAGGCCAATCGCAAAGCACAAGCGAATTCGGTTTGGCGATCCGGATCTGAACTCTTCAAGTCGTCAGTCAGTCAGTCAGTCAGTTCACCCATCACGTATAACTCACTGGAAAACGGCACTGCCGCTCGAAACTGGCGCTGTCCATTTAATCGGTTGGGAGCATCACCCAAAGTTCCGGTCTCCCGACGTTACAGTGCACGGCGCGGGCGAGCAAACCCATGCATGACCAAGATAGGAACAATGTCATTCGGGCGGCGTGCCACGCCAACGGTGATCCGCTTTTCGGCTCGCGCTGACGATTATCAACGCTCGGGACTGGATGAAAAATTGTTTCGATCAAAGCCCCGCGTGTTGGCTCATCATCCTGAAAAGAATCCAAAGTCCGAAGTGTTTCGGCAAGCGTCATCGTTTTCGCACCGCGACGCAAGACGTCAGCATCGATGGCGTACGACGACTGTCGGCTGACTGTGGGCAGGGTTAGCAGCCCTAAAAACGTCCAAACGGTGAAGCCCAGGCAGGTTGTCGCCAGCTCGGCAACGCTGGCGACTCCGGCACCTGGGAGCTTCGCGGCGAGGCTGAATCCGGTCACGATCCAAACGAGTGCCAGAACGATTCCTCTTGTTCGACTACCTGACTCCACTGCCACTAATCTTCGCGCGAGAACGACGGCCAATTGGTCGGCATTTAAATGATCAACGAAGTCTCTCGGAACGATGATAGACTCGAAACGCGGCAATCCAACCACTCCCCCGGTAAAGCCGGGATCGGTGTTGTAAATGACTGTAACCGGAAGTCGACGTTTCAGGCCCCATTTACTTGCAAGATCCAGGGATCGTTTCACCTTGTCATCGTCAACATTCCAACACCCGCCAGTCATGGCGAGCACAAGTCGGTTCTGCAAAGCAACGTACACAATTGACATGACGGTGATCGAGACGAGAACTCCAACCAGACCTGCGTTCTGCCCGACCGTGAGAATCACAAGCGAGGACACAAGAAAGAGAATCGCCTGGACTGTAACGCCCCTTGTCCAGCTCCTGAGAAAACCACCAAGCGACAAGGTGTGACGATGGAAACGGGTCGGAGCGAAATATCCACCGAGGAAATCGAGGGGAGCCATGAACGCTATGATCAGCCCGATCAAGAGTAGAAGCCATCTGACGTCGTCGACACTTGCGTGTTGGGAAGTGGGTAAGAACTGTCCTGGCAGCCCCGCGAGGATCGCGACCACACACGCAGCGACGATCAGCCCAACTCCGCTGATTCCGATCCACAATCGAGTACGTGCGTAAGAGATGACAGGAGCTCCTCTGGTTAACGGGCGGGGCCGAACTTAGCATCGTGCGGGACGCTTAACAGGCACTCGCCATGGCGATGGATCGCGGTGCTCGCTCATCAACAACACTGAACTCAGACAAAACACTGAACTCAGACAAGACGACAAGTGCCCGTAGTTGCAATTGCATCGCTTCGGCCAACTCCTTGCGGCCTCGTCGTTCTTCTTCGCTCCAGCCATCGCGGACGGCGGAAATCTTTCTTGCGATTTCGGTTTTCATCAAATCTTCCTCTGTCGGTTTCATTTAGTTCTCCTCATTATTCCCCGCCGGCAAGTCGCAGGAATCTTGGTCCTCGTGAGCAGCCATCTCGTCGATTTCGGGGTAATCGCATAGCTAAGCTGAGACCGAGAGTTTCTTTTCGATACCTCCTGACTCGAGTTTCTGCGTTCCAAGCCTTTTGGTCTCTTGCTCGCTACCGAAGGCCGAAACCAGTGTGAAGTTCCAGAACACCGCGAGGATGCAGATTCCATACCCCATCGCATATCTTCGCGATCGAATGCCCCGACGCTTACATCGACTGCCTCACCTCCATCACGGCGCTCGCGTGCCCTTCGCTCAAAGCATCCAGAAGTCGATCAGCGTCAGATGCATTGGCGGATCTGTCATCCGATTTGATCAGGCCCGGAGGATTACGCCGCAGGACAAGGGTGCCAGTTTCACGCACATAGCGAATTGCCTCGGAAACGGGGATTCGACGATGGCCCACCGGGGTCCGGTAGATTTCGAGATCACCGCTGTCAGCTAGGCGCCGCACGGATGACTCGCTGATGCCGATCGCCGCTGCGAAATCGGATCTTGAAAGCAAGCGATGCATGGAGAATACCTCATGGATCGCTGCACATAATCTCCCAAAAACACCAGTGCTCTATCTAAGACTTCCAAATCACGCAATAAACAAGCTTGCGCCTCGCCCCTTTGCATACCGCTACAGTTGCGTGCCGGAAGTTTTGACCGATTTAGTAAGTTCCGTCGTTTCGAGACCTTAGCACTCCGCGAGGCCAAAAATGTTGCCAGAGTTTTCGGTTTTGTCGGCTGCGATGCGCGACTTTACCTTCTTTGAGTACAGCATCGTCGACAACATTTTCTCGGTGACTGTCGCCACCATGGATGCGGCAGCGTTGTTCCTGGTCCTCTTTCGACAAACCGTTGATCGGGAATACCGGCCGGCTCTGTTGATTTCGTGAACCGTGGTGAGCATCGCCTGCTACCCATACTTCATGATCCGACAAAGCTGGCAGGGTGCTTGCAACTTGTCAGTCAGCGGCTATTCGGAAACGGGATTCCACGGAGCTCACGATGAATGATGCAAAGTGCTTGGTCTATTTGGGACTTTCCTTGACGGCTTTCATGAGCAGCGCTCTTATTCTGCTCGTGATGCTCAATCCAAAAGATGCGGCCTATTCCACTCTTCCCATCATTCATGCGGTTGTTTGCTTCGCCGGTGGCATTGCGGCCAACCTGCTTGCTAAGAAAGCGGAGGAACCTGTTCCCATTCCGGTGGTAGAAAGCAAGCGGCCAGTGCAACACCGTTGATCACCAGGCGACTTGAACTGGCGCCCATTGATAGACTGTTTTTCTGACGACGTGATCACAGCATTAACATGGATCAAAAATGAACAAACAAAAACTCGGCAAGCTATTGGTTGTCCTCGCAGCCTTCTTGTCGTTCCTGTTTTCGGTTGGACTCTGGTTCAGCGGTCAACGTGAGGAAGGCGTATTCGTTGGTATTTGGGTGCCCTCGATCCTGTCGTTCGGTTGTCTACTGTTTGCCGGACAGGGAGCAAAACCATGACATCGTTTGCGATCTTCGTATTGGGTCTAGTTGTCACGCTGATCACGGGTGCTGGCGCGATTCTGATCGGTCTTCAGGAAGCATCCGATCCAACACAAAGCCGAGTTGAAGAACTGACAACCCTTGAAAAGCGAATTGTCGGACGCGGCGATGCCGAATAGGTCAGCGTGACATCATGGTTCGGCTTCTGAACTTTGTGCTCTACCAGCTTGGATGCTTCGCGTGTGTGTGTTGGGAGCCGCGCTTCACGAACTTACTGATTCTCGGCTCGCTTTGGTCCATTGCGATACCGCTCTCGATCTCTCTGTCCGACCGAATCCACACCAAAGCGGCTGCTGAAGCCAGTTAGCGGGGCTTCTCCTTGCCTCAGGTCGCTCGGAGGTTGGAGGATGCCACACCGTGCAGAAGCGGTCGGTGTTTGACCGGAACGGTTACCGTGTCGGTGACAGCTCAAAAAGCGTTCCGGCCCATCCGACGAATTGATGGCGAGCAAGGCTGGTATTTCGCAAACTTCGATCCGGTTGGTATCGCCGGGCTTGCTGATTGGTATGGCATCTACCCGCTGCACGCGTTGATCTTCAGAGGGATGCTCAACCGCATCGCAGAGGCAGCAGAAAACGTTCATCGGAATGGATCGTGACGGGATGTGCTGCGTCGAACTTGAATGAAGTGCTTTAGGATCAAGTTGGTGCAATCCATCAGTCACGGTGCTCCTCTGCGCGTGTCGACCCGCATCTTCGGCGGTTTTCGCGGTTCTGCCTTTCGCAAGCGAAGCAGAATTCCCCAATATTGCCTGCTCCCCATAATGTAGCAGTGTTGGTTTTTCGTAGCCTGATGCGAAGCTTCGAGTCCTCGACTCAGCGGGAGAAAATGAGCATAGCGGTGCGTTTTAGCGAAGCGGAAATCGAGGCTGCGAGGCGGCTTCGTCGCAATGGGCTATCGTGGACACCGAGAGCCGGCCACTACGTCTACGACGAGACCGGTTTTTGCAAACAGGCCTCGCCGTTTCAGGAGCAGGTCTATTTCATCTTGAACTATCCATACTTCATGAGAGCTGTCGGTGGCGTGCAAAGGTTCACGGAGATCATGCTCTGGTTGCCGACTTGGGACGACCTCCGAGAAGTACTCCGCGACTTTGGAGTCTCCGATCTGGAGGTGGCAAGCTTTCTGAGGGAGCGAAGGGCAATCGAATCTGGACAGGAGCGGCTGGCTCTTTACGAGATGGTCGAATCCTGCCTGTCGGGTGAAGTCGCGCCGCCGGCATTTTCTCGCGACTGAAATCGGAGCTCACATGCAAGTTGTCTGGTTCAAACGCGATTTGCCTATCCATGACCATGCGCCGCTCGCAGGGGCCTCTGTGCGGGGACCGTGTTTGTGTCTCTACGTCTATGAACCAGAAATCATCCACTCGGAGGAGTTCGATGCGTCTCATCTGCAATTCATGAACGAGTCGCTGCAAGAGCTCAGCAGCCGCTTGCGAGACTTGGGTGGACTCTTAACGCTTCGGGTTGGTTCCATGCCAGACGTATTGTCGACACTGCACAGAGATCACGGAGTCGATTCTCTTCGGAGTCACGAAGAAACTGGCAATCGGATTACTTATGACCGTGAAGGGATACAACAAGTCGGGAATCAATTTCCAAAGTACACCATTGCAAATCTTCTTCGGTTGACAGCTTTGCTGGCCGGATTCCTGGCGACAGTTCGTTTGCTGGGACCGCAAATGTCATGGGGGCTCTTTCTGGTCGCCTATGCTTTCGTGCCGACGATTGCGATGATGATCTGCATCTTGCTGCGAAGACAATCGATGGCCGTAAGATATGGTGCCGCCGGCCTGACGCTGATCGTTTTCGCCACGGTGATGATCATCTTGTGCGGCCTGAGTTACGGTACCGACGCAATGCTGCTGGCACTCCTGGGAACGCTCATTGAGTGGCCAGGCCAAGCTGCGATTCTCCTGTGTTTGCACCTCATTCAGCGGGGATAACTGTTTGGGCAATTTGCATCAGCCCAACTCCGTCAAGCGTCCTAGAATGCGGCCCGCGAGAGCCATGCCGCTCAGGAAAGCGCCCTCCACTCTCGGCCCGCCACACCAATCGCCACAGGCACCGATCCTCCGCTGATCATCAAACAGGCAGCATTCCGCAAGTGGAACTTGCGGAATTGCGAATCGCCAGCGCTGCGTATCTGAGTGGATCGGCTCCGCGCTTCGCCTTCCAACGGCAGTCCAAAATTCATCGAGCAAGAACTGTCTCACCTGTTCGGTTGAATCGTCGATGCGTGCTTCCGTCCACTCGGGCGTCGCGTGCACAACCCATGTTTCGCCACCGCCATCACGGCCAGGTTTACTATTGTTGCGACCGATCCACGATAACGGCGACTCGTGCACAAACGCGCCGTCGAAGCCAAGTTCTAAAGATTCTTCAAACGCCAGCATCAACGCCCAGCAGCCGTTCATCGTGACACCGCTGGCCTGATCTGCGAGTTCACGGGCGGCGGTCAAGAGCGGTGCAGCCTGGTGCGACGGCACGGCCACGACCACAATATCGAATTGACCTAATTCGACCCCACCTTCGGTCGCGAGTCGCCATTTGTCATCCGATCTCTTCGGTGTTGCGACCTGCGTCTCCAGGTGAATGGTCAAATCCGATGCAATGTGCTTCCCGATGGAACTCATCCCGGGAACTGCAACGTAGCGGTTGTCGCCGGCTTTTTCGGCTTTGACGACGCCCTTTTCAACGACAACGATGCGTCCATCCCATGGCTGAACGACTCCATCATGAATCCACGACTCAACATACCGCTTGAAGCGATGATCACGAGCGGTGAAGTACTGAGCACCATGATCGAAGCTCAAACGGTCATCGACCCTTCGCGTGGACATTCTGCCACTCACGCCACGGCTTTTCTCAAACACGTCGACATCGCAACCGTGATCGGCGAGCGTTCTCGCACAGATCAGCCCCGAAATCCCGGCACCAATCACCGCGACTTTCGGTCTCGGATCCCACAACGGTCGCGAGACCTTACGTTGATAGGCGATCGGATCGAGCCGCTTGGCATGTTGGTCAGTCGAGCGAGTTCGAACCGTTCCGAAAACAGGCTGAGCCGGCGAAAAGGGGCGATCGAACTGACCAAGGCACCAGAGTATTCCGCCATAAGATGCCGGGTCGCGACCATCCAACGCGTAGCGATGATTTAAGTCAATCATGCGCGAGAGTGCTCGCTTTGCGTCGGGCGTCCAATTCAAGATCGCTTTGCCCCATGTCATCCGAACATTGTTGTGCAACTCTCCGTGAATCAGCAGTGATCGTTGCGCAGCATCCCAAATGGAATCACCCGTGCGGCCCCGAGACATCGTTTCCCACGACAATAGCTCACGAGGATCAGTCTCATGCTCGAACAGGGTCTCGCGGGCCCATGTCGGAATCGACGAAACTCTGCCGTGGTCTCGGCGATAGTGGCAAAAGGCGTAGGCGAGTTCTCGCCAGATCAGCAACTCGTCAAGGAACTTCTCCGCACCTTTGGATTGATCTGCCGCCGCTTCTCGGGCGATTCGCGTCGGAGCCACCATGCCGTAATGAAGGTACGGCGACATCCGACTCACGCCCTCGATGAGCGGGTTGTTGCGTCGACGGTCGTAGGTTGCCAGCCCTGTGTTCTTAAAGTGCTGCCAACGCTGGTAGCCTGCGACTGATCCGCCCATCGTGTGCGGTACCGGACCAATCGAGTGATCGATTTCACATTGGCTTACGATGCTCGCGATGTCGCTATTCTGCAAATCGACAACCTCGAAGGGAAGGTCGATTGACGACTGGAAACCAGTTTGCGACTCGGAATCGTTCGGGCTAACAGAAACTCGTTCCGCGTAACAGCTTCGTTCGTTGCGTTTCGGAATTCGAATGCTCGCTGATAGCTCCTGCCGACCAATTGCATGGGAGCGACGCATGCCGTATCGACAGCAAAGAAGCCACATCGGAGAACTCGGCTCAGTCCGACCGTCCAACTCCGCAGCGGCTCGATCGGCATGTCTTCGGTAACCACGACCGCGGCCCGCTGTGCAAGCGTCTTCAGGTGCGGCCCACGATGTCCAGGCCGTTCAACGTGCAACGCATAAGCGATGGATTTGTCAGCGAATGCCCGTTGTACATCTCGGGCACCTTGCAGCACGAATGTATGGTGTCGATCCGAAGCGAACGGGTAACGTTCCGACAAGCCTTGGTAAACCAAAAGGGGTAATCCCAAGTGGTTGGAAAACTCAATCGCCACATTGAGTGCTGGGTTTTCGTCGGTGCGAATTGCCGTCCGCATCCAATAAAGAACAAAGTCACCCTCGGAGGATACTTGCTCGCGACCAAGCAAACGCGTTCGTTCTGCAAGTACCGAGGGCAGCGACCGTTGTAACTCACCAATCTGCATCATTTGTTCCGCGGTGTTGTCACGCAATCTTGGATCGGTCGCCTGTGGAGAGGCTCACTAATGTGCCTTCGCTGTCTTTCGAGGAACAGCGCCAGCTTAGCGATTTGTAATAACCCGAAAGCGTCAGCGAGCGACCAAGTTACGTGATCTCCCTCGCTTACGATTCGGGTTATAGTTCTTCGGCGTTTTGATCAGCAAGTGGCGCTGTCCGATCTGGCAATCGTGTTACTCAAGATAGCTCTTGAGCATCCACAAAGTCTTTTCGTGTACCTGAATTCTGGCGATCATTAGATCTTCCGACTCGGAATCGCCTTCATCTGCGGCACGATCGCGTGCGATTTTGAGGTCAGCCAGCAACTTCTCGTTCGCGATCACTAGATGTCTCACCATCTCAGTGGCCCCAGCGTCTTCGCTTATCTCATCGATCCCCGCCATTTCTGCGAGGTTGGACAACCCGCCAGGAGCGAGCGCACCCTTCGCACGAATCCGTTCCGCGATCTCATCAACCGCCAGAAACAGTTCGTTGTATTGCTGCTCAAAAGCAGTATGCAGGGAGAAAAACGAAGGTCCACGCACGTTCCAATGACAGATGTGAGTCTGCCCAATGACTGCGTAGGTGTCCGCCACTACTTGTCTAAGGTCCTCAACCACACTCATGGCAATCCTCCAGGTATCTTCCGGAAACTCGTTAGACTGTAGGCGAGTTTCAAGGGAGTTTCTGATTCGAATGCACGCGCAATTCCCAGCAATTGCGCCGGAGTCACGTGCCAAAACCGAGCCCTTGGATCGCAGGGACCCGGCATCGTGTCGCTCGCGAGGAGCCCGAGTTGACACTCACCAATAATGCGGCGTGAACAATCACATAGATCCCCCAAGAGCAATTCCCACGTAACGCTGAAATCGACGTGATTTTAACTCAGAACAATCATCGGAAAATGAATATTTCTCATCATGAAGGTGTATTGAAAGCAGTGAGACTCGCACATCGATACAGATGCCTAGTCAGACAAATCGTCGATGCGAACGTGCGGGCACCTGAGGCTTCCTCGAAATCTTCCACCTGTCGCTGCAACGCACATGATTCGAGACGTTGGTGTCCCTAACGACACCACGTCCGCCGGCGCCTAAGCACCGTGCGGTAAATAGGTGTCGGCCTGCTCTCCGAGCTCGCATCGAAAACCTGGGTTCGTAGCGAGCTCGGAGAGCACGCCGACGAAAAGAGAGACAGTAATTCCCCGCACGATGCTACCGCAAGAGCGAGCACGCTTCTCGGAGGGCTGCTTCCGTGATTTCCGGCGTTTGGCTTGGGTTGCTGACCGCTGGCGTGTCGATTCCGTTTCTCAGTTCGAGCTGCGTATTCGAAGGAGACGGAAAAGCCAGATCCGCAGCTGTTGGCATCCAACCAGTCGGAGCAGATCAGAGTTAGTCCCGTGTCCATTAAATGAGTCACTCACGTCACGAGAGAGATGTGACAGGATGCCGATCGTTCAGTAGTAAATCCAGGCAATGTCAAATGGTTCTCTGAAGCGTTTTTCCTCACGCTAGACTTCGATCTCTCACGAAAACAACCGCGACTTTCCCAGCCACGGCTCCGAGCCGCGACATCGTGCCTTATCATCGAACACACAATGATTCTTCTGATTCTTCCGAACCAGCTATTCGCGAAGCACCCAGGCCTCAAGCTCAACCCATCTCGAGTCATACTGCTCGAAGACTCACTCTTCTTTGGGGATCCCCAGTATCCGATGCAATTTCACAAGCAAAAGCTCTGGTTGCATCGTGCCAGCATGAAACGATACGCGTTGGAGCTTCAAGACAAGGGACATGAAGTTCAGTACGTAGACCACGACGCCAAGAATCCGTCGCTGGCCGACCAACTCAAGAAGTCGATCAAGCCAAAGGACCGAAAAGCCAACCAGCTCTGCTGCATCGATCCGACCGATTTCATTCTGGAAAAGCGTCTGCGGAAGGCTTGTGACATTCTGGACCTTCGCTGTGAGTTTCTTCCCAACCCGGGGTTCCTCAACTCGGCCGAAGACAATCAGCAGTATCGAGCGGGAAAGAAACGCTGGTTCATGGCTGACTTTTACAAGTGGCAGCGTCGGCGCATGAACATCCTGATGGATGGTGACCAGCCGGAGGGCGGCCAGTGGAGCTACGACGACGAGAACCGGAAAAAGGTACCCAAGAAACTTCTCCCGACCATTCCAGAGATCCTGTCGATCAAGCGGGACGACATTGATAACCAGGCAAAGGAGTACGTTGAGAAACGATTCTCGAGGCATCCCGGAAGCATTGATCAACTTTACTACCCAACGTCACATCGATCCGCGAGGCGCTGGTTAAAGCACTTTCTGGCCAATCGCTTCGAGCATTTTGGAGACTACGAGGACGCGATTGTCGAGGGTGAGTCGTGGCTCTGGCACAGCGTGCTCACGCCGGCTTTGAACATTGGCCTGCTCACTCCCGATCAGGTTGTGAAAGCAACGCTTGCTCATGCGGACAAACACGCCGTCCCACTCAACTCACTTGAAGGGTTTCTGCGGCAGGTGATCGGCTGGCGCGAATTCATGCGTGCGACCTACGAGGATCTCGGTGTGCGCATGCGGACCACCAATCACTGGCAGCATCGCCGGGCAATGCCGAAGAGTTTCTATGATGCAACCACCGGCATCGGCCCGATCGACGAGACGATCCGCCGGCTCTTGGAGACCGGTTATTGCCATCACATCGAGCGTCTCATGGTATTAGGCGGTTTCATGTTCCTGTGCGAAATCGATCCCGATGACATTTATCGCTGGTTCATGGAGATGTTCATTGACAGCTATGACTGGGTGATGGTTCCCAACGTCTACGCGATGAGTCAAAACGCCGATGGAGGCCTGATCACGACGAAGCCTTACTTTTCCGGTTCGTCGTACATTCGCAAAATGAGTCATCACAACAGGACGATTGGTGCAAGATTTGGGACGGCATTGTACTGGCGATGGATTTGGAATCACGTCGACGAACTGGCAAGGAACCCCAGATGGGCAATGATGTGTAGCACGGCGAAGAAGATGGAAGCCAAGAAGCGAAATCAACACCTGCAGCTGGCAGAGACCTTCATAGCGAAGCTGTCCTAGGAATCGTCTGTATGAACGTGAGTATCGTCTTTCTCCTGAATCTGTTGTCGACCTGGTATTTGGTCGGCTTGATCTGGATGGTCCAGGTTGTCCACTACAAGATGTTCGATCGAGTTGGCACGGCTGAGTTTGCTCGATACGAGGCGGACCACAATCGTCTGATTGCGCCGATCGTCGCGCCACCCATGTTGATTGAATTGGCAACGGCTTGTGCGCTGCTCGCGTTTGCGCCTCCGGGACTCCCTCGGTGGGCTGCGTGGGTGGGGCTAATCATGATTGCGATTGTCTGGTTAACAACGTTTCTCGCCAGTGTGCCCTGCCATCAAAAGCTGCTAAGCGGCTTTGATCCCGATGCCTATCGCAGGTTGGTTAACACGAATTGGATTCGCACTGTCCTCTGGACAGCCCGCGGCGTCTTGATGGGGTACTTTGCTCTTCAACTGATGGAGTAGCGAAGCCTGCAAACACTTGGACTTATCGCGTCTTGCCAGTCACTGCACGTTGTCTGAAAAAAGATTAACATGAACGCTTCACGTCGATCGTCGATCCAGCAACCTCGTAAAGCGGCAGGAAAAATGAACGAACAGCACAACCAGCGGCCTGTGTCTACACGACGCAATTTCATCCGCAACACCTCGTTGGGATTGGCGACCGCGGCGGCCCTTTCGGATGCGCCGCTGGTTCATGCCAATGGAGAGGAAGACGAAGTCCGGATCGGGCTGATCGGGTGTGGCGGACGTGGGACCGGCGCAGTGCTGAACGCACTCGGTGCGGCGGCGAACGTGATCTACCCCCAGTCGGGTTATCACACCGAAGACGTGGCCGAGGGAGCAAAGGTCGAAAAGAAACGAATTCGCGTTGTCGCACTTGCCGACATGTTCCCGGATCGACTGGAACAGTGCCGCAAACAAATGAGTAAACTGGGTTTCGAGCTCTCTCCGGAGGCCTGCATGACGGGCTTCGACGCGTACAAGAAGTTGTTGGCCATGCCGGAGGTCAATTACGTCATCCTGGCAACGCCACCTCACTTTCGCCCCGTCCATTTACAAGCAGCCATCGAAGCCGGCAAACACGTCTTTATGGAAAAGCCCGTTGCGGTCGATGTGCCCGGTGTGAAGACCGTGATGCAGGCCGGCGAATTGGCCAGCAAGAAAGGTCTGGGGATCGCCGCCGGCACGCAGCGACGTCATCAGCAAAGTTACCAGGAAACGATACAGCAGATTCACGACGGAGCGATCGGCGACATCGTGTATGGGAAGTGCTACTGGAATGGAGGCCAAATCTGGGTGATCAACCGCGAAGATGGTTGGAGTGACATGGAGTGGCAACTGCGCAACTGGAACTACTTCACCTGGCTCTCGGGCGATCACATTGTCGAACAGCACGTTCACAATCTTGACATCATGAACTGGGTTTTGGGTTCGCATCCGCTGCGAGCCGTTTCCGGCCTCGGTGGTCGACAAGTCCGCACCGACCAACGATACGGACAGATCTACGATCACTTTGCCGTCGAGTACGAGTATCCCAACGGCATCTCGATGTTCAGTCAATGTCGCCAGATCAATGGCTGCAAGAACACGGTGGGCGAAGAAATCATTGGAACGAAAGGACGAAGCAATTGCCAAGATTACATTGCGATCAGTAACGCTGAAGATTGGCGTTACCGCAAACAGGAAAAAGAAGTCAGTCCGTACCAGACAAGAGCACGAGGATTTGATTCGGAGCATCCGCGAAGGCAAGCCGATCAACGAAGCTCAAGCGATTGCCGAGGCGACGATGACGGGCATCATTGGACGCGAAGCGGTCTATAGCGGTCAAACAATCGAGTGGGACACGGCGATGCGGTCCGAAACGAAACTTGGCCCGAAAAAATACGAACTCGGCGATTACCCCATTCCGCCTGTGGCGATGCCGGGAACCTATCGATTCAGCTAACGCTCGTTTCTTGTGCCCAACGGCGTCGAGTTTTTTTAGTAGCCATCACTTAAGAGGTAATCTCGATGGCAACGATGGCTGTCGAAACGCTGGATCGGTTTCATCTATGGACGAGCCGCCAAGCCCGTGACCTGCGGAAACGGTTTGGTGATCGGAAATGGTGAGGTGGTTCCTGAGTTGAATTTCACGCTACCTCCGCTGGACATCAACGACGTGACCTGGCCGGAAGTGCTGCAACAGTACGAGGAGATGATCCGCAGTGCACTAGAGCGGGCGGTGGAATTGAAAGCACCGTCGCTGCTGGTGGAATTCGAGACGCTGCCGCCGATGACGATCCGGCCTCAGTGGGGACTCGAGATTACGCGGATCTTGGCCGACCACTTGAAACAGTCTGCCGACACGCACGGGATTCGCACGGCGTTGCGTTTGACACCGAATGATATTCGGGAATTCGAGCGACCGCCGCTGATGCGATCAGGAAAGTACTGGGATGCGATGGTGGAGATGTTCGATGCAGCGGCCGATGCCGGTGCAGACATGCTCGCGATTGAATCTACCGGCGGAAAGGAAATCTGCGACGACGCGCTGGTGCAAGGCGACCTCAGGAGTGTGGTTTTCGCACTGGGAATCTTGGGGGCTCGCGATATGGAGTTCCTTTGGAAGCAGATCGTCAAGAGCTGTGAGGCAACCGGGAATCATCCCCGCGGGTGACACAGCGTGTGGTTTTGCCAACACGGCCATGGTCCTGGCCGACAAGAAGATGATCCCGAAGATCTTTGCCGCGGTCGTACGAGTCGCTTCGGTGCCGCGCAGTCTGGTGGCGTACACGGTGGGTGCCAAAGGGCCGAGCAAGGACTGCGCCTACGAGGGTCCCTATATGAAAGCCATTGCCGGCGTACCGATTTCCATGGAGGGAAGATCAGCCGCCTGTGCTCATCTCAGCCCGGTGGGAAACGTCAGCCAGGCGGTTTGTGACTGCTGGTCCAACGAGTCGGTTCAGAACGTGCAGATGTTAAGTGGTCGAGCGCCCGTCGTGTCGTTGGAACAATTGGTTTACGACTGTCGCTTGATGAACACCGCAGCCTCAGCCTCGCAAGAGGATGCCCGGCGTCTGCGTGACTGGCTCACCGATTCGGATTCGGCGTTGGATCCTCAAGCCTATGTGCTGCGTCCGGACGTGGTACTGAGGATTGCCAAGGTGATCGTGAATGAACCGACACCCTATCGTCAGACAAAAGCCGCCGTGCTGGCAGCACTCGACGAAATTGACACTGCGCACGAGGAAGGACGCGTCCAGCTCGACGCGCGGGAAGTGCCCTGGATCGAGATGCTGAGAGACCAAGCGGAAATGCTTCCCGATGACGAGCAACAGTTGATCGAGCAGTTGTTGCCGATGATCGAACCCGGCCGTTTCCTGCCGGAGGAGTATGAGATTGATGCAGGATGAACAGTCAGCCGACGGCGCTGGTGCCTGACGTTAGAGAGTCGCGCATCAGCCAACGGTCCGTTGAGTCAAGCTCGCAGGAGCCCAACGCACATGCATCGTCCGTTATGGATACGCCGCGACCAGCAGACTCTCGAACGGCACGCCTGCCAAGGATCCATCCAGTCCTTCGAAGCCGACGATGATCGGGCTCAGCCCCGTGAACGTATTGCTCGTAACCACATCGACCGCCAGCACGTCCGTCCCCCCGCTACCACCGCGAAGCACCAGCAGATTATCGAACGTGTTGTTCTGAATCCGCGCCGCCAACACGCCGCTGTACGTTTGCACGTAAACACGATTGCCAAAATCGTTGTCGTCCAGGTCCACCACATTGTTGCCCGACGCAAAGAACATGTTGACCAGACCGGCGAACGTCGAGTGCTGGAAGCGAACCGCATCATCGCCCGTTCCCGGTTGGACGATCGCCGTGCCGTGTGCGTCAAGCAGGTTGAAGTCGATCACGTCGTCCTCGGTACCCGTGTTCAGGGACAGCGTGGATGCAACATCCACATCATTCCCCCTGACCGTGTCGTTACCCGCAGCGGTGTTGATGTACAGCGTGCTGTTGTGGTCGGTCGCGATCAATTCAATCAGGTCGTCGCCGCCTCCCGAATTGAGCTGCGTCGAAGCGCCGACCGAACCTCCCGAGAGCGAGAAGCGGTCCTTGCCTGATCCGCCGGTGAACGACATCACGCTGGCGAAAACCGCATCTTTGACCGTGACGGTGTTGTCCCCTTCGCCCGCGATGATCTGGGCCACACCGGTGAACTGGCCGCCGTTGAGATCAACGAAGCCATCGCCGTCATTTTCGTAGACCCGCAAATTGCCCTCCACGGTGACGTCGAAAAGATCGATGGCATCGACTCCGTCACCGGCCTGAATGATCGCGTTGCCTTCGACCGTGAAGCCCTGCAGGTTGATCAAATCTCTTCCCGCCGTCCCCAGCACCTGCAGATCGTCCAGGGGGAGACCGGCGGATGCCACGCTGAAATTGAAGTCCGCAACCCCGTTAATGGTGGTTCCCGCCAAGCCGGTCACGACGATCTCGCCACTGCCGTTGGGGGCGATTTGAAACGCATTGTCTTCTGTATCGGGAATCACGATCAGGTCGTTGGTCCCCGATAGATAGGCCCTCACATTCCCGGGAATGCGGCCGGGAAAAGTCAGCGAGCCGTGCTGGTCCCTGGTTTCAATCTCGTCATAAACCACGTCCAGGAAGATGCCGCTGGTCACGACCGTGCCGCTATCGGCCGTCAGATTCGTGAACGTGCTCGTTTCGCCGGCAGGTGTGTTGAAGCTCAGCGTGTCGCCCGGCGAAGTCGTGGGGTCGCCACCGAAAATGTTGATGGTCGCCGTGCTCGACGGAGTAACCTCGAAGGAGTCATCACCCACGCCCCCTTCAACACTTAAGTCTTCCAATTCGGCACCGTACGTGACCGTCTCGCTGCCGCTGCTGGTATTGCTCGCATCGACCGAAAGACTATCAGCCCCGCTGGTGCCAACGATGGTCAGTTGATCGGCCGTTCCTTCACCTGCTTGGTCCTGGACGTCAACAGCGCCGCCAAGGTTGCCGAGCTGAACCGTGTAGTCATCATCGCCGCCCTGGCCGTCGATCAACAACGACCCGCTGCTGAGAGCCTGTGGATTCAGAGTGATTGTGTCGCTGTCCGCTTCACCCAGGATCTCACCGGGCGTGACGGTATCGATTTCACCCAAGACGCTGATCAGCGAGCCAGCGGTATCGGCATTGCCAAAGTCGCCTGCGATCGTCAGTTTGCCTGCCGCAGCGACCCGCGCACCGGCCTCGACCGTGACATCGTCGCCGCCCTGCAAGCTGACATCACTGCCGGTCGACTCAACCGTCGCCCCGCTGGAAATTGTCAGGTTGTCTTCCTCGGAGGCCAGCGTATCGGCCGCGTCGTCTGTCGCGGTCAGCGTGATGCTGCCCCCGGCGGTCACGTCACTGATCGATCGTCAGCGGTCCGCTCGCGGTGAGATCGACAGTCGTACCGGCTGTGATACTGGCGCCAACGCCTTGGTTCACCTGGCCGGCGGTGATCGTCACGGAACCTGTAACGCTGACCGGGCTATCCAGATTCACCGTATCCAAATCGGTGCCGCCGAAAATCGTCAAGTCGCCCGCCAGTGTCGGCAGGCTGCTCACGGTGACCGAGTCGTTGCCTCCCAGCGTATCGAACAGGATGCTGCTGACGAGGGTGTCGGGAACCGTCACGGTGTCAGTTCCGCTGCCTATCGCGCCGGCAATCGAGGAAGCGTCAATGAGCAACCCGCCCGTATCGGTGATCGTGTAAGTGCCGCCTGCGTAACTGATCAGCAGCGCATCATTGCTATCGCCGCTGTTCCCCACATCCGTGATCGTCAGCGTATTGCCGCCCACAAGCGTGATCTCCGTATCGGCGGGCGTAACGGTGATGTCGAACGTCTGGTCGTCGACGCTGGCGATCCCGTCGCTGAGGTCAAATTGGAATGAATCGAGGAGTGTATCGCTGCCGTCGTGGACGTAGCTCAATCGGTTGGCGTCGATGTCGGCCTGGGTGAAGGTCCCGCCGACCAGCAGCGCCGCTTCAACATTGTTGATCGTCCCGGAATTGTCAGCGTCGATCCACAACGTGCCGTTGGCGGGAACGGTGTCGAGCGTGTAGGTCAAATCGCCCGCAGCCTGTTCGGTGTCGGTGAACTCCAGGTTCGCCTGCGCAATCACGTTGGTCGACCCTTCGTTCACGGTGATGCCCGTGTTGGCCGCCTCTGTGGGAGCCGTGTTGCCGGCTTCGGTCAACGTCACATCACCGCCGGAGAGGTAGTTGATGCGGAAGATCGAGCTGCCGACGTTGAACTTGTCGCCATTGCTCAGCGGCGTCGCACCGGCAGTGAACATGCCGGTCACCGACGATCCAGCGTCGCTGCTATCGATGATCGTGAAGACTTCCTGGCTGCCAACCACGGGAACGGTGTCCAGCGTGACGACTAGTTCCGCGCCACCCAAGGAGGTGACTCGACTGCCGCCCGCCACCACCAGTTGGTCGTGATCGCTCGGACCGTTCAGCTTCACTTCGAAGCTGCCGGTCGAATCGAACGTGACCGCGCCGTCGACAGTGAAGGTACCGGTGGCCGTTCGCGCCGGAGCAAGGTCACCAGCAACGATCAGCGTATCGCCGGAGACCGCGTTCCCAGCAAAGTCTTGCGTGATATCGCCCCCGGAGATGATCTCCAAGGTATCGGCATTGGCCAATGAAATCGCACTCTTAACGAACACGTCGCCGGCAGTGGCCGAGCCGACCGAGATCTTGCTGGTCGTGGTGACCAGGTCGAGTTCATCGCTGGTCAATACAAGTTGGCCGGAGCCGCCGGTTGTGCCCAGGTCAACCGTACGACCGATCGTACTTGGTAAGAAACTGACGGTCCCGGCTGCGGCCGCCATCGTCCCCGACAAGTCGATATCGGCTGCCGTGATCGAGACGTCCCCGCCGCTGGTCGCCACCGCGCTGCCGGCATCGTCCGAAGTAAATGTGCCGCTGCCGTTGTGATCACTGTCGGCAACAGCGGTGAATGATCCGCCGCCGGTGGTGACGTCCGCCGCCGCTCCGCTGAGCGTCACATTCTCGGTAGCGTTCAGGCTCACGTTGCCGCCACCGCTGTTGACGGGGGCCAGCTGCGTAATGGAGCTGGCGGCGGTGATCGTGATCTCGGCGCCCGACGCGTCGACCGCATCAATCGACGACTGCGCCACATTACCCAGCGTCAGATCGCCGGTGTTGGCCACGTTCACGCCCCCCGTGCCGCCGTCGGCTTCGAAGTTGGTGACGGCGATGTTCAGCGGGCTGGTTGTGCCCACGCCGCCGGCCGCATCGATGGCTAGATTCGTGTCGGTAAAGACCGTCGATGCGCCGCTGTCGTTGACCGTGCCTCCGCTGATGATCTCCAGCGTGTCGGCGCCCGCCAGATCAACCGGGCCGGTGAAGGTCACGTTCCCCGCCGAGGCCGAGCCGACAGAAATCTTGCTGGTCGTGGTGACCAGATCAAGTTCCGAATCGGTCAGCACCAACTGGCCCGCGCCGCCGCTGGCACCCAGATCGACCGACCCTCCGTTGGTCGGCAGGAAGCTGACCGTGCCCGCGGCCGCCTCGACGGCGCCGGTCAACTCGACGTCCGCTGCCGTGACCGAAACTGCCCCACCCGTTGTCGATACCAAGCTGTCGGCATCATCTGACGAATACGTGCCGATGCCGTCATCATCCGCATCGGCATCAACGGTAAACGTTGCCCCGCCGGTCGTAACATCAGCATCTGCTCCGCTAAGCGTCACGCCGTTGTTGGCGACCAGTGAAACCGGGCCGCCAGCCGAGTTGATCGGGCGCATTGACGTTGATCGTATCTGGCGGATCGATATCGAAACCACCACTGCCGACGTTGATCGCGGCGTTGATGTCGACCGTGCTGCCGGTGGAGTTGACCTTGATCGATGACAGCTCGCCAGCTCCACCGACCACGTCGTTGAAGGTTGTGTTGCCGCTGGAGTTGATCGTCAGCGATGCCGGAGCCGCCGTGACCGAGAGTGCCGATTCGACGGCCTGGCGATCCGCCACGGCGAGCTCACCCTGATAAATCACGATTGCGGCGATATCGCCGTCGTGGAAAGAGTTGATGTTGCCGCTTTGCGTATCGTTGCGGGCGCCGATGTCCAGCAGGGTTGAATCCAGCACGTAAGAGCCGGGCGCTGAGCCAGCCCGCCAAGTTCGTACTGTCACTCAACGCGGTTCCGTCCTGGAAGAACTCGACGTTGGTTGGCGTGGTCCCGCTGGTCGAGATGACCGTGCTCATCACATAGAACGTGTCGTTCGCGATGGTGTTCGCATTCGCGACGACCGCGTTCGAGCTCCCGCGATGGAGTCCAAAATTGCCGTTGCCAATGCCAGATCCGGTGTCATAGCCTAATTCGAACGTCTGACCGGCAGTATTGCCGTGGTTGACCAGGAATTTTTGTCCCGAGTTATTGTCCGTATCAAACACGGTAAACACCGTCAGGCCCGACGAATTCGTCGGAAACAGTTGAATGGCCGTACTGGATACGAACCTGTCGTTGGATCCATCGAAGCGAATGACCGACTGACCATTGATGACATTCGACACCAGTTCCGGAGCATCAACTGCATTGAATACAAACCCATTGCCTGATTGATCGGTCCAGGATGTCACCGTGCTCCCGATCGTCGCGACTCCCAAATCCGCGTCGAGGTTCAGCAGCAGTGTTCCGGAGCCCACCGATGGCAGAACACCGGAGCCGCCGGTACCGCTGTCAACGGTTCCCAGGAACGTAACATCCGCACCAGTCAGAATGGTGTTCGCGGCTAACAGAACAGCACCGTTGTACTCCTGATTGCCAACACCCGAGTCAATGCTGCCGCTGTCCAGCTGGATGGTTTCGGCGGTGATCGCCAGCCCACCGATCGTCGCCGTGCTATTCCAGTGGACGATGTCGGCATCGTCGCCGCCGTCGATCGTCACCCCGTCACCGGTATTCGTCGAAACGACCGTCACGGTGTCATTGCCGGCCAAGGTCACAACATCGATCGCATCGATCGATCCTTGCGGAATCGTCACGCTGTCGGTGCCACTGCCGCTGGAGCCGGCAATCGTGCTGGCATCGATCGTTAAGCCGCCGAGATCGGTAATCGTATACAGACCTCCCGCGAAGCTGATCTGCAAGTCATCGTCCGAATCACCGTCTGTCACATCGGTAATGGTCAGCGTGTTGCCGACCAGCGTGACTTCCGTATCGGACGCCACCCTGATCACCACGTCGTCGCCGTCACCACCGGCATAGGTGATCTTGGCATCTCGCCCCGATCCCAGGAAGTTGGAAAAGACAAATCCCTCCGGAACTGAATCGAAGCTGCCTGTGCCGCCGGTGCGATTGATGATCGTCAAGGTCTCGCCGCCAACGAACATCGGCGTGCCGGTCGAGCGCCAAGGTGACCGTGCCAAGTATGTCGACGCTGCCGGTAGCGCTGAGCTGGTCATGACCACCCACCACTCCGGCACCGGCCGTGCCGTCGATTTCAACGGTGAAGGTGTCGCCGTCGGCCAGATCGACATCGCCCGTGACAAGCAGCACCCCGGCAGATTGACCTGGCGATACGTTGCCGACTAGCGACGCGGTGTCGCCAGCGGCCATGTTGATGTCCGTGCCGGCGTTGTCATGGATCGTCCCGCCGGCAATCGTAACTGGGTCATTGAACGTCGCCGTGTCGATATCGACCGTGCCGCTGGATGCATCACCGATCGTGATCGAGCTGAAGCCGTTGGCCAAGTTGCTCAAATCGGCGTCATCGATGTTGAAGTCACCTGTGCCACCACCAATCCCGATCGACGATCCTGTACTGGCCGGTGTCAGCGATAAGCTGTCACTTCCTGAAACGGAATCGCTAATTTCGATGTCCGCAGCGCTAATCGAAATATCGCCAGCGGTTGACGAGACGCCAATCAATGACGTGCTCGCTCCACCGATGACCAGCGAACCGGTATTCGCCACGTGCACACCGCCGCTGCCGCCGTTGGCTTCGAAGTTGGTGACGGCGATGTTCAGTGCACTCGTCGTGCCCACACCGGCGCCTGCATCGATCGCCAGGTTGGTATCGGTGAAGACAGTCGCCCCGCCGGTGTCGTTGACTGTGCCAGCGGTGATGATCTCCAAAGTGTCAGTACCCGCCAGATCGACCGCGCCGCTGAAGGTCACGTGCCCCGTTTGCGTGGCGTCGCCGACCGTTAGCCGCCCGGTGGGTGTCGTGATGATGCGATCCAGCTCGGCGTCGGTCAGATTGATACCACTGACTGCGCCGCCTCCCAAGCTAATCTCACGGGCCGGCAGTGATGATTGGATTGTCACCTGACTCGTCGCGACGCTGCCCGGAATGATTTCGAGGACTTGGGGCGTGCCGGGGTTGTAACGCGCCATTAACAGCGAGCCGTTCGAATCGAAGATCAAGTCGCCGTAACCGGGAGTGGCGACGTTCGCGTCCAAGAGTGTGCCCGCAGCGTCGTATTTCGAAATCTCCCCGGTCCCCTGATTACTCACATAAAGATTGCCACTGCCATCAAAGGCCAATCCCACCGGGTTATTGATGCTTGCATCACTGATGAAGGTATTGATGCTTCCGCCCGGAGTGATTTTGCTGATCGTGTTACTCCCGTGGTTACCGACATACAAGTTGTCACTACTATCGACGGCAATGGCATAGGCATTGGACAGTCCACCAGCACTGACAAAGGTGGACGCGATGCCGCCTGGCGTGACTTTGGTGATTTTGTTCTGGCTCCGCTCGGCGAGGAACAGATTGCCCCCACTATCGAAAGCCATGTCCCTTACATCATTGATGCTGACTGAGCCAAAGTTGTCGTCGAGTAGCATGCCGGCAGGGTCGTATTTTCTGATCTTTAACGTTCCCCGGTCCGCCACGTAAACACTATCGCTGCTATCAACCGCTACACCGAACGGTTGATTCAGCGGGGCGCCACTCACAAACGTACTCACCGCCCCAGCGGGGTTCACTTTGCTAATGAGCTGAATGTTATGCCCCAGAAACAGATCACCGCTGCTGTTGATGGCGATACTGAAAAGCTCGCCATTGCTTGGCGTTGCAAACGTATTGATGACTGGCGTCGCCGAACTTCCACCGACGGTCGCCGTACTATCGATATCGACATCGGCGCCACGCAGGCTGATATCGGCGCCAAAGACATTGCTAGCTGCACGGATCGTCAGCGTGCCGGCGCCATCATCCCCACTGCCGGCCGGCGTCACGTCCGCAGCCAGGCTCAGCGAGCCGACTCCGCTGAAGACGGTCACACCCGTGTCGACGATCAGATTGCCAGTCGCCGTCAGACTCACGTCGCCGCCGTCGCTGTCGATGCTTTCGCTGACGATCTGGTTGCTGGCGGCCGAAATCGTGATCGCGGCATTGTCGGCGCTGGCGCCGGTCAGCGATGAGTTCACATCGCCGATGGTCAGGTCGCCGATGTTAGCCACGTTCACGCCGCCGCTGCCACCGTACGCTTCGAAGTTGCTGACGGCGATGTTCAGCGGGCTGGTCGTGCCCACGCCGGCGGCCGCGACAATGGCTAGATTCGTGTCGGTAAAGACCGTCGCGCCACCGGTGTCGTTGACCGTGCTGCCGCTGATGATCTCCAAGGTATCGGTTCCCGCCAGATCGATCGCCGAGGTGAACGACACACTGCCGCTGTTGTTATCCCCGATTTGCAGAACTCCGGCCGTCACCTGATCCAGTTCGCCGTCGGTCAGCCCGAGCGTTCGCGGCAAGCCGCTGAACACATCGCCGCCGCCGAGGTCAATCCGCGAACCATTGGTCTGTTGTTTCAATGTGACTCTGTTTGCACCGGCATCAAGCGTTCCGCCCGCCAAGTCCATGCTGTCACCGGCGACTGAAATATCGCCGCCGTTGGCTGCGGTCGTGATCGTGCCGGTAGCCGCGAGTCGAACCGCAAAGCTATTCACACCGCCGCCGCCGGTGCCCGTCACCGTGACGTCGCCTCCGCCGGAAGTAATCGCAGCGCCGGCGTTATCCAGATAGACGCCGAAGTTATTGCTGCTGCCCGATGCCGCGGCGTTTCCACCGTAACCAATCACTTCGACCGCGCCGCTGCCACCGGCCGAGATCTCGCCGGCGGTGCGCACGAAGACGCCGATATTGCTGCTGCTAGTGGCTGTTCCGCCGCCGTTGCCTGTCACGGAAACATGGCCTCCGTCAGAGCTGATCTTGGAGTCCGTGTTGTCGACGTAGACGCCGTAGTTATCGTTGCCCGGGGAGTCGCCGCTGTTGCCGACCACCGTTACCAGACCGGTTCCCCCGATCACCTGGCCGCCAGATTCAAGCCGAATCCCATGCTGTAGCCCACCCGCGTCATCGCCGCCGTGACCTTCCAACATGACTTGTCCAGCGCCCGTGGTCTGAACGGTCGCCGCATTGATGTTGATGCCAATGAAGTTGCCAGCGGCCGTCCCAGCCGTATTAGCATTGAGGGTGAGATCGCCGTCAGCCGTCGTGATACTCGATCCGCTGGAAAGCGAGATATGACGCTCGGACGTGATCGCGACCGTTGCGGCGCCCGCTCCGACGTCAATCGAGCCACTGAGCGAAACGGCTGCTGCGGAAATCGAAATGCTGCCGCCGCCCGTGGAAACGGCGCTGTCGGCATTGTCTTGGCTGTAGGCTCCGATGCCGTCATTATCGCTATCGGCATCGACGGTAAACGTCCCACCGCCAGTCGTGACATCGGCTGCAGCACCGCTGAGCGTCACACCATTGTTGGCTTCCAGATTCACCGGGCCGCCGGCCGAATTGATCGGGGCGATGACCGTGATCGTGTCCGGCGGATCGATGTCCAGGCCGCCGCTCCCCACGTTGATCTCCGCGTTGATCGCGACCGAACTGCCGGTCGAATTGACCTTGATCGATGACAATTCGCCAACTCCGCCAACCACGCCGTTGAACGTGGTGTCGCCGCTGGCGTTGATCGTCAAGCTGCTTGGTGTCGAGTTATCGACAGTCCCGTTGAACGTCACATCCGCCGCGGTCAACGTCGCATTCGCGCCGATCAAGACCGCACCGTTGTATTCCTGGTTGCCCACACCCGAGTCAACGCTGCCACTATCCAGATTGATCGTCTCGGCGGTGACCGTTAATCCACCGATCGCCACCGTGCTGTCCCAGTTAACCGTGTCGGTATCATTCCCACCGTCGATGGTCACCGCGACACCTGAATCGGTCGAGTCGACGGTAACGTCATCATTACCAGCTAGCGTGTCGAAATGGATTCCCGTCACGCTGGCGTCGGGAATTGTCACGGTTGCCGTGCCGCTGCCGGTCGAGCCAGCAATGGAAGATGCGTCGATCAGCAACCCACCCGTATCGGTGATTGTGTAGATACTGCCTGAATGGCTGATCAGCAGCGCATCGTTACTATCGCCGCCGTTGATGGCGTCCGTGATCGTCAGCGTATCACCCCCGACCAATGTGACCTCCGTATCGGCGAGCGTGATCGTGATGTTGAAGGTTCCGCCACTGGACGGTCCCTCACCATCGTCGACAGTGAACACGAAGCTGTCGCTGGTCGTGGCGGTTCCATCTTGGACGTAGACAACCAAGTCATTGTCGATGTCCTCCTGGGTGAATTGCGCGATCGCAATACCAGGGTCCGAAGTCAGTTCAAGCTGGCCATCGGTCGGGCCCGAACTGACGATGTAGATCAATTCATCCGCTGAGTTATCCACATCACTGGTGGCCAACAGTGAATTGGTAATCGTCCCAGTGGCACCTTCGTTGACCGCCAGCGTGGCGTTGGTGTCAAGCGACTGCTGATCGTTGACGGGTGTCACGTCCAGCGTGATCACACCGGCAGTTGGACCAGCATTGTCCTGGTCGCGGATCAGTGTGCTGATCGTCGTGTCGACGTCGTTGTTGGCGGCCGGTGTGAAGGAGACTGCCGCTAGCGCCGCGTTGACATTCGCCAATGTGCCGGTGATCGTCCACACACCGGTTCCACCGTCGTACGTCGCGGTGCCGCTTGTCGTGAGCACGCCGGTGGCTGGATTGGCAAGCGTCAACGTGGCCGTGATCGTCTGCGCTGGTGAAGTGTCAACGTCGCTGACCACGATATCCGCAATGGCCACACTGGCATCGTCTTCGTTGTAACTCAACGACTGCGTCAGGTTCGTCGCAGTCGGAGCGTCGTTGGCTGGCGTCACGTCCAACGTGATCACGCCGGCTGTTGGACCAGCATTGTCTTGGTCGCGGATCAGTGTGCTGATCGTCGTGTCGACGTCGTTGTTGGCGGCCGGTGTGAAGGAGACTGCCGCTAGCGCCGCGTTGACATTCGCCAATGTGTCCGTGATGGTCCACTCGCCGGTTCCACCGTCGTACGTCGCGGTGCCGCTTGTCGTGAGCACACCGGTGGCTGGATTGGCAAGCGTCAACGTGGCCGTGATCGTCTGCGCTGGTGAAGTGTCAACGTCGCTGACCACGATATCCGCAATGGCCACACTGGCATCGCCTTCGTTGTAACTCAACGACTGCGTCAGATTCGTCGCCGTTGGAGCGTCGTTGACGGGTGTCACGTCCAGCGTGATCACACCGGCAGTTGGACCAGCATTGTCTTGGTCGCGGATCAGCGTGCTGATCGTCGTGTCGACGTCATTGTTAGTGGCCGGGGTGAAAGAGACTGCCGCTAGCGCCGCGTTGACATTCGCCAACGTGTCCGTGATCGTCCACACACCGGTTCCACCGTCGTACGTCGCGGTGCCGCTGGTCGTGAGCACACCGGTGGCCGGAGTGGCAAGCGTCAACGTGGCCGTGATCATCTGCACTGGTGAAGTGTCCACGTCGCTGACCACGATATCCGCAATGGCCACGCTGGCATCGCCTTCGTTGTAATTCTGCGTCTGCGTCAGGTTCGTTGCCGTCGGCGGATCGTTGACCGACGTGATCGTGATCTCTCGAGTCAACGAGTTGCTGTTAATGTCACCGTCGTTGACGGTGAAGCTGACCGTCCGCGCAGTCGTTGAGGGAGATTCACTCAAGTTGACATACGTGACGCTACGCAGGACCGTTTCGTAGGCGGACTTGCTGGCAGTTCCCGTCAAAGTCAGCACCCCGCTGCTGTAAGTGGCGAGAAGGCCAGTTGCGCCGACGTCCGCTGCCAGCACATCTTCCGTCGCAGCCAAGCCGGCCGTGATGGCGACCGTGGCACTCTCCATGTCGGTGTCATCGACATCAGCGACCGTCAGCGTGTTGGTGATCTGTGTGGCTAAGTCATTCTCCGTGTAACCGACTGCCGTCGTTTCGATGTTCGCCAAGACCGGAGGAATGATCACGCTGGTAATGGTCAAAACGACATCGTTGGAATCGGTTCCGCCCACGTAGCTGATCTGAAAAACGGCGTTTCCGACGACATAGTTCGCGCCCTCGATCAACCCGTCAAACTCGCCACTGACGGTGCTCGTGGGGTCAACGTTTTCGATAATGGTAATGTCGCTGCCAACGTCGCCGGTGCTTGCCGCGAAGCCGAGTGAGCCGTTCAGGGTCGCGCCGTTCAGTGCCACGGTGCGAATTCCGCCAGTGACGCTCAGCAGGTCAGCCTGTCCGGAGGACGTCCCGTCGATATCGATGCTGTAGAATGCGCCGGATTGAAATGCAACGTCATTGGCGACGGCGAAGGTGCCCGCTGCTGCGATACCGGGAGCATGCGTCGCTCCGCTTTGCACCGCTAGTGGTCCGGCCAGCGAACCGGAACCGGCCAGCGTGCCGTCACTCACGGTTGTCGTACCGGTGTGCGTGCTGCCGCCATTAAGCGTGAGCGTCCCCACGCCGGTTTTCGTCAACCCATCGGCTCCTGTGCCATTGTCAGCCAGCACTCCGGCATAGGTGAGATTCTCGCCAGTCGTGACGTCAATGCTGCCGCTGCCGCTGCCCGTGCTGGCCCCGAGCGCCACGCCGCGATTCGCATTCAGCGTGAAGCTGGCGGTCGCCTGCAAGGTGCCGCCGTCAAGAACAATATTGCCCGGCGTTGCCGAGCCAGGAACAGCGCCCAAGTTCGCGTCGGCGCTGATACTGAGGATGCCGTCGCTGATCGTCGTGATGCCGGTGTAGCTGTTCGCACCGCCAAGCGTCAACGTCCCCGTGCCGGTCTTTGACAAAGAATCGGCGCCGGTCCCATTGTCGGCGACGATGCCATCGTAGCTCAAGTTATTGGCGTCAGTCACCTCGATCGCGCCGGTGCCGGAACCACTGGCATCGCCGAGTGCGATCCCTCGGTTTGCGTCGAGTGAAAAACTAGCCGTGGCCTGCAGCGTGCCGCCATCGATTACCAGATGGCCGGGTGTGGCGCTACCAGGCGCGGTGCCAAGATTCGCATCGGCGCTGATGCTCAAAGTTCCATCGATAATCGAGGTGATGCCGCCATAGCTATTGGCCCCGGTCAGAGCGGTCGTGCCCGTGCCTGCCTGGGTGAGCGTGCCGTTGCCATCGATCGTGTTGGATACGGTCAGGCTGTTGCTGCGATCGAAGATCAGGCTGGCGTCATTCGTTACATCGCCGCTACCGAGAGTCCCTGTCGTCCCGCCGTCGCCGACCTGCAGCGTACCGGCATCGATGCTCGTTTCCACGTAGGTGTTTTCCGCGGCCAGAATCAGCGTGCCCGCACCGGTCTTGCTCAGGTTGCCGGCACCAGTCACGACGTTTGCCACAGTCAACGTGATTCCCGTGTCGACGTCGAACGTGCCGTTGGACGCTCCCAGTGTCACGCCGCGGTTGGCGTCATCGATTGTAAACGTCGCCGTGACTTCCAAAGTACCGCCGTTGATCGTCAGCTGATCCGCCGTGAAGCTTGCCGGATTGCCGCCCAAGCTGGCCTCGTCGGCAATCGCGATCGTGCCATCGTTGATCGTTGTCTTGCCCGTATAAGTGCTGGCCGTGCTGGTCAGTGTCAGCGTGCCGGTACCCACTTTGGTCAGTCCACCTGTGCCGGTGATTGGGCTATCGAACTGTGTATCGCTGTCGTTGCCTCCGGTCGTCAGTGTCGATGCCCGCCAGTTGCAGGTCGGCGTCTGATACCGTGTCGTCGAGTGAGGCAATCGTACTGGCGCCCTTCTTGGAACTTCACGATCAGCCCAGCCGTATTAATCACCACGGCCTCGGTGCCGTAATCGGTCATATCGCCGGCGTTGACGATGACTAATCCACCGGGGTCGGACGCCGCGATACCGCCATTGACCGTATCGAATGCAGTTTGTCCAAACACGGCGTTCTGGTTTCCTGGCTGCACCGGGTCGGCGTCCAGGATGAAATCACCGATGTTGAACCCGAGCCAATTGTCATCGACCCAAATCGAACCGGCGACAAGGTCCTGAACCTCGCCGTCAATGGCCTCGAAGTAGGGGGAAAGCCCGCCCTCGGTACTGATGCGGAAGCGGGCGTAATTCTGTCCAATCAGCGCGCCGAGGGGGACTGCGAAGGTGTCGCTATTGGAGCCATCAGACACATCGACACTATCGGCAATCTTCTCATCGGCATCGTCCCAGTCGCCGTCACGATTAAAGTCGATCCAGGCGTCCACCTTTGCTGGACCACCCGCCACGATCGCTGTCCAAGTGGCGTTTTGGCCCGGCACGAGCGCGGTAATGGTGACGGCCTCCTCGTCGGGCAAATTCGTCGTGTCGTCGGTATTCGCCAGCGTATTTGGGATGGTATCCGCCTCGCTATCGCGAATCGTCCCAAACGTCGGGCCGCTGGCGATATGCCGAGCGCCAAAGTCGATCAGACTTGTGGCGTAATCGAAAGCGATGGGAGCATCGCCATAGTCGCGGTGAAGTTCGCTGGGAACAGCGGAAACGAATCCACTGGAGTCGACGTTCGCGCTGGTGTAATCGTTATTGCTGCCTTCGCCAGGCCCGCCTGCACCATCGGGTCCCCAGTAGTTGCCGGTGGCGTCCAGTTCAATGGCCGAAATGCCACCGTACGTTGCATACGTGAGCGCCGTGGTGTTGCCCTCAATGCGGTTGTTGTTCACGAACCCGCCCGCGTTGTACTGGACGATCTGCAACCCCAGGTCGTTGTTCAGGAAGTTGGAATCCTCCACCTTAAGCAGATAGCCCGCCGCAGTCGTATTGGGATTGTAGGTCAGGCCAGTCTGACGGTTGCTCACTGTCGTGTTCTTCACGGTCAGGTTGTTGTTGAAGCCGTCGATGGCCCGAATGCCAGTCCCGGAACGGGTAAACTCGCGGTACGACAAGTCCACCCCGTCGATGGTGACGTTGGCAACGTAAGACAAATTGATTGCGGTTCCGGTTACCGAAGTCAGCCCCGAATTGCCATCGATGACGAAGTTCACCCCGGGCGCGATCGAGTTGCCCAGCACCAGCGACTGCGAAGTGCTCTGCATGTTGTACAGCTGGATGCCGTTGGTACTGCCGGTGAACGTATTGCCCGAGCCGGACAGCGGCGAGGTATCGGCATCGCCGCCGTCGCTGAATTGGAGGACGTAAAGAGCTTGATCGTTATTGGACAGGTTGTTGTCGGTCAAGAGCCAAATCCTGTCCGCCATCCCCAATGCGGAGACCAGTACCGCGATTTGTGGCAGTTACGCTCCGTTATCGTCAGGTTGCTCATCGACCCGTCGGAATAGAGCCCATAGCCCGATCTGTTTGCGCCGCTATACGACAGATCCAGGCCCGAAATTGTCAAGTTGTTGTCGTTCTGTAGACGGAGAGCAAAGCTGGCGGTGTCCTGCAGCCCGTCGGCCGCGTTATCGATAATGATGCCAGTGCCCGACGCACCGATGAACTGATTCGTCATGCTACGCATGAAAATGCCAGTGCTGCTGCCAGTCACAACGGTGCCCGAGGCGACCATCGGCACGCTATTCGTATCCCCGCCGTCCGAAAAAGCTCCAAAGCCTCAACGCTTCGGTATTGTCAGACAAGTCGTTGTCGAGCAGCGTCAAATCCTGGCCGCCATTCTGCATGAACCGAAGCCCTATGCGCGATTGGTGGCAATCACGTTTTGGATCGTGACGTTCGAGCTAAGATTCTGCGACCGATAAAGGCCGAGCGTTGCTCGGTCGGTTGCTGCCCGCGAATCCGAGGTCCAGTCCGTCGATCGTCGAGTTTGGCAAGGTTGCGAATGTAAGAACAGATATGCGGCGTAGTCTGCAGACCGTCGGTCGCGTTATCCACGATGATGCCGGTGCCCGACGTGCCGACAAATTGACCATTCATGTTCACAGCGTTGCATGGCTGACCGCTACGCCCGTGAATTTGTTGCCGCTGGCCACGACCGGTACCGCTATTCGCTATCAGCCCCGTCGCTGAAACCGCTGATGTACAAGGCGTCGTTGTTGTCGGACAGGTCGTTGTTGGTCAGCGTCAGATCCTGACCGGCGTCTCCGATGCGGAAACCTTGATTGCGATTGGTGGCGATGACGTCGGTAATCGTCAGGTTGTTCATGGTTCCGTCGGAATAGATGCCCGTCCCCGTCCGCCCGTAACCGCTATACGACAGATCCAGCCCCGTGATCGTCATGATTGGAGTCACTGCTGAGACGGAGGGCATAACTTGTGGTCGTCTGCAAACCATCGGTGGCGTTATTGATGACGACGGCCTCCGAGCCCGTTGTACCAATCGTCACGTCGCTCATGCTCCTTAATTCCAGCCCGGTCCCGCTACCGGTGACGGTGTTGCCGGAAAGCAGGATGGGGAAGTTGTCCGCAGTCGCCGCCGTCGCTGAAACTTTGCACGTAAAGCGCCGTGTTGTTATTGGACAAGTCGTTGTTCCTCGACCGTCAGATCCTGACCGCTGCTGACCTGGATACCGGTTGCGCGGTTGTTGATCGTGAAGTCCTCGAGCAGCAAATCGTTCCCCGCGTTGCTGACGACAATGCCGGCGCCGCTGCGAACATCGCCCGTGTACGACAAGTCCATGCCTTCCATCGTCAGCCCGGGCAAATTGGTCAGGTTGAAGACCGTGCCGCTGGCCGTTCTCAAGCCATCTGTGGTCGGAGCGACGACCACCGCCTCCGTTCCGGTCGTGCCGATGGTGATACCGCTCATGTTGTTCAGTTGGAGCGCGTTGTTGCTGCCGGTAAACTCAGTGCCCGACACCATGATCGGCAGCGAATCGGTATCCCCGCCGTCGGTGATTCCGTCGATGTACAGCGCCGTGTTGTTGTTGGACAAGTCGTTGCCGGTCAGCGTCAGATCGGTGCCACCGCCCGTGACCTGAATGCCCGTGCTGCGGTTGGTGGCCGTCACGTTCTGGATGACCCAATTGTCCGAACTGCCGTCGCCGAGAATGCCAATCCCGGAACGCCTATCAAGAGCGGAACTAACATCCAGGGCGTCGATGGTGACGTCGTCCACATTATGCAAATGCAGCACGTTGCCCGTGACGGTCTCGAGCCGCGAAGACGCATCCAGCACGATATGATTGGTCACGGCCGGTCCGATGGTCAACCCTGCGGATGCCCCGGTGATATTGCGAATTTCCAAGGCGTCGACGCTATTGGTAAACACGTTGCCGCTGGCCATCACCGCCGCTGCTGCCATGTCCTTCGCGACGTTCTGCACATAGATCGCTTGTGCGTTATCGGTCAAGCTGTTATCCGTCAGCTCCAGATCCTGGCCACCCGAAATGTAAATACCTGTCGAGCGATGGGCCGCAGTCAGGTCTTGAACGGTCAGGTAGTCCGAGTTATCGGAGCGTAAACCTTCGCCTGACCTGCGCCCCCCCGGCATAATTCAGTTCCACGTCGTCGATCGTGGCGTTGTCGACATTGTTCAGATAGATCGCCCGCGAACTGACCGAATCCATGCCGCTAGTTCCATCTTCGATCACGATGTGGCGCGCCCACCAACGCGTCCCCAATCACCAGCCCCGTCATGCCGCTGTCGATCCGGAGACCATACGCACTGCCGTCGAAGGTATTGCCGCTGATGGCTCCCACGGCGAGGCCCGTCACGCCGCTCAGATACAGTGCGCCGTTGCCGCTGGTGTCGGCGCTGTGCAAGGTGTTGTTTTGGATCGTCGGATTGTCGGAGTTGAGGACACGGATCCCCCCCTGGCTCGTTCCGGTGGTTTGAATGTTCTGCAAGACGACATTGTCGGATCCAGACTCGACCGACACGCCTCTGTCACTTGTGAACGCGGAGAGGTTCGGATTGGACAGGTCCAGGTTGGTCAGCGAAGAGTTGTCGGAGTCATTCAAGCGAATGGCAATTCCTGCGTAATTGGTGACACTCAAATCGTTCAGCGTCACCGTGGCACCACTTGCTTCCAGCACGTTGCCGCCCAAGGCATTGGCGTCGATTTGGATCAGCGGACTGCCGCCGAAGCCGAACTGGCTGCTGCCGTCGATTGTCAGTGCTTCGCTGATGACCGGCAGCACACTGGCAAGTGTGATGGTTTGGGCTCCGGAACCGATGGCGAAAGCGATCGTGTCCGCCCCGGTCGTGTTGTTGGCCGCCTCGATCGCCTCGCGAAGTGATATTCTGCCGTCGACGCCCGGGCTGGCGATCAAAGCCACGATACTGGTCGTCGTCACCGTCACTGCGGTCGTCGGCGGTATTGACGCTCAACGTCGTGGCGACGATGCCTTCGGGAATGGCGGCTAAGAAGTTCGTCGTGTCCACGGTTCCGGTGACACCGTTATTGCCTCCAACTCCGGCGTCACCCCCCGCACCCCAGTAATTGAATTGGGCGTCGACCGAGGTCGCGGAAGCATTGTTGACCGCCGTCGTCGCGCCGTTACCCTCGATGCGATTTTGATTGAGCGATACACCGGAAGTACTTGCGTCAACGGAAACCCCGGTCGTGTTGTTGGTGATCGTCGACGTCACCACGTTGACACCGCTGCTCGATGAGACAATGTCGATCCCTGTCGCACGGTCGTCGATCGTTAGATCCTGAGCATGCACGCCAGTCGAGCCGGAAACGGACAGGCCGGTGCCCACCGCCCCACTCCCGGACAGCGTCAATCGCTCCAGTCGAGTGCCGTCAGCGCCGCTCAGTGCGAGTGCCGTCCCGCTGCCGCCGGTAATCGCGAACTCTTTGAGCAGACTGTTCTGAGCGGTTACGTTCAAGGCGGTTACACCAAGTGCGGAAGCGTCGATGGTGATCAGAGTCTGGCCGACGTAACCCGGTTGACTTGATCCATCCAACACGACCGTGTCGGTGATGTCCGGCAAGGCCGACGTCAAAACGATCGTGGCCGCACCGCTACCGATGGCGAAGGGAATCGTGTCCGTGCCGGGCGTGTTATTTGCCGCCTCGATCGCTTCACGCAGTGAAATCGCTCCACCCGTGCCCGGATTAAGCGTGAGCGCGGCGATGCTGCTGGTATCGCCGTCGGAAACATCGGACAGCGTGTTGACTGCAAAGGTGATCGGCACGGTGCCCGTCGGGGCGGTCGCCAGGAACGGCGTGGCCAAGGCATTCCCCGTGAAGCCGTTATTGCCTCCAACACCGGGTCCCCCACCTGGACCCCAGAAGTTGTTGATCGCATTGACTTGCGTGCCGCCGCCCTGTGCCGCCAGGCCGTTGCTGTTTCCCTCGATGCGATTGTTCACCACCACCGTTGCACTACCACCTGCGCTGTTCGCATAGATACCGGTAGTGTTGTTGACGAATTCCGAGTCTTGGATCGTGACATTACTGCCGCTGTCATATCGCACGCCCTCACTGCGATTGTTGGCAATGACGTTTTGAATGGTCCAGATTGTCTGTCTGCGTGTCACGAGTAGATACCCGCGCCGGATGGACTGCCGGAACCTGTCCAAGAGACGTCCAACGCCCTCGAACGTTGAATTATCGAAGTTGCGTAAGTAGAAGGCGTTGCCGGAAACGGTTTGAAAGCCGTCGTTGACGTTGTCCACGATGATGCCGGTGCCTGTGATCCCCACGAATTGCCCCGACATGTTAAACAGCTGCATGCCGGTGTTACTATTGGTGACCACGTTTCCCGAGGCGATGATGGGCACCGAGTTATCGACGTTGCCGGTGTCGGCTCCGTCGGTAAAGCTTTGTACGTAAAGTGCGGTATTATTTCCGGACAGATCGTTGTCGATCAGCGTCAAGTCTTGCCCGCCGCCGGTCAGCTGAAAACCGGTGCCGCGGTTGGTGGCGGTGACATTCTGGATCACCAGGTTCCGCTGAAATTGATCCGCGTAAATGCCGATGCCGGATCGTGAACTGCCTGCGTACGAGAGGTCCAGCCCGTCGATCGTCAGCTCGAACATCGTTGCAAGTAAGAGCCCACGAGATGTCGTCTGTATTTAAGCCATCGGTCGCGTTGTCGACGATGATCCCGTACCGGACGTGCCGACATACTGGGCGGTCATGTTATGCATTCACATGCCAGTAACTGCTGCCGGTGAACTTATTGCCGCTGGCAACGACTGGCACCGTGTCCGCGTCGGCTCCGTCGCTATAACTAAACAGTCGCCACGCCTGATTGTTATTGCTCAGATCGTTGTTCAGCACGGTCAAGATCCTGGCCGCCGCCATGCATGTCAAATCCGTAGTTGCGATTGGTGGCGGTCACATTCTGAATCGTGACGTTCGCGCCCATGTTGCCGTTCTGGTAGAGGCCAGATCCGGAACGGTTGCTGCCGGGATACGACAGATCCAGTCCATCGAACGTCGAGTTCGGCATGTTGTAAGTATGGAGGGCGATTCCCGGTGTTGAATTTAAGCCGTCGAGCGCAGTTGTCGATGATAATGCCAGTGCCCGAAGTGCCGATGTATTGGCCGTCCAGGTTGTAGATTTGCAGGGCCTCATTGCGTCACGCCCCAGAACAGATTGCCAGAGGCGATCACCGGCACCGAATTTGTATCAGGCCCGTCGCTGAAGTCGCTGATGTACAGTGCGTTGTTGGTGTTAGACAGGTCGTTGTTCGTCAGCGTCAAATCCTGGCCTGCGTCCCCGATCCTGAGTCCCTGAGCGCGATTGTTGGCAGTGACGTCGGTGATCGTCAGGTTGTGCATCGTCCCGTCGGAATAGATACCTGTCCCACTCCGGTTTTGGCCGCTATAGGACAGGTCCAGTCCAGTGATCGTCATGTTGGCGTCATTGTTAAGACGGAGGCCAAAGCTGGTCGTCGACTGGAAACCATCGGTGGCGTTATCGATGACGACGGCCTCCGAACCCGTTGTGCCAATCGTGATGTCGCTCATGCTCCGTAATTCCAGCCCGGTCCCGCTACCCGTGACGATGTTGCCGGAAAGCAGGATGGGGAAGCTGTCGCCGTCGCCACCGTCGCTGAAACTTTGCACGTAAAGCGCCGTGTTGTTGTTCGACAAGATCGTTATCCCTGACGTCAGATCTTGCCCGCTGCTGACTCGGATGCCGAATGCGCGGTTGTTGATCGTGAAGTCCTCGAGAAGCAGATCGTCTCCAGCGTTGCTGACGACGATGCCGCTAGCCGCTGCGACCTGCCCCGGTGTACGACAAGTCCATCCCTTCGATCGTCAGGCCGGGTCAGACTGTTCAGGTTAAACACCGTGCTCGCTACCGTTTGCAAGCCGTCCGTGTTGGGAGCGACGACCACGGCTTTGCTGCCGGTCGTACCGATCGTGATGCCACTCATGCTGCTCAGTTGAAAGCGTTGTTGCTGCCGGTGAACTTAGTGCCCGACACCCGGATCGGCAGCGAATCGGCATCCCCGCCGTCGGTGAGCGAAGTGAGATACAACGCCGTGTTGTTGTTGGACAGGTCGTTGCCGGTCAGCGTCAAATCGGTGCCGCCACCGGTGACCTGGATGCCGGTGCTTCGGTTGGTGGATGCAACGTTTTGGATGGTCCAATTGTCCGAACTGCCGTCGCCCAGAATGCCGATGCCAGAGCGACTGGGACTTTCGTAGCTGACATCCAGACCATCAATGATAACGTCGTCAACATTATTCAAATGCAGGACGTTGCCTGTGACCGTCTCGAGACGCGCAGCAGCGCCCAGCACAATATGATTGGTCATAGCCGGTCCTATGGTCAGCCCTGCGGACGCACCGGTCAAACTGCGGATTTCCAAGGCGTCTGCACTACTGGTAAACACGTTGCCGGACGCGATGATCGCGGCCGCCGCCCCGTCCTTGGTCACGTTGTTGACGTAAATCGCCTGCGAGTTGTTGGCCAGGTCATTATCCGTCAGCGTCAGATCCTGGCCGCCGTTCACGTAGATCCCGTTGGATCGATTGGCGGCGCTGATGTTCTTGACCGTCAAATTGTCGCTACCGGATTGGGCCAGGATGCCATAGCCGGAGCGTGGTTTGCCCTCGGCGCCAACCACGTCGTCATAAGCCACCTCCACATTATCGATCGTGGCGTTGTCCACATTGCCCAGATAAATCGCAGTCGAACGGACCGAATCCATGCCGCTCGTGGCGTCCTCGATCACGATGTGCGCGCCGGCCACCGACGCGTCGCCAATCACCAGGCCACTCATGCCGTTGTCGATGCGTAGACCGTTGGAACTGCCGGCAAACGTATTGCCGCTGATCGCACCCAAGCCGATCCCCGACACGTTGTTCAAGTACAGAGCGATACTGCCAGTGCGATCCAATGTGTTGTCTTGGATCATTGGATTGTTCGAACTGGTCACTTGAATTCCCTGGGAGCTCATGCCGGTGGTATTCACACCGGTGATGACCACGTCATTCGAACTGCTGACCACGATGCCGCTCTGCCCGTAATTGCCCGGTTCCGATAGATCCAGGTCTTCGAGCCTGACCTGATCCGCGTTGCTAACTTGGATGCCGGTCCCAGTGAATCCGCTCAGCTTCACGCCCTCGACTTCCGTGCCATCGGCCGTCGAATTGTTAATCGTGAGTATGGTGCCACTGATTAAGTTGCCATCGATGTTGATCAGCGGCTTGCCCTGGTATCCCGGCTGCGAAGAACCATCAAGGAAGACGGTTTCGTTGATCGACGGCAGAGGACTGGTCAAGTTGATCGTGTGCAGGCCTGGGCCATTGGTGAAAACCGTATTGAATTCAATTACGTCGGCGCCCGGGTTGGAATTGGCCAACGTGATCGCTTCCCGAAGCGAAAGGTCGCCGGGAGCAAAGTTGCCATTGTCCACGTCGTCAAGAATATCGACCGTGTAAGTGGCGGCCAGCAGCATGCGGGCCTCCAACGGTTCAAACCGCGTCCCGCGCACGTGCGCAAGTGAGACTCGCCGCGCGGCCCACTTCCGCGCACGCAATGACCACTGGAGGAACCGTTCCTTGCTAGAATCGAACAGTCTGGAAAGCAGGTTGTTCGATTGACTGCTGCTACGCGTGAGCAGTCTCGGGAAGGCGGCACGAAAACGGCGTAGCCGACGCGCGTGTGCGGCCGCCCGCATCGAGGTTGATTCCGTGCTCTTTGTCCGCGAGCGGTCACGGGAGTTTCTATTGGTCATGATGAAGCGTTAACGATGGTGGAGTGAGCGGTTTGGGGGCGAGGTGTGGAGAATGAAATCGTCGTGTTACCTAACACGCGAAAGTCGCAGTGAAGTCCCGAACATTCACAAACGCGGGTCCGAAGAAAATGCGTGCAAATGGCCGCCAGCGCGACCATCAAAAACGGAGGTACAAGAAGAGACCATCCAGACTCACCCGTGGCAGAGTTGCACCCTAGGGGTGATCGTCGTCTCGAATCATTCGGGAACAAAGCGTGCATCCGTCTTGGAGGCGGTTGCACGCAATCTGGTGCAACTCTCGGCGCAAACTGGACGTAGTAATTCCAGGCTTTCGTGGGGAAAAACTATGCCGCAAGACGCGTTCGAATCGGGGGGGAATCGTTGTGGTAGAGCCCCAGGAGATGCCGACTCTAGTGCCTCCACTCACCACAAGCAAGCATTCGGCCGCCCATTTCCCGCCTCATTCGATGTATTTCCGGTTTGCTGTCCCGGCAGCCCGAATCTATATGAGCACGCAACGCAAAGTAAAACGGAGATTCTGCGAAACGATTGAGTACACACGCTTATCCCGCGCGTTGCTGCCTCATTTCGCAGCAGCTCCAGCAGGTCGATCACAGAGCACTTTAATTCTTCTTCACTTGCCTAGTCTTTAGGAGATAGCAAGCGAGCTCGAAAAGAGAATTCCATGCGGGGTGGGCGCGATTCAGAATTCTCCGCGCGTCCAGCTGCGGAGAGGCTGGTGTTTAGACGCGAGAGATAACCGCTTGAACGTGTAGCGCCAGCTAACGGTCGGTGGCGAGTGAGCGGGACCGCAGGCTGGCGCCTGCCGTGTTCTTCCATCACACCCGTGAACTGCGGCCATAACGCGACGCAGTGCCCGGCTTCAACGAGGGCGCGATAAAGGTTGAATCCCGAGATACCGCCCCCGAGCTGATTGATCGGTGAAATCAGATTCAGGTTCATGGTCTTCAACCAAAGCTGGATGACGGAATCGCTGACGTTACCGCCCATGAATCCTTGATAGCAGATCCATTGCTTTGCGTCACCGTGAGGAGTGCGTCTCGCGAAATGGACTTCGATCCCGAAAGCGATCACAGCGTGGGATTGTGGCTACACTGGTTTGGCACGCCAATTCATTTCATCGCCTCACGGCTCCACCACTCGAGTTGAAGCACTCTGAACACTTCCGACACCGAGACTATCCTTTCGCGCCCCGATTTTCAGTTGGAAACGTCCCGCGGGTTCATGCAGTGGTTGGCTGCCGAGCAGTTGAGCTTGGCGCTGACGACGTATCACGTCGGTGGCATCATCCTGCTGGGGAACAAGCCGGACGGCCGAGCTTCGGTACACGTCGCTGCCTTCGATCGTTCCATGGGCTGCTGGACAGACGGTCAAACCATGTGGCTGGTCACCGAACGGATGTTGTGGCGGCTGGAAAATGACTTGGCCGATGGCAACATCGACGCGCAGGGCTACGATCGGGTCTTCGTGCCGCGTGTCGGTTACACGATCGGTGAAGTGGACGGGCATGAAGTCGACGTCGATGCGGCGGGCAGACCGGTGTTCGTCAATACCGCCTTCAGTTGCCTGGCCACGATTGACGAGCGTTACAACTTTCGCCCCCTCTGGCAGCCCGCCTTCATCAGCCAGTTGGCCCCCGAAGATCGTTGCCATTTGAGCGGACTGGCCATGACTGATGGCCAGCCGAAGTATGTGAGCATGCATGCCAAGAGCGACGTGGCCGACGGCTGGCGCGACTTCCGCGAGACCGGCGGCCTGGTGATCGATGTGCAATCCAATCAAGTGGCTGGCGAAGGTCTTTCGATGCCCCACTCGCCTCGAATGCATGACGGCAAACTGTGGTTGTTGAACTCGGGCACCGGTCACTTGGGCTTCATCGATCCGAAGTCGGGGCGGCTGGACCAGGTGACGTTTCTGCCCGGTTATGCGCGAGGACTGTCGTTTCATGGCAACATCGCAATCGTGGGCTTGTCCAAACCGCGGCGCGAACATGCCTTTCAGGGATTGCCGCTGGAGCAGAACTTGCAGCACCGTGGGGCAGCGCCGCAATGTGGTGTCTCGGTGATCGACCTTGAGAGCGGCAGCGTGCTGCACTGGGCGCGCATCGAGAGCCAGGTCGAAGAGTTGTTCGATGTGAAGGTGCTGCCCGGGGTGAGCTGCCCGAAAGTGCTGAGCTTTGCCACGCCCGACTACGCCCGACAGATGTCGTTCGAGCTCAGCGGCCGGCTCCAGCGCTTGACGATTGCTTCGGAATCGGAAGAACACGATCCCCGCAGCCTCATCAATGCCTCATCGCAACCGTCTTCGGTGATGGATGGAAAAACGGATCTGCAAACTGCAAAGCACCATTTCCAATCCGGCAAAGCCGCGCAAGCAGCTGGTGAGATGGAAGAGGCGGAAGCCGCCTTTCGTCAGGCGATCGCCCTCTATCCCGACTATGCAACGGCCCACCATCAACTCGGATTAGCATTGGTCACCCAAAACCGATTTTCCGCAGCCAAGTCCCAATTTCAACGCGTACTCAGCCTGGACTCGCAAAGCGCAGCCGCACACACCAACCTGGCCCGAATCCACGCCCAACAGAATCAGCCCGAAGACGCGATCTCCCATTTTCGCAAAGCGTTGCGGCTGAATCGCAATTACATCCCCGCCTTGGTCAACTTGGCTTTGCTTTACCGAGAGCTCTACCAACTCGATCACGCCGTCGTGCTGTTGAAGCGGGCGTTCAAGTTAGACCCCGGCAACGTTGACGTGACGTTACTGCTCGGAGAAATCTTGGACTATTTCGGGCAATTCACCAATTCTCGCACGGTTTACGAGCAGCACTTGGCTTTGGCTCCGAATCATGAGATCATTGCCATGCGGCTCGGCATGCTGAAGCTGCGGGTCTGCGACTGGAGGGGCTACGACCGTTTGTGCGAGCGGGCGATCGCGGTGTTGACGGACTTTGTGGAAGGACGCACACAGCATACTCCCGGCATCTACGAACTGCATTTCTTGCCGATCCCACCGGATCTGATGTCAGCAGCCCTACGGCGATGCGGCCAAGAGATTTCTCAATCCGTCGAACGGTTGCGGTCAGAGTGCAACTTCACGTCTCCACAGACGGCCGCACGGCTCCGCATCGGTTACGCCTCTCCAGACTTTGCCGAGCACGCCGTTGGTCGCCTCCTTCGAGATCTATTCCAGCACCACAATCGCGAGGAATTTGAAGTTTACGGGTATGGCCTTCGACCCTTCGATGCGACCGACCCGTACTCCCAATCCATCCAAGAGGGTTTCGACCGGTATCGCGACCTGGCTCATTTATCAGATGAAGAAGCTGCCCAAGCCATCCATGACGACGGCATTCATCTGCTGATCAATCTGGCGGGCTACACCGCTTTTGGAAGGCCGAAAATATTTGCCCTGCGCCCCGCCCCAATTCAGGTCCATTGGCTAGGATTCCCCGACACAATGGGAGCCGATTTCATTCAGTACATGCTTGCCGATCGCTGGATCGCTCCGCCAGACAGTTATCAGTACTATCAAGAAACGGTCATTCAAATGCCGCAGGCATTTGTGGGGACTCCCGTTGCGATCGCCGACACGAAGCCGACCCGCTCCGCACAGGGTTTGCCGGAGCAAGGATTTGTATTTGGCTGCTTCAATACGCACCACAAGATCGAACCGGAAGTGTTTGGTTGCTGGATGAGGATCTTGCAGCAGGTGCCGGCAAGCGTGCTTTGGCTAGCTAGCCCAAAAGACGCGATGATCGTCGAAAACCTCCATCGAGCTGCAGAAGATCTTGGCATCGATGCCAACCGTATCATCTTTGCGAAGAAGTTGTCTTATGAAGCTCATTTATCACGACTTTCGCTGGTTGATTTGGGTTTAGATACGTTGATCTACAGTGCCGGATCGACGGCGATCGCCTGCTTGAACGCAGGTGTTCCGCTGCTGACCAAAGCAGGACTCACCAATGCATCGCGGATGGGGGCTAGCATCTGTGCGGCGGTAGGGTTGGAGTCAATGATTTGCCAGACCACTGACTCCTATGAGCAGAAGGCCGTCGAACTAGCAGTTGATGCAGAGCAGCTCAACCAAATCCGAGAGCGGTTGCAGGTGAATCAGGAGACTCTGCCGTTATTTAACCAAGCGATGTTTGTAAGTCATTTGGAACGAACCTACCAACAACTCTGGAAAGATTTTGTTGGCAGGTAAGCGATCGATCACGTTTTCCGGCTTGCAGCGTCAGGCAGGGACTTGATCGATTCGCGGCGCGACTAAGTGCTTCACAACGCTGGGATAGTCGCCGTTTGCTCCGCAAACGTAGCGTTTTCGCACGCTACGATCGCGGAGCGATCGGCGACTATCAGTCGTCGGCGAAGCACCGTTAGCTGGCGCTACACGTTCAAGCGGTCGATCGCATTTGCACCTGCGCGGAGCTTAGGGGAATGCCAGTCCCAGCAGGTTCTCGAACAACACATCAATCAGCGCGTTGCTGGTGTCCTCGAAGCCCAGTTTGAGCGGCGTGACCACGAAACTGCTCGAGCTATCGTCCATCAACACGTCCGTCGACCCGCTGCCGCCGCGGAAGACCGTCGTGCTCGTGAACGTATTGTTCTTGATCCGTAACGCCAACGCCCCGGCGAAGGTCTGCACGTAGGCGCGGTTGTTGAACGTGCTCCCTTGGATGTCGGCGACGTTGTTGCCGGAAGCGAAGAACATGTTCGCCAAGCCGTCGAACTGCGAGTTCAAGAAACGGACCGAGTCATTGCCGGTCCCCGGTTGCACGATCGCCGTGCTCATCGCATGCAGATAGTTGAAATCGATCACGTCGTTCCCCGCTCCGGTGCTGAGGTACGTCGTCGATGTCACGTCGACGTTGTTGCCCGTCACCGTGTCGACGCCGGATCCGGCCAACACGTACAACGTGCTGAGGTGAACGGTGTTGAAAAGATCGATCGTGTTTTCGCCGTTGCCCGGACGGATCTGGGTCGCGCCGGTGATCGAGGTATCCGAGAGCGAGAAGCTGTCGGTTCCCGATCCGCCGGTGAACGACAACACGCTGGCGAAAATTGCGTCTTTGACCGTGACCTCGTTGGCCCCCTCGCCGGCGTTGATTTGCGCAGCGCCGCTGACCGTACCACCGCTGATATCAATGAAGCCATCGCCGTCATTTTCATAGGCCAGCAAGTTGCCACCGACGGTCACATTGGACAGATCGATCGCGTCTATTTCACTGCCACCTTGTATGATCGCATTTCCGGTAAGGGTCACGCCCTCGACGATAATCAAATCCTTTCCGGCCGACCCGAGCACTTGCAAATCGTCCAGCGGGGCGCCGCTGGCTGCCAAGCTGAAGTTGAACTCAGCAGCTCCATTGATCGTGGTGCCCGCCAAACCGGTCACAACAATCTGGCCACTGCCATTGGGGGCAATTTGAAACGCATTGTCGTCCGAATCGGGAATCACGATCAGGTCGTTTGTTCCGGATAGAGACGCGGTTACATTGCCGGGCGTGCGCGGCTCATCCAGGATGCCGTGGGGATCGTCGATGGGCGGTGCCGTGATCGTGGCGTCGTTGCGGTAGACCCGCGAGATGCGGCCGCTCGAGGAGAATCCAGTGAGCAGGATGTCGAGGTCGCCGTCGTTGTCGTAGTCACCCCAGGCCACCGAACTGTATCTCACGCCTTCGAGTCCGGCCGAGATGTCGCTGAAGCTGCCGCTGCTATCTTGCCTGTAGACCCGCGGCGAGATGGTGGCGTAGGAGACGGAAGCACCGCCTCGTCCGGTGAGCAGGATGTCGAGGTCGCCGTCGTTGTCGTAGTCACCCCAGGCCACCGAACCGTCACGCACACCGGGGAGTCCCGCCGAGATGTCGCTGAAGCTGCCGCTGCTATCTTGCCTGTAGACCCGCGAGATGGGGGCGTAGGAGACGGAAGCATCGCCTCGTCCGGTGAGCAGGATGTCGAGGTCGCCGTCATTGTCGTAGTCGCCCCATGCCACCGAACCCAACCCCACGCCGGTCAGTCCGGCCGAGATGTCGCTGAAGCTGCCGCTGCTATCTTGCCTGTAGACCCGCGAGATGTAGTCGAAGGAGGCATCGAGTCCTGTGAGCAGGATGTCGAGGTCGCCGTCGTTGTCGTAGTCACCCCAGGCCACCGAACTGTAACGCACGTCGGTCAGTCCGGCCGAGATGTCGCTGAAGCTGCCGCTGCTATCTTGCCGGTAGACCTGCGAGATGCTGGCGCCGAGGCATCGCGTCCAGTGAGCAGGATGTCGAGGTCGCCGTCGTTGTCGTAGTCACCCCAGGCCACCGAACTGCGAGACACTCCGGTGAGTCCGGCCGAGATGTCGCTGAAGCTGCCGCTGCTATCTTGCCTGTAGACCCGCGAGATGGGGCCGCCCGAGGCATCGCGTCCTGTGAGCAGGATGTCGAGGTCGCCGTCGTTGTCGTAGTCACCCCAGGCCACCGAACTGTATCTCACGCCTTCGAGTCCCGCCGAGATGTCGCTGAAGCTGCCGCTGCTATCTTGCCTGTAGACCCGCGAGATGGTGGCGGAGGAGACGGAAGCATTATCGCGGCTTCCGGTGAGCAGGATGTCGAGGTCGCCGTCGTTGTCGTAGTCACCCCAGGCCACCGAACTGACACGCACGCCTGCGAGTCCCGCCGAGATGTCGCTGAAGGAGAAGGCATCGGGACGGACCACATCATTGCGGTAGACCCGCGCGATGGGGGCGAAGGAGACGGAAGCATCACCTCGTCCAGTGAGCAGGATGTCGAGGTCGCCGTCGTTGTCGTAGTCACCCCAGGCCACCGAACTACGATACACGCCGTCGAGTCCGGCCGAGATGTCGCTGAAGCTGCCGCTGCTATCTTGACTGTAGACCCGCGAGATAAGGTTGAAGGAGCCAATGCCCCGTCCAGTGAGCAGGATGTCGAGGTCGCCGTCGTTGTCGTAGTCACCCCAGGCCACCGAACTATATCGCACGCCGGGGAGTCCGGCCGAGATGTCGCTGAAGCTGCCGCTGTCTTGCCTGTAGACCCGCGAGATAAGGTTGAAGGAGCCAATGCCCCGTCCAGTGAGCAGGATGTCGAGGTCGCCGTCGTTGTCGTAGTCACCCCAGGCCACCGAAGCATACGCCACGCCTTCGAGTCCCGCCGAGATGTCGCTGAAGCTGCCGCTGCTATCTTGCCTGTAGACCCGCGAGATGGAGCCGACGTAGGGATTGTCGCCTGTGAGCAGGATGTCAAGGTCGCCGTCGTTGTCGTAGTCACCCCAGGCCACCGAACCTTTTGCCGCGCCGTAGAGTCCCGCCGAGATGTCGTTGAAGCTGCCGCTGCTGTCTTGTTGGTAAACTCGCGAGATGTAGTTGCTGGAGGGATCGCGTCCGGTGAGCAGGATGTCGAGGTCGCCGTCATTGTCATAGTCACCCCAGGCCACCGAACCACGCTCCACGCCGGGGAGTGCTGCCGAGATGTCGCTGAAGCTACCGCTGCTCTCTTGCCGGTAGACCCGCGAGATAGGGAGGTAGTTGTTGGCATCGACTCCCGTGAGCAGGATGTCGAGGTCGCCGTCGTTGTCGTAGTCACCCCAGGCCACCGAACTACGATATACGCCGGTCAGTCCGGCCGAGATGTCGCTGAAGCTGCCGCTGCTATCTTGCCTGTAGACCCGCGAGATGTAGCTGCCAGAAGAGCTTCCTGTGAGCAGGATGTCGAGGTCGCCGTCGTTGTCGTAGTCACCCCAGGCCACCGAACCCTTTTCCACGTCGGGGAGTCCGGCCGAGATGTCGCTGAAGTCGCCGGCCAACAAGACGCGGGCTCCGAGCTTTTCGACCAGCATTCGACGGCGTTTCGCCCTGCGAGCATGTTGGCGTCGTGAGGCATTGAGAGACTTCGAAAGGAGTCGGAGTGGCTTGAGACTGGTCATCGACTGCAATCCTCGTGGTTCCTGGCTTCGTCACGTTCAGCGTGAAAACAAGACGCAAACACCCCAAAATTCGAGTGCGATTCTAAGTCGCTTCCCCGCGGCGCACAATCAAAATAGACGGCAAAAACTTCGGATTGCACAATCGCGTGCAGGTGTACTCACTCTGATCAGTGGGGGGTCGGTGGCGAGGCGGGACCGCAGGCTGGCGCCTTGGCGTTAAGGAGGCTAACGGTCGGTGGAGAATGCGCGGGACCGCAGACTGGCGCCTTGGCGTTAAGGAAGCGAACGGTCGGTGAAGAATGCGCGGGACCGCAGGCTGGTGCCTCAGCGTTGGAGATCCCGATCCGCCTCGCTGACCGTTCGGGCTAGAATACTGACCGCGAACGATCGAGCTCCATTCCAAATCCCGACGTTCAAACATCTGTCGGCCACCAGAATCGAGTTGAAGCACTCTGAACACTTCCGACACCGAGACTATCCTTTCGCGCCCGATTTTCAGTTGGAAACGTCCCGCGGGTTCATGCAGTGGTTGGCTGCCGAGCAGTTGAGCTTGGCGCTGACGACGTATCACGTCGGTGGCATCATCCTGCTGGGGAACAAGCCGGACGGCCGAGCTTCGGTACACGTCGCTGCCTTCGATCGTTCCATGGGCTGCTGGACAGACGGTCAAACCATGTGGCTGGTCACTGAACGAATGCTGTGGCGGTTGGAGAACGACTTAGCCGAGGGCCAAGTCGACGCACAGGGCTACGATCGGGTCTTTGTGCCGCGCGTCGGTTACACGATCGGTGAAGTGGATGGGCATGAAGTCGACGTCGATGCGGCGGGCAGACCGGTGTTCGTCAACACGGCGTTTAGTTGCCTGGCCACGATCGACGAGCGTCACAACTTTCGCCCGCTCTGGCAACCTCCATTCATCAGCCAACTGGCCCCCGAAGATCGATGCCATTTGAGCGGGCTGGCGATGGCGGACGGCAGTCCGAAGTACGTGAGCATGCATGCCAAGAGCGACGTCGCCGACGGCTGGCGCGACTTCCGCGAGACCGGCGGCCTGGTGATCGATGTGCAATCCAATCAAGTGGCTGGCGAAGGTCTTTCGATGCCGCACTCGCCTCGAATGCATGACGGCAAACTGTGGTTGTTGAATTCGGGTACCGGTCACTTGGGCTTCATCGATCCGCAGTCGGGGCGGCTGGAGCAGGTGACGTTTCTGCCCGGTTATGCGCGAGGACTGTCGTTTCATGGCAAGATCGCAATCGTGGGCTTGTCCAAACCGCGGCGCGAATATGCCTTTCAGGGATTGCCGCTGGAGCAGAACTTGCAGCACCGTGGGGCAGCGCCGCAATGTGGCATTGTGGTGGTCGACTTGGCGAACGGCAACGTGCTGCACTGGGCTCGCATCGAGAGCCAGGTCGAAGAGTTGTTCGATGTGAAGGTGCTGCCCGGGGTGAGCTGCCCGAAAGTGCTGAGCTTTGCCACACCCGATTACGCCCGACAGATGTCGTTCGAGCTCAGCGGCCGGCTCCAGCGTTGGACGATCGCCAGTCAGGACGATGATTCGCCGCCCATGGATGTCCTGGCAGCACCGTCGGTCAAGCCGGATCGTCAAACGCCCCAGGCTACCTCGCCACAGCAAGCCAAATCTCTGAACAACCTGGGGCTGAAGCAGCGAGAAGAGGGCAACCTCTCCGCGGCTCGTAACTGTTTCGAACAGGCGGTCGCCTTGGATCCGCGGCATGTCGGCGCCCTCAACAATCTTGGCAACACGCTTCGACATGACGGTCGTTTGGAAGAAGCGGTGGAAACGTATCGAAGAGCATTGCAAGTGGATCCGCAATATGCTCGAGCCTATCTCAACCTCGGACACACGCTGGCCGAATTGGGACGTGAACTTGAAGCGGGCGGCTGCTTCCGGCGGGCTCTGAAGATCGATCCTCTGTTCGTGGAGGCGGGCGTCGGCCTGGGGATGGTGTTCAAGGAGCAGGGCAGGTTCGACGAAGCGGTCGCCTGCTTTGAGCAGGCGTTGAAACTCGACCCGCGTTGCTCGCTGGCCTTCAATGGCCTCGGCTTGGTCCAGAGGGAAAGGGACGATTTGAACGCGGCGCTGGCGTGCTACCAACATGCCTTGAGCATTGACCCCCGCGCGGCCGCTGTGCTGGCCAACCTCGGTTCGCTGCTTCGCGAGCAGGGCCAGTTTGCCGAAGCGCTTGATTGCTATGATCGGGCGATCGCAATCGAGTCGGACTGCGTGCCGGCACATCATAACCGGTCGTTGTTGAAGCTGCTGATCGGAGACTATCCGTCGGGTTGGCCGGAGTATGAGTGGAGACTGAAACAACCTCGAAAAAGAGTCCGGTACACCGATCGCCCCCGTTGGGACGGTCGCCCGCTTGAAGGTCAGACGCTTTTGTTGCATACCGAGCAAGGGCTGGGCGACACGTTGCAGTTCATCCGTTTCGCGCAGCGCGCGGCAGAACGCGGCGGTCGCGTCGTTGTGCAATGCCAAGTCGCGCTGGTCGAATTGATTCGATCGTGTACGGGCATTTCTGAAGTGGTTGGCGACGACCAAGATCCAGGCGGATTCGATCTGCAATTGCCGCTGATGAGTCTGCCGGCGGTGCTGGGAATCGTCTCGGAGTCATGTTTGGCGGATCAGGTTCCCTACCTGAGTGCGGAAGAGCAACGGTTACAACAGTGGGCCGCCTGGAGCGAGCAACTCCGCGGAAAGAAGATCGGGATCGCCTGGCAAGGCAATCCAAAGTATCCGCACGACCGGCAACGATCGATACCGTTGGCCGAGTTTGCACCGCTGGGAACTACAACGGACATCACGCTGGTCAGCCTGCAAGTCGGCTTTGGGTCAGAACAGGTTCGGCAGGTGAGCGGTGAATTCGAAGTCATTGAACCGAGTGGAGCGGGCAATCCCGGTTTGGATTTTGGCAATACGGCGGCCTTGATTCGCAATCTGGACATGGTGATCACGTCCGACACATCGATCTGCCACCTGGCCGGTGCGTTGGGAACTCCGGTATGGGTCGCTCTACCACTGGCGGCCGATTGGCGATTCTTGTTGCAGCGTGACGACTCGCCGTGGTATCCCAATATGCTTCTATTCCGCCAGCAGACGCGTGGTGATTGGGGCGACGTGTTCCGCCGCATCAGTGCGGAATGCCAGAGGCTTGCGCCTTGCCGTTGAAGCAATTGGCTTTGGGCGATGGCTCGCCGTTGCCGCGGTGTCGCCTGCTATAACGTTGGGCTGTTGCCCAACGACAAAATTGAGAAATCCAATCCATGTCCACCGATTCGGCGTCACCTGCCACTGATTCCGGCCAGCGACCGCGTTTTCAGATCGTCACTTCGCGCGGATTCGTGGAGTGGATGGAACACGAAAATGCCGGCCTCGCGTTCACCACGTACCAGCGCGGCGGGATGATCTTGCTCGGTCGCCGACCAGGCAATCAACTGGGGATGTGGGCCAGCAGTTTCGACCGCGCCATGGGGCTGTGCGCCAGCGGCGACGGTTTGTGGTTGGCCACGACGAATGTGCTGTGGCGACTGGAGAACAGCCTTGCGCCCGGCGCCGTGCAGCAGGGCTTCGACCGAGTCTATGTACCCCGCTGCGCCCACACCACCGGCGATTTGGACATCCACGACATTGGCAGCGCGTCCGGCGGGCGACCGGTCTTTGTCAACACGCGATTCAACTGCCTGGCCACGGTCGACGAGCGATGTAGCTTCCGTCCCTTGTGGCGACCTCCGTTCATCAGTTCCCTGGTGCCCGAGGATCGTTGCCATCTGAACGGATTGGCGATGGAGAACGAGCAGCCGAAGTATGTCACCATGGTGGCTGCCAGCGACGTGGTCGACGGCTGGCGCGATGCCCGCGACAGCGGCGGACTGGTCATCAACGTGCCCGACAACGAAGTCATCGCCGATGGTTTATCGATGCCTCATTCGCCCCGCTTGCATCGAGGAAAGTTGTGGTTGCTGGAATCAGGGACCGGGCACTTGGGGTTTATCGACCCTGTCAGCGGCCGCTTCGAGCGAGTTGCTTTTCTGCCCGGCTATGCGCGAGGCTTGGCCTTTGTCGGCAACTTTGCCGTGGTCGGACTGTCGCGACCCCGCGACGAGCACTCGTTCCAGGGACTGGCGTTGGATCGCAACCTGGCCGACAAGGGTGCCGCCGCCCGCTGCGGATTGCATGTGATCGAACTGGACCGGGGGGCAACGGTGCACTGGGCCCGCATCGAGCAAGGGATCGAAGAGCTGTACGACGTGGTTGTGTTGCCGGGTGTCAGGCGGCCCAAGGCGCTGAGCTTCGCCAGCGAGGCGATCGGCCACCAGTTTTGCTTCGAGGACGGAGGCAAGTGGCAGCATTGGACGGCGGAGAGCAGTGCCCTCGCGGAACCCGCAACGAGCGCACCGTCGATGAGCAGTCCGCCGCCGGTTGGGCCGGCGTGGAGTCCGCGCCGGCTCCACCAGCACGGGGTGCCGCAGCGGGGCGGATCGACGAGCTGATGCAGCGTGGCAACGCGCTGGCCAACGCGTTTCGGTCCAGTGAGGCTGCGGCTCTCTATCGTCAAGTGCTGGCTCAAGCACCCGATCATGTCGATGCGTTGGTCGGCTTGGCCGCTGCGCTGACACGCAAACCGTTCGTCAAGAACGTGGCCGAGGCCGCCGAGTGTCTGCGGCGGGCGTTGCAGTTGCAGCCGCAGTCGGGGTTGATCACCTACAACCTGGCTGCGGTCTACGATCTGGCCGGCAAACGCGAGGAGTCGTTGGCCGGCTTTCGCCGCGCGATTCGACTCCGCCCCGATTTCCTACCGGCACGTCAGCGACTGAGTGTGCTGCGCGAGCAAGTCTGTGACTGGCACCATCGTGGCCAAGAGCATCAGGCGTACGTCGCCTGCCTGATGGATCATCTGAACCGCGGCGCACCGATCCCAATCGACCCCTGGTCGCTGCTCACACTCCCCTTGTCACCGGAGCAAATACTGCGGCTGGCCGAAGCTTATTCGAACGAAGAGCAGGCGCCGGCAAGGCCTGCGACGCTCGCCGCGGCAACCTGCGTCACGTAAACAAGGCCGGCTGCGGATCGGTTACTTGTCCCACGAGTTTCGTCACGGTGCGTTGACGCAGTTGATGGGCGGCGTCTTCGCCGCACATGACCGTCAACGTTTCGAGATCTTCGGCTATGCGGACACGCCGGACGACCAGAGCGATCGCCGACGTCGCGTGGAATCGGGCTGTGATCACTTCGTCAGCTTGCGTTCATTGGAAGTGGTCGATGCGGCGCGGCGGATCGCCGAAGATGAGCTGGACATCCTGGTCGTGCTGAACGCCTACAACTCGGACGCACGTTCCGAAATCGCCGCACTCCGCCCCGCTCCGATCCAGGTCAGCTACTACCTGCACGTGACCACGGGGACCGATTATCTCGATTACTTCGTCACCGATCACATTGCCTCGCCGCCGGGTAGTCAGAGTCACTTCAGCGAACGACTGGTGTATCTGCCTGGATCCTATGCGGTGACCGACGATCAAATGCCGATCCCTGACAGCCCATCGACACGCGCCGATTGTGGTCTGCCGGAACAGGGGTTCGTCTTCTGCTCGTTCTGCAACCCTACAAGATCGACCCGGCCACGTTCGACCTATGGATGCGGATCGTGGCCGCGACACCCGGCAGTGTGTTGTGGTTGTTTAGCACTCATCCAGAGGTGCAGCACAACCTGCGGGGCGAAGCGGAAGCGCGTCACGTTTCCGCGGGGCGGCTGGTGTTCGCCGACAAGCTGCCGCACAACGAACATCTGGCCAGGCATCAGTTGGCGGATCTGTTCCTGGACACGCCGTTGGTCAACGCGATCACGACCGCGGTGGACTCGCTATGGGCAGGCCTGCCGGTGCTGACTGTTCCCGGCAGTCACTTTTGCCAGCGGGCTTGCGCAAGCATCGTCACCGCGGCCGGGCTCGCGGAGTTGGTCGCCGCCGATCTGGCCGAGTACGAGCGCCAAGCGATTCATCTGGCTCAGCATCGTGACAAGTTGCGGAACTTGCGCGAGCGTTTGATCGCCGGCCGCAACAGTTGTCCGTTGTTCGACACGACTCGCAAGGTTCGTCAGCTGGAGCAGGCCTACGAGTTGATGTACGAGCGCTGGCAGCAAGGGGAGCCGCCCGCGCCGATCAACCTCGACCCGGACGCCAGCGAGCGGCACAAGAACTAGCCGTCAGAGATTCGGTCTCCAACGTGTAGCGTTAGCTAACGGTCCGTGGCGGTCGCCCAACCATCACACCTGCATTCAGTTCGGCGGCAACAGCTTTTGCCAACCGGCGTGGAGGAGTGTGGCCAGTTCTTGTTGCTCTTCGGCGGTGGCCGGTTGATCGGCCAGGTTGACGGTCTCCCACGGGTCTTTTTCCAAGTCGTAGAGCTCCTTGATCCGTTCGCCTTGGTGTTCCCATTCGCAATAGCGGAAACGTTTCGTGCGAAGCGAGTTGTGTTCGCCTTTGTTGCCGAAGACGGTCAAAGCGCCCTTCTTCCACGGCTTTTTCGGGTCGGCCAGCAGCGGTGCAAAGCTTATTCCTTCGAGGTTCGCTGGTACATCGAAATCTGCCAGCTCGCCGATGGTTGGCAGCAGATCGACGAGTTCGACGATCTCGTCGCAAACGGCGCCGGCGGGCGTCAGTCCCGGCACTCGGACAATCAACGGTACGCGCGTGGACTGCTCGAACAGCGTGTACTTCGACCAGTGCCCGTGTTCCCCCAGATGGAACCCATGATCGGCGAAGAAGATCACGATCGTGTTGTCGGCCAAGCCCAATTCATCCAGCGCATCGAGTACCAGCCCTAGCTGAGTATCGAGGAAAGTGACGCAGGCGTAGTAGGCGGCGATGGCTTCGCGGGTCTCGCGTGGTGTGGGCTTGTGAGTCATAAAGATGTCCGCGCTACGGCCGAATCGGACCGCGATGTCCGGCACGCCGTTGTCCGCGTCTCGCGGCGCATGCGGCATCGGAATCTGGTCCGGATCGTACATGTCGATGTATTTCTTTGGGCAGATCAGCGGAGTGTGGGGCCGAGACGAACCAACCGATAGAAAGAAATGTCGCTTGTCTTGCGAAAACTCTTGCAACAACGCCTTGGCGATCTGAGCCACTCGACCGTCGTGTTCCTGATCGTCGGTCAGCCGTGAGTCGCCGTAACGGTCCGATCGCTTACGACGATACGCTTCCCACTCCTTACTGTCCCGTTTGGGGGCCGGACCAAAGTCGATTGGATTCGAGACGGGAGGAAACGTAAGGATCGGCGCTGGGCCATCCCAACCCGGCGGACGCTGTTGCATCTCGATGCGATCAAAGGCCCGCATGTCTTCATCGTTCTCGGCTCCACTGCTGTGGAACAACTTGGCCACGTTGGCCGCATACAGGCCTTTGCCCTTGATCAATTGTGGCAGACTCTTTGTGCCCGGCGGCAAATGCTCGCGGGAGTTGTGTGAGTTGGAGAGCACGCCTGTGGTGTGGGGCCGCAGTCCGGTCAGAAAAGACGACCGGGATGGATTGCAGCAGACGTATTGACAGTACGCGCGATTGAAACGGACGCCGCTGGCCGCCAAGCGATCGACGTTGGGGGTCTTGCAGATTGCGTTGCCGTAGCAGCCCCACACGTCTGCCCGGCAGTCCTCGATATCAAGAAACAAGATGTTCATCTTTGACGTATCGGGCTGGTCGGCAGTCGTCATGCCACAGGCGGCCAGGCACATGGTCGAGAGCAGGGCGAGGCGATGCATGGGGGGCCTTTTCTGGATGATCGTTGAGGCAGCGAAAGCCACAGTATATGCTTCCGGCCGATGACGCGGAAAACAAGTGGAATCGGCTTCCAAACTGTCATCAGCGAATCGACAGGCTGGAAGCCTATCCCACGTTCGGAAATCAAACACGTTCCAACAAGAGGACGCGAAGATGAGCTACCAGGACATCCTATTCGACGCAACGGACGGCGTGGCGACGATTACCATCAACCGACCGGATGTCTTCAATGCCTTCCGCGCCCAGACCTGCGAAGAGATCATTGATGCTTTCAAGCGGGCAGCCTGGGATGATGCGATCGGCGTCATCGTGTTGACCGGCGCGGGTGAGAAAGCGTTTTCCACCGGCGGCGATCAGTCCGCTCACGAAGGCCAGTACCAAGGCCGTGGAACGATCGGCTTGCCGCTGGAGGAAATGCAGGCCGCCATCCGTGATGCACCGAAACCAGTCATCGCCAGGGTGCAGGGCTACGCGATCGGTGGCGGCAACGTTCTGGCACTGCTGTGTGACCTGACCATTGCAGCAGAATCAGCCGTGTTTGGACAAGTCGGGCCAAAAGTCGGCTCCGTGGACCCCGGCTTTGGGACCGCATACATGGCACGCGTGATCGGCGAAAAGCGTGCGCGTGAGATGTGGTATCTGTGCCGACAATACTCCGGAGCGGAGGCAGTCCGGATGGGGTTGGCGAACGTCGTGGTGCCGGACGCCGAATTGGACAGCGAAGTGCGAAGGTGGTGCCAGGAAATTTTGGAGAAGAGTCCCACGGCACTGGCGATCGCCAAGTGCTCTTTCAATGCCGACACGGCGCACATCAGTGGACTCTCCATGATGGGGTTGCAAGCCGTCAAACTCTTCTACGGCACGCCGGAATCGAAGGAAGGAGTGCAAGCTTTCAAAGAGAAACGCAAACCAGATTTTGGCGCGCACCGAAAGTAAGCATCTTGCGGGTTCAGTTGCAAGCAAATACTTGTTCAGTTGCTGCGCAGAACTGCTAGGAGTTTGAGCACGTCGAGACGCGTCTACCGACAAGCGGTGACGCAAACTCTTATTCACCCGCCGTTAACGGTGGGTTCAGGTGTAATCTTGCACCCGTCGCACCGTACACCGGCCGAATTGGATTTTCGGAACGACGTTTGCCAACTCATCAGCAGGACCGGGTCAGCGGGAACGTTTCTTAACACGATTCATGTAAAGAATTCGCCACCTGCTCGAATGATCCGGAGATAATTTTTGGCAATCCCACTTTGAAAAGGAGGCTAAACCTTTGTGTCTAGCTCGAGAGGGTCAGCCGCGGCTGATGAAAGCGAGTTTTTCTGTGAGCCGTAGGCGCTAGCCTCGCGCCTTAAGTGCTGGTTAGTAGGAACTTTTGGGCCCGCGGTTAGCGCCGCGGGCTCAGTTTTCATCGTTACAGGGTCGACCCCCTTTTCAAAACACGTCCCGAAACTAACAGTTGATGTCGATCGTCTTTTCTTTGAAACTCTAAAGGATTTGAAAAATGCAGAACCAAGATTTAAGTCAGCGACTCGTCGCCTTTGCCGAATACGTAAACCAGACTCACGAGCCCAATGGACGTGCGTCGCGCGTCCTCGATTTGCGGCTTGAGTGCCGAGCCCAACGCTTGGCCGAATATTCGGATTGGCCGATGGCAGAGCTAGAACTGATCGAGCAAGAAGCGGCCAGCTATGGCAATGAAACAGAGTTGTCACGGTTGCTCGCTGGTGAGGTGGTACCGGCACCGATCGACGCAAGTTCTTGGCTAGATTCGCCGTCACCCGTTGCCTGGACGTAGCCGTCTGCACTGGGCGGATGATAGGATACGGCTTTTACCCAATGAATCAGGACGCCACTTCGCACGCTGACGGCGCCAGCTTGGTTTCTTGAGCCGCTGGGTTTGACTCCGCCGAATCAGTCTGGGCTCGCCATGTCGGGCGTCACTTACCAACCGGTAAACAGCTCGAAAACACCTCTTCCCGTCCGCGCGTGGCGGGAAGAGGTCGTCATTCCTACCTATGGAATCGGCGCGGCAAACCGCAATCCGATGTTTCTCGAGAAGCGGGTCTATCAGGGCAGTAGTGGGACCGTCTATCCGCTGCCCGTGATTGATCACATTGAGGATCAGAAGCGGGACCGCGTTTGGCAGGCTGTCTTTCTGGAAAACGAGTTCCTGCGAATCATGATCCTGCCCGAACTCGGCGGTCGCGTGCAGATGGCGGTCGACAAGACGAACGACTACCACTTCGTCTATTACAACCGCGTGATCAAGCCCGCGTTGGTCGGGCTGGCCGGGCCGTGGATCAGCGGCGGGATTGAATTCAATTGGCCACAGCATCATCGGCCGAGCACATTCATGCCGGTTGATTGCGAGATTGCGGAAGACGCAGGCAGCGGCGCTGCGACTGTGTGGCTGCACGAAATCGACCGCATGCATCGCACCGAATGCACGCATGGCTTTACCCTGCGGCCGGGAAGTGCAGTGCTGGAGATCGATGCCAAACTCTACAATCGCACGGATTTGCCGCAGACGTTTCTGTGGTGGGCGAATCCCGCCGTGCACGTGGACCAGAACCATCAATCGGTTTTTCCACCCGACGTGACTGCGGTGATGGATCACGGCAAACGCGATGTCAGCTCGTTCCCCATCGCCACCGGCGAGTACTACAAGGTGGACTATTCACCGGGCACCGACATCAGTCGCTACCGCAACATCCCCGTGCCCACGTCGTACATGGCTCATCGCAGCGAGTACAACTTTGTCGGCAGCTACGACCACGGGCGACGTGCGGGCCTGTTGCATGTGTGCAATCACCATGTCTCGCCAGGCAAGAAGCAGTGGACGTGGGGAACCGCCGAGTTTGGCCAGGCCTGGGATCGACACCTGACGGACGAAGATGGCCCCTACATCGAACTGATGTGCGGCGTTTATACGGACAACCAGCCGGACTTCTCCTGGCTGATGCCCGGCGAAGAGAAGGCGTTCAAGCAATACTTCATGCCGTACCAGGGCGTGGGGATCGTCAAGAACGCGACGGTGGATGCAGCGGTGGGTTTGGAATTCGAGAACGGTAACGTGACGGTGCGAGCTTACACGACCTCGCCGCAGCCAGGAGCAAAAGCGATTTTGCTGTCGCGTGAAGCAGTCGTTGGGGAATGGCAATTTGATGGTGGGCCGGGCTCGTTTTTCGAGCAGACGATTGCTTTGCCGGATGATGCTCCGCCGGCAGGATCTGGCGATCAGAGTGCTGTCGCGTGACGGGAAGCAGCTTGTCGATTGGACGGTTCCCGCGGAAGTCGAAAGCGAGATTCCCGAGCCTGCCAAAGCGATTGGCTCGCCGCACGAAATCGACTCGGTCGAGTCGCTTTATCTCGCCGGACTCCATCTGGAGCAGTACCGTCACGCCACGCGGGAACCGGCAGACTACTATCGCGAAGCGTTGCACCGCGACCCCGGAGATGCCCGTTGCAACATGGCTCTTGGCAAGCTGCTCTATCGGCGCGGCACGGTTTGCCGACGCAGAGCCGCACCTGCGGCGGGCCATCGAGCGGCTGACACGGCACAATCCGAATCCTTACGATGGCGAGCCGTACTTTTTGCTCGGCTGCACGCTTGAACGCCTCGAACGTTTCGACGAGGCATACGCGGCGTATCACAAAGCAGTCTGGAATGCAGCCTGGCAAGATGCAGGTTACTTTGCTTTGGCACGACTGGACTGCCGAGCCCGTCGGCTGGATCAGGCGTTGGAAAACGTTGACCGGTGCTTGGCCCGCAACGCCGCTCATCGGCAAGCGCGGCACTTGAAGGTGACGTTGCTGCGGATGCTTGAGCGGCACGAGCAAGCGAAATCTCTGGCCGACGAATGGCTTCAGTCCGATCGGTTTCAAGCCGGGGCTGCTGCTCGAGGCGAGGGACTGCGGAACTGACGGCGATATGTGGCCTCAGACGTCGAAGTGTTCTACGACCGCATGCGAGACGACCAGCGCAATTACCTCGAACTTGCGCTCGATTATGCTGCGGCCGGCATGTACGTGTGGGCCGTTGGTGTATTGCAGCAGTATCTTGCAACGAGTCGATCAGCAGCCGGAAACGCCGATCGTTTTCTACTTTTTGGCGGACTGGTACAGACGAAGTCGGCGAGCGTGAGCGTGCCGAAGAGTTCCGCCGCAGCGCCGCCAACTACCGACCTGACTATTGCTTCCCCAACCGGCTGGAAGAAATCGGGCCACTGCAGCGAGCCGCGGCGGCCAACTCGGCAGACGCGAAGGCGCCCTACTATCTTGGCAATCTCTGGTACGACCGCCGGCAGTATGACTTGGCCATCTCCTGCTGGGAACAGTCGCGCGACCGCGATCCTTCGCTGGCGACCGTCTGGCGGAATCTGGGGCTGGCCTACTTCAACAAGCGGCGTGACGCGGATGCCGCATGGCAGGCTTTCACGGAAGCCTTTCGTCTGGATCAGACCGACGCGCGCGTTTTGTTTGAATTCGATCAATTGGCCAAGCGACTTGGCCATCCGCCGCCGCAGCGTCTCGCACGACTTATCGCAGCACGCGCCGCTGGTCGCCTCGCGTGATGACCTATCGTTGGAGTACGTGACACTGCTGAACGTGTCTGGGCCGTCATCAACAAGCGTTGGATACGCTTCTTGGCCCGCAAGTTTCATCCCTGGGAAGGCGGCGAAGGCAAGGTGCCCGCCCAATACACGCTGTGCTTGACGGAATTGGCGCGGAAGTCGATCGCCGAACGCCAGTTCGAGGCAGCGCTGCGTTGGCTTGAGCAGGCCGAGCAATGGCCGCACTCGCTCGGCGAAGGCAAATTGCCGGGCCATCAGGAGAACAACGTCCATTACTGGCAAGGCGTGGCGCTGCAGCGACTCGGCCACGAGTCCGATGCGACGCGGCTTTCGAGCAAGCGGCCCGCGGGATCAGCCAGCCCAGCGATCCGATGTACTACAATGATCAACCGCCCAGAGATGATTTACTATCAGGGATCTGGCCTTGAAGGCGCTCGGACGGCAGGAAGAGGCGGCGACCCGTTTCCAAAGTTTGCTTGACTACGGCGAGGACTCATCTCGCGGATGAACCGCAAATCGATTTCTTCGCGGTGTCGCTGCCCGACTTCCTGGTGTTCGAGGAGGACTTGCAGCGGCGCAATGAGCTGCACTGCCGCTTCATGCTTGCGCTGGGAATGCTCGGACAGAAGAGAACGCACGAGGCAAACGCAGCAAATCGATCTGGTTCTTGCCATGGATCCCAGCCATCTCGGGGCGGTCGTTCATCGCCCGCAGGTCGCCGGCGCCAGGGGAGCGTGTGATGACCGGCAAAGTAGCCGTCACGCTCCGTCGTGACGGTAGCCCGACAAGGAAGCGAACAATCGAGTTCCGTTTCGTCGAAGAGATCGCGTGGCTACATTCTCGCTACGATCAACCCTATTTCGCTTAGCAGACGACTCGGTCGGGCTTCATCTCGGCGGAGCGAGATGGCTACTTTGACTCAGCATTCAGGGGAGTGACGATGAATCATAAATTTGCGGTAGCAATTCGCATTACGGTTGTTGGCAGTCTGCTCATGACGGTGGTGGCCGGCGCGGCAGGCGAAGAGCCGATCATCCTGACTCCCAAGCCGGGTCCCGAGCCGCGAATCAACGGCCCGCGGCTGTTCGGCGTGCGGCCCGGGCGACCGTTCCTCTACCGCATTCCCTGCACCGGCGAGCGACCGATTGCGTTCGCGGTGGGAGGTCTTCCGGAAGGACTCAGCGTCGACGCCGGCAGCGGCATCATCACGGGAAACGCTCCAAGCGAAATCGGCCAATACGTCGTCAAGCTCACCGCTCAACAACGAGCACGGTGCCGCCAACAAAGAGTTCACCATCGTCGTCGGCGACAAGCTCGCGTTGACGCCGCCCATGGGTTGGAACAGTTGGTACACCTGGTATCACATGATCACCGACCAAAAGATGCGGCAGGCGGCTGATCAAATGGTTGCCACCGGCATGGCGGACGTCGGTTACATGTACGTCAGCATTGACGACTGCTGGATGATGCAGTCACCCGAGGGCTACGAAGTTCGCAAAGCGCGGCTGCACGGTCAGGACACCAAAGCGGTGGTCGGCAAGACTCGTGGGGACAATGGCGACTTCCTCACCAATGCCAACTTCCCCGACATGCGGGCGATGACCGACCACATTCACGCCCAAGGCCTTCGCGCCGGCATCTACACGTCGCCGGGGCCGCGCACGTGCCAGCACTACGAGGCAAGCTATCAGCACGAGCGAGCAGGACGCCGAGCAGTTCGCGGCGTGGGGATTCGACTTCTTGAAGTACGATTGGTGCACTTACGGCGACGTCTATCGTGAGCGAATGAAGGCATCGAAAGACGATCTGCTGGAGAAACAGCGGCCCTTCAAAGAAATGGGTGATATCCTGGCCACATTGAACCGCGACGTCGTGCTGAACCTTTGCCAATACGGAATGAACGATGTGTGGAAGTGGGGCGAGTCGGTCGGCGGGCAATGCTGGCGAACCACCGGTGATTTAGGGCTGACTCGCGGCGATCATCTGCCGGGCTTCTACAAAATCGGTTTTGCCAACATGCAGCATCACCAGCATGCCGGACCGGGTGCGTGGAACGATCCCGATTACATTCTGATCGGCTACGTCGGCGTGCCGCCGGCGGCGGGATTCCAGGAGCCGAAGCCGACCGCCGCTGACGCCCAACGAGCAATACAGTTACATGAGCATGTGGAGCCTGATGGCGGCGCCGCTCTTCTTCTCCGGCGACATGGCCCGGCTCGACGAGTTTACGCTCAACGTGCTGTGCAATCCGGAGGTGATCGACGTCAACCAAGACGCCCTCGGCAAGCAGGCCACGCCCGTTCGCTTCACCGATGAGGACTTAGTGTTGGCCAAAGCCAATGGAAGATGGCTCGCTGGCGGTTGGCCTGTTCAACTTGGCAGAAGCACCGCGAGAGACGAGCGTGACGTGGAACGAGTTGGGGCTGATGGGCGGCACCGCGTGCGCGATGTGTGGCGGCATCAGGACTTGGGCGAATTCGACGAGACGTATTCGACGAAAGTCAATCGGCATGGCGTCGCGATGTTGCGGATGTTTCCCACCACAAATTGAAGCTCGAAATACGAAACGATTTGAGTCTGCGACAGTCTCCATAATGAAGGATAAACTGGGTGTTGGTCCAATAGTTGTTGTCGGGGGCGTGTGAAACGATGGAGCACACACCGACACTTGTTTTCCGCACGACGCTTACCAGTTTTCGAGTCACACCTGTCATGAGCACGAAGATCAACCGACGTACATTCCATATGGCCGGCGCGGCCACGACACTTGCGTTGACCGCACAGCAGACAAGCAGGGCTGCCGGTGCCAACGACCGTATCCGTTTAGGATTCATCGGCGTGGCCAACCGCGGAGGCCAGTTGATCGATGCTTTCATGGAACATGACGATGCAGAGATCGTGGCGCTGTGCGATGTCGACAAGAGAACCTTGGCCCAAGCCAAGGAAAAATGTGGCGGAAGCCAAGCTACCTACGGTGACTTCCGAAAAGTAATGGAACGTGAAGACATCGATGCCGTGGTGATCGCCACGCCGGATCACTGGCACGCCATTCAGACAATCGACGCCTGCAACGCCGGCAAGGACGTGTACGTTGAAAAACCGCTGTCCGTCACGATCCACGAGGGACGCAAGATGGTCGAGGCTGCTCGACGCAACAAACGCGTGGTTCAAGTCGGAACGCACCGGCGGAGTTCGCCGCTCTATCAAGACCTGGCCGGGCGCGTGCAAAGCGACGAGTTTGGCAAAATCTGTTTGGCTCGTGCCTATCGGCTCAGCAACATGTATCCCGATGGAATCGGACATCGGGACGCCACGGCACCGCCGCCCGAGTTGGATTGGGACATGTGGCTCGGTCCGAGGCCGCTGCGCCCTACCAGGATAACGTCGCGCCGTACAAGTTCCGCTGGTGGCAGTTGTATTCTTCGCAGATGGGGAATTGGGGGGTCCATTATCTCGACGCTATCCGCTGGTGTTGCGGCGACTTGGCACCGGTGTCGGTCTGTGCCATGGGCGGACGTTTCGCCGTCGACGACGATCGGACGATCCCCGACACCATGGAAGCGACGTTTCAATTTGCCTCTGGACGGCTTGCCGTCTTTGGGCAGTATGAAACCAGCCAGAACCCGGCCCTGCGAAGCGGCGAGATCGAATTGCGAGGTACGCAAGGGACGCTGTACGTCAGCGGGAACGGCTTCGAAGTGGTGCCGGAGCGGCGGGGCCAGTTCCAATCCTGGGAATCTCGCTGTCAGCCAGAGACCGTCACCACATCAGGTCAAAACGCAGCCTTGACGGCCCTGCATGCTCGCAATTTCCTGGATTGCATGCGAACCCGCCAGAAGCCGAATGCCGACGTGGAAATTGGTCACCGTTCGACATCCATGGCCCTGTTGGCAAACATCTCGTTGGCGGTTGGACAACGTTTGGATTGGGATGCGAAATCGGAACGTTTCACCAACAACGACCAAGCCAATCAGATGCTGCACTACGACTATCGCGATCCGTGGACTCTCGATGGCGGGAACCTGTGAAGCACGCCTTGCAAACAGCTCAACGAACGACCTGCAATGACGAATGAATGACGGAGTGGAATCATGTACGCGGTGTTGAAACGATGTGGCTTGGCTTGTTTGGCTGCTTTGCGTCCTGTCTGTCACCGCAGCCTGCGGCGCGGACAACCGGATCGACCTTGCGGGCCAGTGGCAAGTGCGACTCGATCCGAGCGGCCAGTACAAGCCTGACGGCGCGGATGCCAACGAAGAACATGCCGGCGAGTTTCAGCCCGTCCAACTCCCGGGGCGCTGCGCGACAGTGGCCTGGGCGATCCCGTCGGGCCCGAGACGCGTTGGATCGCCACAGCGAAGAACGATGTGTGGAATCGACCGGAGTACAAGAAGTACCAAGACCCCCATCAGTTCAAAATCCCGAATTGGCTTCAGCCCGAGCTGCACTATGTGGGCCCTGCGTACTATCGCCGCGCGCGTGGAAATTCCCCAGTCGTGGCGCGGCCAGCGAGTGCTGCTCACGCTGGAGCGGCCTCATTGTTGGACTCAGGTGTGGGTCGATGGGAAACTCGCGGGCGAAGACGACTCGCTTTCCACGCCGCACGTTTATGACTTAACAAAACAGCTCACTCCGGGCCATCACACACTCACCGTTCGCGTCGATAACTCACTCGAGTCGCTTGACGTCGGTGTTAACTCGCACAGCGTCAGCGATCACACGCAAACGGCGTGGCATGGGATCGTCGGCAAGATGGAATTGCGGGCCGGACCACCAATAGCGATCAAGAACGTTCAGATACTTCCGGCCGAGGACGCCCGTTCGGCAAGAGTCATGCTGCAGCTGGCCAACGTGACGGGAAGCGAACAGGACGGCGACGATCGCGCTGCGAGTGTCACAAGACGACCAGGTCTTGGGAGAACGCAACTTGAAGATCACGGCTGCGAAGGATGACGCGACGATCGATTGCGTGTTGCCCTTTGATCGCGAAGCCAAACGGTGGGACGAGTTCCATCCGAATCTCTGTCAGCTCACAGTCACGCTGGTTCACTGAGCCGATGGCGCAGCCACGGGCGATGGAAGCCAGTCGTTGCATCAACGAGGCCCGCGGCTAGCGCCGTCGGCTCAGTGAGTTCGACCGCATCGCGACAACGCAGGTCTCCTTCGGCATCCGTCACATCAAGACCGCAGGCACGCAATTTGTGCTCAACGGTCGGCCGCTTTTTCTGAGAGGCACGCTCGAATGCTGCATCTTCCCGCTGACCGGCTATCCGCCCACCGATGTCGAATCGTGGAAACGCATCATCCGCGTCTGCAAGTCCCACGGGCTCAATCACATTCGCTTTCATTCGTGGTGCCCGCCCGAAGCCGCGTTCGTGGCGGCGGATGAACTCGGCTTCTACTACCAAGTCGAATGCTCGACCTGGCCCAACGTCAGCACCAAGCTGGGTAACGGATTACCGATTGACGAGTGGCTCTATCGCGAAGGCGAACGCATCCTGGCGTCGTACGGCAACCATCCTTCGTTCCTGCTGCTGGCAATGGGCAACGAACCGGGCGGGCCGGAGCGGGGCGGCAAGTATCTCGGCCCGTGGGTGGAACACTTCAAGGCCAAGACCGACCGTCAACTGGTGACCAGCGGTTCGGGCTGGCCGAGCATCGCAGAGAACGAATTTCATGTCACGCCCAGTCCGCGAATCCAGCAATGGGGCCAGGGCCTGCGCAGCCGCATCAACGCCCAGCCGCCCGCGACGGTGGCCGACTACCGTGATTTCGTGGACGGTTACGACGTTCCTGTGATCAGCCATGAGATCGGCCAGTGGTGCGTCTATCCCAACTTTGACGAGATGGAGAAATACACCGGGGCTCTGAAGCCGCGCAACTTTGAGATCTTTCGCGACTTGCTCGCCAAAGCCCAGCATGTCCGGATCAGGCCCACGACTTCCTGATGGCCTCCGGCAAGCTGCAGGCGTTGTGCTACAAGGAGGAAATCGAATCGGCCCTGCGCACACCGGGTTTCGGTGGCTTTCAGCTGTTGGATCTGCACGACTTCCCGGGCAGGGAACGGCGCTGGTCGGAGTGCTCGATCCGTTTTGGGATTCCAAACCCTACATCAGTCCCGATGAGTTCCGCCGATTTTGCGGCCCCACAGTGCCGCTGGCGCGGTTGCCCAAGCGAACCTGGACGAGCGACGAAACGTTTGTGGCGGATATCGAGGTCTCACACTTCGGTCCGGCAGCAATGTCCGGCGTGACGCCCAATTGGACGGTCAACCGTGGCGCCGAAGTCGTCGAGACTGGGCCGCTGACCGGAGTCGGACATTCCGACAGGACAGCTCACGCAACTTGGCCGCATCCAGTCTGCCGCTGACAGCGATTCGAAGAGCCACAGCAACTCACCTTATCCGTCTCGCTCGATGCATGGTGATCAGCGGTCGGTTAACGATTGGCAATTCTGGGTTTATCCCGAGCAGGCCGGTGTTTCGGAAGATGTTTCGGATGATCTGCTGGTCGTCCAAACGATCACGGATGACGTTGCCAAACGACTGCAATGCAGGCGGCAAAGTTGTCTTGTTTGTCGATCCCAACACCGTGCAAACGGACGTCGCCATCGGCTTCTCGTCGATCTTCTGGAACACTTCTTGGACCGGCGGTCAGCCGCCGCACACGCTGGGGGTTCTTTGTGATCCTGACCATCCCGCGCTCGCCGCGTTTCCCACGGACTACCACAGCGACTGGCAATGGTGGGAGCTAGTCAGCCGCTCGAAGCCAATGGTCCTTGACGATCTGTCTCGAGAGTTGCGTCCGATGGTGCAGGTCGTGCCCGACTGGTTCCGCCCGCAACGGCTCGGCTCTGGTCTTCGAAGCGAAAGTGGGTCAGGGAAAGCTGCTTGTCTGCTCCGTGGATCTGAAGTCCGACTTGGAGAACCGACCGGTCGCCCGACAGCTGCGTCACAGCCTGTTGCGATACGCAGCAAGCGACGCCTTCGCGCCGCGATCAGTGTCGACCTGGACGCCGTTCGCCGGTTATTTCGCGAGCCGACGTGCTGCAGCAAATCGGGGCGACGATTCGGGCCGACACGCCCACGGCAATCATCCGGCGAAGTACGCGATCGATGGTGATCCCAAGACGATCTGGCACACCGACTGGGAGCCGACGCGGCGCCGATGCCGCACGCACTCGTGCTCGATCTCGGCAAGCCGCGGCAGGTCAATGGCGTGCGGTATGTGCCTCGTCGGGATATGACGAACGGCCGCATCGCGGCGTACGCGATTCACGTCAGCGACGATGGTCAAGCCTGGGGGAGTCCTGTCGCGTCAGGGACGTTCCCGCCGGGCGCCGAACCGCAGTGGGTAAGATTTGCCAAACGCATTCCGCCCGCTTCATCCAATTCGTTGCGAACGCGAAGTGAACGACAAGCCGTACGCGTCGGTCGCGGAGATTGATGTCGTGCTTGCCGACGAGGCAACACTGAGTCACGCCAAAGACACGAAGTACAATCTGCCGTTCCTCTGGCTGATCTGTCTGTCGCTGCCATGGGTGGACTGCTGTTCGGTTACGACTGGGTGGTGATCGGCGGCGCCAAGCCGTTTTATGAGCCGGCGCTTCGGCATCGCGGGCGACTCGATGGATAGTGCTTTTTGGCGCGGCTTCGCGATGAGCGCCGCGCTGGTGGGCTGCGTGTTCGGGGCGATGATGTCGGGGGTGTTCAGCGACAAGTTAGGCCGTAAACGATTGCTGATTCTCGCCGGCTTGCTGTTCACCGCCAGCGCGGTGTGGACGGCGTTTTCGGCCAATTTCGTGTCGTTCAACCTGGCCCGTTTTCTCGGCGGAGTGGGCATCGGTTTGGCATCGAACCTGTCGCCGATGTACATCGCCGAGATCTCGCCGGCGAAGATGCGAGGCAGGTTTGTCTCGATCAATCAGTTGACCATCGTGATCGGCATCCTGGCGGCACAGATCACCAACTTGCTGATCGCCCAGGAGGTGCCGGAGGGGGCGACGGCGGAGTTCATCCGCGAGTCTTGGAATGGAACGCACGGTTGGCGGTGGATGTTCGGCGCGGAGACGTCCCGGCCGCCGCGTTCTTTCTGCTGATGTTCTTCGTGCCCGAAAGCCCGCGGTGGCTGGTGAAGAACGGCCAGCTTGATCGGGCCCGCCGGATACTGGCCCGCGTGGGCGGCGACGCTTACGCCGAGCGGGAAACGCAAGAAATCGCCGCCACGATCAGCGAACGAAGAAGTGGCCCAAGTCCGCTTCAGCGATCTCGCGGAACCCAAGCTGATGAGGATCGTCGGCTTGGGCGTGTTCCTGGCCGTGTTCCAGCAGTGGTGCGGCATCAACGTCATCTTCAACTACGCCCAGGAGGTGTTTCAAGCAGCGGGCTACCAGGTGGGTGAGTTGATGTTTGGCATCGTGATCACCGGCATCGTCAATCTGGTCTTCACGTTCATCGCCATCTTCACCGTCGATCGACTGGGGCGGCGACCACTGATGCTGATCGGGGCCGCCGGCTTGACCGGCATCTACGCCGTGCTGGGGGCGGCCTACTATTTCGAGTTCAAAGGCTTGTTGATGCTGATCCTCGTGGTCTCGGCCATCGCCTGCTACGCGATGTCGCTTGGCGCCGGTCACCTGGGTTGTGATCAGCGAGATCTTCCCCAACCGCATCCGCGGGGCTGCGATGTCGGTGGCAGTGCTATCGCTGTGGCTGGGCTGCACCGCCCTCACCTTCACGTTTCCGCTGCTCAATCAAACGCTTCGGCGCACATGGCACATTCTGGCTGTATGGCCTGATCTGCGTCATCGGCTTCGTCGTGATCTACAAGCGTCTGCCCGAAACCAAAGCAAGATCGCTGGAAGAGATTGAACGTCAACTCGTGGATTAGTGTCGTCATGTTCGTAGCCGCATTCATGCGGTTTTCCCACAAATACCCGACGGGGTGGCCGGCGGTCGAGCGTCAGCGAGCCCCCGGAATTCTATTGGCGCGTTGCTGGGGGCTCGCTGACGCTCGACCACCAGCCACCCACTCATTGCGGATCGGCCATGAAGAGTCACTACGAACTCGCGCCGCCGGTTATGCTCACACCGAGCCGGACGGATCAGTGGGGCTGCAGTTCGGGCGAGTCTTTGGGTTGGCCGATGGCGGCGAGCAGGTCGGTGAACCAGGGGACATCCTTGTTGAACGGTTTGCCGCCGCGGATCCGCTCGAATTCGATCGCTCGCAACTCGTCGCCGCGTTCCTCGTCCTCTCCGATCACGCCGCCGATGCCTGCCAATGCGCATTCCACCGCCTTGTCGGCGCACTTCGCAATCAATGCCAAGTCTTGCTCATTTGCGCGGGCAGCGCGGCTGAAGTAGCCGCTCTTTTGGACCAACGTCTTTTCTGCACCCAGCATGGAGGCAAACTGCTCACCGAACCACTTGCCGGGGTTCACGGCATCCAACTTGTAGTGCCCGAAAGCATCCTTGGGCACTGTCTCTCCACGCGACTCCATTTCCTTCACGATCGTTTCCACACCGGCACCCTCGGAGATGAAGATGTTGACGCAATCGATTTCGTCCATGACGGTGCGCAGGCGTGCGGCCTCCTGTTCGAGGTCGAGATGCATTTCCGGGATATAAACGCCATGCACTTCATCGCGCTCGCGGCTGAGCCCAGCCTCGGGCAGGAACTCCATCGTGTCCAGCAACTCGCGGTACTTGGCCGCGGTCGCAGCAGTCAGCCAGCCGCAGTTCCGCCCCATCACCTCGTGCACGATCAACATTCGCGGGTTCGCGTTCTGCTCAGCCACCACGTTTTCGAAGAACCGCGCGCCCTGTTCCGCGGCGGTCCAGGCGCCGAGACTCTGCTTGATCGGTATCACGTCGTTGTCGACCGTCTTGGGGAGTCCGACCACGGTCAGTTCGTAGTCGTTTTTTCGCAGGAATGCCGCGAGGTCAGCAGCCGACGTATTCGTGTCGTCGCCGCCGATGGTGTGCAGCACGTCAACACCGTCTTTCCTGAGCTGCTCTGCCGCTACCTCCAGCGGATCCTGGCCTTCCTTGGTGAGGCCGCGTTTGACGCAGTCGGCAACGTTCGTCAGTTTGACGCGGCTGTTACCGATCGGGCTGCCACCACGTTTGTGCAGCAGCGCCGCCTTGTCTCTGACCGCCTGACACACCGTGAAGCTGTCGCCCAGCAGCAGGCCCTTGTATCCAGACCGGTAGCAGATGATCTCAACTTCTGGTGCCGTCTTTGTGTAACGCTCAATCAGAGCCCCGATTCCCGAGGAAAGACAAGGCGCAAGTCCGCCTGCTGTCAGGATGCCTACCTTCTTCACTGTCATGGCTTTCTTCTCGCTTTGCTGTTGTGATGGGATGCCGCAGAATACGCATTTTATGAAACTCCCTGGTTCGGGTCATCAGGGGGGAGAATTGTGGACCGCGTTTGTCCTTATGCGGCTCGTAGGGTCACCAAGATGATCCTTCTGTAGATCGGACGCCCGAGCTTGACCCGCTGGGCCACGCGATTGACTCAGTCCGCTGACAGACACCGCGTCGTCATTGGACACTGTGTGTAGCCCATTGCCTGGATGCAAACGTCGGCACGGTAGAGCGGATCTTGCATCAGGCAGACGCGGCGATCGTGGGCGGGAATCGTCGTGGTGTAGATCCGCAGCTCACCAGGCACCGTAACGATCAACTCTTCACGCCAGTCACCCAGCACGTCGGCCACACCCACGATCGACCCCGCAAGCACATCGCCGAAACTGTCACCCTTGTACTTCAAGATGCTGCTGCCGCGAATGAGCTCTCGCTGCGGGTCGGCGTCCCAGTAAGCGGTCCGCAAACCGAATCCCCAATCCAAATCGTCACGCAAGACCTCTCCTCGGGCGCTGAACAGCCAGCGGATGTTCGATTTCTTTTCACTATCGGTGTCGGAAGAATAACATTCCAGTCCAGGTATTTCGCCGTCGATGTCCGCACACATGCCCGTGGAATGGACGTGCCGCGTGGCCACGATCCAGTCCCCACAACATCTTGCCGGTGCGCGCGTCGACCAGACAACAGCCATTGTCTTTCTGACGCGTCTCCATGCCGTAGTAGACTTCCAAACCTGGACGATCTGGGTCGATATCACCCACGTAGTGATGGTCGGGATGCCCTAGACCGGTCGACCACAACCCAACGCCATGGTCGTCCAGCACGGCTGACCCAAGAAAGACCTCATCGCGACCGTCATCATCGACGTCGACGGCATGCATGCTGTGCGCACCTTGGCCGCGATAGCGAGGACCTTCCTCAGCATCACTCCAACGCCACAGTGTCTCCAGCTTGCCGGCCTTTAACTGGTACGCTCGGACTTGGATCACGTTGTAAGTGCCCCGCTACAACAATCAAACAAGGAGTCTTGCCGTCCAGGTAAGCGACGCACATCTGGTTGCGCGATGCATAGTTGTAGGAGGGGAAATCAGCACGGTCAGGCCATGCCGCGCGAGCCTTTTCAATGCCAGTCATGCCATTGAGAACCAACAGATGCTCGGGGCCAGACTGCACGCGGCCATCGGAGTCGCGCGGATCCTGCTCGCCTGCCTTCAGACAGACTTCGGCTCGACCATCGCCATCCAAATCGTGGACGACCATCGGCGAGTACCAGATGCCTTGTTCGATGGCCCAGCCAAGATCGTAACTCCAGAGAAACTTGCCGTCGGAGCGATAGGCTTCGATCTTGTAGGTCTCCGGACTCGGCTTCCAGTACTTCTCGTAAGGATCGACGTTGGCGTTGGGTTGCTTGATGACGAAATCGTAAGCACCGTCACCATCCAGATCAGCGATTCCGCATTTCTGAAACGTGTAGTCACCACGCAAGGGAATCGAAAGATAGTCGCTGGCCGTCTCGGCTGCCCCAACGTGCACGCTTGCGCGAGGCCGGACCTTGCTCACCATCCCGCTCCGTCACCACGTAGTATTCGTTGTCGATGCCCGGCCAAGGACGCTCGTCCACGAAGTTTGTGGTCTGCGTAATGGGCATGTCGTTTAGCTTTGTGTCGGGATGACCGTCGGCGCGGCGGTAGACATGGAACGCGATGTCGCGGGGGTCCGTCTTCAACAGCCGCCAGCCGACGTAAACGCCGCCGTCACTCTTTGGCAAGGCGACGACACCACGATCCAGCCGTTCGTCGATCCGTTGCTCGGCAAAGCCGCGCACCTTCGGCTTGCGATTCGGATCGGGCAGCGGCGTGAACTCGAGGAAGTCGTAGTAACACGAACCGGGATTCGTGGGGGACGCGTAGCGATCGTCGACCCAGATTTCAAACCGACCATCGATCTTCAATGGGCCCAGCACACGACTGGAGCTATCGATCTTTCGCCAGTTGGCGCCGTCGAGGGAGATCCCCATCGGACGTCCCACACCGCCGATCTCGACGTAATATTCTCCCGACGCAATCCCATGAACAACGGAGTGTAATGGGGGTGCGCCTTGCTCTGGGTTTTGCCGGTCGGCCATCACGCGCGGTGACTGCAAGACGACGCCTTCGGACCACTTCCTTGCGGCATCCTCGTCGGTGGACCACAGGTTCCACTTTGTCTGGCTCGATTGATTCTCGGCCCAAGCGTCTTGAGTCACCGTGACATCCTCCGCTTCGAAGCGAACGCGGCGACTGCTGTGCCACCAAGACGCTTGCCAGCACTGCCAGGTAGAACGCTGCGAAGACTGCCATCATTTTCCTCCCGTGGGCGAACTTGACGCCACATTATAGCCGAAGTGGGGACGATGCTCTTGAGGCAGATGATCGCAGCGTTGATCATTCGCTAGCACCTCACCCGGCCTCAATTGACGGCATTCGTAGGCCAGGACCTGTCCTGGCAGCCTAACTTCTTAGCTGCGGAGCAGCGGCGGCGTGTAGCCTGGGGTGAATCCAACGAGCGACAGCGAGGCTGGTGTAACCCCAGGTTGAGAAACACAAGGAAAGCACTCCCCGCAGCTCTTCTGGCGGCTACGCCGCCAGAAGAGCTGCGGGGAAAAATGGGTTTGCACGCATGACCTGGGGTTACGGTTTGCTCGCTCGAAGCTCGCAATCCTCACCCCAGGCTAGCATCTTCCACTGCTCCGCAGTTGTCTTTCGTAGTGACCAATCACAACACCGCTGCATACTGTGATCATCGCACGCTACAAATGACACTGTGCGCCGAAGCTCCTAAGCAGGACGCGATCCAGGTCCTGGCCTGCGCCGATCGCACCCGTCAATTCATGATGGTCGCGGTACTAGGTATGCCCTTGCCACCCTGTATGGGAATTGATTTGCCCACCGCCAACTTTTCCGCCCTTGGGCCAAACACGTTCTAACAGCCATGAAGAGGCGGCGCAGGGCCATCTTGCCAGCTTCGTAATAATGGAAGGCTGCGAAAACCGGCCGTAATCTGACCGCAACCACGCACACGAAATCAAGTTCATCATGAGTCAAAAGAAATATGTCATCGTTGGTGGGAGTCACGGCATCGGGTTGGGGCTTGTCAAGCGACTGGTCTCCAGTGGAGCTGCCATTACGGTGGTCTCGCGGACTGTCGGTCAGCTGTCGGACATTTCGGGAGTCACGCATTTACAAATGGACATCACGAAAGAGGAGATCGATTCAGATCGCCTGCCCGATTCCATCGATGGCTTGGCTTACTGCCCAGGTTCGATCAATCTCGGCCCCATCCGCGGACTCAAGGCGGAAGCGATGATCCAGGATTTTGAACTGAATGCCGTTGGCGCGGTGAAGTGTTTGCAGGCTTCGCTGCCAGCGATGAAAGCGGCCGGCTCGTCATCGATGGTGATGTTTAGCACGGTGGCGGTCTCCCAAGGACTGCCGATGCATGCATCCGTGGCTGCCGCCAAAGGAGCAGTGGAGGGCTTAACCCGTTCGCTCGCGGCTGAACTGGCACCGCATATCCGAGTCAATTGCGTCGCACCGTCACTCACCGACACGCCGCTGGCAGAACGATTGTTGTCCAGCGATCAAAAGCGTGCCGCGATGGCCGAGCGGCATCCGTTGAAGCGGATCGGGAGTGTCGACGACGTTGCATCACTCGCCGAGTTTCTGCTCTCGGAATCCTCGAGTTGGATCACGGGCCAAGTGATCGGCGTCGACGGCGGCATGTCGACCGTCCGTGCTTAATTTGCCAAATTGACCATCGGCACGCAAGATCCCGATGCGATATTTCCTTGGTATCGTCGCTCAGATTCGCAAGTCAGATTTGGCACACTCGTTGCAGTCCAGTCGGCCAGCAGGCGGATACCTGCCAGATTGTCCAGACTGCGACGCAGTCAATCATGAACGCGGTTATTTCAATGGGAGGGCACAACCATGTTAACCGCAATACCCTTCGGATTTCGGTGTCGTTCCAGCGAGATCGTTTAACGGCAAGCCGCAGGCGACTAACAAGGGCGGACGCAGTCGCCTGCGGCTAGCCGTTAAACGAAATTGTGAACGGTATTGGTGTTAACCGCACATCGCAGGTCCGCAGGATGTGGTTTGAAATGAACCGACGACGGGACACAACAAAGCAGCGTCGAATTGAAGTGAAGGCTACATAGGTTCGATCGCTCAATCGACGAGGAGTCTGAAAAGTGATTGCAATTGGTTGTGCAGTCTTATCGTGCGCTGCTGGAAGAGCTTGTTGAACGTCGGCGCGTTCAGTGCACTCGCGTACCAGGAGGGCAAGGGAATGAAGATGAGTGATCAAGCTGGACAGAACAGTCGAGTCGACGTTGCGGCGTCCGCGATTGACTCGGCAAGTCAAACACGGCACAAGGATGAGTTTTTTGTTGTCGGAATCGGTGCATCGGCTGGTGGTCTCGAGGCATTGGAGCGGCTGTTTCAGAAGATGCCGGCCGACACGGGGATGGGCTATATCGTTGTCCAGCATCTGTCGCCCGATTTTCACAGCCTGATGGATGAGCTGTTGCTACGGCAAACGGACTTGCCGATCAAGACGGTCAGCGACGGCATGCTAGTTGAGCCAAACACGATTTACTTGATGCCCGCGAAAAAGGAAATGATCATTTCCGGCGGCAAGCTTCTGTTGACCGACAAGGACCCAAAGCAGGGCTTGTCTTTGCCCATCGATACGTTTTTTCGCTCGCTCGCACAGGATGCCGGTTCGCGGGCGATTGGCATCATCTTATCCGGTACCGGCAGCGACGGTTCACGCGGCATCCGGGATATCAACGACGCCGGCGGGCTGGTATTGGTCCAGAGCGAAGAAACCGCAAAATTCGACGGCATGCCGAAGAGCGCGATGGAAACCGGCGTGGTCGATTTGGTTTTGCCGCCCGAGGCGATGGCCGATGCCCTGGTGCGATTCGCAAAGCATCCAGTCGCCAGTGAGCTGACCGCACAGAACGCAGCGGTACCGGTCGATGAAGATGCCATGAACCGCCTGCTGCGCCTCCTGCGCGACGCTTACGGGATCGATTTTTCGCTCTACAAGCCTGCCACCGTCACACGTCGCATTCAACGCCGCCTGCTGCTGAACCACTCGATCGACTTTGATCGTTACGTCGAGCAAGTTGCCAGTGATCCAAACGAATTGAATTCTTTGTATCGCGATTTGCTGATTGGCGTGACTCAATTCTTTCGCGATCGTGATGCATTCGCATTGATCCAGCAGCAGGTCATACCCGACTTGCTCGAGCGGGTACCGGTGGGCGAAGAGATTCGCATTTGGGTCGCCGGCTGCGCGACGGGCGAAGAGGCCTATTCCTTGGGAATCTTGCTGCACGAACAGTTGGCGAGTGCCAATCGTCCCATCGTTGCGAAGATTTTCGCGACCGATGTGCATCAGAACTCGCTCGACTTCGCGGCCCAGGGTGTGTATCCGGCAAGCGCCCTGACGGATGTGTCCGAGCAACGCCGCGCGAAGTTCTTCACGCGTCAAGGCGATCAATACCAGGTTGCTTCGGACCTGCGGCAAATGATTGTATTCGCACGACACAACATCATTAGGGACGCTCCCTTTACACGCATTGATCTGGTCAGTTGCCGGAATCTATTGATCTACCTGCAGCCGCCCGCCCAGAAGAAAGCGATTTCGCTTTTCCACTTTGGCCTCAAGACCGGTGGTGTCCTGTTCCTGGGGCCAAGCGAAGGCGTAGCCGATCTTCAGGATGAATTCACGAATCTGAATCTGCATTGGAAAGTTTATCGCAAACGGCGTGACGTGCGATTGCCGCCCGACCTGCGTTTGCCGCTGACCGGTGGTGGCCAGCGGGCGACGGCATTAAGCACGTTGGCAAGCGGTTGGAAGCCGATGGAAGACGAAGAGGTTGCGGCATATGCCCAACTGGTGAATCGATTTGTGCCGCCCAGTGTGTTGGTGAACGAACGCCGCGAGATCCTGCATTTGTTCAATCAGGCAGGTGAATTCCTGCAACATAACGACGGTCGCTTGACCAGCGATTTGCTGAACCACTGTGATCCCAGCTTGAAAACCGTGATTGCCGGTGCCCTGCAACGCGCGGCGAAAGAGCGTGGGCCGGTTTCCTACGGAGGTGTGATGATCGATACCGGCGACAAGCGGCACTCGATCAAATTGGGCGTCATGCCTATTCTGAATCGCGCGGCCGAGCCCAGCCATTTCCTGGTAACCTTCGAGTCGACCGAGTCTCCGCCCGAACTCGGCGATCCAGCGGCGGTTCTTGCAACCGTGGATATGGACGACTTGTCGCGATCGCGAATCATCTCGCTCGAAACCGACTTGAGTCGCACGCGTGAAAACTTGCAGGCAACGATTGAAGAATTGGAAACGAGCAATGAAGAACTGCATGCGACAAATGAAGAACTTGTAGCCTCCAATGAAGAATTGCAGTCGACCAATGAGGAATTGCACTCGGTCAATGAGGAACTGTACACCGTCAATGCGGAATACCAGCGTAAGATCACGGAGTTGTCTCAGCTGAACGAAGATATGGACAATCTATTGTCCAGCACGGAAGTGGGTGTGATCTTTCTGGATGACAGTCTTTGCATTCGTAAGTTTACCCCCCATGTCTCGCATCTATTCAACATCGTCAGCGCCGATATTGGTCGAATGTTCGACAACTTTACCCACAACATCGAATACGACGGATTGATGAAGGACGTCCGCAGCGTGCAGAGTTCCGGCAGGTCGATTGAAAAGGAAGTCAAGGATCGATTTGGGCACTGGCACTTGCTACGTGTTTTGCCCTATCAGACGAAGAGCGATTCCCGGGGTATCGTTGTCACACTGATTGATGTCCAAACACTCAAGGCTGCCCAGCAGCAGTTGCGCGAGAAAGGCTTTGAACAACAGGCGATTCTGGATCACTCGCCGTCTTTCATTTTCATCAAAGACCTGGCGGGCAAGTACACGGTGGCAAGCGGCCAGGCGGACATGCATTTGGGTGCGTCGGCAGAATCGATCATCGGGCAAACGGATTACGATTTATTATCGCAGGCGGCTGCTGACCGAATGGAGGCGCAGGACCGCACCGTCGCGACGACTGGCCAAACCGACGAAATTGAGTTGGAATATGAGCTCGGTGGGAATCGAACACTGCGTGCTATCGACGAAGTACCCATTGCGCGACGAACATGGTCACATTACGGCGGTCGCGGGGATGTGGACTGATATTTTGCGCCGCACACGCGCCGAACGACAGGTCCGCGAAGCACTCCAGCACCGCGATCGATTCTTGGCAACGCTGTCGCATGAATTGCGAAACCCGGCGGCTGCCATGCGCAGTGCGACGCAATTGATCCAGCGATCCGCAGGCGACGAAGCGACCGTGCGGCGTGCCTCCGACGTGCTGAGTCGCCAGTTGGACCAGGCCAAGCGATTGCTCGACGACCTGCTGGATCTCTCGCGCATTACGCCGCGGGGCGATTGAGCTTCGTAAACGCGTCGTTGACCTCCGTGATGTGGTGAGTGACGCTGTATTGGCAACGCGTTCGACGATCGCGGCGCATGACTTGACGTTGGATGTTCACGTGCCCGATGATGCTCAGATGGTTTTCGGTGACCCGTCGCGATTACAACAGGTGTTGGTCAACCTATTGGTGAATGCGGCGAAATACACACCGGCTGGCGGCAGCGTCAGGCTTTCGCTGACTCGTGAAAACAACAAAGCGATGATCGAGGTTGCAGACACCGGTGTGGGCATGAGCAGGCAATTGCAGCAATCTGCCTTCGAGCCGTTCGTGCAAGCTGATGAAACGCTGAACCGCAGCGAGGGCGGCATGGGCCTCGGTTTGACGTTGGTCAAGTCATTGATCGAACTGCACGAAGGTCAAGTTTCTGTCGCGAGTGAGGGCGAAGGATGCGGTTGCGTTTTCTCGATCAACCTGCCCATCACGCGACGCCCGCCGGCCCCGGAGACAACGCAGAATCCGACCGCAACCAAACAGCGACCCTCCTCCGAGTTGCGGCTGTTGATCGTGGAGGACAATCAGGATGCATGCGATATGCTGAAGATGCTATTGGACGCGGAAGGGTACGTGGTCCGAACCGCCGGCGACGGCATTGCGGCCCTTGCCGCCATCGAGGCGGAACCACCGGACATCGCGCTGGTCGATCTTGGCTTACCTGAACTTGACGGCTATGAAGTCGCCAAACGCGTCCGAAGAAAGCTGAGCTCCGATGAAATGCGTCTCATTGCACTGACTGGTTATGGCCAGCCTTCGGATCGCAAGAAAACACGTGCGGCAGGATTCGATGATCACCTGACAAAGCCGGTCGATTTGGAGGCTTTGTTGGCAGCCGTGTCGCGAAGCACCGACCAAGCGATCTAAACGGAACACAAACCGCAGCGATGGGAAGTTTCGCACCGTTTGTGACCGCGAGGCCGCGATCGTGCTTTTCAAGATTCAATGGACCTGGTGCGGCGAATGTGCGCGTAGTTGAGTAGAGCGACGATGCAAGACGCCACCGAGGAGGTTACCCAACAGGGCAATACTGATAAATCTTGCTGCATCGGTCACCGTGAAGTCGGAGGAGAGAAAGAGTGCTGCGAACATTTCTGCCGATCCAGCGATCGAGTGATGCAAGCCCCCGATACCGATGAGCAGAGTCACGATGTAGATGAACAGAGTCTGCGAGCCAATCTGCGGGCTTGCGACGGCAAGCCACGCTCCCAGCGCCATCAGCCAGCCAGCTAGAATGGCGCTCACGAGCAGCGTCGAGCTGGTGAATTCCGTCAAGTGATGGCCGATCGAGACGTAGCCCTCTCGTGCGGCGACGACCTCGATGGCAAGCGTATGCAGAAACGCTCCCAAGGCCGCTCCGGTCACGTTGCCAAAAATGACCATCGCCCACAGTCGCAACAACTTGCCTACCGATGACTTGCGATCAAGGACTGGATAGAGAGCGGTCGCCGTGTGCTCTGTGAATAGCTGCGCACCACTCATCACGCAAATCACGAAGCCCAGGGGATAGACGAGAGCCGTTGCCAATCGAGTCACTAACTGGGACGCTTGAGCCTGCATTGCGGCCGTTTCGACGACGGCTACTGCCATCGCGGAGAAGCCGACGATCAATCCGCCTGCAATCGAGGAAAGAATCAACGAAGGAGATGAGCGATTGAGTTGCTCCAGTCCCTCCTCGATGGCGGTTTCGAGAGTATCATCCGGATGCCGGCGTGTCTCGTCGGTCCTTTTGATAATGACCGGCACGTACTCGCGGTCTTCCTGCGTCCGTTCAATCTTCCGCTCCGTAGTGTTTTCCTCGCGCGAGCTACTTGCCGGCGTCCCATCCGGCAACACAATCGATTCATCACGGCTTTTATTGATTTCCCGATTCGGGTCGGAATTTGGTTGATCGTGCACTTTTTACTCACTTGATTCGGCTCGCTGGCGTTGATGCTAAACGAACCAGCCCATCAAGCCAATCACAAGCAAGATGAGTAAGAGCATTCATCGTGCGACGCTTCGGGTTAGGATTTCTAGCGAGTTGATCGCCTCATGGCCATCTCAGCAGCATGCGATCAGATAATTGCATCGGCGTGAGCTCTTCGGTTGGACTAGCTCAGACCAAGTTTGCCACTGAGACAATTTGCCCGTGCGGAATCATTCAAGTCAGCGGAGCGCGTCGAGCCCAAGAGCGTGGTCCAAAAGACCCCATCTTTTCCAACCCGAACGACGTGAAGTCGAGTTGCGATTCATCGCCGATTTCAGCAACAATCCGGAACCACATTTTATGTGCGCTCGATGGATCTAATAGATCGTGCGAACCGCTATCGAAACGTGGATTCAGAGCGAGAGGGATAGACCAGGAAGGGCTTTCATGACGCGGAAAATGCTAGCAGCCTGTTTGCTTTGGCTCTTATGTTGGACACAAGCTGGAAGCATGCGATCGACCGTGCAGGCGGAGATTGCCGCCGCTGGCAGATCGAAAACGTCATCTTCCGCGTCCTCCAGACGCACGGCTTCCGCGACTGCCAGAGTTAACCCGAAGTTGGCGGCAAAAGTACGACGTGTACTGGATAGCTATTATCGAAAACCGCTCAATACCAGTCAAGATTCACCATGGTCGCTGCTGCATTGGGGAATCGCATTCGGACAAGACTCGCGAGTGGTGACGGGAGTGGTCAGCTACCAGCCAACCACAGCCATTCAATGGCTGTGCGACAACAGACCGGCTGCCGGCAAGCAACTGTTCGATACGCGAGCGGACGGGTTGAGCTTGCCGATCGCCCCTGGATTGCAAGGGCATCATGGGCAATTCCTTTCGATGCTGGCTCAGTCGGATGTCGCCGAGAACCATCCGCTTCACGTCAATGATACGCAGTACCAAGTACGTGATCTGATCGCTCACGAAAAGCGAACCTGCGAAAGCGGGATGGAGTTGACTTTTAAGTTGACCGGCATTGCTCACTACACGCCATCGGAACAAGTCTGGAAGAACCAACGCGATGAGACCTGGAGTGTCCGCCGCTTGTTGGTGGAAGAGCTCGATCAGCCCATCAATCGTATGGCTTGCTGCTGTGGAGGCACGCATCGACTGTTCGCATGGAACTATGCCGTTGAGCGTCGCCGAGCGGAGGGGCAGCCGATCGATGGTCCGTGGGCAACGGCCGCAGCCCGCGTACGTGCTTACCAACGACGGGCATTTCAGTTCCAGAATCGTGATGGCAGTTTCAGCACCATGTGGCTGGATCGTCCGGAGAACTCACCTGAACTCACGCGGAGTCTGACAACGACCGGTCATGTACTCGAATGGATGATTGCTTCGCTGCCCGACAGCCAATTGCAGGATCCGCGGCTGGCCCGGGCTGTCAACTACGTCGCCGATGTGCTGGAAGAAAATCAGCAAAATCGCTGGCACCGAGGGGCGCTGGGGCATTCGCTACACGCACTATCGATCTACGAGCAGCGTGTTTTGGGAGCGAGGCCGGGTGCCCGAATAGCTCGATCCAAAACTCCCTGAGTGGTGTCGTCGGGACGATGCGGATGGAAATCGTCAGCGACGTCGAGTCGATCGTCAATCGCTGTCGGAATCAGCAGGAGAATTCGATTTCATTTCGTGGAAACGCTTGGTAGTCGGGCGCGGTACATTAGAAACTTGATCACCATCGCCCGACGGCCCACGCTGGGAAGTAGCCACTCTTGAACTCACCTCGGCGTTCCTCCTTGCTCCGTAGCCGAGTTTTGCGCAGATGATCGGCCACGCCAGAAACGATCGAGTCCGAGTTCGTGGCAGATTGATGTTGCTCTTTCCGCTGGCCGGGCTGCTGATCCTCGGCGGCATTCTGATCACACAAGCCCCGACCGACACTTCGCGAGGCACCTCGGGCGCGTGGCTGAGCGGAAACAATCGCTACGCGGTATTCTACAATGAGGCATTTCTGGTGGGCGATTGGCTTGTGGTCACTTCGGATCGCTATGGTTACTCGGTCCAATTCCTGGACTTTTCCACCGGCAAGCTGATTGGCGAGATCAAGCCGTTAGTTTGGCTCGTCTACCTGCTAATTACTTTGATCATTCTGTACGCCGTCTGGTGCGTGGCGTGGATGGTGGTCTCGCGCGCGAAGGGGGATGGGCTTGGCTGGACGTGATGCTGGTGATCGGCTTGCCGGCGCTGCTGATGATCTTGCGGACGGCATTGCGCGGCGAAGTCGTCGACCTCACGCGGCCTCCGACGCGGGCGCATTGGCCAGTGTGATTGCGGCCGAGATGCTCGCTGTGACCTGGATCGTCTTCGGCAACACGCGTTTGTCGCTACGGATCGTACCGCTGCTGGTATTGATCGCTTCGCACATGGTCGTGCTGACGGTTGTGTTCCACGAGCAGCCGTGGATCGTCTGGCACGCCAGCAAGTGTGCCGGCCGTCTGCCTGATGACCGTGGTTGCGCTGTGCCCGTGCGCGGCGGCGGACAGAGCGGACGATCAGCTCACGTCGAGCCCGCTTCGATCCACCGTGGTTGCGGCATTGTTGTTCGCGGCCGCTCGACCGGTCATCGAAACGGTCGGTGAATTTATGTATGTCAACACCGAACTTTTCTTGCCGTTAGCAGTCGCGGTTGCCTGCGGGCTGGCCGCGATATTGCTTTCGCTGCATCGTCGTCGCAGCCTCTTCTTACTCGGCGTGCTGCTGGCTGTCGCCGGTGTCGCCTATCTCGTCTGGGCACCGATCTCACTCTTCGCGGCCGGACCGTATTCGACACGGAGCTTGGACCCCTACCTGATTGAGACATCACTCGCGGGCGGCGTCGCGCTACTCGTCGCGTTGATCCCATACCGATTGCGAACGTGGACGTTTGCTCGCTAGGAGCCGCGGTCGAGACAGGCTGAGCTGATTGAATCGAACTTGGGTCGATTCTGAGAATCTGCCTTCCCAGCTTTTGGTCACTCGTCGTGCCTGCTTCGGAAACTGTTACTCACACATCAGCGATCTGGCTGACCACTGCAGAGCTTTTTCCGCGTTTGTTGTTGAGTCGGTCGTTCCCCTGTATCCTGAAGCCTTCACGGCCATTCCACTCCAGGTACTGATTGATGAAAAACACGATCCGCTTTGGCAGCCTTCTTTTGTTCGTGGTGGCGTTTGGCTGTATGCCATCAACACCCAAAGCCAAACAGGCCGAGTCGTCGACACCCGGCGTGACGGCGGAAGAAGCAACACCACGTGAGACGATTGGCAAGACGACCCAAAATGTGTTGGTGCTCGATCAAGCACTCAGCGAGGGCGCAGTCTTGGCGAGTACCAAAGTCGAATCCACAAACCCGCTGTTGGCGAGCGCCGATGCCTACCGAACATCCGTCGGCAAGATTGGCGGGATGGGGGTCGAAAAAGCGATTCAACTCCGCAACGCGCAAAGCATCCGTGACCCCAAGCCGCTGACTCACGAAGAATTCATGGCCGAGATCATCAAGAAGGGACAGTCCGACGGCATCCATCTGCCGATGCTGCCCTACTACCAGGAATACGCTTGGGATCAAGCCAATCAAAAACTGGTCGTCCTCGACTTCCCTGCTCGTAAAGCCGAACGCGAGAAACAGCGATAATTAACGCTGTCCAGCCATTCCTTTGGGGTCGGATCTGTGTTGATTACTGTGAAGGAGCTTGCGGTGCTTACTCGTTGCTTGCTTGTTGTCGCGATCGTTGCTACTCCGGGCGCCACCGCGTTTCCTGCCGATACGCTAGTGCAGGTCATTGACCGACCTCCTGCTGGCGAGAATACCCACTACGTTACCAACCGAGCACCACTCCAACCGAGCCGGCTGGTCAAGCTGCCGGTCGGGGCGATCGAACCGCAAGGGTGGATGAAGAAGCAACTTGAGCTCCAGGCCGAAGGCTTCCACGGTCATTTAGGTGAGATCAGCCGATTCCTCAAGAAAGAGGGGAACGCGTGGCTCAGCCAAGATGGTCGCGGGGATCACGGCTGGGAAGAAGTGCCCTACTGGCTGAAGGGCTACGGCAACTGCGCCTACCTGCTGCGTGACGAGGCGATGATCGCCGAGGCGAAGGTCTGGATTGAAGGGCGCAATCAGCAGCCAAAAATCGGATGGTTGGTTTGGTCCCGATCAGAAAGTCCGTGGCATCGCATCCCGAATCGCCGGCCGCAGCGACCTGTGGCCCAACATGGTCATGCTCTTTTGTCTGCAGGACTACTACGAGTTCACCGGCGACGGTCGCGTCATCGATTTGATGACTCGTTACATGCGGTACCTTCACGACAGAGTACCCGCGGACGAGTTGCTCAACGGCTACTGGCCAGTCATGCGCGGCGGCGACCTGCTGTTCAGTGTCTACTGGCTGTACAACCGCACCGGTCGACGAGTGGTTGCTCAAGTTGGGCGAAAAGGTCCACGCCGACACCGCGCGTTGGGACGAAGATGTGATCAACTGGCACAACGTGAACATCGCGCAGGGATTCGGCGAGCCAGGCACGTACTTCCTACAGTCCGGCGATCCGAAACATCTTGAAGCCGCTTATCGCAATCACCGTAAAGTCCGTGAGCTGTATGGCCAGGTGCCTGGTGGGATGTTCGGTGCCGACGAAAACGCGCGGCCCGGCTACAACGGACCACGACAGGCGATCGAAACCTGCGGCATCGTCGAAGAGATGCTATCGGACGAGACGCTGCTATTGATCAGCGGTGATCCGTTCTGGGCCGACCACTGCGAACTGGTAGCGTTCAATTCGCTGCCCGCCGCACTGACGGCCGACATGAAGGCGCTCCGCTACCTCACGGCTCCCAACCATATTCTCTCTGATGCTGCCAACAAATCGCCTGGTCGTGCAAAATGGCGGGCCGATGTTCCTGATGAGCCCGCACCATCACCGCTGTTGTCAACACAACTGGGGACACGGTTGGCCGTACTACACCCAGCATCTCTGGGCGGCGACATCTGGAAATGGCCTCGCCGCCGTCATGTACGCGCCATCCGCCGTTACTGCAACGGTCGGGCCAGGCGACGGCACCGAAGTCAAGGTGACGGTGCGAACGGACTACCCATTCGGCGAGGATGTTACCTTCAAACTCGCAACCCCGGCGGCGATAAGATTCCCGTTGTATCTTCGTGTGCCGGGTTGGTGCGATGCGGCGAAGCTTGCCATCAGTGGCAAGCCATGTGAAGTCAGTGCCAAGGCGGGCCAGTATCTTGCCATCGATCGGACCTGGCGCGATGGCGACGAAATCACGTTGACGTTGCCGATGGAGACAAAGGTTCGGCGCTGGGAGACAAACCACAACTTCGCGTCGGTGCAGCGTGGGCCACTCACCTACTCATTACAAATCGGCGAGCAGTACGTGCGACACGACCGAAGCGATCCGTCGAAACCTGATGCCGCACAACAAACGGACGAGTGGCCCGACTGGGAGATTCGCCCCACCACTCCCTGGA
>CAVPGW010000001.1:0-558605 GCA_963704055.1 Pirellulaceae bacterium | reverse complement strand
TAACAAGGAAATTGATCTTGACCCCATGTTTAAGATGTTTTCCATAATGTTCATCATCATTCAAAGCCGTCTTGAAAAAGAATTCATTTTTTTACAGCACTTCATCTGGTCAGATTCGACGTCGGCGATCCGGATCATATTTTCAGCGGTGGTGACGAGAATCTCGAAATCCTTCGCCAATCGCCGGAAATGGCCCAGCCAGGCAAAAGTTCTTTCCACGATCCAGCGCTTGGGGATTACCTGAAATTGACCTTTTTCAGTCGCCGGTTTGTGTGCGATATGGAGAGTCAGTTTCAATTCCTCGCTGACAAAAGAGGCCGCGGTACCTCGATAGCCGGCATCGCCCGAAAAGGCTTGGATGGTGGGATAACTCTGCACGGCGGCTTTCAAAACCGGACCGGCGGCCAGGGTATCGGCAAGATTCGCGGCATGACGCTGGACTACTCCTTGGCGGTAATGTTCACGACCCGCCGCAGTTGAGCCGTCCCTGCGATGTAAAGGTCGTTCCCGATGAAGGCCATCCGTCCGGGCGTAGCCGGGCAGAGTGATTCCATGTGCCATGTCTTTGGATCAACTCGCACAAGTGAGCCGCTCACGAAAAAATAGACCTTCTCATCGGGACCGAGAGCAATGAGTCGGTCAGCCTTGGAAGGCAACGGTTTTCGTTGGCTGACTTCTCCCGTGATGATGTCAGCGGAGTACATGACTGGCAGCTTGTCATGCAGCCCGACTCCAAATAGGACTCCCGGTTCTGTCTCGACCACGACGCCAGCCGACTCATCCGACAACGGGGAGAATTCATGGACGAGGCTTCGCTTCGCCGTGTCATAGACCAACAGCTTGCCATCCCGCTCCGTTATCTCCGGGTGAGTCGGATCGACTGAGAAGTCGGAAGCGTAAACGATCAACTTGCCGTCCATCGCGGACGTGAGGAATTCACAGTCATCGTTGGGAAAGTGGATTCCGCCAAACTCGCCGGTGTCCGGGTCGAACCAACCCAATGCGCCACCCGTCGATTCTCGTTCATTGTGATTGCCCGAATAAATGCGGCCATCGGCTCCTTTGACAAGGAAGCCAGCGTGCTTGGAACCGAGGCTTTCATGCCAGTTGCCATTCAATTTGCCGCCGTCGTCGCCGAAGAATCCGAGGATGGCATTGGGGTAGCCACAGAAATAAATCCGCCTACCGATCTCCAACATGTCGTAGACATTCTTCGATACCGGATTCCCAAGTTGACGAAACTGCTCGGTCTCGGGATCGAACAGATGCACGCTTCCGTATGGCCCTGTCGAAAGGACCAATCGTCCGTCAGCCAACGGAGAGACACGTTCGACGGTCATGTCTAAGCCGGCAACGGGAATGGTCGTGGTCTGCCACTCCTGTTCGGGCATTCGATACTTGATCACCGCTCCTCCTTTCCCGATGGGAAGATGTCTCCCCAAAGATTCAATGTTCGGCTGAGGCAGGTCATGACCGGGAACGTAAGAGTCGTCGAATCTTGGAATGGTGTCGACCGGTTCAACCCGGCCATCAACAAGGCGAAAATAGGAATTGGCTGGAGTTCCTTTCGCAGGAGAGCCATGTTTCACATCGAGAAACACCTGGTCGCCACGCTGATGAACTTCAGGATGATCGACTGACTCGAAGCGGAGCAAATTCTCTTGTTCGCCTGTTCTGGTATCGTAAGCGACGACATACCACGGAATCTTTCCAACTGCGGTATAAACGTAATTCCCATCGCTGCCGATGCTGTATCCATAAACGTGTGTAATGGTGAACGGGCCGCCTTGACGTCCGAAGCGAGTGACCTTGTCCGTTGTCGGTTCGTACTTCGCTGCCGCACCCATGGGATAGTCCGAAACATACACCGCACCATCCGGTCCGATTGCCATTCCTCGGAGCCATCGTGCATCAGGAATCGGATGAACCAGCTTGATTGTGTCCGCAACCGGGTCGAATACCGAGAGGCCGCCTCGACTGCATGACGAAAAGACCTTGCCATCGGCACCGATGAAACTCGGCCAGAGCAGATGATCGTCCTCGAACCCTTTTGAGACAGCTTTTCGTGAAGTGCCGTCTTGCAGGTTGACGATCCACGTCCCCTCGCCGCCTTGAAAACTAATCAGCAGGCGACACGGATACGTCGCCGTCGCTGGTGAGATCGCATAGCTCCCGATCATTGCTTGTCGTTCCACCACTCCCAGATTTTCAACTGTCACATCTTCGGCAAGAAGCGGCACGCAGATTGACAATAGGAACAGGTAGATGAAGCCTTGGTGGCGACAACAGGACAACTTTGTTCCGCCAAAAATTAGCATCGTTGAGCAAACAAGATACATCCAGGATGTCGAGCGACATGCCAGTTCCTGGTCGAGTAACGTGTGATTGCGTGAAAGCATGGAGATGTTCATCGGCCCAAATTGCATCAAACTGCCTTGAGGCTCACGCACGAGGCAATCCTTCGGAGTCGGCGCACCGTTCAATCGAGTTGCGGCAAGCGATGGCAACTATCATGCTCGCTCTTGCCGCTCAAACAATGGTTATGCTGGCAGATTGAAAGGCATTGAAGACGTGGGCTGTCTCTGCAAAGTCAGTCGGGACCAGCTTCCCAACGGCGCATTTGGAACTAATCTCTTAAGTGATCGATCTTAATCTGAGGCAGTGAGTTTTGCCAGCAGCAGCCTTCGAATCCACGCCGAATGAATCAAGGATCTCGACCGCAGCCTCTGTTTTTCCCTGCAAATGTGTGCTGTGGGGGCGCGGTGACCGAAAGCGGACATCGTTGGATCGGCGGACGGCTGCTTCTCGGACACGGGGTTGGTGTAAATTTGGCGCCACTGACAATTCCCATTGCCCTCCCAATTAGCAAATGAGCACCGAAATCATGAGCATTCTCGAATCGTATTTCCAACAGCTGGTGCAGACCGTTCAGGGTTGCGACAGAGGTCGACTGGGACGAAGCGATTGACTTGATCGATGCGGCCTGGCAGGCAGACCAGCAGATCATCGTTTTCGGCAACGGCGGCAGTGCCTTGGCGGCGCAGCATGCGATCACGGACTGGAACAAGAGTCTGTTTCTGGCATCCGGTCGTCAGTTCCGTGGCGTTTCGCTGGCCGACAACATGGGGATATTTTCAGCCTATTCCAACGACGCCTGCTACGAAGACGTGTTCTTGGAACAACTGCGGCCACTGGTCAAAGCCGGCGATGTTGTGGTTGCGATTTCGGGGAGCGGCAATTCCGAGAATGTGGTGCGGGCGGTACAGTACGCCAAACAGCACGGGGCGACCGTCATTTGCTTGACAGGTTTCGACGGCGGCCGTATCCACTCACTTGCCGACTGCAACGTTCACATTGCAATCAACGACATGCAGGTGGCCGAAGACATGCATTTGGTCTTTATCCACGTTGTGCTGCGTGAACTGATGAAGCGAGGCGGTGAACGGTCAACTCGCTGAGTGCTCGGAATCTAACGGCAATAGGGGTTGCGACAGCGAGAATTGGTGTTGCTTGCCACGGGTTTGGACTTTTGCCGTCGCCAATGTACACTGAGGCGTCGTTCACAATGGGGTTGGGCAATCGAGTCCTCCAACGAGATTCGGAGTCGAAACTGACTCATGTCCTCCACGAAACGGCGAAATCAAACGCCGAAGAAAGTTGACGCAAAAGTGCACAAGCGCGAGAAGCAAGCGGAATCACGACCACTCCCAACCGAGTCTGATGGGGCTGCGACGGACGACGTGATCGAGATCACGAGTGTGTCGCCGGCCAAACAGCGGGCCTCGGACGCGGTCGTTCATCGCGCCACGCAAGGGCTGATCAGGCTTGAGTCGCGAAGAAGGACTCGATCGTTTCTTCGACGTACTGTCATCGTGATGATCGTTGCCGGCGTGCTCGCAGGCCTGGGCTACTATTTCGCCGACTCGGTGCCGACGCACGTTCTCAAGGAGTACTGGGAGCAGATTCAGGACAAACTGACGCTCCCGCCTGCTGCCGGCTAGCCATTGGCATCGATCACCGTCGTCGCGTTGCCGGCTGAGTGTAGAAGTGCGTTGTATCGTTGAACCGGGCCGGTACGGATGGCTGTCCAATTCCAGTGGTCGCCCTCTGTCGTAACTGCGAATCCAGGACCCTCGCGACTTCGCCCTCAAGGCTCAGTGTTTGCCGTGAGGAGTTATCTCGGGCTTCACTGCGGGTCAAAAAGTCGCGGTACTGAGTTGCCGGACGCACGTACGAGTAATAGTTGGGGATCCCCGTGGAATTCAGCTGCCGGTACAGCAGATAGGTGCTGAACGTGGGTCTCGCGGGGTAGTAGTGGGCGGGACGTTGTGCATGAGTTTCTTGGCTGGCGGCGATTACGAACAACGCCGCAAGAAGCAAGCACACCAAGTTGATCTTTCTCATCTCACAATTCCTGTTCCGGTTGAGACATCAAACGCCATCGGTCCTCTTCCGTGAGAATCCCTTCATGGATGGCCGTCCCCAAAACATCGGCACATTTCCCGCTGCCTCATTGGTCCAATCAGGGGAGGACGAAAGCGTTGACCACGATCATTCTATCACTATGCCGATTATACCGGTTGCACGAAGAAAGTGGACGGCTGGACCGCCCCTCGGGCCGCTCATGTCCGCAAAGTTTAACTGACCCGATTGTTGGGAAAGACCATCATCGCCCGAATTTTGGGCATCACTGACACCGCCGACAAGATTCTCAGATGCGGATCAAGCATTTCGCGACATCTGGAATCGCTCGCCGACGATAACGATTCCAGCTCACCACGGGGTGCATTCGGAATGACTCGAAGATCCAGACCGAAAGTCAGTTTCGGAATGGTCGTCGGATGCGGAACGCGGGAGAGTGGTTTTGGTCGAATCCGAATCGTTTCGCATTTGCGAAGACACGATGAGCGACGATCAGACCACTGAGAGCGAACAAGTGGGAAGTTCTTGGTCACGGTGATCCGTGTGCCACGACTTTCCAAAAGACGTACGTATCGCAGTGCTCAGGAAGGGCCGGATACTTATGGATTGGCTCAATCAGCAAGACTCACGGATGGGACTAATGCCTGGAATCAATGGACGAACCAGTAAACCGCTGCGCCTACTTGCAGCGTTGTTTGTCATCTGCAGCGTCGGATGCCAGAGTACCAATCACAAAGCAGCGGGCACGGTTAGCGTTGTGCCGCCAGAGCTCGCGGCGATGCCGCGAGAGCTTTCCAAGACGGTACTTCCGGAATACGTGATCGAGCCGCCGGATATTCTCACCATTGAGACGGTTCACGCGGTACCGAAGTCACCCTACGAACTGAAGACACTGGACGTGCTGTCGGTTCGCGTGCTTGGCACTCTGCCTGAAGGCCCGATCGGTGGAGCCTATCCGATTGAACCAGGCGGTGCGATCAATTTGGGTGCACCTTATGGCGTGGTTCCCGTCGCCGGACTGACGGTACCCGCGGCGAAAGAGGCGATCGAGGAACACCTCAAGGACTATTTGAAGGAGCCGGAAGTCGCGGTCTCGCTCGCTGAGCTTGGTGCTTCGCAGCGGTTAGTCGGCGAGTACCTGGTTGGCCCCGACGGCACGGTCACCCTTGGCAGCTACGGCAGCACTTCCGTGGTTGGGTTGACACTCTCCAACGCAAAGTGGGCGATCGAGAAACACCTGTCTCAGTTCCTTGAAGATCCAGTGATCTCACTGAATGTGTTTGCCTACAACAGCAAGAACTACTACATCGTGATGCAAGGTGCCGAGCTTGGTGACGCGGTTTATCGCTTTCCCGTTACCGGGAACGACACCGTGCTCGATGCGATCTCGCAAGTCAACGGCTTAGAGCAAGTGTCGTCCAAGAAGATGTGGATTGCTCGGCCCTCCGCAGACAACTGCGACTGTCAGATCCTGCCGGTCGACTGGTACGCCGTGACGGAGTGCGGATCGGCGAGCACGAACTTCCAACTCCTGCCTGGCGATCGACTGTTCGTCTCGCAAGACAACATGGTGGCCTTCGACAACAAGCTCGCCAAGGTCTTTGCACCCTTCGAGCGGATCATGGGCTTCTCGCTGCTTGGTGTGGGAACGGCGACGCGTTTCTCGGGCAGGGTGCTCAAGGGTGGCGGAAATCCCCGAGGAATTGGCGGGTTTTAGCGACAAGAACAGTATTTGCCGGAGTTTGGCTGGATGGACCTAGCGGAACTCGCGTGAGCAACGAACAAAACGTTTTCAAGTTAATTAATCGAACGGTTCAGAACGATGCAACAACAAACTCCCAGACACAATCGTTGGACCTTGGTGTCCGTCACGACGATGGTCGTGTTGCTTGGCACCAGCGCAGGATGCGTGTCATGGAAGCACTGTATCAACAGGCACGGCCTCGGAGCGCTCATCGCCGAGAAACATGACAGTCGCTACTACCACTGTCCTCATTGCGGTCAAATCGTTCCGCAAGAAGGCTTCAGCAAATGCCCGCGTTGCCTGCAGGTGCCGGCCTATCACGGCTATGAACCGACTTGTTGGCGGCAATGGCCAAACGGCTGGGGATGTCCACCCGAATCGGTCGTCAACAATCCCGAGTTCTGGGAACAAGGGATGCTCGAAAGCGATTACCCTGTCCAAGAGCCACCGTTGGTATCACCGTCGGACGAGCAGTCCTACGACGCAGAGGAAGTCGTGCCGCCGGCACCGGACAAAAGCGACGTAAGCGTGCCGAGGTCGACGGCGGAGATCGCCAAGGTCGAATTGAACGGCAACGTCGAACTGAAGGACGTCGAACTGAAGGACAAGGTTGAGTTGAAATTGGGTGCGGCAGCCGAACCAAGCCAGACGGAAGTCGCAGACGACGGAGCGGTTGCTTCGGCTCAATCCCCAATGCAACGTCTTGCCAACGGAATCGGTGATTGAATCCATGCCTGAGCCAGCGACTGAAACCGTTGCTGAAACATTGATTGAGCCAGCGGCTGAAGTAGCAACTGAACCCAGCACTGACCCGCAGCGGTCCATCGTTGTTCAAGAGCGACCCGTGGCGATGCAGGAATCAAAATCCGAGGTCAGCGAACCAGCGGTTACAGTGACCACGGAAACGAAACCGGCACAGATCGCCGTTGATCCTCCGGTTCGAGACAGCGCAGAAGTTGCGGCTGAGTCCGCTTCGAGCTCGGTGTTGGACCGGCGGTTTGATCAACGAAACGTCAGCGAAGCGAATTTGCAGTCGCTGGAGCAGGCAGCCGACACAGAAGACGTGTTGGCGACCGTGAATCGTATCCCAATCCCGTCTTTCAAGACCGAACTGATCACCGAGGTCACCGACAGCGTAAACAACATTGACGTGTTGGATCAGGCACCGATGGAACCTTCGATCGTTCGGACGCCACCGGCTGTGATCGACGTGAGGACCGAGGCTACCGGCCAGCAGCCACGTGTCCCCGTCGCTTCGCCTGAAACAGGATTCAATCCATTTGACGAGCAGGGGCCGATTCCGATTCGCAAAGTGCGACTGACGGCGGCTGAACTCGTATCACTGCCGAAAGCACGCAATTCGACTATAAGCGAATCAGACGTTGACAATACTGGCCCCAAGAGCGTTGTGGTCAAAGCGGATGTCGCAAAGGTAACGAAGGAAGAGTATCCTGCGGCGGTCAATCGAATTCCCCTGCCGCAAAGAGCACCCGGATACCATCCGCACCCGGTACGTCGCATTCAACTTTCCGAATTGCCGGTCAAGATTCAGCGATAATCGCTTACTCTGTGATGACGTTAAAACGAAACCGGCGGTCTCTTCTGAAACCGCCGGTTTCGATTGGTATCGATCAGATAGTCGGAAGGGGGCAGCCTTCCTACTTTGTGTCCTGCTTGGCTTTCTTCTCGAAGCCCTTCTCGAAGGCCTTGTCAGCGAAGACCATTTTGACTTTGGCTTCGTCATCTGCGGCCCCTTCAACCTTGCCTTTACAACCGTTGCAACAGAAGGCAACTTTCACGCCGGCAACCGACACTGCGGTTTCAGGATTCAACTCGCCACCACTAAAGGGACATACTTTTTGTTCGTACTGTTTGGTGGCAACCAACTGGTGGTTGGCCTTCGTAGCGAACTTTTTGGTGTCTGCGGCGAATTTACCAGCACACCCACCGCAGCAGAAATAGACTTTGCCATCGCGGTAGTCGGCCGATTTACCTTCGGTCGCTGCTTTGGCAGCGACAACGCACTTGACCCCTTCGAGGTCGACGTCGCCAGCGATAACCGTTGCTCCAGCCACCAACAAGATGGCCAAACAACTAACAATCTTCTTCACCATCAATCGAATCTCCAGAAAGGCGTATGAAAATCTTGATAAGCCTCGTGCTCGTTGAGTGCATGAGGATAGGCAAGATGAATAGGCGGCGTCAATTATTTAGTTGACATCTCGCTCCAGAATCATCCGTAAATAGCTACGCGATTCTGCACGGTGCAATCCCAAACGATCGCCAAGTTCGCCAATTCGCCCTCGAGCGGTCTCGATTTCCGAGGAATCAACAGCGATCAACTCAATTTCGGCGAACAGCCCAAGCGAGTCGACGCGGTCAATCATCACCCCAAAATCAGCCAACTCCGCCAGCATCTGGTAGCAGCGACGTCGTTTGGTCACCGTGGCGACAGGGCGAAAGCCAAGCATCTGAAACAGCTCTTCCATCTTCGTCCCGTCGGGGTCACCCGGATCCAGACGCCACTCTAACTCACGTCGGGCCTTTACTTCACCAGGCAGCTTTGTGCCTTTGTAGGTGACCATCGGTACCCCATCGACTCGGCGTACGCGCAGGGCCTCGCGGGTCTGGGCGAAATCGCGGCTGGGATGGTTGTAGTATGAATCGACGTGTTGTTGCGAAGGTTGTTGCCACCGCGCCAATCGCGCCCAGTCGTTTTTCCAGATCCGCAAGATCTTCGACATGAAACTTTTGCTCGACTTCAAACATCTTGCTCTCCGTAGGGGGTTGATCGTCAACGCGGTCGGACATTCCGCGGCGGTAATCGTCCAAACGGGGCCGGCGATCCCTCGCTTGTCAGCCAGACGTTTTGGGCCGCGTCGATTGCGACCGCTTCAATCTGCTTCCATCGAGGCAGTTCATGGGGCTCGGGTAATGCGCCAAGTTGTTTGGCCATCGGGATATCTCTGCTCGCACCAGCGAAACGAAATGCTTGAAAGTAGCTCACGACCCAAATGTCGCCGGTTCCTTGATCGATGTCCATCGCGGTGACCATTGGCAGCGGTAGGGTCCCGAGTACGTTTTGCGATCACCGATGTGCGTGATGATTCTGTGGCGCGGCTGGGTAACGGAAACACATAAACGCCACACGCTGGAAATATGCTTTTGGTGATCAAGACGATCTGCCGTCGGTGCTCGTCGACTGCGACTGCCTCGCAATCGTGCGATCCATCGGGATAGCGGACTGAGATCGTTTGAACACTGTCGGGATCTTGGGGATCTTCGGGATCGGGTTCGTCAAACAAGTACAGGGTGATGGACGGACGATTGCTATTGTTGTCCCCGCAGTCGGCAACCAGGAGCCTGGCGACACCCTGATCGGTGAACGACGCCATGTCCTCCCAATCGACCGCACTAGCCAAATTCAAACGGATCTTACCGGTTTCGCGACCGTGGGAATCAAACGCGTACAGAAGTGCTTTCGCACCGGAATCGTTGTGAGACCAGAAATGGTTGTTTCGACGATGTGAGATAGCCAGGCCGCTACTCTCGGTCAGAGCGGACTCGCTGAGTGACACGACGTTCTGTACACCAGAGGGATCTTCGTCTGCAGATTCTTCGGCGGACACCGACCCTGTTTCCGCCATTGCAAGAAATATCAACACCATGCCCAACGGAATCCCGACACGTCGTTTCGCAGGAGGTCGACTCGAATTGGGATCGATTCGTTGGTAACAGATCAACATGAGGAAGGGTAAAGTATGAGCATCGTCGAATTGGAGGCGAAATCGTTCCCGCCAGCCCTTAGTCGCAAATCTCCGAACAATACCGTGTCCCAAGAAAGTCCACATCCAGTCAACGATGTGCAACAACGGATTTCCATGTGGTGGCTGGCGATAGCGACATTTTTGCTCGTTGTGGTGCTCGCCGTGTTGCGCCCCAGCCCAAATTTCAGGTCCCTTCAGGATAGTCCCGCGATCGGCAAGCCGGCACCACGGCTGGACCTGGTGCGACTCACCGACCAGCCGGTGCTGGATCGATTGCAGAAAGTCCCCGAAGGCAAAGTCACGCTGCTGCACTTTTGGGGCACATGGTGTGGTCCCTGCAAGCTGGAGTACCCCGAGCTTTCGTTGATGGTCAATGGATATCAGTCCAGGCCCCGGTTTCGTTTCGTCTCGGTTTCTTGCGAGGGTGGACAGGGCGAGACATTAGATGACCTGTGGAAGAAGACTTACGAGTACTTCGCGTCGGAGGGGATCGATGGATCTGTGTTCGCGGACCCTCAGGGTATCACTCGCCGCAGCGCCGCCGAACGTCTCGAGCAAAACGCGATGTATTATCCGACGACGATTGTTGTCGGAGTCGACGGAAAAATCGCTGGCGTTTGGGAAGGTTATAGCTCGGAAGCCGTCGGGCAAATGGAATCCTTGATCGATCGCTTGCTCGCGTCATCCGGTACCGCAAGCTGACCGAGCCGCGAGCGCGATTAGCAGGGCACCAGAGTTCTTTTCAACGCCTTCGCGGCCGCCGCCGGATCGTCGGCGTCTCGCACGGCTCCCGTCACCGCGACGCGATGAAATCCTGCTCGCACCACTTGATTGATGTTCGAGGCGTCGATGCCGCCGATCGCAAACGCGGGAATCTCTATTTCGCGAGCTACTTCTTTCAAAAAGTCTGTGCCGGCGTAAGACTCGAATGTTTTCGTTCGCCCTGCAAAGACTGGCCCACATCCGATGTAATCGGCCCCGTCGGTAACCGCGTCGCGTGCCTGCTCGATCGAATGTGTCGAGACGCCGATCAATCGACTGGGGCCAACGATTTGACGCGTCTGGGCTACCGGTAACTCTTCTTGACCGACGTGCACGCCGTCGGTGTCAGCTGCCGCGGCCAGGTCGGCGCGATCGTTCATGATGAACAGTTTGCCAAAGTTGTCTCGCGATCTCCGTGCCGACTCTGGCACGGCTCAGCAACGTACGATCGTCGACGCTGCGGTCACGCAGTTGGAGAACATCGACGCCGGCTTGGACTAGTCGTGTGACCATTTCTGCAAACAATGGCTCGTCCGCCGCCGCATCGATCAGCACATAAAGACTTGACTGACTGAGCCGCAGCTGTCGATCGTGGCTCCGCCGATCGAATCGTGGCAGCCGTAACTCGACATCCGCGCACAGCGTGTAACAACGGTAGCGGATCTGTTCGATCTCCGCCGCGACCGAGGCATCGATCGTTTTTCCGTACTCTTCTAAGACTCGGAGTGATTGTTGGGTCCGCGACGCGGCGGCCGCTACGACCTCCGACAGGTCTGTTCTTGCATATTCGGAAGTCTCACGGATATCGGTTCCCACATCGCCCATCGTGTCGCGCGATCGTAGGAGTGACTCACGCGACAATCGGTTCACCGCAGCCGCCAGGTCGTGCCTGAGAGATTTCAGCAGTGCAGTCATCTCAGGATCGTCGAGCACGAACCGGGCGAATTCTTCGATGGTACGCAATCCTTCACCCGCTCGATTCGCCGAGGCATCAAGAATACGATAGGTGGCTTGCAGATCTTCGTCAGACATCGAAAGCAGGCTAGAGTGATATGAACAGATTCAAAAAAAGCGGTTTGGTCATGGCGGCGCTAATCTCGGCGACGTCATTGTCGATCTTGTCGTTGCACGCCCAGGATGCGAGTGCGACCAAACGCAAGCCGAAAGCGAAGGCAGTCCCCGCCCACTTTCAACCGCCCGAGGTACAGGCTGGCCTTCCGCATGTGCTGTTGATCGGTGATTCGATCTCGATCGGCTACATGCAGGCCACCCGCAAGCAGCTCGCTGGCGAAGCCAATGTGTGGCGTCCACCCACCAATTGTGGACCATCGACCCGAGGTTTGGAATCACTCGATGACTGGCTGGGCGACCGCAAGTGGGACGTGATCCATTTCAATTTTGGACTGCACGACCTGAAATACATGGGCCCGAACAACGAAAATCTGGCCGATCCGAAGGGGGAGACGAGCCACCAACAGGTTCCGATCGACCAATACGTCGCGAACCTGAAGCAGATAGCCGAGCGTCTGAAGAAGACGGGAGCGACCGTGATCTGGTGCGAAACGACGCCAGTACCCGAGGGCGCGGCAGGCCGCGTCGTGGGTGATTCCAAACGCTACAACGAGGCGGCGGCCAAAGCGATGGCGGAGGTCGGGGGTATCGAGATCGATCCGTTGTACGACCACGCCCTCAATCATGCCGAACAAAAAAAAGCAAACGTGCACTACAGTGAGGCGGGATCGGAAAAATTAGCCGAGCAAGTCGCCGACAGTGTGCGAGCCGCCCTGGCATCTCGGAAGACTCCATAGGCCAACTGCTAGAGCTGCAGTAGACACCCTGGTAACCTAACGCCCATCAGCCCCTGTAGCTCAGTGGATAGAGCACTGCTTTCCTAAAGCAGGTGTCGCAGGTTCGATCCCTGCCAGGGGTGCTGTTTGGCTTTTAAAACTTGCCGGTGAGATATCGTTCGCGTTTCGCTTCGGGAAATTTTTCGATGGTGTGGCGAAGCATGGCTTGTGGCATCTGCGGAGTCGCATTCACGTTTCAAAACACGTTCTCAGTGGAGTCGTCGAGCCTACTCGTTGCCAAGTGCGTCGAAGACGGCGCGGGCGGCGTCGGCTTCTCGGGCGGCGCGTTCTTTGGCGTCGTCGATGAACCAGGGGCTCAGCGGCGAGGCGATCGATTGTGGGATCAGCTCAATCGGTTGGTACTGCTCGAAGGCTTGCGTGCGTTCGAAACCGCGGGCGATGCGGATGGCGTTGTTTTCGCCTGTCCACTGCGTCATGTCCTCGCTGCTGTTCCAGCGACTGTTGGATTCGTCCGAGTAGATGCGTGCCAGGTCATCGCCGCCGGCAATGGCGTGACCCGCGGTCGATTCGAATCCACCGGCGCTGACGTGGTAGCCTGGCCCCGTGATGATCGAACGACCCGCCGAGATGCTCATCGTGTCATCGCCTGACGAGTCATACAAATTCGCGTTGTCAAAGCCGCCGGCGTTGGCGTAGGCGTAAACACGCTCGAACCCGTACGCCAGCTGAAACGTGTCGTCGCTTCGCAGACTGGTAAATTGCGGACGAACGGCGAGCGAGTCGTCGCCGTCGCTGTCATGCAGAAAGGCGGTGTCGTCGCCGCCCGCAGTGCCATGCACATAAATGCGGGGAACGTCTAGCACGTCGAATTGAAATCCAACTCCGCTGAGCGTTGCCCGGCCCGGATGAGACTTCAGCGTGTCCGAGCCGGTCGAGTCAAACAGGGATGCTCGATCGGGTCCGCCGCCCCCGGTGAAGGTGACGTTCTCGAATCCTCGTAACTCGATACGAAAACTGTTCGACGAGAGACTGCTGGGGCTGTCGATTCCGGGGTGCACGATCAAGCGTTCCGCCTGCTCAGAGCCAAAGATCTGCAACGAGTCGTTGCCTCCGCCTACGTCAACTACCAACGGCGAATCGGCGGCATCAGGATCAAGCATGTAGGTTAGCCCGCCGACGCGCAGTTGGATCCCGTCACGGAGGTCGAGTTCGACTTGTTCGCTTTCGTTGGAGCCATCGAATCGGTCCAGCAATGTTGGACCGTCTGCCGGAGATGCTGTTCCGACGGCGGCTTGCAGATCAATGGTGTGATAGGTCGCGCCGGTGACTGGATCGACTTGCGTGGCAGCTGTATCGCGCATCCGCGAGAGGATGTCGTCGGCGGTTGGCTCCAGCCCTTGGTCGATCATTGCTTGTCGGACCAACATCGATGCAGCAGCGACTTGTGGTGTTGCCATGCTCGTGCCGTCCAACTCGGCGAAGTCATCGACCTTGCCGTCCCAACCAAAAACATGATCGGGAACGGCGCTGGTGATCGATTCTCCTCGGCCGGCGAAGATGCCCGATTCTCGCTGTGAAAAATCGCTCAGGTCGCCAGACGCGTCCACCGATCCGACCGGAATGACTGATGGGCTGGAGGCGGGGTACAGCACGCCGGCGCCGCTGGAAGGATCGCTTGCGAATAGGTTGCCCGAGGCGGCAAAGACCAGAATGTTATCTTCGCGAAGCAGCTGTAGCTCGTCTTCGAGCATGCCCATTGCTTCGCCGCGGTTCGCGTCATTGAGAGCTGTGCCGACCGAAAGGTTGACGGTGGTGATCGGTGAAGCAAACGCGTCTTGATTCTGGTGCACCCACTGCAAAGCTGACTCAATCCATTCCAGCTGTCCGGCACCACTATCATCGAAAACCCGCAGCGCAACGATTTCAGCTCCCGGTGCCACGCCGGAGTACTCCTCGGTTTGGCCGGCGAGCAGACCGGAAACGTGGGTGCCGTGGTAGCCGGCCGGTCCGTCGTCGTAGGGGTTCGCGTCGTCCTCGGCGAAGTCCCAGCCGCCGACGACTCGGTAGCCAGGCCCGAAACCAGCCCCCAGGGAGACATGGTCCCAAGCGACACCGCTATCGATCACCGCGACGGTTTGGCCGCTCCCATCGAGTCCGCGGGCGTCTTCACGCAGCTGGGCCGCCTGGTGGATCAGATTCGGGCTGTCGCCATCGGCGGCTGATTCAAACTCAATCGAATCAAGCTGATTCGACGGAGGATCGATCGTGGCCGCCGATTGGATATCGAGCGCCTCGAGCAGCAGATCGCTTGCCAGACTGGCCGAGAGAGCCAGTCGCGGCTCGCAGAGTTCGATTCCGCGAGCATCGGCGTCGATTGATGTTTCAGGTCGTCGGGTCATTTGCCGCCGATCGTGCGCTTTCAAGCTTGAAAAATTCGTACATCTACCAAAGCAAGCGTAGAACGCAGACTCGCGCGCGGTCCGCCTAACCTGTCCGCGGATGAATCCAGTCGATTTCACTGGTCGTCGTCGCCGAGATAACAAGACGAGTCGTCATATCCGCACCCGCGCCAAAATGTTCGAGGCCCTCTGCGATGCCGTTGTTGAAACTCTGGAATGCCATTCGAGGGCGGTCCGCCAAGGGTCAGCCCGCGGACCAGGGTCCCGCCTCCGAGCCTCAGGTGACGACGCAGACCACGACGTCCCCTCGAGGCAGTCGGCTGGGCATCTTCACATCAGGGCCTCACGCGGGGCTCTGCAAGCTACTCAAGTCCGTATCGGCGAGCTCGATTCTGGAAATTTCGGTCGAAGACGGATCCAGAGCTGTGGCTGTGCTGGAGACGATCACGAAAAACAACAAAAACGTTCGCTATCTCGCGATCGATCAGTTCGAGATGGCTGCGGGCGCCGTCACTTTGAAGCAATTTCATCAAACCCTTCGTGCTAAGGAATTTCGGCCCCAGGTGATTCCAGAGACGATGGAACGAGGTTTGATTCGCGTCTCGCACACAATCGGAACAGTCGATCTGGTGCTGATCGCCGCGCCGCCTAGAGACTTGGCAAACGCCGCAGTTCTTGCCGTTGCTTTCCCGCGTGACTCACCAAGGCACCATGGTCCTCTATCGAGACGAGCAGCAGACATGGAAGGAGCTCGCCAGGCCGGCGCACAACGCGACAGGCGGCCTAACCCAACCTGCAATCAACAACTAGCCAATTGGGGGTGATTTCCTCCCTTCCCAAGCCTGCAAAGTCTGTCTATTTTGACAGGTCGCCTTTTTCGGATGCGTGGGAAATGCGTCGAACGACGGATGACCAAGTTCTGACGTCGGTTTGTCGAATCGTGCCGTTTGGGCGTGCGAAGAGATTCATGAATACCGCGGGCACAGAGCTGGCCGGCTAGGAGACTTTACAAGTCATGTGTGGGATTGTTGGATACGTCGGCAGCGACGATGCGTGCTCGTTTCTGATTGATGGATTGCGGCGGTTGGAGTATCGCGGATACGACAGCTCGGGCGTTGCCATCCATGGCGGCACGACGTTTTCGGTGACACGGTCGGTTGGTCGGATCGATTCACTTGTGGGCCAACTGGGGGCAGACCCAGCCAAGGGACTACTTGGGATAGGACACACGCGTTGGGCCACGCATGGCCCGGCAACGGAGGCGAATGCCCATCCGCACTTCGGCGGCGACGGCGAAGTTGTATTGGTCCACAACGGTGTGATCGAGAACTACCAGGTTCTGAAAGATGAGCTGATCACGAAGGGCTACAAGTTCAGCTCGGATACCGACAGCGAAGTCATCGCTCATCTGATCGCCGAATCCTTGGAGCAAACCGCAGAGGTCGCCGGCCAACCCAACGTGCGATACCTGACGGCCGTGCAAACGGCAGTGGCGCGGCTGCGTGGCACCTATGGCCTGGCGATCGCTTTTCGCGACATGCCAAACCTGATGATTGCCGCTCGATTCGGTAGTCCGCTGGTGATTGGCGTGGGCAAGGGCGAGTATTTTGTCTCCAGCGATGCATCACCGCTGGCTGGACGAACGGATCGAATCGTGTACTTGGCCGATCACCAAATCGCGGTCCTCACGCGGGAAGGTTTTTCGGTGCTACATCGCGACCAAGGCAAGGTGCGTGTGGACATTCGGCCTCTGGAGGTCGGCAGCGGTGAAGTCAGTTTGGAAGGCTTCGACCACTACATGCTCAAAGAGATCTACGAGCAACCCGAATCGATTCGCAATGCGATGCGCGGGCGGCTGGACGACGAAGATGGGTCTGCAGTATTTGGCGGACTGAATCTGACGCCGCAGCAGCTTCGCAGTGTGGAACGAATCATTTTGACAGGTTGCGGCACGAGCTGGCATTCCGCATTAGTCGGTGAGTATCTGATTGAAGAACTTGCCCGGATTCCTGTCAGCGTGGAATACGCGAGCGAGCTTCGTTATCGCAATCCGCCGATCGAAAACAACACGCTGGTGTTTGGAATCACACAAAGCGGCGAAACCGCGGACACGCTTGCAGCCCTACGCGAGACCAAACGCAAAGGGCATCGGACGCTGGCGATTTGCAACGTCGTGGCTAGTTCGATCGCTCAGGCAGCCGATGGCGGCGTTTACTTGCATGCCGGTCCGGAAATCGGTGTTGCCAGTACCAAGGCGTACACGTCGCAGTGTTGTGTGTTGGCAATGCTGGCACTGTATTTCGGCCGCATGCGTCACCTCAGTTTCGAGCGTGGTCGCGAAATCATCGAAGAATTGCGGCGGCTTCCCGCTGCCGTGCAACAGGCTTTGACGTGTGACACTCAGGTCCGCGATGTGGCCCAGAAGTACCAGGGGGCAACCAACGTGTTGTACCTCGGTCGCCAATTCAATTTTCCGACCGCGCTGGAGGGAGCATTGAAGCTGAAGGAGATCAGCTACGTGCACGCCGAGGGCTACCCTGCCGCGGAAATGAAGCATGGTCCGATCGCGCTGGTGGATGAGGCAACCCCAAGTGTCTTCATCGTTCCGCAGGGCACGACCTACGACAAAGTCATGGCCAACATGGAAGAGGTCAAGGCACGCGGAGGCCCGATTATCGCCGTCGCCTGCCACGATGATCCGATGGTCGATGCGATCGCCGACGACGTCATCCATGTGCCCAATGTGCCGGGGTTCCTGCAGCCGATCATCACCGTGATTCCGCTGCAATTGCTGTCATACCACATCGCTCTGTTGCGTGGCTGTGATGTCGACAAGCCAAGGAACTTGGCGAAAAGCGTGACCGTCGAGTGACGAATGCTTGCCTTTGTCGATTCACCGACTAATTGTAAGTAACACAACCTCATCTTCCAGAATCAACGGGAGTCCCCTGCGATGAAAAATAGTGGCCTCAGCTACAACTCACGAAAAGCCTTGATCGTCAACATTGGCGAGTCGGCGGGCACGGAAATCGCCAATTTGATCTCGCAAATGGCGGCTGAGATCGAAGACCTTCGTCGCTCGAAGGTCAGCGTCACGAAGATTGTGCCCGGTGGGATTGAAACTCACGATCATCTGGTCGAAGAACCGGTCTAAGATCGCTATAACCGGCAGGCATGAGTACACATCTCGTTACCGGCACGGCCGGCTTTATCGGCTTCCACCTCGCCAAACGCTTGCTCGCGCGCGGTCTGCACGTTGTCGGTTTCGATAACGTCAATGACTACTACAGCGTCGATCTAAAGCGAGACCGACTGGCTCAGCTGCGCGATTTCGACAACTTTCAATTGGTCGAAGCCGACCTTGCGGACAGGCAACGTGTCGACGATCTGTTTCGATCCCATGATTTCGAGCGGGTAGTCAACTTGGCTGCCCAAGCCGGTGTGCGGTACTCGCTGACCAATCCGCGCGCGTACACCGAAAGCAACGTCACGGGCTTTCTGAACATTCTCGAGGCTTGTCGGCATGCCAAAACGCCTCATCTGACTTACGCCAGTAGCAGCAGTGTCTACGGTGGCGGCACCAAGATGCCGTTCGCGACGTCGGCCCGAGTCGACCACCCGCTGAGTCTGTATGCCGCGACGAAGAAGAGCAATGAGTTGATGGCGCATACGTACAGCCATCTGTATGGGTTGCCAACGACCGGGTTGCGGTTCTTTACCGTTTACGGACCGTGGGGCCGGCCGGACATGGCTTTGTTCTTGTTTACCAAAGCGATCCTCGAGGGTCGCCCGATCGACGTTTTCAACGAGGGCAGGATGCGTCGTGACTTCACCTACATCGACGATATCGTCGAAGGAGTCGACCGCACTTCGCAGCAAATCGCGGCTCCTGATCCAAATTGGAATAGCGACGATCCCAATCCCTCGACCAGTGCCGCCCCCTATCGCATTTACAACATTGGCAACAACCAGCCCGTCGAGCTCTCGCGATTCATCGAGGTGATCGAGGAGGCGCTGGGGATGAAGGCAGAGAAGAACCTGTTGCCCATGCAGCCGGGCGACGTGCCGGCGACCTACGCCGATATCGACGCTCTCGAGGCGGCAGTTGGGTTTCGCCCGGCGACCTCGATCGAAGAGGGCGTCGGACGCTTCATCGAGTGGTACCGCGAGTACTACAAGGTCTGATCCGGGCAAGGCGCGCGAACCCCGGCCGAATGCTGGCGTCCTACGGGTACCTGCGAGGATTGAGTCGCCGGACGGTTTCCACGCCCTCGCCGGGTAAATGGCTGCCGAAAAGCCAAACAAAACATGGACAAGGCGCGGAGCCGTTGACAGCCTGACGTTGAAAGTTGACAGTGACTACGGTTGACCCGATCTCCCTTTGCCACCTCTTGCACGCCTATGACCGACGCCAAGTCGTCCGCGCCGCGGACCATGCTGGAAAAAATCTGGGCTGAACACGTTGTCTACGCTCCCGATTCCGGCCCTGCCATTCTGTATGTCGATTTGCACCTGGTTCACGAAGTGACCAGCCCCCAGGCGTTTGAAGGTCTACGCCTGAACGGTCGCCCGATTCGCCGACCCGAGCGAACGATCGCCACGCCCGATCACAACGTTCCGACCAGCGACCGTAGTCTTCCCATCGCTGACCCGATCAGTCGCAAGCAAATTGAGACGCTGCGTGCTAATTGTGCCGAGTTCGGTGTGACGCTGTTTGACATTGGCGACGTTCGCCAGGGGATCGTGCACGTGATCGGCCCCGAAAACGGCTACACGCAGCCGGGCATGACGATCGTCTGCGGTGACAGCCACACGGCGACGCACGGTGCATTCGGTGCGTTGGCGTTCGGAATCGGGACCAGCGAAGTCGAGCATGTGTTGGCGACTCAGACGCTGCGGCAATTCAAACCGCAAACGTTCGAGTTGCGTGTCGACGGCGAGTTGCCGCGGGGCGTCACCGCGAAAGACATGATTCTGTATCTGATCGGCCAGATCGGTACCGCCGGTGGAACGGGGTACGTCCTGGAGTACACCGGTGACTGCGTTCGCGCGTTGTCGATGGAAGAGCGAATGACTGTCTGCAACATGTCGATCGAAGCGGGCGCCCGTGCCGGCATGATCGCGCCGGACCAAACCACGTTCGATTACTTGCGCGGCCGGCCGGAAGTGCCGACCGATTTTGATGCTGCGGTCGAGCGTTGGAAGCAATTGCCGACCGACGAGGGCGCGACGTACGATCTGTCAAACACGTATCGTGGCGGAGACATCGAGCCTCAAGTCACCTGGGGAACCAATCCAGGGCAAGTTCGCAGCATCAACGATTGCGTTCCCGATCCTGCAGACTTCGCTGACGCGACCGAGCAAAAGTCGACCAAAGATGCACTGGAGTACATGGGACTGACGGCCAAAGTTCCGATTCATGACATCTCGATCGAACGGGTCTTTATCGGTTCGTGTACCAACGCGCGAATCGAAGATTTGCGAGCGGCAGCGGCCGTGGTGAAAGGTCATCATGTTTCATCGCGATGTCAATGCGATGGTCGTGCCGGGCAGCGGGCAAGTCAAACTGCAAGCCGAAAAAGAAGGCCTCGATCAGATCTTCAAGGAAGCCGGCTTTGATTGGCGCGAGGCGGGTTGCAGTATGTGCCTGGCGATGAACCCCGATAAGCTTGCTCCTGGCGAACGATGTGCGAGCACCAGCAACCGCAACTTCGAAGGACGCCAAGGCAAAGGTGGCCGCACGCATCTGGTCAGTCCCGCGATGGCGGCGGCCGCAGCCGTCAAAGGCCACTTTGTCGATATCCGTGAATGGGACTTACAAGAACGCCTAGTCCGCCATGCATCGATCTCACGCACAGTCATTCGTTCCAGCAAACTTTCGCTCAAGTGATTCCAAGATGCAAAGCTTCACTGTCCATTCCGGCGTCGTGGCAACCATGGATCGTGCCAATGTCGACACGGACCAGATCATACCGAAACAATTTCTGAAGCGGATCGAACGGACCGGTTTCGGCCAGTTCCTGTTTTACGATTGGCGTTTCCTTGACGATGGCACGACTCCCAACGGACTTTGAGCTGAATCAGCCTGGCGTCGAGGGTGCCTCGATCCTGGTGACGCGAAAGAACTTCGGCAGCGGCAGCAGTCGAGAGCACGCCGTCTGGGCGTTGGAAGACTACGGGTTTCGCGTTGTGATCGCTCCGTCGTTTGCCGACATCTTCTTCAACAACTGTTTCAAGAACGGTGTGCTGCCGATCACGTCTGTCCGAAGCCGACATTGACGAACTTGTTCAAACGGGCTGCCGAGAACTCGCCGTACCGACTCTCGGTCGACTTAGAGAAGCAATTGGTCAGCGATTCGAGTGGATTTGAACGAGACATTCGAGATTGACGCGAGTCGACGCCACAACATGCTTCACGGTCTCGACGATATCGCTCAGACGCTTCAGCACGAAGATAAGATCAGCGCGTTACGAAGCCGCCCGCAGCTGGTAGCGGCGGCTACTGAGCCGATTGCAGACTTTGCAAGGCAGTGGCAAATCGTTCTCCAACGTCGATCGTTCCCACGGCGTCGAAGTCGAACGTTGTTGGCAATCGAAGCCCCGCTCGTGTCGACCTACTGCGTTTCTTCAGTGACCAGACGCTCGCGTCCCGGCTGGGTCGGCAAACTCGTGCTGCGGGTCGCATCGACGAGTTTGCCCCGGGACGAGTGCGCTTGGAGCTGGTTTCCAGCGCGGTCCGTCGATTGTCTTAACGTAGATTCGTGGCGGCCGGTTGAGCTGCCAGTTGCATGTGGCCGAACAGGGTCTGTTCCCGTCGCACGAGGTAGAACTTGGCCCGGGGGCCACGCTGTATTTCGGGATGCTCCAAGATCCCGGCCAGATCTTTCATGGTAGATGTCTGCCAGCCGTGGATACCTAGCAGCACGTCTCCTGCAGAAATCCCTTGCTGGTCGGCTGCTGATCCAGGTCGCACCGCGGTAATGTAAAGACCGCCGCGATATTTGGTTCGCATTCGCGAATTCAGGCGACGCATTGTCGGCTCGGCAACCGGTTTTGCTTGGACGCCAATGACCGTCCAGGCCAGGTCCGAAATCGATTCCGAATCTGTTACGCGAGTTGCTTCAGTCTTGACTGCCAGATCGTATCGCTGCCCGTCTCGTTCAACACTGATGTCAAGCGGTTCGCCTGGGTAGGTATTCAACAGCATCAATGCAAAGTCCAGGCGATCGTCAACGACTTGGGAACCAACGCGGACCACGCGGTCACCCGGTTTCAATCCCTCCCGTGCGGCAGGACTGCTGGCGGAGACATTGGCAATGGTCACACCATCGCCATCGCGGGGTCCGCCGCTGGTTCGCAAACCAGTTGACAGACGGTTGTCGTTGTGTTGTTCGATCATCTCAGTCACGATTTCAACGACTTGGTCAATCGGAATCGCGAATGCAATTTGTTGGGCACCCACGCGAACTGCAACGTTCACGCCGATGATTTCGCCATCGATGTTCAGCAGCGGACCGCCAGAGTTACCCGGGTTGATTCCGGCACTGATTTGGATCAGATCCTGATAGTCCTGGGTCTCGTTCACGGGAACATCGCGATGCAGAGCGCTGATGATGCCTTGCGTGCTGGTGTGGACATATCCGAATGCGTTACCGATCGCGATCACGCTTTCGCCTACCATCAGATCGCTGCTGGTGCCGCGCGGAATCGTTGGTAGCGGTTGATTGACGTTGACCTTGATCAAAGCCAAGTCGTTTCGGATTCGTGACGCGACCAGTTCTGCCGAAGTCGTCTCGCCGCTGTGTAGCGTGACACGAATGTCGTCGACGTCTTCCACAACGTGAAAATTGGTGATCACGTACCCACGGGGGTCGATCACGACTCCTGTGCCCATCCCGTTGACTTGCCGGAACGAATCGGGGCCAGTGGCGCCGGCCATGCCCGCAGCGGTTGCCCGCACCGTTTTCTGACCGTGGATATTCACCACCGCGGGTGACGGCGCGTCGAATCGCTAGTACGGTCGGGGTTTCTCGGGCATCCGAAACCCGGCCGCTTGGTGATTGAGCCACCGTTGGAGCCATCGTCATGCACAGGCCAACGATGACGCTGGCGAAGGCAAGACAGGCCGCGGAGCGGGAAACTTGGATGGTCGGTCGCATATAATCCCGTACCCGAATCATTCGGACGCAGTAATTCGGCGGACCTTACATTTCTCCGCCGACGACGCACCGAAAACACCGGTACGGCCTTATGCATCGGAACATTTCGATGCCGTCCTTGACGCCAGAGAGAGGCACGCGTCAAGGTTTACCAGACTTACCATCGGCGTCCCCCTTCTGACGGCGCGTCGCGCGCCGGTCAGGCGATTTGGGTCGAGATGGAGGGTTAACCGCTGACGTTTGCCGAGAGACCTGCGAATTGGCGGCTACTCGATGACGGACCCAAACACGGGCCGAGTTGGTACGGGGAAGAACCGTGGCCAGGGAATCTCTGGCTGCTTTGGATTCCCATTGACATCAAGCGTGGGATCGAAGGGATCCACTTCCAACGGGCCGCCATCGAGGCAGATTCTGCTGGAGCCATGAAACTCGCCCGGATTCCCGTGAGCGGTTGAAATCTCGGAAACCGTCGCCCCATGAGCAACCGGTGCACCACCGCCACGCCAATCGCCGAGCAATCCGCCGCGGTCGCTAGCATCGTGAAATCGATGGCTGGGGATGTTCAGAGCGACACACCCGACCTGGTTGAGCAGCACTCCAGCCAGGAATAGAAATCGTGTTGTGGTGCGTTTCTGGGCGAGCATGGGGCAAAGACTCGAGGGGTCGCCGGTACACCAGCGACCATCCGAGTGCCTGATCGAGTATCCCCCCACGTCAGACCATCTATGATCATTATCGGCCCGCCAGGACAACTTCCTTAGTAAATTTTGCCCAAGCTTCATATACGATGTGAGTCGTAAGATTCGCGGGATCGGGAGTTTCATTTGCCAAGAAACCCGATCCTTCGGCGAATCAACTCCTTGGTACGCAACCAATTTCCTGATTCCGCGAGTTTTCGGAAGAGCCGTTGGTCAATTCACGAACCACTCAAGCCGATCACGACGAAGACTGGGCGGCCTTCGCGGACCGGTCTGAGCCGTTGACAGCCAGATTGGTTGATTCCCAGAGTTCGTCTGATGCATCAGAGCCGCTTGGTGTTGTCGAGCCGATTGTGGCATCGCTCGTCGATTCCCCTGCGATTGTTGAGGGTGTGAGCGATGAACTCGACAGCGATTCGAGTCAGTCGCCGTCGACCGTTGCAATGCCGCGAGCCGGAATCTTCAAGCGAACCATGCGATGCCTGTTGTGGTCGCTACAAGGTTCATTTTGCATCGCATCGCTGGTGGTTTTGCTGGCGGTCCTGACCGCGATTCCGGTGCTTCAGCTGATCGCCTTTGGCTACCTGTTACAGGTGGCCGGTGGATTGGCCGCCGGAGCCAAACTCCGCGATTCACTTCCGCACTTGCATGCAGCCGGCCAAATTGGTTTGGCGGGATTGGCCGTCTTTGTCGCAGCACTGCCGACACAGCTGTTGGCGCACTGGGAATCGGTCGCCTACCTGATCAACCCAGGCTCGGGACAGGCGACCGCGATGCGAATTCTGGCGATCGCATCCTCGATGATTGCCACGATCTATCTGTTGTGGGCTTGGATTCGGGGCGGACGTCTGCGGCACTATCTGTGGCCGCAACCGAAAAGGTTTTTGCGTGAAGGTTGGCGTTGGAGCACCTGGAGCAGTGCGCCGGATCGGCTTTGGGATTTCACTGCGTCGCTTGAACTGCCGCGATTATTCTGGCTTGGGTCTTCGCGGCGCAGTGGGAACATTGGTTTGGTTGATTCCTGCGATGATCATTGTCGGCACCTTCCGCGATGCGAACGCGGGTGTTGCCGGACTGTTCGGTTTCATCTGCATTGTATCCTTGGGAATTGGTCTGCTCTATTTGCCGATGCTTCAGGCTCACTTTGCTGCCGAAAACCGGCTGTCGGCGTTCTTCGAGGTCCGGACGATTCGCCGCGATTTTCGCCGCGCACCCTGGGCATGGTTGCTGGCCATGATTTGCAGTTTGGTGATCTTGCCGATTCCGTTGTATTTGTTGAAGATCGAAGCGACACCGCGAGAGGTAATGTGGTTACCCTGCCTGGTGTTCGTCGCCTTTATTCTGCCGGCGCGTGTCAGCGCCGGATTGGCGCTGCGTCGAGCGCGAAGACGACCCGAGCCGGCAGGCCGGTGGGCAACGTTTTCGCGATGGGCGGTTCGTCTGTTGATGCCGTTCGTGGTCGGGATCTACCTGCTTTTTGTATTTGTTTCGCAATTCACCAGTTGGGACGGATTGCAGACTTGGGTGCAGCAACACGCGATCTTGATTCCAGTCCCATTTCTCAGTGGCGTCTGACCCGCCCAGAAACGTAAGAACCAGCGTTGAAGCTAGCAACGGGGCTCAGCTTCCACCGTTCGGAATCCGAGTTCGACGCGGTACAATGGTTTCGTCCCGCAAACAGGTATCACTCTTCCATGCCGCCGCGCAATCTAAACATCATCATCATCGCCGCCTTAGTCAGCGTGCTTTGTTACTTCACGCATCGTCGGGCAAGGACGGCGATGATGGTTGGCGATGCCCTGCAGATGATCGACGCTTTCTATGTCGATCCCGTCGATGAAGACAAATTGCTGATTGCCGCGATGGACGGCATGACTTCAACTTTGGATGAGCATAGTGAGTACATTCCAGGCGAAGACTACGAATCATTTCAAGACAGCATCAACCAGGAATTCGCCGGCATCGGAATTTTTGTTGAGCAAAGTGAACCAGGCAAACCCGTGCAAGTAGTGACACCATTGGTCGGTTCGCCTGCACTTGAGGCGGGCATGCTTCCGGGCGATCAGATCATCGCCGTCGATGGTGAAGACGTCTCCAAAATGGATCTTCGTGAGGTGAGTGCCAAACTGAAAGGACAAGTCGGCACGACTGTCGATCTGACGGTTCGTCGGCAAAAGCAAGAATTGAAACTCTTCGTTCGCCGCAATCGCATTGAGTTGGAGTCGGTCATCGGGGACTACCGCGATAGCGACAACCGATGGATCTATCGACTGCGCGAAGATCCATCGATCGCGTACATTCGCTTGACCAGTTTCGGCGAAAAAACAGTCAACGAACTGGAGGAAGTTCTGGTCGAGTTGGATAACGACTACGACGCGCTTGTGCTCGATGTACGAGGCAACGGAGGTGGATTGCTTAATGCCGCGGTCGATATCAGTAATATGTTCTTGCATTCGGGCAAGATCGTTTCGACGCGGACACGAGGTGGGAAAATCGAAGATCGCTTTCAGGCCGATTTCGGCACGCTCGTCGAGGACGATAAGCCGATCGCGATTTTGATCGATGGTAACTCGGCGAGCGCCAGTGAAATTGTGGCGGCCTGTTTACAAGACAACGATCGCGCGGTCGTCGTAGGGACACGCAGCTATGGGAAAGGAACCGTCCAGAACATTTTGCCGTTGCAGTTCGGACGCAGTGCGTTGCGGTTGACCGTTGCCCGCTATTACCGTCCCAACGGAGAGAACATCCATCGGATGAAAGATGCGACAGAAGAAGATCAATGGGGTGTGCGGCCAAACGAAGGATTGGAAGTTGAACTTGACGAAGCGACCCTCGAAAAACTGGCCAAGAGTTGGCGAGAAGCCTCCTATCCAGCCCTCGCTCTTGTCGATGACGTTGCCGTCGATGACGCTGTTGATGAGCCGGGCAGTGAAACTGCCAGCGATGTCGTTGGTTCCGGCGACCCGAAGCTGGATGGTGCCGATCCCGATACGGCCGATTCCGTGACTTCTGGATTGCTCATCGATGCCCAACTGCGGCGGGCGGTGGAGTACCTTCGCGAGGCGATTAGCGGAAAGAGGTCGGCGAATGAAGATCTACCCGGAAAAGCACCAGCCACACCGGAAGCCGCCTAAAACTCCGCTCCCAAGAGGTCGTACCGCACTTTAGGTCACCATTCTGCAGAGGTTTACAACGATCAATTCATGCTCCCAGATGGGAGGGTGAAAATAGACTCATGCAACCAAAGAACTTAAAAGCGGCACGATCTTTCAAGCGGACGGCGCAGGGTTGGCCAGTCCACCTACGCGCGATCACCCTGCGATTGCTAGGATGGGGAGCCTGTTTTCACACCAGCGCTACTTACAATCACGGGTCTCTGATGGGGCTTTATGACCGCGACTATGGACGCGACGAACGGACGCCTTGGGACCGTGTGGAGAATCCACGGAGCATCACGGTCACCCTGATCGTGATCAACGTCGTGGTTTTCTTCGCAGACCTGATTTTCGCGACGAAAGATCTCAACGGGAACTCGCAGAGCCTGATCGCCGAATGGTTTGCCGTTAACGACCAGACGTTATTGCGACCCTGGATGTGGTGGCAGTTTCTGACCTATGGCTTCGTCCACGACACCCACGGAATCACACACGTACTGTTCAACATGTTTGGGCTGTACGTGTTCGGTCGGGATGTGGAACGACGTTTGGGCCAGATGGAGTTTCTGCGGTTCTATCTGATCGCACTCGTCTGCGGCGGCGTTGTCGGAGCAGTCACCAGCCTTGCGATGGGTGGTGGCGGAACGATCGGTGCCAGCGGAGCAGTGATCGCAGTCGCGGTCCTGTTTGCTTGCTATTTCCCAAATCGTGAAATTCTGTTGATGTTCGTCTTCCCAGTGAAGGCATGGGTCTTGGCGGTCTTCTTTGTGATCATGGATTTGGCAGGTGCGATTGGTATTCTTACGGGCATGGGTGCGTCTTCCAACACTGCATTCACAGTCCATTTGGCGGGAGCCTTCTTCGCGATCGGATACTACTTCATGAACTGGAAACTACGTTGGTTAGATCTTGGTGCGATCGCAGAACTGCCCCAGCGACTGCGTCAGCGTTCCCGGCGAATGAAACTGAAATTGCACGATCCCGACAAGAAACTAGAGAGAGAAGCGGAGGACGCGGATCGGATTCTCGCTAAAATCCATGCCCAAGGAGAATCGAGCTTGACCTCGTCGGAACGCAAAACCCTCGAACGGTACAGTCGGCGGCAGCGTGAAAAGAGGGACCGGTGAACCAGGATCAAGCATTCGCTCCGCCGGAAAGCATCGCTCAGAGTCTTCGATATCGAAACGGAATATCATCGTGAAGCCACCACTTCGACCAACGATTTTTCTAATTGGCTGCATGTTTTGCAGTGCCGTGTTTGCAGAACAAGGCGCGAAGCCGAAGCAGTTGGAGATTGGCGATCGGATCATCGACTTTGAACTGCCCATTGTCGGCGGCGAAGAGTACCTGACCCTTAGCGACGAGTGCAAACAGGGCGGCGTCGTGGTCGTCGTGCTGCGAGGTTACCCGGGGTATCAATGTCCGATTTGCAGCCGTCAGGTTGGATCGCTGTCGAACCGTGCCAAAGCGATTGGGAAACTGGCACACCGCGTGATCCTGGTGTATCCCGGCGAGGTTGAGTCTCTCGAGAAGAATGCGGAACAGTTCATGGGTTCCCGTCGTCTTCCCGAGCCGCTTGTGCTTGTTCGTGACGACGGGATGGAAATGGTTGACCAGTGGGGACTTCGTTGGAACGCACGCAACGAGACCGCTTATCCCGCGACCTTTGTTTTCGATCGCCATGGTCGACTGCGTTGGAAAAAGGTCAGTGACTCACACGCCGGGCGCAGTACCATCGAAGAAATTCTCAAGGCGCTGCGAGACTTATAGAACACTGAGTCTTCCACGAAGCGCTGGTCACCACAGCCTCTCAGGGGCACCGCACCACGCCACATCCTGGTGTCCGTCATTGAACGGAGTCATCGCACTGTGATCCGCCCGTGTCGCGGCATTGACGTTTGGAATCAATCTCGCAACCAGCATGTTGCCAATGAGTTCACCCGTTTCATCCGGCGAATTGGCTGCTGACAATTTCGACGCAAGTTTGTCCGGAGAAAATTTTCTGGTGAGTTTCTTCGACTCTTGTTCGATCGTGTCAAAACTGAAGACGCTTGGCGTAGCCCTGTTCTTTCGATGCGGCAACCAGTCGATCGTACCACTGGTTCAGGAGCTTTGCTGTGGCATCCCAATTGACGGCCTTCGCGGCATCAGCTCGCGGTTTGGACCCGTTTGACTGCCCATCTTGTAGAACTGCGACCACGGTCGTTCCATGGGCGCGAAGTCCGCGTGGCGTATCGTCGAACGACAATTCGCCGAGCAATTGCTACACCTGCCCCGAATTCTCTCTTCGCGACGATGCCTGTACGGCGTCCAGACCCATGAAGCGTTCGCCTACGTCGATTTGCGACGCCATCGTCGGCAAAGGTGGCAGTTGCATGAGATCGGCAAAAAACCTGCCGGCTACCTTCCGCGATGACGTCTAGCCGCTCATTCTGCTGATCCAATCACTACGCAACCTGAGGAAGATCCTTTACCAATTCCTCGACCCGCTCCGTCGGTTCGGCTCGCTGCAGCAGGCCAAGGTCAATCGAGAATTCCAAGGCGCATCCACACTCCCGCACAGGTCAAAACTGCACACACACAAATTGTCCTTATCACGTATCGGCGATTGGACCGTGTGCGTTAATTTGTAGCGGTCTCAAAACACCCAGCGCGTACCGCCCAATAAGGCGTTGAACGATGAGTCGCTGTTGTATTGACCTTCGTAAGCGACCGTAAACTGCCCGCCAAGCAACACTCCCAAGTCGACTTGCATCCGCACAAATGCCCAATCAATTCCCGGGTCGACGCCGCGGTCCGTCAGCGCTCCGGTTGGTGTGCCGCCGTTGGCGACCTGAGAAACAAATGTCTCAGACGCGTCCAGGTACTCGTGTAGCCATCCGAATCTCAGACGCGTCGTGGCGATCCCGATCGGTGTGAGACCCGATTGAGTCAAGGAAAGCCCCAAAACTCCACGAAGTGATTCACCCTCGCCTCCGTTGTTGAGCAGTGCAAAATCGGCGTCGCCCGTCTCGGTGATGGAATCCAAGTCGACTCGCGTGGTGTGCAAAGCGAGATAGGGTGTCCACGGACCGACGTAGTTGGTTCCGAGTTCGAAGTATCCGAACTGCGACGAGCCATCGAAAGAGCTTTCTGCGAAGCTGGATCCGTCAAACGCAGTCAGCGAGCGGCGCACGTCATAATTCTGTACGCCAGCGCCACCAGCCGCTACGAAGTACACACTGTGGCCCACATACTGGACCAATCCGCCGAGCCGGTAGGTACCGATGTCAGCATGCTGATCAACACCCCGCGTCTCCAGGTCCCCTCCTGCTAAATGAGCAAAGATGTATGTGGCCAACGGACCGCCCGCGCTGAGTCCGCACCCGAGTTCGACACCGCCGATTTCCTGACGGTAACCTGGTGTTTGACAGTCGTCTCGATCAACCTGGCCACTGACGCCGTATGCTCGAACCCATGGTGTCCAAGTCGGTTGACCGGTGTGCGAATCGAATTGCAAAGCGACGCGATCGCGAACGGACTCAAGACCGTTTTGTATGAGGTTGATTTCCGCGCCGATCAGCGACGGATAGATCGAACCAGAGAGCTGATCGACGGCCATGATCACTTGCTCGGTGGAACCATTTCTCAACGCGGCGATGGCAGCCGGTGGCGTGCCACTTGCCTGCAGTTGGTCCAGCAATGCCGCGGCTGACAACTGGTTGCAGCCGGTCACGACCGATGTGAACGGGTTGCCGTTGTCTTCGATCAGGAATCCGAAATCGTCCGTACCGAGTAATCCATCTTGGACCGCTTGCAAAAAGGGATTGTTCGGTAGGGCAAACGCACTCGCTTGGTTGGTGAACGTCCCGAGAATTGGATTGGTAGCATCCAAAACCAGAAATGTTTGTCCGGCGGCAAACTCATCACCGACGAAGTTGGGCGATAAGGTGCCGCCAGTTACGTCCACAGTCCCGACAACATTGACCACGTCGTTTGATGTTACTCCGCCGCTCGCGGAAATGTCCAACTGAACTTCAGCCCCTGTTAGGTTCACGTCGCCCGTGACATTGAACGCACCTATTGTTCCCGCGTTCGCACTCGCTCCTGGGGCAATCGTGCCCGGCACCTCCAAATTGCCGGTGACGTCACCGTCTCCAAACACGGTTGTGTTGGCTGCGGTCACGATATCAGTGTTTGGCGTGGTGGCGATGCTGGTGGTGACGACCAGCACGGTGGGATCAACCAAGTTGCCGGTGAATTCTAGCGCTGCGTTGCCGTTGCGATCAATCGTCACAGCGGTTGGGTTGTTGTTGGCAAAAGAGATATCGACAGCGACTGTTGGCAGATCGCTCAACAACGTGATCGTCGGTGTACCTGGAATGTCGAAAACGATCCGGTCGCCCGAGACAGCCGTGGTGAATGCTTCACGTAGCGAGCCGGCACCGGCGTCGGCGTCGGTCGTGACGGCAATGTCAACGGCGCTGGCGTTTACAGCCAACCATGCGACACTGAGTAATGCCAGCAATGAACGGCGCTTTTCAAAACGCGTCACGCGGCCAATCAGAGATCGGGACATGCGGTGAGTCCTTGGGGAAAACAACGGGAGTAGCATCGGCAAGTCACCCGCATGGTCCCTGCAATAAACGTTTGCGTCACAACAGACAATTCACTTACAAGACGTGCATTCATCAACATCGTTAAAGCTTGCCGCTGCGAATGAAGGCCGTTTGACAGCAATCGGCAAAAATTGCCGCCACAACAGCTCGCAACTGGGCGAGGCTTCTTCTCGGCTAACAGCTCCCCTACCGCGGGCTCGGCATTTGTCGGCGTCGCCGCTATAACCGTCATCATCCGTCTCCACCGTTGAATGGATCCGATTTGGGCATGGCACAGACGTGAACATCGCCCTGGCGACTATGCTGTTCGTACCAACATTTGCTCACTCGAAGTTCCCGAGGCATGACTGTTATGCAGGTCCGAAAGGCCGTCATTACTGCTGCAGCACCCAACCAGAATCGTCTTCCGCTGCAGCAGCTGGTTGACTGCGACGGAAACGACAAGACGGCACTTCAGCTGATCGTCGAAGAAATCGTTGCCGCAGGAGTCGAGGAGATATGTGTTGTCATCAAACCGGGCGACCACGCGGCCTATCAATCGGCTGCGGGGAACCAGCTGGGCAGCCTCCATTTTGTCGAGCAACCCGAGCCTCGAGGATACGCCGACGCGATCTTTCAGGCCAAGAAGTTTGTTGGAGACGATCCGTTTCTGCACTTGGTCGGTGACCATTTGTATTTGAGTGCGACGGACCAGCCATGCGCGAAACAGTTGGTTCAAATGGCCAGCGAATTCGGTTGCTCCGTTTCGGCAGTCCAGTCGACGCGTGAAAACAACTTGCCTTATTTTGGGATCGTCAGTGGGCCTCATGTTCCACGATGCCGCGGGCTCTACGAAGTAGAACGGGTGGTCGAAAAGCCGACGCCGACGCTGGCCGAGCAAGTCCTTGTCACACCGGGATTGCGGGCGGGCCACTACCTTGGGTTCTTTGGAATGCACGTCCTGACTTCGGAAGTCATGGGTCTGATCGAAAAACTGCTTGATGACGCCGATGGGTCGAAACCTTCACTTTCGGACGCGGCCAGCCTGTTGCCATCCCGCAGCAAGTATCTCGCCTACGAGCTGCAAGGATCCCGATATAACCTGGGGATCAAGTACGGCTTGCTGAAAGCACAATTGGCGATTGGTCTTTCGGGCCGAGACCGTGATGAGATCTTAACCGAGATCGTCAATCTGCTCGCGGACCGCGCGGAGGTTCAACCGGTTCGATGAACTGCCTGATAGAGATCATCATTTCGGACGACGACCAGACAAGGAATCGGTCACTCGAATCGGTTTGCGCCGGCGCGACCGTCGACCAGTTGCTCGCGCACGTCGAAGCGCTTGATCAATTCCGGCGTGGTGCGGACAATCTCTATCACCGTGTCCGCGCCTTGTTTTTCTTGGCCGCGATCTATCGGTACCATCTGCCCCAGCGTCTCGACCCAACCCAGTCAGGTTTGATTCCGTTTTCCGGCTACGAGCATCTGTTATCGAGGCGTTTTGTCGAAGCGATTGACACGTTTTTGCAGGCCCAAGCGGCGGGCGGTCCGAGTGACGGTCTGGCCAGCGCGTTGGCCCAAGCGTATCACCAGCTCGGTTTTCAAACGCTTGCCGATCAAGTGCGACGCAGTGTGCGAACCGTTCGCGGTAACCAATGGATGTTTCGTCTCGGACATCCTGCCGACCATCCACTGCGAATACGACCCGAATTGATGGCAGCTGATCCGGGCTCAGGGACGATGCCGCTGCTTCGCGAGACGACTGCGGTGCGCATGGACTTCTCGCACAGTGCTTGGAGCGACATATTTTTTCTCGGCATGGACTTTCCCGAGGGCGCGCGAGTCCTGAATGTCTCGGTTGATCTTGGTGTTCGCGGGCGCGACCGGGAAACGAAACCACCGATCGAAACCTACCTGCGCGTGATCGACCAGCCGGTGATTCGCTTGGCGAGCGTCGATCTGGGGGCGACCGCTGAGATCGATACGATTTCGGAGATGTTCGATTTCGCCCGCGACTATCTGGGATTGCTGAAGGCTGCTGTGATCGCAGCCGGCCTGGTGCCGCCAGGCTTAGAAGGGTGCCGACAATCGATTGCTGAACTGCTGAATCGAATCGCTGGCCCTGGACGCGGAATTGAACTGGTCAGCAAGATCAATGACATCCCCAAAGGATCGCGTCTGGCCGTTTCCACCAATCTATTGGGATCTTTGATCTCGATTCTGATGCGGGCCACCGGCCAGGTGCAGGCCTTAACCGGGCCGTTGACCGAGAACGACCGGCGGCTCGTTGCCGCCCGTGCCATTTTGGGCGAGTGGATCGGCGGCAGCGGTGGTGGCTGGCAGGATTCCGGCGGGGTCTGGCCCGGCATCAAGTTGATCTGCGGCGCGACAGCGGAAGAAGGGGATCCGGAGTACGGGATCAGCCGCGGACGATTAATGCCGGTCCATCACGTGATGGGAGAAGACGAAGCGTCGCAAGAAACGCGCCAGAAGATCCAGGACAGCTTGGTGCTTGTCCACGGTGGCATGGCACAAAACGTCGGACCGATTCTAGAAATGGTGACCGAACACTATCTACTGCGTAGCGAACGCGAGTGGGCCGGTCGCCTGGAAGCGATGCAGATTCTGGACGAAGTCGTTGACGCCATTGCGAAGGGTGACGTCAAGCGAATCGGGGAAGTCACGACCCGGAACTTCGAAGGGCCGCTGCAAACGATCATTCCCTGGGCAACCAATCGATTCACCGACGTATTGATCGAGAAATGTCGTGACAAATTCGGGGACAAGTTCTGGGGTTTTTGGATGCTCGGCGGAATGGCGGGCGGCGGCATGGGTTTCATCTTTGATCCCGCCGTCAAGCCACAGGCTGAGCAATGGCTCGGTCAGACCATGGTGGAGGTCAAGCGAACGATGCAAACGTCGCTCCCCTTCGCGATGGACCCAGTGGTCTACGATTTCAAGATTAACGATGACGGTAGTACTGCCGAATTGTTATCCGGGCGATGCGGCAGCCATGCCCGATCGCTACTACGCTTTGGTGCTGCCGGGGTTACTCAGAACACCGATTCGTGAGTTGCCGATGGGGCGACGAATCGAATTAGAACAAATTGGTTCGCGGTGCCGCCAAAACGGCGGAACGACGGCCGGATTGTTGCTTGATAGCGTGCTTCCTCATGCGGCCGGTGACGACGATCGCAGCGAGTCACTGCAGCAGGTTCTTGCCGACAGCGGCTTCGATCGCGAGCAGCACGAATCGATTCGCGCCGATCTGCGCAGCGGCCGAATCGGTCTGGCACAGAATCGTCTATCACCCAACACAACGCTTCGCGACGTGCGACCGTCGGATGTGATCGATGTTCGCGGTGGCATCGAGCAGAAGTATGTCGACCTGGGGGCAGAGGCAATCCGTACAGGTCAAGTCGCCGTGGTGACTTTGGCAGCCGGTGTCGGAAGTCGATGGACCGAGGGCGCCGGAGTCTGCAAGGCACTTCATCCATTCAATCGTTTCGCCGGCCGACATCGGAGTTTCTTGGAAGTCCACGTCGCCAAGAACCGTCAAACCACTTCGCAACATGGCGGATCGATTCCGCATGTGTTTACCACCAGCTACCTCACCGATGGTCCGATTCGCGAGCACCTTGAGCGTCACAATAACTACGGCTTTGCAGGTGCTCTGCACGTATCGACGGGTCGTAGCGTGGGGTTGCGGATGATCCCCACGGTTCGCGACCTGCGATTTTTATGGGAAGAAACCGCCCAACAGGTCCTGGACGAACAACAGCAAAAAGTGCGAGAGAGTCTTCGCAATGCGCTCTCCGACTGGGCGCAGAAAGCGGGTGAGTGCAATGACTACACCGACAACGTGCCTAGCCAGTGCGTGCATCCGGTCGGTCATTGGTACGAGATTCCGAACATGCTTCGCAACGGTTTGATGAAGCGAATGCTCGACGAGCAAAGTGAGCTGCGCTATTTGATGTTGCACAACATCGATACACTCGGCGCCAACGTTGATCCAGGACTGTTGGGCATGCACATTGACGGAGGTTCGACGCTTAGCTTTGAAACGATCGGTCGCCGCATGGAAGACCGTGGAGGCGGGTTGGCGCTCGTCGATGGTCGGCCGCGATTGGTCGAGGGGCTGGCGATGCCAAACGAACGTGCCGAATTCGGACTCACTTTCTATAACTCGATGACAACATGGATTGAAATCGACGGTTTACTTGCCGCATTCGGGTTGACGCGAAATGACCTTGGTGACGATGTGCGCGTGGATGCGGTCGTGCGCCAGATGGCGTCCCGGTTGCCAACGTACATCACCCTCAAGGACGTCAAGAAACGATGGGGGCACGCCCAGGAAGACGTGTTTCCGGTCGCCCAATTCGAGAAATTGTGGGGTGACATGACGACGTTGCCTGACGTCGACTGCAGTTTCTTTGTCACGCCAATGCGACGTGGACAACAGCTCAAAGCCCAAGCCCAACTCGATCCCTGGAAACGCGACGGCAGCGCCGACTACATCGAATCACTCTGCCAGTGGTCGTAGTAGCGCGTTTGCTAGAGCATTTTCAAATCTGATGTGGCACGTTCTTCGTAGGCCAGGACTTGTCCTGGCACAAGATTGCCAGGACAAGTCCTGGCCTACAAGATTTCGTCGAGGCTACACCGAAAATGAAAATGCTCTAATCCTCGAGCTCGGCGATCCGTTTCTCGAGCGTATCGATTCGCTCGTTGACTCGATCGAGACGTTCCAGCAGCTTGTCGACCACCGATTTGGCTTCCGTGGGTGACGGCGCAGCCGCAGCTGCATGCTTCTCGATTTTTGCCTCCAAGTATTGGCGTTCTTGGGGCGGGTACAGCGTGTGAGCGAACGTCTGACCGCGCCCGGGAGGCGTGATTGCTTCGACCAATCCTTTTTCGATCAGTGTATCGACCACTGCTTGGGCCGCTTTCAGGTCCTCGAGCTGATACATCCGCGAGGCCCGGGTGCGGATCTCGCCCAACGTCTGCGGACCGCGCAGCAACAGTTCCGTCATCACCGATGCGCCCGGACTGTCGACGTCTAACCATTCGTAGGCCGCGTGTCGATATTTCGTGACTCGACCACTCCCCTGCACTTCTCTGGCCGCACCAAGTTCTCGCAATTCGTCCAAAGCCAGCAATGCGTCCTCGTCGTCCAAATCCATTTTGGGCGCGCGATTCGATTTTTGATTGCAGCCGCTAATCAACCCCGCGAGCGAGAGCGGATAATTGTCGGGCGTCGTTTTCGCCTTTTCGACCAGCACACCCAGGACGCGTCGGGCGTTGGCGGAAAGGGGCACGGGCGATTTCTTTTCTTCGGTTGATTCATCATTCATCGGATCGATCCGTTTAACAGGTTGCCTGGAAGTTGCCTATTGTCGCGCTCTGGAACCCTTTCTGATCAACTCGGGGTGCAACGCAAGTCTGGCCGTGATCGAGTAGAATACGGGACTACCGAGTTCTTTTCCTTTTCAACGTACCATCGCTAACGATTCGCGCCATGAATGACCGCTCCATTTGTATTCGATTCCTTGCCGCCGGATCGATCTGCAGCGTTTGCTTCCTGGCAGTCTTCGTCTGCCTGCCCGGCCGGATTCGTGCCTGCTGACGATCGCCCCAACATTGTGATGGCCTTCGCCGATGACTGGGGAAAATACGCCAGTGCTTATGCAAGGCTCGAAGCCGGCTCGATTCATGATCACGTATCGACGCCCAACTTTGACTCGGTGGCAAACGATGGCGTGCTGTTCACGCGGGCTTTCGTCGAGCGCACCCTCGTGTACGCCTTGCCGAAGTTCGTTGCTCTCGGGCCAACATTTTTGGCGTTGTGGTCGGGCGTCGATCCTGCAGGGAGCGATCTGGGACATGTCCATTCCGAGTTATCCCGTCGCTGCTGGAATCGGACGGTTATCGAATCGGACACACCTACAAAGTTTGGAGTCCCGGCACGCCGGCAAACGCTCCCGCATGGCGGTGCCGCGCGTTCCTTCAACCGACATGGCCGCCGTTTCAACGGTTTCTCTCAGAACGCGATGAAGAATCCGGACCACGAAGCGGGTAAAGCCGCGTTGCTGGACGAAGTTCGTCAGAACGTGCGGTCGTTCTTGGACGCCAATGATGACGGCAAGCTCGATGGCGATTCCCCGTTCTGTTATTGGTTCGGTCCGACAAACTGTCACCGCAAGTGGATTGCCGGCAGCGGTAAGGAACTTTGGGGGATCAATCCTGATGACTTGAAAGGAAAGCATACCGCCCTACCTGCCCGATGTCCCAACGGTCCGAGAAGACTTTGCCGACTACTTGGGCGAAGTCGAGGCCTTCGACGCTGGTTTGGGAGTCGTGATCGAAGAGTTGAAGAGATCGGGGCTTACGACAACACGCTTCTGGTGGTCAGTGGTGATCACGGCATTCCCGGGTGTCACGCGTGGCAAATGCAATTTGTACGACCTTGGCACGCAGGTTCCGCTGGCCATCCGTTGGCCCGCCGGAATCAAGACGACCGGGCGTGTCGTCGATGACTTTGTTTCGCTACCCGATCTCGCGCCAACGTTTCTGGAGGCGGCCGGAGTCGACGCGCCCGAAGACAATGATTGCCCGCTCGTTGGTTCCGGTCTTGAAAAGCGAGCGATCGGGCCAAGTTGATCCGCAGCGAGACGCAGTCTTCACCGGTCGCGAACGTCACGTCGCATTGGCGCGAACCGGCAACAAACCTTATCCCCAGCGAGCCATCCGCACGGATCAATACTTGTACATCATCAACTTCGAACCCGAGCGTTGGCCGATGGGCACTGGTCCCGGGTCGGAAAGCCAACTGCCGTCCTATGAACAACTACGTGAAAACACGTTCGCCGCATTCGGAGACCTCGATGCAAGTCCCACCAAGGCCTGGGTCGTCACGCACCGCGACGAGAACTCCAGAATTCTACGACTACGCGGTCGGTCGTCGACCAGAGTACGAGCTGTATGACATTCAAGCAGACCCACATTGCATGACCAACTTGGCCGATGACGCGGCCAAGGCCGACGTCCGCAAACAACTCCACGATCGTTTGATGGACGAGCTAACAGGGACCGGCGATCCGCGTGTCTCGGACGATGTGGTCTTTGAGAAATCGCCGTTTACCGACGCACCTCAGAGCCAAAAGCGGAACGCAACACGCAAGCCTCAGTAGCTCGGGCCAGTTCGCGTTCTTGGGGTGGCCGGCGGTCGAGCGTCAGCGAGCCCCCGGAATTCCTTTCGCTTTTTGCTGGGGGCTCGCTGACGCTCGACCACCAGCCACCCGCCGGGCCTGATCGGGTAATTCCAGCAAAACCGCATGTCTGCGGTCACGACGAACGAGGCCGTTGGAATTCGCGTCGCGCCGCATCGACTTTCGACCAGGCGTGGCAGTTCTTTAAGTGGTCGTTGACCATGCCCATCGCCTGCATCAACGCGTAACAAGTGGTGGGTCCGACGAACGTCCAGCCGCGCCGTTTCAATTCCTTGCTCAACGCGGTCGACTCGGCTGTGTGGGCGGCGATCTGTTCTCGGCGTCGCAGCACGGGTGAGCGATGCGGCTCGAATTGCCAAAAAAAGTTTGCCAGCGATCCGAATTCTTCGACCATCTCCGCGGCGCGGCTGGCGTTGTTGATCGTGGATTCAATTTTGCCGCGATGACGGACGATGCTCGCGTCTTCCAGCAATTGGTCGACCTTCCGTGGCTTGTACCCGGCGACTTTGTAGAAATCGAAATTGTGGAAGGCCGATCGAAACGATTCGCGTTTCCGCAGGATCGTGATCCAGCTCAAGCCGGCTTGAAAGCCTTCCAAACACATCTTTTCGAATAGCCGCTGGTCATCGCCGACCGGCATTCCCCACTCGTGATCGTGGTAATCCACGTAGAGTTGGTCGTCACCGCACCACCAACACCGGTCATCCCCGTCGCCACCCTTGAGCGTATCGTCCGACTTCGACATCTTTCAAACCAACAAGGCTTCAGGACTGTACGCGAAACCGCAAATCGGTCACTTTGTTTTGTGGCAGCTCCTGCTGAAGTCGCTTCAAGATGGCACGTTTGCGAAAATTCAGCTCTTGGAGTGTTACCGAGTCCGATGCGTAAACTTGCAATACACCCTTGCGGAGATTACCAATCTGGAATGCGGCTCCCAGTTGCTCACCGATTGCCGAGGCGACGGTCTGATGCAACTCCTCGTTGACCGCGACCTGTGCATAGCCCCGACGCGACATCAACTGGCTCATCAGAGAACCAATGCGGCGAACGCGTGGTTTTTCCGCTCGCAACGAGTCGGAAACGCGTGCGGGGTTTGGGTTGCTTCGTTTCACTGAAATCTTCCTTGCTGTCAAGACGCAGATTGTATCCGAGAGTCCGGCCGAGCAGCAATCCACTTTCCCGGGAGCAAACGTCACACTTCGGCGTTGCTCCTATCACATAGACAGGAAACTTGGAAACCGTTCAACTGACAGTCGGCGTTCGGGTCAAGTATTGGCTTTCCGCGGGAAAAAGTACCGTTGTCCGAGAGTGAGAGAATCGAGCAGCGCGCGGCCCCCTTGGTGATCATTGGGTGGCGAGAGTGGGTGGCACTGCCTGAAATCGGGATCTCGCGCATCAAGGCGAAAATCGATACGGGAGCCAGGTCGTCAAGTTTGCATGCCTTTGACATTCAACCTTTTGAGCGTGACGGTCGCTCGTTCGTCCGTTTTGACGTGCATCCGGTTCAACGTCGTGAAGAGATCTCCGTTTCCTGCGAAGCCGAGATTCATGATGTGCGAAAGGTGAAAAGTTCCAGCGGCGAATCCTCCGATCGAATCGTGATCCAGACGCCCGTCAGTTGGATGGGTGAAACATGGACGGTTGACCTGACTTTGGCCGATCGCAGCGAGATGGGTTTTCGAATGTTGGTTGGGCGTGAAGCGGTGCGTGGTCGCATGCTGGTCGATCCGGGGCGTTCTTATTTCGGCGGTCGTCCCAAACGAAAGAAACGCCGCAAACGTTAGTTTCTGGCTTCCCTCACTTTTTGCAAAATAGATCGAGAGTTCACGATGAAGATGGCGATTCTGTCGCGTAGCATCGGTTGCTACAGCACTCGACGGTTGAAAGAGGCGGCAAGCAAGCGAGGCCACAAGGTCAAAGTTCTTGACACGTTGCGATTCGCAATTGATTTGGAGCAAGGTGAGCCGGACCTTTACTATCGATCCAAGCGACTGAGTCACTATGACGCGATCGTGCCGCGGATTGGTGCTTCGATTACCTATTTTGGTACGGCAGTTGTTCGTCAATTCGAACAGATGGATGTGTTCACCACTGCTCCCTCGGCAGGCATCGCGAACTCGGGAGATAAGCTGCGATGTTTGCAAATCCTCAGTCGTCATCAGATCGGAATCCCGCAAACCACTTTTGTCCGCGAGAAACGCGATGTCTTGCCGGCGATTGAACGTGTGGGCGGCGTTCCGATCATCATCAAATTGCTGGAGGGTACCCAGGGTGTCGGTGTGATTTTGGCCGACAGTGTCAAGATTGCGGAGGCGATCATCGAGACGTTGCAGAGTACTCGTCAGAACGTGCTGGTTCAAAAATTTGTTTCGGAGAGCAAGGGTCGCGATATCCGCGCGTTTGTCGTGGGAGATCGCGTGGTTGCGGCGATGCGCCGCGTCGCACAAGGCCAAGAGTTTCGCAGCAACGTGCATCGCGGCGGGCGCACCGAGTTTGTCATCCTGGATGAAACCTACTGTGAAACGGCAGTCCGCGCGGCGCAGATCATGGGCCTGCGCGTTGCCGGAGTCGATTTGCTGGAGGGGCAAGACGGTCCACAAGTGATGGAAGTCAATTCATCACCCGGTTTGGAAGGCATCGAAACATGCACTCAGCTTGATATCGCCGGCGCGATCGTCGACTACATTGCCGCGCAGGTCGATTTCCCAGAGGTTGATTTGCGACAGCGCCTGTCTGTCAGTCGCGGATATGGTGTGACCGAAATCCACATCCCCGAAGGATCGGAGTTTGTCGGCAAAACGATCGACGAGTCCGGGTTGCCCGAGAAGGACATCAATGTTCTGACCTTGTATCGAGGCGGTTCGGTGTTTCCCAATCCGCGTCTAAAACACACGCTCCAGCCACATGATCGACTTCTCTGTTTTGGAAAACTCGAGGCAATGCGAGGCATGGTTCCCGAGAAGAACCGCCGCAAGCGACGACCGAAAGTCAAACAGCTGTCGACCAAGATCGGCCGCGAGAGTCACAGCCAATGAAGTTGACCAAGTCCGGCGGCCAACCCGTCGATGCGTGATGAGCGAGCGGCGTTCGTTCTGACGGGTCAATCAGTGCCAATGGCCGGTGCGATGAACGTCGTAGTGTCCCGGCACATAGTCAATGTGGTTGCCGTGTGGGACGAGCTGCGGCCCGTGATAGTCGAGGTGCGTGGTGTCGTGCCAGTAGGGACCATGGCCGAAGTGACCGCCATGGCTGGGATAGACGCGACGAATCTGCGGTTGGAAGCCGTGGTGATGACCGTGGCCGTGACCGCCGTGGATCCCGAATCCGCCAATGTGCATCGAAAATCCGTTACCGGCGTCGGCGTTGGAAGCATCCGTGACGGCCAAAAAAGCAATCGCAAGGGCGGGAACGCAAAGGTATTTGATGAAGCGTGACATCTGTTTGCTCTCTTTTGAGAAGGTGCGTGAGTCGGCTTGAGTGGCAAGCGGACGGAAGGTTCTGCCATTAGCCCGAAAAATGCCAAAGGGACCCGCCACAAAAAAGGATGTTTCTAAAATTTTTGTGGCAGATTGAGAGTTACATCCACGAGCGTGGCCGGCGGTCGAGCGTCAGCGAGCCCCCTCGGGGACTCCATTGGCTCGCTGCTGAGGGCTCGCTGACGCTCGACCACCAGCCACCCACTGCGGCAGCTGACGCGTTGTTAGCCGCGGCGGCTCAAGACGATAATTGGGCAGGCGGTCTGCTGGGCGATTTGGCGAGTGAAACTGCCGAACAGTTTTTGGTGCGGGCCGATTCGCTGGATGCCCAGAATGATCAGTCCGTTTTCGTCGGCCCGTTGCGTGATTTCCATCACCGCGTCATCGCTTTGGACAACTTCCCGTTCACACGTGCCACGCACGTTGTCGCGAGCCATCCGATTGAGATCCCTCTTGATTCGTTTTAGCTCGCTGGGCGGCGTGCTTGTCGGTACGACTCGCAGAAAGGTCACCTGACGCTTTTGCATTCGCGAGAGACTTCCCAGCAACCGTGCCAGCAGGTAATCATGACCACCGCGACCCGCCACTGGTACGAGAATCTTTTGAGTATCCGACAACTGCCAGTTCTTCGGCGCCCGCAGCACGACAACATCTGAGCTAAGCCGACCGAGTAGGCCTTCAAGCGGCGTGTCGCGATTGTCTTCTCCAATCTCACTGAGCCCGAGCAATACCGATTCACAGCGATGCAATTGTGCAACCCTGGCGATCTCTTCCATCGGCTGCCGGGCAACTGTCGTCAGCGTTTCGGCGCGTACTCCGAGCTTGGCCGAGGCACGTAACAACTCGCGAAGAACCGTTTGTGCCCGATCGACCGGCACTGGATCGTCCGTGGGATTCCAATCGGCGGGCGCCACCACGATCGTCTGCAGCAGCACACGCCCGACCTCTGATGGAACCAACGTATCGGCCAACGAGAGCATCGCTTGAGCGTTTTGAGGATTGGCGATCGGCACCAACACGAGCGGCGTATTTCCACGCAATCGAACCAGTTCTGGATCCGCGGCCACGCTGGAGACATCCCTCAGTCGGGCGCGGCGGGCAAACAGTGTCAGAAACAGGATGCCGCCAATACCGAGCCAGGCGACGGCGATCAGACCAGCCGATGGCACGGCGATCCCCTGAAAGATGGCCAAGCCAATGCAAGCGATCCCGCCGACAACTGGCACCGCCGGGAACAGCGGGGAACGAAACGGCGGCGGGCTCATTACGCTTCGCTGGCGGACCAGTACGGACAACCAATGTGCAATGGCAAAGGTCACCAGAAAAATCAAACTCGAAGCAGCACCGGCGGCGGCCACATCCGGCAAAACCACAATTAGCGACAACACGATCGCCACCGTTACCAAGATGGCGTTGACCGGGTTGTGGAGGGTCGAACTCAGCTTGCTCAACGACGATGGCAACGTGCGGTCGCGTGACATCGCCAATGCGATCCTGGATGCCGCGAACAAATTGGCTTGCAGGGCTGTGAACATGGACAGGACCGCAGCCACGACCACCAACCAGTACCCGGTGGGGCCCAGGAAGTTCATGGCTGCAATCGCCACGATTCCCTCGGGATCCTCGGCTGCTACCGCCGCGATGGTTTGATCAGCCGTCGTGCCCACAGTGGTAATCACAAACAACAACGGGATGTAAATCAAGAGAGCAATCGCTAGCGACAGAATCATCGCTCGTGGAATTGTTTTGGATGGATTGCGGATTTCACCACCGACCGCAGCGATCAAATCGAACCCCTGCAACGCGATGAAGGTATAGCCCATGGCTTGCACCAACCCTCCCAAACCAGCAGTAAAGAAGGGTTTCAAAGCCGCCCCCGTGTCTTGGGATGATCGGCTTGAGATTGCCCAAAAACCTCCCAAAATCAGAATCACAAACACAACGACTTTGCCCACGTTGGCCCACTGACCACCGCCGGCCGATCGAAGCGACAGACCGACCGCCAATAGAACTGTCGACCCCAACGCGATCCCCGTCACCGCTCTGGGACCTTGCAGCCAACTCGGCAGATCATGGCCGATCGCTGATGACATGTCGCCAAGCAGGATCGCGAAGAAGTGGCCGAAGCCCAGCGCGTAAAGGACTGCCGCGACGATCGAGGCAAACCAAACGACCCAACCGACCGTGAATGCCGCCTCGACGGAAAGGACTTTTCGGCTGAAGGTGTAAGTTCCGCCCGATTCCGGGAACTTCGACGCCATCTCAGCGAAGCTGAGCGCGGTCAACAGCGCGATCACGCCGTTGAGAGTGAAAGCCAGAATTGCGGCCGGGCCTGTGGTTGCGAACGCGACCCCGGCGAGTGCCAGAATTCCGCCACCAACGATAGCGCCGACTCCTACGCCAGTCGCCCCGAATAATCCGATTCTTCGTTCGTGATCTGCGATCGCTGTCTTCGCCTACGAGAGTTTCCTGCCCAAAGCCGCATTCTCCCAGCAATCGTCTGGTCGTCAATCGCGGTGGATCGGTCCCACCGCAAATGCTTAGACTTGCGGTTCCCAACCCGGCGCGTACTGGCGTCCCCACATCTGTTCGGCTGCTTTGTTGTCCTGGATGTGTCCGTTGCTCGGATCGGTGTTCAAGACACTGTTGGTCCGATAAGCAATGTTGCCCAAGTGACAGAGCAACGTGCTCTGATGGGCCTTCTCGATATCTGCGTTTGGCAAACGACCGGTTCGGACGGCATCCAAGAAAATCGGCGAAGTGATCCTTGTCACCCGCGGTGCCATCCCCCGATTCGACTTCCTTATTCTTCATGTCGTAGATGGTGTAGCCGTTGCTGCGGATCACCAGCGAACCGTCGGTCCCATGGAAGCTCATGCCGAACCCGCTATCGTGCGGCCCCAGAGGTGACCAACTGAGTCCCTCCCAAGTGATCGTCTTTTTCTCGGGGAAATCGAAAGTCACCATCATCGTGTCAGGCGTCTCCTGATCGTCGTCGTGCCGATATTTCCCGCCCCCCGCCGTGACGCGAATCGGATAGCTGACGTCCAGACCCCAGCGGGCGACGTCGAGCGCGTGAACACCGTTGTTGCCGAGTTCGCCGTTGCCCCAGTGCCAATGCCAATGCCAGTTGTAATGGACGACGTTGTCTTTGAATGGCCGATCCGGCGCCGGGCCTTGCCACAGCCGCCAATCCAGCCAATCGGGAGCATCGATCTGTTTGCCATGACCGATCGATGGGCGCCGGTTGTTGTACCAGGTTCGCGCGTAGAGAACTTTTCCGATCGCACCGTCATGCAATTTTCGGACTGCTTCGGCGATGCCCGACCAAGAACGGCGTTGGGTCCCCATCTGCACGATGCGATTGTGCTTGCGAGCAGCTGCCACCGCCAATTCCCCCTCCTCCGGTGTGTGGCTGCACGGCTTTTCGACGTAGACGTGCTTGCCCGCCGAGCAACCAAGAATCGTCGCAGGCGCATGCCAATGATTGGGAGCGGCAACGACAAGTACATCGATGCTGGAATCGTCCAAGATCCTGCGAAAGTCACCGACGACTTTTGGTTTCTTCTTTTGCACTTCACCCACCAAGTCGCCGACTTTGACTGCCACGCGAGAGTCGACGTCGCAGATGTAGCCGATCTCGGTATTGGGTGCGGCCATCATTCCACGGGCGATCGCGCTGCCGCGACCGTTGACGCCCATGATTCCCAATACAATTTTCTCGCCCGGAGATTCCTGGACAGCTGTGGTGGCTTCTTCGATGGCGTCTTGGGCGCTGGCTTGCCTGCCAAGCATGCCGGCCGCCGCCAAGGTTGCACCGGTTTTTAGAAATAGTCGTCGATCTTGTTCGATGTTCATTGGCCAAATTCGTCGGTAAAGGAGGTCTTATTTTTAGGAACTACGCTGAATCGTCGCTGCGTCGCGATTCAACAGTTTTGCGAGGGGCATGGGAGAACCAGGGGGAGGTGAGATTCCAAGAGGGGCGATCATTGTATCAGCCCGGCCGGAGCGGATCACGGAAACGGGGCGTCAAGTGACCAGACGTGTCACAGCGGTTGGGTATCGTGATTTTTTCACACGACTTTCCCCATCCAGGAGGTACACGATGTACGAGTTCGACGAAGAACGCTGGGACGAACAGGACGCTGACTCTGGCGACGTGATGGGCGTCGCGGACGGCTGGCTGATCCAGTCGGTCGATGCCGCTCAGGCTCGCATCGTGGCCTGTGCGGCAGTCTATCTTCAAATTGGCACCGGACAGTGGTGCTCGGCTGACTACGCGACACTTTTTCCACTCCGGTCCACGGCGATCGTCTACGCGAAAGAGTTTGGCTACGTTGTGGGTGATTCGGTTCGGATCGTCAAACGCCGGTTCTAACCTGACGCTCGCTGGCGAGTTACAATCAACAGTTCCCATCCGATCCCACCTCGCCTTCTCGCGGTTCGCCCATGCTCCCTCGATGCTTGCTTGGCTTCATTGTTTCTGTCCTGCTTGGACTTGTCGTGGTTGTCGCGGCCGAACCTTCGGCTGTTGATTCGGGGGGCGATCAGGAATCCGTTCTTGCCGGGCACAGTTACCATGGCGAGGCGTTCAACGAGGGGCCACGTCGATCGGCTGTGCTGATTCCAGGCATGGCGAAGATTGAGTTCGACACGTCGACTGAATCGGCGATGGCGCAAAAGTTCATCGAACAGGGCATCGCGCAATTGCACGGCTTCTGGTACCTGGAGGCCGAACGCTCCTTTCGACAGGCAGCGAAGGAAGACCCAGAGCTGGCGATCGCTTACTGGGGCATGGCAATGGCGAACGTCAACAACCCCGATCGGGCTCGCGGTTTTATTGACGAGGCGATGAAACGTCGCAATCAGGGAACAAGCCGCCGCGAGAAGCTGTACATCGAAGCGCTTGATCGATTTCTGCCGAAACCGAAAGCGAGCGAAGACGACCAGGATGAAGAGGACGAGGACTCCAAGACCGAGTCAGAGGATGACGAGCGTGAAGCCAAGAAAAAGCGAGCGGAGCGATACCTCGCTGACCTGGAAAAGATTCTCTATGAGTATCCGGACGATATCGAAGCCAAAGCGTTGATCGCGGTGCAGATGTGGATGGCGGATCGTTACGGTGTGAAGCTAACCAGCCGGTATGCAGTCAACGCGCTGATGGGTGAAATCTTTGCTGTCGACCCCATGCACCCGGCGCACCACTACCGAATTCACTTGTGGGATTCGGCGCGGCCGCAAATCGCGCTAGAGTCTTCTGCCAAATGTGGTCCCTCGAGTCCAGGGATTGCGCACATGTGGCACATGCCCGGTCACATTTACTCCAAGCTAAAACGCTATGGCGACGCCGCCTGGCAACAGGAAGCTTCGGCGCGAGTCGATCATGCTCACATGATCCGTGCACGCTTGATGCCGGACGAAATTCACAATTTCGCTCACAACAACGAGTGGTTGACCCGCAATTTGATTTTCATCGGTCGCGTCCAAGATGCCTTGGAGCTGTCGCGTAACCTGGTATCTCTGCCCCGGCACCCGCGGTACAACACGTTGGCAAAGCGAGGCAGCTACACGTATGGGCGTCAGCGTTTGCTGCAGACATTATCTCAATACGGTCTCTGGGACGAGATGATCAAAGAGGCAGGCGGGGCCTATTTGCCGCCGACCGACGATGCCCTGCAACAAGAAGAATGGCTCGGCTGGCTGGCCGTAGCCCAGTTCATGACAGGCGATTCAAAACAGGGCGGAAAGACGCTGCGATCGCTGCAACGTCGATCTCTCGCATTGCAAACGCAGATGTTGGACCTGGCCGATCAGGATGCGGGCGATGCCGTTGAAGATGACGCCGAGCAGGACGGTAGCGAAGCCGAAGATTCGAGTGCCAAACCAACAGAATCGCGCGAAGAACTGAAAAAACACGTCGCTCAGCTGCGGCAGATCATTGCCCGCAGTGCGGCTGCCGCCGCGACCATACGCAAGGATGTGGAAACCTTGAAGCGGCAGGGGGATGTGGCGAAACTGGATAGGGTGATCCAAGCACAGTGGCTAGCCGATGCGGGAGACGTTGCCGGAGCAGTCAAAATCGCGGAGAAAGCGGTCAAAGATGACACGTCACAGGTTCGTCCGCTCGCCGTCCTGGTTGATCTGTTGTGGCGGAAAGGAGACAAGGGCGAAGCGAAGAAACAATTTCAGAAGCTGCGGAAAATAGCTGCGGTTGCCGATCTCGATACGCCGATGTTGGCCAAGCTCGCGCCGGTTGCCAAAGCGGCTGGGATTGAGGGCGACTGGCGAATCGCCGCCAAACCAGCGGACGATCTTGGCGATCGTCCCCCGTTGGATGAACTGGGGCCGTTCCGTTGGCAACCCTACACAGCCCCTTCTTGGGGAGCACAGACGCACGAGGGCGAATTGGTCAGTGGCGAGGAATTCGATAGTCAGGCGAGAATCGTCGTCTTCTACTTGGGCTTCGGATGTTTGCATTGCGTCGAGCAGTTGAAAGCGTTCGCGCCGAAGATCGATGACTTCAAAGCGGAAGGCATCGAATTGGTTGGCATCAGCACGGAATCGGTCGAGCAACTCAAGCAAGGGATCGAGAACTTTGGCAAAAAGCTTGACGTGCCGCTGCTGTCAGATGCGGATCATCACGTGTTCAAGTCATTTCAATGTTGGGACGATTTCGAGGACCAGCCGTTGCATGGAACCTTTTTGATCGATTCGCGGGGCCGCGTTCGGTGGCAGGACATTGGTTACGAGCCGTTTATCGATGCCGATTTTTTGCTCGAGGAATCGAAGCGTTTGTTGGCCCTGCCGGTCGAGTTGAATTGAGTTTGGCCCCCCCATCTCTCTGAGCGACTGTTCGTTAGTTTTAGTGGCAGAACCGCAATCATTGGGTGGCGTTGGTCGGGCGTCAGCGAGCCCCCAGAGGCGAACCAATGGAATTCCGGGGTGTACGCTGACGCTCGACCGCCGGCCACGCTCGTGAATGCAACTCTCAAGCTGCCACCAATACACCAGAAGCACGTTCTGAGCAGGGAAACTCTTGATCCATGAACGAAGACAATCCCTACGAGTCGCCCGAAGATTTGTCGGGCAAGACATCGTCCGATTCGCGGTCGCCCAAGGCAGTCATCAGCCGCGTCGTTGAATACGCGATCGCAATCATTCTGATCATCGCGTTGCTTTGGGTTTTCATGCCATTGGTGCATGGCGATACCAACGGTTCTGTGTGGCCGTAGCGCCAAGCTGCAATCTCCAGCGGCACACGGCTCACAAACACTAAATGGTAAATCCCTCTTCGATCAGGCCGTTCTTGATCACGATCGGGATGCCATCGCGGATTTGCAGCGCTTCGTCTTCGCCTTGATGCTGGACGCCGGCCGCATTGGTGATTTTGACGTTCTTTCCGATCCGGCAATTCTTGTCCAAGATCGTTCCCGAGATGATCGTGCCGTCACCGATTCCGATCGGCATGGCGCCGGCTGGCAATTTACTGGGCGATTCGATGTAGTCGGCACCCATGACGACACTGTCTTTGATCGTGACATTGTCGCCAATCACGGTTCGCAAGCCGATCACGCTGTTTTCAATCGTGACGTTGTTGCCGATCATGCAACCGTCGGCGATCAGGCTGCCGCTGATCTTGGCATCGCCGATGATCGTGGGTGGCAGGAACCGTGGGCGACTGTAGATGGGTGCATCGCGGTTACGAATGTCGAACGGAGGGGCTTTTCCCGCCAGACTTAGGTTCGCTTCGTAGAACGCGCGGATCGTCCCGATGTCTTCCCAGTATCCGTCGAACAGGTGGACTTGCACTTTGTGTGATTTGATGGCTTCGGGAAATACCTCTCTGCCGAAGTCTTCATGGTCGGTGCTGTGTAGCAGATCGACCATCATCGACTTGTTAAAGATGTACAGCCCCATGCTGGCCAGACAATCGCGGCCGTTGCTGGGGATGCCGCGCGCGTCGATCCAGCTCGGATCCATCCGCACGGTCGCCAGTTCCTCTTCCGTTTGCGGTTTTTCCACAAACCCACGTACCCGACCCGAGTCATCGACCTGCATGATCCCCAGTGCTGATGCGTCTTTTCGCGAGACGGGAATGCCCGCGATTGTCGCATCCGCACCCGAGTCGATATGGGTTCGCATCATCTCGCGAAAGTCCATCCGGTAGAGTTGGTCGCCGGAGAGAATCAGCACATGTTCGATCCAGTCTTCTTCCAGGTGGAGCAGGTTCTTGCGGACCGCGTCGGCGGTACCTTGATACCAATCGGTTCCCTCGTCGACCGTTTGCTGGGCGGCAAGCAATTCGACGAACCCGCCGCTGAAGTGGTCGAAGGCGTAAGTCTGCCGAAGATGCCGGTGCAAGCTTTCGGACAAGAACTGCGTCAGCACGTAAGCCCGATTCAAACCGCTGTTGATGCAGTTGCTAATCGGAATATCGATCAACCGATACTTGGCCGCCAGCGGAACGGCGGGTTTTGCGCGAATCTTTGTCAGCGGAAAAAGACGGGTTCCTCGGCCGCCACCGAGAATTAACGCGATTGTTTTGGAAAGGTCCATGGACCGCCTCGAGAGAATGGAAAGCAAAGTTGCAGCAGAGCATTTTCAGGCTTTGTTGTAACCCTGCCGATTGATGTCGATAGGTTCGATTGCGATGCATCACCAGTACTTCTCGAAACGAATCGTGCCGGCGCCCGTGGAATCGCTTGAGTCGCTAAAGCCTGCCTCGCGGAGGATCGGCAACATTCCTGGTTTCTCGGGCGGATCGGCGCCGGGCGGAACGTAACCGATCATGGCCGGGTTGCCGCACAGGAACACGTGTGTGTTGGATGCGGAGAGCTCGTCGCCGGCGGCTTCGGCCATTTGCCCGGAAGTGAACAGATCTTGCAGGTATTGTTTCCCCACATACCCCGGATGTGATGGATCAAGGTTCTTTGGATCACGGGTTGTGAATGGCAGGTATCGGTATTGCGGAAACTGTTTCATCAACGTTGACTGTTCGACTGCATAGGCCAAGTCAGCACTTCTGCGCACGCTGGTGACGTTGACCACTCGACCGCGATGATTGGCCGCCAGCAGTTTGGCCGCCATTGCGTTGTGAGGTGCTTCGCCGGTCCCGGTCCCGAGCATCAGGATCGTGTCATCGGGTCGCACATCCCGCAGGGTGTAGTTGCCGGTGATCTTCTTCTGGACCTCGATCCGATCACCAGCCGTCAGTTTGAACATGCGGGGTGTCAAAACCGGCGGTTTCTTATCCGCGGAATTGGATCCTCGAACAAGAGTGATGTAAAACTCCAGATAATCGACCGAATCGACTGGCGCGACACGACCGTCGGTCCCAATCAGCGGGCAAGAGATCGAGTAGGCTCGGCGAGTCAATTTCCGCAATTTATCGGACGGAACACTCTCCTCCTGAGTCCCCTCCAATCGGGGTTCCCAGTTGCCGAGCCCGAGTGCGACGTACTGCCCCGGCTCGAAAGGCGGGATCGGGGCGTCGGGACGAATTCGAAATCGGGCCAAGTCGCTGTGGGTGTCAATTCTCTCGGTGATTGTGGCGTTATAGTACTTTTCTCGAAGCTGGCTGGCTTCTTCGGCGTCCAAGGGTGCCGAGTCGATCGTGTCACTCAATGTGATCCTCCGCAGAAATGATCGCCGATTCCGGTTCTTGGTTACGGCCCGACTTCTGATCTGAACCCCCGCTGGTACCACAGGGCGTTGGGGCGGGACGTCCGTAAAAGTGGCGAGCTTCTCGGGTGTTTTCGGGGCCGCATTCTTGACGCGTCCCCAATATAATGAATTCGGCGGTCCCCAATGAGCCCGGGCACGGCCGGCGTCTGCGGAGTCTGCCAACTGGCGTCTCAGCAATCCATTTTTCCATGTTCCTCCCCTTCCCAACCATCCGAATGTCGGCAAGCAACACCCCAATCCGCCTTTCCACGGCCTCGCGATTGATCCCTATTCTGGTCGCTTCGGTTGTGATCCCGTTGGCAAATACTGCCACTGCTGAAACTTGGACCAATTTGCGAGGTACGCATAGCGTCGAGGCCAAGATGGTCGGCATGTGGGCCGACAACGTGGTCCTCAAGATGAGCGATGGACGATGCGTCACCGTCAAGCTCGGCGACCTTCGCAGCGAGAGCCGTATCCAGGCCCAAGCTTTGAGCGAGGAGATCAGTGCCTCGCGAACCGGTCGCGTGAAAGAGCTGCAAGGTCAAGCCGCTGCCGCTGCGGCACCTGCGCCCGATCCTTTACCGCAACCCGCGCCGGCCGCCGCCTACGTGCCGCCAACAGAGAATGCAAAGCCAGGTGATTTCTTACAGCAACTTGATGATGCTGTCTCCAGCGGGCACATCGTCGCCGTCTTCGACGCGCTGCCTCCCAGCTATCGTCGTGACGTCAACGAGATCGTGAAGCTTGGCGCACAGAAAATCAATCCCGCTACCTGGCAGACTCTGGTGGGGACGTTGCACAAATTGGGTGACGTGATCGTGACCCGCCAACGTTGGTTCCTATCCAGCCCTCGAATCGAGAACCTGCCGCCCGAGCAGTCCGAACGCATCGAAGGACAGGTACTGACCTTCGCAGGAATCTTGCGTGATGGGCTGAGTCCCGATGTGATGCAACTTGAAAAGCTCAAGAGCATGGACTTTGGACAGTGGCTTGCCGAACGTGATCAGGCGATCGCTCCTCACTTGGCCCAGTGGTTCAAGGTGAATGCAGACAGCATTCGCGAAATCACTGTTGAGTCGGAACAGAACGGAACCGCCACAGTCTCGTTCGTTCAGGACGCACAGAATTCCAAAATGATCTTTACGATGGTCGAGGGATACTGGGTGCCCAAGTCGCTCGCCGACCGATGGACCGAAACAGTGGATTCCTACAAGAAGCAAATTGCCGAGACGGCCGATGGAACCATGCTGGCTAGCATTGGGATGATCGTCGAGCCGCTTTCAACGGTAATGGATCCACTCTTGGCGGCAACGGATGCGAGCAGGTTTCATGAGGCGATGGAGTCCGTTCTGGTTCCAACCGAGACGGTTGTCAATGGCGTTGCCGCGATGATGGGAGCAAGCATGAGTCTGGCCAGTCGCGGTCGCAGCGGCTATGACGATATGGGCTACGAAGACGATATGGGCTACGAAGAGGACATGGGCTACGAAGACGACATGGATATGGATTTGGATATGGACATGGACGATGAGTATGAATCGCCCTAAAGTCCCTGCGTACGATACGCACATTTCCGCACCGCCCGCCTCCATCAGGATTCTGATCGATTGAGCCGCATGTCGAATTACCGCGTCGCGATCGTCGGCGGCGGGCTCTCGGGATTGGCGACGGCCGCCAAGCTTCATCTTGCCGAACCCACTCTCAGTCTCTCGCTGTTTGAGGCCGCAGATCGCGTTGGCGGTGTGATTCATACCGAGCAGGAAAGCGGATTCCTCATCGACTGCGGCGCGGACATGTTCGCGACGAAGCCACCCGCTGCTCTCGATCTCTGTCGGGAACTGGGGCTCGACGATCGACTCATCGAACCGCAAGCAGATGGACGCGGGGCCCGGATCGTGCAGCGAGGCCGTTTGCTGCCTATCCCCGAAGGTTTTGTGCTGATGCGTGCGACGCAGCTGACTCCAATGCTGACCACGCCGCTCCTTTCGCTCTCCGGGAAACTCCGTTTTCTGGCTGAACGCTGGATCAAATCGCCGGCACATGAAGAGGCAGCGGATGAATCGGTGGGGGATTTTGTGCGTCGCCGAATGGGTGTTGAGATTCTGGATCGAATCGTGGCACCATTGACAGCGGGCATTTACACCGCCGATGTCAACAAGCTCAGCATGCAAGCAACGATGGGGCCGATCGCCGAAATGGAACGTCAATACGGTTCACTCGCGGCGGCAACCGCGGCTCGACGTCGACGCGGTGAAGATTCGGTGGAACGAGGAAGCACCGGCGCCAGGTACGGTCAGTTTCGCGCAGTTCCGTGGCGGCATGATCGAACTGATTCGTGGATTGGCAGATTCCTTGCCCGAGAACACGATTCGCTTGGCGACGACCGTGCGATCCATTTGCCCCAATGCCGAGAGCTGGAATGTGGTTGCCGCTGACGACCAGCAGCATGAATTTGATCACGTGATCGTTGCTGCCCCGCCGCGTCCCGCCAGCAGGTTGCTTCGCGACATCGCTCCCGTCGCTGCCGAGCAGCTTGACGCGATCGAATCGGCATCCACGGCGATCGTCGTTTTGGGCGTTCGCTGCCTGGACATCCGTCGCGACATTCAGACTTTTGGATTCGTGGTGCCGATGTCGGAAAATCGGCGGATCCTGGCGGGAAGCTTTGCTAGCCACAAGTTCGCCGGACGCGCACCCAAAGATCACGTATTGATTCGCGTTTTCATTGGTGGATCGATGCAGGCTCCATTGTTGAATGAATCCGACGACCAACTGGTGAAGATTGCACGCGAAGAACTCGCCGAGCTAATCGGGCTCGAGGGAACACCGATCGTTACCCGCGTCGTTCGTTGGAACGATGCGATGCCCCAGTATCACGTTGGACATCGTCAGCGCGTCGAGCAAATCGAGCAAGCGATCGGAGAACTGCCACGTCTGTCACTCGTCAACAACGCTCTGCACGGCGTTGGCATCGCGCCGGTGATTCAGGCAGCTGACCGCGTGGCCAAGGAAGTCATCGCGAGTTTCACACGCTCAAGCGACGCGTCGCGCTGTGGGAGCACTCAAGCTTGAGACGCCGCGCAGCGATACGGAGCGATTCGTTAGCGGAAAACGAATCTTTTTCATCGCATTATTCATCGCGACCGCATCCCGAAACCTCTTTTGCGGAGACGGCTCGATGGCTTTGCGAATGAGAGCTACGAAATCTTGCGACAAACCGCGTCGCAATCGGTTGAATCCAGGCAGCGAATCAAACGGATACTCGGGAACTTCGCCCGCCAGCGTTCGATAAATGACCAGCCCTAACGAGAACACGTCGCTGCGATAGCTCGGCCGCCCCATTGCCTGTTCGGGCGACATGTAGCCGAGCGTGCCGGAGCCCGAAACGTCGTGGACTCCCCGTTCGATGCGGGCCAAGCCGAAATCGGTCAAACGCACGACTTGGTTTGGAAACAAGATCAGGTTTTCCGGTTTGATGTCGCGATGCAGCACATTCTGCTCGTGCGCGTAGGCGACCGCACTGATCATCTGGACGACATAATCGACGGCCGTCGCTCTTGCCATGCGACGCCCCATTCGATCGGCCAGCGTTTCCTCGCCGAGTGGAAAGACCATGACGAAACGTCCGTCGATGAATCGTGCGTCCTTGACCGGCAGAATGCCGGGGTGATCCAATCGAGCCATGATTCGCACTTCGCGCTGAATGTCATCCAGACTCTGCGAGTTGGACACGTAGCGGTTGTCAGGGATCTTCAAAGCGACCCGGCGATCCTCAATCAAGTCCTGGGCTGCAAAGACTGTGGCGAACCCCCCCTCGCCCAGGCGTCTGAGAATCCGGTACTTGTCCAGCCGACTGCCAACTCGCAGCGCAGCTCCGTTGTCATCACCAGAGAAGATTTTCAGGGAGGCGGGCACAGGCATCTCGTCGGAGGCGGAAACGAACTGACGGTTGGTCGCGACACTCACGAGCGTGAGTTGTGCGAAAGGCGTGCCAGGTACCGGCGCACACACCAGACAACCAACACTTAGCCAGAACCAACTTTGGGTAGATCGTCACAATCATGCTGGACAGCCAGTTTTTTCAGCCGCACAACGCGACTGACCGTCGTGTGTCGACATTCGCAGGCGTAACATCCGTCATAGATTGACTCAGCGGCAGTGACTTCAGGAAAGCCGTCGTTCACTCCGCCAACGAGCCTCCCTTTGGGGTTCGTTCGCGGAGCAAACGACGACATTTATTCGTCTTCTGATTCGCGTTCCTCTGATTTGCGTTTCTCCGGTTTGACGTCTCCTTTGACTCCGATACTGGCGGTGTCGAGCACCAGGCAGACTTCGCCGTCACCCATCACGCAAGCACCGCCGAGGCCTGGGATATGGGAAAAATGCTCGTCCAAAGACTTGATCACGATGTCGGAATTTCCGTCCAAATCGTCGACTTCGATCGCCAAGCAGCGATGAGCGTGTCGCACCAAGACGGCTTGAACCAAACCGCTGTTGTTCTTGCGGGCTGGCGGCAGGTAGTCGTTCCAGGTGAATAATTCGTCCAGGCGATAGAGCGGCAGAAGTCGGCCTCGCACATCGATCATCTCGCGACCTTGCGACTCGAAAACCTCCGATCGCGGCAGCCCGTAAATCTCGAAGACATCGGTCACAGGTATTGCCAAGCGGAAATCTCGATAGCGTACGATCATGGCATTCACGATCGCAAGCGTTAGCGGCAGCCGGATCGAAACGGTACTCCCCACTCCCGGCCGGCTGTCGAGTTCCACGACGCCTCCCAAAGCCGCAATCCGATCCCGCACCACATCCATCCCGACGCCTCGCCCTGAAATATCGCTGACCTTTTCAGCCGTACTGAAACCTGCGTGCCAGATGAATCCGTAGACCTCTCGATCGGGCATCATCTGCAATTCGGATTTGGTCCCCAATCCGCGTTCGAACGCACGGGCACGAACCTTGGCGGCGTCGATACCGGCTCCATCATCGGAAATCTCGATCACCACATGATTGCTTTGATGATAGGCGCGAAGCTTAATCAGTCCCTCGAGTGCCTTGCCGCTGCGTGAGCGTGACTCAGCTGATTCGATTCCGTGATCAAGGGCGTTGCGAATCAGGTGCACCATGGGATCACCAAGTTCGTCGACCATGCGCTTGTCCAGTTCCGTCATCTCGCCCTCGAGTTCCAGCCTTACCGGCTTTCCCTGCTTCACGGCGATATCGCGAACGGTGCGACGAAACCGATTGAAAAGCGGGCCGATCGGGATCATGCGAGTTTCCAGCACGGCTTGCTGGATGTGCCGGGAAAGTCGGGCAAGTTGATCGACAGTTTCCGAGACCTGTCCGGCCACTCGTCGTCCACGCTCCATCCAGCCCCGACGCAATGCCGCACCTTCCGCGGAGCCCCCATCATTTCCAAGGATTCCTGTGATTCGATCCGCCCCAAAAGCATTCTCGACCTCCGAGTTGTCGTCGCTATCTTCGTTGTGAGACATCGCCAGCAACAACGATTTGGCCAGTGGCGAACCTGCTTCGATCGAGCCGCCGCTACGGAATAGCAATCGCATCTCATCGGCCAGCTGGTCGAACCGCGCGTTGGTGACGACCAATTCGCCGGCCAGATTCATGAGACGGTCGAGTCGATCGATGCCGACGCGAATCGTTTCGCCGCCGCGAGCTGGTGCGGCACGAGCGGATGGCGCCGGCGATTTTGCGACTGGTTCTTGTCGCTCCTCGGTTGTTGGCTCGGGGGCCTGCTTTGCATCGGCTTGCTTGGAATCAGGCTGCTGCTGCTCGGCTTGTTCCGGCGACGGCTGTTGCGGTTGTTCCGCGCCCGCCTGCTCGGCGACTTGGCGAGCAGTGACGGGCGCGGTATCAACGACAAACACGGCCGCCACACCTTCCAGATCGATCGAATTTGCCAAGACTTGGTGATCGGTTGCCGACCGCACTCGAATTTGCAGCGTGATCGGAGGATCGAGTTGCTCAAGTGTTTCCACCGGCGGCTGCGTGGAGATCACGTCGCCGAGCGCCTGCAGACGAGCGATGATCAATCGAGCCTTCAGATCAGGTAACTCGATCCGCTCGGAGAGCCGCACGCCCAGCGTCACCTCATGAACAGGGCCGGTCTCTTGGGAGCTTGGACCCGCAACGACCGGCCCCAACTCCGCGGAAACGTGAGTTCTCGAATCTGGCTCGTCCGTCTTCCTCGCGGCCCTCATCTCTGCCTCAGCCGCCGCCTCTTCCTCGGCTGTAATTGGTTCGGTCGTATCCAACGCGGTCTCATCCCGCTGGACCGTTTCTTGCTCGGGGGTTTTCGGCTCAGGCGTAGGTGGCTCGCTCGGCTCCTCCGTGGAGCTCTGTGCATCGCTTGGTTCGGGCTCGGGCGAAGGCTCTTGCTGTTCCTCGACAGCTTCCTCCTCGGTCGGCTCGCTCGTTGAACTCTCGCTGATCGGAACGGCGGCGATTGCCGACAGCTCTTCGATCAACGGCGTTGGATCGCCTTGGTCCTCCTTGCCGTCGGTCAACTGAACCAAGAAGTCGATAAAGAAATCGACGCACCGCAAGGCGACCGAAACCGTTTCGGTGGACATTCGCTCGCGCCCACTGCGACAAGCATCGAATCGCGTCTCCAGCTCATGCGCAGAGCATTGATCCGGTCGTACCCCATCATTCCCGAGGATCCCTTGAACGTGTGAAGCAAGCGAAAGGCTTCACGCAGCGTTTCCATATCATCGGGATCCTGCTCAAGCTGTAGTAACAGCTTGACCAGTTGTTCGGTCTCTTCGCCGCTTTCCTCCAAATAGATCTGGAGAAACTCGTCCCTTTCCTCTGCGGAATCAGTCATCGAATGGAACGTCTGGGAATATGGAACGTCTGGGAATGAAGCGTCCGGCTGGGCCAGACTGGGGATGGAGCATCAACACCCCATCATAATCGCCAGAGACGAAACAGCGTGTTGCCTGGGAGTTTTCCTCGCCTCAATTATCCGTTGTAACCCGCCGAAACATTAAAAGCCGCATGTCCGCAACCTGGTTTCCGGGCACTTTGGTCGCCCTCAAGGTGAGAGCTGCCCTGCCCCGGCGCAGATGAATCACTCCCAGCTTCATTGGCCGCCAATCCTTCACATAGCCTTCGACTCGCTCGAATCGGTCGTTCTCCATTCCTCGCAATGGTGCCTCATTGGCGACTTCGATCGTCGAGTCGATCTGCCCGCCGTCACCGTCGGATCCGGTATCGAGTTTCAGCTGGATTCGTGAGCCGACGCTGTCGGCCGCACAGGCGTAGTACATTTCGACCTCGAAGTCTCCTGCCTCCAATACTTCGACGTTCCAGGTGATCGTGCCTTCGGTATCGTTCCAATTCGTCATGAAGGTGCAATTCGGGAATTTGTTGCTACGCGACGATTCCACCCTGCGGCTGGGCATCGCGGGCCGGCAGTTGCGTCTGCTTGGCATCGGGGTGACCCAGCGTGATCGGCCGTGTTTCTTTCTCGCCTGATGATCGAGGATTCGTTTCCTTGATCCACTGCTGCAGGGCTGCGCCAAGTTCGCTGGCGACCGTCGGATGTTTCGATTTCACATCCTCTGTTTCCCCAGGATCGTTTTTCAGATCAAACAACCCGTCGCCCGCTTGCATACGGAAGCGGTCGCTGCGAACGGAAGTCTTTGTGTTCCACGAACTGAAGATCAATCTCGCCGGCCACTCGACCGATTCTTGTTTCAACAGCGGCGCGATCGAGATTCCGTCCAGTGGTTTGGGCGAATTGAGAGTCATCCCGGCAAAGTCGGCCAGCGTCGGCAGCAGGTCGATCGCGCCGGCGATCCGCTTGACCTTCGTCCCGGCCTGGATCGCCCGTGGATAGCGAATCAGGCAGGGTGATCGCAGACCGCCTTCGTGCGTCGATCCTTTTCGGCCCCGCATGCCCACCGTTGAATCGTGAACCATTGGGTCCGTTATCGCTGAAAAGTAGACAACGATCGTGTTCTCGGCCAAGTTCGGCTTCTCCAAATGTTTCAGCAATCGGCCGACGTTGTCGTCGATGTTCTCGCACATCGCCAGCGCGGCTCGGGTGTGAATCAGGTTCTGCTTCTTGGCGTTGTCTGGGACCGGATCGGGCACGATCTCTTTGTCCTTGAACTCTGTCCCAAAACCGATCGGGCACCTGCATCGGCGAATGCGGTGTGTTCAGCGGCAAGTAAACGAAGAACGGCTTGTCGCGATGGCGGTCAATGAATTCGATCGCGTGATTGGTCAAGTCGTCGACGAGAAACCGCGTTCCTTTGACGATGCGCCATTGTGTTCGAGCATCGGCGAGAAATAGTCGCCCCAATGACCACTGCAAAAGCCGTAGTAGTCATCAAAGCCGCGTGCATTGGGATGGTACGGATACTGCATCCCGCTGTGCCACTTGCCGTACGCCGCGGTCGAATAGCCGTTCTCGTCGAAACACGTCGGCAATCGTCTGCTCATCGGCGTTGAATCGCTCGCCGCCGGTCGACGTGCTGTAGACGCCCATCCGCGTGTGATAGCGTCCGGTCAAGAATTCCGCCCGCGTCGGCGAACAAACGGCACAGACGTAAAAATTCTCGACTTCGGCACCATCACGAGCCAACGAATCGATATTGGGCGTCGAAAGATTCGGGTTGCCATGCAGGCTCAAATCGCCCCAACCCTGATCGTCAGTCAAGATCACAACGACGTTCGGCGGACGTGATGATTCCGCATGAACCGGTTGCGAATAACAAAACTGTGCGATGAGTGAGCTAGCTGCAGCGACTACCAACGCAGTTTTGCTGAGTAGCAGATGAAGTGAGCACGACTGATGGCAACCGACCCGTGTCACGGCAACGAATTGATACATGATGAATCCTTGGCGGTAAGGAACCGAACACGGTTCTCGGATATGATTGTCTTCCCCCGCATTTGCTCGGTCAATTCCCGACGAAACCGGCACCGCGCGCCGACACTTGATCTTCACGGGGCGCTAGCCCTGCCATGTCGCCACGTTATTGGCGTATTCGCGTAGCTTGGGCTTGTTCTTTTCGATTGCCATCAGGCCGGCCAGCAGACAGATTCCTGTCGTGATTCCAAATACCCACCATGGCCAGACCGCATCGATCGACTTGTGGGCATGCCACACCATGCTGGTGACTCCGATAAAGACGAACATTGCGCCGAGATACAAAAACGGGCGGACGCGGAGAACGACACCGGCGGCCATGCCCGTCAACGCCAGCAAGACAAGCACAATCGGTCCATAAATATTCGTCCCAATCTGCTGCAGAAGAATGTCGGCGGTGCTGCTGATGTAAATCACCAAAGTAGCCGCGTAACGAATGCCGGATGACATCGCTGGCTCCAACTTTTCGCGATACAAGTGTGCGACCACAAGCACGCAGACCGCCGGCGGTATTAGCCAGGCTTGCGGATGAGCAAGAAAACTCCAGCCCGGTTGTTGAACCAACACAACCCACCACGCCGCGTTGCCCAGTACGACGGCTGCGATCCGCGGCATGACTCCTTTCCACATCGCCGAAATCCCGATGTAGTAGACCGAGCCGATCGCCAGGAGCAGATCGTATCGCACTCGATCGCCTTGGAATGCCCAGGAAAACTCGTTGATCGAACCACTCAGCCAAAAGCCGACCACGGGAATCAGCGGCAGATAGAGTGCGGTTTGCGAGAGCGTTTTCGACATCACCTGGTCATTGCGTCGCCGCGCCCACTGTGTCGCACCCACGGTCAGGAAGGCCAGCGCCATGACGATGTAAGGCCAATACGCTCGCAGTCCGAAGAACGACCAGTCTTTGCACAGCAAGACGTGCAGCAAAGTAATGGCCCCGATGACTTGCGCGGCGATGATCAGCTGCATCCGCTGTTGATCGGATAACTCAAGTCGCTCGCGCCATGAAGAACCGGGGCCGCTGAGGATCGCAATCAAACCGGCCAGAACACTCAAAATCGACAGCGTCACCGCGACTCCGATCACCATGGGCCAGGAGATTCCTGCGAGGCCTCCTTGATTCCGCAACACGGCTTCCATCACCAGCATGCCGATCAGCGAAACTCCGGCGGCACATCCCGCGATCATCGCGCCGCGCTGAAACGCCTCACGCCAGTCATTTGAGATTCTTGCGCCGAGTAGTTTCGGAAACACGAACAACAGCATCGGGATCGTGAATACCGAAGCGACCAACCAACGCATCGAGGCGGTCAACAGTGGATGATTCGTCTCACCGGAATCGACGCTGGCCCAAAATCCGATGGTGATCAATGCGACTGTCACCGCAGCGTGGCGCAGGCGAGACGAATCGCACGACTGGGCCATCTCGGCGATCGCCCAAGCCGCCAGCGCAACGGTGATGATGGTCAGTTGAGTCTCAGGAGCCGGCGCTTGGGTGAAGATCATCACGGCCGCGAATGTGCCGCCAATCCCGGCCACGACCAACGCGACTTGCCATGTCGATTGGACGAGTCGGGCTAAATGTGTTGACGGCGACTCGCCAACGAGTCGGGCCACCAGATTGGCGATCGCCGGCAGCCAATGCGAGATGAATGCGATGGCAAAGCCGCCTGGCAACGCCGCCCACATGAATCGTTGGTTCGATGTCGCGTCGTAGTGAATCGCCAGCTCAATAGCAACCAGCGATGTCGTGGCGACAAGCGTACCAATGCCGTACGCCCAGGCAAGATTGCGGCTGGCCCGTGTGAAGGCCGAACATCCGACGGCCATGTACGCCGCTACCCTGCACCATAACAGCGGATCGGCAATCACCGTCACCTGATAGCTGTGACGTCCACTCAGCGTGAACAGAATCGCTTCGGCGATCACGGCCAACAACAACAGCCCCGCAAATTCCATATCAGGAACAGCCAGGAAGGCTTGCCTGCGCCGATCGCCCTGCCCCTGCGGTTCGTGTTTGATTTCGGGACAGATCATTCGCCAAGCGACAACCCAAACCGATGGCCAAATCACTAACATCGTCCACTGCACCTGCGGATTCATTCCCCCGGTAATCTGGCGGACAAGCAGTAGGTCGGCTGCTCCGATCACAAACCAACCCAGTAGCCGGGAAGCGCTGATCTGAGCCTTCGTTGTCTTGGGACCGCTGCCGACAAAGGAGACCAGCAGACCTCCGATGGCGAGCACCGCGAGTGCCAACCATGGCATCAGCTCCGAACGAGCACCGACAAAGACGGCGATGATCGTGACCGAGACAGTCACGAGCCCGACATGGACAAAGTCCAGACTGCGGCCACCGATGCGATAGCGGATCAGCGACGCCGCTGCGGCGATGCCCCAGATCGCCGCAACCAGCTCAATGACGTGAACTCCCGAAACCAACCCGAGCCAGTACGCTAACCATGCGAATTGACCAGCCAGGATCGAAACACCGATCGGCCACGGAAGCCGTACATCGACGTCGGCGCTTTGAGATGGCAGTCGTAGCCAACCGAGACACCACAGCACAACCGCGAGAACTGAAACGATCAGTCCGGCTGGACCGAAAGCGAAATGGAGTATCTGAAGATTGAACACGATGCTTAGAGTGACGAGCATTGACGTCAGAACGCCTACGCCAGTTGCGAACCACATCGAGCCCTTGATCGCAGGTTGGGCGAGCCGTGATTCCTTTTCTTCAAGCCAGAATCGGGTGATCCCAACCCATGCCACCGATGCGACTTCCCGCGACTTGCACCCAGACAAACGTGTGAGACAGGCTGAAGACGGGAACCACCAGTGCGGCAACTGCGGGTGTGAGTAATGCAGAGACGATGCTGGGAACCGAATTGGTCGATCGCTTCGCTTTCCAGAGCATGCCCGCCGCCGCGAGCGCCCACCACGACGCGACCGACAAGACTGGAGAAGGCATCGGCGTAGGTGTTTTCGAGGATCGGATCCAGCCACCCTGCCATCAACAAGACCGCCGAAGAGAGGGCAAGAATCAGCAATCCAATGACTGTCGACAGCGGGTCAAGGGCTGCCGGCAAACTTCGCTGGCCTGGCAAGGTGATCAGTTTGGCAAGCCCCGAGCAGACTGCGACGCAAAGAGTGGATGCGGCGACCAGCGTGGTGTTGGCGCTCGAAAAGATGAGGTGTGCGGCCAGGCATGATCCCCAAACGCTTCCGGCCACGATCAGTGATGATGCGATACGGTCAAACAGTGCGAACCTGTCCGGCGCTCCGCAAAGCCTGAGTTGGCGGAGCGTCCACCATGTCACGATCCCGCAGCCGAGTATCGCGGTCAGGGGTAACAGCACGTGGTATTGGTACGTGGCGATATCGCTGCTGGCGGCCTGCGCGAGCAAGTGAATGAACGTCCATGCCGATGCAACTGATACGAATCCGGCTGCGATTGCCCCCGCCCATCCATCGGGCATCAAGCCGGGCACAGCCTGCAAGCTGGTCAGGTGTTTGAGTCGACGTCGTAACGATGCCGAATCGACCGCGGCGGTTTGACGAATCGCCAGCCAAAGACCGGCAACACTCGCTGACACGATCGCCCAGGCCCAAGGTGCGGTCGCCGTTTTCCACGCTTCTGTTGTGAACAGCCACTCGCTGAATCGACCGTAACCGACCACGATTGCAAATGCGATCGTGGCCAACTGCGAGACGCGAAGCACGTCAATCGATCTTGATACGGTTGATAGCCAGAACAGCAATACCGCGACAGACGCTAAGGTCACCGCTGAAGCGGCCCAGCTGTGTTGGACACTGACGCAAGCGATCAAGCCAGCGGTCAACGCCGCAACGCCTGATGAAACTTCCCAGTTGCGGCCCGAACGCCTTGTGGTCCGACGGTTGCCCGATACCAGTACTGCAAGTCGAGGTGCCAGCTCGCGAAGGACTAGCAGCGTGGATGCGATCGCGACGAACGTTAGCATCCAAATTTTCGGGGCCGCATCCATAACGGCAGTGTCCCATTGAATCGGACGGAAGACCGATAACCAACCGAAAGCCACTGCTGCAATCGTGGCGAACGACGGCCCATGATGACGCGTCGCCAAGACGATCGAGGCGACGCATCCGGCAGCCAAAACGAGTGTTACGGACCACCAAGGAGCGACTCCAAGTTTAGCAACGGGGGCGATCGAGAGGACGGTTGCGATCGCCAAAGCGACTCCAGTCCACGCGATGGCGGCGTATCCCATCCACATGCGTCGAACGGGATCGCGAATCACCTGTGTAATCGCCGCTACGGCGATCGCAACCAACGTGGCGGCGATCATCGGCTCGCCACCGACAACGCGGCTGAAGAATCCAACGCTGGCCCATGTTTGATTGCCTAGCCAGACTGGTGACGAAAACGTGACAGCCATCCCGATCGGCATCGTGGCAAGGGGAAGCCAACGGGGCTGACGAAAAAACCAGCCTGCGAAAGCCGCGCTCAGCGAAAACGTGAATGCCCAGGACCAGACCCATGATGCGGCAGTCATGGACGGCGGCAGAACGGTCCAGGCGAGTCCGATCAAGATCACACAGCACACCGCGCCGGTCATCGATTGGGTACTGCTTCGCGCCGCGGACATCAACGCGCGGGAGCCGCCCGCCAAAGCGACCATGGCCGGGATCGTGGCGATTCCAATCGGCAGCATCGCTTCAAAGCCCTCTCCACGCAGCGCGAAAGCCAGATAACCGATGGAAACGGCTAACGAGAAGACGCCAAAGGCCATCACAAGCAGGCGTGTTCGACCGCCCGCTACGCCGAGGGAAAGGTTCTCGCGTTTGTGAAGTCGGATCATCCAGAACGACGCCAGCATAACGGCGATCGAGCCCATGCTGATGATCCACCCGGCGCCGGCTCCGAAGGTGCGAACCGCGGCTGGAACCAGAGGCAGCACCGCAACTGGGCCGGCTACCGAAATCGCCATCGGTGCCGCATACGTGCGTCGCGACAAGGCTTTTCCGCTCAAGTACAACAGGAAAATGTAGATCGCACTGGCCAGGGCGATCGCCGAGAGCGTGATTGGATCGGTCAGTTGCACGGCATTGACGTTGGTTCCGGCGGCGGCAAGTCCGGCCAGTACGCTCAACGGAACCAGCAATGTGGCGATCACCAACACCGCCCGACTGGTGTGACGCAGTCGCCAGCGGGACAACGTGTAAAGACCGGCCGCGTAGATCGCCGCGTTGGCTCCCAGAAAAATTAACGACGGAATCACGCGGTGTGTTTGTACCAACGTGTTCCACAAGCTGATCACCAACCCGATCGAGCAGACCACGATCAGCATCCCGGCCACCAACTCTCCCCAACGGATGTTGTGCGCAGCAAGGAAAGATTGAATCACTTCCGATTTGCTGAGGATTGGCGCGGCTGGCGATGTTGGAAGAGGTTGCGAAAGAGTGGGGTGCTGAATTCTCGGTGGGGCAGCGGTCTCGTCGGTCGGCGCGACCAGTGTGGCCAGGATCGGTTCATCCGCGGGCGGTTTGCCACTGGAGAAGGGAGTGGGCAGCGGTCCTGGGGAGTAGCCCGCCGAGTCGGTGTCCGGCGTTGCTGCTAACGTTAAGTTCTCGGCCAAGTCATGCGGTTGCTTTGGCAGCGAATGAATCGTTGCGGACGTTTGCCCCAGTTCAAGGTTACGAAGTTGATCACGAAGTTCTGTTGCAACCGAATCACTCAGCAAGTTTCGGCCGATCATGCGACCGATCACTCGGCGGGTGGCCGCGATATCGGCTCTTTCATCAGGCAACGGATTCGGTGCATTCCGGGTTTCGGTCGAACCGCTCAGCAACCGAAAGAATGCCCGGATCATGACCCAGCTGCCATGGCCAATGACCATCACGATCACCCAAGCGATCAGCAACGGGATCAGGAATTCCATGGCCGTTCTCGGGGATGGGGGTTCAACGTTCGTCGTGCAGGAATGGATTCCGGGAAGTTAGAGCCCGTTTGGCCGACTTCGCTTCGCATCGCCGACGTCTTCCAGCCCAGGCCTACCTGCCACTTATACTGGCGAAATGGACGAACCTTCCAATCCTAGCGAAACGCCGACGACCGGGCCGGTAACTTCCGGCAAAGAAGCAGCCAATTCGCTGGAATCGGTCATGGCCGATTACCTGCAACGGCTGGAAGAGGGTCAGCAGCCCGATCCGGGTCAGTACCTGGAAGCCTACCCCGAGCATGCGAGCGAGCTGCGAAGTTTTTTCCGAAATCATCATTGGCTTGGCGAATCACCGCCGCCGAATGCTTCGTCGCTGGTTGGCACGAATGTGGGACCCTACCAGATCGAATCGGAAATCGCCCGCGGTGGCATGGGCGTCGTGTATCGAGCCCGCCAGAAGGGACTTGAGCGACCAGTCGCGTTGAAACTGATCAGCAGCGGCGTGTTGGCGGGCAAGGAGGAGCGGCGGCGATTCCGGATCGAGGCTGAAGCGGCCGCCCGACTTGACCATCCCGGCATCATCGCCATTCATGAAATCGGTTCATGGCAAGGCTACGAGTACTTCTCGATGACGTTGGTGGACGGACCGACGTTGCAGAAACAGGTTGATGATCGAGTCTTCGACGACCATGCCGCGGCAAAGCTGGTCCGCGACATCGCCCGCGCCGTCGCTTACGCGCATCGCGCCGGGATCGTCCACCGCGACTTGAAACCCGAGAACGTTTTGATCAGCGAAGATGGCCGCCCGCTGGTCACCGACTTTGGCTTGGCGAAATGGCATCGAGAAGGAACCATGATCACCCGCACCGGGCAAGTGCTCGGCACGCCGCACTACATGAGTCCCGAGCAAGCGTGCGGTCGTGGCGGATCCGATGTGACAGCAGATGTCTATTCGCTCGGTGCGATTTTGTACGCGTTGCTCACCGGTCGCCCACCACATACGGGGGAATCAGCAGCGGAAGTGCTACGCAGTGTATTGCAGGATGAACCACCGACGCCGCGGCAGCTTCGACGCAACGTACCGTCGGAATTAGAAAAAGTCTGCATGAAGGCAATTCGTTATGAACCGCTGCAACGATACGACACAGCCGACGCGATGGCTGACGACCTGGAACGATATCTTGCCGGTGATCCGACGATCGCGGGAGGAAGCGGCTTGTTGGATCGGATGGCCCGAGAAATCGGCCGCGACCAACATCAAACTTACTTTGAGGATTGGGGACGAACGCTTGTCCGAATAGGTGCAATTGTCTTCGTTTGTCACGTCGCTATGTTCACGCTCGACCTGTCAGAGTTTCCTCACTGGGGCGCCTTTTGGGTGCCACGGTTCGTGATGATGGGGACGATCTTCGCGACGATCTATCACGCTCGAGAAGGCGCGCTGCTGCCGCGCAGCGTTGCCGAGAGACCCGTTTGGTCGATTTGGCTTGGTTATCTGGCGACACTCACCGTGATGAACCTGCTGTACATTGTCGACGGGATCGAAAATGTCAGTCTCTTCCCGATCGCGTCGGCGCTCAGCGGTTTCGGCTTTATCGCGATGTCGGGCCACGTCTGGGGCGGTTCGGCGCTGTTCGGTCTGGCATTTCTGGGCGTCTCGCTGCTGACGACCGTGTTTGTCTCAACGGCCCCGTTGTGGTTTGGTGCAACGTGGCTGATCAGTCTGTTGTCGCTGGCCCACCACTACCGTAGTAAGTAAGCCGGTGATCGTTGGAGCAGCTCGGAATTCCGACTTCGCCGGTTATCGAGGTTATGTTACGGCGAACCGCGAAAAACGAGCCAGAACGCCTGATCAAAATGGACAAGACTGTGGATACCCACATGCCGAGTCCGATAAGTCAATCGCCGGGCTAGGGTTGCCCCACCCGATCGCGGCAACGAGCTCGCTGGCATTTGATGTCGGTGAGTCGGTGGCACGTCGAGAGGCCAGTACTGCCCCATTGGCCTCTCACGTGCCCCCAATTTTTGCTTGGGTTGATACGCAGCTTTTGTTTCATTCGCATTGCGATTATCTGTCGATCTCTTCCGACCTTGATCAGCGGTCTTGGCTGCAGCTTGGCGATCAATCCATCCCCCCCGAACCGCGTTCGCAGCTGCATCCTCAGCGTTTACGTTCGCCTACAGTCGCCCCTGAGGTCGAAGCGGCGATCACTCAACTCAGAATCTTTCCAATGCGATGAGTGCGCGATCAGAGCCGCTTCCTGGTGAACCGCTCGCCCAGGTCCGTTAGGATTGAGACAACGTAAGACCTGGCGGTCTTCGATTGGTGGCATTCGTAGGCCAGGACCTGTCCTGGCAGTCGGACTGGCCTTCGCCGATCGCAGTCGTCAATTCATGATGGTCAAGGCAGTCGGATCGAGCGTCAGAATTCGGAGGAGGCCTGAGCCGTAGATCCGAAGTTCAGGGCGAAAAAGCCCTACAGGGTGAAAGAGTCGTGCAGGGTGAAAGAGTCGTGCAGGGTGAAAGAGTCGTGCAGGGTGAAAAGGCAGTCCAGAGCGAGAAGCCCTCGCTAACGCTAGCAACGCCCGTCCAGTATTTCCCTGGTATGGGACCGGCGTGCGCCGACCGCCTTTCCCGTCTCGGCCTACGGACCGCCCAAGACGTGTTATTCCTATTCCCACGCGACTATGAGCAACCGGCACCGCCCGCGGAGGTCGATGATTTGCGCGAGGGCGTCCCAGCTTCGCTCCTTGGCAAGATCACTGACGCAGAACTAGTCTCGCGAACTCCCGGCAGGTCGGTTTTCGGCGCGATCGTCGAAAACGAAAGCGGCGCGGTTCGCATCCTATTCTTCAACCAGCCGTTCCGCGCGGAGCAGTTGACGTTCGATCGACGCGTGATCATTTCGGGTGTCCCCAAGTTGAATGGCTTGCGGATGGAGTTTGTCCATCCCAAGGTCACGATCCTTGACGACAACGAAGATTTGCCAAAGCCACGCATCTTGCCGGTTTATCCGTTAACCGAAGGGATCAAGCAATCCGATTTGCGACAGCTGACGAGCGAAGCCAGCCGACGGCTCGCTGGATTGCTGGTCGAAGTAATGCCAGAGGGGCTCCGCGCCGCGCCGCCGAAAAGCTCCGCCGCCACGGCGTTGATGTCGAGCATGATTTGCCGCGGATCGATATCGCCTTGCGTTCGTTACACGAGCCAGCCGACGAGTTCGATTTGGTTGCAGCACGAACTCGGTTGGTGTTTCAAGAGCTGCTGGTGATGCAGCTGGCCATGGCCATGCGCCGCCGCAAATTGACGACTGACTTGCAAGCGCCGCCGCTCGAGACGACTGCGATTATCGATGCGCGAATCGCCAATCGGTTTCCCTTCGAGCTGACCGGCGATCAGCAGAAAGCGATCAAGGAAATCAGCCAAGATATGTCACGACAGTTCCCCATGAATCGGTTGCTGCAAGGCGACGTCGGCAGTGGCAAAACTGTCGTTGCCGTTTACGCCATGATGCTGGCGGTGGCCAAAGGGCATCAAGCGGTCCTGATGGCGCCAACCGAAGTCTTGGCACGTCAGCACTTTGAAACGCTGACCGAGATGCTTGCCGAAAGCCGCGTGCGGGTTGGCCTATTGTGTGGATCGCTGACTGCCCGCCAGCGTCGCGACGTGGTCGAGGCAACCGCGGCGGCAGAGATCGATTTGCTGATCGGAACGCAAGCGTTGTTGTACGGAGAGATCGAGTTTCAACGATTGGGTCTGGTTGTGATCGACGAGCAACACAAGTTTGGCGTTGCACAACGCGTTGCCCTGCGAAGCGGCGGAGTCGATCCGCACTATCTAGTGATGTCGGCAACTCCGATTCCGCGTTCCGTTGCGATGACATTGTTTGGGGACGTGGAACTGAGCACGCTTCGTGAAAAGCCGCCGGGGCGAGGGAAAGTCAGCACCTACCTGGCGCACGAGGGGTGGAAAGACCGTTGGTGGAGCTTCGTGCGTCAGCGTCTTGATGAAGGTCGCCAAGCTTTCGTGGTGGCTCCTCGTGTGGCCGCTAGTCAACCGAGTGAGGATGATGAAACTGAAGATGTCGCTTCGGTCGAATCGGTGTTCGAGGATCTGTGTAATGGTTCGCTGGCTGATTATCGCGTCGGCTTGTTGCACGGGCGGATGTCGGGCGAGGAGAAACAGTCGATCATGCAGTCGTTTGCCACTGGCCGCCTGCAGGTTTTGGTCAGCACCACGGTGATCGAAGTCGGCATCAACGTGCCCAATGCGACGGTGATGACGATCTTGGGTGCCCAGCGTTTCGGATTGGCTCAGTTGCACCAACTTCGCGGTCGAGTCTCGCGCGGCGCGCATGCAGGCCACGTCTGCGTCTTTTCCGACGGTGATGGTTCGCCCGAGGAGAACGAGCGTTTGAGGATTTTCGAGCAGACTGACGACGGCTTTGAGCTTGCCGAAGCCGATTTCAAGCTGCGGGGGCCAGGCGACCTGTTCGGTCGCAAAGCAAAGTGGATTGCCGCCGATGCGAATCGCCGATCTCAGCCGAGACACAGAAATCTTGATAGTCGCCCGCAGTTGGCGCAGGAAATGATCGACGAAGATCCGGAGCTAGCAACGGAAGAACTTGCCGAACTGCGCCGACAGGTCATGCGTCGTTACGGCAAGCGACTCGATCTCGGCGACGTCGCGTGAAGCGTTCTCGCAAGATTTGATTTGAAAGCTTTTTCCGGCCCGCTTGCCTTGATAACAAATTCACGCACGTGACACATGGATCTCTACTCCAAAACTCGATTCGGCAAGCAACTCGTCGATAAGGCAACCTAATCATGTTGGAAACATCTTTGGTGGGGCATGTTCGACGGCTTCGCACGGTAGGCCAGGTGCATGAAGCCCTAGATTTGGTCGATCGATTGTTGGAGCAGCATCCGCTTTTGGGCGAAGCCTGGCTGGAAAAGGCCGATATTTGCGCGATGCGACTGCAACACGAAGCGGCGCGGGAGAGTTACCAACGGGCGCTTAACTACTTGTCCGGCACCGATGACAAGCAGCGCACAAAGCAATGCGTTGGGTAGGAATCACGACCCGGCGATTGGGAAACTCGCGTGAGTCGGTCAACTGGATTGAACGGAGTTTGGAGCTTGCCGATCACCGAGAGCGCACCACCACCTTGCGCTGTCGTATTTCGTCATGACCGACGCTGCGAAGGCCCTGAGACATAATGTCGATGCCATCTTGCGTCAGGAAGATTGCCCTGCTGACTACATGCTCTTGTCCAGCATTCTCAGCGGCTTGGGAGATTGGCAGAACAACGCGTGGATTCTGCAGAGATGCCTGGAAAAGGCTGCGTTCAACAGCCCCACCGAGCAGGCTCAGGTCTGCCTTCAGCTGGGCGCTAGCTATCAGCAGTTGGGGCGCAGCAAGGATGCTCTAGCGTGTTTCCGAAACGCAGCGGAACTGGATCCCAGGTCATTTGGCCAATCGGAGCAAATCGGGGAGGAGTGTCGTAAGTTCATTTTGCAAGCGGAGAAAAATCTTCACGTGTTCGAGTCGAGTGGCACGCTGGGTGTGGCGCTGGATGCCATCCCCGCGCAACTGCGAAGAATTGAGGCGATCGGAGCACGTCCATGGATTCAAGCACGCAACAACCAGCAGCGGTTCCAATGGCCGCTCGGACACGAGGATGAGATCCGCCTTGAAATGTCGGAGTTGCGACGCATCTGGAGGAAGGATTCTCAAGACGCGAGGTTGGCAAACCTGGTGAATCCGTACCAATGCCTATCGCTGCCGATGTTCTCTGCGCAGGATTGTAAATGGGTGGCGCGTGCGTTCGCGCAGCAAACTCGCGCTACGTTCAAGCGTTGCTACCGACACGACCCCATCGACTTTGACGAATGCGAAAAACTGCACGTGGGGCTTTACACCGCCGACCTGCGCGTGCACCCCATGCTGAGCCTGTTGCGAGCTTTCTTGCGTCACTACGACGGTGACCGGCTGAGGGTGTCCGTCTTCCACAATTCGGCCGACCCTTCCGTCCTGCAGGAGGTGCAACCCCTCGTAGCCGAAACGGTTGACATCACCACAGTTCCAGATGAGAAGGTGGCGATGGAAATACACAAGCGCAAGGTCCAGGTGCTACTGGATTGCACGGGGCGCACAGGCGAAGGCCGCCCGGGAATTGTTGCGCAGTGCCCGGCGCCGGTACAAGTTGCCTGGGGCGGCTTTCCCGGAACCAGTGGCGACCCTTCGGTCCACTACGTGGTCGCCGATGAGTTCACACTCCCGGTCGGATTGGCAGACACCATGACCGAGAAGGTTCTGTACATTCCAGGAACCTGGCTAATCAATGACCATCCCGGTACTTACGCGCAGATAATGACCGCGATGCGAGATGAGGCGGAGCGGCGTGAGGCAGGTCATCGTTAGGATTACCGTTAGAGGAGATCGTGTTTGCGAACTTGGGCCGCCTCTGGAAACTCGATGACGTGACGCTTGATGCCTGGTGCGACATCGTGAGCAGGGTTCCCGGCAGTGTGCTCTGGTTGCTTTCCTTTGGCGAGAACGGGGGAGCCGTCAGCAGTGCGGTCAACAATGTCCGCAAGCATTGGACTCAGCGATGTGGAATGCCGTCTGAACAGTTGATCTTCACAACGCCGTTTCCCATCGGCGAGCACCTGTTGGCCGCTGCCTGCGCGGATATCTGTCTCGATACACCCAACTACAACGGGGGCGCCACGACCGTGGACATGACATTTGCAGGCGTGCCGGTCGTTTCCACTGCCGGGAATCAGCAGAAATTCATGCAGCGGGCAGGCGGCTCGGTGTTGCATGCCGCAGGCCTACCAGAACTAGCGGTGGCTGATCTGGAAGAATACGTCGAGTTGGCGGTGCGACTCGGTAGCGACGCCGACTTTCGCCAAGCCATCCGTGGTCGAATACGGACCGCGACCGCAGGAACGAGCGATTCGCTCTTGTTCAATCCAAAGAAGAGCGTGGAATATGTCACGCGTGGACTGGAGCAGGCGTATGCGAACTGGAAGAAGGGGATTTCGCCGCGGCACATTTTCACTTCGGCGATTGGAAGTTGGCCGTTGGAGAGCTAGGCTGACGGAGAACCAAGCTGACGCTGTGATCGCCGCTGGGTTGCGATGCCTGCTGGAGGTAGACGCCCACCCACCGCTGCTGCCGACCGCCGATTCGCGCTGATTTGAAAATCCTCAGGGTACTCCGTCGTCGCGAACTCGTTGTTCTCCGCAGTGTCTATCGGAGCGACGATTTTGCCGCATCGATCCGTCGGCTATCTACGGTTTGGGTTGTTTGTGATATGCTCACGCCTTGATCGTTGACTGCCGTTTGCGGCGACAGTTAGCTACGCGCCCGGAAAACCCTCCAGAAACGCGTTGGACCGATTGGTCCTTCTTCCCACGCCGCAGTTCTTGAGACAGCGCATCGATTTGCTGCCACTGGAGGGCTTTGACTATGCCGATTCGGAATCCCGCGGACTACCGATCTGTCGTTTGGGTCGCATTCGCAGTGCTCCTGGTGGTGGCTCAGTACTGTAACCCCGATTGGGTCGTCTTTCTTTGCCCGGTCAGCTGTTACGTGGCGATCGCGTGCGGCACGATCGCACACAATCACAACCACAGGTCAACGTTCACAAACCGGCGGTGGGACAACGCGTTTGGGCACGTACTGACGATCTTCTACGGTTACCCAACGTTGATGTGGATTCCAACTCACAATCTGAACCACCACCAATTCGTCAATCGTCCGGGGGACGCCACGGCAACTTGGCGATTCACGAACAAGCACAATCTGTGGGTTGCTTTGACCTATCCGTTCGTATCCGGCTACTTCCAGAGTTTTCCCATCAAAGACTATGTCAGCCGGGCGAAGGATCGAAAGCCGAGCCTCCATGCGCGTATTCGATTTCAGTACATTTTTTGGATCGGCACGTACGTGTGCATGGTGATCCTGGCAGGGATGATCTACCACCGACAACAGACTGGGCTGGGGCTTTACGTCTGGTTCTTTTCGCTGATTCTGCCCGCGATCTGCTCCAGTTCGGTGATCATGTTTTTCAACTTCATCCAGCATGTGCATACAGATGCCTGGTCCGAGCACGACCATTCGCGTAACTTCACCGGCCGATGGTTTAACTTTCTGTTTTTCAACAATGGTTACCACACCGCACATCATGAAAACCCCGCATTACACTGGAGCAAGTTACGGGAGGCTCACGAGCTGATTGCTGACTCGATCGACCCGAAGCTAATCGAACGCAATCTCGCTTGGTTTTTGTTTCGTCAGTACGTGTTGGCATTCTTCTTTCCATCACTGGGGACTCAGCAAATCGGGTTGGTGCCGAGCGACACTCACCGACAACCGACAAGCGATGTCGGGCATGGAAGAGTGACTGCGCCCAAGATGGGCGAACAGCTAGCACCGCCGGTTGTTCGTCCAGCGGCGAAGTCTTAAGTCGCCTGTTCCGAAAGCAGCCGTCATGGTCTGGAATTCCGCTCATGGCCTGAGCCGGGTGGTTACTGCAGCTTTCCGTCGACGAGTTCTTTTCGTTGTTTCATTGCCGCGGCCAACGAGTCGCTGTGGGTGACCGTGATCAGGATCGCGCCGGAGGATTGCTGCAAGGAGAGTAGTAGATCTGTGACGCCGTCGGCGGTTCGTCGATCGAGATTGCCGGTCGGTTCGTCCGCCAGAATCAACGATGGCTGCATCAACAGCGCTCGGGCGATCGCGACGCGTTCTCTTTCTCCACCGGAGAGTTCGCTCGGCAGGTGGCCAAGTCGATCGGCCAGTCCAACCGCATCGATCAGTTCTTTCGCGCGGACCAAATCATCGGCACTCGGTTTCCCCGTGGCGAGCGTTGGCACCAGTACGTTTTCGACGACGGTTAGTTGTGGCAACAAATGGTGATCTTGAAAGATGAATCCGATTTTCTGGTTGCGAAATCTGGCCAGTTCGGTCTCGTCCAGTGTGAACGGATTCACGTCGTCGATCGATACCGTTCCCGAATCGGGGTGATCCAATGTTCCAAGAATCTGCAGCAACGTGCTTTTGCCGCTACCGCTGGGTCCGACGACCGCGACCGAATCGCCAGAGTCGTGAGTTGCAGCGAGAGCTTGCTGAGAACAATCAGCGGATCGCCTGCGGTCGGAAACGACTTGGCAAGGTCTTCGACAACGAGCGTGTGTTGTGGACTTGCTTCGGTCATCGGCACGTTTGGCAAAGGGCGAGAGTGGCTAAACCGTAAAACGAATACTCGACATCGGCGGTCTGGTCGAGGGCGAAACCAACAAAGCCGCCGTCGGGTGATTCCATCGATAGAGCATACCGGCTGACGGAGTCGACGTTTACCAGAGAGGTGGATTCCAAATCGGCAAGCGTCAACAATCCGGTGAACGAGCTGAGCAGATCCGCAAATGGTATCCGCGTATTGGCGGTGAAACCGCCTTCGTCCGACTGCATCTCAGCCAAGAAAGATGCGGTGTTACCGTGGTCCGCTGCGGTGAGCCGCCCCAGTGTTTTCAAGGTTCCGATCGCCGCGGCAGTGGGATTCACGCCAGGGCGTTTGGCCGCGCGGATCTCGAGGTATCCGCCGTCGTCGTGCTGTTGCGATGCCAGGAACGACTCAATTCGATCTTCATCCGGTACGGGGACTTCGATCAACTCGTGGCACAACACGGATAAGAAAGTCTGATAGGTGCTGCCGGCACGGCCTTCGGGGGTTTTCGCAAACCCGCCATCGCTGGTACGGAGACTGGCCAGTAACGAGGCAACCTTTTCACGCCACGCGGTGTCGTCATCCGAAATCACGACTTCACCCACAGCCAACTCACAAATCGCCGCGGCAAAGATCAACGAAATCAAATCGATGATCGATTCCCTCTTTGACAAACGCTGTTTCAGGAATCTCGCGGCCCGGCTGCCGACGGATTCGTCCAAACCATCGAGTATCCACAAAGCGCGGAGTGCGAATGCGGTGTAATAGGGATCGCTTTCCCCTTCGCGGCCGGCAAATCCGCCGTCAGGTCGCTGTTGTAGTCGAAGCCAGTCCGCGTGCCCTGCGCGAAAGGCGGGATCAAATCCAGCGGCGCCAATTGCCAACCTTAGAGTCAGCTCTTGCAGATACGACGCGCTCACGCGGTTCCTTGAGGATTGAAGTACGGCGGCTCGTTGCCTTCCTTCCACTTGATGTTGCAGCCGATCGACGGTGTCTGCTGACCACTGGGAGCCTGACCGGCGAGCACAGCTTCAAGTGCCGCTCGCAAGTCCTCGCCCGTGACCGGAATGTCGGTTTTGGGTCGACTCGAATCGAGCTGGCCGCGGTAGACCAGCTTTGTGTCGCCATCGAACAGGTAGAAGTCGGGCGTGCACGCTGCGGCGTAAGCCTGGGCGACGCTCTGATCGCCGTCGAACAGGTAAGGGAAAGGATATCCGCGGGTCGCTTTTTCAGCAGCCATCGCGGCGGGTGCGTCTTCCGGGTATTTGTCGGCATCGTTGCTGCTGATGCCGACCACGGCGACGCCGCGGGGCATGTAGTCGTCACTCAGCGTCTTCAACTGCTCGGCGACATGTTTGACGTAGGGGCAGTGGTTGCACATGAAGACAATCAACAGCGCTTTGCTGCCGGCAAAGTCACTGAGTGAAACCAGATTGCCGTCGGTGTCGGGGAGCGAGAAACTGGGTGCCTGTGTTCCCAGCGGCAACATGGTGCTGGCGGTACGAACCATGAGAGAACTACCTCGAAGTCATGGAGGGTGGTCGGTTGTGATGAGTCTGATTCTTAAGTCACGCCGTCAGTTCTTGAGTCGCTCGAGCAGGCGACCGGGGCTTCCCATCGCGTGGTAGCCACCGTCGACGTGCAGGATTTCTCCCGAGATTCCCTCGCTGTCGTCGCTCAGCAAAAATGCACCCGTACGTCCCACCTCTTCGTGGCTGACGTTTCTGCCCAAAGGTGCCATGTGCTCGTACAGGGTCAGCATTTCTTCGACGCCGGCGGCGCGACCGGCCAGCGTGCGGATCGGCCCGGCCGACAGTGCATTGACGCGGACGCCCTGCGGTCCCATGTCGTAGGCCAAATACCGAACGGTTGCATCGAGAGCCGCTTTGCAGATCCCCATGACGTTGTATCCGGGGACGCATTTCTCGCCACCAAAATAGGTCATTGTCGCGATCGCCCCACCAGGATTCATGATCGGTTTGGCCGCCGCGGTACAGGCGATCAGTGTATAAACGCTTACGTCCATCGCCAGTTTGAAGCCGTCACGGCTGGTAAAGACCGTGTCTCGAGCGAGGTCGTTGCGGTCGGCGAAGGCGATCGAATGCAGCAAAAAGTCGATTTTTCCGAAAGTTTCCGCCGTGTGATCAAAAACACTACGGATGTCCGCATCGTTTTGCGCGTCCATAGGTACCAGGAACTTAGCGTTCTCGTATTTGTCGGTCAGTTGAGATACTCGACGGCGATTGCGTTGGCGTTCATCGTCCGCGCGATCAGGCAAATGCGTGAATCCACATTCACCGCCCTGCCTCCATGATTTGCTTTGCGATCGCCCAAGCGATCGAATGATCATTGGCGACACCAAGTATCAGCCCTTTTTTTCCGTTGAATTGCATATCGAACGATTCCTGATTGGCTTGTCGAAGTCAGTCACGTGATGACCAGAGACACAACATACAACCAAATGCTCGGTTTCGTCCATTTGCCTACGGATCAACCGTGGGGAAAGGAACGGAGATTGCTGGAATCTCCGGACGACTCCCGATCTCGAATAGCGAACCCAATAGCAGAGAAAAGGCAGCATGTTGACCGAACCCTCCGTCTCCGCCGATTCGGACGCCACCGAGATTCGTCTCGCCATGGAAATGGTGAAGACACTTGACAGCGATTTTTCTCGCGACGATTCCTGGAGTCCGCACTTGCCGGAGTTGCTACGAATGCTCGGCGGCGAATTGGGCGGCTTGGTCATCCAGCAGTCGGGAGCGTGGAATCGCGAAATCTGGGTCGGTGAAGAAGTCCGAATTCCGGAACTGCTGATCGGTGAGGCGGTCGATCAAGGGACAACTCGAATTGCCGACGGCTGGTGCGTGACGCCGCTTTCCACGAGAGCTCCAGCGATGTCCCGCTCGCCGAACCGACCGCCTCCGCGCTGGTCATCCGCATCACCGAGTCGGAACAGCAGACGCTACGGCAGTCACAGCAGCGGACCGATCAGCTGAAGAACGCCGCGCGGATGTTGGCTTCGGCGCTGCAGCGAATCGAGACGCGAGATCGTCACCTGCGGACGGATCGAACAGCTGACCGCTGTTCTGAAAGCGGCCGCTGAATGGCAGCGGCTTGATGACGACGACGCTCTATTGCGACGGATTGCAGACACGGCGACAGAGCTGCTGAACTGTGAACGCGCCAGTATCTTTTTGTGGGATCGACGGCGTAGGAAGTTGATTGGTCGACCGGCACTTGGGATCGAAGGCACACCCCTGGAAGTCGATGACAACGTCGGAGTGGTTGGCGAAGTCCTGCGCAGCGGCGAACCCAAAATCTGGAACAGCGGTAGTGACGATGAATCACGCGTCAATCGCAAGGTCGATCAATCGTTGGAGTTTGAAACGCGTTCATTGATTGCGGTGCCGATGGAGGGTCAACGCGATAACCTGATCGGCGTGTTTGAAGCGATCAATCATCAAGGTGCTGGATTCGATCCTTTCGACGCGGCGGTGCTTGCCGATTTGGCAACGCATGCGGCGGTCGCGATCGAGTCTCAACGGACGCGGCGCCAATTGACCGAAACACGAGATCGACTGGTTGAGGATGCTGCATCGGCCGCTCCCTTGATCGGCGAGCATCCATCGATCGAAGACGTTCGGCGTAGTGCGGCGAAAGTCGCGAAAACCGATCTGACCGTCTTGGTGCTCGGTCGGAACGGGACCGGCAAGGAAGTCCTGCGCGAAACATTCATTACGAAAGTGATCGCCGCAGTGGTCCATTCATCGCAGTCAACTGTGCCGCTCTGGTGGAGACACTGCTGGAAAGCGAACTGTTTGGGCACGAGAAAGGTGCGTTCACCGACGCCCACCAGACCCGCATCGGGAAGTTCGAACTTGCCAATGGCGGCACGCTGTTTCTGGACGAAGTCGGGGACATGAGTCCCGGTGGGCAAGCGAAACTGCTTCGCGTCTTGGAAGAAAAAGTTGTCGTGCGCGTCGGTGGTTCACAGACGATTCCGGTCGATGTGCGAGTCATCGCCGCGACCAATCAGCCGCTGGAAAGACTGATCGAAGAGCGACGTTTTCGTGAAGATTTGTTCTTTCGACTGAATGTTGTTTCGTTGACCTTGCCGCCGCTGTCGCAGCGTGGCAACGACGTCTTACTGTTAGCCGACCATTTTTTGCATCAGTTCTGTTACCAGATTGGTCGCAAGGTTCCGACATTGCAGCGGAGTGCACGCGAAGCGCTTGAGGTCTCATCCGTGGCCAGGCAACATTCGCGAGCTGAGGAATACGATCGAACGCGTTTGTTACCTGTGCAGCGAAGACCAAGTCGGTGACGAAGATCTGATGCTGAGCGGATCGTCTCCCGGTCGCGTCTCGGTTGGATCGGGCGGAGCTGAGATCTCGGGGACGCTGAGTGAAGGGACAAAGCAGTTCCAGGTCCAACACATCAATCGGGCGATCGAAGCATGCGGCGGAAACATGACCGACGCGGCCGCCCGGCTGGGGCTGCATCGATCGAATCTGTATCGCAAGATGCGACAGCTCGGCATGCCGACATCGGGCGAATAGCTGGAATGTCAGCCTGATCCGCAGCACCAACGTCGAATGGCCTGCGTGTAGAGATCGATTCCACGCTGTAGCTGATCCAGTCCAATCCACTCGTCGGTGGTGTGAGCCTGTGCGATATCGCCCGGGCCGAACACCACGCGGTTTCGCAGTTCGGCGAACTCACCAGCGTCCGTGCCGTAACAGACCGTTTGTGCCTGGCTGCCGGATAGCTGGCAAAGTTCGCGAATGCAGGGGGCATCGGGCTCGATCCAAACCGGCGCCCCACCCTCAAGTGGCTTGAATTCCAATCCGAGTTCCCGAGCGCGCTGTTCCGCTGCCTCAACCAGGTCCGCGCCGTCGATGGTCGGCATCGGTCGCAAGGACACCCAGGCAACAGATTTCTCAGGCGTGACATTGATCGCCGAGCCTCCGTCGCTAAAGCCAAAGTTCCAGGACAGGGTGGGTGGATCGAATCTGGAATCGAGATACTTGCTGTCCGATCGCGAACACTGGCACAATTCCGACAGTGTCTGCAGCATTGGCACCATCGCTTCGTTCGCATTGATCCCCGCAGCGGTGCTGCTATGCGCGGCACGACCGCGGCTGGTGATCTGGAATCCGTAGATTCCCTTGTGCGCATGTACGACCGACAGATGTGTTGGTTCACCAATGATGGCCAGCGGTTGAGCTTGCACAATTTCGCGATAGCGTTGCGAGTGCTTGACCAGATGCTTGGCGCCGTCGAAACCGACTTCTTCGTCAGCCGTGCACACGATCCACAGCGGTGCCGTTTGGTCGATGGCGATCACCTCCGCGGCGGCCGCCATCATCGCGACCAGCGAGCCCTTCATGTCACACGATCCACGACCATAAATTCGATCGTCCTGGACTACGCCGACGAATGGTTCCGCGCCTGGGCCGGTCCAATCGTCCGCGGGAACCACGTCGGTGTGACAAAAGTAGGCGAGACCGGATGGCGCAGCGATCGTTTTCGAGGCGGGATCGCGTCGCGCGACCAGATTCACCTTCGTGGCCCCAAGAGCGTCTTTGTAGGAGCTTTGCTCGACGTCAAACCCAAGCGACTCAAGATGCTTGCTGACGGCGTCGGAAATGTCGCGGTTGCTGCTGGAACTGACCGACGGGAACGCAATCAGGCGTTTCAGCGTGTCGATGGGTTGTTGCAGTGAGGACATTGGGAGCACATGCCAGACTTGTCAAGAACAGACTCCAACGGGCAAGCCTATTCCATTGAGCGACCACTGGCTACGCGTCCCCGTCGAAAAGTATCTCGATGGTATCCGCCATTCGTGTTGGATTCGCACCTTCAACTTCGCCGGTGATCTCGCGAAGCCAGGCGACGGCTTCGGCGCGATGCGCGTCGGTCGCTTTTGGGGCGATCGCTTGATAGGCCGCCTTGGACGCCTGGCTTGTCGGCGATTCGGGGCATTTCAAATGTGGCCAGTCGATGCGCGAGTGAAAAAGGAAACTCGTCGAATGTGTACGATTTGTTCTTCTTCATGTAATCGCACGACCAGTAAATCATCACCTTTTTCCACAACGATCACACGCACATCGTTTATCTTGACTTCGTCGCCGGCGTTTAGCTTGGCAACGGCACGTTCAATCGAACCGCGATAGAATGTCGCCAGATCGGCCAACTCGTACAATGCTTCTGCGTCGGCTTGCTGTGCCTTGGTCATGCTTGATTCGAGCATCGATTCGGCGGCAGCTTTCATCTCGTTCCACTTTGCTTCGCGAATCAATGTGCGAACTCGGTCGAGGCCTTTGTCGGCATCCGCAATCATCTCGTCGGTCAGCGGATCCACGGCCGGCGCGGCTGTTGGGGGCGATGGATCTGGTTGTGGTTGGTCAGGTGGACTGACCATCGGCGATGATTCAGCCAATTCCGGCGGAATCGATGATTGCAAGGCGATGGCCAATTCGCTGGGTTGATTCGGAGCTGTCGGTGGCGGTGGACTCGCGACCAGTTCGCCCATGACGGGGTCGAACGGCCGACGCTTGCGTTGCTTTTTCTCGACCGGTTCGGGCTGACTGACTTGAGGCGCGCGGTTGCTTTCAACAGGTTTGGTGGTGATCTTCAGCTCGCCGTCCTGCTTCGTGATGGCCAGTTCTCCTGGACCCCAAACCAAGGAAGTAAATCAGTGCGCCGATCAACGCTAACATCCCCAGCGTAAAGGCTGGAAGCACTAGCGTTGTCAGTTGGGAGGACCTGCGACGTTGTTTCTTTGCGGGTCTGACGATCACCGGCGCAGCGGGTGCGACGGATACGGGACCAGCGACGCTCGCATCCGTCGCGGGCGTCCCGAACACACCCGGAGGCATCACTGTTTTCAGTTGACGGGACTTGCGGCGCAGACGCCGGTGATCCAGGTTCAGGCGCTGGCGCGACGGCAGCAACGGGCGCGATTGGATTCGTCGGTGGTAGGACAGCTGCCAGCGGATCGGTCGTCGGAAGGACGCCGGCGAGCGGATCGGCAGGTTGCTCAGCAGGCTGTGGTTCGTCTTCGATCGAGATGATGCCGAAGCGGGCATCCAGCTGAGATTTCTTGGCGGGATCAGCGAGTACGACGCGAGCGTCCTGAGCCAACTTCGCGGCCTTGGCCCAGAGTTTCGCGTCAGTGCTTTCCTTACTTGCCTTGAGGCGTGTGATTGTCAGCTTGACCGCATCGGCGATTTTCCTGACATCTTGCTCTCCATCCTCGAGCCCAAAAACTTGATAGGCATGCGGCTGACGCGTGCCCTCGGGAATCGGAAGCAAATCGGTGATTTTGGTTGCCGGCATCGTGATGGTTCGATCGTTCAATTCAAAGCATTCAGCATGACGATGGACTTCGTCATCTGTTTGGAACAGTACGAGGGAAGGAACGAGTGTGAGCGAGTGACGCTATCTTAGTTCGCTATTCGTATTTGTTCACGCCACCAACGATCTTGGCAAATCGAGCAATCCGCGGCAAACCAAATTTGGGATGACTTGGTGAGAGTGCTGCAAATAGGGGGATAAGGCCGCAGCATCTCCGCCGGTCAGGGCAACTTGAAAACTGCCGGGTTTCGCCCCCGCCGCATCACAATACCGTCTGACCAATTCGTCAACGGCCGCCGAGACCCCAATCAAAATTCCGCTGCGAATGGCGTCGGTTGTATTCTTGGCGGGGAACCGAAGCTCTGTGTCTCCACTCCATTCAATTTGCGGCAAAGCTTCCGTTTCTCTTTGCAGGGACCGTGATTGAAGACCAAGCCCAGGTAGGATCGCACCACCGCTGAAATGGCCTTGTGCGTCGACCCAGTCAACGGTCACCGCCGAACCGGCGTCGACGACCACGATTGGCGGGTCGAGCCGGTTTGTCGCGGCATAAGCACTGAGCAGCCGATCGATGCCAAGCCGATCGGGATGGTCGACGTTCGCTTGCATCGGCACCTCGTGTCGCGTCACCAATTCAATCAAAGCGTCCGGAATCGACTTGCCAATCGCGCAACCGAGTTGCTCGGCAGCCGTTTGATGAACGCTGGCGATTCTCCAGCTCGTGTTTTCGTCGCCCAACTGCCGGCGCACCCAATCGATCGCTGCCTCTTCCCATCCAATCGGGCCGATCCGAATCGCATGATCGATCACCGTGTCACCATCATAAACGGCGACTTTGACCGCGGAGTTGCCGACATCGATCGCGACCATGCGAACTTCGCTGCTCACGGTTCTTCCTTTGCCGCACTGGACGAGCTGGACTCGAAGTCTTTGGCCTGCAAATCGTTCGACAATTCCGTCGTGGGTCCAGCAAGATGTGGTGGCAGTCGCCTGGGTGATGTCTCGACTTCTCGTTCCGATGGACGAAGCACCGTCACCTCCTCGCCAGCCGCGATCATCTCTTCGCGACGCTGGTCCACACGTCTCATGATCTCGTTCAAGAGATCATCAAGCCCCTCGCCGGTCATGGCGCTGATCAAAAACACGTTGCGTTGTGACGCCGTTTGCAGAGCGTCGCGTACGTCGCCGGCACCATCAAGCTCGCTCTTGGTCACAACGATGATCTCATCTCGCTCACCCAGCGACTGATCGTATTCGCTCAGTTCGGTGCGGATCGATTGATAGTTTTCGATCGGATCGGTTTCGTCGGTTGGCGCGGGTTCGACCAAGTGGACCAACAATCCGGCCCGCTCAACATGCCGCAAGAACTCGTGCCCCAGACCAACGCCATCGCTGGCTCCTTCGATCAAGCCAGGGATGTCAGCGAGCACGAACGACCGATCGCCGACGTCGACGATTCCGAGATTGGGATGCTTCGTGGTGAAGGGATAATCGGCGATCTCAGGTCGGGCACTGCTAATTCGGCTCAGTAGCGTGCTCTTTCCGGCATTGGGTTTGCCGACCAAACCGACATCGGCAATCGACTTCAACTCCAGAATGACATCCCGCGCCTCGCCCGCTTCACCGGCAGTTTTTTCGTGAGGCGTTCGATTCGTGCTGCTTTTGAAATGGGCGTTGCCGCGGCCGCCTTTGCCGCCGCGCGCGACCACAAACTGATCGCCGTGATGTTTCAGATCCTTGATGACGAAACCTTGGTCGGCATCAATCACGGTCGTACCGGGCGGCACAAACAGCCTCTGATCGCGACCGGCTCGGCCGTGCCGAAGCGCTCCCTGCCCGGGCATGCCTTTGGGAGCTCGGTAAAGTCGTCGATTGGCGTAAGCGGCCAAGCTGTTTACGCCCAGTCGGGCTTCCAAGATGATGCTGGCTCCGTGCCCCCCATCGCCGCCGTCGGGTCCGCCGCGAGGCACGTATTTTTCCCGCCGCAGACTCGAACAGCCGTCGCCTCCCTTGCCAGCGTGTAATTCGATTTGGACGCGATCTACGAACATTTTGAAAGCGAGAGGTTGGGGAGAACGAACGAGGAGCTGAACCAGACTCAATAACAAACGGCCAACCCGGTACCGGGCCAGCCGCCAAGGTGAGTCTGGGGTTTTGCCGCCGGCTTCGCAACATCCGATTTTCCCAAACGTGACGAAACCACGCCTTGGTGTTAATTGCCCGCCGCCTATTCAATCATTACCGGAACAACCACTGATAATCAAGTCGCTCGCGCAGACCGTACTGTTTTAGGATGTACGCCTGCTCCTGTTCGTCCTTGAAGGCAGGAACGCCAAAGCGGATCAAGTCTTCGGTTTGTTCGATCGCGTCACCGGGCCGGTAGAAGTTCAGCTGCAGAGCCTTCCGTCGGTACGGTGCGTCGTCACCCTCGCCATCTTGCTCGAATGCGTTGGTCAGCCCAAATACCTCCACCGAGACAAAATCAAGGTTCGGATCGACGTCCTCCCAAGTCGCCACGCCCCAGATACCGGGTGCGGCGCTGTCGCTGCTGTAGGGGATTTTGACGCGAGTGATCTCGACCGAGTTGTACAGCGGCGCCGTGATCTGCTCGCGGATTTTGATTTTGTCGACCGCCGTCGGCAGAATCCGATCAATGTAGCTCTTGTTGGTGGCGTGGTTCCGCAGCACCAGCATCGGGAAGAAATAACGCGAGTCATAGCGAACCGATTCGACACGTTTGAAGATGGGGACGCCGGCGATCGTGTCAGCGGCGGGCCGCAGGTCGCCGCCTCGGTAACGCACGCGATAGACCATGTACCAGATCAGCTTGCGTTGCATGCGGCCGTCAGATCGCGGGATGTCAATGTAAATGTGTCGCAGCGGTTTGAAGGAAAATTCCAAACAGTAAATCTCGCGACGTAAGATGACCTGCTTGGCCATCTCGACCAAAGTGCGGCTGCGGGGATCAAAGTGCGGCTCGCCGCTCTGATGCGACTCACCTCCGAATTGGATCTCCGGGTGTGCTTTCAACAGCGACTCCAACGTCTGCGGTCCGGCAAAGGTTTCTTTGGGGTCCGGCGCCGGAGGAACAACGGTCACGACTCCGGGCGCAAATCGTGTCTGCTCGATGGTTGATGCGTCCTTTTTCCCTTGCTCTTGTGCAGAGGCGGTATGTGCAGAGACACCAATCAGACCCACTGTCGGGATGCAGAGTGTGCAAAACAGACAGCTGAGCGAAATTCGTTCGACGAGCATGAGCAAACCGTTCTTTTCTTTTCGTAGACAAGAGTCGTCACCTGGGGAGCCTCAAACGCTCACCGCAGGTCACTCGCTGATTGTACTTCCTGATTTGAATCTTCGCCGGAATTTGCCTTGACAACACGCAGAGTGTCTTTTCCGTCGATCGCGCTCACCTTCTGGGCGCTTCGATCTGGCAACTCGGTGAATCTCAGTGTGCTGGCCAGTTGCATGTCCGATCCGGCGAAGGCCTCGACGTGATCTCCCTCCATCGTGAAGGTGGCAAGAACCCGCCGCCCCGAATCGTCCGAAAAATGGAGCACAATCCATTGGATCGGGACCCCCTCTACGGAACCCTGGGCGGTCACGCGCAGCACCCGGAGCCCCGTTTCACTGACTCGCTGATCGGCTTCGATCAGGTCAGAAAGTTGCTCGCCGAGCGTCTGTTTGACGTCTGCCTGGAAGGCTTCCAGCGTCCATTGGGCACCGGGTTGAAGGCCAACCAACGGCCGAAAATCGCATTGTGCGATGCTTCGATCATCTTCGATCATCCGCATCATTGCCGCGCCAGGCACATCTTTCATCGTTCGCCAGCGTCGGTCCATCAACACGCTTACACCCAGTGCATCACTACGCAAATCCACGTACAAACGCTCTTCTGGGATCGGACCGGTCACATCCAACTTCGGCGGTTGCGGCGCAAGTGCGATCGTGCGGGTCAAGGGCTTGCGAACCATTTTGATCGTGGCGGCGACATCAAAGCCCGGCTCCGCCTTGCCGATCTCGCGGGTTTCGTGAACCGCCATCGCCAACCACGTGCAGGTTCCCAGTGTGCGGTCGAAGGTTAGCTTGCCCACGGTGCGAATCAGCGTGGGAACACCTTCGACCGATCCATCGACCTTTCCGCGAAAATGGATTCTGGCTTCGTTGTCGGTGATCGAAACGACTTCCGCCTTGACGTCGCTCGCTTCCACCGATGTGAGGTTCAATACCGAGACCATCGCAGCACGTGTCGGCATGTACGCCGATCCCTCATGCACTGCTTCTCTCGGCAACAGCTCGTCGACAGCAATGCTGGAAGCCGGTACCCGAAGCAACTCCAGTTCGTCGCGATGAAAGTAGTCTTCAACCGCGTAAATCACCTCAGGCAGCATCTCGCGGCGAACGATCGTCTCGCGAACCGATTCTCGCAATTGGCATGACTGTGCGGTCCGGTTAATTCGACTACGACTGCGAGCTTCGTGGTAGAAACGCTCAGCCATCGTTACGAACGAGTTCGCGTCCGCGCCGCTGGGACGATGATACCGTTCTTCATAGTCGAAAACGGCATCACTCTTGACTGGCAATTTCAATTCGCTTTTACGCGAGACGAGCGGATTCTCGGGAACATTCACGTTCCCTTCGACTTCCATTTCAATGCGGATGCGAAATAAGTCCTGAGTGCTGCGTTGCAGCAACACTTGCATCTCCGCGGCCGACACAGTCGGGCAAAAGATCGCGTCGGTGGCCAATGCGGTCGACGCTAGCAAAAAGTGACGGCGACCGGCCAAAACCCGATCTTTCTGCGAGACTCGATCAGCGGATGCAAATTGATCGTTGAACGCGGACATAAACTGCACGATTTTTCAAAGAAACGCGTAACAAAGAATGAGCTAATGCACTCTCTCTTTGTGATCGACCCCTGCCAGGAGTTGATTCAATTCAAATCGTTCATTATTGCCGCGACCTATCACTGTCACTTTTGGGCCCAAGTTATTTGACTGCCAATTCGGCAATAGAAAGTGGGCAGTTTTGGTACACACGTCTCAATTCAAGACACTGACGCGTTCAAAAAAACGGAAAATCTTACAATTGAAGTGGACTTTTAGTTGCCAGTGGCGGTTTAAGGGGGAGCTAAGAAAATTTTGGTAAGTCGAGACCTGTGAACGCTTTAACACTAAAAATCAGCAGAATCATGATCAAAATTCATCGGTTTGGCCCAAGATTTCCAGGGGTAAATCGTTGGTCAGTTGGTGATTGTCACGACTGTACGATGCCAAGGCCTGAGTAGCTCAGACGAACTACTCTCGCTAAAGCAGGTGCGAGCCCGCGATTCGCGGCGAACTTTGACAGGTACTGACAGGTCTTAGACGTGAAACCATTTGTTGGTTTACGCGTAGTAGAGGTAGAGGCTGGCGGCAAGGAGCCGTTGGTCGCTGTGAGAGGTGGTTCGATTCGTCCAGCCGGGTCGGATTCGAGCGGCGGATTACAGCAGTTGATGAGCATTGCTCTACGGACAGGGCAATACCCGGGCAACACCGGTACCACAGTCGAGCGACCCGCCGGGGTCGCAGGGAAAGATGCGATCGACGACGGTACCAGCGCTGGGAGAGATGGCGATGCACGAAGATTATCGCGACGTAAAAATTAAGGAACTGAGAGACCAACTCACTCGATTCGCTCCCAAAGGCGAAGAAGGTCGAGCAGGCTACCCTTGCAGAGAAGCTGTATGGCGAGATCGAGCCAGATCGACCCTATGTCTTCGATTACATCTGCTTTCGGGTCACGAATTACCGGCCCGAGACGGCGAGTCGGCATAGTATCGCCTCGGCCGACCTGAAACACGACTTACGGCTGTTGATCGAGGATCTGAGCGACTCGGCAGATGTCGCGGTCAGCGACGTGGCTGAACCTGTACACACGGTGGAAGAGCTGAGCAAAATGTTCAGCGTTTCAACCAAGACCATCAGTCGCTGGCGCGATTCCGGCTTGGTCAGCCGTCGGCTGCTGTTCGGCGGTCGCAAGCGAGTCGGGTTCTTGCACAGCAGCGTCGAGCGATTTGTCTCGAACAACCGCGACAAGATCCGCCGCGGAGAACGTTTCAGTCAGCTCTCAGACGATGAAAAGAGTGAGATGATTGAACGGGCACGCCAGCTGGTCGAAGGCGGCGCGACTCTCTCAGAAGTGACGCGGCAACTGGCCGAACGGATGAATCGTAGTCCCGAAACGGTCCGCTACACGCTCAAGAACTTTGACTCCGAAAACCGGTCGCTGGCGATCTTCCCCAACCATCGGGGTGCACTGAGCGAAGACGACAAGCGATCGATCTTCAAATTGCACACACATGGGGCGACGGTCCCACAGTTGTGCAAACGCTTCAAACGCACTCGCACCAGCATTCAACGCATCTTGTTGGACATGCGTTTGGAACAGGTCATGGAGCTTCCGCTCGACCACATCTACAACGAAGACTTCGAGGATGTTCAACGCGAAGCGGAATATCTGGGACCGGTTCCCGAGTCGGCGACCGCACCGCGTCAAGTCCGCGTGCCCAGTGGATTGCCCAGCTACCTGGCCGCACTGTACGACGTCGCGTTGTTGACTCGCGAGCAGGAATACCATCTGTTTCGCAAGATGAACTACTTGAAGCACAAGGCAAGTCGGCTTCGTGAGAGCCTTGATGATGCGAAAAGCAACAAGACAGCGATTATGGACGAGATCGACGAACTGTACGAGGCGGCGGTCTTGGTCAAAAACAAGGTCGTGCAAAGCAACCTGCGTTTGGTCGTCTCGATCGCGAAAAGGCATGTCGCCAGCACGGATGACTTCTTCGCCCTTGTGAGTGACGGCAACATGTCATTGATCCGAGCTGTCGAAAAATTCGACTACTCACGCGGCAATAAGTTCAGCACCTACGCGTCGTGGGCCATCATGAAGAACTTTGCACGGACGATTCCGAGTGAGTTCAAGCATCGCGATCGCTTCCGCACGACGACCGAAGAACTGTTCGTCGCACGCCAGGACGAACGACTCGACCCCTACGTAGAAGAAACGGTTCAGCGGTCACGTCAGCGAGAGTTGTCGAAAATTCTGAATCGACTGGACGAACGTGAGCAAAAGATCATCACGGCTCGCTTTGGTCTCGGTCGAGGCAAGGAACCATTGACGTTGAAAGAAGTCGGTGCAGAGATGGGCGTCACCAAAGAACGTATCCGCCAGTTGGAAGCACGGGCCCTGTCGAAGTTGCGCGAGGCAGCCGACGAGGCAAAAATCGACGTCGAACTCGGTTCCTAGTCGTTCTCCGAAACTGACCATTCTCCTACCCGCCATGCTCCCTGCGAGCGTGGCTTTTTCTTTTGGTGTGATGAAGTAACGCCGATGGCTCTCGGCGCTCTCGGTTCTGCGTTAGCATGAGGGTTGTAGATTCCTTCCCAAGGCCAGATTTGCAGTGCACAAATATGAACCGATACATTTCCCTTCTCACCATTGCCTTCCCGCTGGTGACCTGCTGTTGTAACGCCGCAGATGCTGCCCAGAAAACAAACGTCGTTTACATCATGGCGGACGAACTTGGGTATTACGAGCTTTCTTGCCTGGGTAACCCGAATCTTCAGACGCCGCGGATCGACGCCATGGCGGCCGAGGGCATTCGCTTCACGCAAGCGTTGGCCGGTTCTTCGGTGTGTGCGCCGACGCGATGTTGTTTGATGACGGGAAAGCACAGTGGGCATACCTCGGTTCGCAGCAATGGCGGTGGAACGCCGCTGCGCGCGGGCGAGGCGACGATCGCATCGATGTTGAAGACGCAAGGTTACGCCACCGGCGGTTTCGGAAAATGGGGCTGCGGCGGACGCGGGTCAACCGGCGTTCCCGAAGATCATGGGTTCGACATCTTCCTCGGGTACTACGACCAAGTTCACGCCCACACGTACTATCCGCCTTACTTGGTTCGCAACAGCGAAGAGGTCCCGTTGGAAGGGAACCACGGGATGAGCGACGGAAGAACCTATTCGCATTATTTGATTCACGATGCGGCCAAGGACTTTATCCGCCAGCACAAAGACCAACCATTCTTTTGCTACATGCCCATCACGCCGCCACACGGCATCTTCGACATTCCCGATTCCGATCCAGCCTGGCAGATCTACAAGGACAAGGCCTGGCCTGACCAGGCGAAACGCTACGCTGCGATGGTCTCGATGGTCGACCGACAGGTCGGCGAGGTTCTTGATTTGCTTGAGGAGCTTGATCTCGAGAAGAATACGATCGTCTTCTTCTGCGGCGACAATGGCGGCAACGACTACTTCAAAGACAAAGACCATCCCCGTGGCTTTCACAACGCCAATAAGCACCCCGAAACGGGCGTCGAGTTTCGCGGGACTAAAGGGACCCTGTACGAAGGTGGCTTGCGGATTCCGATGATCGCACGCTGGCCGGGAACGATCCAACCGGGAAGAGTCAGCGATCTGTTGTGGTATTTTCCCGACGTCTTGCCGACGCTCGCCGAGTTGACCGGTGCTGCCGCGCCCGCAGACGTTGACGGCATGTCGATTGTTCCCGAATTGATCGGTGAGAAAGTCGCAGGACGAAAACAATCAAATCACGAGTACCTGTATTGGGAAATCGGTGGTCAAACCGCAGTCCGCATGAACGACTGGAAAGCGATTCAGCCTCGTGGCGGCGATTGGGAGCTCTATGACCTGTCGACCGACGTCAGCGAAACGAAGGACTTGGCGACAAGTCACGCAAACGTACTGGCGAAGATGAGACAGTTCGCGGTCGACGCCCACACGCCGGTCGAGGAAGGAACTTTTTCCAATCCCGACATCCACGAGCGGGACCGAAAAGCAAAATTTGGCGGCCAAACCGAACGAGGTGATCAGGCAAATGCGTTGCCGAACGAAGGCTTGATTTCAAACAAGGACTTTCAGATTTGGCGTTTCAGCAGCCAAGGCCAAGGGACGCGGAGGGCGATCAGTGCAATTGACGGCGATCCGAAAAGTCATTGGCACACCAGCTTCTCACCAAAGATTCTCGAGCATCCGCACGAGTTGGTGATCGATCTCGGTAAGCGATACACTGTTCGGGGGTTTCGCTATCTGGCGCGCCAAGATGGTGGCTGGAACGGCGCCCTCAAAGATTGCGAATTCTATGTCTCCAATCGTTCGGACGATTTCGGCGAGCCGATCTTGAAGACGACGTTTGGCAAGTCCAAACGACCTCAGGAAGCGCTTTGTGAACCGACTGCGGGACGCTTCGTCCGCGTGCGAGTCCTATCGGAAGTCAATGGCGGCCCCTGGGCATCCATCGCGGAATTGGGTGTCGTTGGCGAGTAGCGAAAACCTGCTCACAGATTCGAGAAGGCAGACTTGTCTTGCGCTTTGGATTTGTGGTCGCATCTAACAGCGGCGGAATAAGAACGGACTGAGTCTCTGGAGTCCAAAGGGGATGTCAAACAGTCCCTCGCTGGGGCCGGTCACCAAGAATCCGCCAGGTCGAATGGCATCGATCACGTGCGCAAGCACTTTTGCTTTGCTGGTTGTATCAAAGTAAATCAGAACATTGCGTAAGAAGAGGCAATCCAAGTCCTTATGCGGCGCCGGTTGCATTAGGTTATGCTGGAAAAACTGGACTCGCTCTCGGACCGCGCTCTTGACTCGCATGTCTACGCCGTGAGGTTCAAAGTATCTTTGCACAGCCACGTCGAGTTTCGATACATCTCTGGGCGAATAGATGCCTTCCTTGGCATACTCGATCACCGACGTTGACAGGTCCGAGGCGAACAGGCTGACGTCTAGCCCGGACAACTTCGCTTGGTTGTGCGCCAAGATAATTGCCAGCGAATAAGCCTCTTCGCCGGAACTACACGCTGCCGACCAAATCCGAAACACCTTTCTTTCCGGCACCAGCCAGGCTCCCGATTCGAATTCGTCCGCCAATTTTGGTGCGGACAGGTACTCGCTCACAAACCAATCGAAGTGTGAGGGTGTGCGAAAGAACGATGTTTCTTTGCTGCAGACGGCATCCAAAAACGCTGTCAATTCCGTTCCGTCCGGATCGGTGGAGAGTCGGTGGATGTAGTCCCGAAAGGACTCCAAACCGAGGATTTTCAGCCGCTTGCGTACCCGACTGCTGAGCAAGACACGACCGGTTTCTGCGATCGCTAGACCCGCAGCCTCGTACACGATCCGCTGGACCTGTCGAAATTCGGAGTCACTTAGTTGGGCATGCGGTGTCATTCAGCAGCGAATCCTCGGATCCCCATCTCTCGGACTATGTCTAAACCATACTATGCCAAGCCGGTTTTACGCTATTCGGGGACATTTCCCAATTTCCAGATCTGACGTCATACTTGGGCGTCATGTCGTCCAATAACTCTCAAAAGTCCGAGTTTGTCGAGCTACTTGCCCCAGCTGGTGATTGGGAGTGTGTTCGCGCGGCGATTGAAAACGGCGCGGACGCCATCTATTTCGGACTCGACTGTGGTTTTAATGCGCGACATCGGGCAAAGAACTTTGGCCTTTCAGATTTATCTGAATTAACCAAGCTCCTTCGTCAACGGGGCGTCCGCGGTTACGTGACCCTCAACACCCTGCTCTTTCCAGCCGAAATGGCGGCTCTGGTTGATGTCGTTGAGCAGGTGGCCAGCAGTGGTGTCGATGCGGTCTTGGTACAGGATTTCGGTGTCGCCAGATTGGTCCGCGAGATGTGCGTCGATTTGCAGGTCCACGCGTCGACTCAGATGAGTTTGACCAGTGCCGAGACGATTCGAGTTGCCGCCGAGTTGGGACTCTCACGGGTGGTGTTAGCACGGGAACTATCGACGGCTGAGATTCGTCAAATCGCCAGCGACACCGAGATGCCGCTTGAGGTGTTCATTCACGGCGCGCTTTGCGTCGCCTACTCGGGACAATGTCTAACGAGCGAATCGCTCGGAGGACGCAGCGCCAATCGTGGACAATGTGCTCAGGCGTGCCGACTGCCGTATGAATTGATTTGCGATGGAGAGGACCAAGACCTCGACGACGTTCGTTACCTCCTCAGCCCACAGGACTTGGCAGGATACGCAGCGATACCTGATCTGATCGCGTCAGGCGTCCGCTCGTTGAAGATTGAAGGACGATTGAAGACTCCCGAGTACGTCGCCAACATCACGCGTCATTATCGCAGGGCGATCGATGAAGCGCTCGCGGAAGGAACGGTGACCGTTGGTGAAGCTGCCCGCCGCGAAATGGAATTGTCATTCTCGCGAGGGTTCTCTCCTGGATGGTTGGAAGGAAACGACCACAAGCGGTTGGTACCCGGACTTCAATCTGCAAAACGCGGTATCGAGCTCGGTGCGATTGTCGAAGTCACGGCTCAGAGAATCAAATTGCGTCTAGCGGCTCCTGTTGCCTTGGGCGACGGACTCGCGATCCATTGCCGCGAAGGCGACCAAGGCGGACGCGTCTATTCGCTGGAAGGTTCCAGTGGGGAAAGACAGCAAGAGATGTCCGCCGGTCAGGTGGCTTGGATCGGTTTCGGGCATGGTGAAATCCAGTGGGCACAAGTCGAACCTCACGCATCCGTGTTCAAGAACGATGACCCCAAGCTGAATCGACGTTTGCGTCAGACGTTTTCCGGCGACGACCCTGTTGGCCGTCAATCGATCGACATGACTATCGTTGCGGAAACGGGAGGCCCCTTGCGTTTGGTTGGAACCTTGGCAGGTGGGCAACAAGCCGAAGTGGTGGGATCGCAGCCGCTGTCGGCCGCAACGAAACATCCGATTAGCGAATCAATCCTCCGCGAGAAGCTTGGTCGATTGGGTGGCACGCCTTTCGAGTTGAGAAACTTGGATACAAGCATCAGTGGTGCGCCAATGGTGCCGATGGCAATGTTGAATCAGATGCGGCGTGATCTTGTCCAGGTCTTGATCGCGAAACTCGAACAACCGCCCGATCGTTTGATCACTCCGCAGCCGGCTAGGAAGTTATTGCAGCCGATCGCAGAGACAACAGCCAACTTGGACGCGGGCGGCAATCTGGCCGTTTTGTGCAGGACAATTGAGCAGGTACAAGCCGCTTGCCAGTCGAAGGTCGATTTGGTCTACGCCGATTTTCACGATATTCGCCAATACCGGCAGGCGGTCGAAATCGCCCGCGACCTGGAGACGCCGATTGGACTGGCTTCCGTTCGGATGCAAAAGCCGGGTGAGACAGGCTTGCTGCGTGTCCTTGGCCGGCATCGTCCCGATTGGATTCTGGCTCGCAACTTGGCTGCCATCGACCATTGCCGCCGCGAATCGATTCCTGTCATCGCGGACTTCGCATTGAATGTTTCCAATCATCGATCGGCTGAGTGGATTCGATCGCTGGGAGCCGAGCGAGTCACAGCTTCGTACGATTTGAATCGTGAGCAGCTGATGGGTTTGGTCGAGTCACTTCCGGCGTCTTGGATGGAAGTCGTCATTCACCAGCACATGCCGATGTTCCACATGGAGCACTGTGTCTTCTGTGCGGTTATGTCCCCCGGAACCAACAAGACAAACTGCGGACGTCCCTGCGATCACCACGTTGTCCAGCTACGTGACCGAATCGGTGCCGAGCACACGCTGCAAGCGGACGTTGCCTGCCGAAATACGTTGTACAACGCAACGCCGCAAAGTGGTGCCGAGACGGTTAACGCGTTGATTGCTCGACGGGTGCACTGGTTCCGCATCGAGCTCTTAGAAGAGAACGTCAGTTCAACAGAATTTACCATTTCCCTTTATCGTCGGCTGCTTGAGAAGCGGGTGACGGCCGGAGAAGTCTGGCGACAACTGCGAGCCACCAATCGAGTTGGCGTAACTCGTGGGACGCTCGAATCAAGACGCGATCCATTGGCGATTATCTAGCTGTGATTTCAGAATCGCTGGATTTTTACGCCAAGTTGACGGGCTGTGCGGTCGCTGTCGGTTCGAAACTGATCGCTGTCAGCGCATCGTTCCGGAGCATTCTGATTCCTTCACTTTGGATTGGATCGCGAAGTAGCGTTTCCAGCGAACACGACGTGAGTGGCGGCGAAAACAGGTAACCTTGCGCGGCATCACAGCCCCATTTCCGCAATGCTTGGAGTTGCGCCAGTGATTCGACCCCCTCGGCGACGATCTTTGCGCCCAAGTGATGGGCGAGTTGCACGATCGCTTCAGCGATGACGGCGTGACTATGGTCGGTTGCAATCGAAGCGGTGAAGCTGCGGTCGATTTTTACAGCTTCAATCGGGTACACCTGGAAGCAGGTCAGCGAAGACTTGCCTTTACCGAAATCGTCGATTTGAATTGCCACCCCCGAGGCGTGCAGATCGAGCATTGTGGCTAGAGCGCGTTTGTGGTGTCGCGGATCACTGGTTTCGTTCATTTCCAGTTTCAACCGTTTGCGATCAAATCCCGTTCGCTCAAGAATCGTCTCCAGCCGATCGCGGAAGAACGGATCGCTTAACTGTCGAAGTGACACGTTCACTCCGAGGTAGATGTCGCAATCACATCCCGCTGGGATTGCGTCGATCAGCTTGGTGATGTCACGCATGGATGTTTCGAGCACCCATTCGCCAACTTGGCCAATCAATCCGATTTCTTCCAGAATCGGCACAAACTGGCTGGGCGAGACGTTTTGACCGGAATCTGATTTCCAACGAATCAGGGCCTCGACGCCTTGAATCCTTCCTTGTTGAAGGTCGACAACGGGCTGATAATTCAGCTGGAACCGTTCTTCGCTGACAGCGCGGCGAAGTTGGTCTTCCAGTTCCATCCTGGCGACAACGTCCTCGTGCATGGTTTGGTCAAAAACAGCGACCTGCCCTTTGCCCGCGCGTTTTGCCCTGTACATAGCCGTGTCGGCATTGCGGAGCGCTTCATTCGCGTCGTTGACATGGTCATTGATGTAGGCGACCCCAACGCTGGTGCCGACGGTGACAAGACGTTCTGCCAATTTGTAGGGCTCAGAAATTCTGCTGACGATTCGATTGGCGACGGTAATAGCGTCGTCGGGATCATCCAGTTGCTCCAGGAGAACGACAAACTCGTCTCCGCCCAGTCGCACTGTCTCGCCCTCATCGTCGCTCACCCGGCTGGTCGTGTCATGCTCGCGCACGCACTCCTTTAAACGGGCGGCAACCTGATTGAGCAGTTCATCGCCAGCGTCATGTCCGAGGCTGTCGTTAATGATCTTGAAATTGTCCAGGTCAAGAAACAACACCGCCTCCCTCGGCGTCGCCTGGTTGCCGTGCCGATGGACGATTTTGGACAGCTTTTCAATCAAATAGGGTCGGTTGGGCAGATTGGTTAACGCGTCGCGATGAGCCATCGTCCGCATTGACTCTTCAGCATTGCGGCGTCGTTCGACTTCGCGTCCGAGGTCGTACACCTTCTTTTTTTGGATGCACGACAGACGGTACTTTTCACTCAGTGCGAGCGCGAGTTGTCTTGCTTCATCGGATTCGAAGGGTTTCTTCAGTAGCAGCAACTGATCATTGTAGCCGAGACGTCCTAGCACGTCCTCCCAGATGTGGTCGCTGTAGGCGGTGCAGATGACGACATGCAAATTCGGATCGACTTCCCAGAGAATCTCGGTGGTTTCCATTCCGTCCATTCCGCTGGGCATCCGCATGTCAACGAATGCGACTGCGTACTCAGTGCCGGCTTCGATGGCCGCTTGCAACATTTGGACGGCTCGTTCGCCACTACTGGCATGATCGAGTTCGTACTGCGGCACATTTACGTGTTGCCCGGTCGCACTTGGTTGGTCATTCTCTGCTTTTAAGAATCGCGATTCGAAATCGGAAAGCGCGGCATCGTCAGTGCGTTTCGCGGCAAAGATCCGATCGAAAGTGTCATGGATCTCTTGCTGGTCATCAACAATCAGGATGCGTCGCAGCATCTGTTCGTTCGTCATGCTACTGCTCCCACAGCGGTCGCTCTTAAGTCCTGGTTCAGTGGTGCGCCGGAGGGTTGGCGCAGGGCAAGTGGCAGTTCAACCACGAATGTCGAACCAAGCCCAAGACCTTCGCTGAACGCGCGAATCGAACCGCCCAAGCGTTTTAGCGTGATGGCGCAGAAATGAAGGCCCAGTCCCGTGCCACTCTCGCGAGTCGTAAAATGTGCATCGAAGACTCTGCGTATGGTTTCCTCGTTCATACCGCAGCCGTTGTCACGAAACTGAATTCGTAGCGACTCCGGCAGAATTGCGACATCAATCCAGAGCGTTCGCGGCCGACTGTTGTTTTCACGCATTGCCAGTCGAGCGTTGCCGATGATATTGATCAGTGTTTGCAGCAACAGTGATCGATTCGATTGGACGGTGACCGCCAACGGTCCCGTCAATTCGACGCAAACGTGATCTTGGTCGAGTCTCGCCTGGCAGCAACCGATCGCCTCTTCGAGCACAGTTTTCAGATCCACTGGCGATGCTTTTACCCCGTGATCGGTGTGCCGCTGTTGATCGCGGATCACATCGTGGATGTGCCGGATGTTGTCATGAAGTGTTTCGAGCAACTGGCTCAGCGTCTCCTGGTCCGATCGGAGCAAACCGGCCAAACCTTCCAGGTAGTCGGGCGTCGCCGCCATCAGGGCCTGATCCGCGTCTGCTTGCTTCAATCGGAGCGCAAGCTTGTCCAAGGGCCCAACCCTCAGGCCGTGTACGCGTTCAGTGGCAGCGGCCAACAGGCTATTAACGTTGGTCAGCACGTTTCCGACGTTGTGGATCACTGTGCTGGCGACTTGGCTGCGGCCGGCAGCCTGCGAAGCCTTGGCCAGTTGGTTTTGCGTGTCTCGGAGTCGCTTGACCATGTGATCAAAAGAACCGGCAAGCTGGCCAATTTCATCGTTGCCGGTCACGCCGAACGAGTCGGCGGCTAGCCCCTGCTCGGCAACGCGGTTGGAGTGCTCGCGAATCGCGGTCAGCGGGCCAATCACGATCCGCTGCAACAGCAGCAACAACATCAGAAGTGCGGCCACGGACCCAAGAATGAATGAGTTGCGCGCCATGGCCGTCGTGCGACTGGATCTGGCGGTGATATCTCGGGGTTCCTGAATGCGAATACTTGCCAGTGTTTCGTTATTCAATCCTGTCAGCGGAACCTCGACAATCAGCGTTGATTCGTCTGCTTCCCAAACAACAAGCTTGCGATTGGGAAGCTGTGTGCGCGGTGATTGAATAGCAAATTCGACCTGTGTTTGGCGGCGCAGGGCTGCCACCATCCCAGCGTCAATTCCCCGGCCGACGACAAGGTAACGACATTGATTCTGACCTTGCCTTGCGTCAAATGCATCGATCGCGGCCGTGGCGAACATCACCAAGGAGTGTCCATCAATTCGGGTCATTCCGCTTGCCGACGCGTTGCTCGACTCGATGCACTTGCGGACAATGTGGAGCAATGGGGCGCTGGCGTTGAACGGATTTGTGGATGCTTGCCCGGTCGTTTCACTGCGGAGCCAACACCACGAACCGTCTTTCTCGACGATCGCAGCCCAGTCGATTTTTTGCGGACCCCGATTCGGCGGGTTTTTAGCTGCGAACGAGTGCTCCGATTCCGATGATCTCTCAGTATCCTTGTCGATACGCGAGGCCCATTGATTTGTAAGTTCAGCTAAGTGTTCGACTTCAGCATTCAGTGCGGCCAAGACTCGATTCGTATCTCGAATGGCGTCCGCTTTCTCCAAAGCGACGAACTCCGGATTGATCACGAAATGACGAACCAATTCGTCGACCGTCAAAAAGACAAGAAAGATCGCAGCCAACGAAAGCACCAGTTTGCTGCGAAGCGAACCGTGGTGTGAGCGCGAGTCCGCCTCCTCCGGCGTTCCTTGCGCGGCAAAGTCGCGATTGATCGGTTCTGTATTCTCTGTTTTCACTTGCCTATCGGGGTCATCGTGGACCTGCAGTTGGGCTAATCGTGCCAAACTCTAGGTTTGCCACGTGAGGCGCTAGAGGAATTGACCGTGAGAACGCAAAGATGTGTTCAGATCGATTTGCAGAGAGTGACGTTTGTGCCGAACCTAACGGCTCAGGCGGAACATCAGATCATGACAGTTGCATCTCGCGCAGATCACTTCGTTTGCAGGTCCACGAAGTAACGTCGCGCAGCAGGATGGAATGCCAGTCCCTGCCATTCGGCAGACTGATCACGCGGAATCAGGCCGGCGAATGGAGGGGGCCCGTCGTACAAAGCGTTCAGAACGGCGACGACAAGTTCGGACGGGGTGTCCTCGCGGGCGGCAAGAAAAGCGGTTGTCCCGACCGTTGGAATTTCTTCGGCGACCGTCCCGTCCGAAATCACCCCCGGCAGTTCATCTGCTTCGATGGTCATGGGACGTAGCGTCGGGTGTTGCAGCGAGATTTCAACGCCGCGCGGGACTGGTACGATCCGCCATTGGCCATCGGTCAGAAGCTGTGACAACAACGGACTGCCTCGCCCGATACAGAGCATGGCCGCATCGGGCGGGTCACCGGAAAATAGCTGTTGCCAGTCGATCACTTCGCGTGCGACAAGATCGGGCGTCAGGCTCAACGAGGATAGCACCAGCTCGGCTGTTGCCCGCGATCCGCTGCCAAGGGGACCAACTGCGACATGGTGGCCGCGGAGATCGTGAATCGAACGGATCGCTGTATCGGCTTGCGCCAGGACGTAAAGAACCTCGTAATACAGCGGTGCAACGACACACAAATGTTCGCCACTGATAGCGGTTGCTTGCATGGGCGCAAGATCGACCGTGCCTGAGAGCAAGCGATCACGATTGTCCAGGGAACCACTGCTCGCAATCACCTGTGTGGTCACGTCATGGGTAGCTCGAAGGCGATGGGCCAGTTCGGTCGAGACATCGTTATAGACACCACCATCGACGCCGCCGGCGAATCGAACCATCTTCGGCATCGCTTCTCTCTGAGACTGCACGATCAGGATCAGGGAAAGGGCAAGGATCGGAGTCATGAGCAACAGCAGCAACATGGCCGCTTGGAAACGGCGATGGGTCGCTGAAGTGTCGAGTACGCGTCGGCCCGACAGAGCCCCCACAAGCGGCACACCTTCGAGCCAATGCCACATCTTCATCGCCCGAGAACGGGGTCGAGCTTGAATCGGACGCCCCTCCATAAAGGCGTCTAGCTCGTCAGCAAGCTGTTCCGAAGACTCGTAACGTTTGTTTGGGTTCTTTTCCAGACACTTTGCGATGATCGTTTCCAGATCGATCGGCACGTCCGACCGCAGCGAACGCGCCGAAGGTGCTGGATGATGAACTACCTGGACCAATGTTTGCATTACCGTGTCGGCAACGATGGGCGGGCGACCGGTGACACAGGCGAACAGAATCGCACCGAGTGAATAGACATCGCTCTGGCGGCTGGCCCGGTCGCTGTGACCCCCCGCCTGTTCGGGGGCCATGTAGTGCGGCGTCCCCACAGCCGCGCCGCTGCCCGTCACACTGCTGTCGGAATCCATATGTTTCGCCAATCCAAAATCGGTCACGTGGATCTGATGCTGCTCGTCGATCAGCACGTTCGCCGGCTTCAGGTCGCGATGAAGTACTCCTTTTTGGTGTGCGTGATGGATCGCGCGAGCAACATCGCGAACATATCGGGCTGCTTCCATGGGATCAAGAATTGAGCTGCTGATCATCCGCTGCAGGTCGGTTCCGCGAATATACTCCATGGAAAAAAAGTGATGTCCAGCGCGGCGGCCAAACTGGTGCACGGCGACAATCCCCCGATGATGCAGGCGAGCGGCAGCCTGTGCTTCGATGTAGAAACGACGCACTTCCCCATCGTCGGCCAGAATCCCACTGCGGATCATCTTGACTGCGACCTCGCGATCCAATTCGTGTTGCTTGGCAAGGTACACAACGCCCATCCCACCGCGACCAATTACTTCCAGCAGCATGTAGTCGCCAAGATCATAAGGAAGGGTAGGCCCTGGATCTCCTTTCGCGCGGTGTGCCATTGGCAACGTCGCGGCGGGATCGCCACCCGATTCCTCACCGCTGGGAACATGCGATGCGATCGTTTCGGAACCCGGCTGTGTACGACTTGCTGTTTCGACGTTCGCACCGCTGTGCCTCATTCGGCCGAACATGTCAGCGGCCTCAATCAACTCTTTCAGTTCATCCGCGAGATCCGGAAACTGAGCCAAGAACTCCTCGCGACTTTGCAACTCGCCGGCGTCACACGATCGCAGGTACGCTGCGAATGCTTCGTCAAGTGGATCGTCGGCGGGCAGGGAGTCAACCATGAAAAGAATTCAACCGACAACAGAACTCAATTGAAGAACGAGCCTGAACTCCAGGCCGCGAAACTCTGGGAATAGGGCGCGGTCATTCAGATCTCGCATTTTGAACGCTTCACGTTACTAAATCCACGGGCAATCGCCCGCATCCATGATCGTACGCAGTTTTTGCAGTCCACGCTTGAGCAATCCGGCGACCGCTGTATCGCTTTTTCCCATCCGCTCAACGATATCTGAAAGCGGCAGGCCCTCCATGTATCGAAGTCGAATTGCTTCGGCTTGTGATTCGGGGATCTGATGCAGCGCCTCCAGCATCGCTACGACAGCCTCCGCGCGAATCGCCACACCACTCGGACTGGTCGTGCTGCCGGGCAGTTGTTGGATCCAGCCGGCTGCAGAATCTTTTCCCGCAACGGGCGACGCGCTGACCTCGCGCTTCACCGACCGTTTCTGGGTCGTGACATGTCGCGTCACCGCCGTGGCGACGTTGTTCTTCAGCATTCCCCGCAGCCAACCGGCAAATTCGGCAGGCGTCTGACCGCGAAAAGCAGGCAGATCCCGCTTCGCCTCCAGATACGTGAGTTGAACGATATCGGCTGGGTCGACACGTCTTCGCAGTCGGTCCGACAAGTACCGATGCGCCAGCATTAACAGGTACCCGCGATACTGCTCCAGCAGTCTCCCGAGTGCCTCGTTGTCGCCCCCCTTGGAGGCGATGACCAACTGAGTCGTTGATATGTCGCCGTCCACGATTTCTAATACACCTTTGCAACCAGGACCCTGTTATCGCAACCAAAGCAACCCAGTACAATTTAGTCGATCGGCGACGCTGTCATCAGTCACAATGGTGCGTTGCACGAAGTTTCCCAAAATCATTGACTCGTAGCGATTCCTTCGCGAATGATTGCGAGAATGATGGCACGAGTACTCGAAACTCAAGAAGGATCGATGAACGGACAATCGAAACCGAAAGCACTACCCATCTCGGGTGCCCATCCATGCGGCAGTCTCCATTTTCTCTTCTTCGCGATGGGGATCGGGTTGGCGACCCTTCTGGGGTGTGGACGATCCGAGTCACCCGGTTCCGCCGTCGTGCCGCCGCCGGGGCCCGTTGCTGGCGAAAGCGGAGACCCGCCCAACGCCGAACCGCCCAACGCCGAACCGCCCAACGCCGAACCGCCCAACGCCGAACCGCCTGGGGGCATCGAGTTGCCTCAAGGCTCGATTCCGATCCCCGCGGTGGACGACGCGCCTAAATCGCAAGGTATCGAGATGCCGAAGGGCGTGGACGCGCCGAGCGACGCTGGCGCAAGTGTCCAGCCGAAGGTGAAGTATGGCACTTGGGACGAGATTCAAACGGTTGCGAAAACAAGCGGTCGGATCACGGTGGTCGATCTTTGGTCGCTTGCTTGTGAACCATGCTTGAAGGAATTTCCAGGCTTGGTTCACCTGCATAAGACACTCGGATCATCCGTTCAATGCATCGCGGTTGATATGGATTTTGATGGCCGCAAGTCGCGCCCTCCTGAACACTATGAACAGCAAGTAATTGACTTTTTAGACAGCGTCGGAGCTTCCGATTTCCCAACCTATATCAGTCAAACGCCCAGCGATGATGTGTACGCGGCGACCAAACTCGCTTCGATTCCCGCTGTGCTCGTTTACGACGCCAAGGGCGAGGTGGTGAAGGTCTTTGTGGACGTCGGTGAAACCGTCGGATTTAGCTACGAAAAAGATGTCATTCCATTTGTGACAAGACTCGCCGGATAAGTCTGAGGAACGCACGAATCAGCTGCGGCCGCGCAACCGATTGGCAATTCCGAGGACTTTCCGCACCGTCTGCATGGCGATCGGCTGCACCGTTTCGATGCCCCGCATCAATCCAGGGCGCAAGACGAGCCGGTGTGGTTTAAGTAACTCGATTTCTTCGGGCCGAAATCCACGTTTGAACTGATAGACCGATGACGTTGATCTTCCGGTCAGGTAGTACCAATCCGCGTGCTCTTGATGAGCTCGTAGCATGGCCATCCAATGCATAAAATACGCGGCACGACGATGCGTCTCGTCCCGCTTCGTGGCTAGTCGGTAACAGCTATGTGCCTGACCGACTCGAACGAATACACCGCCTGCTAGCGGCCGATCGCCATGCTTTACCAGGGCGAGATAGCCGGTTTTTGACTTCACAAGATCGAGAACGGCTGACGTGAACCGGCTTCGTGGCCCAAACGGAATCCCATTTTCTATGGAGGTTGCGTGCAAAAAATCGACCCCCGCGAGAACGTCATCTTTTGAGGTGGGCAAGCTCAGTTGGTAACCTTCTGTTAAGCTTCGCGTCACGTGTTGTCGTGTTTGCCGACGGAATGAGCGGAGCAATTCCTCCTCCGTTCGATCACGTAGCGGAACGCGAAGGTCGGCTCCCAAGCCGGAAACCGGGGCGAAGATTTGGGCGGGCCGGAACCCTGCTTCGCTCAACGCGTATCGCGCTCGCTCGTTTCCGCTTGCTACGTGCGGACTCAATTCGACACACATCCATTTCTGCTGCTGACACCAATCGGACAGGCCGCACAGTAGCTGTGGCCAATACTCCACATCGCCAGCCGGACTAGCGATTCCAACACCGAAGCGGGCGACCACAGCGGGGACTTTCCAGGAAACGATTCCCGTTCCCGCCAGCAATTCTCCGGCTTCGTCTTCGATCACATGCAGGCTAACGTCCGCACGATAGGCGCGAAAACTATGCAGATGAGCTGAGATCTGCGACGCACCGGCGTTGGTAGCGTCCTTCAACCACTGATCCCAACGAACATGATTTTGATCGAAATCGATGCAACGGTAGCTGGCAGCACTGCGGGCATTCGTCGCGACGTTGGCATCAATCATCATTTGTGTGCCAACGACTTTAGCAGCCCAAGGCTTCGATTTGGTTACCAGGAATATTGCAAATGACGGTACGAAACTTACCGTTCGGTCCGCGTTCGATTTGCTCGGCCTGATCAAAAACGACGTTCACGTCACCCATGCACGCTCTCAGCCGGTCGGTGATTGTCTGGACATCTTTTTGCGAGAACTCAGGTGTCGGCACATACTTGACGCGGACCAAATCAAAATCTTCTTGAATCAACTGGGCCTCGTAGACCGCAATGTCACCCTGAATGACGGTGCATAGACGTCCAAACGCACGGCCATCACTCGTGTAAAGGACGTCGTCGGCCCTGCCATCAAGACCAACCAAGGCTGGAAGTGTGCGGCCGCATGAACAATGTGCGTCTTGCTTGAGCATGCCCCGGTCACCCACGCGGTATCGGATCAGAGGCATGTCCGTATTGATCAGCCCTGTACATATGAACTCTCCTGTTTTCCCGGCAGGAACCTCGAGACCGTCCTCCATCACCTCAATCCATCCTGCCTCGGGCCAAATGTGCATTGTTCCCTTCGGACACTGGCTGGCTCCCGCGACAATTTCATTCATGCCGTAAGTTTCGCAGACAGCGCACTGGAACGCTTCGGAAATGGTCTGACGCTGGTAGTCAAAAAGCTGTTCAGCGTCCGTAATCGCGACCGACATTTTCAGATCACGGATGCGGAGTCGAACGATTTCCTTGGCCAGCGCATAAAGCGATGACGGGTATCCCCAAAGATATGTGATTCGATATCGACGTATCGCTTCGAGATAATGTGGCACAAGGTCTGGAGAAAGATGGTAGCTGGACATGTAGAGCTGTTTGAGCGCCCTGTTCCAAACCCAGAATGGCGGCCTTTTCTGTCCGATTGGCGTGACCCACTGTGCACCAAGATGTGCCCATCGTTCGTTGCGAGTCTGTCCGTACCAGCCTTGGCACCGCGATTCTTGCAACGCGTACCATTGTCTTGATGTCTCTTGGCTCCACCACAGGCTTAGCGGCTTGAAGGTTGTGCCGCTGGTGGATTCCGCGATCATGGAATGAACGTCACAATCATCCGCGACGAAGGCTTCTGGATGCTTGCGAACCGGTTCCTTTTCAAGGATCGGCCAATTTTCAAGCACCTCCCAACTGGCTTGATCACCCCGTCGCCGACGTTCTGCCCACTGGTCGCGATAGTAGGGAACGCGAGTCACTGCGCGATGCAGAACTCTTGCCAGCTGTTCTTTGCGCCACAGATCCCATTGCTCCGCTGACCACTGCTCGCGGAGCTTGGCTTCGACCAACAATCTGTCGGTATCACTACCGTACCGATTGCGGCGCCGGTGGTACCCATACATGCTCAAGGCAACCGAGCGAAAGCGCGCAGGGAGGGCGTGATAGATGCGCAGCAATTTGTCACTCATCTAGAGATTTTCACCCTTCATTTCGCGTTAATTCCCTTTTTTCCGGGTGTCATGGCGTGACCATGCGGCATTGGGTCCAAAGCAAGGTCAGCACAACGGCGGGAGCCAGGTACATCCTAATTCCCCTCCCTCGCTTGGCAACTGTTCGTTGAAACGTCTCGACGGCATCATTTTTCGAGTCGTGACCGATGTCTGGGGCGCTCGCCGAGGCTGGAAGTTAAGAAGTTAAGCATGGGTCTCCCCCAACATTTTCTCGATGACGCGGGTGGTGCTCCGCACATCATGATGCGTCGCGACCAAGCCCTTCGCTGCGGCAGCGCGAATCTTCGCAGATTTGCGGTCCCCAGCGAATTGTAGGATCGCGTTGCTCAGCGATTCGATGTTTGCCGGGTCTGCCCAAAGAATCGTCGGTTCATCTCGTTCCAGTTCGATGGTCCCGCCAGCGCGAGTTGCAATGACCGGTGTGCCGAGCGCCATCGCTTCGAGCACAACGTTTGGCATTCCCTCGAAGTGCGAAGGCAGCACGAGAGCATCCGCAGCTGCAACATAGGACAGCGGATTCTGCTGTGTACCTAGAAACTCGATCGCCGGTTGCCCCCAAGCCCTACGGCATTGAGACTCCAAATCGCCTCGAAGTGGTCCTTCGCCAATCATCCATAACCGCAATGAAGGACACCCCGCCGGCCACCGTGAGTGGGCCAAGATGGCTGCCGATACTAAATCGCTATGCCCTTTTTCCTCGGTCATTCTTCCCACGCAAACCAAGGTTAAACGCTCGTCACGCGTCGCAGTCGATTCCTTGGCAGCGTTGTCAACCGCTTCCACGTCGACCGGATTAGGGATCACGCAGACCGCGTCCTGTGGCAAGTCGTAATACCGTATTGCTGATGTCGCCACCTGTTGGCTGACCGCGATAACGCGGCGTGATTGCCGATAGGCCTTCGCCAGACGTCTTCGTTTCAATCCCACGAAACGAGATTCCACCTGAGGCAACGCGTGCTCGGGCGGGCTGACAATCGTCGACACGCGAGGCACACCGCAGGCCTGGCCGGCTGGTCCCGCGATCATCGACATGTGAAAGGTGCGATCGTAGATCACATCGATCGATTCGCGTTGCAGAATCCCTTGAAGGTGTTGAACCTGTTGCCGCAGCACTCGGCCGGGAAAGTAGAAGCCCCTCGTGCTGGCTGCATCCTCAAACGAATGCACGACCACATCCTCGGGCACGCGTGACATCAACACGCCGGTGCGTTCCAGCACGTAGAGATGCGGCCTGAACTTGGACCGATCGAGATGACGAAGCAACAACAGTGTCTGCTGCTCGCTGCCGCCACCGCGCATCGAACTGATCATCGTGAGAACGCGGTCTGGCATCAGGGGATCTCAAACTCGATCCATACCATCCGGTGGTCACTTGCCGAAATCAATTCGCGATCTTCGTCGTCGCCTACCGGCCAGAAAACACCGGCATCCTTTAACTTCAGTTTTCGGCTTGGCAAGATATAATCGATTCGCATGTTCCCATTACGGCCAAAACTGGCTGTGTCGTGTTTCGGATCACCACGTTGGTCACCATTGGTCTTCGACGCTTCGAGACCACCTTCGCTATCCGGCATTGGGTCCTGCAGTCTGGGGTGGCCCAGCAACGATCGGATCGCATCCTGGCGACCGTCACCATCCGCCGGATCCGCATTCAAGTCGCCCATGATGACGAACAGTTCCTGCGGCTCAATTCCACCCCTGTTTCCCTCGTCGTCGACCAGATAGGTCGATGACGGACCAGCCAGATAGTCGACCCAAAAACGAATTTCGTCGTGGTTTCGGCAGCCATTGCGATCCTCGTCTCCGTCAAAAACGGGCGGTGTCGGATGGCTTGCCAAAACGTGAAGTCTCGAGTCGCGCATCGATACCGGAATATCAATGTGGTTTTTGCTCGACAATCGTAACACGTTCCAGGTTTGGTCGTCGTAATAAGGTTGCTTCTTTGCCAGATTGATGGGACGCAGCGCGCCGGGCAAATCCTTCCAGAAATAGTGCTGAAACGTACGTATGTTTTCCTGATGGATCGGAAAGCGACTGTAAACCGCCATCGAATATTGGCCCGGATAAACACCAAATCCCCAGCAATCATTCGGTTCGCCATCGCGGTCGTTGTTGTTCAAGTCGAGCTCGCTGTCGACCCCCGTATTGCTGGAAGCAGCGAACACGTAGGGGTACTCGATCGGCTGGCGGTTACCCTGCGCAACCGCAAAGAATTTGTCGCTCAGCAGTTTCGCGGTTTCCCCTCCTGCGTCGTAGTCAATCTCGTTGATCAACAAAATGTCGGGTCGAACGATTTGGGTGATCGCCGCGACTTTCTCTGCCTGAATGTCCCTACCGTCACTCAGTCGCGCGCGCATCTCGCCCGCGGCCTTTCCATAGAGCGAGGCGTTGTAAGTAGCGATTCGCAACGAATCTTCCGCGTGGATGACTCCGCCAGGTATCGCGGCAATCACCGTGCATGCGACAATGCCGAGCGCCAGCCAAGAAATTTTTAATTTGCACGAACACATTGGGGATTGCCTGATTCTGCCGAACAAACCAAGTTTGTGCGAGCATGATGGATTTCCGTTCACAACTAAGTGTATCAGTGATTAAGAACCCCGCGTCCGTCCCAACGTGGCAATTGCAGCGACACATTGGGGCACACCCGATTTCCGAATCTCGAACGCGTTTTTGCGTTTGGTCGCCAACGCACGAGAGCGTTTCGGTACGCCTAGTCGACGCAGACCGTTGCGAGCCAATGCAGCGCATCTCCGGTTATCACGTAGCCGAGGTCGAAAATGTTCGCGTTGGCGATCGATATCTGTATCAATTCGAGAACGGTCCACCACGCCCCGATCCCGTCTCTCGGTTCCAAAGCGAAGGCGTCCACGGTCCGAGCGAGGTCATCTCCAGCGAGTTCGATTGGAGCGACGCCAATTGGACCGGTGTTCAGCCCGAAGACTTGATTATCTACGAATTGCACATCGGCGTTTTCACCGACGAGGGCACCTTTGCCGCGGCCGCCCAGCGACTTGGCGAACTGGCCGATCTGGGGATTACCGCGATTGAGTTGATGCCGGTCGCTGACGCGGCGGGCCGATGGAATTGGGGATATGACGGAGTTTGCTTGTTCGCGCCCAATCGCAACTACGGAACGCCTGACGACCTGCGACGCCTCGTCGATGCGGCGCACGGGAAAGGCTTGGCGGTGATTTTGGACGTGGTCTACAACCACCTTGGGCCCGAGGGGAATTACTTGGGCGAGTCGGGACCCTACCTTTCCTCCAGGCACGCCACGGTGTGGGGCGCGGCGCCGAATTTCGACGACCCGCTTCACGGTCCCGAGCTGCGAAGGCTGTTTATCGCCAACGCAATTCATTGGTACGAGGAATACCACTTTGATGGGCTACGAGTCGATGCGATTCACTGCATCAAGGATGAAAGCCAAACGCATGTCGTGGCCGAAATGAGCCAAGCAGTCAAGGAATGGTCGCGTCAATCGGCGCGACCGGCGATGCTGATTGCCGAGTCAAACGTCTACGACCCAAATATTCTTGCACCGCTCGAGGAAGGAGGCATTGGGTTCGACGCTGAATGGTGCGACGACTTTCTTCATAGCATGTTTGCGGTGGTTCGTCCCGGCGAACAAGTGTGTCATCGCTCCTACCAACGCGACACCGATCTTGATCAAACGCTCCGATTGGGATACGTCTACGAGGGCACGCTTCGCGGCGAACGTGGACGTCAGGTTCCTGAGTCACGAGTCGACACACGAGGATTGATCTATGCGATCCAGCATCATGACTTCATCGGAAATCATCCGCTTGGTAAGCGGTTGCATCAGTTGACATCGCCCGCGACGCAGCGCGCCGCGGCCGCGCTCTTGATTTTGTCTCCGGCGATTCCGATGTTGTTCATGGGCGAAGAATTTGCTTGCGAGCGGCCGTTTCAGTTCTTCGTTGATTTCAGCGACGACCATCTTCGCGAGGCGGTCGTCGAGGGACGTCAACGCGAGTACCCGCAACACCAATGGGCGGGCGGAACGTTGCCGATTGATCCGAGTGCCTTCTACGACTCGAAGATCGGAACGGAGCAGGCAGGCAGTCGATCAATGCGTCACTGGTATCAAACACTGATTGGACTGCGGAAGCAGTGGAAGGCCAGCGGATGGCTGTGTGACGCGAATCTGAAAGTTGAAAATGATCTCGAACATGGTTTCTTCAGCCTGCAATACTCAAGCGGTGGAGCCATCGCGACAGTCGCCGTTCGCCTGGGGGCGGATCCCCAGGACACAGGAGTTTACGATCGACCGGAGCTGCCGGGGAAACTGATTCTTGATTCTCGCCAGGGGTCTACCGAGCGGAGCCGATTGATGGCCAATCATGCGAAGGTTTTCTTGGCCTGAGACGTTTGTTTGGAAATCTAGCGTCTGCAGTTGTCCTCTACGCCAACGTTGCAACTGCCGTTTCCGTACCGACGAAATTCACGAGTGCCTTTTTTCTTTCCAGGACTGGCGATCATGACGACTCAAACGGTTGGTCGTCGAGCGCTCGATTGACAAATCGCTGAATGTCCTCGGCACCCTGTTCCCAGACTTGGCCAGCTAGTTTCTGCAGCACAGACTGATCGATCTGGGCGTGATTCGCTTTGATCAATCGCCGCAGATCACCCGCATCGTATTCTCGCTTTTCGATATCCCGGTGGGGTGAAATGAAGGCAGCGTATTTTGAGACTACTGCAGCTTCGATCGTGGGAATGCGATCTCCGGTCGCTTCGTCAATCACCACGTGATCAGCAAGAATGGTCACTTGATATTTTCCCCAGGGCAGCATGATGTCGATCACAGCTCTGGGGTTGCCGTCCGCATCGAGATCGCCGGGGTCATGAAAGCGGACGACTTGCGAGAGTTCCGTCACCTCCAACGTCGGCCACGCGGCTTGGATTGCCTGGGTCGCCCGTTTCTTCTGGCTGTACGGAACCATCACATCGACGTATTGGGTTGCTCGCGGCATCGGGAGATACCCGACGTAGCCGTGCAGACCCATCAGGATCCAGTTCTTGACTTCCGCTGCACGCAGACAGTCCATGACTTCTCGCGGTGTGACATCCATGGCTTGTTTCCGATGAGTCGATCGGTAGTAACTGGTCAGCCGGGTGCTGACTGCGATCCCGTAGGCATGCCCAGAAGGTCCTTTAGGATCGAGTGCATCATGTCCAGCCCAGCCGCTACCAGCTTTGGCGATCGCCGCATTGCGAGCGGCGATGAATTCTGGGCTGGGAGGTTCGGAGGACATGCTACAAGCTCGCGGCGGTGACGAAGTCTCTATTGTACTGCGTTTGACCAGCAAAAGCGTTTGGTTCCTGATGAAACGGAATCGGCCGGTCATGGTCGAATTCGCTCCAGTCGGTTCAAATGAGGAGCGAAAGCATCGTCGTTGCGCTGACGGCTTTGGTTCCTTGGGACATCTTGCTGGGGATTCCCCTGTTCGTGATTTGGAGGCTGCTCAAGCGAAGATGGCAGCGTCGTACGGGAACGAGCTAAACAGTATCCGCCCAGTCGTACCCTGCAGAGCAAAACGAATGCGAGTTGTTGTGATTGGAGCGGGGGCAGCCGGTCTGGTGGCCGCGGCGGAAGCGGCGAAGCGGTCGGCCAGCGTATTGTTGCTCGAGAAGAACAGCAAAACCGGAGTCAAAATTCTGATGTCCGGTGGGACACGCTGCAACTTGACCCACGATACCGATGCGCGGGATCACGGACGCTTTCGGGCATGCCAGGCGGTTCCTGCAGCCGAGTGTTGGCGCGTTCCCGCCGGCGGCCGTCAACAAAATGTTCAACGATGCCGGCGTCCCGACCAAGATTGAGTCGACCGGCAAGATCTTTCCCCAAAGTGATCGAGCGTTGCACGTTCGCGACGCGCTCCACCGGCTTGCGGTTGAGGCCGGCGTTAAGATCCAGCTCGGGACAGGGGTGACGGGAATCGAACGTTCCCCGCACGGGTGGATTGTCAAGACGGAGAACGAGACGATTGAAGCTGATCGCGTGATCGTGACCGCGGGGGGCAAGAGTTGGCCTGGCTGTGGAACCACGGGCGACGCCTACGATTGGTTACGGCAACTTGGTCACACGATTGTCCCGCCCAGGCCGGCGCTGGTGCCGTTGGTCGGAGGTCACAACTGGATGAATGAACTATCGGGTGTCACGCTCGAGGACTGCGTGGCAAGTGTGCATCCGAGTGAGCAGAAGAAGCAGAAAAACTCGAAGCCTTTGGTGGCGCGCCGCGGTTCGCTGCTGTTCACCCACTTCGGATTCTCTGGCCCCGCGGCCATGGATGTCAGTGGCGTGATGACCGCGGCGCATGCCATCGGTGACGTGCGGTTGCTGCTAGATCTTGTGCCGACGATGATGGGTGCCGACGTTCAAGCCGCGCTAACCAACCGCCGCCAGGATGGCGGCCGACAGAGGGTCGCGACCGTGATCGGCAACTGGCTTCCCAGTCGATTGGCCACAGCGCTGGTCGAACAAGTCGGCCAGGATTACACGATTGCCGAATTGCCCCGCCCGGCGCTTCACGGGCTGGTCGAGCAAATCAAACGGTTGGAGTTACCGGTCAACGGCACACGTGGTTTTGCGAAAGCCGAGGTGACAGCAGGTGGCGTCGCGCTCTGCGAGGTCGACTCTAAAACGATGGCTAGCCGCATAGCTGAGGGACTATTCATTTCCGGTGAAGTTCTCGATGTCGACGGACCAATCGGCGGCTACAACTTTCAGGCGGCATTCAGTACCGGTCGCGCGGCAGGAATTGCCGCTGGTACGAAGTAGATCTAGCTCTTTTGTCGAGGCCGATAGATCCAAAAGGACTGTGATCGGTTTGATTGAATCCTGTCTTCCTTTGGCCAAGCCCCCTGCTTGATGCGGTATGGCTGCGTTCCTTTCGCGTATTGATATTGCTATTCACCTTTCTACTAGATCTTCCGCGGATACCTCGCGAGGCCTTGCGTGGCGAACGAAACTCAGATTCCTGAAGCGTCGACCGGGCAACCGACGCTGTACGTTGTGGAACGTGATTTCAATCTCCACGAGGATTATGAGCGGGTTGCAGAACAGCATGCATTAAGGCTGAACTTGCTCTCCAGCGCGAAGAGTTTTTTGGAGTTGTGCGATTACGCACGCCCCTGTTGTCTGGTCCTCGAGCTGAGTGTGAACACCGAATCTGGTGAAGACTTACAGATGGAGCTGATCGAGCGTGACGCTACTTTTCCGATCATCGTCAACTCAGGCACTATAGATGTTGAATCGGCGGTTCGAGTGATGGAGCGAGGTGCGTTCACTGTGCTTCGAAAGCCGACACCCATGAAGCGATTGGAAAAGTACGTGAAGGCAGCGATCGAGCTGGACAAGAAGCAGTTGGAATTCGATCTCATGCACAGGAAAATCGAATCGATTCTGGAGATGCTTACCAAGCGTCAACGGCGAATTCTTGACTATGTGGTGGAGGGTTTCCCGACGAAGGCAATCGCACGCAAGCTCAAGGTTTCCGATCGTCTTGTTGAGAATGAACGATCCGAGATTCTACGAACGTTTGCTGCACCGTCGACTCCTGATGTGACGTTCCGAATGGGCCAATTCCGCATCCTCGAGGCGATTCGTCTACGCTTTGACTCAATGCACAAAGGCTCGCTCCGACCAACGACGAGAAAGGGAATGCCTGCGCAAAGGAGCGAGTGACACCGGTACCCCGACTAGCAATCGGAACGGCGAAGGCTCTAGATTAGTTCGGTTGATGCGTTGATCAGCTTCCAACAGAGAATCGATCATGCCCGATCTGATTGCCCAAGGCCCGACCAGCGAGGATCGATGGCGACGTGAACTTCCCGGGCCGGCAGCGGGTGTGGACGTCTTGATCGGTCGATCGGGTGCTGATTGGAACGTACCTTGGGACGGCATGATTTCTCGCTCGCACGTTCGTCTGACGCCGCTGACGGATGACCGCGTCGAAGTGCGTTGCATGCCAGAGGCCCGAAACGCGGTTTTTCATCGTGGCAGCAAGGTGATGCAGTTCACACTCGTGCCGGGCGACCACTTCGTGATCGGCGGCACCACGTTTACTCTTGCGATTCGTCCTGGCGCATCGGATTCTTCGGCTGATGGAGATGTGACCGAACACGCGTACGATCATGCGGTGCTTCGCAGGCGGCACTTTCGCGATGCTGCGTCGCGGATCGAGATGCTTAGTCGGTTGCCAGATTTGATCACCAGTAGTGGCAGCGACGAAGAGTTGCTGGTACGAGTGACCAGTGTGTTGTTGCAATCCACACCGGCCGCATCAGCGGTTGCGATCGCATCGGTATCCAGCGAGGAAACGGCCGACGAAAGTGCTTTCGACGAGCATGCAGAAAGTCGGTCGGTTCAAATTTTGCACTATGACAGCCGCACCCCGGGGAAAGACGGTCCACCGGTCAGTGCACGATTGGTTCGCAGTGCAATCAAAAAACGTGAGAGCGTGTTGCATCTTTGGAACGCAAGTCGTCGAGATGCGTCAGCCTACACAGCAAGCGAAGATGTTGACTGGGCGTTTTGCGTTCCGCTGCGAAGCCAGGCCTGTCCCGGTTGGGCGCTTTACGTGACCGGTCAGCTGGCAGCGGATTGTGGCACTGATCTTGGCAAATCCTTGCAAGCGGCGCCTGATGATTTGCAGGATGATGTCAAGTTCGCCGAACTGGTTGGCACTACGATTGCGAATCTGCGACAAAGCCGGCGATTGGAACGTCGCCAAGCCGGCATGCGGCGTTTCTTTGCGCCCGTAGTGATGGACGCGCTGGCCGGTCGCAATACCGACGAAGTCCTCGCCCCTCGCGAAGTCGATCTATCAGTCATGTTTTGTGACCTGCGAGGATTCTCGCGACGAAGCGAACGTGATGCGGATCAATTGCTGGACTTATTGGCTCATGTGAGCGACGCGTTGGGGGTCATGACGCGTCACATTCTGGATACCGGGGGTGTGATTGGTGATTTTCACGGCGATGCGGCGATGGGCTTTTGGGGTTGGCCGCTTGATCAATCGGATACCGCTTTGCGCGCCGCCGACGCAGCCTCACGAATCCTTGCGCACAACCGCGCCGTCAGTGACGTGGGCAGTTTTCGCTGCGGAATTGGCATTGCCTCGGGGCGCGCGTGGCGGGACGAATTGGTACGGTTGATCAAGTCAAGGTTACGGCATTCGGGCCAGTCGTGAATTTGGCAAGCCGTCTGGAGGGGATGACCAAAGCATTTGGCGCTGAGGTGATCATCGACGAAGCCACCGCATCTGAGATTCGCGGAGAACAGAGTGCCACGTTTCGCGTTCGCAGGCTCGCGCGGGTGCGTCCGGCAGGATTGGAGAAAATCGTCGATGTTTGCCAGTTGTTGTCGCTGGCAGATGCCGGTGATCACGCACTCACAGACCAGCAGATTGTTGATTACGAGGCCAGTCTCGATGCATTGATTCAAGGTGACTGGGACGAGGCTTACCGCCGCCTTCATGCCTTGCCAGCATGGGATCGTCCGAAAGACGTGCTGCTTGCGATGATCTTGCGGCACAATCGGATTCCGCCCGAGAACTGGTCGGGTGTGATCGATCTTCCGAAACTGTAAGCGATGAAAAGGCACATCCCTTCATGAATCCGACGGGTCATTCCTCTCAGCCACTCGAACTGCCGCCTTGGTTGTGGGTAGCCTTGGGTGTCGTCGCAATTATCGGTTTGGCCGCCCGGATTCGCGATCACGATGGAGCGAGAGCTCGTGAATCGGTCGATGGACAAGAACAAGTCATTGTGCGAACCGAGCCTGGGATCCGCGTTTTTCCGATGCTTGGCATCCAGGTCACTCCGCCAGTGGGCTGGTCGTACTTAGCGGTGGCCGACGACGAGACGGCTGACCAGCCTACCTTCGTTAACGAAACAGCCGATTCGATCGTTAGCCTCCGACCGTTTCGATTTCGAGAGTGGCCACCGATCGAAGCTGAGATTGTGAAATGTCAGTACGCCAACATCACGATAGAGTGGATCGAAGCGGATCACCGCAGGATTGGACGCTTCACCGAAGGGGACGTTGACGTCAGTCTATTGGTTATGACGCACTCGCACCGATCCAAGCTGAACGAGTCGGTGCAGGCTCTGTGCCAGTCGATCGAGTTGATTGGTGCTGGGGATTGAGAGCAGCACGGTCAAGATCTTCCCTGGCAAAATCGGTGGTCGCGTTGCAAGACAGTCCGATCATGTGCTTTATGCAAGCAAAAAACAGGTGATCTTCAATTTCGATTCTCCGATAGCCAGTCACTATGATTATCGCGCAAGGAATCTAGAATGGCCAAGAATGGAGGTTCTCCATTTTTTCTGACCCCGCAGGTCAGACCGGTTGTCTCCCCCCTCAAAAAATCGCCCAAGACGACTGTTTTCTATGTCAAGACTCGGTCAATCTGTCGCAATTGCCGTCCTGATCGCCTCGTATTCCTGTTTTGTGCAGCGTGCTGCGACGGCACAAGTCTCGGATTTTGACCGTACACGGCTGGCTGGCGAGATTGAAGCAGCCGCAAAGAATTTGGATCCGGCGTTTTTTCCTGACCTGGACGCCTCGAAGGCCGAGGTGCTGAGGCGAGTCGTTTCAGCCAAGCAATTCTTCGATTCGCGCACAAACCGTGCGAATCGTGACGCATGGCTCGCCTACGTGGACGTTGATCCACTGGTCGAGAAAATCGAATCGGACGCGTCAGCGCTGGCGATTGCTCGAGATGCAATTGACCTTCGGTATCGATTGATCGGAACGGCTCCTGGATTGGAGTTGACCGTTCTCCGCAATCTTCGTGGTTCCGTCGAACAGCTGATCGAAGCAGTGCGTTTTCGCGACAAAGAAAAGTCGGTGGAATCGCTGGCAACACAGCTCGGTAAGCTGGCCGAGAAAGTCAGGGAGCTTGATCAGAGTCCTTCGGCGGAAGATACAGCGACCATCTCGGCGCTGTTGGGCGTTTTGGAGTCGTCAGGCCAGGCCAAAGCCTTGGTCCAATCCATGCGGAGTGTGTTTGGTCGCCCGAACGTGGCGATCTTGGTTGGCGAACCGATGGTCCAGTCAGTGGTCAACCAGGACGTCAATCAAACCCGGCCGGTCCGAGACTGCATTCTTGGGACTCGGATCATTGGTGATGCAACGATGAATGCTGTTGTCACAGCGAATCTAGTTCCAGCGGTTGGTTCAGCAAGGGTCAATGTGTCGCTGGTGGGTCACATTGTCAGCAAGAACATTGGTTACAACGGTCCAGTTCGTTTGCGTACTGTCGGTTACGGCGACGTGAGTGTCTCGCGATCGGTCAGCGTCAATGAGTCGGGCATCACGTTGGAGCCAGCTTATTCGCGAGCCGTCTTAAAGACCGATATCACCGCGATCGAGCACAAACTTGGAATAGTGCGAAAGATTGCGCAGAAAAGAGCAGCACAGCAGAAGCCACAGGCGGACAAGATCGCGGTGGAAAAAATGCGGAATCAGGTTGGCAGCCAGTTTGCAATCAAGACAAGCGAAATGACTTCGATGAAACCACCTGACCCGCTGGAGAAGGTTCGCCCGATGTTGAAGCGACTGTCGCTTGACGAACCGACCCGGTTTTGGGGATCCACCGAACGAGCCGTCTATATCGATTCGATATTTCGTCGTCGCGATCAAATCTCGACAGTCGTTTCGCGACCGCTGATCGCTGAAATGTACGATGCGGCGGTGCAGATCCACGAGTCCGTCATTGACAATGCTTTTGCGCCCATCCTTTCCGGTCGAACTTTGAAGGAACGCCAACTCAACGAAATGCTCGAAAAGGCAGGTCGTCCACTCCCCGAGCCCGAACAAAGCGGTGAAGAACGGGAGCCGCCGTTCGAGATTGATTTCGCGCGATTGCGACCGATTGTGTTTGAGGCTCGCAATCAGACGATCCGTGTGGGAGTCCGGGGAACCCGATTCGCCCAGGGAACTCGCGAATTGAAGCGGGCGATGGAAATCACTGCAATTTACGAGCCTGCGAAAACCGCCGACGGCGTGGTGATCTTGTTGCGCAAGGGGGATGTCAACGTCGATTTTCCCGGCGATAGGCGGCTCAGTGTTTCGCAGGCGGGTTTGAGACGAACCATCCAGAAGAAGTTCTCCGATGTGTTCCCCGAAGTCTTACTCGATCGTCCCTTGGAAATTCCGACCGACGCGAAAATCGAAGCAATTCGGGGTCGTATCTTTCACCCCCGTATGGTTGATGCGAAAGATGGCTGGCTAACGATTACTGTTCGTTAGAATTGAATGTAGACGCCGCGTGGTTAACTCAGCACGGATTCGCTATCGCAAGCATCGACTATTGGCTGACCGATGTCGTGCAGCGGCACAGTCAGATCGATGATTGCTATGCGGCCGTCCGCTGGGTGCGAGAAAACAGTGATCAACACAAGATCGATCTCATTCGCGTTGGTGCTTGGGGCACCTCGGCGGGCGGCCACTTGGTCGCGTTGATGGGCACGCGACCCTGTCCGGATTCGTCGGAAAAGGTCTTGAGCCGCGTGCAGGCTGTCTGCGATTGGTTCGGTCCAACCGAATTGTTGACGATGCCCCCGAACAATATCTGCAATGGTCGCGCGGAAGCAGACATCGCGCAGTCGAAGCGGGCGAAATTGCTGGGTGCGACCGTCCGCGACATACCGAAACTGGCGATGGATGCCAGCGCGATCAGTGATCTGGGTCCCGTGGGCCAGTCTTGGAATCGTTCAAGTCTGAGTCATTCACGCGGGCTACCATACGCCCACACGATTCGAGAACTGATCTGCATTGGTAAGGAGTGTTGTTCGTAGCAAAGCGATTCTTCGACATCAATGAATCGGGTCACGACGAACTGATAGTGACGCTCTCAAGCTAATCTCTTCTCGAGGGCCGCGTGCGATGATCGCTCGCACGACCGCTGACAAACCAACTGCCGTCGATGAAGTAGCGAAGTTCCCGTTCCTGTGACTTGGAAATGCCGATTCGCGTCGTCGTGGTCACGCGTGACGAGCGGTCCAGGCCGTGATCGGCGATCATGATGTGCTTGGCAACAAGCAGATCAATATTGTCGAAAGACCGGTCCACTCCCAGCGCCTGACATAGCATCGAAGGTCCGCGACTTAGGCGTCGCAGATCATCGGTGCCGCGATTCTCTTGCATTCGCGCGATGCCCCACACCGGCTCGATCGCCCGGATCAAGACGGCGGTTCCGGATCCCTCCGCTTCGGTTACCGTATTCATGCAGTACTTTGCATGGATTGGATAGACGTACAGCGTCCCCGGCGGCCCAAACATGGCCGTGTTCCCAGGCGTTTTCCCGCGAGCACTGTGGCTGGCGAGATCTCCGTTGGGCAAATACGCTTCCGTTTCCACGATCCATCCGCCCAGCCATTGGCCGTCGAGACAACGCAGCAATGCCTTGCCTAGTAACTCACGAGCGACCAAATCGGTGGGCCGATCGTAGAACGAGCGGGAAAGACGGTCACGATTGGTAGGTAGCTTCATGACGACAGATCAAACTCGCGTCTTGGCGGCAAGGTGGATCATTCCCGTTTCTCGTGATCCGATCCTTGGTGGCTGGATTCATGTGCAAGAGGGACGCATTGTGGAAATCGGTGAGGGAAAGCCGCCCGCAGAGGCAGAGGATCTGGAGGATGTCGCGTTTCTGCCGGGATTGGTCAACGCACACACGCACCTTGAATTCTCGGATTGTAAAACGCCGATCGGTCAAAAAGGAGTCCCGCTTCACGATTGGATCGGCCAAGTCATCGCGGCACGTGGCCAGACAACGCTCGAATCGAAAGCCGCGGCGATCGGCGTTGGGCTTCGCGAGATGCACGAATCCGGCACATGGCTTGCCGGCGAGATCACTACGCCGCCATGCGACTATCCCCAACACAACGATTCGCGGCAAAATTCGGATATTGAATTGTTGACTTTCGCGGAAGTTCTTGGGCTCGACCCGCATCGTTCCGCCGAGCGATTTGAAGCTGCCACGGCTCACAATTGGGCCAATCCGAATGGTGCTTGGAGTCCGCATGCTCCGTACTCCACGACCCTAGAGACGATTGACGCCTGCATCGACATGGCCCGAAAACAGAGTCGACCATTAGCAATGCATGTTGCCGAATCACCCGCCGAGCGTGAACTGCTATCCAACGGCAGCGGTCCGTTAGCTGACGTGCTTCGATCACTCGGCGTTTGGCGTGACGATCTTTTTCCCTGGGGCGACGATCCGTTCGGGATGCTCATCGATCGGCTATCCAAAGCACCCCGTGCATTGCTCGTGCATGGAAACGATTTGAACAACGAAGAAATTCGGCGTTTGCAGAACCATCCCAACATCACGGTGGTGTACTGCCCTCGCACGCATTGCTTCTTTGAGTACGAACCACACCCCGTGGAGCGAATGCTCGCTGCGGGAATCCGAGTGGCGTTGGGCACCGATTCACGTGCGAGCAATCCCGATTTGAATCTGTGGCGCGAGGTTCAGTTCTTGCTTAAGCACCGATCTGACCTGGCACCCGATGACGTAATTCGGATGGCGACGCTGAGCGGTGCCGACGCCCTCGGACGGTCGGACCTGGGAAGAATCGAAGTCGGCTGCCGAGGTGGGTTTGGCATGGTTGCCACTCAGGCGTCGACGATCAACGAATTGTACGCGGACTTGGGCCGAGGCGAATACGTTCGCTGCTAACCGCTGTTCATTCCGACCTGCAGTCCGTCGGGAGCGTAAATACTGCGTCCGCCGTCGATCGGCAAGCAGACACCTGTGACAAAGTCATTTTCACAGATGAATTGAACCGCATGCGCGATGTGCTGGGGCGTGCCGACTCGACCCACCAAGGTGCTGGCGGCAATTCGCTGGGCGTCGCTGGCCGAAACGTCATCAGCAAGCATGACCGGTCCGGGCTGGATACAGTTGACGCGGATGCTTGGATTCCGCTGTGCCAATTCGACCGCCAGCGATCGCGTCATGGACTCGACCGCACCTTTGCTGGGGAAATAGGCGGCGTGATCGAGATAGGGTCGAACAGTCGCCCAGTCGCCGATATTGATGATCGATCCGCCCGTGGGTTGGTCCGCCATCTTCATTCCGGCTGCACGTGCACACAGGAAAGATGCCAGCGTATTGATCTCAAAATAACGGCGCAGCTCGTCGGGCGTGATTGCTTCCAGTTTCGTCGGTCGCCAAATGGCGGCACTGTTGACCAGGATGTCGATACGTCCAAACTCTGCATGTGTGTCATCAACCAATTGCTTTGGGACAGAAGGATTCTCGAGTGACCCGGCCGTGACGATGACATCGGTGCCGAGTTCATTACCAATCTCATGTGCGGCCTTCTCTGCTTCTGACAAACTGTTGTTGGCATGAAGTGCGATTCGACAACCGAGCCGCGCGAGCAACACTGCGATCTCGCGGCCGACACGCGGGGCTCCACTTCCCGTTACGAGCGCCACGGGATGATCACACTGAAAGACGTCTTGAAGAGTCGGCATGTTTGTCTGGCTTATGTTTGATAGACATCACGTTGGGATTGGGTCGCTGACGCTCATTACCGAGCCTACAGGTATTTGGCCAGCGCTCCACCACGGGTCGCTCGGGCGTCGACCTTTGCCGTGACCCTAGGATCCTCGATCAATGGCGGAGCGTGATGGGGTTTGGTCCGCGCGTCAATCACCAGCGATCCCCGGCATCCCCAGTGCTTATTTTGAATCGCGGCGCCGACTCCGTCGATGTCAGCCGCCGGGTTGCTCCGCGTGAAAGTCACCCACAGCCAGTTTTTCAGCGAACGAGATGCAAAATCACTGTCGTCAAGCAGAGTGATAAGCGGGAACTGGTTCAGCGAACAATCGATTGACGTCGATTCGACGAAACGGCGAAGGTCATTTGTCGCCTCAAAAGAATCAAACGACGGAGACTCAACCGCCAGCACGCCGGGCATCACCAATCGCGCATTCCTGAAGCCATCGGGCAAGCTCAGATCGCTCGGCACCTCCACAGGCAGTTGGCGAATCGGCATGCCAGTCGCTGCGACCACCAATTTGGAGCCTTGGTTCAACCCGCTGCCGCTGTAGTCAAGCGTGTCGATTGTGGTCTGAGTTTGAAAATGCAAATCGCGTCGCCAATCGACTCGCGCCAGAATATGTCGCAAGAACGATTCGATGTCGTGAATGTCAAGTTCGTCTGCCGGATCGTCAGTCATCCACAGATACTTCGCAAGTGAAAGTTGGCCGTTGCCCAGAATCGCGTTGGCCTGCGTTAACAGTTCTTGAGGTTTCGGGGCCTTCAAGTACGGCATGTATCGCTCGCTGCCGATCGCCAACAGCAGCGGATGAACGCCTGAGGCGTCGACGGCATGAACTGCTTTGACACCTGGGATCACCGACGGAATGATCGGATCCGTCAGTTCGTGAATCAGTTGTCCAAAGGTGGTGTCCTCTTGGGGAGGCCGGCCGACCACAGTGAATGGCCATATCGCACCTTCACGATGCCACACGTGTTGGACCCGCATGACGGGAAACGGATGCTGGAGACTGTAGTAGCCAAGATGATCACCGAAAGGGCCTTCAGGTTTGGTTTGGTTGGGATCGATCGTGCCCACGATGGCGAAATCCGCATCGGCGTATGTCGACGCGTGCGATCCGCGGATCATCCGTATGCGTCGACCCGCCAGCGCCCCGGCGAAGGTTAGCTCCGTCAATCCCTCGGGTAACGGCATCACCGCGGCCAGCGACATGGCTGGTGAGCCACCGACAGTGACCGCGACACGAAGTGGCTGATCACGGTCGAGCGCGGCGCGATGATGAACTCCGATGCCTCGATGTATCTGGTAGTGCAACCCGATCTCTTGGTCTGGCGAATACTCGTTCCCCGAAAGTTGAATCCGGTACATTCCCAGATTGACGCGCATCAGGTTGTCGGGTGACCTTGGATCATCGCTTAGCACCTGAGGCAGCGTGACAAAGGCACCTCCGTCATCGGGCCAACACTTGATCATGGGAAGCTGCGACACGCGGCCACGATGTGCTTGTACCGGTCCTTTGCCGACGTGGCGGGGTAGCATGCGCAGTGCTGTTAACGGAACTGTCGCGTATCGAACGGGCTGCTTCGGCAATGCGGATGGGTCGAGTTTGATTTCGATCAAACGCCTGACCGACTCCAGCGTGTCGCGGAACAGATACCTCGCTTGCTCGACGGACCCGAACAAGTTCGATGCTGCCGGAAAACCGCATCCACGGACGTTCGTGAACAGCAGGCCGGGGCCACCCCCCGCGTAAACACGACGTTGAATTTCGGCCATTTCCAGGTTCGGGTCGACTTCGTCATCGACCTGAATCAACCGGCCGTCACGACGCAAGTCTTCGACGACGTCTCGGGTACAACGGTGTTTCACGGAGAATCAAAACTCGTTTCGAAAGAAGCGATTGGACATTGAGTCGGTGGGTAGGATAACCGCGATCGGAGTTCTAGACTAACGTGCTCATGAAACTGTCCGCGTTTTGCCGCACCACCAGTACCCGAGATCGATAGTATGTTGGAAAGCAATCCGCTACCGTCACCCAAGCTAGACACAATCTCGGCCCCCACCGAGCAGACAGCCGACGTGTTGGTCGTCGGATTGCCAGAAAATGGTACCCTGACGCCGACGTTGGCGAAGATCAATGAGACGACCGCGGGATGGGTGGCGAGACTCGTTGAGCTTGGGCAAATTCGTGGCAAGAAAGGTGAGTTGACGCTGCTCGCATCGCCGCTTCCCTACGGTCCGACGATGTTTCTTGTTGTTGGCCTCGGCACCGCGAATGCTTCGCGGGACTTGGCGTTTGAGTCAGCCTCCGCGGCGATTCGCAAGTTGGCCGATCGGCCTCGCGAGAACGTGATCATCGCTTTGGATGAATCATTTCCGCAGTCGATGCACGATGCAGTTGTCGCCGGGGCCGTATTTGGATGTGAAAGCCAAGCGATCTATCAGGCCGACCCGGCGCTGGAGGTGCCCGCTACGATCAGCTTCAGCGGCATCTCAGATGAAGCTATCGAAAAGGGTGGTGTGATCGGCCAGTCGATCAACCACGTGCGGCGGTTGGTCAACGAACCGCCAGCGATGTTGTACCCGGAGAGCTTTGCCGCGGTAGCCTCAGAGCTTGCCGGCAGTGCTGGGTTTTCGATCGAGGTCTGGGACGAAGAGAAACTTGAAGCGGAAGGTTGCCGCGCGATCCTTGCGGTTGGACGTGGATCATCCCGGCCGTCGCGACTCGTTCTCATGCGATACGAGGGAGGCGGTAGCGAGCCTCCGATCGCACTGGTGGGCAAAGGCGTGACGTTTGATAGCGGCGGATTGTCGCTGAAGCCGAGTGAAGGAATGGCCGACATGAAATGCGACATGGCGGGTGCGGCAACGGTTGTGGGGGTGATGTACGCAATTGCCCGGCTTGGAGTGCAGCAGAATGTGATTGGCGTCTGCGGACTGGCTGAGAATATGGTCAGTGGTGACAGCTACAAGTTGGGCGATGTCATCGAAACTCGTAGTGGAAAGACGATCGAAATTCTAAATACCGATGCCGAAGGCAGGGTCGTGCTCGCTGACACGTTGGACGTTGCCGTTCAGAATCAGCCTCGAGCGATCGTCGATTTGGCCACGCTTACCGGTGCCTGCCTGGTCGCGTTGGGGAACGAAGTCGCGGGGCTGATGACCAATGATCAGCCACTTTGCAATGCGATCGAAGAGTCTGCCAAGGATGTCGGCGAACCAGTATGGCAGCTGCCGATGTTCGATCTGTACGACGAAAAGATCAAGAGCAAGGTGGCCGATATCAAGAACATAGGCGAGGGCCGCTGGGGGGGTGCGATCACGGCGGCAAAATTCTTAGAGAACTTTGTCGGTGATGTCCCCTGGGTCCACATTGACATCGCTGGGCCGGCGTTTGCAGACAGTCCGAAACCGCATCGCGACGCTGGGGCAACCGGCACGATGGTGAGGACGCTGGTGCGTTGGATCGAGTCCCAGTGAGGGATCCGCAGGGCTGGCGGCAAATTCAAGCGAGAAAAAAATCTGACCGGCGCGAAAGACTGGGTCAAGCCTTCGCGTGGCCCGGCCAGAATTTTTTCCACTTGCTTTCGTTGCCTTTGCTTTCGGCTTCGCTGCTTTCTGCTGTTTCTTCGGAATTACCTTGCAGTTTGGTTGCCAAGTCACGCATTGCCTGAGTGATCGCAGCTTTGGGCGCCTGGACGATCAGTGGCACACCATTGTTGCGGACTTCGACCATCGTGCGATAGTCATTGGGCAGCAATGCGAAAACGTCGCGTCCCAATGTGTCTTTTGCTTTCTTCAGGCTGATTTGTCCTGAATCGAGACCGGCACGATTGACAACGATTTCCACCTTGCTTTGCAGACCTTCGATTTCCTCGAAGCTCATCATCAAACGAACGACATTCCGCAAGCAAGGCAGGTCAAGCTGGGTAACGAGGACGACACGAGTCGCGTTTTCGATCGCGGCCATATCAACCGAACTGTATGTTTTGGACAAATCAATGATCAAGTGCGTGAAAGACGCTTTCAGCAGTCCGATCACCTTGCGAATACTGTCGTCGGTGATTCCCAAAGTATCGTGCAATTCGACCGGCCGTGGCAGCAGATACAACCCGCTGCTGTGCTTTGTCAATGAACGCTTGAGAAGCTGAATGTCCAGCCGCGATATATTTTGAACGACGTCGGCAAGAGTGTAGTCGGGGATTGAGTCCAGAAAGACGTCCGCGTCCCCGAGTGCCAAGTCAAGATCGAGCAGAGCGACACTGTTGCGGGAATCAGCAGCCAATACGCATCCGAGGTTGACCGCCGTGCTGGTCGTGCCAACACCACCGGTGGCACCTGCGACCGCGATCACTTCGCAGCTGCGTCCTCCACCCTCGGCACTACCAAACTTCTGTTGACTGACGCGTTGGAGCGCTGATGAAAGGTCATCGTTGGATAGCGGTACGGTCAAGAACTCTCTGGCACCAGCGCGAATCGTCCGCAAGATCAGATGGCCGTCGGTCGCCTCGCTGGTGGCAAGAATTGCTGTATCGGGTGCTTCTTCGGCAAGTCGCTGAATCAGGTTAATCGCCTGGTCCGGATTGTCGTCGAGCGAGACGACACCAACATCCGGCGCGGTTTGCTCGATCACATCGGGAAAGAACTCATAGCGAGAACAATCCGCTTCAAGCCAAACCGTTTCCATTCCCAAAAGCATCGCTTTCAGGGACTCGCGGCTCCCATCATTGGGGTCAACCAAAGCGATTCGTAGTACGTTGCTCATGTGAAATGCTGTCCGCTGGATACGATTTTGGTTCTTCTCGCAAGCCGCACGCAAATTGCGCGACCCACATTGGCATCACTGGGTCGGCGCGGTGACTGTCACGCCTTCGCCAACAATCGTGGGCTGTTCCGATGGAACGACCAAGTTGGATGGCTGCGCGTTGTAAACTTCGCCATAGGAAGGCGGGAAATTCGAGTATTCAGGAAGTGTGCTGAACCCATCACCTCCGATAACACATTCGTCACCCAGCAGGTTAGGTACTTCGATGTGGCCATCGAGGTAGAGTTCGTGATCGGAGGGTGACATCGAATTCAAACCAGGTCCGCCGGCGGGGACTTCATGCGGATTCATTGCATCAACAAGTTCCGGCGTGACAGTGATCAGCAATTCGATATCGTTGCGCTCTTCACGAACGCGGCGGAACATCACTCCGACGTATGGCAGTTCGCCGAGGAATGGCGTCGCTCGCGTAACGGCTTCGGTCCTGCTTTGCAACAAGCCCGCGATGGCGAATGTCTGTCCGGCTTGAAGCTCCACTGCGGTTTCAACATAACGCTGGCTGAAGGCGGTAACTGAAGTACCCTGGGCGGTGATCGAACGAGAGTCATCCGGTTCGGTGACCTCCGGTCGAATCTCCAGCCGAATGCGACCTGGGCCGACAACGAAGGGCAGGAAGTCAACGGCGGTGCCATATTCTTCGTACTCGACCGAGATCGATCCGTTGCCACCAGGAACCAGGTACGGGACTTTACCGCCGACATTGAATCGAGCCGGACGTCCGTGCGTCGCGACAACTGTCGGTTCAGCCAGGAACTTAATTAGATTCTGTTGTCGTAGTGCCGCGATCAAGGCGGTGAAGTCACCTCCATTGACGAACAGACGGTTGGTGGCACTCAGTGCTCCTTCCGCTGACGGCAGGATGCCACTGGTCGTGCTTTGCCCAATGTCGACCAATCGACCGGGAGCCGAGTAAAAGAACCCGTCCGCGTCGAACGTTCCCCAGTCAATGCCGAGGTCTCGCAGTTTGGTTCGCGAAACTTCCATGATTCGCGTATGTAGCAGCACCTGTTGGACGCCGACCACTTTGATGTTGTTCACCACTGTCGCGTAAAACTGCTCAACAATGGCAACGGCTCGGTCAACGTCATCCACGCTCGTTACCGTTCCCGACACGATCGCGCCGCTGTTGATCGGCATCACTTTCAACGATGCCAATGGTAGTTGCGAGCTGAGAATGCCTTCGACCTCGCGAGCATCTGCTAGCACGGTCACGTCCACCGTGTACAGCTTGTCGTCCGTGTCCCACAGATTCAGCTGAGTGGTTCCGGGAGCCTTGGCGAAGATTTGAATTTGGTTTTGCGACACGGGAGTGGCACCCAAAACCTCTTCGTTGTGGACTTGAAACTTAGGAATCCGCTCTTCCAAAGTCAAGATGCGACTGCTCTTGACCAACATCTCCAGTCGCTCAACCGACTGGGAGATATTGTGGCTGACGGTTGAATCCGTTGACGTCAGTCTGATGGGTCCCGTCTGTGCCGAAGCATAGTGCGGACTCGTCACACAAAGAGTTGCAACGAATAGAAGTGCGGCAGTCATTCTTGCCGTCAGTCGGGTCGTTTCCATCGCGAAAGCATCCTTGCGAGACCAGCCTCGGTTCCGTCCGAAGCTTATGATTGACACGAGCCATACTCATGTCGACCGTAGCGGTCTGTGCGGGTTACGGAAGTGAAAAACAAAAACGGGAGTGTCCAGAGTAATCTGAACTGTCCGGCGAACCGAACGTTGTACGTGTTTAGAGGTTGCTACCAGCTTCGTAGCCACGCTCGGCTGGCGGCTCGTAAAACGGGCTGTCATTGCCGTTCAAGTAGCCGAATTCATCGCTATTGCCGTCGGAGCCTGACGTCGTCGAATTGGGGTCGGACTTGGGCTCGGAAGATGACGGACTTTCGCCGCCAACTTCGCCGATCAACACCGGAAGCTTGCCTGGCACCATCCAGTATTCCATCATTCGGTCGCCGCTCATTTTGAGCATCGAGAAGCCGTCTTCCTCCTTTTTCTCGGTATTGGCTTGAGGCCTGCCAGGTCGCGGCGTTTGGACTCGCGCCGCTTCCTGTTGTGCCCTCAGGGCTTCTTCTTGCTGTGTACGGTAGTCTTCAAGCCAAGTCAGAAATTCCTCGCCGGCCTTGTTCGATCCATCTTCGCTGCTGTAGTCGGAATCGCTGCCCAGGCTCAAACGAATCTTGCCCAGTTCATTCGCGTACGACCAAGCGTCGGTGTCTTTTTCGTGAATCATGAGCTGAATGTTGCGAACTTGTTTAGGACGTTCGTCCCCCGCCTTGCGTTCGGTATCGCCATCGAGTGCGTACACTCGAACCCCCATCAGCACGGTCTTGGTCATGCTTCGCGGGATCAATTCGCTCTTATTGAAATACGCCATCACGTCGACGCGATCACCGGGTTGCACCAAGTTCGCGATATTGACGTCCGCGGCTTTCATCGCGACCACACGGTAGCCTTTGGGCACTGTCGTCCAGTTGTCGTCCATCAGTTTGATCGGCATGATCGCTTCGCCGACGTAAAAACGTTGTTTAGCGAATTTGCCTTCCAAGGTCGTCAGATCACCGCAAGAACCCTCTGGGACTTTGTCGGCAGGCCATTGCTCGAGCAGAACCTTCTCGGGTGTGATCTCTTCGCCGATGTCGATCGCGACAGCGGCGACAAAGATTTCAGTCGTGCTTCCTGGGCCTTGATTGCCGGCCTGGGCCTTCAGCCATTGACTGGCAAGGATCGCGGCCACAGTTCCGCACACGCAAGCTATGAGCAAGTAGAGTGATTTGTTTCGCATGACAGGTTCATCGCCCCGGGGAAGGCTACTCGTTTCTTGATTTCGGTTGCCGTTGGATCGCAATGCAATACACCGAACCGACTCAAGAGTGTTTTTCGGAGCAAGACATGGTACCGCTGCAACCCGCACGAACGGCTAGCTATTATCCATACGATCGGCGAGCCCAACGTAACTGCGTCGGATCGCCCAAACGTTAAGGTTTAACGCCGTGCTTCGCCCACAGAGCGTTGTGTCTCAGACCAGCATGCCCGCAAAAGCGAAGTAGGCGATGGAGCCAATTGCCATCGGGATGCCGTACGGCAGCAGGTACATCGTGGGCTTTCGTTCGCGAGCGATTTTGGAAAGTTTCTGCGGGTTTCGTACGGTTTTCCACTCGTGTAGGATCTGGTGAGCCATGTACCAATGCTTCTCCCATTGTCCGCTTTTCGCGATCATGACAGCGGCCATGATGCCGCCGACGATCGCGGTTGCCGCGAACGCGTAGAGGGTGACTACGGTCCCGAGCCAGGCGCCAACGCCGGCCAGCAGTTTCACGTCACCGGCACCCATGCCACCGACGTTTCGCAATACCAGCAATAGCATCATTCCCACGAACGTTCCCATCAGGCTCCATCCGAGCCCGCTGAATCCGTCCTGCATCGTCCAATGGAACCACCCGCAGAGGATGAAAGGGAAAGTCAGCCAGTTGGGGACTTTCAAGATTGCGCCATCGATTACGGCGGCCACGATCAAGACGATCGTGACGAACCAGACAGTCCAGTTTTCGGCGATGGCGGTCAAAAGGGTGGCCATGGTTTTCTTCCCGTGTTTCAGTGTTAGCGAGCGATTGCGGGGCTGCGAGCTCAGGGCGTCATCTACGCGCGTCCTATGTTTCGCAACGATCTGGGTGGGTGGTTATCGTGGGCCGATCATCCAACTGAACATCGCGAACAAGAGTGTCACGACACAGCAGGAAAGTTGCCACGCATAGGCTGCGGCATCGGCTGGAAGGAGTGGGTAGTTCATCGGTTGGGTCCCCGCAGCTTTCGGGGTATCGCGACGCGTTACCGCGTCTCGTTGGATCGAAGTTCAGAACGGAAAATATCCCGGCGCGGCGGTGCGGATCTCGGAAGAGATCCGCACCGAACTGCGTCGAGATTCGAATTGCTGCCGCTGGCGGCAGCGGCGATCAACTAGTTGCCTGCGATATTGGTAGCAACTTCGTCGAACTTATCGTTGGCGGCTGTTCCGATGCTAGTAACACCGGCCAAGCAGACCACGACGATCAAAGCAAGCATGACGGCATACTCAACAGCTGTTGGCCCATCTTCTTCCTTCAGGAAGTTTACGATGCAATCAGTGAAATTCTTCATGTCTCTCTCCTCGCGAGTGAGATGCATGCCTGCTAGGACATGCGACGATGACTAGTGGGCCGATTCGACGTGAATCGATCCCGTTTTGGGGCAGCCTCGTCTCCGACTTTCGTCTGACACGCCTTGGCATTCATGATCGCGAGCACGCTCACAACCATGTTTTTCCCTTGGCAGCCCGGCGATCCTGGAGCAAACGACCCATCCCGAAGGATTTCGTCGCCACCCACGGATCCGTGGCTTTGCGCCCCGCCTTCTCAGGCGGTTTGCCCTTGTCTTGGGAGCAAGGCTGGCCGGCAAAAACTGTCCTGCAACGACAAGCCAATTCGCACCGGCAGCGGACCGAACACCGATCCGCTCACTTCTAATGAAAACCTATGACACAAAACGGAACAGTCAAAAAACTCTGGTCAACGAAGCCTTGAGGATACCGATAGTTGGCCGACTGCAGCGATTGTTCCAGTTGTAACAGCGATGCCACGAACCCGACCTCCTCCGGACCGCACAACACGATTCGCGTGCTTGATGCTCGCATAGGTTTCATGTCAAAAACCACAATCCGGATCATCGCGGCGGCCGTACTGCCCTAAGTGGATGTACCTCTACTGCTAGGGTTGATAACCGCGAGCCGACGCATCCGATCTGGTGGCAACACCGAAGACGCGTTCTGCAACGAGCGGCGATTTTGACGGACGCAGCGGCTATTCCGAGTTTTGAAGGACCTCGAATCTAGGCTGCCCGCTTGCAGACGTCTCTTCGACCTTCGCCGTATTGTCGGCCAGGAACACGTTCTGCGTCGCCCTGCAAAGGTTCAACAGCATTTGTGTGTCACGCAGCAGGTTGATCCACTGCATGTTCTCTTGGGCTGCGTCAGCCTCGATCTTTTCGGCGACGATGGCGATCGATTCGATTCGATGGTGCCTCGCCATCGCACCCAATCTGGATGCAAGTGTTTGCAAACCATCGACATCTCGAGAATCAAGTGCGTCGGTCAAACGTTCAATTTGAAGCCCGATTTGCATTGCGGTTTGTTTCGGAATCGCACTACTTGTGTCGCGATTCATGATGTATCGATTCGTGATTGTCGCCGCAAAGTGCTCCACCAGAACCGAGTCAAACTGAGTTCCACCGCAACGTCGCAATTCTTCGATCGCTTCCTCGTGGCTGCGACCTTTGCGATAGACACGATCCGAAACCATCGAGTCGTAACTATCAGCGATGGTCAACAGACGTGCGGCAACTGGAATCTCTTTGCCGATCGGCAGATGTGGATCGCAGCTTTGGCCTCCGTAAAAAGCGTGATGCGTGCGAAGGATCTCGCTCAGTTCTTCGCAATTGAACGTGCTGGAAGCTATTTCTACACCGATTCGATGGTGCCGCCGCATCAGTTTCCCTTCCTCGGCGGTCAGTTTCCCAGGCTTCAGCAGCACGTTATCCGGAACGCCGATCTTGCCAATGTCATGCAGCAGAGCAGCAATCTCCAGGATGTACGTGCTTCGTTGATCAAGGATCCCGGATCCCAAGCGAACGCACAGATCAGCAACCCGGCGGGAGTGTTCCGCTGTTTCTGAGTCCCGGAACGCTAACGCACTGACCAAGGCGGTCACGGCCTGAAACGGCAATCCGGTCATCTCCGCCGGTGTCGCCTTGACCCGAGTCGCATCAGCTGGACGACATGATGCAGTTTGTCCAACGGGCATTTCATTGATCGAATCATTAAAGGTAACGACTTGGTTTCTGCCGTTACCCTTGGCGACGTAGAGACACTTGTCCGCTTGATTGATCATTTCCTGCGGTTCATTGGCTCCCAACTGCGACTCGGAGACACCGATGCTGACAGTCAGACGAAGCTCCTCCGGGTCGTCCATGTGCAGACGCTCGATGTTGGTCCGCGCTGTTTCCGCTTGACGTCTGGCATGCTCGAGTGTCATTCCGGGCAGGATGACACAAAATTCCTCGCCACCGTAACGACAGACCAACGCCGGAGGATGGAAGCTTTTCGTAAGGACCTGCGATACCCTGCGCAGCACTTCATCACCAACTTGGTGCCCATAGGCATCGTTCACGTTCTTGAAATGATCATTGTCGATCATCAAGCATGCCATTGGCGTTTCGTTTTGCCGTGCATCACGCCAGGCGGTTTCCAATTCTTGAAACAACGCTCGTCGATTCCAACATCCTGTCAATGCGTCTCTTGTTGCCAGCATCTCAAGTTCCCGGTTCTTGGAGCTAATCTCATCACGACTATTGCGCAGCAACGCGAGCATATGTTCGAGTTCAGCGCGGTGCTCTTCGACCGCCGTTACATCACGAAAAGTCGCCAGGGCACCATGAAGCTGCGACTGAGATGATTCAATCCGCGAGCAATTGATTGAAAAGAAACGAAAACAACCGTCGGGCAACTGATAACGCATGACTTGCTCTGTTTGCAGTTGAGCGTTGTTGGTGGCGCGAACCCAGGGATAGTCATTCGACTTCGTCGATGGACTGCAGACCCAAGACAAAGATCCGGCTCGCCGTCCAATCAGTTGTTCCTGACTCAGCCCAGCCATGGTGCTGAACGAACGATTCGCCAGGACAATTCGCTCACGCTCGTCCATCACGAGCAAGCCCTCTGATAAGTTGTCGAGCGCTTGCCGAACACGGTCGGGAACAACTTGTGTGACCTCGAAACTTTTCATCACGCGAATGACAAAGAAAGTGTAGGCGCCTCCGCCCGCCACCACAAAGAATGCGAGCAAGCGCACCAACGGATGATGCGGTAACATCCGCCACTCCGATTCAGGCGGTCGGTGGTAAAACTTGACGTTCCCGTAAACGACTCCGTCAAGCTCTAACGCCTGAGATCGAGGCAGGTCATCGGCTGAATCGCTCGGTTCTGGTCGATACGAAAAACGCGATCCACTTGTCGCAGTACCACAGGTTACAGGCAAGTGTTGCGACTCTGTATCGATTTCGATCCTGGCCAGATCTGGATCTTGGTCGACGATCTGATGAAGGATTCGGGACAAGCCTTCCCATTGTTGATCGCGAACGAGCCAAGCGGCGGTGAGCGAGATTGCGTCGCATTTTTGCCGGCGTGCTTTTTCCGAAGCAGCTGATTCGTGCGGGCATAGTCCGACGCAGATTCCTCCTATGATCAGGCTGGCACCCAAACACACCAGCGCGATGGCAAGTCGAAGAGAGGCGATGTAAGCCTTGAACAAGATCGAGATTCCGATTTGTGAGATGAGGAGCGTGCCAATTGCGTTCGACGCGCGCTACAAATCCAGAACCCGTGCTTACAACTCTGTCGTATCTCGAGGCGGGGGGCATCGGATACTCCGGATTCGATATTTCATCTGCTCGTCGGTGCAGGGTCGCAACGATTGTGCCGGTAATGCTGCCGCCCCCGGGTAGATTGGCTACCGTTATCAACCGCCGTAGAGAGTCAAGGTCGTCGTTCTCCGGCAAAACGGCGGATACGTGACCTAGAGTTCAGCAGCGTTGGAACCGCAATCGTTGCAATCCGACCTGAGTAAAGGTCTTCCGCCCAGCCCGCATGAACGCTTCCAAATCCAAGGTTCCCGATCGTGTTTGATTCATCCGATGCAAAACTATTGCTCGTGCAATCCGAACCTGTCTTGGCGGAGCTGACTTCGTTTCGGCTCGAACTACTGGGTTATCAGATCGAATTGGTGCAAACCGGGGGCGAAGCGTTGTCGTCGATTCAGAAGTCATTGCCGGATCTGGTGATTGTCGACACATCGCTGCCTGATGGTGACGGAATCGAGTGGATCGCGCGGGTGCGTGGCGAGTACAGCGCTGATCAGGTTCCCGTGATCGTGTTCTCGCTCGACCCAAGTCTTGAGACGGTCGAGCGCGGCTTCCATGCTGGCGCACAAGACTACTTGATCACTCCTTTCGATCCCACCGTGATGGAAGAAAAGATCGAAGCCCTGTTGGCAAATCGTCATGCGGCCTACCGTCGTCGCTGAGAACGCGAATCGATCACAAACCCACAGAATTCAAAACAAGGTTGATGCAATGCGGCGCCTCGGGGACATCTTGGTTGAACAAGGAACATTGACCGCTGAAAAATTGGAGGCCGCGTTTTCGACGAAACCGCGCGGCAAGATGATCGGTGATTGGTTGGTCGAGCAGCAATTGTTGTCGACCGCGGAACTTGGCCATGCGCTGGCCGATCAGTTCGAGGTACCTTACGTCGATATCGACCCCGCGAACGTTAACCCGCAGATCGCTCGTCTGATTCCCGAGGACTTCGCCCGAGCTCACGAGGCCGGCGCGATCGACATCGCAGGCAATCACATGACGTTGGCGATGGTCGCGCCCGACGATATCGAGACGATTGCCGAGGTTGAACTGATGACTGGCTATCAGATTCGACCGGCCGTAGCGATGGCGGACGATATTCAATCGCTGATCAGTCGAGTCTATGACGATCGCAGTGTGGCACGCCAGACGATCGTCGATATGAAGTTGGCTGAACTCAGCGCGGCTGGAATTGCTGCCGAAGAATCGTCTGGCGCAATGATCACCGCCGAGCAAGAGGACGCGCCCGTGGTTCGCCTTGTGCAAGCGATCTTGTCCGGGGCCGTCTCCGCCGGTGCGAGCGACGTGCATTTGGAGCCCTTCAAACCAGAAATGCGAGTTCGTTATCGCGTCGACGGGGAACTTCAGCAGGTCATGACGATTCCCAACCACATCGAAGATTCGGTCATCAGCCGAATCAAGGTGATGGCTGACATGGACACAACCGAGAATCGTCGTCCGCAAGACGGACACTTGAACGTCTTTGACAACGGCAAACGTGTCGGGTTTCGTGTCAGCGGAATTCCCACCGTCGACGGACAGAAACTGGTGCTGCGATTGCTGGACGAGGGCGGGAAAACGTTCCAGCTTGACAACATTGGGATGACACAGGCGCGATCACGAAACGATGCGCGCGATGATCGACAAGCCACACGGAATGTTTGTTGTTACCGGCCCGACCGGTAGCGGCAAAAGCACGACGCTGTACGCCGCTCTGCAGTATTTGAACAAAGATGATCGCAACATCGTCACGGTCGAAGACCCTGTTGAGTTTCGGCTTCCCGGAATCAACCAAGTGCAAAGCGACAATGAATTCGGCATGGGTTTCGCCAACGCACTGAAGTACATCATGCGACAAGACCCAGACGTGATCATGGTTGGCGAAATTCGCGATTCGGAAACGGCGACCACCGCCATCCAAGCCGCGTTGACCGGTCACCTAATGATCAGCACCCTGCACACCAACGATGCGGTGGGCGCAGTCCAGCGACTGAGTGATCTTGGCGTGGATAACTTCAAGATCGCCGGTTCGCTGTTGGGCAGTGTTGCCCAGCGATTGTTGCGATGCGTCTGTGATAACTGCAAACGCGCCGTGCCAGCAAATGAGAATCTGCTTGATGCTCTGGACCGCGAAGGAACCATTTCTCGGTCTGCCAAGTTCTACAAGGGCGAAGGCTGCAAAAAGTGTCTTGGCAGCGGTTTCTCCGGTCGTATTCCAATCTTCGAAATCATGCCGATTACTCCGGAGATCACGATGGCGATCGAAGCGGGCGTTCCGCATTCCCAGTTACACCAGATGGCCATTGATGCAGGCATGGTGGAGCTTTCGCGAGCCGGTTTGGAACAGGCGCTCGCTGGGCGAACTTCCATCGAAGAAGTCTACTTCAAGACAAGTGGTGACCGTCGTAGCGGTGACACGAAGTTCACAGGCGGTCGACGCGAGGCGGATGCCGCGGCTAACTGATCGATCCTCAAGAACCTGGATACAACAGAAACTCGAGTAGCCAATCATGGTCTCCAAGACAAACAACACGCAACGAACACACCGTCTCGAAGAGGCTGGAAGCGGCCTGATTGGCTTTTTGCGCAAACTTCACTCGATCGAGTTTGGTCGCAAAAAAGGGGGTGATCCGACCAGGATCAAACCGGCGGCGTTAGCCGACCTGCTTCGATTGCTGCTGATGCTTTTGGAGAACGGTTTGACGCTCCCCAAAGCGCTGGCATCGTTGGCCGCCGATCGCTCGACTAAGAAATACAGTCACGTGTTGACGCGTTTGCGGATGGCGATTGAGGCCGGCGGGTCGCTCAGTCGTGCAATGGAACGATACCCGCGCACATTCTCGCCGATGCAAGTTCAGCAGATTCGGATCGGCGAGCGAAGTGGAGCTCTGGAGAAAGCCCTCGCACGAGTCTGCGAGCAGATGGAGCGTCAGGTTGCGCTTCGCAAGAGAATCATCAAGAAAACCAGCTACCCGATTCTAATCACGGTGGCCGGAACGGGATTGATGGTGTTCATGTGCGTTGTGGTCGTTCCAGAGTTTGAGACGGTGTACGCCAGCAGCAATGTTGAGTTGCCCATGGTGACTCGGGTCGTCACCGGCACGAGCCGAGTGCTACTGTCGTGGGGATGGCTTACCATTCCCGCCGCCATGATTGCCGCGATTTCCTGGATCAGTGCCAGAGCCCAACCAACGGTATCTCGCAAGATCGATTCACTTCTTCTGCGTTTACCGCTCATCGGTCCCTGGATGCGCGATGTCGCGGTGTTGCAATTCTCCGAAGCGATCTCGTCGATGGTCGAATGTGGTTACAAGCCAGTCGATGCCGTGAAAGTCGCATCCGAGTGCGTTCGTAACCGCGAGGTGCGTGCCGCGGTTGAGGATGTGCAACGACATGTACAGCGTGGTGAAAAGTTGAGCGTTGAACTGGAGAAACACGAACGGTTCTTCTCGGCCACTCTTTGCCAATTGGTTGGAGTCGGCGAAAAGTCGGGTGATTTCGGCAAAGCGATGCGGGGCACCTGCGAACATCTTCGCGAAAGACTGGAAACCAGAGTTGACACTACAGTTGGCATGCTCGAGCCGACGCTGACCATTCTGTTGGCGACCGCGATCGGGGGAATCGTTCTATCCATTTACACACCGATGTTTCACATGTTCGAGGTACTTGAATAATGCCAGCCAGAAGATGCACCGGCATGAGTCTGATCGAGGTGTTGGCCGCGCTCGTGATTGCCGCAACCGTTGCCGCGTTAGGGATCCAGTACCTTCGTCCAGCCGGTGAAACAGGCAAACAGCGCAGTTGCGACGTGACCCGCGAGATCCTGCAAGCCGACACGCGGCGGTTCACCGAATCGACGGGTAGAGCACCATCGAGCGATCTTCGTGAACTCAGGGCCATCCAATACTCCGGCGCGGTGCTACCGACGTGTCCGATCACCGCGCAGTCCTATCGTCTTGACCGTGCCGGTATCGTTACCTGCCCAACGCACGAATCCACACGCGTGAACTAGCCGATCGATTTCGAGCGGCGAGAAGAGACAGCCACCCAAAGCAGGTTAGCTGTCTGGCCGCAGCGGAAGCATCACGCAGCTGGATCCTGTTTCGACGTCAAGCTGCCTCGCGACTGTGCTGTTGATCGTGATTGAGTCTCCGTCAATCTGAACTTCGGTCAGCGTGCTTGTGAATCCGCCGGCAGTGCTGGCGAGAATGAGCTTTGTTGCGGATTCGCTGATGGCGTCTGCGACCTTGGCGACGGTGACTTCTTGGCTTCGCTGGACGGCCCTGATCTGTTGCGTTTCACAATGGATCATTGGGCCGGCGTCGAAGATGTCGACAAAGTTCGTTTCCATAAAGCCTTCGCTTTTTAACATCGCAATGGCCGGAACTGTTTCCTCGTGTACTTGGCCGATCCCTTTTTGAACCTCTTCGTCAAGGAGATCAAGGTAGATGGGATAATGCGGCATCATTTCTTCGATGAATTGTTTAGACACCGTCGACATGGCATCGACCGTGGCGAACTCAGTCGGAATGAACCGACCCGCGACTGCGTTGAAGAACGGCACGCTGCCGTCTGGATTTGCTTTCCCACGCATTTCGGCGATCACTCGGTTGGCGAAGCGATGCGGCAACATCGCGATCAGTGCGAAACGCGACAGCGAAAGCAATCGCCCGTGGCCTGCGCCACGATATTTCCCGCGCAGGAACAGACTTCCAATCTCGGTCGGTCCGTCATGAATCCGTTTGAGATCCAAGCGCACGCGATGATGGTGCAAGCCCAGCAAGTCGCTGTGATGATCCGATTCAACAATTTGGTAGGCATAAAACGGCTGATAGCCGCCCGTTTTTGCGTAAATCGTGGACGTGCCGACCAGTTCATCAGTTTCGGTGTTGGTCAGCACCAGCACATACGGCTCGCCCCGCGGTGATGGCCCCATCCGGCTGAAAGCAAAGACTGATTGCTCGACGCGGTCCAGCAGTCTGGGCTGATCGAGCTGTAACGATGTCAATCCACGCGTTGCCGATCGCACCAGTTGATGGAGCGCGTCAAGATCCTCCATTCGAACAGCTCGAACAATCCACATGAGACATCCACTTAGTTGATTTGATTGGCGAATTGTTTCAACGATTCGTCAAGCAAGTCGAGAGCCGCATCGATATGCTTGAGAGTTGTGGTCGTCGGCGGCGGTAGGAATCTAATTCGCGTCGGATCCGATCCACAAACAAACCCCAACAATCCGACTTCGTACATGGTTGTCATCAACGCGTTGGCCTGGTCATAGCTCCCATCGCCCGGAGTGAAAGCAATCATCATCCCTTCGCCGTACGGTCCGCGGATCAACTTAGGATACTTTTCGCCCAGCCGTTCGAGCCCGACTGCGAAGTATTCATGACGCTTCATGTTTTGGCCACCATTGCCGAAACAGCCTCGCGAGTCCAGCAGATCCAGCATCGCCAGTCCAGTCGAAATCGATGAGGAGGATCCTGTAAACGTCTGGCTTAGAATCGGTCCTTGCGGTTTGAATGCCTCGCCGTACAAGGTCGCGCAAACTTGTGTGATCTTGCCAATGGTGACAATGTCGGCGAATTCATCGAGTCCGTAGTGTTGAAAAGCAAATGCGCGAGAAGTCCGAGAGAATGTCTGCACTTCATCAAAAATGATTGGAATTCCTGCTTCGCGAAGTGGCTCGCACAGGGCGCGAAAGAATTCGTGACTGCCGCTGTAGTAGCCGCCCTCGCCTGCAATCGGCTCAGCCCAAAACGCGGCATACCGTCCCGGGTGTCGCTTCAACAACCGGTGCAGTTCATCCACAGCCCAGCGTTGGCTCTGCTCGGGGTTGGCCGAGTCACGGAATGGCAAGTAATCAACATTCAGCGTTAGCGGCAGGCCCATTCGATATTTGTGTCGATCGGTCAGGGCCGCCATCGCCAAGGTCCGTCCAGCAAATGCGTTGTCGAATGCGATCACGCGATCCGCGGGCGCCTTGTGATGGAACGCGATTTTCAACGCATTCTCATTCGCCATCGCACCGCTGGTCGACAGCAAGCAGTGATCCAATTTGGCACCACTGTCGGTTGCCAACTTGATCAACCGTTCGCACATTTTGATGCTGGGCGGATGCTGTTGCAGGTTGCCCTGCATCACCGTGTCTTCTAACGCCGCGTCGATTGCCGCGTCCATCATCGCCGGATCACTGTGCCCGCAACCGTGAACTCCGATGCCGCAGATGAAGTCAAGCTTAACGCTCCCATCAGCCAACTCGACGTAAGGTCCATTGCCCAGCCCGGAGGCGAGATAAGGCCAAAACGGTGGGCCGCCTCGAACTGAGCCCAGCCGATCGAGCATCGATTGGTAGCCGGCCGTCAACTTCGGATTCGCCGGCAGTGTTTTGTTCAACGTCGCCGCGTGATCGGCGGCAGCCTCTAAGATCAGCCGCCGAGCTTCTGCAACGCGAGGATCAGCCCGAAGAGCATCCGCCGCCAAAAGATGATTCGATGAACCAGATGCCTCCGAAACAGATGGATCCACGGTGGGCGACTCCGAAAAGGTTGAATGGGCGTATCGGTGAAGTAAAACTACCGACATAGTAACGGTTGAGGGCCGTCAGGTTCAGTGTCACGAAAGCTGGCCGAATCCTTTCCCTATGGGCTGACCGACTGCACGTTGTCGGCTTGCCAAGACGACATGGCCAAGAATTGCTCAGCGAGTGAGCCTTCGGAGTTGTTCTCGCATCTGGTCTTTTTTCGCTGCTGACAGATCAGTCGAGTGACGATTTTGGAGTCCCGCCGCGAGCGCCCATAGCAGGTTGAGGGAAGGGGTTTGCCCTGCCTGTTTCACCGCCAAATAGGTTAGGACTGGCCCAAGTTCGCGTATCTGCTCTACGCTCGTGATGTTGGCGGCGGCAAGCATTTCGGCAGACTTTGGACCTAGGTTGGGAAACTCGGCGACTTTTTCCATCATGAATCTCCCCCCTATCCGCGTGGTCGACACGGCGTGATCACTCGACTGCTACTCACAACCCATCGATTTGATATTCTGTTACGATTTTCCTGCGGATTCAACTCTTGAGCACTGAGCTGCTTCGGTCTTTATGAGCGAGATACTGCTCTATTACAGGCGTCCAGATCCGACGACATGGGTGTACCTGTCGTCGTTCTTAACCATTGGCTTGTTCTTCGTATTCCATCGGTTTTGGAGTATTCGAAACGTCGACATCCTGCTCCTGATTTTGCTCGCCCCAGGCCTGTTGATGGTCCACGAGGGCTACCGTCGTCAGCTGATCGAGTCGGAAACCCTTGCCCGTCGAAAAGACCAGCGATCGGAAGACGATCGCCCGCAGGACCAGGGCCGCGAGGCACTGCTGCGCACGGCGAAACTGTCGGATGCTCAGCCGGTCGACTGGAGAGCCGAAACGGTGGCATCGCTGGTGGCAGCCGTCCCAATCTTTGCGATCGCACAAGCTGATGCCGTGAGTGAGCCGCAAGACAGCGGTTCCGAAGAAAGCGTTTCGGTCGACGGGCAGCCAAACCTACGCGAGTCTGAAAACACGGCTTCCCGTAAAGATGTCGATCAGCTGGGTTCTGGAACCGCAACTTTACGATACAGACGATTTTGACAGTGAGTTGGGTTCGCAGGTGCCGGCTGGAAATTATGCACCGTCCGACATTCGGCGATGGGGATTTATTTACCTGTTCGTCATCGAATCTTTGATCCTATTGCGACTGATGTTGGATCCATTGATGGTACGCCGTCCGTTACTCGATCCGAACTTGACGACGGGCGGCCTGAATTTCATCGGCATCTCACTGTTCATCTTCATGATGGCGAATGTGGTGACCAGCACGCCTCGGGTTCAAGTAACCCAAGGGCCGGCGCTTGGACCGGGCTACGCCCTGATGAACATCATGCCGCAAATCCCGACTCGTCCGATCAGCGATGCACCGGGTGGAGTGTCGCCGCCAACCACTGCCGAGTTGACTCCGTCACAATCCCGTTTGGCGACGATTGCAAAAGTACTTGCGATTCTTGCGCACTTTGCCATCGTCTCGGGCATCGTTTTGATTGGCAACCGGCACTTTAGCAATCTGCGAGCTGGTGTAGGCTGCGCGACGCTGTATTTGATGTTACCCTACACCGCGCAAATGACAGGCCGTGTCGACCATGCGCTGCCCGCAGCGCTGCTGTTATGGGCCGTCCTCTTCTATCGCAAACCGATGGTGGCGGGGATCTTCCTGGGGTTGGCCGGGGGTCTGGTCTACTACCCGCTGTTCTTGCTTCCGTTGTGGTTCAGTTTCTATTGGCAGCGCGGGGCCCGCCACTTTGCTGTCGGTGTCGTTGCCATGCTAGCTCTGCTGATGATCGCCCTTTCCTTTGATGATTCCGCTTCGTTGCTTCAGCACTTGCGGCGAATGTTCGGGTTTCTAAACCCCAACCGCGATGCCAGCGAGCTACGCGGTATTTGGGGGCTCGGTTGGAATCCCATTTGGCGACTGCCTGTGATCGTAGCGTTCGTGATTTTGAGCGTCTTCTTTGCGATCTGGCCGGCGCAGAAGAACCTTGGAACTCTGCTAAGTGGTTCCGCCGCCTTGATGGTGGCAGCCCAGTTCTGGCACGGGTACGGCGGCGGCCTGTACATCGCGTGGTTCTTGCCTTTGTTGTTGTTAACGATTTTCCGGCCGAATCTTCAGGATCGCGTGGCGACGAAGGTGGTTGCTGCCGGTGGGAAAACGAACCGTCAGGCAAGGTCGGAGCTTGAACCGGCTTGACTGCATCAGAATCGGAAACAATGAGTCAGTTAGACGGTGCCGATGATGCGCTCGATCGCTATCGCGCGCAGCTCGAATCGATCGATGTCCAGCGAGATCAGCTGAAGGCTAAAGACCGAAACTTCGGAAAGGTTCGCGCGCTCCTGTTTTTCCTCGCGCTCCTGTTCTGGCTCCTTGGCTATGGGTTTGACGGCATGCCGCAGGTCGGTTGGATTGGCTGGATAGCGATCGGCGCGTTTCTGGTTGTCGTTACCGTGAACGAACCGATCCGTGACAAATTGGAAGAGCTGAGACGCCATCGCGGAGTTACCCAGCGCCTGATCGCCCGACTCGAGCGTGATTGGGATCGATTGGCAACGAGGGCACTTTCCAAGCAGTTGGCCGAAATCGATTTGCCCGGACATCGACGCGACGTGGCCAGCGACCTTGATCTTCTCGGTGACGCCTCGTTGTTTCATCTCGTTTCGATGGCGGCCACAGCCCCCGGAATCCAAACGCTGGCAAACTGGTTGGCTGGACCTGCCGAGGCCACCGTTGCAACCGAGCGAGGGTCCGCAGTCGACGCGCTGGCACCACTTCGCGACCAGCGACTGCGTTTCTACACGCTTGCCCGCCAAGTTGGCGATAGCACGGGCGACCCTGAGCAGTTTGTTGCCTGGGCCACGGGTGATCCGTGGCTAGCGCAGCGCCAATGGCTGGTGACTTGGGCGAAAGTTTCGTCTTTGATCACCTGCCTGTTGTTTGTCGCATTGATCATCAGCGGGTTTGGTTTGTTGCCGTCGGATGCATTCCGATTGAGTCTGATCGGAATTGCCGTGCTCATTGGTTTCAATCTGTTGTTGACCGCTGCGATGCTGGGGCCGGCCCATGCCATCTTTTCCGTTGCGATGGCCAATCGGCGTGCGGTCAACAACTACGAAGAGATCTTTTCGTCGGCCAGTTGGTTGCCCGAGCCCAAGGAAGTGAACGGTTTTCTCGCTAGAATTCGTCACACGATGCTCGATGGTGATCATTCGGCGGTCGAAGGCATGCGGGCATTGCAGAAGATCGCGACCGCCGGCGGCTTGCGGCAATCGGCGGGGACTTTTCTGTTGTACCTTCCGCTGCAGTGCCTCACCTTGTGGGACGTTAAAGTTTTGCGCCGCTTAGAGGACTGGCAAGCCGAGTACGTTGACGAGGTAGCGGGGTGGTTTGATGCCTTGGGACAGCTTGAAGCACTTGTCTCCGTCGCCGCGCTTCGCGACGAGTATCCCGCTTGGACGAAACCGCAGTGGAATAGTGACATCAATCAACCAGTGCTGGAAGCCACCGCCATCGGGCACCCGCTCCTGCAGGATGCTTCGCGGGTCAGCAACAGTGTCAAAGTTGGGCCGCCCGGAACGCTGCTGCTGGTCACCGGCAGCAATATGTCGGGGAAAAGCACGATGCTACGGAGCATCGGGTTGAATGTCGCCTTGGCGGCCGTGGGGGCTCCAGTATGTGCAAAACGTTTTCTGCTCCCCTCCGTCGAGTTGGCAACCAGTATTCGAGTCAGCGACGATGTTAGCCAGGGAGTTTCGTTTTACATGGCCGAGTTAAAACGGCTCAAGAGCGTCGTCGATCAGGCCCGCGAAATGGCTCGAATCGAAGACCGCTCGTGCCTGTTTTTGCTTGACGAGATCCTGCAGGGAACCAATAGCCGCGAACGTCAGATCGCCGTTGTCCAAGTCCTTCGGCATCTGATGCAGTCAGGCGCGATCGGAGCGATTAGCACGCACGATTTGGAATTGGCTGACGAACCTGAGTTGACGTCCGTTGCGACGACTGTCCATTTCCGCGAAACGATTCGACCGGACGCCGCCGGCAACGAGCAAATGACTTTCGACTATAAAATGCGTGACGGCGTTTCGCCCACAACGAATGCGTTGCGATTACTGGAGATGGTCGGATTAGGCGAGCATACCGATGACTAACCCAAAACAGATCGAGCGAGATCGCCGCATGGTGGTATTGACCGATGGACATTCCAACCCAATCACCGCCAAAACCGCTTGCAGCGTGTTGCGTTATTGCCCCAACGAAGTCGTCGCCGTTTTGGATACCGACGCAGTTGGCAAAACCGCCGCTGAGTTGCTAGGTGTTGGCGGTGCGATACCGGTTGTTGCCGATGTTGGATCAGCCGCAGACGCGAACACACTCTTGATTGGTATCGCCCCTCCCGGAGGCAAGATTCCCGCTCATTGGCGGCCGATCGTGCTCGATGCGATCACTCGCGGCCTGAACGTTGTCTCCGGGCTGCACGACTTTCTTTCCAGCGATCAAGAATTCGCCGGCGCCGCGGCGATCAGTGGATCACAACTGATCGATGTTCGTCGCAACGATGAACATGATGTGGCTGATCGCCAGAACATTCGCAGCGAATGTTTGCGGATTCTGACTGTCGGACAGGACTGTTGCGTCGGAAAAATGGTCGTTGCCATCGAGCTCACCGCCGCGCTCCGCGCTTCTCGATTACAGCGCCAAGTTCGTCGCTACTGGTCAAACTGGCATCATTATCGAGGGTGACGGTTGCCCCATCGATTGCGTCGTGGCGGACTTTATCAGCGGCGCCGTCGAGAAACAGATTCTCGCGCAACAACATCACGACATCTTGCTGGTGGAAGGCCAGGGAAGTCTTGCTCATCCACGCTACTCGGCCGTTACGCTTGGTCTGCTTCACGGCTGTATGCCGCAAGGTATGATTCTGTGTTACGAAGTTGGCCGCCAAACGACCAATGGCATGCCGCACGTTGATTTGCAGCCGTTGACGGCGCTGCGTGAAGCCTACGAATCGATGGCAAGCATGATGGGACCCTCCAAAGTGATTGGCGTCGCCATGAATAGTCGGCTACTCTCCGCAGAAGCCGCCGAGGCAGAACGCGCTCGAGTTCAAGAAGAGTTCGGACTTCCCGTGTGCGACGTGTTGCGGCACGGACCAGAGGATTTGGTCGACGCAGTCCTGCAGCTGAAGCACGAACTTATCCCCGTATAAAACGTTCCAGCCTACGATCGAACATGCTTCGTTTGTTCACTCACCAATTCCGATTGCCGTTGCGACATCCGTTCACGATCTCGCGAGATTCGGTCTCGGTGCAGCCCACGCTGATCGTCGAGCTGAGCGATGGCCGCTACCGCGGCTTTGGCGAAGCGACCACGAACGACTACTACGGCATGACGATGTCACGGATGTTGGGTGCCGTCGAACGAGTTCGTGGACTGGTCGAGTCTGTCGCCGAATTGCATCCGGCAGAGCTTTGGCAGCTTGCTTACAGTCAGATCCCTGAGGAGCCTTTCGCGCTTTGCGGACTCGATCAGGCTGCGTACGATCTATGGGGAAAACAGCAGGGCGCGCCCGTCTACAAGTTGTGGGGACTGAGCACCGACCAAATCCCCGTTTCCAATTTCACAATCGGTATCGACACCATCGAGAGGATGGTCGCCAAACTGAATGAGGTTCCGGATTGGCCGGTTTATAAGATCAAACTCGGAACGCCAGAAGACTTGCAGATCGTGCGCGAATTGCGACGACACACCGATGCGATCTTCCGTGTCGACGCGAACTGCGGCTGGTCCGTCGCAGAGACCATCGAGAACTCGCACCAGCTGAAACAGCTTGGTGTGGAATTCATCGAACAGCCGCTACCGGCTGACGATCGCGACGGTGCTCGGCAGGTCTATCAAGATTCAGCCTTGCCAATCATTGCCGATGAAAGCTGTATCACCGAGAGTGACGTCAAAGATTGTGCGGATCGCTTCCACGGCGTGAACATCAAGCTCGTCAAGTGCGGCGGACTGACGCCGGCGCGGCGGATGATCAGACAGGCACGCGAATTGGGGTTGAAGGTGATGGTTGGCTGCATGACCGAGTCGACCGTCGGCATCTCCGCGATCGCCCAATTACTGCCGTTGCTGGACTATGTCGACATGGACGGAGCGGCCCTATTGGCACGAGATATAGCCAACGGTGTCACGGTCGACAGAGGCATCTGCCACTTCGCCATCGAAAATGGCACAGGCGTAACTCTAACCGAGTCAGTCCCCGAGGGCATTGATCAAGAAAACGCTTGATGACGACGATCTGACCACTTCTTCGCCAAGTCGCCAAGATTCGCTCGTCGCCAGCGAGAACAAGATCGAGCTAGAATTCCGTCGACCAAACACTGCTCTCCCAGCCATCGGAGCCGACCATGCGAGTCAATCGACGGCGAGTCCTGTTGGCCTCTTTGATCGTCTATTCGTGTACGGTCGCTCCGGTTCACTGTGATTGGTTGCAGACCGAAATTGTACCGGCAAAGCGGGCGAAGGGAATCGAACCCTCGTCTAAAGCTTGGGAAGCTTTCGTTCTGCCATTGAACCACGCCCGCGATTTCTTAGCCCCGAGTCTCGTAGATGGCGGCGAGAAAGTCAATCATCTGCCTCACACCGAGGCTTTTTGTGATCGGCTGTGCATCGCTATTAGTGAAAAATGACTCGCATCCAATTGTCTGGCGATTGCAGTGTCGTTTCGTCCGGCGAATCGCCTGCGCGAATCGGAGCTGCTGAAACGTACCAGCTTTCGCCCGTATGAATCGGCAGATCCACCAAGTCTCGTCGCAGAATCGCGATCTCGAACGCGACCTGATCGTCGCTGCGTTTAGAAGCGATGTACCATGTTGGATTCCAATGTGGGCGTCCGTCGATCGTGTCCCGGGTGCGGCGAGCATCGGAAACCTGCAATTGCATGGTGGTCAACAGATCCCGATCGGTATCGATCGCAAGCTGCATCCGGTCAACTTTTGTCAGGTCGTTGTCGCGAATCGTGGATGACCCACTGTTGACTTGCGAATCGGGACGCAGTTGTTCGGACGGGCAGCTGATGGCCACGTACACAAAATCATTGTCATAAGCGAATCGCAAATGCCGCGCACGCCCGGCCAATGGTAAGGCAGTGCTCCAGCAGGCATCGTCGATCGCTCCATCAAGATTCGGAGGCGAGGTTGCACGGCGCGCGACGGTGACTCGCGGGCCATCGGCTCGAAGGAGTTGGGCCCAGGCACTGTTGTTTGTCTCGGCCAAACGTTTGAGGTTCGCAGATTCACCCCCGGCAACTTGCAGTCCTCCGTCATCACTGCGTCGTCGTGCCGCCTCGCGAGAAATCAACACCATCGGATGAAACTCCCAAGTCAGATCGACTTCAACTTTCTCTTCCGCCCGTGTCATCATCTCGTGAGTCTCTGGCGTGGGGACAACGAGGGGCGCAATGGCCGATGCCTGCGCGATGCCGCTGTGTGGAGTTTGAAAGGGTGATACGGGAACGATCTCGGCTTGCCGCGCGACCACTGTATTGAATGCTTTGGCGGCAAGCGTTGAACGTAAACGTTTCCATTCAAGACTGTGACGAATTGTTACCCCACGCAGTTGGGCCCAGCGGCCAGCCGAGGTTGCCGGGAACCGTGACGCAATCTGATCAAGCGCGGCTTCTTGAAACACAACGTCGCCGGCGATCGCATCAGGCGATTTGGTTGTCTGTAGGATCGACCAGGCCAAACGGAATTGATCTTCTTTGGCGGTTTGATCAAGCGTTGACGCCAGCGTTCTCGAAAACTGGTTCGGAGAGCTATTTTTCCGTATCAGGTCTTGGATTCGCTCGAACTGCTTCAGGCGTGCCTGCGCAATCTGCAGTTGGCGACGCGAGGCAGCTTTGGCGGGAGCCACGAAGACTTGGCCACGATCCAGTTGCATCCCCCCGACCACCGAATCTCCCCGACGAGTCCCGGCGGCGAGATCGTACAGATAACGTAGCGAGATCGACGAGGCGGCGGATCGATCAGGAGCAAGAAGCTGCATGGCGTCGGCATCAAGGTCGCTTGCCAGAACACCCGTGTTGGGTAGAAAGGCATTGCGGTGGAGTGCCACTTTGCCAGCGCCCTCGAGCGAATAGCTGACGATGCGTTGAACGCCGGATGCGGTTGCGGCTTGGAAGAACGCGTCATGAGTCTGAGTTGGTAACGATTGATCCAAAACCAAGACGGCGGGACGGTGAATCTCGATCCAATTCAGCGCCTCCCGGGAAATATCCGGTCCCACGGCACTCGCTTGCTGTGAGTTGAGTTGCCGGGCGCTGAATGTGTCCGTTCCCTCGGATGTGATCTGATCCGCACCTGAACCACCGAGCATCACCGTGACTTGATTGGCAAGATCGCAGGGCAAAATCCCGCTACCTCTGCTGCCGGTCGACTGCTGCAGCAACAGCGACACGCGGTTGCGGTTTTCCAGTGCTTCGCTTCCCAGCAATGACCACGCGACCGATGTTGGATTGTCGGCGACCATCAGAATCGCGGATCGTCGGTTCTCGCCACGTCGTCCTTGCCAGGTTTTTCCGTTGTCGCGGCTGACCATGACCACACCGTGATCGCCGACAGCGCAAAGCGTCAAATCGTCGACTCGACAAGCGTCGCGTAGAGGAACCGAGGCGCCAGTTGCGACGGCCAGCTTTCTCAGTTCAGACGATGTTGGTGGTCGTTGAAACGTCGGCTTCGAGTCGAATCCTCCACTGCTATGCCAGGTCCGACCGCCATCGTGACTCTCGAATTGGCGAGTCAGCAACGAATGAGACCAGTCGCCGTTGGCGATCAAGGATTTGTCCTCGTGGAGACGGACTGTTGTCAGGCGTGGAAGTTCCGCATCCGGCGATCGCTGCCAACGCCTGCCGGCATCGTCGCTGTACAGAACGACGCCACGGCTGATTTGTGTGATGCGATCGTATCCACCGCCGACGATCACAACACGTTGTCGATCGATCCAGACCACATCGTCCAATCGGCAATCAACTCTGCTCTCGCGAGACACCCACGTTTGTCCGCCGTCTTCGGAAGCAAGAATGGTGCCCCGATCACCACAGGCGATGCCTATTCCGTTGCTCGCGGTCCGCTGCTGGTTGAATGCGGATGCACCGAGGCTGTTGAACGCGACGGCGCGAAGCGACGCATCTTCTCGAAGCGACCGGGCGTCGGCATACGTGGGCGTTAGCTCGGGTGTCTCGGCGGCGGAGTTCGTTGAGGTGACCAACGACAGCGATAGTGAGGCCGCAAGCAGCACAGTCATCCATGATCGCTTCATGTCATCGAACCTCAAAGCAAAGTTGCAGCCGCGATCAATACGGCCCAACCAAAAAACAGATTAGCCACAATGTAGAATCCAGCTGGCGAACACCACCCAATTTCAACCAGTGCGGTTGACTCAACCGTAATGAATGAAGAGGTCGTTGAACCACCCGGAATGGTGGCGAAAATCAGCGTGATCACGTGCCGAGAGACCGATCCGAAAGCTCGCCCAGCGGCAATCACCATCAAATTGAGCCAAGTTGTCATCGCCAGACGCCGTTTTAACCATTGCCTAAGATTCGGCACGAACTTACGTTAGCGAGTAGGTTCGGAGTTTCGGCGAGCTGCGTAAACGCCAGTTTCTGTCACTTTCTCGTGAACCCCCCACCCCCCCAGAACGTCTGTGGGGGGATCCGTCGCCATCGTTCCCGAGCTAAAGGGCCGATTTCCGCGACGTGTTGCCCGTCCGTTTATCTTCACTGTTCAAGAGCATATGAGTACTGCCAAAGCTACCACAGATTCCAGATTGATGACTGGTGCGGATGTCCTGGTCAAATCCTTGGTAGATCACGGCGTCGATGTGCTTTTTGCCTATCCGGGTGGGTGCAGCATGCCGATGCACCAATCCCTGACCCGATACGGATCTTCGATTCGCACGATTCTTCCACGCCACGAGCAGGGTGGAGCGTTCGCAGCCCAGGGGTATGCGCGTAGCACCGGCAAGGTGGGGGTTGTGATGGCAACCAGCGGACCCGGGGCGACCAATCTGGTCACAGCCATCGCCGATGCGAAGCTGGATAGCGTGCCGATTCTCTGCATCACCGGTCAAGTTCCGACGAAAGCGATTGGCAGCGATGCGTTCCAAGAGACCCCGATGGTCGAGGTGTGTCGAGGCATTACCAAGCATCACTACTTGGTGACGGACATTTCTGACTTGCCACGAATCATGAAAGAGGCGTTCCATATCGCACTGAGTGGTCGTCCCGGACCCGTGTTGATCGACATGCCCAAAGACGTCCAGCTGGGCGACTTAACCGACATCGACATGGACCCACCCATGGATCTGCCTGGGTACGAAGCCTCACCCCCGGTTGTGCCGAGCGAGACGATTCGTCAAATCGCCGCGGCGGTCAAGTTGGCTCGCCGACCGATGATTTATGCCGGTGGCGGCATCATTTCGGGTGGTGCCAGCAAAGAGCTTCACGAGTTCATTATGAAGACCGGTATTCCGGCAACGACCACCGTGATGGGGATTGGAGCGATTCCGCCCGAGCACGAACATTCGATGGATTGGTTGGGAATGCATGGTGCCGCCTACGCCAATTACGCGGTCCGCGACTGTGACCTGTTGATTGCACTGGGAGTTCGTTTTGACGATCGCGTGACCGGTAAAGTCGAATCGTTTGCCAAAGGGGCAAAGATCATTCATGTCGACATCGATGGATCGGAGCTGAATAAGAACAAGACCGCGCACATTCCGGTCCGCGGCGACGTGAAGCAAGTGCTGACCGAACTGAACAAGATCGTCCAGAAGCCTGATATCGCTGATTGGCAGAAACATTGCGAAGAGTTGAAGGCGAAGCACCCGCTGAAGTACGACGAAAACTTTGACGGCATCCTTCAGCAGCATGCCATCAAAACGCTCAGTGATATCACCGCCGAGATGGATACCTACATCACCGTTGGCGTCGGTCAGCATCAGATGTGGGCCGCCCAGTTCTACAAGTTCCGCCGCCCCAGAACGTGGCTCAGCAGCAGTGGACTTGGCACCATGGGCTTCGGATTGCCGGCAGCGATGGGAGTCCAAGCAGCCCATCCCGATTCGTTGGTAGTTGATATCGACGGCGATGGTAGTTTCCAAATGAACGTACAAGAACTGGCAACCTGCTTCTGTGAAGAGCTTCCAGTGAAAGTGTTGCTGTTGAACAACCAACACCTTGGGATGGTCGTTCAATGGGAAGACCGTTTCATGGATCGCAACCGAGCCCATACGTATCTTGGCCCGATCAAGCACGCAGAAGCCGCCGGCAAGAGCACCGCGGATCGGTTCCAATACGCCGAAGAACGGTATCCCGATTTCGTCAAGATCGCCCAGGGTTATGGTTGTGGTGCAGCGACGATTCGCAAGAAGACCGATCTGGAAGGTGCAATTCGCGAGATGATCGAGCACAAGGGACCCTATCTCTTGGACGTGCAAGTTCCCTATCAAGAACACGTCTTGCCGATGATCCCAGGCGGAATGACCGTGGACGATATGATCCTTGAATGAGCCGAATTGACATTGGGACTCGTGGCCGGGTCTCTCTATAAAAAACGCCCCGCATGATTGAGCGAATTGAATCGTTCAACGTTGCGGGGCGGAACCGTGTGCCTGGTTCAGGACATTAGTGGTGCCAGTGACCCGTGCGGTGCACGTCGTAATGTCCGGGCTGGACGTCGTAATGGTTACCATGCCGAATCAACTCCGTCGGATGGTAGTCGAGGTGGGTCGTATCATGGAACGAGCGACCGTAGCCGTAGTCGCCGACCACGATGATTTCCGTGCACCATGATTTCCTCCGCCATGATTTCTTGCGCCGTAAAACGAGTTGTAGCCCGACTGCGGATAGTAGTCCGTGCTGATTGCATGGACGATCGGTAGCCGTAGTTCCCAGTGCTGATCCCGAATCCGCCGATCCGCAATGAGAATCCGTTGCCAGCTTCTGCCTTTGGAGCATCCAATCCGGCTAACAGGGCGACGGCCAAAGCAGGGACACCGATCCATTTGATAATTCGCAACATCTATTTCTCCCAAGCGTTTCCAATCAGCTCCACAAGTTGAAGCCGTTGGGATTTAGAGAACGCATTCGCTGGGCCAATCCCAACACGAAGCCGATTCATCGAAGCAGGAAACCCCGTGAAACACTGGGGGAAACAACGCGAAAAACGGTTTTTAGCAAATCTCTGACGCGATGGTGGGAAACGCTTCTGTGCCATCGAAATGACACGGGGTGACGTCAGCCTGATGCCGTCATTACGACGTCGATCTCAGACGCAGCCATCCAAATCGTCTGCCAGAAGTTGAGCCATACCCGCGTCAAACCGAAATCAGGGCGCGACGAACACGCTTCGGCGCTTGATCTCGGCGAACCCGGCATTGCTTGGTACACGACTTGGGAATCCGCCGAGGCGGAGGCAAAGCGTAGTGGTCGGCCGATTATGTTTGTCGCCGCAGCTACACAGTGTCATGGAGTGTCAGGAGTCTTCTGACCGGGCTACACAGCCACGCAGAACGGTCTGTTCGCATCCAAAGAATTCATTGACTCCACTCGCGACTTTGTCTGCGTCCGAATCGACTCGTACGAGAGTGAGACGCACCAAAGGTATGTCCGCACGTTTCTTGATGGTCGATTCGAGAACAGCGTTTTTTGCCTCTTGGCACCCGATGGCCAGAGATGGCTAACGAGTGCGAATCGGGGCCCGCAAATGGTGCTTGGTCATCAGGCTGCGCCGATGAAATGAAGCAGGTTGCATTCTGGTATCCGGCCTCCGCCGACTTCAAGGAAGCGATCGTTCCCGATTTTCATAGCTTCCGCCAAGCCTTGAACGTGGCTTCAGCGGATCAACGGGTGCTGGTCTTAGTGCACGCGCCGCCGGAACAAGAAAAGAATTTGCGTCAATCTCTTCGCGCCGTCGCCAATGACCAGCGGATCATCGGACGCTTTCACTTTGACTTTGATCAGGGCGACAGCTGGAAGAAGAATATTGAGGGCACGAGTGACGAGCCAGGCATCATCTTGATCAATCCGGGTGAATTTGGGATGGCCGGCAAAGTGATGCGGCACATTGCCCCTCGACGCGGACGCATCCGAAATCATCTCTGCCATGTCCGATGCAAACACTCAATTTGCCGCGACGACGACGAAGAAGGTCTACTCGGAACATGTGGCAAAGGGACAATCAGCGGGCATCTATTTCGAGGGCGCTGTCCCCTACGGCGAAGACCGTGACGGTGATGGCCAGATTGACCGAGGGCCCGGTCGTGGTGGCCCACCTCGCGGCGGGCCACGGCGACGTAGTCCTCCATCCCAAGGCAGGGGTCCACAGTCGGGGCGATAGCCGACCGAGTCGCATTGTGGGCTTGGCCTCGGTTCAGTGACTCGCTTCGGCACTCCGAGCCGCTGTGCGACGCAAGGGCCATCCCGAAATCGGCTGCAGGAGATCGAGCGAATTGAGGAGCCCCAGACATCGAAACATGCTGTCTCTTCAATCCCAAATGGAAGACGCCATACAACACTATGGCGTTGATGTCGTCGTGCTCATCAAAACTTCCTTAAAGAACTCGACGACCTTCACGCTGGTTCTGGGGTTCAGAAACGTTACCATGTGGCCTTGGCCGGAAACCACTTCGAGCCGACTGTCGATGCCTGCGGCGATCTGTGCCTGATGAAGTTGACGACTTCCTGCGACTGGAACGATCAGATCGTCTTCGCCGTGAATGATCTGTGTCACAGGGTCGGCAGGTGAAATGTGTGCCGCCGGCGAAGCGGCGACATAGGCCTCAGGCCGTTCACGACGTGAGCCTCCCAGGAAATAGGCCAGCGCGGTGCTGTCGATGGGCAAATCACGAAAGTCACACGGAGGTCCACCGACGCAAACGGCGCGGATGTTCGGCAGCAATTGCCAGCGGGCGTCGGTGGGCGGCCAGTTGCTCGCCGCAGCGCGGATGCCCATCGGTTCATCGGCGAGTGTGGCGGCCAGTGCGGAGAGGTGTCCACCAGCCGAGTATCCGAAGATACCGAGACGGTTGAGGTCGATGCAAAGTCGACCCGCGTTCTCTTCGTCCAAACCAGTGCTTGTCGAACGTCGTCCACCTGCGCAGGGAATTTGTGTGAGGGGGCTAAACGGTAGTTGATCGTTACGACGACGAAACCATTTCTTGCCAGTGATCGTGAGTAGCCTGCGAGTGTCCACTTATCTCCGCTAATCCAGCCGCCACCGTGCACCACCACGATGGCCGGGTGTCCCGCTGGAGGTGACGCGGATGCTGGAGAATAGACGTCGCACAGGCCGGCCTTGCCTTCACAGTCAGCGTATCGTTGATTCCGCAGGACCTTCACCGCAGGCTCCCCACGGGCGGACGCAGTTCGCTGGTCAGCTTCCACGTCGTCGCCATTGGCGGTCGACACCACGATCAGAACTGCACCCCAGAGTATCGCGAGTGGCACGGAGCGAACGGTGGAACTTGGTCGCATTGAATCGTCGCCTCTGGTGGTGCGAGAAAAATCGGCCCCAACTATCATAGGAGGTTGTTCAGGGTCGTCGAATCTCAATGTTGCACTGGAGCCCACCTCGGTGGCTTGAATCTTGATTCTTCGCGACGCGAACATGGTGCGACTGCCGTCTTTGACGGTAAAGAATGCTTCGACATTAAGCGGTGCGGGCGGTGGGAGGAATCCACGGTGGCCGTATAATGGGGAAAACAAGTAACCCAACCCCCCCTAAAACCTATATGCCAGTCGAGCTAAATTCAGTCCCCGAAGCCGTCGAAGCAATTCGTGCCGGCGAAGTTGTCATCGTCGTCGATGCGGAAGATCGAGAAAATGAGGGGGACTACATCTGTGCCGCCGAGAAAGCGACGCCCGAGACTGTCAATTTCATGCTTACCGGGCGTGGTCAGTTGTGCGTTTCGATTCTGCCCGATGTGTCCAAGCGGCTGGATCTGAGTCCGGTGGTGGCACAAAACGATGCCCCACTGAAAACCGCGTTCTTAACCCCGATCGACATCCACACCGCGAAAACGGGAATCACGGCAACGGAGCGAAGCGAAACCATCCAAAAACTCGCAACCTCCGATTGCAAAGTCGAGGACTTTGTTCGTCCCGGTCATGTTTTTCCTTTGTTGGCCAAGCAAGGGGGGGTCCTGCGACGTGCCGGACATACCGAGGCGGCGATCGATCTGGTCAGGATGGCTGGCCTGCACCCCGCAGCCGCTCTGTGTGAGATTCTGGACGAGTCGGGTGACCGGGCCACACGTGATGGATTGGTTGCGATCGCTAAGCAACGCAACTTGAAGATCATCAGCATCGAACAGTTGATCGCGCACCGCCGAGTCAGCGAGAAGCTGATCAGTCGCGCCGCTGAGTCGCGTTTGCCGACCAAATTTGGTGATTTTCGTATCATCGTCTACGGCGTTCAGTATGAAGCTCAAGAACCGATCGCGATTGTCTATGGTGATTTAGCCGCCGCAGGTACCGCACCGCTGGTGAGAATGCACAGCAGCTGTTTTACCGGTGACCTGATATCGTCGCTTCGTTGTGATTGTGGTGATCAACTGCAGATGGCGCTCAAGATGATCAGCGACGAGGGCCGCGGTGCGTTGGTTTATCTGCCGCAAGAAGGCCGCGGGATCGGGTTGGCTCAGAAGATCCGTGCCTATGCACTGCAAGACAATGGACTCGATACTGTCGAGGCGAATCACGCGCTTGGCTTCAAAGCCGACATGCGAGACTACGGCATCGGCCTGCAGATCTTGAAGGATCTTGGGCTCAGTGAGGTTCGGTTGTTGACGAACAACCCGAAGAAGACGGCAGCCTTCAATCTGCGTGGATTCGACTTGCGAGTCGTTGATCAAGTGCCGATCGTCCCACCGGTGAATGAGTACAATCAACGGTACTTGGAAACGAAACGTGCAAAGATGGGGCATCAGCTTCCCGATCTGCAGGGATGAAGGAAAAGCTTGTTCCATGACGAATGCCGTTGCCGATGATTGGCCGCGCCGGGTTGCCATTCTTGGCGTCGGACTTCTCGGTGGCAGTGTTGCCATGGCGGTGCGTCGCATTCGGCCGCGAACGACGTTGGTTGGGTATGCACGCGATGAAGCGAAACGCCAACGGCTGACTGAGGACCGAATCGTTGATATCGCGGTCGGTTCCATCGCGCAGGCCAGCGTCGATTGCGACGTGATCGTGGTGGCGACGCCGGTCGATCATATTGCCGCGATGGTGATCGCGGCTGCCAAGGCCTCGCCCGATGACTGTCTGATCACCGACGTTGGCAGCACGAAACGGCGGATCGTTGAAGCGATTTCGCTCGAGCCGACTGCAGTAGGCAAGTTCGTGGCCGCCCACCCGATTGCTGGATCGGAAAACTCGGGCGCTCAGTATGCGGTGGAGAATCTGCTGGACGAGAAATCGGTGGTCCTGACGCCGACCGATCAGACGGACGCGAATCAGCTGGAAAAAGCCAAGCACTTCTGGCAATTGACCGGCGGACAGACGAGACAAATGAGTCCCCGCGAGCATGACGCCCACTTGGCAGCGGTCAGCCACGTGCCACACTTGGTGTCCGCTTTGGTAGCAAGAATGGCGAAACCGGAATCTCGCTCGCTGGTTGGCAGCGGGTGGCAGGATATCACTCGCGTGGCCGCCGGCGATCCGTCGCTCTGGACCGCGATCTGCCAAGAGAATCGTGCCGCCATTGTTCAACAGCTTGAGGCGTTCTCGGGCGAGTTGGATCGACTTCGCCAGCTGATCGAGGGCGAAGATGATGCGACTTTGACGTCTTGGCTGGCCGAAGCGAAACGTGTGAAAGAACAGACCAAGTAAGCAGGGCCGGAAAACATGCCGCTTTGGCAAATCGATATTTATCCCGCCGAGGGCCAGGTTGATCGAGACGCGATGCGGACCGCGGAGGAAATCGCCGAATTGGGACTCGGTCAGAATGTCACCGTCGCGTTTGCCAAGAGCTTTCTCGTGCAGGGCAATTTCGCTCGCGACGAGGCGATTCGTTTGGCAGACATGCTCTTGTGCGACAGCGTGACAGAGCGATCCGTCGTCGCGATCGCAGGTCAGGATATCCTCAACGAGCCACCGGGCGAGCAAACAACGCTGGTCAACGTGCTGCCCAAACCGGGCGTCATGGATCCGGTGGCTGCGAGTACCGCGGGAGCCGCCTTGGATGCGGGGATCGACGTCGAAGCCGTCCGCACGCTGCGCAAGTACTGGTTGGGCGGCGTGGATGAATCGTCGCTGGAATCGATTTCGCGGCGGGCACTCTCCAACGATGCGATTGAGCAAGTCGTGATTGGGCCGCTGCAGATGGACCAGTTGGACGTTGGTTCACCGTACGACTTCAAGCTGGTGACGGTGCCAATTCGTGAGCTGGATGACCAAGGCCTGCTGCGTCTTTCGCGCGAAGGTCAGCTGTATCTGACGCTTGTCGAGATGCAAACCATTCGCTCCCACTTTGGCTCGATTGGACGCGACCCGACCGATATCGAACTCGAATCGATTGCCCAAACGTGGTCGGAACATTGCAGCCACAAAACGCTTGCGGGCCGCATTCACTATCGCGGTCCTGGAGCCGATGGTGCGGTACAAGCGGACGACCGCCAATTCGACAACATGCTCAAGGAGACGATCTTTGCCGCCACGCAAACGATCCGACACAACTTGGGTGACGACGATTGGTGCGTCAGTGTCTTCAAAGATAACGCTGGCGTGGTCACTTTTGACGAGGAATTTCACGCCTGTTTCAAAGTCGAAACACACAACCATCCGTCGGCGCTTGAACCCTACGGTGGTGCCAACACGGGCATTGGCGGAGTGATTCGTGATCCGATGGGGACCGGTCTGGGCGCCAAACCGGTTTGCAATACGGACGTGTTCTGTTTCGCGCCGCCGGATACGCCCGCCGATTCGCTGCCGCCCGGTGTTTTGCATCCCCGCCGGGTGATGAAAGGAGTCGTTGCGGGTGTCCGCGACTACGGCAACCGGATGGGCATCCCCACGGTCAACGGTGCGGTCTATTTCGATCCCCGGTACCTGGGCAATCCGCTGGTGTATTGCGGCAACGTCGGCATGATCCCGGTCGGGATGGAGGAAAAGGAGGTCAAGCCGGACGACTTGATTGTCGCGATCGGCGGACGAACCGGTCGCGATGGCATTCACGGTGCGACGTTCAGTTCGGCAGAGCTGACCAGTGAATCGGAGTCGCTCTCCGGCGGTGCCGTCCAAATCGGCAACGCGATTACCGAGAAGATGGTGCTGGATGTCTTGATCCAGGCCCGCGACCGCGGCCTGTTCAACGCGGTGACCGATTGTGGTGCCGGTGGTTTCTCCAGTGCCGTTGGCGAGATGGGCGAACATGTCGGCGCCGAAGTCTGGCTGGAGAAAGCACCGCTGAAATACGAAGGTTTGACCTACACCGAGATTTGGATTTCCGAAGCTCAAGAACGGATGGTGTTCGCGGTTCCCCAGGAATCGTGGGAAGAACTTCGCGAGCTGTGCGAAAGCGAAGGCGTCGAAGCCGCCGTGCTCGGTCGATTCGCGCCGACCGGACGATTGCAACTGACCTATCACGGTCACATCGTCGGCGATATCTCGATGAAGTTCCTGCACGACGGACGTCCGCCGGTGATTCGTGATGCGATTTACCAGCCGGCACCGACCAAACCGATTGAGCTTGCCGGAGATGAGCAGCGCGGATCATCGTGACGCGCTGTTGGAAGTGCTCGGCAGTTTGAACGTCGCCAGCAAGCAGTGGGTGATTCGGCAATACGACCACGAGGTTCAAGGCGGCAGCGTGGTCAAACCGCTGGTCGGTCCCCAGTGCGATGGGCCGAGCGACGCGGCGGTGATTCGTCCCCGCATTGAAACCCGACGTGGATTGGTGCTCTCCTGTGGAATGAATCCGCACTACGGCGACTTTGATACGTATCACATGGCGACCTCGGCGATCGACGAAGCGATGCGCAATGCGGTCGCGGTTGGCGCAGATCCGAGTCGAATTGCGATCCTGGACAACTTTTGTTGGGGCTACACCGATCGGGCCGAGACGCTTGGCTCGTTGGTCCGCGCGGCGATCGCCTGCCACGACATGGCGATCTCGCTGGGCACGCCCTTCGTCAGCGGAAAGGACAGCTTGAACAACGAGTTCAGTTACGAAGACACCGACGGAAACAAACAGACGATTTCGATCCCGCCAAGTCTGTTGATCAGCGCGATGGGACAAATGGACGATGTCGCGTCAGCGGTAACGATGGACGCGAAACAGGCAGGCAACGTCGTGTTCCTGGTGGGGGCAACCAAACTCGAACTTGGCGGATCACATTTGTCCCTGGTCCGTGGTTTGGCAGGGGGCGATGTGCCGACTGTCGATTTGATCCAGGCCAAGCAGACGTTCGCCAAGATCCATGAAGCGATCCAGGGTCGGCTCGTGCGATCCTGCCACGACCTGAGTGAGGGGGGATTGGCGGTAGCGGCGGCCGAAATGGCGATGGCTGGCGGCCTGGGAATGAAGATCGACATCGCGGAGGTACGGGGCGGGCAACTTTCCTCGACGGAAGCTCTGTTCAGCGAGTCGAATACGCGATTCCTGGTCGAAGTCGGCGGCGAGTCAGCCGAGGAGTTCGAGAGTTCGCTTCGCAATGGTGCTGTGCCGGTCTTTCGTTTGGGTACAATCGAGTCGTCGTCTCAGTTTGCTTGTGACTGATGGCGACCAGGTGGTCTTGGACGTCGACGTGGCCGAGGCGAAGGCGGCATGGCAGAAGCCGCTCGATTGGTAGAGACCGGATTTAGAGTGAGTCTATGATTTCAGCGATCCAAAATGCGACCTGGACGGTGGTCGTTTCGCGAGGCCAATCGCGGAACCCGCAGAAGCGCGCCTTGGAACAAGCGATCAGCGAAGCCGCCCAGCAGATGGACGGCGTTAACATTCTGGTCATTCCGCATCTGTATGATCTGCCCAAAGCAAGCGATTCGTACAAGAAGTTGTCTGAAATCGAAGGCGACTTGATCGTTGTATCGTGGATCTATTCTCGTGCCGCGCACTGGGTGCTGGACCGAAACGGAATCCAAGGCCAAGTCGGCGAGGTCGAACTCGGCGGCGAGAGGCTGACCAAGAGCAAGATGACGATGCGAGCGATGATGGAACCGGCCATCAAGCCGAATCGAGTGAGCAGCGCGATGTCGATCGCGTTACCGACCTCTACCCACGTCCCGATCGGAATATCCACTGCATCGATCTAAAGGTATCCGATCAAGCGGATGCTTTTGTCGACGAAATTCGCCGGATCGTTGGAGTCGAACCAAGCATTCGCGACAGGAGTCTGCCTATCGTGGGTGGAAAACTGGTTCAGGTTGACGAACAGACGTCGCGCCGCTGGTACCCCGTGATCGACTTCAACCGCTGCACCAACTGCATGGAATGCGTCGACTTCTGTTTGTTTGGCGTCTACGGAGTCGATAGCGGCGAAAATATTTTGGTCGAGCAGCCAGACAACTGTCGCAAAGGCTGTCCGGCCTGCAGTCGGGTTTGTCCCGAGAATGCTATCATCTTTCCGCAGCATAAAGCCCCCGCGATCGCTGGCGCCCAGACCGAAGGCGACGAGGGTTTCAAAATTGATCTTTCGCAACTCTTTGGTGCGCCCTCCAGCGGCGACGATCCGATCGCCACGGCCGCTCGCGAACGCGACGAACAGTTGTTGCTAGCAGGCCGCGATGCGGTGGGAATTGACGACCAGCTGAAGAAACGCCAAGCAGATCGCGAATCGCAGCCCAAAGACCAGCTTGATCAGTTGATCGATTCGCTCGATGAGTTTGATCTGTAGGCTTGGCAGGATCGACGGATCTGGATTTGCACAGGCACAAACAGCAAGAAGAGGGGGCCGTTACGGCTTAACTTCAAGGCCGCGGATGTCCGATACCTGTTGGTGTACGTTTACCCAACACCGGAGCCAGCTGTGCCGCAACGTCGTTGCTTTTCGAATCATCTTCGTCGAAACAGCTTTTCGATGTTGCTCGCTGCCAGCACGCTGTGTGGTGGTTTGTCGGTTGAATTGCTAGCACAATCGCCGCCTGCTGCCACGGAACCGATCCTGCGAATCGCTACGGCACCGACCGACATGGTGCCCACGGCGCCGCCAGGTGCACCAGCGCCGACCTCCTCCGTCCCTGTCAATTCAGCGCTGTCGGCGGAAGAGACGCCGACGGAGTTGCAGCTGCGGGCGCCAATCAATTCGACGCTTGAGATCCGGGTTGCGCGTCGTCCTTGGTTGATTGACAAACTGCTCAAGCCGAAGGAGGAACCATCGGTCAAAATGAATCCGCCGCGTCCTCCGGCGGAGCTGCCCGATCCACCGTCCATGTCACGGATCGTCCCCAAGATCGACACTCGACGATGGTTGGATCAATCGCCGTCGCGACGCGCCCTCCTTCGCCGACGTGCCGCCCAAAGAAGAGAGTGGTGATACGGAAGATCGTGGCGATCCGGAAGATCGTGGCGATACGCAGCGGAGCGGCGTGCAGACGCAAGCGGAACAATCGAAAGTAAAGAATAGTCTGAGGACCGATTCAATCGATCCACAAGCAACTGGCGAGGAATCATCCGCTCCGGAATCGAAAGAGGAAGACATTCTCGATCCTCAAGAGCCGGCTGAAGTCGTTCGTCGACTTGGCCGTCGACGATCTACCTTCTGATTTTAAAGTTCTACCGGCGGATACGGAGACTCCGGATCCTGCTGACGTGAGTCCGAGTTGCCGGACGAATCAGCCGCGATCGAGGAGACTGTTGATCGATCGCAAACGGCAGCAAAGCAAGAGGTTGAATCAAGCAACGATCGATTCGAGGAATCGGCGGCGGGATCGGCGACGAAACCAGCAAGGCCTGCTGGCAGAGTCAGAGTGCGGGAGTTGCGGATCGACAGTCACGGTTTGCCCGTCGGTGAATCAGCCGATCGCCAGCAGCGTGAACCTTTAGACGCGCCAACCCACATCGAGTCCGACCCAATCGCCCCCGCCGTCGAGTTGGACTATGCGGGTTATCCGCGCACGCCCATTCGCATGACCAGCACTGTCTATCGAATGCAGAATATGATGCGGCAGTGCCTTCGCTACTACCACTGGACGCCCTGAGATCGTCAACGAGCGAAGCAACTGGGGAATGTTGCACTCGATCATGGTTTACGGCATCGATACGAAAGTTCTGGCTGGCAACCGCTCGTACAGCGCCATCGCCTGGATTGCTGGCAACAACGCATGTCGCGGCCAGAAGCTCCTGACGGAACAGAACGGTATGATCTCGGTCAAGAGTGGTGTGGGGCTTCAAGGCCACCAAGCCCAAATGTTGGCCGTCTTCGCGCTGTGCGACGTGCCGGCCGACTACCCGCTCTATGCCGGACGATCACAAATACTCGGTCAGCGATGTGATCGACGCCGAGATGTTGGCGTGCAAGAGTGGCGAGGAGTTGACTTTCACGCTGATCGGCTTGTCGCACTACCTGGATACGAACGTGGTCTGGCGAAACGCGGAGGGCGAGACCTGGGATTTCGAGCGACTGATTCAAGAGGAACTCGCACAGGTCATCGTCGGCGCCGCCTGCGGTGGCACGCATCGATTGATGGGATTCGCTCACGCCATGCGTAAACGACGAGCCGAAGGTCGACCGATGACGGGGCAATGGAAACGGGCGGAAATCTTCACTCGAGACTTCGTCGACGTACGCCTATCGGCTGCAAAACCGCGACGGTTCGATGAGCACCGACTGGTTCGAGGGTCGCGAGGACAACGGGAACCTGGACCGCAAGATCCAGACCACCGGTCATATGGTCGAATGGCTACTGACGGTGACCCCCGACTCCCAGCTTCAGAACCCTCGGCTGGTCAGTGCCATCCGTTTCTTGTTGACATCGATGTACAACAAGCGTGAACACGACTGGCAGATTGGCCCCAAAGGCCACGCTCTGCGATCCCTGGCGATGTACTACGAACGCGTCTACCAAAGTGGTCCCGCCTGGCAACCGAGCACCGCGCGGTCGCCAATCTCAACAATCGTCTCGCCGATCGCATGCTTTGCCATCCGATGACTGTGCGAAGCGACGGCGATTGGCTACAACAGAGGGCATCAGAGGACGGTTCTACCCCATATGGTTTGCCCATCGATGGCGACGCAACGACTGACCAAACACAACGCGGCGATGGTCGCCGCCGCGGTTCGCCCTGCTGAAGGAGCGAAATGCCGACGCCTTGTTGTTGCTGTTGGACGGTTCGACCGACTGGAAGCGAATCGCCGAAATGGCAGAGGGGATCGAGCGTACCGGTGATCGTCGCCGTCGATTCTCCGGAGGATCTGGAGGGGGCGGCAGAAGCGGGACTGAAGCCGCTGGCCCTGAACAAGGAGAAATCTCCGCTGCTTGGAGCGTCTCCAGCATGCCTTGCTGGAAGCGGCTGCCGACGAGTTGATTCGCACCAACGGCGAAGTGGTGGCGGTGTACAGCGGATTCCAGCAGGGACGGCTCGATTCGATCAGCCATCTGCAGCTGGACGAGCGGATGCGGCGTTTGACCAGTCGTGATCTGCAGATGTTCGAAAGCCGCGTTCCGCTGAAAACGATCAAGGCCGTGGTCGACTTGGCGGCCCAGATCGGTCGTGAAGGACGCGAGGGCAAACCGGTTGGCACGCTGTTCGTCGTTGGTGACACCCGCAAGGTGCTCGATCACTCCAACGATAGTGGTGTCGATCCGTTCCGCGGCTACAACAAGAAGCACCGCAACCTGCTCGACAGGAAAGTCCAAGAGGACGCCAAAGAAATCGCTCAGCTGGATGGAGCGTTTATCATCAGCAGCGACGGCGTGATCGAGCGGAGCCGCCAGATGCTGGAGGTGTCGCACGAAGACCTCACGATGACCAAGGGTCTCGGCGCCAGACACTGGGCCGCCGCCGCGATCACTCGCAAGACCAAAGCGATCTCGGTCGTCGTCAGCCAATCGACCGGAACCGTGCGGCTCTACCAAGACGGTAATCTTGGTGATGCGAATCGAACCGATGGACACAGGCGGTCAAGTGGCAAGAGTTCGCCTTTGAACCGCCATCGGCAGCCACCGGAAGGCCTTCGAACCGACCTCGAGCCCGTTCTTCCGAGCTGGCCCCAGCAAGCTCGACCGGGTCGCTTCGCCGTGATGTCGGCCTGACGCATCAAGCGACTCGCCAACCAACACCGCTTTTACACCGCCGCGCCCCAGTCGCAGCAAGTCATCGTGATTTCGAATTCCGCTCTCGCCCACGACCAGCCGATCCTCGGGAATCAAGGGGCGTAGGTTCAACGTGTGTTCCAGCGACGTCTCGAACGTGCGCAGGTCGCGATTGTTGATGCCGACCAGTCGTGTGCCGGATTGCAGCACGGCCTCCAGATTCTCGGGCTCGAACAATTCGATCAGCGTCTGCATCCCCAGTTCGGTCGCCTGATCGTGAAGTCTTTTCAGCTGATCGGCGGGCAAACATTCGGCGATCAGCAACACGCAATCAGCACCCGCCGCGCGAGCCTGCAGTAACTGGTATCGGTCGACGATGAAGTCTTTTCGCAGCAGCGGTAGTCGTACCGCCTGGCGAATCTGCTGCAAAAACTTCAGCGAGCCTTGGAAGAACGGTTCATCCGTCAGACACGCTGATACAGGCAGCACCGGCCTCGGCGTAGCATGTGGCGATCGCGACTGGATCAAAATCCTCGCGGATCAGCCCGGCCGACGGGCTGGCTCGCTTGACCTCCGCGATCAACTGAACGGACGTTCCGGCTGCCAGAGCCCCATGGAAATCAAGGCACGGCGGAAGGTCGCGTACCAATGCCTCAAGTTCTGCGTCCGGTCGGGAAGCCCGATCGGCATCAATCGTTCGACGCGTTCGCGCCAGGATTTTATCGAGGATCGTCATCAGTGCTTGAAATGTCGGCGACCTGTGAAGACCATCGGCATCTCGTATTGGTTACAGGCGTCGATGACTTCCTGGTCGCGTCGGGATCCACCGGGTTGAATGACGGCAACGATGCCAGCTTCGGCAGCCGCCTCGATCGAATCGGGAAACGGAAAGAATGCATCCGACGCGAGGATCGAACCGCGGCCACGCTCGCCGGCTTTGTCGATCGCGATTTCCACGCTATCGACACGGCTCATCTGACCGGCACCGACACCGATCAGCGAAGTGTCCTTTGGCCAACACGATGGCATTGCTTTTTACGTGTCGCACGATCTCCCAGGCAAACGCCACGTCGTCCCAAAGCTCGTCGGCAACCTCCGTTTCGGTCACCGTCTTCCACTGCAACGTCGAGCTCGTCAGTCGGTCGGCATCCTGAACCAGCATTCCACCACTGATGAATCGCTGCTGCATGGGAGGCGGCGGATCGTCCAGTCGTCCAACTTGCATCAACCGCACATTGTCGCGCCAACGCGGCTTGGAGGTCAGCAGGCCCACCGCTTCGGCCTCAAAGTCGGGCGCGACGATTGCCTCGAGAAACAATCCTGGTTCGCAGAGCAATTCGGCGGTCGCCGTGTCGACGGTTCGATTGAAACCGAGGACCGAGCCGAACGCGCTCAGTGGATCACCGTCGAGCGCTTTTGACAGGCACGCGATAGCTTTGCATCCGTTGCCGCGCCGCAAGGATTGTTGTGCTTGATCACCGAAACCGCCGGCCCGCCAAATCCGCGAACGATCTCGAGCGCCGAATCAAGATCAAGCAAGTTGTTGTAAGAAAGCTCTTTCCCGCTCAACTGGCGAGCCGACACCAGGTTCGCACTGCGAACGGCAGGGTCACTGTAGACTGCGGCCCGCTGGTGAGGGTTCTCACCATAGCGAAGCTGATTCTTTCGACGCAGCGACAAATGCAAACTCGCAGGGAATTCCCCCGTGATCGTGTCACCCCGCATGAAGTCGGCGATCGCCCGGTCGTAGCCGGCGGTATGGTCAAACGCATCAGCGGTCAGCTTTTGACGTAGCTCGATCGTCGTACCGCCGGCGGCATCAAGTTGTGCCAGGATTTCGCCGTAATGTTCGGGGCTGGTGGCGACTGCCACATCGGCGTGATTCTTTGCGGCGGCTCGAACCAGGCTGGGGCCGCCAATGTCGATCTGTTCCACACACTCTTGGCGAGTCACGCCGGGTCGCGCCGCAGTCGCGGCAAACGGGTACAGATTCACGACGACCAAATCGAATGGCACCATGCCGTATTCGCTGATCACGTCCATGTGGTCGGCGCGATCACGAATCGCCAGAATGCCGCCAAAAATCTTCGGATGAAGCGTTTTGACTCGTCCGTCAAGCATCTCGGGAAAACCGGTGTACTCGGCCACGTCGATGACATCGATGCCCGACTGTTCCAGATGCCGACGAGTCCCGCCGGTGCTGTAGATTTGCACGCCCGCCCGTTGCAACCCGGCAGCCAAATCGGCCACTCCCATTTTGTCACTGACGCTGATCAAGGCACTGCGAATGGGGACGACGTCAGTCACGAAGTTGATCTTGGATTGGCGGAATGAGATTTTGAGCCTTGTTAGACACAATTAAGGCGTTTTGGGGTAGTCGGCTAAACCCGAACGTCCATCCTAAAGCCTGACCGGAATACCCGCGTCGCGCATTGCCTGCTTCGTTTCCGCAATCGTGAACTGGCCGAAATGAAAGATGCTGGCTGCTAGCGCCGCATCCGCCTTTCCCTTTTGAATCGCGTCGACCAAGTGACCGGGATTCCCCGCCCCGCCACTTGCGACCACCGGGATCGACACCGCTTCGCTGACCGCAGCAGTGACTGGTAAATCGTAGCCATCGCAAGTTCCATCGGCGTCCATGCTGGTCAAAACGATCTCACCGGCTCCCAATCGCTCGACCTCCTGCGCCCATGAGACGGCCATCAGCCCCGTGGGCTTGCGCCCGCCGTTGATGTGAATCTCCCAGACCTCTTCGCCGTCTTTCTGCACACGTTTGGGGTCGATGTTCACGACGATGCATTGGCTGCCGAAGCGGTCCGCGGCACGGCGAACAAAATCGGGATCCTTGCAAGCGGCAGAGTTGATCGAAACCTTGTCGCATCCAGCGGACAACAAGGCCCGCACGTCCTCGATGGTTCGCACACCGCCACCCACGGTCAGCGGCATGAAGACCTGTTCGGCTGTCCGCCGGACGACATCCAAAATGATGTCTCGTTTTTCGTGGCTGGCCGTGATGTCCAGGAACACCAACTCATCGGCACCCTCGTGTTCGTAGCGACGCGCCACCTCGACCGGGTCGCCGGCATCCCGCAAGTTGACGAAATTGGTGCCTTTGACGACACGTCCGTCCAACACGTCGAGGCAAGGAATGACACGTGCAGCAAGCATGCGAATCTCATGGGTTGGCGGGAGCCAGTTTTACGCGCGAAGGATCTGGTCTACGCGCGAAGGATTTGGGCAGCCAGCGACCGGCACTGGCCGTGATAGCCGCTTCCGAACAGGTTCAAGTGGTTCAGTAGATGATACAGCACATAAACGCTCACGCGTTGTTGCCAACCGTCGGGCAATGGAAACGTTTCCAAGTAGGCATCGTAAAAGGAGCCAGGACAGGAACCAAACAGCCGTAGCATTCCGAATTCGGCTTCCCGACATCCGTAATAAATCGCCGGATCAATGATCGTCGGTTCCCCGGCTGAATCGCACAGGTAATTGCCACTCCAAAGGTCCCCGTGCAGCAGCGATGTCTGGTCGTCGCGTCCATCGAGCAAACGATCCATCGTCTGCACGATTCGCTCGCAATCGCCCCGCAGGGTTGGATCGGCCAGACCTTGATCGACCGCCCACCGAATTTGAAACCCGATTCGATGCGCCGCCACAAACTCGACCCACGATGGGCAACGAACGTTGATTTGTCGGGCCGAGCCAAGAAAGTTGTCTGATTCCAAGCCTATTTCGGTACCAAGGGTGGCTTGGTGAAGATTGGCTAGCCCACGCCCAAAACTTTCAAAGAAATGATGGCCGTGGGATCGTTGCTCGACCCAATCGGTCACTAGCCAGGCGATATTCTCGGCGACGCCGACCGCGATCGGTTTTGGCACGCCAATCGTTCCCGACTCGCTTAACCGCTCAAGTCCATTCCACTCGGCCTGAAAATTGTCCAAAAAGGATGCGACGTTCGATTTTACGAACAATGTACGTGTCTGACCGGTTTCGTCGCGAGCGATCACGCGATGTGCCTGGCTGATACATCCCCCACCGACTCCACGAGTCTCGACTATCGACGAGACTGAAGGCACAAGTTCGACTAAGGCAAGTTGCAAATCCGCCATGTCATCATCAATGGTTTTCGCACTGCGAAAGTAGCCATCACGCTCCGCCGTGATGAAAGCCCGACACTGTGTCATGCCAAGGCGAATTGGCCGATCGTAAAACAGACTTCCCCCTAGCCATCTGCAGACCGGCCTACTTCGCCGTTCCAAGCTTCAAGTCGTAGTCGCTTGGCCGCTTGCCTTTGATGAAGTCGCCAAACCCGAATTTGGTCGGTTCGTACTCGCCGACGATCGAAACATCCGATTTGGGTTCGATTTTGTCTTCCATCCCCAGGCACCAGTAGCTTGCGTTGACCAGCATCCTTCGCACGCCTTCGTTGGGCAGGTCGTCGGCCGAGCCCATTGTGGTGACGAAGATCCTGCCATCCTTGTAGGACCGCGTCCAAGCGATCGGCATCATCGGATCGTTTCGTTTGTCGTTGACCGGTTTGTCATCGGAATTCATGCCCGTCAAAATCTGGCCGTTGATGATTGCGTGCCCATCACCACTGAGCGGCAACTTCACGCCGTAAACGTCGGTCGGTCCCCAAATGTCGCCATCTTTGATCCCTTTGGCGATCGGGTGATTCGCATCAGCAACGATTCCGCGCGTCGACTCCTTGCCATGATTTCCATGATGGGAAACCCACGTCTCTCCGAAAATCTGCTTGCCAAAGCCGCCCTCGAACGCTTTGTCTTTGTTGTTCCAGGTGTATTTGGCGTACTTCCGATCCTTCGGGATGTCGAACGGATGCGTCGATGTCCGCATCGCGATCATCGGCCGGCCCGCTTCGGCGTAGTCGAGAATCATCTTCATTTGATCGTCTTCCAAATTGCGAAATCGCAACCCCATGATCACCAAGTCGGCCGATTCGAGAGACTCGAGCCCGGGAATGTTGGTCACGCTGTCGGGATTGATTTCGCCCGTGTCTGGATCAATCGCAAACAAGACCGTGCATTTGAACCCGTGATGCTGCGAGAGAATCTTGCCAAGCTGCGGAAACGCCTCTTCGCTTCGATACTCGTGGTCGCCCGAGATCAGCACGATGTGTTTGCCCGCGCCGGGACCATTGCCACCGGGAAAGACAAGCCATCGCTCATCGGCTCGAGACGTACAAAGGAAGACCAGTAGCAGCGGCAAAAGGAAAAATCGATTCATGGGTTTGTACGTTGCGGTGAGCTTGTTGTTGTAAAACTGAAGCGGATCGCCACAGCAGCTATTTCTGGGCGACCGTTTTGTTATAGATCGGATGGCTCGCTCGGCCTCCGGCACGGAGGTAAGCAATCAAATCAGTGATCTCTTCAGCGTTGAAAGTATTCAACAATCCGGAGGGCATCATGCTGGTCGTGGCGGGCCGAGTTTCGATGACCGTATCACGTTGGACCCGTTCCTGCTGCGAGGGATCGAGCATGTTGGTCATCACGCGGAGATCTTGCCCGCTCATGTTGACGACCCGGCCCACGACGACGCGACCGTCGTCGGTCAGGAACTGAGTCGCGCCGTATTGATCGCTGATCTCCTTGTTTGGTTCGATGATGGAGATCAGCAGGTCTTTTTGATTGAACCGTCCACCCGCGGCGGTCAAGTCGGGGCCCAAGATACCGCCTTGGACTCCCATTCGATGGCACTTGTAACACTGTGCGGCCGCAAAGACTTCGCTACCACGCTGGAAACTTGGCACATGGTCGCTACTGGCGACCGTCTCAAGTAAGTCATCGACTTTCCACTCTTTCACCAAAGGCCGCGTCTCGGTCGCCGTTTCCGCGGCAAGGTCCTTGGGCGGGTTAATCAGCTCCGCGAGGTCTTGCTGCACCTTTTCCGGCACCCGCTCGAGCGCTGCTTTCTTGATGTTCTCGATGAAACCACCAAATGACATGCCGCCGCGCGCCGATTGGATGTCGCTGAACCACTGGAAGTACTGGCGATGCAGTTTACGGTTCCATCCATTTCTTGCACCTCGCAACGTCATTGCGTAGTGAATCTGGTTCTCCTGGCTTGGGGAGGACTTCATCTCGGCGACAATCTTCCCGGTAGCGTCGGCCGATTCCAGGTAGACCAGCATCTGGGCAAGTTCGCGATCGACTTCGTGATTGCGGGTCGGGAATCGACCTCCGATCTGAGCAAGGATCGACTCGGCATCAGGCCCGTCAATCTTGCCCATCCGGATGCCGATTAGACCATAGGCACGCAGTAGATCGATTTGCTCGCTCGGCGACAGATTGTCCCACTTCAGTGATGTGAGGGCGGAGATCGCGGCGGCTTTGTCGCTTTCGTTGCCGTTGCGAGCTAGAGCGATCACGCCCAAGATTCTCGCTTGCGGGTTCGTGAGCTCGGTGACTTTGCTGCGCCATCGTCCGACTGGTTGATGCTCCAGCGAAATTCGGGCGGCGAACCGGATCGCGCGGTCGCTGTGAGCGAGATTCTCCAATGCCAACGGGATGCTCTCGGCCGAAGGCTCGCCTACATGCGTGGCTTCCAACTTGTGACGAAGCTCACGCAACTGTCGCGCGCCGGCCTCTTCAGCAACCGAATCGTTCGCCGCATCGAGATCACCGGTGTAGCGAATCCGATAAAGACCACTTTGCGTTCGGCGTCCGCCAATGGTGAAGTACAGCAGACCGTCGACTGGATGTACGACGATGTCGGTCACTGGCAACGGCGCCGCGGTCGCGAAAGTCTCGTAGGTGCCGCCGTAGCTGCTGCCATCTTCGCTCAGGTGAACCGCGTGGATGTTGCCGTAGCTCCAGTCACAGATGAACAACGCGTCTTGGTACTTCTTGGGAAACTTCGCTCCGTAGCCGAAGCAAATCCCGGTCGGTGAGCCAGGTCCAATGTCGACCGCACTGCCAAACGAATCGGGATAGTAAGCAGGCCACTTGCCGGTTCCGTTTCGCCAACCGAATTCGGCTCCGCTGATCACGTGATTGATCCGCGTCGGTCGATACCACGGCGTTCCGACATCCCACTCCATGTCGGCATCGTACGCGAACAATTCGCCGTCGCGATTGAACGCGATGTCGTATTCGTTTCGGAACCCGGTTGCGATCAACTCCACGTCACTCGCATCGGGGTTGATCGACAAGATGAATCCGCCGGGACCCATGCGGCTTGCATTGTGTCCGCGTGCGTCGGGCATTCGTCCAAGCAAGTGATCCTCGTCCCAGTTGTGCGGGACGCGGCTGCGGGCGATATCCGCCGGCAGATCGGTGTTGTTTCCCGCACACAACACGATCCGTTTTCCGTCGGGGGTAAGGATCATGGCGTGCGGACCATGCTCGGAGCCGCCGTTGAGAGGCAGAATGTGTTCTTTCTTGTCGTATTGATCATCGCCGTTGGTGTCAGTCAATCGCCAAACACCGGAGATGTTGGGACCACCTTTTTCACCGCGGGAATTGACGTTCGCGTACAACGATCCAAACGCACACAGCAAACCCTGTGCACCCTCGAAATCGATCGCCAGCTTCTCGACGTTCGCCTTCTCGCCGGAGACATCGATACGATAGAGCCCGCCATATTGGTCGCAGGCGATCAGCCGGCCCTTCGGGTCCACAGTCAAGCTGACCCACGAACCCTGGGTTTCGCCGGGTACTTCGTAGATCAATTCGACCTCGAAACCCTCGAGTGTGCTGAATTGTTCTGGCGGTGTGACACCTAGCCCACCCGCATAGCAAATCTGGGATGCCAACCAAATCGGCATCATCAACACGACGAAGTGCAAGACAGCGTGACGCATAAAAAACTTTTCCTTCAAAGAACCCATGGACGCTAAGGGATTTCAGAGGCCAATGATAACCGCACAGCGGCGCTTTCTCCAACGCACCGCTGCTGAGACCGCGATGGGGCGCCGAGCCAGCGAGGGTCGGTCTCGCCGCGCGGCTGCAAAACACGGGCAATTTGCTACCTTACTGCCGACCTATTTCCAGTCACTTCGACGCTTGCAGGGAACGAATTGCCATGTCTTCACTTCTTCGAGACCCAGCGCAGCTTCAACGTGCCACCGGTTGGAAGCGTGACGTCGCAACCTCCCCGACCGAGCGGGGTCACCTGCGCAGCTACATCGCCTTTCAAATGGCTTCGGCCGGTCTTTCGCCACCTGACGAGGAAACCAGCGCCGATTCGATGGCGGCCTTTTCGGCAGGGATTCTCGAAAGCCTGAAAGAAAAGAATCGGCTGCTGTCCGAATACAGAGCCCCGATCGATTCCCGCATCGAAGCTTTCCTGAACGAGACACCTGGGCAGCGAAGTCGGCGACAAACCGTTGCGACTTCCCAGTCCGTCACTGACGCTGGACCGTCACGGAATGGCCCGTGAATTGAGCTTGCCGGTCAATGGATACAGCTTTCAGAACGATCTGGTTCAGTCGTATCGTTGCTTCAACGGAGTTTTGAACAACCCGAAGGCTGATCGCCGGACCACCGCGGGCACCTTTCATGTGGTCGAAGGTGGGCTGGCGATTCCAGGTGACAAACGGGTTGTGCCAAGATCAGTCTTTGTGGAGCTGTTTCGCGCGGCCCTACAGCCCCCTCGAGACTTGATGACGTTGCCCTACATGTCACAGTCCAATCGTCCAGCACACACCTGGGTGTCGCTATTGCTCCGACCATTGGTCTGCCCCGAGGTGCCGGGGTACTGCGAGGCGAAGTCGTTCGAGTGTCGTTTTTACGCTCCGGCGTCGTTGGTCAGCAATCTGGATTTTGTGGAATCGATTTTTGGCAACGCTGGTGATCCGCTGACAGCAGCCAATGACGCTGGCTTGGACGTGCGATCGTGGAGCGGACATACGGGATGTGTGATCCTGGCACCGCACTTGGTCACCAAGACCAAGAAAGAACTGGGACTTCCACATTGGGACAAGGCGACCGACCGCCAACGTCGTGACGGAATGTGTTGGAAACAGGAAGCGGAGTGCTACAACGGCGGCAGTGCGTTCAAGGTGACTTGCCGTGACGCGACGGGCGTGATCGTTACCATCATCGCCGACAACTACTACGGCTACTGCAAGAAGGAAGTCAAGACACAGATCAGCTACGCGGCGAATCTGATGGGCAACGCCGAAGAAGAACATGCCGGCGGTGCGCTGGCGTTCGCGTCGTATTCGCTCGGCGGCGACTTTCGAGTCAATAGCCGGCGATACAACGGCCGGTCTTTTGATGCGGTCGCGGAGGATTACAGCTCGTTCATTGACGTCCAACCGGAAGGCTACGGGATCGATCGAAGCGATCCGACGGTGATCTATATCCCCGAGGAGGCCTACGCAACGCTGGAGGAGCGGTGCATCAAATGGACCAAGGCCGGGACGGAGCAGCGAATCCCGCTTTCTCCCAAGAACGTCTACATCTCGCCCAGTGGCTACAAAATCCAACTCGAAAAGCATCCGGCGGCACCCTCATGGCGGTTGATTGGCACGGTCGCCGAGGGCGTTTTTTGCCACAAACCTTGTACCGTTAGCGGTGGCGGCAAAAGTGAAATCAGCAAAAGCTTGCGTGACTACATGCTGTACGGTCCAATTTTCGTTGCCGATCGCCAAAAAGACTTCGAGAAGTTGGATGAGATATTCGATCGCGACTACCAGAACCGGTGGCGCGAAGAAATGAAGGATAAACCGGACTACGTTGATCGAGCGAGTCGCAGCGTACTCGATCCAAATCGCAGTCTGGGAAGCGTGATTCAGCTGCTGACGCCTCAGCCCGATTTTAGCGACGAGTACCTCGAGTGGCTCAAGTCCATTCCCGATCACGTCTACGCATTGGCGTTGATCATCAAACGATTCGTCGTTCCAGGCATGGAGAACGACTGGAAGAGTTACTTTGGTGTGGACATCGTCAACGGATCGCCCGGCCATGAGTTGAAGATCGGAGACCGTTCGCTTGTCGGAACGTACCTGCGAGTCGGACTGGACGAACAACGATGGCGAACCTTCAAGGTTCGTCAAGATTTTATCGCCGCGGCCAAGGTGCAACGCGAGGATGACATTAGCTGCAGCGTGGTTGTGCCTGCTGCAGCGGCGGGCAACGTGGGTCCCGCACTGACGCCGGCCGCCAGTTACAAGTTTGTTGAGAACTGTGAATATCGGCTCTTCCAACGACCCGACGACGCGGTTCATCGCGGACTCGATAAACAGACGGAATGGGACTTGTCACAACCAGGGAACTTCATCAGCAACTTCGAACCGCTTTCGACGGATAAAGCCCGTGAGATCGTCGACGACGCGATCGAGTTCGACAAGTTCAGTGGTCCCATGCAAGCGCTGTTGGTAAAGGCAGCCGGGCAATCCGATGGTTACGTCGTCAGCACCGCGGATCCGCGAATCGTCGATGGCCGGCCCACCAAGAATCCTCGCTACTTGCAAGATCGTCCCGACATGGTCCATGCGCGGGATACCTACGTGGCGATGCGCGGGATGCAACTTCATCGGTGCTTGCCTGTGGATGCCCCGATCCACACGCCGGTTGGCGCCGTGCTCAGCGGTCGTCGCAACAATCCGCCAGATGCCGAAGTTGGCATTCGATCGCTTGCTGTCTACTCGCCGCTGCACTATCAGGAATTGCCTGAACTGATCATGGACTATGTCTGTTCTTTAACGGGCAAGAGTCCGAGCACCACTGGCGCGGGCAGCGAGGGTGCGCTGACCAAGGGGCCGTTCAATGCGTTGTCACCGTCGATCGATTTGAACGCATCGGTGGTCTCGATGATTTTGACCGAGCTTGGTGGATTCAGCACGCCGGCCGGACACATTGGTCCGCGATTCGAGGTTGGCCATGACATCTCGTTGTTGATCCCTGAAGTCTGGTGCCGAATGGGTCCCGAAGAGCGTGACCCCAAGAACTTGATCAATTCCGGCATGCTTGAGCGGGTCGAGGACTTCGAGGTCGATGGCGTCCCGATCCGGGCAAGTCGTTTAGGCTATCGAATCACGGGAAAATTCGTACGTACCTACTTGGCTCGAATCTTCAACAATCCATCCAAGGTATTTACTGAAGAGATCCTGCGACCGGAGGCACAAGACCCTGTGTCGTTCGCCGATGGGATTTTGCAGATCGCCGAAGCCCAACAGAAAGTTGCACTGCGGTACATGGAAGACGGCGGCTACGAACTCGCCTGTCCCCCACTGAGGGCAGTCTTAAGCATCATGGCGTATGGTGACTTTGAAGGAAAAACGATCGCGGATCCCGATGTGCGAAAGCTCTTCACCCGTGGGTGCCTGCTTTCCAGCGATTGGTACCGACGTCGGCTGGCTGCAAAGAAGCAACGTGATATCGAATTCTGGCAAGGGTTCGAGCAGCGTTTGCGAAACAGCCTGGCCGAAGAAAGCGATGGCGAAATCGTTGAGCAGTTGGATCTGCCTGGTCGCCTTGCCTATGCTCAACAGCAACTGCGGATCGTTCAGGCAGACGAGTACGAAGAATCGCTGGTGGGAACACTGGGCGTCGACCCCATGCAGCCGTCCATGAAAGACAAGTTGCTGATCGATCGCCTGGCCGGCGTCTGATTCGTTCCTCGTTCGTAGTGACCCGATTCATCGGGTGCATGCGGGATCAACCGCTTCAACTCAGTCACTCCGAACACGCGTCAACGTTAACCGCGAATACGCCATCACTTGGTTCTCAGGGGGCAAGACGCAGGCGAATGCGTCCGCGCTCTACAGTCGCCTGCGGCTTGCCGTTCAACAAGATCGCCTCATCGATGCTCAATACGCACGGTATTGCGCTTAGCCGATCCTCCGTCGAGACAACCGACCAAGCAACAATAGAGACCCTGACCCCTTTTCCCGAAGCAAATTGAACCCTCATTCTTAGTCGTGACAAAGCACTAGACTGCAAACTGCGCATAGACCCCGATCGTGATCCGCGTAGAATAGGTCGCGAGCACGATTGTCAAGGGAGTCCTTCTTGAGCCGTTCGAACATCACTATTCCACGACCGGGCAAATCGCTTCGAGTCGGATCCAGATTGGGTAAGTACCGCCTCGACCGTCGCATCGGCAGTGGGGCGTACGCGACCGTCTACGCCGCGACCGATACGCTGCTGGGCTTGAAAGTTGCCCTCAAGATTCCCACTGATACGGCGATGTCTCCGGAACTGCTCGACGTTTTTCGTCGGGAGGTCCGAATGACCATGAAATTGGACCATGTGAACATCCATCCGATCCGCGACGCCTCCTTCATTGATGGTCACTTGGTGATCGTTTCGGCGTTAGCCGACCGAACTCTGGAAGACCGCTTACGAAGTCGAATGGCGTTTGAGACCGCATTCGACATCGTGTTGCAATTGCTCGAAGGTACTGCTCACGCACACGAACAGGGCATTATCCACTGTGATATCAAGCCCGAGAACATCCTGTTGTTTGCAAACAAAGACATTCGGCTGGCCGATTTCGGAATCGCAAAAGCGGCACAGATGACGATCAACGCAGATGGAACGGGAACGGTGGGCCACATGGCACCGGAGCAGGCGATGGGAAGGCCTTCGAGTCGGTCCGATGTGTTTTCCATCGGCGTCATCGCGTTTCGAATCTTTTCAGGTTATTGGCCGGAATATCCGTTTGAGTGGCCGATTCCAGGGTCGGCCAACTTACGGCGCCGAGCACATCCGGATTTGATTGCCATCATTCGCAAGTCGCTGTCGGTGAACCCGCGCCTTCGCTATCGTGACGCGGCAGCGATGCTCGCGGACTGGAAACGGGCTCGAATCAAAGCGATGCGATATGCAAAACGTCGTCGTGCCGAAACCAAATAGCTAACTCAATGGTGAGATAAATAAGTGGTGATCGTGACAAACCAGTCGGTCAAAAAGATGTACGTCGAAACCGATATGCAACATCCTGAATCGTTGCAATTGGCGGTAGGCAACATCAGTGCCCTTTGCCGGCGATGCCCAGGCAAAACCGAACCAAACGACGACTGCGCCGCTGTGGTGCAGGTGCGGTCCGGCGGAATTGTATTGGTCGTTGCCGATGGTGTGGGCGGATGTCCTTGGGGCCATAAGGCGTCAGCGATCGCGGTCCATGCGATCGCCGAACAACTTCATGCCAATCAAGACATGAGTGATCTTCGGCCGGCGATTCTGGACGGAATCGAGCAGGCGAATCGTGAAGTCCTCGAACTGGGCGTTGGTGCGGCGACCACCTTGGCAGTTGTTGAAATTCAAGACGGGTCAGCTCGCGGCTACCAAGTTGGAGACTCAATGATCTTGGTGATCGGGCAGCGTGGCGCGTTGAAATGGAAGTCGACGCCGCATTCACCCGTTGGATACGCGATTGAATCGGGAATGCTTGATGAAACCGAGGCCATGAGCCACGACGAACGCCATCTTGTCTCGAACCTGGTCGGCTCCCGAAACATGCATATTGAAATCGGTCCCACTCGGCTGTTGGCACCGCGCGATACCGTGATCGTGGGAACCGATGGTTTGTTCGACAATCTGCATTTAGAGGAAGTCATCGAGCACGGACGCATTGGAAATCTGACAGATCGAGTGACTGCGCTGGTCACGTTGGCATCCACAAGGATGTTGGGCTCAGAGGAGGGTTTGCCGGGAAAACCGGACGATATCACAGTCCTGATGTACGCGCCATCATCTCCGAAGGCCAATCACCCCGCGCGAAAGTAGGCCAGGTCATACAAGCATCGTCGCTGCCGATCGGGTAGGATGGTTGTGCCGATCGCAGTCGATCGACAATCAATACTCGACATGTGGCGGAGGGTCCGACCTTGGAAGTTTTCATTGCCCCTGGTTACGAACAGATGAGCCGAATTGCCGCGACCATGGTCGCGGATGTCCTGAACGCAAAACCGGACGCGGTGCTCGGTTTGGCCACTGGCTCAACGCCGCTGGGACTCTACCAAGAATTGATCCGCATGCATCGCGACGAAGGGCTCGACTTCGCTCAGGTCACGACATTCAACCTGGACGAGTACGTTGGGATGCGACCCAGCGACACGCAGAGCTATCACTACTTCATGCAGGAGAACTTCTTCAAACATATCAACATCGCGCGGACAACGTCTACATTCCGTCCGGGACGACCAGCAATTACCAGGCGTTTTGCCAATGGTACGAGCGACGCATCGAGGAGTGCGGCGGCATCGATATCCAGATTCTGGGAATCGGCTCGGATGGTCACATCGCTTTCAACGAACCCGGCAGTTCGCTCAGTTCCCGTACGCGGCTCAAGACGCTCGCCAAGCAAACGATCGATGACAATGCGCGTTTTTTCGAGCGACCGGAAGATGTTCCCATTTACGCGATCACGATGGGTGTCGGCACGATCTTGGAAGCCCGCTCGTTACTGCTGCTTGCCAACGGCGAAAACAAAGCGTCGGCTGTCGCGCAAACGATCGAGGGACCGGTGACGAGCATGGTCCCGGCGAGCGCCCTGCAACTGCATCCCGAGGCGGACGTGATCGTCGATGGGGCTGCCGCCAGCCAACTGCGGATGCGGGACTATTACGAATGGGTGCAGCAAAAGAAGCCGTCCGCTCCGCGTTTTTGAGAAGGACTCGCCACCGTGGATCTGGTCAATAGACTCCGTCAAACGGTTGCCGGCAGCGAGCGCCGTGTGGTGTTGCCCGAAGGAGATGACCTGCGCGTGCTTCAGGCCGCCGTTCGCCTGCGTGACGAGCGATTGGCACAACCGGTCTTGTTGGGCTGCCCGGAAACCATGCAGACCACCGCGGCGGCGGCGGGGATGCAACTCGATGACCTGACGCTGATCGATCCGCGAGCCGACAAAGACTTCGACCGTTACGTCGACGCCTACGCCTCGCGTCGCGAATTGCCGGCCAAGGTTGCCGCGCGGATGATGCGGCGACCAGCTCTTCTTTGGCGGCATGATGGTGGCCGAAGGGGATGCCGACACAATGGTCGCCGGCGTCGTCAACCCGACCGCGGTCGTGATTCAAGCGGGCGCCCTGACCGTCGGCTATGCCGAGGGCATTGAGACGCCGTCCAGCTTCTTTTTGATGATCTTGCCGGAGCGCTCGCGCGCAGTGGCCAGCGTATTGGTATTCGCCGACTGCGCCGTGAATATCGCCCCCACGCCGGCTCAACTGGCTGACATTGCGATCGCCTCGGGCTACAGTGCAGCGCGACTGTTGGCGGACGAACCACGCGTCGCGATGCTCTCGTTCTCGACCGATGGCAGCGCGGCACACGAAGCGGTCGACAAGGTCACCCAAGCCCTGCAGCTGGCCCGTGCCAAAGCGCCACGTTGGCCATCGACGGCGAATTTCAAGCCGACACGGCGCTCGTGGCCGCCATTGCCGAGCGGAAACTCAAACGCCCCAGCAGCGTGGCCGGACAAGCGAATGTGCTGGTCTTTCCCGATTTGAATGCGGCGAACATCGCCTACAAGTTGACCCAGTACCTGGCCGGCGCCCAGGCGATCGGACCGTTCCTGCAAGGCTTCGCTCACCCGATCAGCGATCTGTCCCGGGTGCTAGCGTCGATGACATCGTCGACACCACGGTCGTTTGCTTGGCCCAGTGCATAGCTTGAAGCTCATCAACTCGCGAGATAACCGGCATGTCTGATACGGACCCGAGCAGATACCGACCGCTGACCGAATCGGAAATCCAGACGCTTCGCATTGGAGGTTGCACTGCGGATGACTGGCGACGCGTTCAGGTGACCGAGCCGTTTCTCGCTCGAGCGCGTCGTCGACGCCCATTTTTCCGGGGACGTCTTGATCGGTTCGCTCGCCGGCAACCTGACAACCGCCGAGGGGCTCGCCAAACCGGCGGGCATCTATCGTGCGCAGCTGATCGATTGCCGAACTCGCCGACTGTGTTCGCATTGCGAATGTGGCTGGTCACATTGCGCGTTACCACATCGGCAAGAACGTGCTGATCGAGGGCGTCGGTCGGGTAGCGTGCCGCCCGGCGCCCGATTCGGTAACGGCGTCGAAATCGAAACGCTGAATGAGGCGGGCGGACGAGAGGTCGTGCTGCTTTAACGGCCTGTCGGCCCAGTTGGCATATCTGATGTGCGTCTATCGGCACGACGCAGCGTTTGATTTCGCAATTGCAACAGATGGCCCGCGCTGCGGCCGCGACGGTGACCGCCGATTGACGGCACCATCGGGGATGGATCACGAATCACCGAAACAACCAAGATCGTCGATGTGGTGATCGGGCCGGCTGCCGTCGTCGACGGCGCGATCTCGCTCGTCAACGGAACCATCCTCAGCCATCCGGAGGCGCTGACCACCATCGGTGCGGGCGTGATTGCAGAAGATTTTATCGTCGCCGAAGGCGCCTCGGTGACGGATGCCGCGATGCTGTCAAGCACGTTTGTTGGCCAGGGATGTCGCGTGGGAAAACAGTTTTCGGCCGAGGGCAGTCTGTTCTTTGCCAATTGCGAAGCCTTCCACGGCGAGGCGTGCAGCGTCTTCGCCGGCCCCTATACGGTGACCCACCACAAGTCATCCCTGTTGATCGGCGGCATGTTCAGCTTCTACAACGCCGGCAGCGCAACGAACCAGTCGAACCACCGCTACAAACTTGGACCCAGCCATGAAGGCAAATTGGAACGGGGCTGCAAAACCGGATCCTCGTCGTACCTGATGTGGCCATGCCGCGTCGGGCCGTTTTCCGTCGTCCTGGGCAAACACACGCGCACGTTCGACACGCGTGACATGCCGTTCAGTCACGTGGAGGCCGATTCCAGCGGCCGCTGCACTGTCATCCCTGGCTTCTACATTGCCACGGTCGGCACCCTGCGCGACGGTCGCAAATGGCCGTCGCGCGACCGCCGGGGCGGCGGAACGCGACGCGACTTGATCTCATTTCCCGTGTTCAATCCGCTGACCGTCGGCCGCATGATCCGCGGCGCACAACGGCTCGGCGAACTGGCCGCCATGACCGATCGGTCGAAAGAGGTCCGTGACGGTTGACGGTGCGGAGATTAAACGTGTCCTGCTACGCAGCGGCCGAAAACGCTACACAGCACACGTCGAACTCTATCTGCGTGAACGGATCGTCAATCGGCTTGCCGCTTACTCGGGCGACGATCTTGACGCCGTGCTCAGCGAACTACTCGCGGCGCCCGCACAGGGAATGTACAGCGAACAGTGGGTCGACGTTGCCGGTTTGCTACTGCCACAGACTCGGCTGAGTGACCTGCTTGAACGCGTTCGTGCTGGGACGATTGTGGATGTGGATCAGCTGCATGACGAACTCGCTGCCTGCGCGAAACGCTATGAGGACGACGAGTGGATTTGGGTGCGGCGGCAGGCGAACAAACTGCTGGGACTCGATCTCGACCAGCCCGATCGCGTTGCGCTCCTCACAACTGATCGACGACTTACGGCACCGCGCAGCAGAAGTTCTTGCAGTTGATCCTGATTGATGCGGAACGGGAATATGACGAGGCGAGCCGCATTGGCTACGGTCTGGACGGCGATGAAGCTGAAGCTGTCCGAGATTTTGCCGCCGTTCGCGGCGAATTTTCCGAGCAACAGCTTCGTCCAGGATGTGCAAGCGGATATCGTAGCGGTGCAGTCGAACTGCGCGGCGCTGCGAAATCGGCTCGCCGCAGACACGACGCGCGACCGACGCTTGATCGGCCACTGGCAGTGTCGAGAACTCTCAAACATCACTCCATGAACATCAGGAACAATTCGATGGATAGTACCCTTTCACGTGTAAAACGCGTCGTCGGTGAAGTTCTCAAAATCGACCCGGAACAAATCGGCGACGATGCGCGGTTCGTCGAAGACCTGGGCGCCGAATCGGTGCAAAGCATCGAACTGGTGGCCGCATTCGAGGAGGAGTTTGACGTCGATATGGATGAAGTCGCCGCGCTGCAGGTGAAAACCGTTGGGCGATGCCGTCACGTTCATCGAGAAATATCTGGTCAAGTAGCTAATGCTCCTGCGTGCCAAACTTCACATCCACAACATGTGCGCCGATTTGTAGGTTTTCTGACTTCGCCGTCAGTGCTTGACCCAGAATCGACACTTGATCAAAGAAGATGTCTTTCACGACATGTTGCTCGTCGGCGCCGACTAACTGCACCAAGTACTCACCTGGCTCACCAGTCAGCGTGATGCGTTGGAAACGAGTATTGGCAATGGTCCCAGGCGTTTGTTTACGCATGTATTGGTTGACGACCGGCCGTAGGCGGATCAATTCCCGCTGTCCCTCGCCGTGGATGCGGACGTTTTCGATCGTGATTCCCTCGAGTCGCATGTCTTCGCCGGGCAGCTGCGAATCTACGTTGACGGGATTTTCCAACCTCCGTACTATCCGACCTGAAATGAGTATTCACAACGACCATCAGCTGTCGAAATCGCCCCCGGTCCTGCCGCTGACGGGCACCATTCGCGTCGAGGGCGTCGATGGCCAGTTGCCAGGATTCCCAGCCCAAGAGGGCGTTCTTGACGGTGATTCGCGGACGAGCCGATTTGGGCGTCCATGCGTTCATCGAAGACCGCGCCGTCGTCGGTCGCGACCCCAACTGCGAGTTTCCGCTGCTCGACCATCGGGTTTCACGCCGACACGCGACCATCATGCCTGTTGGTGTCGACCGTTATCTCATCCAAGATTTAGGATCGACCAACGGCACTCGCGTCGGCGGTTCACTGATCGCCGGACCACATCTGTTGCAGGACGGTGAGAAAATCCTGGTTGGTGAGACGGTGATTCGATTCTCGCTGGCGGATGAAATCGACATCGATTTTCAAAGTGAGATCGCGATGCTGGTCGGGACCGATCCGCTCACCGGTCTCCCATCCAAGCGTCGGTTCGACGAAGCCCTCGAATTTGCCCTGCAGGCTGCGAAGCAAGCCAGCGGCTCGTTGGCCGTGCTGATGATGGACATGGACGGTGTCAAGCGGATCAACGATACGCATGGTCATCTGTTCGGTGCTCACGTCATCGGCGAAACCGGTCGCCTGATCGCACGCGTGTTGGGCTCGCGAGGACGAGCCTGCCGCTTCGGAGGTGACGAGTTTAGCGGCATTCCTGCCAGGCCACGATTTTACTTCGGCGTTTGCGATTGCCCAACAGATTCGTCGCGCCGTCGAAACCGCAGCGATGGAGAAGGATGGAATCTCTCTGGAACCCACGATCAGCATCGGTGTGGCCTGCTATCCCGAATCCGGTCACGAACTTCTCGACCTCATCTCGAGGTCCGACGAAGCACTCTATCGCGCCAAAGCGCAAGGCAAGAACTGCGTTTCCACCTGAAGTCGCCGACAAGGCGGCGGGGTCGTTCCATGGTAGGGTGATTGTCGTGATTGGAGCCGAGGGAAGGACGCCTAAAGTCGAACTTGGTTTTCGCTAATGCCGTTGCGGAACGAGAAGACGCGGGCGGCCAACCCCGTTAGCACTCGGTCCATGACGGTTTTCAGTTCGGCCCGCTCGACTTGGCCCACCGGAAAGCTCTCGCGAGTCGCGTTGAGCTGCCCGCTTCCCAGTGCCGTAGCGAGGTCATCAAGCAGTTTGCCGCGATCATGGTGGCCGTCCAGCCGGGACAGCACGAAGCGGGACAGTTCGTCCAACTCGACTGTCGAATGCCGGAGGTTCGTGATCGTTGTCACTCCCGTTTGCGACTGCAGCCGGGCCCAAGGTGTCGTCAACGGAGCGGGTCCCGCTTGCGTCTGGATCTTAGGCGGACAAACGGCGGCTTGGACCACGCCGCGACTGAGCAGAATTAAGATCTCGTTGAGGATGTCGGCATCCAACGCCGATGACGAGGCACCCAGCGATCCGAGCACGCCAGTCAGCAGGTCCTCGGTCGTGATCCAAGCCGGCCAGGCCCGGAGCAGCTTGTGGAGGACGGCTTGGATGACGGGGTCGCTGGTGGTGACCGCACGGAGCTGGCCAGTAAACGCGATCTCACTGGCGTCGGTCCCGGTGGCTTGCATTGGTTCTGCAAGCGATATCGAGAGTCCTTTTAACCGTCCGGCTGTTACGCTCCGGTCGATGGGGGTCGGGTCGCGGCATAGCAATGAGCGTCGGAAAGTACGAGCCGTCAGGAAGTCGATGTACTGTTCCTGTCGCAGCAGGCTCGCTCCCCGCAGAATCGCCGCTGTCGCATCGTCGAACTGGCTGACCATCATGCGGCGGTACTCGGCATCGCCCAGGTATCGTAGCCCCGTGGTCGATACACGGTCGATGAATTGGTGAAAGTAAAGCGGCTCGTTCGTTTCTTCCAAGTGTTCGTGATAAATGTACTCATCGCTGTGTCCGCTGAGATGTTCGGCTTCGTCCTTGAGTATCTGGCGGTAGGTCTCGTTGCTGGAAGTCGCCGAATCGATCAGGTATTTCAGCAGACTGCGTGACTGGCCCAGTTTTTCTTTGGCGGTTGGGAAAGAGGCGGCGTGGTACCGCATCATCTCGCGAACAACGCCCCGCATGTGCCAGCCCGGATAGGTGTTGTAACTGACGTACATGATGCCATGATGGGAGAGATGATCGCGAGCGATTTCCAAAATCCGGTCCTGTACGGATCGTGGGACCCACGAGTAGACGCCGTGACAGATGATGAAGTCGAAGGCGCCGAAATCACGGTCGACACCGGTGATGTCCATCTGCCGTAGTTCGATGTTGCGTAGCGCCAACTTGTCAAGCAGCACCTCGCCATCGGCGATTTGCCGTGGAGACAGGTCAATCCCGAGAAACTGGCTGTCGGGAAAGTTCTGGGCCATCGGGATCAAGTTACCGCCAGCGGCGCAGCCGAGTTCGAGCACGCGGCAATGCTCGACAGCCGGAGCCGGCCGATCGAACAACGCGGCGATCATCGCCAGGTGGCAAGGATGCGAAAGCGGGTGCGGCCCGCTTGGGTACGGGACGTCGTCGTAGGTGTTTGCCGCAGTTGCCTGCGTCGCCATAGATTCTTCCTCACGACCTGTTGACCGGCTGCCTGAACGCATCGCAATGATTTGGGCTGATCACGCTGCCTACAATTCCCAATTATGCAAAATGGGCGGGACTTCAAAGCGACTTCCAATGAGTTGCAACAAGTCTTCACCGAGCCCCCCGTCCAACAGGACCTCGTTGGCGAACACCGAGTCCACGATCCGTAACCGATCATTGCCGCCGTCGAGTTGGATTCGGACCGGGCCATCGAACGAACTCGAATTCACAATAACCGAATTGCTGGCTTGCCCAGGGCCATCGATTTCGAGGCTTCCGACGCGGGATTCCGCAATGCGCGTACTCGTCGATTCTCCGGCCGTTCCATCGGCTGCGGCTTCGCCGCCGACCAGGAGTCGAACCAGCCCCTCCGTGACGACGCGCCGCATCTTCACTTCGCTGCCGGCCCCAGGCGCATCGACGAGCAGGATGGGCGACGCCTTGTCGATGTACTTGGTGAAGGTGAGGTCCTGGAAGTTGGCCTTGCCTGCTCCACCGCCGCCACCGACGTGGAATTCCGCGCTACCTTCGATGTACGCGCCGCGGACCGAGACTTCACTGCCGGGGCCCGGCGCATTGACCAGCAGCTTGGGCGTTGCTTTGTCGATGTACTTGGTCACGCTCAAGTCTTGGAAAACGGCCTTGCCTGCTCCACCGCCGCCACCGACGTGGAATTCCGCGCTACCTTCGATGTACGCGCCGCGGACCGAGACTTCACTGCCGGGGCCCGGCGCATCGACCAGCAGGATGGGCGTTGCCTTGTCGATGTATTTGGTCACGCTCAAGTCTTGGAAAACGGCCTTGCCTGCTCCACCGCCGCCACCGACGTGGAATTCCGCGCTACCTTCGATGTACGCGCCGCGGACCGAGACTTCACTGCCGGGGCCCGGCGCATCGACCAGCAGCTTGGGCGTTGCTTTGTCGATGTATTTGGTCACGCTCAAGTCTTGGAAAACGGCCTTTCCCGCCCCACCGCCGCCACCGACGTGGAATTCCGCGCTACCTTCGATGTACGCGCCGCGGACCGAGACTTCACTGCCGGGGCCCGGCGCATCGACCAGCAGCTTGGGCGTTGCTTTGTCGATGTACTTGGTCACGCTCAAGTCTTGGAAAACGGCCTTGCCTGCTCCACCGCCGCCACCGACGTGGAATTCCGCGCTACCTTCGATGTATGCGCCGCGGACCGAGACTTCACTGCCGGGGCCCGGCGCATCGACCAGCAGCTTGGGCGTTGCTTTGTCGATGTACTTGGTCACGCTCAAGTCTTGGAAAACGGCCTTGCCTGCTCCACCGCCGCCACCGACGTGGAATTCCGCGCTACCTTCGATGTACGCGCCGCGGACCGAGACTTCACTGCCGGGGCCCGGCGCATCGACCAGCAGCTTGGGCGTTGCTTTGTCGATGTATTTGGTCACGCTCAAGTCTTGGAAAACGGCCTTGCCTGCTCCACCGCCGCCACCGACGTGGAATTCCGCGCTACCTTCGATGTACGCGCCGCGGACCGAGACTTCACTGCCGGGGCCCGGCGCATCGACCAGCAGCTTGGGCGTTGCTTTGTCGATGTATTTGGTCACGCTCAAGTCTTGGAAAACGGCCTTGCCTGCTCCACCGCCGCCACCGACGTGGAATTCCGCGCTACCTTCGATGTACGCGCCGCGGACCGAGACTTCACTGCCGGGGCCCGGCGCATCGACCAGCAGGATGGGCGACGCCTTGTCGATGTATTTGGTCACGCTCAAGTCCTGGAAAACGGCCTTGCCCGCCCCACCGCCGCCACCGACGTGGAATTCCGCGCTGCCCTCGAGTTTGCGCCGCGGACCGAGACTTCACTGCCGGGGCCCGGCGCATCGACCAGCAGGATGGGCGACGCCTTGTCGATGTATTTGGTCACGCTCAAGTCCTGGAAAACGGCCTTTCCTGCTCCACCGCCGCCACCGACGTGGAATTCCGCGCTACCTTCGATGTATGCGCCGCGGACCGAGACTTCACTGCCGGGGCCCGGCGCATCGACCAGCAGCTTGGGCGTTGCTTTGTCGATGTACTTGGTCACGCTCAAGTCTTGGAAAACGGCCTTGCCTGCTCCACCGCCGCCACCGACGTGGAATTCCGCGCTACCTTCGATGTACGCGCCGCGGACCGAGACTTCACTGCCGGGGCCCGGCGCATCGACCAGCAGCTTGGGCGTTGCTTTGTCGATGTACTTGGTCACGCTCAAGTCTTGGAAAACGGCCTTTCCCGCCCCACCGCCGCCACCGATGTGGAATTCCGCGCTACCTTCGATGTATGCGCCGCGGACCGAGACTTCACTGCCGGGGCCCGGCGCATCGACCAGCAGCTTGGGCGTTGCTTTGTCGATGTACTTGGTCACGCTCAAGTCTTGGAAAACGGCCTTGCCTGCTCCACCGCCGCCACCGACGTGGAATTCCGCGCTACCTTCGATGTACGCGCCGCGGACCGAGACTTCACTGCCGGGGCCCGGCGCATCGACCAGCAGCTTGGGCGTTGCTTTGTCGATGTATTTGGTCACGCTCAAGTCTTGGAAAACGGCCTTTCCCGCCCCACCGCCGCCACCGACGTGGAATTCCGCGCTACCTTCGATGTATGCGCCGCGGACCGAGACTTCACTGCCGGGGCCCGGCGCATCGACCAGCAGCTTGGGCGTTGCTTTGTCGATGTACTTGGTCACGCTCAAGTCTTGGAAAACGGCCTTGCCTGCTCCACCGCCGCCACCGACGTGGAATTCCGCGCTACCTTCGATGTACGCGCCACGGACCGAGACTTCACTGCCGGGGCCCGGCGCATCGACCAGCAGGATGGGCGACGCCTTGTCGATGTATTTGGTCACGCTCAAGTCTTGGAAAACGGCCTTGCCTGCCCCACCGCCGCCACCGACGTGGAATTCTGCGCTGCCTTCGACTCGCACGTCATTCGCATTTACATCGCTACCCCGGACCGACAGCGCGATGTTATCGGCAGGATCGGAAATGGAGAGGTGACTCAAGGTCGTTTGACTGGCGCCCGACGAACTCTCAATCGAAACCGTGCCGTTGACATTCAACTGACTGACTCGCACGTCGTCATTTCCCGTTCCCGATTGAACGGACAGTCCCGTCACACTCACCCGGTCACCTGCGACAATGCGAAGTTGATCGTCGCCACCGAGGAGTTCGACTCGCATCGCACCGGTCACGCCGCGAACGAGCAGGGGGCTTCCCGCTGGTAAATCGTTAATCGCGGTCGTCCCATCAGGAATAATCCGATACGCGTTCGGACCGAACTGCTTGGCCAATCGGATCTCGATCGAATTGTTTTCGTCATCGCCCCGGGCGAAGAGGTCGCCGCTGGCGGCATCCAGGTCCACGTCCACAATTCCGGCAAGGAGTGTACGAAGTTCCAACCGTTCCAAGTGGCCGACTCTGTTGTAGTGCAAACGCTTCGACATGCGGGCATTCCTCTTCGAATGAGTTGGCGGAGCGACCGAATAAGCTGGGCGACGTAATCATACAGCTCGGGATGGAGTGAAGCGAACAATTGACGAAAAAGCGAGATCCGATGCCCGGTTCATACGACTCCTGCGCTGGTCAGAACCGATAGATGAGCCGCCGGATTGCGGAATGTCAGCCAAAATACAACTCCACGTTGCGGTGCGGCTAGTCACCAAGGATGCGGCGGGCTATCACCATCAGGGTGGGACAAATGCTACGAGTTCACTTGGTGAAGCACCCTGTTTGCTCGTTTGACGACTCTTTCGTCGCTAAGTATGAAGCCATACCGATCTACCGGCGGTATCTCGTCCAATGCGGTTCCGACGCTGATTTGCATTCTGTGATTGAGGTCGCTCCCAACGGTTTCGAATTGACCGTCAACCTACCGATTGGAGGGATGGAGGTGACACGGAATCAACGTTCCGCCTGCTTTGCGTCTGCCGCACGACCTCTTTATGATCGAGGTGCGAAACCGATGTTTGAAGACCCGCCGCGAGGAAAGCCGATGTTGCGAACAGTCAATTGCAGATGCGTTTGGGGAGTTTTCGGAATCAGCTGCGTGCTTAGCTCGATTGGTATGCTCGCCAGCGCCAGCGACGCTCAACCAGAACTGGCAGAACAAACGAAGCAGAGCTGGTCAGAGGAGGTCCGACAGGCTTTCGGATTCGAGGACGCACGTTTTTGGAGCGGCGGCACTCAGGTTGTCTCGCCACGAAAGTCAGGTGCGGGCGCACTGAAGTGGGACGTGCACACGAAGAACCCAACGTTGGAGTGCGCGGCGGTGCCGCACGATCTGTCGGCGTTCAATGTGATCTCTTTCTGGCTACATTCGAGCCACGCCAGTGAAGCGACCTTCATGGTCATTCTGCCGTCGACTCGCGAAGCTGGAGTGAACTCGTACTACTCAAACAAAGTGACCGTCGACTGGACCGGATGGAAGAAAGTCGAACTGCATTTTCGCTCATTCGGTCGGTCACGCGATCCGATGGGCTGGCATCAGATCGATAAAATTCGTTTTGCCGCAGATGGCTGGAATCAACACCCTACGGATGAACTGACATGGGTGCTGGACGAGTTGGATCTTCACTACAGCTCGCAGCCGTATCGACCACACATTGATGCCAAGAAGTATGTGGCCGAGCCTGATCGTGAGGACTTCCTGGCCCGGCTTCGCCCCGAACACCCTCGGCTGATCTTGCTTGACGAGGACCTTCCGGCGTTACGGGAGTTCATGGAAACAGACGAACATGGCCAAGCTTGGTACCGCAAAGCCAAAGCGGAGGCAGAGCGTCTCTTCAGACAACCCGTGAGCAAGCACGAGTTGCCGGACGGACGACGACTGCTGTCGATTTCCAGGGACGTCGTGGATCGCATCTATCACTGGGGCTTCATCTATCGCTTGGAAGGAGACCGAAAGTGGTTGGATCGGGCTTGGCGCGAGATGGAGGCGGTCGTGTCGTTCCCGGATTGGAATCCGAATCACTACCTGGATACCGCGGAAATGATGCACGCGATCGCGATCGGCTACGATTGGTTCTACAACGACTTGACCGACGATCAGCGCAAGACGATCAGGGACGGCCTGTGGCAACACGGTCTGCGGCTTTCACATGCCGCGTACATGGGTTTAGAAGCGGAGGGCATGCAGGGCTGGCGGCACACGACGAACAACTGGAACTTCGTGTGTAACGGGGGAACCAGCTTGGCCGCGATGGCGGTCTTGGATGAAATGCCGGAACCCTGTACCGATATCCTCGAACAAGGGTTTCAGTACATTCAGATTCCGTTGGAGCACTTCGAACCCGATGGAGCGTGGTGGGAAGGCGTCGGGTATTGGGGCTACGCGATGCGCTACTTTGTGCCCTATCTTCGCGGTTTGGAAACGGCTTTCGGGACTGACTTTGGATTCGTTGCTGCTTTGCAAGGGTCCGGGTTCCAGCAAGCTGGTGACTTCCCCGTCTATTTGGTCAGCCCGCTGGGCAGCATTTACAACTTCGCCGATTCCGGCTCGGGAAGCAGTAAGTTTCAGCATTCCCATCTGTTCTACCTTGCCAGCCGTTTTCAGAACCCACTCTATCAGTACTTTCAACAGCAACAGACATCGGGCGGATTGATGGATCTGCTGTATTTTCAACCCGTTCAAACAAAGTTGACCATCAGCGATCTACCACTCGATAAGCATTTCCGACGGACGGAAGTGGCAACCATGCGCAGCTGCTGGGGGGATCGCAACGCGACGTTTGTCGGGATCAAGTGTGGCCAGAACGGAATCGCCCACGCACATCAAGATCTGGGGAGTTTCATTTTCTATGCCTTGGGCGAGCAGTGGCTGATTGATTTGGGGACCGAGCGGCAGACTTATCTCAGCCACCAGCACCACCTACCCAAGTCGGACTTCTATCGGATTCGTGAGGAAGGGCACAACACGCTCGTGTTCAATCCAGGTGACAAGTACTGCCAGGAACCCAAAGGCCTGGCCGAGATTGAGCGATTTGAATCGTCGCCCGATGACGTCTTTGCCGTTGCGAATCTCTCCGACGTCTATCGGGACCACGCGGTGAGTGTGAAGCGAGGCTACCGTCTACTGGCCGGGCGGGCGGCTCTGCTGGTTCAGGATGAGTTCACTGCAAAGCAGAAAAGCGACGTGTGGTGGTTTGCACACGGAGCGGCAGGTACCGAATACTCGGTCAGTGGTTCGGGAACCACGGTCACACTGCGACGCGGCGAGAAGTTGTGCCGAGCTCAGTTGTTGTCACCACCCAATGCAAAGTTCTCAGTGATGGACGCTGCTCCACTGGCGACCTCGCCCAATCCGAGTATTCAGAACCCAAATGACGGCATGAAGAAGTTGACGATTCGCCTACCAGATACCAAACAGGCAACCATTGCTGTGTTGTTTGTGCCACAGTCGGTTGACGATGTGCCGGCGGACGTCAACACAAACCTGTCGCCGCTGGAGGACTGGAAGCTGACAAATGACTAAGGCTGAAATCGTGAGTTGATACGGCACGCGGCCGGCATTGGCAAACAGACGATCACGACTCTCGAGTCGACGCAGCTTTACGCCGTCTTGCGGTCGTGGCGATGTCGAGAACTTCTTGGGTGGCGGCTTCGCGACGGATGGAGGCGAGTTGGCGGTGGGCGGCCGATGTCTTTTCCGACAGCCATTGGCCAGCCGATTCGGTCGCGACGAGCCGCGCTCCGTGTTCGGATGCGAGGGAATCGAGTGAGGCTTGGAAGAGCCGAATGTAGAGGTATTCGCGGACAGCGACCGCCGCCAAATGACCCGATGTTACATAAGTCGACGGCTTCATCGATGATGCCGACTCTGGAGGATCGATCGGCAGCAGACGCGTGCACATGGGTGTGAATTCACCCACGCCGTCAAATTGGGCTGAAATCACATTCAACGTGCCGAACTTTCCGTCGCGATAATCGACGAGCAAGTCTTCACCCAACCGTAAAAGCAACTCCGTCAGTCCTGGGACACTGGTCGGCGCACTGTACTCGCGATCGACTTTCACATCGGCTCTTTTGAACAATGAGAGTGGACGATGGCCAACACAGTAGACGCGTCGAGCATTGAAACGCCCGTGATGATCAATCGCGGCAGCGGCGAGTTGTGAGTTGTAGCCACCGCAAAGGCCCAAGTCTGCGGCGATTACCAAGATCGCCGGCGCATCCCCCGGCGATTCCCGCTGGTGGAGTCGGATCACAGCCAGTGCGTCGTCAATGCCTTGGCGATAGGCATGCGCGGCGGGCAAGGCAGCACGCGCCGAACGCAAATGATGAGCCGCGAGTGACTTCATCGCGCCAACCGCTTCCGAAAGCGTTTCGAGCGATCGCAAGCGTCGGCGCAGTGAGTTTTCGCGTTTCATCAGCCGGCTCCCGGTGGATCGGGGCGTACTACCGCAGCGAGCTGCTTCTTCCAATGTTTAGGCAGAATCCCGCTGTCGATCGATGACATCACCGCCGCCGCATCGGATCGTGATCGCCGCAAAAGCTTCTCGACTGTCGCCGTTGCAGTACCTAAATCGATTTCGTCAAGCCAGCCCTCACTGGTCGCGGTGAGCAGCAAGACCTGATCCCCCGTACTGCGGTGTGCGAGTCTTGCCTGACGCAGAAGTTCACGCATGATGCGGCCGCGTCGAATGACAGACTGAGTCGACTGGTCAACATCAAGTCCGACTCGCGATAATGCCTCCAATGCCTCGAATCGTGACATCAGGATCCGGAGATTCCGTGCCGCCGTTTTCATTGCCGCCGACTGAGCGGCAGAGCCAATCCGCGAAACGCTGCGTCCGATGTCGACCGCGGGCCGCTGGTTACGTTCAAAGCGGGCAGTGTCGAGATAAATCTGGCCGTCAGTGATCGAGATCAGATTGGTTGGGATGTAGCCCGAGATGTCGCTGTCGGTCGTTTCAACAATCGGAAAGGCCGTCACCGAGCCGCCGCCTGATTCTGCTCGCAGTGCAGTCGCACGCTCGAGCAATTCGGCGTGGACGTAGAAGATATCGCCGGGAAACGCTTCCCGCCCGGGTGGGCGGTCGAGCAATAACGCCAGCTCTCGATACGCATCGGCGTGTTTGGTGAGATCATCGTAGATCACGACGCTGTGACCGCCATGTTGGCGAAACCACTCGGCAACCGAGGCGCCGGAGTAGGGCGCCAGGTACTGCATGCCGGGAGCCATCGATGCATCGGCCGCAACGATGGCGGTGTTGGACAGGACGCCGGCACGCTGCAGAGTTTCACGTAAGGAGAGAACTCGTGACATCGGCTGACCAATGCTGACGTAGACGCAAGCCACATCGCCTGCTCGCTGATTGGCGACCATATCAATTGCGAGCGAGGATTTACCTGTATTGCGATCACCGATGATCAGTTCTCGCTGCCCACGCCCGATTGGAATGGCTGCATCGATGACCATCACTCCGGTCAGCAACGGCTCGTCGACCGCTTTGCGATCAATGAATTCGGGGGCGGGACGAAACAGCGGAAAACGTTCGCTGTGCTTCAGCGGCGGTCCATCGTCCAACGGGTCGCCAAGCGGATCGATGATGCGGCCAAGCGTCTCCGGGCCAACCGGCAACGCAGGAAGACAGCCTAGACCCATCACACCGTCACCCGATCGGGCGTTATCAGCGCCGGACAGTAGAACCGCACCCGTGCCTTCGGGTCCAAGGTCATAAGCCATGCCAAAAGCGCCCGAATCCAATGCGAGCAGTTCTTCGTAGCCGATGTCCTCGAGCCCGACGATGAATGCGACTCCATCACCCACGCGTCTGATCACACCGCGCGAACGCAGGCCGGCCGACAAATCAAGCTGTTGTCCAGCGGCCCGAAGCGAACTGGCAAGTTGCTGGACAACGTCAACCATTGGGCTCATCCTCCACGCCGCCATCGTTCCTGGAGGCGAGCAGGCTGGCCAACTGATGCTGGGCGAACGTCGACAGCCCCGCCGATGACGCATCAACAAGACCTGTGTTGGTCGAAACGCGAAGCCCCATGCCTAGACTTTCGATCACATGGAACTCAGCCGATTCGCCCGCCTCGCCAAGAGCTGCCAACAAGGCGTCACGATCGGTTTGATCGAGTGGGTGGGCCGATTCGATGCGTACCGGCGCCAGCGAGTTGCCGTCGAACCCGCGAATCTCGCGACAGGCGGCGGTCGTCAGAGCGTGCTCGAGGTCAGGCTGATCGATTTGTTGCAGGAGATGATTAACCGCTACACCCGTCGTCTCCGCAATCACGAGAGCCAGGTGTTCAAATTGAGATTGTTCCAGATGAGCCAGTCGACGTTTGGCGACCTCCGATTCTCGGCGCGACGACTCTCGAGCATCATCGATGATCTGCGCTGCCTGCTGCTGAGCTGTGGCCAGGGACTGTTTGCGTCGTTGTTCAAGCTCTTGTTCCAGACTCGTATACTTCTGTTCCATTTCCGATCGCATTTTCTCAGCTTCGGCCAGCTTGTCGGCAGCTTCATCGGCTTGCTTCTGCTGCTGAGCACGGCGACGCTCAAGCGCCTCGCGGACAGGCCGAAAGAATAGCCACGCCAGTACCGCAGCGAGCACCAGAAAATTGGCAGCCTCAAACAGGAATGTTGTCAGCGTGGGGGACACGACGATTATCCTGCGACCGGGGTCACAAACGGATTGGCGAACAGCAAGATCAGCCCGATCACCAGACAGAAGATCGCGGTCGATTCCACCATCGCCAAGCTGACAAACAGGTTGCGGGTGATCGAGGCAGTTTCGTCTGGTTGTCGGGCCGTGGCATCCATCGCGGACGCCGCAATCCGGCTCTCTCCCATCGCAGCCCCAACGGCGCCAATCGCCGTCGTGAGGCCGGCAACGAAAATCGACACCGTCATCATGATGGCTTGCAACGTCTCAGCATTCATCATTCACTCTCCTGTTGTATCTCGCGTCCGCTGTCATCCAGCAAGACATGGTGATGCTCAATTTGCTACCTAACCTTCTTCTGCTCGCAACGCTGCCGCGATGTAAACGATGGACAGCAGCGTAAAAATATAGGCCTGCAATAGCCCGATCAGTAGATCCAGTGCCATCAGTGGTGCCGGAACAAGAAACCCCGCCAAGGCAACCAACAAGACCACAATCAAATGCCCCGACATCATGTTGCCGAACAGTCGCATCGACAACGCGAATGTACGTGACACTTCGCTGATCAGGTGCAATGGAAACAGCAGCGGGTTTGGCTTGAAATAGTGCTTGAGGTACCCGCCCAAGCCCTGCGAGCGAATCCCCGCGATCGGCACGGCAACAAAGATCACGACCGCCAGCGCCGATGTCGCCGCCAGGTTTGCGGTCGGCGGACGGACTCCGGGGAGTTGGCCGGAAAAATTGCAAGCCGCAATGAATAGAAACAGGCTTCCGGCAAACATGACCAGCCAGGGAATGGGGCGACCGACAACATCAGTCACCAATTGGTCGATTGACTCAAACGTCATCTCCGTGATGGCAGCGAGTTTTCCGGTGGGACGTCGCAAAACGGCCGTGCGCATTGCTGCCGCCATCACGATCAGAACGACGGAAACGCCAAAAGACGTGGCCATCGTCTGAGTCACTGGGACCGGCCCGAGATTCAGCAGCACCGGATCGTGAAAAATATCAAAACGCTTCACCTCGGACTCCTCATCGCGACAGCGCCGACGCTGGCAAAGTAAGCAATCATCCAGCCTGCCATTGCCGGCAGCAAGCCACCGCAAACCGCCGACGCAAACAACACTCCGCCAATCAGCAGGAGTCGCGGTAGGTGCCAAGACACGGAGTGAAAAGGAGGCTGTGATGCTCGCCACAACAGCCAAACGTGTGATCCACCAGCCGATATCCCGATCACAAACCACAACACGAAGTTCGCATTCATTTTTTTGTCCCCTGGATGATGGACCATGCAACACTGCCGCCCAGAAATGCTCCGACAAAAACAAGAATCAACGTCAGTCGCACACCTGTATCCCATTGGCCATCGAGCCACCTGCCAAACCACGCGCCGGCAACCATCATCACGGCAATCGGCCAGCCGACCGATCCGAGTACGCTGAGCGATCGCCAGAAGCTACGATTTGCCGATTCTCGTTCACGATAACGCCGCATGTCGCGTTGGATCGAGCGACGCATGTCGCGGCGGCGGCTGTCGGTTGGCGGTTCCATGGCAAAATGTTCTGTGTGCGGTCTGCTTGCGCGAGTCCTGTTCCGAGTCTCTACTCCAGTTTTTGCGCGACGCCTTCGTTTTGTTCGCGGCGAATCTCACTCAGGATGTGACCTTCAAGCTTGCTGAGCGCGGTGCGGGCCTGCAACTCCGAGCTCGGTCGTTGCATCAGCTCGTCCAGTTGCTCCACGATGATTCTTTCGTTGTCACCAACCACAGCAAGCGGCGTCAGCAAAGTGGCAGTGTTGCGGTCACACATCAGCAAGCCACCAGCCGTGCCAATGAAGATTTCAATCGCCGACCCTTCTGCGCCCCCACTGGCATGGACCACTCCCGCTTCGACCGCGAGCACCGTTGATTCGGTTCTCGGCCGCAGGCCAACGTGTCCCGTTTCGGTGGGCACGCGAACGGAACGCAGAGAAGTTTCCAAGATCACTTCGTGCGGCGTCCGGATGATCAACTGCAATTCACGGGTCTCAACCATCGCCCAGAACCTCGTCAATCGAGCCGATCATGAACAATTTGTCTTCCGATAGATCATCGCAGCGACCGCCCAGAATCGCCTCCACACCTTCGACCGTTTGACTCGGAGAGATGTTTCGCCCAGGAATTCCTGTAAACGTCTCGGTCACAAAAAATGGTTGAGTCATGAAGTTCCGCAACCGACGCGCCCGGCCAACGTACGTCTTGTCTTCAGGAGAAAGCTCGTCAATTCCCAGCATCGAAATGATGTCACGCAACTCCTCGTAGCGACCCAGCACGCGCCGAGCGTCCTGTGCTGCCGCATAGTGTCGTTCGCCGACGATCGCCGGATCCAGCGCCTTGGATGACGACGCCAGTGGATCGACGGCCGGGTACAGACCCTCGGCGGCAACATCGCGAGAAAGGACCATCGCGCTATCGATATGCCAAAACGCATGGGTGATCGCCGGATCGGAATAGTCATCCGCGGGCACGTAAATCGCCTGCACCGAAACCATTCCGCCGTCTTGCGTCGCCGTGATCCGCTCCTCGATCGCGGCGATATCAGCGGCAAGCGTTGGTTGATATCCAACACGAGAAGGCATGCGGCCCAGCAGCCCCGACACCTCCATGCCGGCTTGAATATGCCGGTACAAGTTGTCGACAACGAACAACACGTCTTTGTGCAATTCATCGCGGAAGTACTCGGCGACGGTGAGTGCCGCGAGCCCCACCAAGAAACGTGCTCCCGGCGGTTCCTTCATTTGACCGAAGACCATCGCGGTTTGGTCCAACACACCGCGGCGTTTGATTTCTTCCCAAAGCTCGAGTCCTTCGCGCGAACGCTCACCGATTCCAGCAAATACCGTCAATCCTTGGAACCGCTTGATCGCGTTGTGAATGAATTCGGTCAGCACAACGGTCTTTCCAACACCAGCACCGCCGAAAACCGCCGCACGTCCACCGTGCGTGAAAGGGCAAAACAGGTCGATGACCTTGATTCCGGTTGGATAAATCTCGCTGCTCGATCTTCGCTGACCAGGGCTTGGTGGGTCGCGATGAATAGATCGACGCTCGGTATGATTGAAGTCCGGGCCTCCATCGATCGGTCGCCCGTGAAGATCAATCACTCGTCCCAGCAAGTGTTCGCCGACCGGCACAAACAGCGGAAGACCGTCACACTCGACTCGACAACCTCGGCGCAAGCCTCGTGTTGACTCGACGGCGATTGCCCGCACCGATGACCCATTCAAATGAGCGTGAACGACCGCCGTGATCGCCACACCGGCGTTATCCTTGGAGCATTGCAGGGCAGCGGCAATCGGCGGAACACGGTTGTCGAACACCACATCCACAATCGTGCCGCGCACTGCATCAACGCGTCCCACCATTGGGGCGACGGACGGTTCTTCCGCGTTTCGAGAGACAGTCTGATGCAGTGAGTTCATGGCAATCCCAATTTCCATTTGGCAAATCGTGTGCCGCCATCCAGCGACAGCGTCAACGTCGTGACGATCACGGGAGATACGCGTGGGAGATTGCCGGTGGATCACGCGGAATCGGGACTTAACCGCTGGATCCAGTGGTGGCGGGTAAAGCACTTGCCGATATTCGCGGCAAGCGTCTGCGACGCGACTCACACTTTGGTGCTTCGAAGCACAACTGGCGACCGGAATGTGTGCGTGAAAGCACGGCGGCAATCCTCAGCGCGCCAATTGGCACGGGCATAGCGAGCGTTCGTGCCGCGACATGCTGGTGTCTAGCCTTGAGGCGATCTTCAAGGGCGAGGAATCGGCTAAAGCCTACACACCAACTCCTAATGCCCCTTTTCCCGAAGCAAATTGAACCCTCATCCTTAGTCGTGACAAAGCACTAGGGGTCCCCATTTCGTGACTTCTCGTGCTTTTTGTAGCTAATTCCTAATGACCCTCGCTTGTCCGCCCCATTCGCTTGATTGGCGGGCAAATCAGTCGTGCGCGGTTCGGAGCCCGCGAATGGTGCGAATGGGCGCGAATTCCCCCGAGAACTGTTGCGCTGGCGAATTCGATGGTACACGGATCGGCAGCGATACCGGTCGGGGAGTGCAGTTGCTCACACGAGCGGTGAGTGCGATTCGCGGTTTGTAAAGTAGCCATCACGACAGAGCGTGACGGCTACTTTCTTGCTGCGCCGCGAAACTTACCGCGGGGGGGACAGAGATTGTGCGATTCTGAAGACTAGAAGTTGGGTCGAGACGAATGCCCGTAGGAAACAAGGACATGCAACTCGACCCGCTGCTAGCTATTCGTTTTTACGTCGGCTGAATCTGCGACGTTGACCCACACGTGAACGTGCGGCGCACCGCGATAGTGCCAAACGAACGACGGGCCTTCCAGCCGCCAGTTGTCCCAGACTCCATCGTCTCCGATGTCGTTGTCACGGTAGAAGGACAAATGGCAAGCATCAATTCCACCTTGAGCGGCCAGGCATTGCATCGCTTCGTCCTGGTCGGTCTTGCGATACATCTCAGTCAGCGTGCCCAGCACTTTTTGTAGATGTTCTTTCTGATCCCCCGACATGTCGGTGACGGGCAGACCAGTCATGCCACCTTTGGGACCTTTGAAGCCAACCGCTTGTTCGCGAGGGGTCTTTGCGACGAGTGCTTGTTTCTGTTGTCGGCCATCGAGCATCTTGTAGAGCTGGTTTGCCGTGACCGCTTGATTCCAAAAGACATTGCCGGTGTGCATGGGGCCTTCGTTGAATTCGGGAGCGTGGCCGTAGAAAATCGGGCCTCCGAATGCTACGTGGTCGGCCGAGTTGCCATCGCATCGCAGCGTCATATGTCGGCCGGTCAGCACCATCTCGAACTTGCCTTCGCCCGGCTTGCCAAAAATCGCAATCGATTGCTCGTTGCCAAAGCCACCGGCATCATCTTCGAGTTGTTGGTAGTAGCGTTCGTGCCAATCAGGATGAATGATCGATTCGAAGACCTGTTTGATCAAATCGCGTTGCTCGTCGGAATAGAAATCGTCATTGACCTCGCGTTGCGTGATATTCCAGTTGTTCGCAACAAAGGTCCGCAGCAGTCCGCGTTTGGCATCTTGATGGTTCCAGTCAAAGCAGACATCTTTCTTTTGCTCGTCGCGCAGACTTGCGTAAAGCTGACCGACGATCGTCTCGCCGGTGGCCGCGGTCGCTTCGGCAGCACTCGCCGCCAAAGTTGAACCAGCCGCGATGGCCGCCGCTGTCGACGCGGTTGATTCCAGGAAAGAACGTCGGTTCATCGATTTCGAGTCACTCATCGCCACGGGTACCTTTGTTCGAAAGCGTTTGGAAACGAAGGGAGTAGGATGCCGCCATTGTATGGTGTTGGCATTGTACGGTCGTCCATTGGACGGGACTCATTCTACGCCTGGGCTGCGTCGGTGTCGCGTCAAAACCGCGAGATACGAAAAACGCCGTCTCACTCCGATGGGATGAGACGGCGTTGCGTTCTTGTTCGTAGGGACCGCATTCCTGCGGTCTGATTGCAATTACCCGATGAATCGGGCCACTACGAACGAGGATTTGCGCCGTCCAATTAGCTATTGACGGTCTGATTCATCTCGATCTCATACCCTGACCGGTAGGGTCGAGCGAGGAATCCGTTTGCCTCATCGTCACCGACGATTTGCTCGGCGCGGTCGTCCCACTTCAGCTCGCGACCGAATCTCGCAGAGATTCCAGCCAGGTGACAGACGTTCAACATCTGCATGTGGGTGTGAACATCCGAAATCGGCTCCTTCCGCTCCCGCACACAGTACAAGAAGTTCGCCCAGTGTGCGCTGCGTTCGTTCCCTTCCATCGGCAGCCCCTTGTAGACTTTGCTGACGGCGTCTTCGGGAAGCGGATGATCGGCCAGGTCTTCGACCGGCTTACCAACCAGCTTTTTTCGATTCACGAAGATACGTCCTTTGTCGCCTTCGATCAGCACACCATTGTCGGTGTCGTTGCGAATGACCAGCTCGGTGCCGCCGGGATATGCCACATTGAACAAGAACTTCGTCGCGGTGTTGTAGCGATCATTTTGGGTTGGGTATCCATCTTTGAACGCAACCGGATGCTCTGATTTGCCGCCGATCGACACCGGACCCGCGGTTTGGCCGTTCAACTTGAGCGCCCAGTTACAGATGTCGACGTGATGCGCACCCCAGTCGGTCAGCTTGCCGCCTGAGTATTCATACCACCATCGGAACTCGTAGTGACAATTTGTGTTTCCGCGACCCTTGCCATCTTTGCTGGCCAGGTATCGATAGTCGACCTTGGGTGCCGGCCCGAGCCATCGATCCCAGTTCAGTTCTCGCGGTACATCGACCACCGGAATGGCGGGGCTTGAAGGAGCGCCGCCGATCGCGGCCTGTACGCGTTTGATCTTTCCCAGGCGGCCTTCGGCGACGATCGCCATCGCCGTGACGAACAGAGGAAATGTGCTTCGCTGTTGAGTTCCGACTTGGACAATTCGGCCGGTTTCTCGTTGGACCTTGCGAATCAACTTTCCTTCATCGATCGTCAACGTCAATGGTTTTTCACAGTAGACATCTTTTCCAGCCAGCATGGCTTCGATCAGAGGCTTTGTGTGCCAGTGATCTGGCGTGGCGATGTGGATCACATCGATGTCGTCCCGATCGAGGATGGGGCGGTAGTCTTCGAATACTTCCGCTTTGCCGCCGCTCATGTCTTGGTTCGATTTTTCCGCGCGATTGCGGTCGACATCTGCGATCGCAACCACGTCAACCCAGTTCTTGGCGGATCGCATATTGCCGTTGGCCATGCCGCCCGCACCAATCACCCCCAGCGTGACTCGGTCGTTTTTGCTCTTGATTTCGTCGGCAAGCGTTCTTGGCTGCGAATAGAAATAGGGGACCGATGCGGCTGCCGTTGCAGCGGCGGATGTCTTGAAAAAACTGCGGCGATTCTCTTTCGATTGGGACACGCGATACCTCCGATAGGGTGCTGGCGGATTGCGGACCGAAAGCGTCCGCCGATTTGACCCCCTCAGTGTAGCTGGAGAATCGTTGTTGCGTGATTCGGTTTCCTTGTGGATCGATAGACGCAATACCGTTCGTATTGAAGCATCGATCCAGCGAGATTGTTGAACGGTATTGTCGATAGACGCTGCCGAGCGAGATTTGTCGAGAGGCTTTCTTGCACCAAGACCCGGGATGCCCGCATCGGTCGTTGGACATTCTCGCGCGGCGTGGCTGCTCCGGTGAGGTGACGAGCGGTCGTTTCGCGGGCTATACTCTCGACAAGATGCTTCGGTTGATTCTTCCGATCGGGAAGGCTGCCAGACCCTTGCCCGAAAAACCAATATGTCGGACGCCGATAACAAACTGACTGCTGCGATCAACGAGCGAGATGCCAGCCAAGTGCGGTCGCAGATTCTTGCTCGCGAGTTTGTCATGATCAGCATCTCCGGCGAAGAAGACGACGATGACAGCGTCGGAGCGCTGACGGCCGAACTGGGTGACTTTGATGTCCTGGTCGTGTTCACCTCCGAACGGAACGCCGGCGTCTTTGTTCGTGAGATGGGTGAGCTGTTCGAGAACGAAGAGGAGGTCGACGGAGTTTTCGTCGACGGCAACGCGATGCTGGAGTATTTGCCAGATGGATTCGGAATTCTGTTGGACCCGGAAGTCGAGAGTGCCTGCGTGATCGATCCCACGCTGGCGGCGGAGGTTTTGGAGTCGGGCGAATCGTCGCATGGTTCGTCGTAACCCGATTCATCGGGTTGGGGATCGACCGCATGAATGCGGTCACTACGAACAAGTGATCGCCGCCTGCATTTTGCCGGGAATCGAGTTATCATCTAACAGATCCCTTCGATCGAGGAGTCTAGCGAGGTGAGTGGTTTTCGTTGTATTTGTGGTCCGGCATGCGGCTTGTTCTGCTTGCTTTTCGTGTTCGCTAGCTCGATCTTGCGAGCGGAGACTTACAAGCCACTTCCGCCGCCGGGAATCGAAATTGACGCCGAAATTCTCGCGTCGCTGGCAAACCGCGTTGAGCAATTCCAGGGCGACATCTCGAAGGCGGTGGATCTCTCGCAGGATGCCGGGCTTTGGCGGCCGGATGTCGAAGTCCTTGTTCGCGCCGTACGGCTGGCGTTGGAACAGAATCTGTTCTTTAAAAAGTCCGAACCGCAGATTGCAGCTCAATTGCTCGATGAAGCCGAACGCCGGCTTCAGGCTGCAATCAATGGCAAACGAGGTTTGCCGTTATTGGGGCTGGCCGAGTCGCCCTCCGATCAGCCGCAGTTACTCGTTGGTGGATTCACGTCGCGGATCGACGACTCGATTCAACCGTACGGTCTTGTTGTACCGGCCGGTTACCAGAGGGCGGACAGCTCAAAGTACCGTGTAGATGTCTGGTTGCATGGACGCGGCGACACCAAAACCGAGGTCCCCTTTCTGAACGAGCGGATGACCAAGGTTGGTCAGTATGCTCCGAAAGATACGTTTGTCTTGCATCCGTTTGGTCGTTACTGCAACGCTTTCAAGTTTGCTGGTGAAACCGACGTTTATGAATCGCTCGCCCATCTCGGGACGCTGATTGACGTCGACCAGAACCGTGTCGCCATCCGCGGTTTCTCGATGGGCGGAGCTGGCTGTTGGCATCTGGCGGTGCACGATCCAGGCCGCTGGTTTGCGGCCAACCCAGGAGCCGGGTTTGTCGACACGATCGTTTACCAGGGCTGGACGCGGGAGACGCCCTTTGCGATCGACCAGACGCGCAGCAAGTTGTTGGATTGGTATGACGTGTTGCCTTGGGTTACGAATCTGCGAAATACGCATGTGGTTGCCTACAGCGGCGAACTTGACAAACAGCGGCAGGCCGCCGATCGCGTCATGGAAGCATTGCATCGAGCTGAGGTCGATGCCGAGTATCTGATCGGCGAAGGGATGGGGCACAAAATCGATCCTGCTTCGGCCCATGAGATCGAGTCAATCATTGACAATTGGTCGAAGCAGGGTCGCAGGTCTCCGCAGCAAGACATTGACTTCGTGACCTATACCTTGCGTCATCACCAGGTTGATTGGTTGCAAGTCACTGGTTTGAGGGAGCACTGGAGTCCCGGTCGCGTTCGCGGCAGGCTCACCGGAGACAACGCGATTGAGATCACGACCGAAGGCGTGACTCGATTGAAGCTGGATTTCCGTGATTCGGGCTGGCCCCACAAGCCCGTCAACGGAAGCTTAGTGATCGATGGTCAGAGATTGAAGGTCGAAGATTGGGAGGACGCTGACGGAATTCAATGTGAATTCACGCTCGACGGCGATTGGTCGGTTGTTGAAGAAATCGACTCGTTTTTGCGCAAGCGTCCAGGGCTGCAAGGACCGATTGACGATGCCTTTTGTGAGCGATTCGTGTTCGTCGTGCCGAGTCGTCCGGCCGCGCACGGCGTGGTGCAACGTTGGATTGATCGCGAGATCGCCTATGCGCAACAGCGATGGAGCCGGCTGATGCGTGGTGATGTTCGTGTGGTCGCCGACACAGAAGTCAGCGAAGACCACATCCGCACGTGTCACTTGATCTGCTTTGGCGACTTTGTTAGCAATCGCTATCTGCACTCCGTCGCTGCCCATTTGCCGATCCGCTGGACGCGAGATGAGCTGAAGGTTGGCATCGCGAGATTTCGACCCGAGCATTCATGCGCCAGCTTTTTGCTTTCCGAACCCCCGCAATCCGCAGCGTTACGTCGTCGTCAACAGCGGCATGACATTTCGCGAGTTTTCCAACGTCAGCAACTCGCGGCAGGTTGCGATGCTCCCTGATTGGGCCGTGATGGACGTTCGTATTCCAGATGACAGTGATTCAGACGACGTCATTTTTCCGGGCAAAATTGTTGCCGACGGTTTCTTTGACGAGCAGTGGAAACTGAAGCCTTAGCATCGTGCGGGAAATAACTGTCGCGACTTCAAAGTAGCCATCACGCTCCGTCGTGATGATCGCCGGAAATACAGGACAGTTATTTCCCGCACGATGCTTAGCCAGTTCGTAGTGACCCGATTCATCGGGTAATGAAGCGATGACCGCATGCATGCGGTCACTACGAACGGGAACGCGACTATCGACGTGCGATTCGTTTAGCGATCGCTTCACGCGACAGCGGCATGATTTCGGCGGCGCCTCCAGGATTGAACAGCAGGTCGTCGCGGCTTGGCTTGGTGTCGGTATTACCGTACTCGACCAAGTAGGCACCGATCTGCACGCCACCTTCTTCATAGACGGGCGGCCAAAACTCCTCGCCGCGGATCGCCAGTGTCTTGGCAAGCAGTCGCGTTGCCCGACCTGAGAATCCGCTCAGCACCATGTCCAATCGGCCTAGCGCCTCGCGGAACAGATAGAACACTAACGCGGTGTCTCTGTCTTTGCCGCCAGCGTAGGCCCAGGTGCCGTCATCTTTTTCGTAGTAGAAACCGGGCTCGGGAGCGTCTTCGTTTTTGCTCAAGCGGAGTCCTGCCGACGCTCCGCCCGGTTTGGGGTCGCTGTCACGATAGCGAAGGAAGAAGGGGCATGACCTGGCGGACACGTCGTCGACATCGTCTTCGGTGACAAACGGTGTGCAGCCAAATGCGTCTGCGAACACGAGTTCGACGACGGGATTGCTTTTCACACTGCCGATACAAACCACGCCTCGATCGCCTTGGGCATCGACGAAACCATCAAAGACTTCCGTCGCGCGTGCCCGAGCATCTTCAATCGAAACTTGTCCGGGGCTCCAAACCAGCGATTGCTGAATGCGATCAGGCATCGGAACAGCTTGCGATTTTTCCTCGTCGTCGGCCGATCCGTGATGCTTCGCAGCGCCACCGAGTGTGGAGACGCCGTTGAGTAGTTCGCCAAACAACACTGCGTCGCTGGCGACAACCGTCGCGTTGTCGGGTGAGTGGGTATCGGGACTTTCGCGGACGCCGAGCACGATCTCGATCTCGCCGCGTCGAGCCAACATTTCCCAAAAATTCTCGGCATTGACAGCGAACAGCGCACCGGGCAATTGGTCGGCCGCGGCATAACCGTGGTCGATCAGGTAGTCGCAAATTCGCGACAGCGCATCAAGCGGTATGTACTTGGCTTCGTTCTTCAGCAGTGATGCGACTTGATGGCGATCGAGTCCGGTGTGTTCGACGATCGATTTGATCGTCCCAGGACGCCGACGGCGATCGGGAGTATGGCCAAGTAACTCCGCTAAACGAAATGCGTATCTCATGAATAATGGTGATTGAGAGGATGAGGATAAGGCCGCAGCAACTTGAGGTAGTCTACCAGGGTCGAGGGGGTGAGAACCCGCCCTTAGGGCGAGAATCGAGAATACTGTCTAGGCTCAACGTAATACTGAAGTCGATCGCGAATCGATCGCGGCTGCAATTCCCCTTGAAGCCTAAAAGCAGAGATTTCACCGTAGTTCGAGCCCAGTGGCGTAGAAATGCGAAAAACAATTGTGTGGTTTCGCTTCGACTGCGACGTTACGTCAGATCGCGAGAACGTATAATCGAAAGTCTCTTCTGATCTTTCCATCGGACGATCACAAATGTCCATTGTTGCCCCACCCAGCTCAAGCCCGCAAACCAACGGATCGGGTACGAAATCCGTTTCCGAGCAGTTAATTGAATCGCGGATCGTTGAGGCCTGTAGGGTGCTCTGGTGGGCTGAGTTTGTACGGACTCTCTTGCGTTTAGTGATTGCGGGGATTGGGTTAATACTAGTTTGGGTGGTTTTCGATCAGTGGATTTATTCGCCAGGCAGCGGGTTGCGGACTGTTTTCTTCACTGTGACGTGCGTCATTCTGGTTTGGTATCTGTTTCGGCGGGTCGTCCCGCTGCTAGGAAGTGCGATCCGGCCCGAATACGCCGCTCGATCACTCGAACGTGATTTGCCAGAACTGCGTCAATCGTTGACCAGCTACGTGACGCTCCGTGACGACCAAGACATTCCAGGTCTGAGAAGTCGAGTCGTTCGCTCGATCGGAGCCGTGGCGGCTGGCCGCCTACGTAAATACGACGAATTGCCGCGGGAGGCGACCGGCACGCTGGGCCTTTGGATCGCCACGGCCGTCGCATTGGCGATGTTGGTAGCCTACGCCGTCGTTTCGCCGAAGAATTCGTTGCAGTCGGCCGCGCGGCTGGCGGTTCCGTTCGCGTCGATTGACCCGGCCAAGCGAGTTTCAATTCGCGACGTAAAGCCTGGTGATGCGGAAGCAATCGCGGGACGCGAGGTCGAGATATCAGCGTTGATCGATGGCATGCAGGGCGACGAAGAGGCGATTTGCCGATGGAATCTGGCGGCAAGCCGCCAAGTGGTCGTGCTTAGCGAGGAATCGGAGATCAGTAGGCATGCGGGCACAATTTTGCTGCCGCATACAGCGACCGGAGAAGTCGAATACACGATTGCCGCAGGTGATGCCGAGGCAGGGCCTTTCCGCTTGCACGTCCAGAATGTCCCAGTCGTTGCACTGCAGTCGGTCCGCTATCAACCGCCGAAGTACACAGGTCAATCACCGCATACCAATAGCAGTGGCGCGATCACCGCGCTCGATGGAACTCGTGTCACGATTGTTGCGACGACAAACCGCGCCGTTGCCAAAGCCAAGATCGAATTCAACCCGCGACTTCTCGGCGAATCTGTCCAGGCGACGGCCGGTGTCACCGAGATGAAGATTGATTCCGACGGCACTTCCTTGTCGGTTTCTTTTCCTCTGCGAAGTGCCCGTGGTCGATCGGCCGCGGTCGAATTGGAGAGCTACCGAATCAAAGTTCACGATGCTGCCGGACAAGGCAATCCTGAACCCATCATTTATCCGATTCGCGTGATCGCAGACTTACCGCCCGACGTGGCAATCGTGATGCCGGTCAAGTCGCCTCAAGACGTACCGATCGATGTTCAACAGGCCTTCGAAATCCACGCGTCCGATCCCGATTACGGTTTGACGCGGGTTGGGCTCGAGATTCGGGCCGGCATCGACTTGATCGCGGAACCGATTTTGTGGAGTGATGCCCAGGGAGCAAAAGGAAATCGAGTCGCCGAATACGGGTTCCGTCCTGCCCAACACAACTTGCGAATCGGTGACACGGTTCAAATCGTTGCCGTGGCAATGGATAACCGAACGATTGAGCATGATCCAAGTGTCGAGCCGAACATCACGCGCACCGATCCAATTGAATTGCGAATCACGGCCAGCGATCCGGAACAGAGCAATCCCAACGCGAACGAGCAGACGCCTGCCGATCGCCGGCAAAGCGACGATCCATCCGAAAACAGCGAGTCGTCCAACGGCGGCAAAGAAGGCCAACAGCAAGCGGGCGGCGGTGGCGGCAGTTCGGGTGAGCAACAATCAGGCGAAGGAAACTCAGGAGGAGATTCCTCGGGGGAAAGCGAATCAGGCGAGTCAGGCGAGTCGAGCGACGAGAATTCCGGCGAAGGCGGCTCCGGTGCAGAATCGGGCAACGAAAAATCGGCTGGCCAGAATTCTGGAAAAGGCAAATCGGCTGAAGGAGATTCCTCGGATGGATCGAGTGCTGGAGCGGAGGCTCGCTCGGAAGAAGGCTCGGCATCCCAAAGCGAAGGCCAAACCCCGAGCGACGCCGATTCGTCCAGCCAAGGCGGGCGACCTGAGGACGGGTCTGCCGAGGGTGCGAAAGGGCGGGAATCTTCAAGTGGCCAACGGACGTCTGTTCCGCAGGGTGACGCTGGCGAAAACGGTTCGGAGGGCCAAACAGCCAGTGACGCCAATTCAAACAGTGACGCCAATTCGAACGGTGACGCGAGTTCAAAAGGGGATCCCTCGGGCGGAGGAGACACGGGCGACGACGCAGTAGGTAATCAAGCTCCCCAGCACGACGGTGAAACGTTCGAGCGAATTCGAGACTACTTGGAACAGAAACGCCAAGAGCAGCAAGGATCCGGCGGCGGATCGAAGCCTGAGGATTCTCAAGGCGATTCATCAAAGCCTCGAGCGGGCGAACAGAATCAATCGTCAACTGAATCGGGCTCGCCGGGTGATCCGAAATCAGCGCAGAGTTCCAAATCAGGCGATCAACAGTCCGGTCGCGATGGCGACCCATCCACTCAACAATCGGGTGACCAGTCACGTAACCAGGAAGGCTCGCAGGCGGCGACCGAAGGAAGCGAACAAGGTTCCCCCGGTGACCAGCAAGGAAACGGTGACCAGCAAGGAAACGGTGACCAGCAAGGAAACGGTGACCAGCAAGGAAACGGTGACCAGCAAGGAAGCGGTGACCAGCAAGGAAGTGGGGACCAGCAAGGAAGTGGGGACCAGCAAGGGACTGGCGAAAAGCAAGCTGGTGAGCGGCAAGGGAGCGGCGACAAACAGGGGACCGGTGAAAAGCAATCGGGCGAAGGACAACCGTCGCCAGGCGAAGACGGGTCGAAATCATCAGATCCGAACAGTGGCGAGGGATCGGGCGACAAAGCTGGGGAATCGGCTGCCGGCACCGAGCCGACCACTGGTGACTCGGGCAAGAACGGACCGACCGGGGATCGCGGACCTGGCGAAAATCAGGCTGGCCCCGAGCAGCAGCAGCAGCGAGAGACTGATCAACCTTCTGACACTCGATCGAAAAGTGACACCCCGACCGATGCGGCGAGGCCGTCGGGTGATCCGAGTACGAACAAGTCACCGTCGGATTCAAAGTCTGGCACGGGGGCTGGCAGCGATGGTGTGGGTGAAGCGGGCGACTCGCCACTGCCACCCGATCCAGTCAATGTTGATTATGCCAAGCGGGCCGCGGACATGGTCCTCGATTACCTGGAGGAAACGCGTGATGCGCCTGATCGCGAACTTCTTGATAAGTTGAATTGGAGCGAACAGGACTTGAAGCGATTTGCCGATCGCTGGCAAAACGTTCGTGAGCTGGGGCAAGCCAGCGACGTCGATCCGACACGCAGTCGCGATGTCGAAGAGGCACTCAAGAGTCTTGGCATGCGGCCGCCGAGCGAGGCCGGTGACAGCGTCCAGGATTCAGCCGACTCGCTGCGTGGGATTCGAGACTCGGGCAACCGAAAGCCACCTCCGGCAGCCTATCGAGACGCATTTGATGCGTTTCGCCGCGCCATGGGGCGGAAGTAGTTGGTCGCCACCTTCGCCGGAGGTTCCTCCGGAGTTTGAAAGGCAGATCGAGAGTGGCATTCACTGGGTGGCAGGCGGTCGAGCGTCAGCCACCCAATCATTAGTCTCACCAGGGGGTCGACGATGATGATCAGTGCAACGGGAGGACCTCCACGCCCTGGCGGGGAATCGCTGCGGTATCCATCACGATTGGGTACGCGGCCAGCGGTGGTTGCGGTATTCTTCACAGCTAGGCTGTGAATTGATGAAACTCGTCGTTCGCTCCGCGTTCGAGCGTCCCTTTCGCATTCGTTTGCGGAGCGAACCGACGACATTCCTTCGCCACTGGCGAATAAGTTCACAGCCACAGCGTGAAAGTAACCCGATGCTGATGAGCAACCGATGCCCCAAGATTCCTTTCGAACCCTGTTCCGAAACGCTCAAATCGTTCTTCCCGATGAGGTCCGCGTCGGATCGGTGATCGTCGCCGGCGGACGCATCCTCGACGTTGACGCTGGTGCGAACGTCGAAGTCGATCAATCGATCGACTGCAGCGGTCTGCACTTGTTGCCTGGTGTGATCGACGATCAGGTGCACTTCCGCGAGCCCGGTTTGACTCACAAAGAGGACTTGGAATCGGCCTCGCGCGCCTGTGCCGCAGGCGGTGTGACATCGTTCCTGGAAATGCCCAACACCAAACCGCCCGCGGTGACCATCGAAGGTGTGCGAGCGAAAGAGCAGCTCGCCGCCAAGAAGTCTCTTGTGAATTACGGTTTTTATATCGGAGCGACTCCTGACAACGTTGCCGAGTTGGCGGCGGCCAAGGACGTGCCGGGGATCAAGATTTTCATCGGCAGTAGCACTGGCGATCTCTTGGTCGACCAGCAAGAGGCTCTGGAACGGATCTTTGCCGAAACGACTCTGCCGATTTGTGCACACTGCGAAGATGAATCGACGGTGCAAGCCAATGCCGAACGGTTGAAGGGGACAACCGACATTTCCGATCATTCGCGAATTCGTGATGAGCGGGCTGCGGTAATCGCGACCAGGCGGGCGACCGATCTTGCCCGCCGGCACCAACACCGTTTTCATGTGCTGCACGTGTCGACAGCCGCCGAGTTACCGTTGCTGGCAAATGCTTCGCCTTATGTCACGGCGGAAGTCTGCGTGCACCATCTCTATTTCAACGTCGACGACTACGCGAGACTTGGCAGCCGAATTCAAATGAATCCTTCGGTCAAGACTGCCGCCGACAATGCGGGGCTCTGGCAAGCGTTGCTCGATGGCACGATCCAAATCATCGCGACCGATCATGCTCCGCACACCCTGGAAGAGAAGTCAAGGCCGTACCCCCAAAGTCCGTCGGGGTTGCCAGCGGTGGAGAATAGTCTGGCGTTGCTGCTTGACCGCGTGGTGGCCGGCGAGTGTTCGATCACGCAGGTCGCATCGTGGATGAGCGATGCGCCGGCGAGGGTTTGGGGGCTGGTCGGCAAGGGTCGCATCGAACCGGGATACGATGCCGATTTGGTGCTGGTCGATCTGAAACGTCGAAAAACGATCCGAGATGAAGAGCAGTTGACCAAAAGCCGCTGGAGCCCCTGGCACGGGCAGACGTTGACGGGATGGCCGGTAGCCACCTTTGTTGGCGGACAACCGGTTTGGAGCGTCGACGATGGTTTTGACGACAGTTTTCGTGGTGCAAAACTGAGTTTTGATCACGATCGCGGCGGGTACTGGAACACGCCCGACGGAATTGGCCCGGCCGAGCAGCCCGTTGATTTTCGAGACTAGGGCAGGACTAGTCGACGTTTGTTCCGCAAGCGTTGCGTTTTCGGACGCGACGATCGCAGCGATCGGCGACGATCAAAAATCAACAGGCGGCTAGGGATCTCAGCTGGGGCATATGAACTACAATCGCGTGGAATGAAACATCCCCCTCAATGGAGATCTGTCGAGATGAAATCCGCAATTGGCTTTTCGCTTGTCTTGTCCTTGGTTTGCACCTTCGCGGTCGCCGACGATCCCGAGGCTGGAACCGACCCCGACGTGACTGTGTTGTTTGGCGGTGGTGAGCTGACGGGATGGGCGGGACGCAAAGATCTTTGGTCCGCCGAGAATGGCGAGATTGTCGGGCGGACGACTGATGAGAAACCGATCGACGGAAACACCTTCCTGGTCTGGCAAGGCGACGTGCCGGGCAACTTCGAGCTGACCGCCCAATTCAAGATCGAGGGTGGAAACTCGGGGATCCAGTACCGCAGCAAGGTGATCGATGAAGATAAGTTTGTGGTCAGCGGTTATCAAGCCGATATCGACTTTACGAACAAGTTCGCTGGCATCCTGTACGAAGAGAAGGGTCGCGGCATCCTGGCACAACGAGGCGAGTCGGTCACCATCGATGCCGATGGCGAGAAAGCCAAAGTCAAATTCGGTGAATCCGACAAGCTTGCGGCCGGCATTCACCCCGGCAAGTGGAACGACTTCCGTATCGTTGCCAACGGCAACCACCTTCAGCACTTCATCAATGAAACGATGACCGCCGAGGTGATCGATGAGCAGAGTGACAAGGCTGCGACCAACGGAGTGATTGCCCTGCAAATCCACAAGGGACCGGCGATGGTCGTACGGTTCAAGAACATCAAGATCCGAAAGTTAAAGTAGAACAGACGCTCATCAGGCGTGGGGTTCGCGAATACCGAATGGCAAAGTCCATCTGGCCCGGAGACGACCAAACCGAAACGCTGCTGAGTGCAGCGCGCGCGGGTGACGCGGATGCAATCAATCGATTGCTGGAAAAACATCGTGGACCGGTTCGTCGGCTGGTGGAAATGCGATTGGATCGTAAGGTCCAGCGACGTGTTGATGTCAGCGATGTGGTCCAGGATGTGATGATCGAGGCGAGCGGTCGGCTGGACCGGTACCTTGACGACCCCGCCATGGCGTTTCACTTATGGTTGCGGCAGATCGCCTGGGACCGCATCATCGACACCTATCGCCGCCACCGGGTCAGTGCCAAGCGGAACATGGATCGCGAACAACCGATGTCGGTCCCGGCGGGTGCCGATCATTCCTCGATGGAACTTGCCGTCCAGCTATGTGATCCAGGGCTGACACCGGCTGCCGCGGCGACTCAACGTGAACTCGCCGACAAAGTCGAATCCGTCATCGAACTACTAAGCGATCAGGACCGCGATATCATCCTGATGCGTCATTATGAGCACCTATCGAATTTGGAAATCGCGGAGGTATTGAAGCTCAATCCGCCTGCGGCAAGCATGCGTTACTTGCGTGCCCTACGACGGCTTCGCGAATTGCTGGAAGAGCATCAGGTTGACGCGAGCGATGAGTCGCAGCCGTGATTGACTCCGCTGGCGGCGATCTGTCGGCTCGGGATCAGCGACTAGCCGACATTCTCTCCGACGTTGCCGACGCGGTGTCGCGTGGCGAGATTGTTGACTTGGAAAAAACTTGTCACGAGCACCCCGATTTGGCAACCGAGTTGCGCCGTCTTTGGAGCGTTGTCCTGGTGACCGACACGGTCGGTGCCGCCAAGGATGAAGGCCTTGGCGAAAACTCGCAGGGCCGATGGAGAGGTTTAACGCTACCGACGACCGTCGGCGACTACGAGTTGATCGAAGAGCTGGGCCGCGGTGGCATGGGGGTTGTGTTTCGTGCCAGACAAATCAGCCTCGGCCGGATCGTGGCAATGAAGATGATTCTGCGTGGGCGGCTTGCCAGCGAGTCGGACCTGCAAAGATTCCTGGCCGAAGCATCGGCCACCGCGCGTTTGGAACATCCAAACATCGTGCCCGTCTACGAAGTCGGTGAAATCGACGGACGACCTTTTTTTAGCATGAAATTGGTCGAGGGCGAAACTCTTGCGCAACTCGTCGCGGACGGACCATTGCCTGGACGTGAAGCTGCGGAGATTGTCGCCGCGATCGCTCGTGCGATCGGCGTCGCGCACAAGCACGGTGTGCTGCATCGCGACTTGAAGCCGAGCAATATCTTGATTTCGGCCGACGGTACGCCGCTGGTCACCGATTTCGGGTTGGCGAAGCAATCGGAATCCAAGACCGACCTGACGCGGAGCGGGATGTTGCTCGGCACGCCAGCCTACATGTCACCGGAACAGGCGGGCGGTCGTCGTAATCTGGTCGGTCCGGCGAGCGACGTCTATTCTCTCGGTTGCATTTTGTACTTTGCCTTGACCGGCCGGTCACCCTTTGTATCCGAATCGCCCATGGAGTTGGTGATGCTGGTGATTGAGCAGGATCCGGTTCCACCGCGAGCGCTCCGTCCGAGTCTCGATCGGGACCTCGAGATGATTGTGATCCGATGTCTTCAGAAACCGATCGACTTGCGGTACGCGTCTGCCGATGCGTTGGCCGCCGACTTGGAAGCGTATCTTGCCGACGAGACGGTCTCGGCTCGCAGCGGTCATTTCAGCCAGGTTGTCGCACGGGTGTTTCGCGAGACGCATCATGCGACGGTCCTGGAAAACTGGGGGATGCTTTGGATCTGGCATTCGATGGTGCTGTTGGTTGCCGGGTTATTGACTTGGCAGTTGGACTACCACGGTGTCACACAGCGTTGGATTTACGCGGCGGTTTGGACGGTCGGCTTGGGGGCCTGGGCGGCCGTTTTTTGGAAGTTGCGTCAACGCATGGGGCCGGTGACTTTCATCGAACGTCAAGTCGCACATGTCTGGGGCGCGAGCATGATCGCGATCGGTATGCTGTTTCCGATCGAGTGGTGGTTGGGGATGCCGGTGCTCAGTCTCTCGCCGCTGCTTGGTGTCATCAGTGCGATGGTCTTCATTATCAAGGCCGGAATGCTGAGCGGTGCTTTCTATTTCCAGGCAGCCGCCTTGCTGGCTGCTACGATCCCGATGGCGCTGATGCCGCGGCACGCGCATTTGATCTTTGGGATCGTCGCGGCAGCTTGCTTTTTTGTGCCGGGATTCAAGTACGCGCGTCTTCGTCGGCTCGAAGGCAGCGCAGGGTAAGCAACGAAAGTTGGGGGCGGCAATTGATCCGCAGCAGATGAGCCCCGCTAAGTCCCCGATTCACGTGCATCGTTGTGGGAGGTTTGTAGAAGTCCCCGGAAGCATATCGGCTGCCATGAAGACTGGGGCTCAGCACCGGACCGGCCAGCGGCAGTCGCCCTTGGCCGCCGTGGGTGTGTCCGGCCAACATCAGCGTCACGTTGTGCTGGCGAGCCCATGAGAGTTGATCAGGGCTGTGGCTCAGCAGAAAACGGAAAGGTCCTTTGTCTTGCCGGTCCATCACAGGACGCTGGAACCAGGGATGCTCGTTTCCAATCAGCAAGGTGGGTAATCCGGCTAGTTTCGCGGGGAACGCTCGGCTGCCCAGGTCAGTCCAGCCGGCGCGATCCATCGCCTCACGCGTTTGCCGCGAGTCGACGACTCGCATGTCGTGGTTCCCCAAAACGTAGTAGCAACCATCCCGTGCACTTGCCGCAGCAAAGATCTCCGGTAGCCAATCGATGCAGGATTGTTTGTCGATGATGTCGCCGGTGAGCGCCATGAAATCGGCCTGCCAAGCCGTTGCCCGATCGACGGCGTAGCCAGTGAAGTCTGGACGCACGTGTCCGGTCAAATGAATGTCGGACAGATGTGCGATGCGATATCCATCAAGTTGTACTGGCAATCCGACGACTGGTAACTCAATTTCCTCGATGGCAAGATCGAACATTTGATTCAGCGGCAATCGTGATTCAAATCTGCATTGGTTCGACAGTGCAAGTGGTTTTCCAACCGCAGCTTCGACATCGACGACTTCGATTGCACGCGATACTTTGATCCATTCAAGCCCGAAAACCGGTCGCCAAAGCAGCCAGGGAACTCCCAAAACCAACCAAGTCGACAGGCAGAGCCATGAGTAGGCCAGCAGTGGCAGCGGTATCGGTAGCTCTTCAATTCGACCTTGCAGCACGTCACTGACGACATCGAAATAGACGATGGCAACCGTCGGAGGAAGCAAAATCGTGAACGCGAAAAAGAACTTCACGATTCGCTTGATGGTTCTTCGCGGCAAACCGAATCCGTTCAGCCGATTGTAGATGGCAATGTTCAGTCCAAAGTGACCGACGAGAACTGCCAGTGCGATGATCCACCAGATACTCGGACTCATGAACTTTCTACAAAGCCTTGGGTCGCATCGATTGAAGCAGACTCATTGGTGTGTTTGTCTGTAAGGTGCTCCAATCACAAGCCGAAATCTTAAAAATGGCGATCGCTGCAGTTGGCATCTCCACGAATTCCGCGGCCAAACTGCTCACCAGATGTGTGATGCCGGGATTGTGAGCGACGACCATCAATTTGATCGCGTCACATGCATCGCTACGTATCGTGCTGATTATCGTTTCGGGCGTTGCCAGATAGAGTGACTGACTGAACAAAGTGGTTGGCTCGGTCGACCATTGCTCTGTCATCAAAGTGACCGTTTCTCGCGTCCGCTCGGACGACGAACTCAGAATCATGTCGGGGACCATGTCGATTCCCGCCAGCCACGCGGCCATCCGCGGGGCATCCCGCTTGCCACGACGGTTCAACGGGCGCTCGTGATCCGGCAGCGATTCGTCGCCCCAGTCGCTTTTGGCATGCCGCATCAAGATCAGGACACGATCTGCAACCTGAGGGTCACGCGATGATTCAGATTTGTCGGTTGTCATTCGCAGATCTCTTTACGCCTATAATGTCACCAGCTTCCAACTCGAAACGTCTTCGAGGCAATCTTTCCGTCCAACCACAAAAGACTCATGAGTTTTCGAAAGTTCGCCCGATCATCCGTGTCGATTCCAATGCTCTCGGCGGCCGCATTCTTGGCTTCCACAGCCATCGGCGACGACTGGAGCGGCTGGATGGGAAGTTCGCGAGACGGAGTGTACCGCGAAACAGGAATCATCGACGAGGTGCCTGCGAGTGGTTTGAAAGTAAAGTGGCGAAAACCGATCGAAAGTGGCTACGCAGGTCCCGCGGCGGCCGCGGGCCGGGTATTTGTGTTTGACTATCAAAAACAATCGGGCGAATCATTCAACAATCCTGGCCAAAGAGCCAATTTGAAGGGCAAAGAGCGACTGACGGCGTTTGACGCCGCGACCGGGAACCAGCTTTGGCAGCATTCGTATGACTGCCCCTACAGCATCTCGTACCCCAACGGTCCCCGCTGCACGCCCACGATTGATGGCGAACATGTCTACATCCTTGGTAGCGAAGGAGACCTGAATTGTCTTCGTGTCTCTGACGGCCAAGTCATTTGGACCCGTAGTTTAAAGCAAGACTTTGGGGCCGAGGTTCCGATTTGGGGGTTTTCCGCGCACCCGTTGGTCGATGGGGACCTGCTTTACACGATGGTTGGCGGTCCAGGCCAAGGTGTTGTCGCGTTCGATAAGAAGACGGGCGAGGTCCGCTGGAAAGCACTCGACGCAAAAGCAGGATATTGCCCACCCTCGATTGTCGAAGCGGGTGGCACGCGACAGTTGATCGTTTTCCACCCCGAAGCGATCGAAAGCCTGAATCCGGTTGACGGGTCAAAGCACTGGAGCATCCCGTTCACTCCGTCGTACGAAATGTCGATCGCACGCCCGGTCGTCGACGGCAATCTGATGTACGCCAGTGGAATTCACACCGAAGCAGTGCTGATTGAACTTGCCAGCGACAGGCCCGCCGCAAGCGAACGCTGGCGCGGCGAGCCGAAAAATGCAGTTCATAGCGGTACCAGCACGCCTCTGTTTGTCGACGGTGTGATCTACGGCACCGACTGTGACCAGGGGAGCTTGATCGCGGTCAGCAGCAAGGATGGTTCAAGGCTTTGGGAAACATTCGAGGCCACCAAGCCTGGCGAGAAACGGTTCATCAAACATGGAACAGCTTTCATCACTCGCATGGGTGACACCGATCGATTCTTGGTGATGAGTGAAACCGGCGATCTACAAATCACGCGGATGACCGCAAAAGGTTTTGAAGATCTGGGCCGATTTCATGTGGTCGATCCAACCGCCGAGTGTTTCGGTCGCCGCGTCGTTTGGAGTCATCCAGCCTACGCGGATCGCACGGCCTACGTCCGCAACGACAAAGAGATCGTCGCGGTCGATCTGAGCAAGTAGCATCGTCATTCAAGATCACGAACTACCGCTGGTGACGTGTGGCGACGATGTGCGAAGTGTCACGCAGTTCCTCAAGTCGTCAGCGGCCACAAGTGATTCGGCAGCCGATGCTGTGGAGTGTCTTCTGTCAAGTATTCAACACATGCTCTCTCAAGGACGGATTCGCGGTCAGAAGGGCAGCTTTTACGGAAAGTACGAAGGGTTGGAAAAGGAGCTGCCATCCACCAAACGTCCGCCACTTCCACCCGGCGTCAAGGCGGGCGGCCACGGCGGATCGCACGGCCAACTCATGAACGAATTCGTGACGGCGATCCTGGCAGACCGCAAGCCGTTAGTCGATATCGCCCAGGCGCTGAACATGACGGTTGCCGGCGTTGTAGCCCACCAATCGGCCCTCAAAGACGGCGAACTGATGAAGATCCCGCAGTTCTCCTGCAGTTCGCCCTGATCGCCGATCGCCGATCGCCGATGCGCAAGCGGAGGTGACTGATCACCAATCGCCTTTCCGCCCGCGGCACGGAAGAGGACGAACATCAATTCGCAAGGAATCCGCTGGTCTCCAGCCAAGCGTGTAGATGCTGGTTCCAGGTGGAGACCGGATTCTCCGAGGGGCGCATTCCGTATCCATGTCCGCCTTTCGTATAGGCGTGAAGTTCAGCCGGGACACCATGTTCGCGCAGCCGCGCAAACAAGAGTGCCGATTGGGCGCCGCGCATCGCGTCGTCCCAGGTGACCGCCATGAATGTCGGCGGTGTCTGTTCGGTCACCGTCACCAACGATCCAAGCTGAGCCGCCTTTTTGTCGTCGTACTCGTCGCCCAAATACGCCGCGTAGATGGGGCAGATAAAGTCAGGCCGGCAACTCAAGTCGTCCGCATCGTCAACGCGGTCGTAGCACTTGGTGTTGAACTGGACTCCCGACATCACGGTCAGATGCCCGCCGGCCGAAAACCCGAGCGTGCCGATCCGATCCGGATCGACCTTCCACTGTTTGGCATCGCGACGAACGACCCGGATGGCGCGTTGCAGATCTTGCATCGGTTCCCAATGAATCTTGTCAGGGATCCGCCGCGGTACGCGATACTTCAGCACAAAGGCCGTGACGCCGATCGAGTTAAACCACTCGGCGACTTCGAGTCCTTCTTTGGGCCACGCCAAAATGTTGTAGCCGCCGCCGGGACAGATCACGACCGCACAACCGTTCGCGGTTTCCGCAGGCGCCGGAAAGATGGTCAGCGTCGCCCGATCGACGAACTTGATCCGTTCCTCGGTCAATTCCGACTTCAATTTCGCAATCTGAACCTCATCCAACACCACCGAACCGGCAGGCAATTCCCCCGGCCAAATCTGGATCTCTTCGCGCTCGCCCGCGGCAACAGCAATCGAAGAGAATAAGACACAAGCCGCAAACACGGCCAAACGATCAAACGCAGATTTCATGGGTAAAATTCTTTCGGGTGGACACAGCAAGAAATAGTCGCCACCCAAATTGTAGTCTTCACGGCATCGAGTCAGTGAGACCGGCGTCAATCGAAAAACCGCGGACGCCCTGCACGGTGGCCGTCTGCACAGCGCATAATGGTCAAATCCAAATACTGACCCCTTCTCGAACACCTGGGCGAGATGTAAGCCTCCGGGTGCACATGCGTGCTTCGAAAGCAAACCACACGGAATCTCCAACTCAGGAAGCATCTCAGAGTATGTCACCCTCATCCAAATCCTCCCTGTTCATTGCCGCTCTGTTGTTTGCCGTGACGGTCGCCTCGGCGGATGAAGGCGAAAAGAAAAGTCCGACAAAGAACGTGCCTGACCAGGTGGTCGCTTATAAAACAGTGGAAAAGTCGGATGGAAGCTCCGATGAACTGGAGCTAAACATCTTCCACCCACCGGGCAATCAGGCGACGGGCAAGTTTCCCTGCATCGTGTTCTTTTTCGGCGGAGGTTGGAACGGTGGTAGCCCCTCGCAGTTCTACCCACACTGCCAGTACTTTGCCAGTCGCGGCATGGTCGCTATCTCGGCCGAATATCGCACCAAGCAATCGCACAACGTGACGCCGAAATCGTGTGTCGCCGATGGCAAATCGGCCGTTCGCTGGGTGCGAGCAAACGCGGCGAAAATAGGTGTCGATCCCGACCGCATCGCCGTCGGTGGTGGTTCCGCCGGCGGCCACGTTGCTGCGGCTGTCGCCGCCTGTCTAGAGTTAGAGGAAACGCCTAATTCGCCAGAGACGAGTTGCATTCCCAACGCATTGGTGCTTTTCAATCCGGTCTACGATAACGGTCCCGAGGGATATGGTCATGATCGAGTGAAAGACTACTGGCAGGTTTTTTCACCCAAGCACAATCTACACAAAGCAATGCCCCCCACGATCGCCTTCTTCGGCACTCAGGACAAACTCATTCCGGTCGCCACAACAAAGGCGTTCGCGTCGAGCATGGCGAAGCTGGGTGTGCGCTACGACAACCATTTATACGAAGGCCAGGGCCACGGTTTTTTCAACTATGGTCGCAGCAAAGGGGATACCGATTACTTTGTTGAAACAGTTCGGGAAGCGGATCTGTTCCTCAGCAGCATCGGTATCCTTGAAGGAGAACCCAGTGTCGAGGAATTCGTTAAGGCGCAGACAACGAAACCAAAACGTTAACCCCCCATACTCGTTTTGAGAAGGCTTTTTGTGCAACAGGTGATCCGATTCACTCTCGCACAACCAGGACTGGACAGTGGGCCAGGCGAACGACGCGTTCGGCGGTGGAGCCGATCAGCAAGCGTTTGACGCCGGTGCGGCCATGAGAGGGTAGCACGATCAATTCGAACTTGTATTGTTCAGCGTACTCAGTGATGCCGTGAGCCGGTTCGTTCACGGCCGTGTCAAAATTCAAGCCATGATGGCGAGCGTCACTGAATTCACCTTTCAGCAACTTCAGCGCGCGCTGTTCATGATCGTCGTCGATCTCGGCGGCCAGTTCGAGATTTGGCATTCCCCAGTTTGGTCCGCTACCCAGTTCCAGGCCTGTTTCACCGGAGTATCCATAGAGTGGAACCGGATCGACGATATGCAGTACCGTGATGTTCTCGTTCTTGCCGGCGATCTTCATCGCCGTTTCCACTGCCGCCTGCGAGAACTTGGAGAAGTCGTAGGGAGCAAGGATTTTTGTGTGTTCAAAATAGTTCATGGTCGGGTCCTGTGGTGATTCGTGGCGGAACTCGCATGGAAACTCAGTGGTTTGAACGCAAGTGTCGAGAGTCTCTGCGATTCTCGCTGCTTCGCGTTGCTTCGATTATGATGATGATCCATGATTCGACTCCCTCGAACCGGTCGTGCTGAGCGTTAAGGGATATCATGACATCACACCATCATCGTAAGCGAAGGAAACCGAGGTTTCATCGTCACAGCAAACCGGGCGCTTCTCCTGGGACCCTGCACGCAGCACCGGACACCTTGCAACCTGTGATCCAGGTGATTGCATTTAATGGCGACCGGATGGTTGAGCAACCAGTGGACGATGTTGATCAGTTGAGCCACGTCCTGGATGAAACGATGGTGACCTGGATCAACGTGGATGGTTTGGGCGATGCGAAGACGATCAGGAAAATCGGTGAGCGTTTTGGACTTCACTCCTTGGCACTGGAAGACGTGATCAACGTCCATCAGCGAGCCAAAGTCGAACCGTACAGCGATCATCTCTTCATCGTGACCCGGCAGATCGTGTTAACTGCTTCCGAACATCTGGAATCGGAGCAGATCAGTATCTTTCTGGGGAAGAACTACGTGGTCACGTTCCAGCAGCGGCCAGGTGACTGCTTCGATCCGGTCCGCGAGAGAATCCGCACAAGCCGAGGCCGGATTCGCTCCGCGGGAGCCGATTACCTGGCCTACGCGTTGATCGACGCGGTCATCGATTCCTACTTCCCGGTGGTCGAAAAATTTGCTGATCATCTGGAAGAGCTGGAAGATCAGGTCGCCATGCGGCAGAGTCCCGATGTCATCGACCGCATCCACGAGGTGCGAAACGATTTATTGTTGTTGCGACGCAGCGTTCGCCCGCATCGTGACGCACTGAACGAACTGGTGCGTGACGAACATCCGTTGATCGGCAGCGAAACCCGTGTCTTTCTCCGGGATTGCTACGACCACACGATTCAGTTGATTGACTTGCTGGAGGTGTATCGCGAAATGTGCGCGGACTTGCGCGACTATTACTTGTCGATCGTCAGCAACCGCATGAATGAAGTCATGAAAGTGTTGACGATCATCGCCACCATCTTCATTCCTCTCGGTTTCATCGCCGGCCTGTACGGCATGAATTTCAATACCAGCCTGCCGGGCAACATGCCCGAACTGAACATTCCGTACGGTTACGTGGGGGCAATCGCCATGATGTCGCTGGTGGCTGTGGGGATGCTCGTTTTCTTTTGGCGCAGCGGTTGGATCGGATCGTCGAAACGAACGTAGCGAGGCGAAGCCGAATACATCAAACTCCTGCGCAGCAGCCAAAAGTAAACTCGACAAGACTCAAGTGACAGCTGTTGAGCACTGACACGCAACTCGCCGACGATCGCGGCAACTGCCATGAGTTTTAGTTGCGTATCGGCGATCGTGAATGCACTGAGGCTTCGATTGGTGGAGCTTACCTAGGACTGCCGTCATGGTGTGATTTGGTTACAACCACCAGTGCTCGTGATTCAACCCATCTTGACCGATACATGCGAAACTGGCCTTCATGTTGACTGAAGACGAAAAGAAGAAGCTGCTCGTCCGTCTTCGCCGCATCAAAGGTCAGGTCGAAGCGGTTGGCCGGATGATCGACGAAGATGAGTACTGCGTCGATATTCTGATGCAGTTGTCCGCAGCAACCGGAGCGCTCGGTAAGGTCGGCCAGATCTTACTGGAGAACCATCTCGAGACGTGCGTTGCCGTGGCAATGACGGCAGACAAGAATGCGGATCGCGAACAGAAGCTGCAAGAACTCGTCAGTCTATTTCGCAAGTATGCCAACGTCATTGACTAAGGGAACTCTGGTAGAAAGAGGGCAGGAGCGGCGTGCCGCTTCATCGTGAATGAACACAAATCGGCAGGGACACCGACCCCGCGTGATCGTAGGGCGCAACTCGCTGCGTCGAGCTGACTATCGTCCGCCGGAGGGGGGCCTCAACTAGCGAAGAATCGGTGCATTGACTCCTTGCCTTGCCAGAATGTCGAGATACTTTTGCGGCTCCGCTGCGATCTTCTTGGCACACCCGGGGCAGCAGATGTAAATCGCTTTGCCGGCGGCGTTAACCTTGTACGGTCCGCCCATCGCATCGAGTGGCTCGTCCATGACGGGACAACGTTTTTGTGCGGCGATGAAGGGAGCGTCCGCGGCAACGACTTTGAAAATGCCTTCGCGAACCTGTGCTGTGCCGGCGGGGACGGACGCCTGTGTAGCGGGCGTCGCCTGGGCCCTTGAGATTGATGCGACTGGGTTATCCGAAGCCGGCGTGCCGCACCACCGTAGACCATCGCGAGATACTTTGCCGGTTCTGCTTGGATCTTCTTGATGCAGCCTTTGCAGCACAGGAAGATCGGTTTGTCGCCGACCATCACCTTGATCGGATTGCCCATGCCGCCCAGCGGCTCGTCCATGACCGGGCAAACCTTCTGCTGAGCGATCAAAGCGGCGTCGGCTGCAGTCGCATTCGTCACTGTGATCTCGGGACGTCCGGCAGCATATTTCGCTGGGTTCGCCTTCACCGCATTGACGCAACCGGCACAACAGACAAATAGTCGCTGGCCATTCACTTCGACCGCAACCGGATCACCCATGCTGCCGAGTGGTTTGCCGCTGACCGGACAAAGCTTTTGGCGAGCGATTGCCGCCGCAGCGAGTTGTTGCTCGCTCGCCGGTACCGAAGCAACTTCCTGAAATGAAACCAGGCGGCTTCGGGTCGCTGGAATTCCTACCAGCTGGATATCGACTTCAATCTGTCGCCCAGCGATTGCCGAGAGGTTGACTGCGGCGGTCAGCGCGCCTTTGCCATCGGGTAAGAGATCGTATCGATATCGTTTTGCATTGCCTGAGATGCGAACCGAAGCGGCACCACGTCCTCTGTCGACCGAAACAGGTTGGCCGGACCGATCGAAAACGTACATTTGGATGCCGCCTTGTGAAACGACAGTCTCCACTTGAAGACCATCGGTTTGCCGCAGCGATCCGCCGTGTGGGCCATTTGTTACGGCTGCCGCTTTTGCGGGATGGCTGTGCCCATGGGCTTCGTGCCCACTCTGTGCAAACGCGACAGTCGAAAGGGAGGCCGCCACGAGCGAGATTCCCGCTAGCTGTCGTCGAAAATAGAGTTTCATCCTTGTTCTCCTTTGTGCAACGGATATCGATCCGTCGCTTAATCGAGGTTGGTTATGTTTATTGATGCTCAAGATGCGCAATCCTTCACGCGATTACTAAAATAAGTCTTCTACGCAGCCGTATTCAGATTCTCCTTTGCTTTGTCCGGCATCTCGTCGGTGCCTTCCCAGAGTGGATCACTCAATCCGAACCGCATCTTGAACTCCAGATAGGCGGAGTAGAGCGTTGGAACGATGAACGACGTAAACGGTTCAGCCAGCATTCCGCCGAACACCGGGATCGCCATCGCCCGCGCGACGTCGGCTCCCCGGCCCGTGGCAATCAGCACCGGGATCAGCGCCGCAAGCGTCGTCACAGTGGTCATCATGCAGGGGCGAATCCGTTTCAGTCCCGCTTCGTAGACGGTGTCACGAATGTCTTGCACCGACGCGATACGTCGCCGCTTCAGCAGTTGATGAATGTAGGTCGCCATCACGACACCGTCGTCGACCGCCAGGCCAAACAACGCGATGAAGCCGACCCACACGGCAGTGTTCAGTTCCACGTCCATCCACGCCACCAACACCATGCCTCCGGCGAAGGCGACCGGAATCCCGGAGAACACCGCCATCGAAATGGGAAGGTTGCGGAACTCCATGTAGATCAGCAGCAAGTTGATCACCATCACGAAGGGAATGATCCACATCAGTCGCCGATTGGCTTCGATCTGATTGCGAAAGCTGCCGACCGCTTCGAGTGAATAGCCGGGCGGAAGGACGAGAGTGGGGGAGAGAGGGAGTGGGGGAGTGCGGGAGTGAGAGTGTGGGAGTGGGAGTGCGGGAATTCGGGTAGTTGCTGCTGACCACGTCTCCCTCTCTCCGTGTCTCCCCCTCTCCTCCTTGTCTCCCATCTGCGCCTCACGCAACTGTTCTTCGATCGCAGCAACCGATTCCAAATCACCCTTCGCGCCATTGGTCATGAACGCGACATGTGCGACCAAACGAGCGTTTTCGCTGTTGATGGCTCCCGGCCCCCAGGTGGTTTCCAGTTTCGCCAATTCCTCCAAGGGCACCACCGCACCACTGTGCGTGACCACCGGCAGCCGACCGAGCTGATCGATTCGTTCTCGCAAATCACGGTTGTATCGCAAGCCGAACCGGATAGCGTTCGCGCCCTTCGACCGTCGTGATAAGGTTCATGCCTCCGAGTGCAGTCTCGATCACTTGATTGACCATCGACGCGTTCATGCCATAACGAGAGGCAGCATCACGATCGACCGTGAATTCGATATACGGTTTACCAAGAACGATGTCAGGATTGACGGTGCCGGCGTTGATGTACGGCGACTCCTTGAGCGTTGCGGCGACGTCCATTGCCGCATCAGCGAGCGTCTTTAGGTCATCGCCGTAGACTCGGATCGCCATCGGAGCTTTGATGCCGCTTTGCAGCATCACGACGCGACCTTCGATCGGCTGCAGCGCCGACGCAGGCGTCACGCCAGGCAAGGTTGCAACGCGATTGATTTCGTCCCACACGTCACGCGCAGTCACGCCTGCACGCCACTCGCTGTTCGGCTTGAGCATGACGTAGGTTTCGACCATCGCCGCCGGCGCGGGATCGAGTGCCGATTCAACCCGACCGATTTTTCCCAGCACATCTGCCACTTCGGGAATCTGGCCGATCAGGACATCCTGAGTCTGCAGCACCTGCATCGCCTGAGAAAAGCTGGCCGCCGGATAGAGCGTCGGCATGTAGAACCAACTCCCTTCATCGAGTGCGATCCAATCGTCGCTTCGAAGGCCCGTGAATACGTGCTTCGCGTCGACGTAGCCAGGAAACTCGTTCAAGTCCGCGCCGAACAACGATCGCCGTCTTCTCAAGCGGACGTAGAACGGTTGGCAGGCCGAAATAGGCACCGACGCCCAAGACCAGCAGAATGGCGGGAAACGACAATGCGAAGGCTTTGTGATTCAGAGCGTGGCGGAACCGTGCGGCGTAAATCCAGCGGACGAAACGGCTGGACGGAATCTCCTCGATCGGACGAATCCGCTCCCGCATGAGTTGCCAGCCAGCGATGAATGCAAGCACGCCCGCCATGGCTGTGACAAGCCAATGCGGAATCGCAAGCAGTTTCAGCAAAACGCGAACCCCAGAAGAAATGGCAGGCTGTCGATATCAGTCCGGCAAACGCAATTCCGCTGAACAGCGCCGTCCGCTTTCGATAGTTTGCACTCCGCAGCATGATGCGACTGAGTGCGGGCACGATCGTGACGGCCGTCAACATGGCGGCGGCGATCGCAAATGTCTTTGTGTAGGCGAGCGGCGAAAACAGTCGGTAATCGCGTCCCGTTGAGAAAGAAGACTGGCAAGAAACTGACGATCGTCGTCGCCACCGCGGTGACGACCGCTGGCGCAACTTCGATCGTCGCGTCGTAGACCACATCTGCCCGAGTTTGACGTCGGGAAGTGGGGGAGTGAGGAGAGAGGAAGTGAGGAGTGGGGAGTGGAGCCTGTCTTAGATCCTTCTCCCGCTCTCCCGCTCTCCCTCTCTCCCTCTCTGTTCCTTCTCGCCTTCTTCTTCCTTCTCCCAATCGGCCAAGTGCTGATAGATGTTCTCAGAGACAATGATGCCCATGTCCACCATCGTGCCGATCGCGATCGCGATCCCCGCCAAGCGACATGATGTTTGCTCCGACGCCAACGAAATGCATCGCAATGAAGGAGATCAAAACGGCTGCCGGCAAGCAGATCGCGACAACGAAACTGCTGCGAATGTGCAGCAGGAACAGCAAGATGATGACTGCCGTAATCAGGATCTCATCACGCAGCGCGTGCGTCAGCGTCGCCATCGTCTCGTCGATCAGTCCGCTGCGATCGTAGACGCCGTGAACTCTTGACGCCCTTCGAGCGCCGGTTCGATCTGAGCGATCTTCTCTTTGACTCGATCAATGACCTCACGCGGGTTCTCGCCGTACCGCATGACGACGACTCCGCCAACCGCCTCGGCACCGTTGTAGTCCAATGCACCGCGGCGGAAGTCGGGACCGAGTTGTACATTGGCAACGTCCTTGACTCGCACCGGTACGCCATCACGCTGCATGATGACGGTGTCCTCAATGTCGCGAATCGCGTTCACCTGGTCGCCATCGCTTCCCAGAAAGCCCTTGCCGCGAACGATGTACTCCATACCCGTCGATCTCAACGGTCTTGGCACCCACATCGAGATTGGAGCCTTTGATCGACTTCACCAAGGCGTCCAACGTGATGTCGTGAAAGCGTAGTTTGTCGGGATCGACTTCGATTTGATATTGGCGAACGTAGCCGCCAATCGACGCCACTTCGCTGACTCCTTCGACAGCTTGCAGTTCGTACTTCACAACAAAGTCCTGCATGCTTCGCAGTTCAGCCAAGACCCATTCCTTCTTCGGGCGGTTGCAACGTGTAGTAGTAGACCTGGCCCAAGCCCGTTGCATCGGGACCAAGTTGCGGCACGACTCCATCGGGCAACTGAGAGGCGGCGCTGCCTAGCTGTTCGGAAACTCGGCTGCGTGCCCAATAGAAGTCGATTTCGTCCTTGAAGGTGACCTGGACGAAGCTGTAGCCGAACATGCTCTTGCCGCGCACCGATTCCGCACCCGGCACAGCCAACAGCGAAACACTGAGCGGGTAGGTCACTTGGTCTTCGATGTCTTTCGGGGAACGTCCTGGCCAAGGCGTCAACACGATGACTTGGTTTTCGCCGACGTTGGGAATCGCGTCGATCGGGACTGCCTTGTAGGCGAACCAACCGCCAACACTACAGCCGATCGCCAACAGCACGACCAACCAAGGTTCTTTCACGCAAAAGCGAATGATGATGTTAAGCATCGCCGGCGCCCGTGAGGGGTGAGGAGGACAGAGTGAGGAGATGGGAGTGAGGAGAGCGGAGTGAGGAGTGACGGGTGAGGAGAACGGAGTGAGGAGAAACAGTAGAATTCCTGCTTGTCCCGTGTCAAGTCTCTAACTTCTTTGGGGGCAGCATTTCGACGCATCGTGAATTATCAGCGACGATCATCGTATGATTTGCTGTCTATCAGAACGTCGTTTGCTTGCAGCGTGCGAGGTTTTTCGAGTCGTCGAAGCGTTTTCCGCGAGAAGTAGATGTATTCGCTGACCGACCAATCCGACGTTTCGTCGCGACGTGTTTCCGCGATATCTCGCGGAAGCTGCAGGAAGCGGCGATTCGAAACGCACGTTTCCTCAGCTTCAACGAATATTGCCGAGCGCTACGAGCCGAACGCCGAACCTGACCCGTAACATGGATCGACTTGGCCGTCGCGCACGAATACATCACGATCACCGACAGGTGCACAATTCCGACATCGAGCGGTATGAACGAGGTTCTTCGCATGCTCGATCAGCCATGATCGACAATCCGGAAACGCTGGATTCTTTCAGCCGGTGAGGAATGGGGACATGTGACTGAGGACGAGACTTGTTCATCGCATCTCTCCCACTCCTACTCTCCCTACTCCTCTCTCCTCACTCCTCACTGACCTCTCCTCACTCTCTTCCCACTCCCATCTCCCTCACGAACTCACCACAGCGAAGCATCTCTTCGCCCCAATACGGATTCGCAAGCTCGCCGCCCGGTTGCATCCAATCACCACCACCGCCACGAACCATCGGGCAGTAGTAGTGCGTCAACGACTTTGCTGTCTGGGGTCCTCGTGCCATGGCGGCGGCGCGAAGCATCGCATGACTGACTCGGCGATACGCTTCTCGCGCGGACTCCAATGAGCCACCCATTCGCTGTGCGCTGCGACGAGCGATCGCAATTTGCTTTTGCGCGTCATCGGGAACGTCTCCCTGCATTTCCAGACGTGACAAACCATCGAGCAGGGTGTTCAGTGCGACAGGTGGCGGACTCAGGTCGGCGGCAAGCGCACACTGAATCTCGAAATACGCGTTGTAGGCTCGATCGAACTCGCTACGCCGCATTCTCCTGCGAGCATCACGGGGTCGCGTTGCGGCAACTCAAGGGCCCGGAGAGAAACTTGGCGCCTTGCTGGGGTCCAACAGCGACGGGTTTCCCGCCAGCTGCATTTGCGAGTCGATCAAGAAATTGCCGCCCGTGGCAACCGTCTCACCAGCCGCAAGCCCTTCGACGATGATCGCTTCGGTGTCATTCATCGGTCCAACTGACACTCGGCGAATTTCAAAGCGTCCGGGATCCGTCTCGACGTAAATCACGCCGCTATCGCCCGTCAGCAAGACCGCATCACGCGGCACGGCGACGACGCGTTGCTCCGGTTGTGGCTCTGCCGCGTAGCCAAGCTCGGAGGTCGATACCAAGATCCATCCCACAAAGCGGGCACACACCCGGCTCATCGCGGATGACCTGCGGGTGCATTGGACTGATGTACTTACCAGACAGCGCGGGATCGTAAACGAAGTCCGCCGGAATCGCGGGTACAGAAATGCGGGCGGTGGCATAGTCGCCCGGTCGCAACTTTCCATCAAAGTTCAATCACTTCGACGCGAACACGAACCGTGCGTGTCTTCGGGTTGACGGTGGGATCAATGAAGGCGACGCGACCGGTAAACACTTCACCCGGCGTCGATTGAATTTCCGCTTCGACTTGCTGACCGAAACGAACCGCCGACGCGTCGTCAGGAAACAGGTCCAGCATCATCCAAACCGACGTCAAATCGGCGATGCGGTAGATCTTCTGTCCCGTTTTGACGTAGTCACCTTCAACCGCTGACTTCTCGATGACAGTTCCGCTCTGCGGCGACTTGATGCGGATGCGAGACTCAGGCTTGCGAGTCTGACGTAGTAAGTCGATTTGTTCGTTGGTCATGCCAAGCTCGCTGAGATTCTCGCGAGCCATCTCACCAAGATCGTTGTCGCCGATGTTAAATCGTCCGACGCTTCCGCCGTCCAAGCTGGTGACGAACTCCGTTTGTGCCGAATAGAGCTGCGGGCTGTAGATCAACGCAAGATCGTCGCCTTCGGAAACACGAACACCGACGTAGTTGGCGTATAGTTTTTCCAGCCGACCGTCGATGTAGGCCGAGATCGTTGACAAACGGCTTTCGTCGAAGTCGATCGATCCGATCGTGCGAATCGTTCGCGTCACATTCCCCATTTTCGACATGGCGGTTTGGATGCCGACCAACCGCCGCGCTGCAGGTTCGATCGTGACCGAGATACCATCCCCACCCCCGCCACTGGTGGCCTCGACCAATTCCATCGCGCAAACCGGACAACGTCCCGGCACGGTTGACGGGGGCGTGCACATCATGGGGCAGATGATAGCGTTGGAGTTCGCCGCTGCTGTCTTCGCCCGCCGCGACTGCCGGATTCGCCGCCGAATCCGCCCGCGGTGATCCAATCCGTTCGCTGAGCGACACCAATCAGAACCAAAAGCAACGCTCCGACCGCGAGGACGGCGGCAGAGTTGACGCCAACGCGGATCAGCCAGCCGAGGCCGTCGAGCTTCGATGCCGACACTGCGGAGGGCGTCGTAGGTTGCGGCGCAATGATTGCACCATCACTCGACTCCAATGGGCTTTCCACGGGCACTTCCTTCTCCAATTCACTTACCTCTTTGCTTCTCGCTAACGACGCATCGTCAGCGTCGATGTTTGGCTCGGTCTCGCCGCCCGACAAGGATTCATTAGGCGTGATGGATTCGTTTTCCGATGGCATTTTCTTCTGCTCTTGAGCGTTGGGGAGCTGCAGGCTCCATCACCAATCGGCCGCGTGCCTTGTGCTTTGCATCAAACAAACGCGTTGACTGATTGAACGAACTGAATCGCAGACGATTGCAGTGCAGAAGCGTTGATAACTACGTGATTGCGCAGCACCGTACTAAATCGCTTCAACCGTAGATGCGAAGTGCTGGGAGCCAGCGACGTGCGCGCTGCTCCACTGGTTGGCGTTAGAGACGCCAAACGCAGAAGACTATTTGCGAGAAATGTGCAAGCACGGGGACGTCTGTCCCTTCGCGTGCGATCGAGAGCGACAGTCGACTATCGCTATCGTCTCCAATCAGACCGTCAAATCCGATCGCGAGGCTGGCTCGACTTTCGTTGACCGGCCTCGTTGGAGACGAGTCGCTCAGAGGTTGCGAATTTTGCTCGCAAAAGCAATGCGATTGAAGTGTTGTTTCCAATTCATCAGAGTCAGACAACTCGCACACCGACTCGGGGGTCTCCAAATCGGCACGTGGTGAGCCGAACACATCCAAGTCTGATAAGTCCGGCGATTCGTCATGACCACAGCAGCTTGGCCTAGCGGCTCTCTTTTCCGCAGCCTCGGCCGTACCTGAGCAGCAACAACACCGGTCGTTGACCTCCTCGACCTCACAGCAGTCGCAACCCGGACACATGACCGTGTCACTTTCCGAGTATCTGACCGAACAGTCAGCGGTGACCGCGCAAACCGCCACCGGCTGAATCGCCAAGGCGACGATTAGTAAAAGATTGAGGGCAATGCGAGTTAATGGGAAGTCTCCCATTGGGTGGCTCCGATGAAGATACCCTATACCGGTATGCGATCTATATCAGTGATTGGCCGGAAAAGTTCAACCCGAATCTTCTGATCAGGCAAGATAAGCATGCGAAAGTATAGCCATCCGGAGTGGCTCCGATATGCGACCGCCTAGATCCAGAATGCGTATGGCACAACAAAAACGCAAGCTTTTCGCCGCGGTTTTGATGTCAATTTCGGTGGGAGGCTGTGCATCAACGGACCATTGGAGACCCAGATTCGCGGAAAAGGTAAGCACGCAGCGTTCTGAAGTGCCCGGCGGAGTCTCCTGGGAAGAAGCTTTTGCTGGGGCATCGGCGCCCGCATCAAGCGTCCAGATTCAGCCAGTTGGATTCAAACGATGAATTCGTCGTCACTGCACCCAAGACGGACCTTTCGGAGAACGCGGGAGAGCCCGGGCAAGAGAATAGCTCGGACGAGGCTCAACAACTGCCAGCGCCAAACATAAACGCTTCCGGCGCCCAGCCCGTGGACTACTTCGTCGGTCTGGCCTTGGCCGGGCACCCCAGCATTCAAGCGGCTCGCCAGCGGGTGTCGGCGGAGGTGAATCGTATTCCTCAGGCTCGCGCACTGCCTGATCCGATGTTCAACAATACGTTCTTTCCGTGGCAGGATCAGTCGATTCAGACGGCGGCAGGACGAGTAGGCAATCAAATGGCCCTGTCACAGGCGATTCCGTGGCCGGACAAGTTGCGCACCGAAAGCAGCCATCGTCAACCAAGAAGTGCAGATTGCTCAAGCGGAAGTGAATCGCATCGAGCGTGAAATCACTGAGTCTGTCCGGCTGGCATATTACGAAGTTTGGTTTGCGACTCGCGCAGCGGCGATCATCAACGAGACAAAAGGTTTGGTCGAAGATCTGACCAAGGTCGCCGAGGCACGCTATCGAAGTGGCGGAACACAACAAGACGTGTTGCGGGCACAACTGGAATCCGATCGACTTGACGATCAGTTGGTTAGTTTGGCCAAGCAGAAGCAAGTTGCCCAGGCAGATCTTGCTGCTCTCGTGCAACAACCCGTCACGTTGCTCGCCGAGGCAAGTGATGACCTTGGCCTGGCAAACGTGCCGCAGCAGCTTGACGAACTGATCGCGTTGGCCGAACAGTGCAATCCGCAGTTAGCCGGATTGGCTTGGGAGATTCAACGAGACCGACAGAAGCATCGACTCGCTTGCTTACAGAAATATCCGGACTTGCAAGTCGGATTGCAATGGGCACTTGTGAGTGACGACCAGAAGGTCCTTAGCCCAGTCGCCAATGGGCACGATCAGATCAGCTTCAACGTCGGCACAACGTTGCCGATCTGGCGCGACAAGATCAACGCGGGTGTTCGAGAGGCCGCGAACCGAACCAGCAGCACCACCAAGCGTCTCGACGCCGAACGAGATGCGTTGTACGGCAAACTACGTCGACTGCTGGCCCAAGCCGACGCTTTCACCGAGCAGCGCGACATCTACGAGAAACGAATCATTCCGCGAACGCGAAGACACGCTGAAATTGTCGATCGCCGACTATCGCGGGAAACGCACCGACTTCTTCAGCCTGATCGAGACCTACCGCGAACTACTGATGTTCGAGACGCAATTGGCAAGGATCGATGCGTCACTCGCAGGAACGGTTGCGCGAATCGAGCGAGCCGTTGGCTGTGAGTAAGTCGGAATTCATTTCGACACGAAGCGTCGAGCGTTGAAACGCAAATTCTGATTCGGTAAACATCGAATGTTCGTCAGGCCTGAGTCGAGCGGGCGTTGATCCTCAGCTTTGACGGAATGAATTCCGTCTTACCACCCAAGCTTTTCCAACTCATCGCGTAGCTGCTTTCTCGCTCGGTTTAGCCTTGAGCCGACGGTGCCTTCGGGAATGCCGATCGATTCTGCGATCCCGCGATAGGAGAGACCCTGCTCCTCTTTCAGCGAAATGATGGCTCGTAGTTCGGGATCGATTCGGGAAAGAGCAAGTTCTAACATCTGAACTTTCTCTGATTCCATCAATCGATTCGGATCGCTCGCAGATGGTTCGGCCACAAGCGGCTGCGCTGCGTGACGCTTCTTTTGCCGCAGGTGCTGCAACGCCTCGTTCGTTGCCAGTCGGTAGAGCCATGTCTCAAGTTTCGATCCGCCGCCAAATTGATCCAGCTTGCGGAACATTTGCAGGAAGACCTGTTGTGTCAGGTCGTCCGCATCCTGTCGCCCAACGATTCGCACCATCAACGCGTAAACACGATCGCTGCAGTGTTCGTAAATCTTCTGCATCGCATCGCGGTCGCCGGAAATGCATGCACCGACGAGCGGCCCAAGATCGACGGAACCGCGATCCTCGCTACCAACTTCCGGTTCGCTCGCGTATTCGGGGCTCGATTCAGTCAAAACAATCACCCCTGCTGCCCGTCTCGTATAACGGAAGACAATGGATTGAGTATCCGATCACATTTAGCAATCCAGCCAGAATGAAAATCCCGTGCTTTTCAATCAAGAAGTCAACGGCCGAGAGCATCAAAAAGCGTGACTGTGGTAAGTCCAGCAATTACAGCGAAATCGAGACACGGTGATCGTCGTATTTGTTGATCCCCATATCGTACTCTCGCTACGCGTCTTCGGCGAATCGTGGGTCTTTGATTCCCAGCTTTAGCTTCCATTCCATGGCCATGCAATAGAGCACCGGCACGACGAGCATCGTCATGATTTCGATCGTCATGCCTCCGAAACTGGGGATCGCCATCGGCACCATGATGTCGCTGCCGCGTCCCGTCGATGTGAGCACCGGAATCAGGGCAAGCAGCGTCGTTGCGGTCGTCATCAGGCACGGGCCGAACGCGACGCATGCCGGCTGTGACCGTCGCTTCTCGCGCATGTTCCGCGTTGGCGATCCGATCCTTGCGAAAACTCTCGTCCAGGTACGACGCGATCACGACGCCATCATCACTGGCAATGCCGAATAACGCCAGGAAACCGACCCAGACCGCGACACTCAAGTTGATCGTGTGAACCTGGAACAGCGTCCGCATGTTGGTTCCAAACAAATCGAAGTTCAGAAACCAATCCGTGCCGTAGAGCCAGAGCATGATGAAGCCGCCTGACCAGGCGATCATGATGCCGCTGAAGACGAGCGATGTCGTGATGACCGATTTGAATTGGAAATAGAGGATCAGGAAGATGATCCCGAGTGCCAGCGGTAGCACGATCATCAGCGTCTTTTGGGACCGAATTTGGTTTTCGTAGTTTCCCGCGAATGTGTAACTCACGCCTGCCGGCAAGACGAACTCGCCACTGTCGATCTTCTCTTGCAGAAACGCCTGAGCGTCCTCGACCACGTCGACTTCCGCGTTCCCCGGCTTCATGTCGAACAGGACGTAGCCCAACAAGAACGTGTCTTCGCTCTTGATGACTTGCGGTCCTCGCACGTACTTAATCTGGGCCAACTGCTCCAGCGGTATCTGCTGTCCCATCGGCGTGGGAACGAGGATTCGCCCCAGCGTTTCGAGCTCGTCGCGCAGCTCGCGTGCATAACGCACACGGACCGGATAACGTTCTCGGCCTTCGACCGTGGTCGTAATCCGACGCCCGCCAATTGCGACTTCAATCACGTCTTGGACACTGCGGATGTGAAGTCCGTATCGCTTGATCGCATCACGATCGATGTCGATCTCAAGATACGGTTTGCCAACGATGCGGTCGGCGATGACGGCGGACGCCTGAACCGTGGGGACTTGCTTGAGCAATCCTTCGATCTGCAGCGCCACCCGTTCGATCGTTTCCAAGTCGGGGCCTTTGATTTTCATCCCCATCGGCGCCCGCATCCCGCTTTGCAGCATCACGATACGCGCAGCGATCGGTTGCAGTTTCGGTGCGGATGTCGTGCCGGGAATGTCGGCCGCTTCGGTGATCTTCTGCCAGATGTCGTTGGGGGATCTGATCTCGTCACGCCATTGGCGAAACGGTCTACCGCTCGGGTCTTCGATCAGTTCGCCCTGTTCGTCGCGAGACATAATCATCGGCATCGTCGTCGTAGCGAAATTTCAGACCGGTTTCCGTTTTGGTCCGTCTTGTACTCGGACTTGTACGCGATGAATGTCTCAATCATCGAAATCGGAGCCGGATCGAGCGGACTTTCGGCTCGACCGATCTTGCCGACGACCGACTCGACCTCTGGAATCGAAATCAGAAACTTGTTTTGTAGTTGCAAGACGTCCATCGCCTCGCCGATCGACGCGTGTGGCATCGTCGTCGGCATGTACAGGAACGAACCTTCGTCCAGTGGCGGCATGAACTCCTTGCCGAGGCCAGGCAACGCGTCTGCGGCAAATGTCCACGGCCTCGATTCACGCACAGTCGAGTCGGAAATGCCGACCAGCGACGCTGCCTTGGGAACAAAGGAGAAAATACGATCGAATCCCTGCCACGCACAAAGCCCGAACAACAGAATCATCGCGGGAAGCGACAAGAAGAGGAGCTTGTTGGCAAGGCACCAACGAAGGATGGGTTCGTAGAGGTATCGTTGAAACAGCGTGAAGAAGCCGAGCAGTCCACCGATCAGCATGCCGACGAACAGCAAGTTGCGAAGCAATCCTTTCTCGGGACCAAGCGGCAACCAATGATCCGTCAGCAACACGCCAACAACGAAAACGGCGACGGCACTCGCCGCGTACGGTCCACATTTCTGATACCGCTCCGGTATACGCTGTTCAATCAGCTTGTAGACGCCCAAACCGATGACGATGGCTCCGACCCACCAGGAGACATAGAGGCTTGCCAATAGACCGACGAAAACGATCGCGAACGAAAAAGGGGTCAGGCCCCAATCGCCGGAACGGCCCGCAGGGTGCTTCGCATGATTGGGGCCTGACCCCTTTTTCGTTCGCCCACCCATCAGAATGTGGGCGGCTGGTGGGATGATCGTTAGGGCAACGATCACCGACGCTACGAGCGCAAATGTCTTCGTGAACGCCAGCGGTCGAAACAGCTTTCCTTCGGCGGCGATCATCGTGAACACCGGCAGGAAGCTAACCACCGTGGTTGAAACGGCGGTCAAAACGGCACTGGCGACTTCATGCGAAGCACGAAAGATGACGTCGCGCGGGAGAGATGAGGAGTGAAGGAGCGTGGGAGTGGGGGAGATGCATCTAACTCGTTTTCCCCCTCCCCCTCTCACACTCTCCCGATCTTCCCCGCCGCTCTGCTTCGTCCAGGTGCCTCAAGATGTTCTCGCACAAGATGATCCCCATATCGACCATCGTGCCAATCGCGATCGCAATGCCCGACAAAGCAACGATGTTGGCATCGACGCCAAAGGTCTTCATCGCGATGAAGCACATCAGCACCGCCAAGGGCAGCAGAGCACTGATCAGGATCGAACTGCGAAGATGCAACACCATCACCAGAATGACGATGATCGTAACGAGGATTTCTTCCGTCAGTGCAGTGTTGAGCGTTCCCAGAGTTTCATAGATGACGCCGGTTCGATCATAGAACGGAACGACGCGGATCTGGCTGGTTGTGATCCAACTGGGCCATTGATCGCGTGGCGTATTGCGGAGATGCCGCACCCAGGCATCGTGATCCGGGTTGGCCACCGTCATCGGCGTCAGACCGTTTGCGCTCGCATAGCCGTCAACTTGCTCCGCTGGTCGTTCGCGAGTAATCAATGACGACTTTGCTGGGCAGACCGGGCGAAAGCTCGACGATCTTTTCTTTGACATTCTTGATGGCTTCGAGCGGGTTGAAGCCGTAGCGAACGACGCAAACTCCACCGACCGCTTCGGCACCCGCCTTGTCCAAGGCTCCGCGCCTGAGTGCAGGTCCGAGCCTGACCGTGGCCACGTCTGCGATCGTGATTGGCACGTTGTCCGTGACTTTGACAACAGTTTTTTCGATGTCTTCGACTTGTTCGATGAAGCCGAGGCCGCGGATCACGTATTCCGCCTTGTTCAGTTCGATCGTTCGCGCACCGACATCCACGTTGGTCATTCGCACGGACTGAAACACATCGGCGAGCGACACCTTCGCGGCACGCATCGCATCGGGATCGACGTCGATCTGGTACTCCTGAACGAATCCGCCAATCGACGAGACTTCGCTGATGCCTTCTGCCGAGGCCAATGCGTAGCGGACGTACCAATCCTGGGCAGTCCTCAACTCATCCAGATCCCAACCGCCGGTCGGATTTCCATCGGGATCATGTCCTTCGAGCGTGTACCAAAGGATCTGGCCGAGTGCGGTGGCGTCTGGACCAAGCGTTGGCTGAACACCTTCGGGTAACGTTCCGGACGGCAGACTATTTAGCTTTTCCAGGACTCGCGATCGCGACCAATAGAACTCGGCTTTCTCGTTGAAGATCACGTAGATCGTTGAGAAGCCGAACATCGAGTAGCTGCGGATCGTCTTGCACCTCGGGAATGCCCAGCAGGGCAACCGTCATCGGATAGCCGATCTGATCTTCGACATCCTGTGGCGACCGTCCCATCCACTCGGTAAAGACGATTTGTTGGTTCTCGCCGATGTCGGGAATCGCATCGACGGGAACCGGATCGCGCGGCAGACTGCCGACCTTCCAATCGAATGGGGCGACGATGACGCCCCAAGTCATGATCGCGATCACGAGCAGAAAGACGACGAGCTTGTTCTGAAGGCAAAACCAGATGATGCCGCCGAGCAGGGAGCGTTTCGCGTCGTCGAGTTCGGTTGCTGCGGTCATGTTGCACGTTCTTGATTGGTCGCGGGGAGAGGGGAGACAAGGAGAGGGAGAGACAAGGAGATCAATCAGCTTTGCCTAGCACGTCTCACTCACTCCTCACTTCAACTTCTCTACCCGATCAGCGCACTTCAACATCGTGGCCCCGTAATACGGATTGCGAACCGCCGAATCAGCTTGAATCCAAGTCGCCCCACGTCCCTCAAACGCCATCGGGCAATGCATCTCGAATAGCTGCTCGCTGCTTTGCGATACCAAACGTTCGCTGCAATGTCAGCAACTCGTCCGATAGGAGTGCAAATGCGGATCGGAGTGCTGCGATGTCCTCGGCCTTGCCTAGTCGTTCCACAATCACAGAAAGGCTGTTCAATTCAGCTTGCCAGCGCTCGGCCGCTTCACCGTCGAGCGATCGCGAATCGATGACGCTAATGTCCTGTTGCAGTCCGGCAACCGCACCCGCAGCGGCACTGACGTCATCACTCGCTAACGCATCGCCGATCGACAAGTACGCGGGAACGATTCGAGTCAGTTGGCCACGAAACTCGTCCGAAACGTCAAGACCCTGCTCGGCCATTTCGTGTCCCGTATGCGTGAGACCAAACGTTTCTTGCACTCGCTCAATATGTCGTTTGGTGACAAGAAAAACCTCGTCAGCATGCTGCAGCGTTTTGATTTCGCTCCCTTCAACGGCATCGTTACGAAGCAGCATGGCAAACTCTTGCCACTGCATCTTCATGTCATCGTTTAGTTGCCCGGCATTGACCGCGGCAACGTGCTTTCCAAGTTGAGCGAAAGCTTCACGAATCGAATCCAACTCGGCGGACTCGATCGCTGTGCCGATTTGCTCGGCTGCTTCGATCGTCTGATGCAGTTGCATTTGCAGTTGTTTCGGAAGCGTCATTGCTGCGTGCTCCGACATCGACATCTTCTTCGCCGTCACCGCCCTTCATCGGCTGGTCGCCGTGATTGTGACCGCCGCCTCCGCCACCGCCTTCCGGCGTCATCATCGATGGCTTGGCAGAAATCTGCAGTGCGCTATCGAGTTTGAAGTTGCCGTTGGTCACCACCAACTCGCCTTCGCTGAGACCTGAGCGAACGAGGTAGTAATCGCCTGCACGAGGGCCCAAGACGATTTCGCGTCCTTCGTAGGTTGGTTCTTCCGCAGTCGGCACTTGAACGTAGACGATCGCCCGAGTGCCGGTGATCAATGCCGCCGACACTGGAATCACTAGTGGTTTCGCGGTGTCGGCTGGTTCCGCCGTCACGTAACCGAGCGTCTCGGCTCGCACCAACGGCATCCCGCAGACGTCGCAGTTGCCCGGTTCGTCCTTGACGATCTCGGGATGCATCGGGCTGATCCATTTACCGGCCAACGACGCATCAAGCACACGACCGCCCGATGCGATGTTGGATCGCACCACCGCGCGTACGAACATCTCCGGCTTCAACCGGCCATCTTCATTCGAGACGTTGACGCGAACCTTGACCGTTCGCGTTGCTTCGTTGAGTACCGGATCGATGAAGGCAACGCGGCCTTTGAAGACTTCTCCGGGATAGGCTTCAGTCGAGAACTCGACTTCTTGCCCGTAACGCAACCAAGCCAAGTCGGATTCGTATGCATCCAACATCACCCAAAGCTGACGAAGATCGGCAACGGTATAGATGCGATCGCCCGTGCGAACACGGTCGCCTTCTTGTTTCAGCTTATCAATCACGATTCCGCCCACCGGCGAATAGATCGTCACATGTTCGCTTGGCTTGCGACGCTGCTCGATTTCCTGAATCTGTTCCGGCGTCAGTCCAAGCAAGCGAAGCTTTTCTCGCGACGACTCAATGAGATTCGAGCGGCTCGATAAATCTGGATGAACTGCGCTTCCACTTTCGATTCGAGAGCGGAGATCAGTTCTTCCTGTGCCGTGTAGAGTTCCTCGCTATAAATGTAGACCATGTGGTCGCCTTTCTTGACTTCCACACCGGTGTAGTCCACGTAAAGGCGATCGAGGCGACCCGACACCCAGGCGGTGATGTGAGCAAGCTTTGTTTCGTCGTAGTCGATCTTGCCGACCAAACGTACGTCTGCTGTGACATAGCGGCGCTGGACAGGGACCGTCTGGAGGTTCATCAGTTTCTTGACATCCGCACTGATCGAAACGGTGCGGACACCGCCAGCAGATTTCTTGACCGCGACCAAGTCCATTCCGCAGATAGGACACTTGCCCGGACCATCGCGTCGGATTTGCGGGTGCATGGAACACGTCCAAATCGTGGGCGTTTCCGCCGCAGTCGTTTGCTGCCCAGCATGAGGATCTGCCACGGTCGAAACACTCTGGCATCGAATGACCACCCATCGACATGCCGACAAAAGTGCCGACTCCTAGAAGTACGACCGCTTGAGCAAGCCAGAACTTGCCACGATGGCGCAGATAGAGATCCGAGAGAAAATGCATCATTGTAGGACGGAATTTATTCCGTCGCCTCTGCTGTTTGTGGCGTCGCTAAAAATGCCGGAATGAATTCCGGCCTACGATTCCTCCAACCAGGCGACAAGCTCGCCAATTTCATTCGCGTCGCGGACACCAACGGCGGTGACCCAACGTGAACCACGCTTCCAAGTTGCGGCGATGCTCGAATCCAAATCAACAAGACAGCATTCCGTATCACCACAGGTCGCCATGCTAGAAGGTCGGTCGCCAAGCAATTCGGCCTCTGCGTCGTCATGCTCAAACAACACCAGCGTCGACCCATCTTTTCGCTTGCAGACCGCTTTGACGCAGGTGCAGCACGGCATCTTCATGACGCTCGTGGAGGCGAGCGTGTATTCCTCGGGCAAACCGGACGCAACCGCTGGTCGGTAACCAACGAGCTGGATCGCATCCTCCGGGTCGACCATCTTTCCGTCGTATTTGTCCAACAGGAATTGTTCCGCCTGATCTGGATCTCTAGCCAGCGTCTTCAGGTAATGGTCCATCGTTTTGCCAAATTCGGCGTGATGCGAACCTGAGTGGCCGGAATGGTAAGTCATCCACAAACCGGCTCCGATCATCAGCAAGACAGATGCCGCCAACGCCAGTCGCCGAGTGGTCCCCCAAAAGCCGCTGTTCGACTCAGCACTTCGCGATCTTTCAACAGTAAGCTCGTGTTCGATCTGCTTTGAGACCCCAACCCACACCGTTGCGGGCACTTCCGGCTGCGGTAGTTTCTGGAACGTGTCTGTGTAGCTCTCGAATTCGGCGAGCTGCGACGCACACTGCTCGCAATCCACGACGTGCGCAGCCACGACCTCTCGCATTTCGCTGGTCAACTCTCCGTCGTGATACGCCGAGAGTCGTTCCTGGATTTCGGAGCAATTCATCGCAAAAACATCCAAATCTCAATATGTCCTGCTGCGTTCGCCTACGCGTGCGCACATATCCCATGGTCGGTAAGCACTGGTTTCGATGCTTCAAGGCACGATTTCTTCAGAAATTACCGCAAAATGATTCGCCGCAGACGCCGTGCAAAAACTGATTCTCCGAAATTCGGAAGAATCTCCATAAGAAACCGACCAACGGACCATCAAAACGATCGGTTGAGCAGATCGGTGACAAAGGTAACGGCGGCACAGGCCGGGGCCGCATGTCCGCCGCGAGTCCGACGCTGGTGGGCCGGTATCTGTTCCTGCCTGTTGTGACCGCAACAGTTCACGTGATTGATACGGAAGTGGAAGAGCTTTCTCCCGAAGCCATCGTCGCGGTAAATGATCTCGGTCCAGGCGGAGAATCATTGACACGAGCGACGGTGGCGTATGGGAAGAAACGGCTGTACGCTCATACGATGAGGGAGATCCTCTGTACAGAGACAGACGAATAGAAGACGCAAGTGTTTCGTAGGACGGGCTGCCAGCCTGTGATTCACACAACGTGACTGTTTCGCGACTCGCTGCAGAACGATCCGCGAGTTGTCGCTGGCGATCCGCCTAACAAGCATTCAACGTCCCCTTCGACTCTGCACGCAGATTCAAGAGATTCAGCAGATCGGGTACTCAACGCAATACCAAGCGGCAAGGCAACGCGACTTGACGCCAATTCCAAGCCGCTCGGCACACGATGATTGATGCAGTCCGAACGCCACGACTGGCTCAGGGGCACTCTCCCCCTGCCGAGCAGAGGAATACGACGCCAATGAAATTCATAAAACGATCCGACAGCAACGCGATTTTGTCAATGAAACAGTGCTCCTATTTCGTATTGGTGTCAGTGCTTTTGTTCGCGGGCCCGAGTTCGGCGGTTGCTTCCGATCCGGTGTCAATCCAATCGCTGCTTCAAGAGATGATCGACCGCGATTCGGTGGCACGATTTCCCCAGCGAGATTTCCGACTGAGGCAGCAGAGCAGTTATGATCGGCTTTCCAAAACACCCGACGACCCGCCAGGCTGGTTCGCCAACAAAGACAACACCAAAAACTTCGTTCGCGTCGAAGAGAATGGCGGGCGCAAGGAATGGGTGCTGATGGAGCACGAAGGTCCCGGCACCATCGTGCGCACATGGATGCCCTTCCGGAGTCGAAGTAACCCGCAGACCAGCTCACGAATTCGTATCTACCTCGATGGTTCCACCGAGCCTGTGCTCGAGGGAAACATGTTGGATCTGTTCAACGGCACGGGGCTCATCCCGTTCCCGCTCGCGCACAAGTCACTCCGTTCGGCGGTTTCATTCTTCCCCATTCCCTATGCCAAGAGCTGTAAGGTCACCGTTACCGAGCAGCCGTTCTTTTTTCAATTCACCTATCGGGAATATCCCGAGGGCACACCGGTGAAGACGTTCACGATGGAGGACTTCGAGGCGACGGCGAGCCTCACGGAGCGAGTCGGAACCACCTTGCTCCATCCGCAGCATACCGAGGTCGGCGAAAAGATTGCCCTCGCCACGAGCCTGGCCGCGAAAGCAGAGAAAGCGATCGATTTACCTGCGGGCACTGCGGCCGTCCGTGCATTGTCGATCAAACTGGGCAGCTACGAAGATCCATCGATCACTCGTTCGGTCGTGCTCAAGATGACGTTCGACGGAAACCAAACGGTCTGGTGTCCGCTCGGCGACTTTTTCGGCACGGGTATCGGCCTGCATCCTTTTCAGGGTTGGTATCGAACGGTGGCTGAGGATGGAACGATGTCCTGCCGCTGGACCATGCCCTATCGGGAGTCCGGCAAAATCTCGATTGTCAACCTGGGCGATCAGCCAGTGGATGTCCAGCTTGATGCCGTGGTCGGAGATTGGAGGTGGGATGAACAGTCGATGTATTTCAACGCCGCTTGGCGCGGGCAGTATCCCGTCCCGACTCGTCCCTACTCGGACTGGAACTACGTCACGCTCAAAGGACGCGGCGTCTATGTGGGCGACACGCTGACCGTGATGAATCCCGTCGACCGGTGGTGGGGTGAAGGCGACGAAAAAATCTATGTCGACGGCGAAGACTTCCCTTCGATTTTCGGCACCGGTACGGAGGACTACTACGCGTATTCCTGGGGAGGAATCAGCACGGATTTCTATGAGCATCCCTTTCATGCGCAGCCGCGCAGCCACGTGTATGACAAACTGAATCGAAAAACGACCAGCGAAGCGAATACTTTCGGTTACAGTACGGAAACCCGGACCCGTTCACTCGACACCATGCCCTTCGGCAGTTCCTTGCAGCTTGACATGGAGGTGTGGTCTTGGACGGATTGCGACATGGCGTATGGCGTGGGCATGTATTGGTACGGTTTTGCCGACACGATGTCCAACCGGACTCCAGACCCCCAAGGCGCCATGGTTCTTCCGACACCGCCCAAAGCGGCAGCCACCGCTCGATCCGGGGCGAGTCGATTTGATGGTGCGATCGAGTGCGAGTCGATGAAAGTCGTTGCCAAGTCCGACGGAATCACAGCTCGCCCGCAGTCATTGCGGCCATATCCTGGAAACTGGAGTGCTGCCAGCCATCTGATTGTGAGGCAGGCAGCCGTTGGCGACTTCGTGGAGCTTCGTTTCCCCGCCAAGGACCAGACGCGCGCGAAATTGATTCTGCATGCCACGCGAAGCTATGACTACGGCATTCTCCGTTTCAAGGTCAACGGACAGCCCGCCGGCGCGGAAATCGACCTTTACGCAGACAAACCCACTGCGTCGGGACCGATCGAACTGGGAGTGTTCGAGCCGGTGAAGGGCGAGTTTTCCCTTCGCGCGGAAGTCGTCGGCAAGAACTCGAAGAGCAGCGGCACCTATTTTGGCCTTGATTGCATCCTGATTGATTCGTCGTCAGATTGAGAATCTCCACCGCACTCAAATGGACACAGAAAGGCCGAAAGTATCACTCCATCTTTTACGCGACCAGCATTCTCTGGACAAATGAACAAGAAAGTCACACTCAACACAATTGCCGTCGAACACTCATGCTGTGGGGGGCGAGCGACTGTTCGCCGACTTCGGCCGGGCGTCGAGGTCTTATTAAAGCGACGGGGCTGTCGGCAGTGATGTTGCTCACCGGTCGAGCCAGCGCAAGAGCGGGGACGTTCTTGCAAGACGACTTCGAACCAGCGCTTCGAAGTTCGCTTCGAGGGATAAACATGAAGAGCACATCAATCGTTCTCGGAGTCGTATTCGCGATCGCCATCACTCCCGGAGCGTACGCCCAGGAGAAGCCCATCGGCTCAATGAAGGCTGTGTATTCCTCCGCAAGCGGCATCGGTCCAGAAAAGGGCGTGATGCGTCGTGATCCAAGCGACATCATCAAGGTCGGCGACTTATACTATGTTTGGTATTCGAAGGGAAAGATCTCGCCGGGATACGACGCAACCGTATGGTATGCGACTTCGCCTGACGGCCACCAATGGACGGAAAAAGGCCTGGCGCTCGCCAAAGGCGAAGCGGGCACCTGGGAAGGCGCCAGCGTCTTCACGCCCAACATTCTCGTCGCCGAGGGTCGCTACTGGCTCTTCTACACCGGGACATCAAAGGAATTCGGCAAGGGCTTCAATCCTGATTCGAAGATTGGCATCGCGGTATCGGATGCACCTGCGGGTCCTTGGGAGCGTCTTGCTTCCAACCCAGCGCTGAACGAACAGCGAAGACCCCGAAGAGTTTGACAGTCACTTGATCGATGACGCTTGCCTGATCGTTCGCGACGGGAAGTATTGGTTTTACTACAAAGGCCGCCAGTTGGGGAAAAGTCCTGGGCAAACAAAAATGGGCGTCGCCATCGCGGATAAGCCTGACGGCCCCTATGTGAAGTATAAGAACAACCCGGTCGTTCCCGGCAACCATGAAGTGACTGTTTGGCCGAAAGGTCGCGGGGTCGCCGCGATGATTGGAACCACCGGACCAAAGAATATTACGCGATCGATTCTTTATGCGGAGGACGGGCTGAATTTCTCCAAAACCCATGATGTTGTCCAAGTGCCGACGGCGGCGGGAGCCTATCGTCCGGAAGCCTTCACGGACAGCGGCACCGGCGAGCAGATCCAGTGGGGCGTGCATATTGGAAAACGCCAAGGATTTCTTCCCTTTTTGGAGCGATTTGATCTTGTCGCAGCAGAATCCGACGTTGGGAAACGATAAGGTTGGCAACATGATGCAGAATCAACTCAAACACTGTTTCGTTTCAAAATAGCGAATTGGATGAACGATTTTAGAAACAGATGGATGAGACACCACTGAAGGCACAGACCATGAGACAGCACAAATTCACAACGCAAACTTTTAGGATGACTGCGTTGGCGGTCATGATTTGTGCCGCCTTGTTCACAGGGCCAGCGTTCGCGGAAGACGTGAAGATGCACAAACGCTATGACGGCAGCTGGGAATCATTGCAGTCCATGCCGGTTCCGGCTTGGTTTGATGACGGCAAGATTGGGATCTTCATCCACTGGGGGCCTTACAGCGCGATCGGCTACAAGAAAGGTGCTCGAGGCTACGCTGAACATGTGCCAAAGTTGCTTTATGATGATGCATCGCACTACTATCCTTACATGCAAAAACGATGGGGAGCGACGCCGCCCGAATTTGGATACAAGGATATCATCCCCGAATTCACCGCCGCCAACTGGAGCCCGGACGAATGGGCACAGTTGTTCGCGGACGTTGGTGCCAAGTATGTGGTACTGACGGCTGAGCATCACGACGGCTGGGCCAACTGGGATTCCGATCTCACGCCTTGGAACGCGGTGGATCAAGGGCCTCGGCGCGATCTGGTCGGTGACCTGGCAGCGGCGGTGCGTAAGCGAGGCCTGAAGTTTGCGCCATCCTATCACCGCGAACGCCACACCGGTTTCTTTGCGACGGAGAAATACCTGGTCCACAGCAAGCCGCGCCCCGACATTGCGGAAGAAATCAAGCGAATGCCGGAGGCGGAAACCCTCTACGGCCCCTTCACCTTCGACAAAGCGTTTGTGGATGACTATGTCGCTCGCTGGAAAGAGATTCAAACGAAGTACGAGCCCGACTTTCTATGGATCGACGATGTGCCGATCTTCACGCGTGACGGGAATGATTCGAAGAAGACTCCTCCCGACTTCAAGCCCGAAGTTCAATATTTTTACGACAGCTTACGTGGCATGATCACCGACTTCATGAATGACGGTGCCGCTCGTGGCCAAGAAGTCTACGTCAACAACAAGGGCGCCAACCGCAATTGGCCCGACGGTGTGGGTTGTCTTGAAAAGGACAACCTGAAACTCAAAGTGATCGGCCCGAAGTGGCAGAGTTGCACGACCTTTGGCACGTCGTTTGGCTATTTGGAGGGCGACCAATATAAGACCGTTGAGGGTGTCATCCATGAGATGATCGAAGTGATCAGCCGCAACGGCAACTTCCTGATCAACATTGGACCGAAGGCCGACGGCACACTCGTCCCGGAACAGGTCGAGCGTCTTCACGCGATGGGAGACTGGTTGAAAATCAATGGCGATGCCATCTACGGAACCCGCTACTGGAAAGAGAGTGAACAGAAGGACGAGCACCTGGCTTTTACAAGCAAGGGCAAGAACCTGTACGCGATCAAGCTCGCCGAACCGACCGCTCCTTTCACCATCATGGGCACTTCGGGCTGGAAAGCGGATCAAGTGAAGTCGGTTCGCCTGCTGGGATCCGACTCGTCAGTAAGTTGGAAGATGACTCCGCAGGGTCTGCGACTTACGCCGCCGAGCGATCCTGGCAGCAGCGTTTATGCATGGTCATTTGAGATTGTCACGGATGAGCAACAGCATCACCCCAATTCAATCGTCACCGATGCGGACAAAGTCTTCAGCGGCACCAGGAGGGTCGACCTCGAAGGAGTCAAATAGTCATGAAACAAGCAAAGCATCACAATTCCCTTATCGCGATATTCGCCGGGGCCATGGCAATCATCGGTTTGTTGCCGGATATGCTGCGTGCGGAATCCAAGTTGATTGAACAATTCAAGTTCAGCGGGGGCATCGTGGTGGCACTTGATTTCGACGACGGAAAATTCATCGCAGATCTGTCGACCGACGGCCCATTTATCGTTCATGCGCTGTTGAGTGATGATGCCCGCCTCGAGACCGCGCGGCAGGCGATCCGACAGGCCGGTGTTTACGGCAAGGTTTCCTGCGACGGCTACAACGGACGGGATCTGCCCTATGTCGACGACTTGGTCAATCTGGTGTTGTGCAAAGAGTCGTGCCAGGTGCCGGAGGTGGAGTTGATGCGCGTGCTTGTTCCCGGGGGGCGACTCGTGGTGGAAGGCCCGAACGGCTGGAAGAAGAGGGCGAAGCCGGTTCCCGACGGTCTGGATGAATGGAACCGCCAAGCAGTATGGCGAGTTAGCCAGATATCCTGAAAGAAGCGGCTGGAATTATCTGGTAACCAAATCAAAGGTAGAAGACGACCAACACCAATGAGAAATCCAATGACATCTACAAATTCCAAATCGCCACGAGGATTCAGTGTGCTTTTGGTCGCGATCATGCTTGCGTTGTCCACGGTCGCTCAAGCGGCTGACCGGCCGAACTTTGTCGTCATTCTCAGCGATGACCAGAGTTGGGTCGGATCGTCGCAGCAGATCATTCCCGATGATCCCCGCACTCGGAGTGACTATTTTCGAACGCCCCATATCGAACGTCTTGCGAAGCTGGGCATGCGGTTTACTCAAGGGTACTCGCCCGCGGCATCCTGCTGTCCAACGCGGCGGGCGATTCAAACCGGCCAAGTGCCCGCCCGACACGAGTACAACGCGGATCGTGAAGGTTGGACGGATACTTATCGAAAGCAACTCAACATTCCGCGGATGCTAAAGGCGGCATGCAGCGATTATGTAACGGCTCACTTCGGCAAGTGGGATCACCGATATGACGAGATTTCCCCAGAAGAACAAGGCTACGATGTTTCCGATGGCTACACTGGAAATGGCAACGGAGGCAGCAAGGGGACTGGCGGTCCGGCGGCGAAGTCAGACCCCAAGCTCATCGACACAATTACGGAAGAGGCTCTGGATTTCATCACGCGAAATCAGGCCGACGACCATCCGTTCTATTTGCAGCTTTCACACTACGCCGTTCATCTGGACATCTTCTACAACGCCGAAACGCTCGAAGAAGTCCAGCTGAATTCAACGCCCGGCAAGAAGCACACCATGCCGGAGTTCGCGGCGATGACCGCCGACATGGATGCCGGCATTGGCCGCATTTTGGACAAGCTGATCGAGCTCGGCCTGCTTGAAAACACGTACGTGATTTTCATGTCAGACAACGGTGGTCGGACGACGATTCCCCAAGCTCCGAAATCCGAAATCGATCGCAACGCGCCGCTGCGCGATGGCAAACATTCGTTTTACGAAGGCGGGATTCGCGTTCCCTTCATCGCGGTGGGGCCGGGAGTGAAACCGAATTCTGTCTGCACGGTTCCGGTCACCGGAGTCGACCTTTTGCCGACCTTCGCGGATCTCGCCGGCTACCCCGATCCACTGCCTGACAACATCGACGGTGGGTCCATTCGGCCACTGTTGCACAGTAACGGTCAGGAGGAAGGCCAGGGAACGGTCAAGCGTGCCAGGCCGTTTCTTGTTTTTCACCAGGCGGCTGATCGAGAACCGATTTCTGCGATTCGACTTGGCGACTACAAGCTCGTGAAGACGTGGGACAAAAACAGGCTTGAGTTGTTCGACCTCTCACGCGACATCTCGGAAGTCAACGACTTGTCCGATCAAATGAGCGACAAAACAGATGAGCTTCACACGCTGCTGACCGGTTTTCTTGACGAAGTCGACGCGGACAAACCTCGGCCTGATGGCAGGAAAGGCGAAGGCAAGAAAACGCCGAGCAAACCGGCGTCCAATGAATCCGCCAAGCAAGTGCCAGACTCGTTGATACCGGCGGGCACGCAACCCAACGTGCTGTTCGTGGCGATCGATGACCTGAACGATTGGATCGGAGCATTGGGCGGGCATCCTCAGGCGAAAACACCCAACCTGGATCGCTTGATCTCGCAAAGCGTTCTGTTCACCAACGCCCATTGCGCGGCGCCGGTCTGCAGCGCCTCGCGGCACGCACTCTTGAGTGGTCTGCGACCATCGACGACGGGCTGGTATTCCAATACATCGAAAAGCCTTAAGAGCTATGAACGCGCTCTCGGCGAAACCATCCCGATGCCCACTCACTTCAAACGCAACGGTTACAAAACGCTGGCGGCCGGCAAGATCTTTCACTCAGGAACCAGCGACGTCAAAAGCTACGAGTACTGGGATGAAGAACGGCCGAAGTACAGATGGCCTGCAGCACTGGCCGCGCGAGGCCACGGTTATCAGGGCGAAAAAGGAGGGCACTTCCATCCGTTCCCACCAGACGGTGGCGCGATCTACCAGAAGTTTCAAAAAGGCGTCGATGGCCAGTCGCTGTGCTGGGGAGCACTTGAGGCTGCGGACATGCCGCCGGAGGGAATGCCGGACGAGCAGATCGCAGACTGGGCGGTGGACCGACTGGAGCAGAAGCATGACAAACCGTTCTTCCTGGCCGTCGGTTTCGTCCGGCCGCACGTACCCTACACGGCACCAAAAGAGTTCTTCGATCTCTATCCGCTCGATGAGGTCTCCGTGCCCGAAGTTCCGGCCGATGAAATGGACGACATTCCGCTGTGGGGCAAAGCTTTCGCTTACGGAACGATCGAAGGGGGCGACCATTACAACGTGCTGAGCATTGGTCCCAACTATTGGCGGGAAATGACGCGAGCCTATCTGGCCTGTGTGTCCTTCGTTGACGCTCAGGCCGGCAAAGTGCTCAGGGCTCTTGAAGACAGCCCCTATGCCGACAACACGATCGTTGTCTTCTGGTCGGATCACGGACAGCATCTCGGCGAGAAACGTCACTGGCGGAAAATGGCTCTTTGGGAAGAATCGACTCGCGTGCCGTTGTCGGTACGATTGCCCGGTGCGATCAACGGCGGCGAAGTCTGCAGCCGATCGGTCAGCCTGATCGACATCTACCCGACGATGCTTGAGCTCTGCAATCTGCCGGAAGTCAAAGGCCTTGAAGGAACCAGTCTACTGGCGCAGTTGAAGGATCCCAAAGCGAAACGACTCAACCCCGCAATTACAACGTGGCAATACAACAACCACGCTGCGCGAAGTCAGAACTTCCGATACATCCGCTATCGTGACGGCAGCGAAGAACTGTACGACCACCGCAACGACCCGAACGAGCACCACAACCTGGCGGGCGATCCGAAGTGGGCAAGCATCAAAAAGAAGCTTGGCGGTTACCTACCCAAAGACAATGTCGTGCCGACGTCAATCAAGGACGGGGGCACGGACAGCTACGGCAAAAAGTACGAGATGCTTCGTAATCAAGGAGTCCCCGATTGGTTGGGCAAAGTTCCACGGGGGCTCGAGGCTGCGAAACCATGATTCACGTGATTCTCGCCGTTTAAGTGGTGTAAGCTTCCGGCCTGCGTTGGCCAACAGATCCGTTGGCGACGGCAAGCCAGATGCTTGCCCCACTTGAACTTTTGAATCGCCTGCCCTCTCGGCGAGACGCCTGTCTTCAGCTCGGGGCAGGAGATCAATGAGTAGAAGAAAGTAACCGCCGCACTGCCGGGCCTGCCAAACGTCGCCATCGGTAACGTGTGGGCGGCGGACCTGCCCGGCCGTTTTCTGTCGCTTTACGATGCCAAGGGTTTGCTGCCGCGGGCTCGGTCGAAAGGCTTTATTCCGCTCGACGTCGGCAGTCGCAACAAACAACCACAGTCCCGAGAATCAACACATGACCAGATACTTCTCTCGCAATTGCCTCGTTGCTGTCGCCATCAGCATGCTCATCGGATTCGCATTTGCCCAGCAAGCGGATTCCGTTGTCACTGACGGTGATCGCGATTCGTTCGTTCGTGCAACACGAATCATGCGCCAGATCGACAAAGACGGCAGCGGCACGTTCGACAAGCAGGAAGACGCTGCGGCGTGGAAACGTTATCGGAAGCTCGATGCGAATCATGACCAGGTGATCTCGGTCGACGAGCTGCGACAGGAGCGCATCGCCTACCTGGAGTCCGGCGGAGAGCGAAAGCTCAACATCATTTACAAGCAGACGCCCGAGGGCGATTTGCTCTTGGACCTCTACTACCCCACCGCGAAACTCGGTTCTCAGTGCCCCGTCATCATCTACACCCATGGCGGCGGCTGGGCGGCGGGAAGTAAGCAAGGCGCTGCGAACGGTTCGTTTGCGATCGTTTTTCAAAAACTACTCGACCATGGATTTGCCGTGGCCTCCGTCAACTACCGACTGTGTCGGCCGAACGGCACAGTCACCATTCGCGATTGCGTGATCGATGCCAAGGATGCGGTTCGCTATCTGGCAAAGAACAGCGACTCGCTCGAATTGGATCGCACGCGGTTCTTTGCAATGGGTGATTCCGCCGGTGGGCAAATGGCGCAAATGTTGTTGCTGTCTTCGCCCGAAAGTTTGCCGGGTGATAGAGAGCTCGCAGCGGTTCGCTATCAAATGGTCGCGGGCGTCTCGTGGTATGGTCCATGTGACTTTGAAAAGACCGACCTGTTCAATCACGATGATCGAGATGATTTCCGCGATCGGTTTGGTCCTCGAATTCTTAAACCCGATTCCGATCCCGCCGATAAACTGGACTTCTATCGGGAAATGAGTCCAGTGAATTACCTGGCCAAAGACAGTCCGCCACTGCTGCTGATTCAGGGTGACAAAGATACCACGATTCCGGTGAAGCATGCTTACTACATGAAGCAGAGAGCGGATGCAGTGCACGCACCCCTCGAGATCATGATCATCAAGAACGCCGGTCACAATTGGCGAAAGGTCGACGCGGAAATCGACCCATCTCGGGAAGCGATCATTGAACGCACGGTGCAGTTCTTCGTCGACCATCTGTAGAACGACATTCGATGCACAAGTGGACGCCACGCTAAGATTCCGCCTGGCTCATGTTCCGATCGGCGCATGAAAGCAAGCGTCGGTGAATTCCACTTTTGCAGCCTACTGCTTTGTCAAAGCTTGATTTTGGGGTTGGCCGGGAAAAGGGGTCAGGTACCAAAAGCCGGAACGGCCCTGCGGGTGCTTCGCACTTTTGGTACCTGACCCCTTTTCCCGAAGCACATTGGACCCTCATTCTTAGTCGTGACAAAGCACTACGCTCCATTCCAATTGCCGCGGTCGCTATCGGTCGGATTCTCGGTAACGCAGAAAACGTCGTGTCTGAACAAATAGTATCGTGCAACAAAGCAATGCACTCATCCCGGCAAAAATCAATTCAATGAAGGCCTCACCCACGCTACCCGCATCGCCCAACGCTTGGGCAGCAACAAAAAATGCTGAACAGAGCCATGGAAGAAAAATCAACCAGACGCCAGTAAGAACGAGAAGGGAAGGTTTGGCCGTGGCAAGGCCGCTGAATTTGGGCACGAAATTATCGTGCATCACGTCCTGATTCAGTCGCTCTGAAAGTGGCTCGTAGGGTTTATCGTCTGGCATGAGCATTTGATCTTCCACGAGCCTTCTTTGAGTTGACAGGCTCTAGTTGTACAACGGTTAGGCTTCGAGGCCACTTCGTGCGTGATGACATGACTCGCATTCCAGTCACATCCGGCGGTCTATTTTTGACCGTCGGCGTTTACTGGCAAGATGTCCATTTCTGGCGCTTCGTAATCATCATTGGTCAACGGCTGTCGAATCCAGTGCAGCGGCGTTTGAGTTCCATCGGGCTTTCGGTCATGGGTCGCGACTAAGTACGGGATTCCGGGGATGGCTTCAAATTCGTAGCGACCTTGACTGTCCGTGGTGACCTCTCCACGTAATCCATTGGACTTCCAGTCACCCGAAGCACTTTGAATTGCCTCGTAAAGCACCAGCTTGACGCCGGCGGCAGGCTCCCCCGCCCGCACCAGATTCCCCGCGATTCGCAGCGGGCGCGTCACGACCACGCGGATCGGTCCTGTATGCTCGATAGGAATCGACGCCCGGCCCACGACTTTTTGCCCATCGACCGTACCCGACGCATCGACAACTGCATCTCGCCAATTCGCTTCGCTGAAGATCAGCACACAGCTGCCGTCCGCAGTCGGTCGATTCGAGGCCCGAGAAGGACTCCCAAATGGGAAAATCGCCATTGAGCCATCTCTGCAACATCGCCTGCACATTTGCGTCGGCGACTGGGGCGCCATCCTTGTCCACAACGATAACTTGACGTGGTGGAATCTGTTCCACCTCAAAAACCGGCACATCAACCGATTCAGCGTCATCACCGACGTCAACCTGCCTGGAATACCGATGCTGGTTGTTTGAACGTTTGCTCGTGTCCAGGCTAAAGTCGTAGCCCGCGGCATGTCCGACAGCAACGACCTGTACTTGCGACTCGATGCGCGGAAGTACGAAGCTCCAATCCCCTTGCTCGTTGGTGCTCGTCGCCGAAGACGTTTCCGCGCCCGACGCCGTTTTGACGCGGAGGCTGAGGGTGACACCGTTGACCGGCTTTCCATCTTGGCGGCCAACCACTCGTCCCCGCAGTGTCACACCCGGCAGCATGCGAAATCTGAGCGGGATCCCGCTGAGTACGTCTGTGCTCGAAACTGTCTTCTCAACCCTCGCACGGACGCCCCCTCCCCGAGGCGGAAAAACAACGAACCGCAAATCTCCATTTTTCTTTTTCGCGAGTGCCTTCAAGTTGTCCTCGCCGGTTTGCCAAACGGCAATTCCATTCCGATCGGTCAGCACACCGGGCCTCGTCCCGATCGCCAACACACGCGCACCAGAGATCAGGTTCACCCAATGGATCGGTGACCTCAAAACGAACGGAGATCGGCTTGCCACGGACGACCGGTTTCGATTGCCTGCCAAATGGATCATCCGAAAAGGGATCGGCACCTTGCCCACGCGCGGTTGCGCGATCCCACTGCAAGACTCATCAGAACACAAACACAAGTAGCGTTGCACCGCGAGGTGGATCCAGACATGACACTCCCAACAGCAGTGAAGAGAAGGTTTGGAAGAGGTGGACATCCTCGCCTTGATAACTGATGGCGATTTGGATCCGACGGTCAACGATCAATCGTACCGGAAACCGTCGGCTGCTTCCACTTGTCCGGCCACATTTGTCGGCCTTCTTGCACCTGGATTGACGGTCAGCAGACGTCATCCGGCCGATGCGGCGACACCTTCGCGATCCTGTGCCCCTGCAAACAAGACACGAGCAAACGAAGGTGGCCACCGGTGAGGTGGACGATGCGGTCACCGACGAACGCGATTTCGACTGCGAAACGCGTGATCTTGTTCGGGTGCTTTGCTACGATGCGGACATATCGGGAATGCACAAGAGAACGGACTGCGAAAACAGTCGGTAAATAGCGTGGTTTTGCCTTGCTGGCGAGCTCGGGGAGACTGAAAGTGGTTGTTTCCTGGCAAGAGATCTTGCAGCAAAATTTCAAGTTTTGCTAAAGCAGACCGCAAGAGCCCCTACTTCAGGGAATTCTGCTGCGTGCTTTGGCATGAAACTGGATGACATTCAACCATTCCACCTTCCGAACTCCGATTGCGGTCTCCCTGTGGATCTGCGCCTGCTTGGCTTATGCTCAGCAGCCGGTCTACGGGCCGCCTCAGTCGGGTTTTGATCCTTATGCGGCCCAGCCCGGCGTCGTTCCCGGAGCGATCTTGCCCCCGGCAAACCCGGTGGTCATCGAGCAAACGCTGCCGGTTTATCCTGCCGCTGTTCCAGTGCGGTTCGTGTGGTTCGGCGAATTTCTGTATCTACGTGCCAGCGACGCGGCGACGACGAATTACGCCGTCCCTGTAAATGGGGCCGTTGTTCCGCCTCCAACACCACCCGTTCCGATGGGGCCAGTCGCCTTGGTTGAACAGGGCTTTCAGCCAGGTTTCCGCGTTCGGATTCGAGTGGGTTTGGAATGACTATTCGCGGTGGGTGGGGGCCTACTCATCAATCGACCTGAGTGCGAGCGACGCGGTTTCTGTCGATCCGGCGGGTCCGCTGGCACTCCAGTCACTGGTGCTGCACCCATCAACCCTGGCAGCGGATGACTATTGGCTGACGGCCGATGCAACGAGTGCCGTGAAGATGCAGCTAGGAGACCTCGAGTACCGCCGTGTGTTCGTGGAAGACTGGTACCGATGGGATTTTCTCGTCGGTGCCCGCTATGCCAAACTGAACCAAGATTTTCGTGCTGAGTTCACCAACTCGACAACCACCGAAGTGGTCGACGCGAAGGTTGATTTCGAGGGTGGTGGGATTCGATTCGGGACTCGTGGCGACTGGCGTTCGACCAATCATGGTTTCTTCATCTACGCTCAAGCAACGACCGGTTTCATTGCCGGACGTTTTAACAGTAGCTACTCGCAGTCGGACAGCTTCTTGGGGACGGTCGCCAACACTTCGCGGAAGGACGACGGCATCGTCAATGTGACAGATGTAGAATTGGGTCTTGGTTGGCATAGCCAGAGTCGCCGCTGGTGGTTCTCCGGCGGCTATCTATTCAACACCTGGAGCGATTTCGTCAACGCCGCTGGGGTGATTCGTACGGCCCAGGCCACCTCGTTTTTGCCCGTTCGTGAGCGACTGACGTTCGACGGGTTGGCGGCTAGAGGCGAACTCCGCTTCTAGGAGTGCCCCGATCGAGCGCGAGAGCGGTTTGGAAAGAAGGGCTTTCATCTAGTACCTGGCCTGTCCTTGATTGGCGGCATTCGACGCCGCTGCCACCCGTCAATTCATGGTGTTCGAGGTACGAGCGTTTGCCTGGCTACAAACGCCACACTGCAGCTCGATCCGGGTTTTGCGAGGCGATGAATCGACAGTTGAGGTGGCCCCGCCGTCGACCTATCATCGACGCCTTGGCCGCATTTCCGCACAGCGGCGTACATCGACGCGTTTATGAATTGGATGAATGATGCGAGCAATGATCATGTTGATTTGGTTCCTGTCTTTGACGGTCTTGGCATCAGCGGGTTCCAACTGGCCCGAGTTTCGTGGACCTTCCGGTGACGGGCATGCGGGCGATGCAGATTTGCCGATCGCGGTCGACGAATCCGCTGTGCGTTGGAAAACGCCGATTCACGGCAAAGGCTGGTCCTCGCCCGTGGTTTGGGGCGACCAGATCTGGCTGACCACGGCGACCGAGGACGGCACCAAAATGTCGGTGCTGTGTGTTGATCGCTCCAGTGGCCGAATCGTGCACGACAAAGTGCTGATCGAGAACAAAGAGCCAGCGTTCTGTCATCCGATGAACAGCTATGCGACTCCCACTCCCGTGATCGAGGAGGGGCGAGTCTACGTTCACTTCGGCAGCTACCTGACGGCATGCTTGGACACGTCCAACGCCAGAAGTTCTTTGGCAACGCCGTGACCTGCCATGCGACCACTATCGCGGTCCGGCTTCGTCACCGATCTTGTACGACGGCAAGATCTTCATCGCCTACGACGGATTCGATGTTCAATATGTCGCCGCGCTCGACAAGATGACTGGCGAGACAATCTGGAAGCGGGATCGCGATATCGATTACGGCACCGATAACGGCGACCGCATGAAAGCGTACTGTACCGCCCAAGTGATCGAAGTTGACGGCAAGAAACAACTTGTCTATCCGAGCGCTTCGGCCACGATCGCCTACGATCCTTCGACCGGCGACCCAATTTGGACAGTCTATCACGACGGAATGAACGCATCGGCTCGACCGCTCTATAGTCACGGTCTAGTTTTCATCACCAATGGCTCCGGATCAATGGTCGCCGTGCGTCCCGACGGAACAGGTGATATCACGGGAACACATATCGAGTGGTCCGACCGCAAAGGCGTCGCCAAAAAGTCGTCGCAGTTGGTCGTTGATGATTTGTTCTACATGAACAGCGACGACGGCGTGGTCTCCTGCCGCGAACCGAAAACCGGAAACATTCTCTGGCAAAAGCGGGCTGGTGGCGAGTTCGCGGCATCTCCCATCTTTGCCGGCGGCCGGATCTATCTGTTCGGTATCGACGGCGACATCTTGACCATCGAGCCCGGCAGCGAATTCAAATCGCTCGCCGAAACCAAGCTCGGGGACGGTTTCATGGCATCCCCAGCAATTGTGGACAACGAAATGATTCTGCGCAGCAAGAGCCATCTGTACTGCATTTCCAATTCCGCACCTGGTTCCTGATCGAAAGATCTATAGCCAGGGTGGCCGGCGGTCGAGCGTCAGCGAGCCCCCGGAATCCCTCCGTCATCGCCTGGGGGCTCGCTGTCGCTCGACCACCAGCCACCCCCCAGTCTTCCATCAAAGCCTGCGCTTGCGCGCCGTTATTGCGATTCAAAGCGATAGATGCTTTCCCCGCGAGCGCTGTCGGTCAGGTAGTAAATTTCGCCCGATTCGTCTTCGCCAAAAGCAAGCACCGGGATACTTTCCGGCACGACCTGCTCATTGCGAGTCGCCTTGCCGCTGGCGGGATCGACACTCAACGCCCAAATGCGTCCAGTTACATAGTCGGCATACAAGTACTTGCCGGTCAGTTGCGGTAACCGCGAGCTTCGATAGACGCGCCCGCCAGTGATCGATTTGCCGATCTGGTGGTCGTACTCCCAAACTGGCTCGATAGGTTCGCTGATACCATCGACGGTCGGCCGATTTCCGAACGCGTGGCTGCCCTCACGAGTACTCCAACCATAGTTACCACCTTTTTCAACGGTGATGACTTCTTCCCAAAGTTCTTGACCAACGTCGCCGGCCCACAGCTTGCCTGTCTCTTTGTCAAACGCGATCCGCCACGGATTGCGGACACCGTAAGCGTAGATCTCGGGCCTGCGCACCTTCTGTATTGACGAAAGGATTGTCCGCAGGGAATCCCGTAGTTCTTTCCCGCTGACGGGTGATCAACATCAATCCGCAGAATGGACCCCAGCAAGGTCGAGAGGTTTTGTCCGTTCGCCTGCGGATCATTGCGATCGCCACCGTCACCAAGGCCGATGTACAGAAATCCGTCGGGGCCAAACTCCATCGAGCCACCGTTGTGGTTTTGGAATGGCTGATCGATTTCCATCAGGATCAACTCAGAATCAGGATCCGCCTTGTTGGGATCGTCCTTGGAAATGGTAAACCGTGAAACGACGGATTTCTTTTCGGTCGCATGCGAGTAATAGACGTAGAAGTATCCGTTCGACTCAAAGTTCGGATGGATCGCCAATCCAAGCAACCCTTGCTCGTTCGCGCCCGGCTTCTTGAAATCGTAGACCTTGCCGCGCAAATCAAGCAACAGATGTGATTTCGTGACGTCCGATCGATTCTCGAAAGCCCAAATCTCGCCGTATTGCGATGCTGCAAACAATCGGTTGCTGCCGTCCTTGGGGTATGTCAATTCCAACAGTCGCAGACCGCGGGCCTTACCGGCATCATCAAAGGCTTCCCAGCCGTCCCACTTCAAGTTGGGGAACGCCAGCGTGCCTTTCATTTTCAGCTCGCCATCGATCGGTTGAGGAACCGAGCCATCGTCGCCGATCTCGCGAACCTTGATGTTTCGAAAGGCGACTTCGTTGCCGTGGTCCTGTAAACAGATATATCCCTCGCCCGCGTTGCCAAACCCTTCCAGCTTGGCAAATTTACTGGCCGCGACCTGCTGGTCCCACTTCTTATCTCCGATCTTAAATCGATAGTACCGCACACCGTTCATGCAGACTTCGCTGTCATTCTTGGCGATGCGAATGTAAAGCTGGTTCCAATCGCCAGCCGGACGCGTCGTGTCAAGGACGCTCTTGTCGACAGCCCATCTCGGTGCTTCCGGTCGGAATAGTTGATAAAGCCAGCCAGCCTTTTGTGGATCGTGTCCATCGACGTTGTCTTGAACTTGGATCTCAGGTCCGGTGTGCCATGGCGGGCCGTCGCCTTCAAGGACATGGAACATCACGCCGCTATTGCCACCTTTGCTGATCTTGTATTCCAGCGACAACTCGAACGCCTTGTACTTTTTTTCAGTGATGATATCGCCGGCACCCTTTTCGGCTCTGACTAGCGCACCGTCAACGATTTTCCATCCAGCAGACAAGCCGTCCTTGTTATAGTTCCGCCAGCCATCGGTCGACTCTCCGTCAAACAGAAGCTGCCAACCGCTTCGTTTCTCCGAGTCGGTGAGCTGATTTAACGCAGACTCAGCAAACAGATTCGAGGTGAGGCAGACAGCGACCAGGCACATCAGATATTTCATTTCAAACTCATTGCAACAGAATAAGAACGGGCAGGCGAAACCGGACCTCAAGAGTATTATTCATGCCCAGGCAAGTCACAACTGCTGCAATCCCCCGTTGGCCAACTTCATCCGCGATAACCCCGGATTACGCCCAATCCTTCCCCGCAGCGATCACCGCCAGGTAGCCTGTCGCTGACTCTGCTACCTTGAATTCAATATCCCACGGTGTTTGACCCTGAATAGTTGCATGAAGATTCCACTGCGGTACGGAAGAGGCGAGATCGAAATCGAGTTGCCCGCTGGTGTCGGGGTGACGGTAATTCGTAAGCCGGCAATGCCTCTGCTGTCGCACCCGTCCGCAGCCATCGTCGCTGCGCTTGACCATCCGACATCCTCCCCTGCTCTCGACCAGCTCGCCGCCAACGCATCGACGGCATGCATTGCGATTTGCGATATCACTCGGCCGGTTCCAAACTCGCTATTTCTGCGGCCGATGATTGAACGGCTGATTCGCGGCGGGGTGCCTTCCTCCAGGATTACCGTGATTGTAGCCACAGGACTGCACCGACCCAACGAAGGCAACGAACTTGCCGAGTTGATCGGTGACCGGTGGGTGCTCGAAAACGTCAACGTCGTCAATCACTATGCCCGCAATGATGGCGATCACGTTGATCTGGGAACGACATCGACTCGTGGGACGGTAGTGCGGCTCGATCGTCGATTTGTGGAAGCTGACATTCGCATCGCCACGGGATTGGTTGAGCCCCACTTCATGGCCGGCTATTCGGGCGGTCGCAAAGTGATTGCTCCCGGTTTAGCCCACGCCGAAACGATCACGACCTTCCATAGTGCTCGCTTCATGGCCGATCCGGCCGCCACAAACTGCAACTTTGTCGGCAATCCGCTTCATGAAGAACAAGTCGAGATCGTGCGGATGCTGGGCGGCGTCCATGCCTTGAACACCGTGATCGACGAAGACCGAAATCTATCGTTTGTCAACTTCGGAGAAATTCTGCAGAGCCATCAGCAAGCGGTCGACTTTGTCCGCGACTATTGCGAAGTCTCGGTGCCACGGCTGTTTCAGACGGTGATCACAAGTGCATCCGGTTACCCGCTCGACAAAACGTATTACCAAACGGTCAAAGGGATGGTTGGGGCAATGGATATTTTGGCGCCGGGGGGCGATTTGATCATCGCTTCACAGTGCAGCGAGGGCATGGGATCAACGGAATATGTGGATGCCCAAAAACACCTCGTCGAGGCTGGCCCGCAAGCGTTTCTGGCCAGTATCCTGAACAAGTCCCACGCGGACATCGACGAGTGGCAAACTCAGATGCAATTGGGGCCGATGTCGGGCGGCAACGTCTATCTGTTTAGCGACGGATTGCCGCAGAGCGATCATCGATTGACCGGTGTTACGGTAACGCGATCGATCGATGACGTGATTCAGCAAAGTCTCAAACGCAGCGGCGACCAGGCAGTCGCGGTGATTCCCGAAGGACCGTATGTCGTTCCGTTTTATCGGCCCGCGACCTTCCAACGTGTTTGAATCAGGGGTCTGACCCGTTCCGAGAGATATGTTTGGCTTTCCAAATTTGGTTTTCGAAATTTAGCTGGAAGCGGAAGGACGAGGCACTATCGGTTTTGCAGAGGGCGGCTGGTGGTCGAGCGTCCGTTTTGCAGTTGCGTTCTTTGCGATCGAGATAGAGTCTGAGCTTGTGGAGTGCGGAGTGACATGAGATCCGCAATCAACAATCTCCCTCCGGGAGAGTCGAGCCCTCGGCCCGGCGGGGGCCCTCCCCGGCCGCTACCGCGTCCGACCCTCCCGAAGCGGGAGGGTGTTGTGCCATCGCAACTTCAAAAGGCGTCATGGGCCCTCCCTGATGCACCAAGTCGATTCCGTCGCGATACCGCTCGATCACCGGCGTTGCTAAGATTGCGTCCGCTCGACAGATGCGTAGAATGCTCGAAATTAACGTCTTGCTCTTTTCACAAAGGACGAATCATGGCGAAGAAGATCGACTGGAGTTACCACCGCAAGGGCTGAACGTCCTGCACTCGTGCGCAAGAGTTCTTGCGCCCCGCAACGTAGATACCCGCGAAGAGATCGATGCTCGCAAAGAGCGTTACGGTGATACCGAGGCGCTGTCCCTTTTGAAAGGGATGACCACGCTGCTGGTCGCTAAGGGCAAGAAGGTCACGCGTGTTGATCTAAGGAAAGACCGTCCGGATGACGACACGCTCGTCGCGCTGATGCTCGGTCCGACCGGCAATCTTCGCGCTCCGACGATGAAGGTCGGCAAAACGGTGCTGATTGGATTCAACGATGAGATCTACGGCGAAGTCTTCGGTTGATTGGTTCGTAGTGACCCGATTCATCGGGATTTTGACTGAGAACGTGTTTCAAAACACGCTCTCAGACCAACCGCATGAATGCGGTCACTACGAGCAGGAACATCACGGCATACTCGGCGACCTGGGTTCAGTTCTCCCCGGAGTCCGCGCCGATCTGGACCTTGATCGAACCAAGCATTTTGGTCAACTCGCGCTCTTTGTCACTGACGAACAGAATGTTGTCCAGGACGATGGCCCGTTTCTCCGTGGTGGGGTGAAGAATCAGCCGTCCAGCACCGAGCAACATGAACTCGAAGACATCGTTGATTTCTTTGTCGACGCGCAGGTTCGTGCAGGGTACCGCTTGAGGTCACTCAGCATGCCGTGGTGATGCAACAATTCGTTTTGGCGAAGTTCCCAATAGTTGAACCTCACGCTAATAAAAATCGCGCCGTACATCAGGATCATTGCCACGGAAATGCAGGAAAAAAATGTGGCATTGGCAGCTGGACGTACCGCGGTTACCAGGTGCTCGATCGATGGCAGGAAGTCGGGCTTGCCAAGCACTAACATCCATAGCCCGAGCAGGACGGATGTGACGATGAATACGAGCGTCAGTGAAGTCGCACGCGGAAAGTCAAACACGATCACAAACATGTTGGCCATCATGACCACCAGGAACAAACCAGTCACGACGACCGGCACCGTTTGTTCCGGGTTGACCGAGTGGTAACCACCGACGGTCAAAATGATCGCGGCCAAAGTTGTGGCGATCAAAGTGGGATACAAGAAGACGAACTTGGGATAAGGTACAAGCAGGATTCCGCTCGGCTTCTTACTTTTCTTGGGAGAACTCTGGCTCGCTTCGACAGCTTCCTTCGGTTCTTCCGTCGTGTCATTCTGCGGCGATTCGTGATCGTTCATCGTTGTGTTCTCAGTTGGTCCTCTAGAATCATATCTCGCGTGAGCAGCTAACCCCGAAACCGCTAGACGCCACTGACGGACGTAATTCATCGGGGTTTTGCACGAGCGATATCTTACCATCCGCGGATTTGTGCGGCGCGGTCGAATCGCGTCGCAAAGTGTTTGGTGACGGGTGGCTGGTGGTCGAGCGTCCGCGAGCCCCCAGCAATAAGCCCATCGAATTCCGGGGGCTCGCTGACGCTTGACCGCCGGCCACTGGAAAGAATGCAATCCTCCTCCTCCTCCTTCTTCTGCTACTAGTTAAGAGTCTGAAAGCATCTGCTTGGTGATCACGACTCAGCTTGGCGAAGCACTACCGCGAAATCGAGCGCTGCCAGCGAGAGAATTCACCGCTCAGTTCGTCCAGACGCGCCGCATCGGCTGCCGCTAAATCGGTGGATTCGCTCAGATCCTGTCCCAAATCGAATAGTTCCCAAGCCTCGTCGGGCTGGCTGCGTACGATCTTCCAGTCGCCCATTCGCAGGGCCGCATACGAGCGAAACGTGAAATAGAGCGAGCGATGGGGACTCTCCGCGTGATCGATCAGCACCGGCAACGGATCACGACCGTCGAAGATGACCTCGCCGGGCAGCTTTGCTCCCGCCAGTCGTGCGCAGGCGATCATCAGATCTGGCGACCAGAGCGGCTGTGCTGAAACAGTCGCCGGCGGGATATGCCCAGGCCAGCGGGCGATTGCCGCGACCCGTATGCCCCCTTCCCAACAGGTCACGCCGCCGTCGCGAAGCGGCTCGTTGGAACCTATATCGACGTCGCGTCCCAGTTTGAACGCACCGTTGTCGGAAAAGAAAAACACAAAAGTGTTGTCGGCTTCACCTGTCTGATCGAGTCCGCTCAAGACGCGGCCAATCGCCTCGTCGAGCGCAGTGATGACCGCGGCGTATCGGAGTCTTGGATCCGCTTCATCGGCTGACAAACCGTAGGTCTCCAACGCTCGCTGGGGAGCCTGCCAGATCGTCGGTTGGCCCGGTTTCTTGTTCTTCTTGTTAGGAAAGTGTGGGGAATTGAACGGCAGGTAACAGAACCAAGGACTCTCGATCTTCGAATTTCGACCAATGAAATCGATAGCCGCATCGGCAAAAAGATCGGTCGAGTACTGGCCGTCGGCATGATACGCCTCAGTCCCTTTGAACAAATCATGCTTGCCGTTGTAGACATGATGATAATAGTCAATGTTTCCCGATGCGTGCCCAATGAACTCGTCGAACCCACGCTCGGTTGGGCGTGATCCCGCCGCGAATCCGATGTTCCATTTGCCGAAGCAGCCGGTTGCGTAGCCGACCTTTTTCAAGACTTGTGGAATCAATACCTCTTCATGACGAAGCCCGCGACCATAGTTGCCTTCAATCCCGGGCAGTTGGTTTTTCAGCCCGTGTCGATCGGCGACGCGCCCCGTCAGTAAACAAGCACGAGAAACGGTGCAGGTTGGAGAGGCTGTGTAAAAATCAGTCAAGCGGACGCCGTCAGATGCAAGCTGATCAAGATTGGGCGTCAAAATCTTGGAGCGAGGGTTGTAACAGGGAAGGTCACCATAACCGAGATTGTCGGCGGTGATGATCAAGATGTTGGGCCGCCGAGTGCTCGGCGGAACAGTATCAGGATTCTGGGCAGCCGCCGCCGACTGCCACAAAACGGCAAGGAACAAAGCGGTGATCGGGAACATGACTTTCATTGGGTCAGTCCGTTGGCAAGCACCGCTGCAGCGTCATCAGTGCGAAGGCGGTCCCGTAAGGTTGGTGGTAATCGTAGAGCGGGTAGTCCCACCACGAACCATCCTTTTCTTGTCGATCGAGCATCAATTTGGCCAGCAGCGGCCGATAGGGAGCTCGCTCCCGCGGCGGCAATTCGTCAAGACAAAGTGCCGCGTAATAATGGCCGTAGTAGTAAAAGTAACCGGCGACCTGCATCCATGATTCGTGCGGAATTGGCCGTTTCCGCCCGATGTCGAGCCAACCGTTGCGAACGTACAAGCGATAGAGCCAGTTCTTGATTACGTTGTCGGTGATTTTCTCGTCGCCCCACATCCGCAGTGCACAATTGCAACATTGACTGCGGCCCAAGCTGCCGCCGGGACGATTGATTTCACGCATCGGCCGGTACTTCAGGTACTCGCCATACATGTAGCTGAAATCCGATTTCTGTTGGCGGAGAATCGCTGCGATGGCTCGTTTGACGACGCGCTCGGGCGGATCGACACCGATCGCTTTTGCTTCCGCCATGGCGACTAACGCGGTGCCATTGACGAAGCTGATCGAATCCGATGTCGGTTGGTTGGCTTGGTATCGAAAATCGTAATATCCCCAACCACCATCCACCGACTCGTAGCGACTGAGCATGTCGAACTGTTTGCGAATCAACTCGACGATTTGTTTTTGCTTTTCCGTGTCGTCGGAGTGTCGACCGTGCATCCGCACCAAAGCCTGGATCGAATAAGCGTGTCCCCAGACGTTGTAGATGGCCATGCCGTTAGCACGCCGCAATTCGTCAAGATTTTCCAATAACCAAGCTTCCGCGTGATCGAGCGAGGCGGCGGCGTCGGGATTGTCTGAATCAACTTCGATCAGTGCCATGATGCCAAGCGAAGTGGTTGCCGCTCGAAACGCATGATGTGCGCCCGGCACCGGTGCGTAAATATTCAACCCTTTGGTGCGGGTCGCCGAACCCCAGGATCCGTTGGGGTTTTGATCCGCAATCAGGAAACGCACGCCCCGATCGATCGCTGAATGGATTTGGCCCTCGCTGGCAGCTTCGATCTTTGGAAGGATCGGCGCGGAGCTGAAATCGTACGGATCATCCAGGATGTTCGATTTCTGCGCGGCGGCTGAATCCGCTGATTCCTGACCGCTGGCGGCCCGATCAGACGCGATCCCAGGGAACGCCAGCAGGACGAACGCCAGCCATGGCGTGATCAGAATTCGGCATGGCCTGCCTTGTTCGTCGCGACCGCACTCATGCGGTTGTCCCGCAATTACCCGATGAATCGGGTCACTACGAACTGAGGGTGGCGCCGCGGAGCTATTCATCATCGCCGCTGGCCTTTGCATCTTTCTTTGCTGATTCGCCCTTTTTTGCATCGTCTTCAGCCTTGTCGTCGTTTTCCCCATCATCGCCGTTGGCCACCTCGAATGCCAACTCACAAGTCATGGTGGGCATGATCGCAGGATCTTTCTTGGATGGACGATAGGTGACGACGCCATCGTATTTCGATCCGGCGTAAGGGACCGAGGATATCGACTTGACCGTACCGGTCGACTCGAAGTCGGGAAACGCCTTGGTCGTGACTTTGCACTGTGTCCCAACCACAAACACGTGCAGGTCTTTCTCCTCCACGTCCACCCGAATTTGCAGCTTATCGGGACTGACAACCGTTGCCAGAACTTGCTGGGCTGTTGCCTTGGTGCCCTCTTCCAAGACGCTCGGTTTTTCACTCAATTTGCCACGGGTCAGTTCTCCATGAAGCACGATGCCATCCATGGATGACGCCAAGGCGACACGCTTGCGTTCCTCCTTCTGTTCGTCCACCTTTTCTTGTTGATCTTTGAATTTGTCGCGTTTTTGCTGGATCTCGATATCACGTCGCTGCCGCGCCGAAGCCAGTTCGCGGATCGCTTTTTGATAGGTCAGTTCCGCACGCGCCAGCGAGTCTTCTTGTTGAGCTTGCGAGCGAGGTACGTCTTGTTTGACAGCACGATCCGATTGGATCACAGTTCCCTCCAATCGGAACTCCGCGATCTCAACCGCTTGTTTCGCTCGCTTGAGAACAATCTCTTCGGACTCTTCGGTCAACTCATCTTCCTTGTACATCTGCTCAAGCTGCTGCAGTTCCTCTTTCGCATTGTCGAGCGACGATTGCGACGATTTCAGATTGAACTCGGCCGATTTGATTTCTCGGTCCCGATCGACTTGGACAAAATTGTCATAGTCTTGCTGAGCACGCTTGCGGGCACGTTCGGCCGCTTCCTTGTCCAATTTTTGTGTTTCCAGAAACTGTTTGTACGCGTACTCGTCGTCCTCCAGCGTCAATTTGGCCAAACGCAACTCGGTCTCAGCCTCTTTGATCTGTTTGTCGATTTCTTCGGTCTCGAACGAGACGACGTTCCTACCTGCGCCGATCTTCGTCCCGTGGGGCACGATCCGCTTGATTTCCAGCGAGTTAATGTGCTCGGTGTCGGGCGAGATCTCCACGGAGTTGATCGCTTCGAACACGCCGCCGATTTTGACAGTCTTTGTCTTGGATTTTTCATCGCTTGCCGATGCTGGTTCGTCTGCGGCAAAGACGGCACCGCAAATTAGAAATCCGACCGAAAGCGATCCCGCGAGAAGTCGATGGGGGGATTTATCTGCATACATGGAGCATCACTTGGTGAGAAACATTGTGGTGAAATCGAACCGTGAAAAACGAGCTGGAAAACATCGGCCAGAGATTCTTCAGGGCAGTCTCCCCCCGTAACCTGCCGTGCGACCTCTGTGATCGAGGTGAAACTGGCTCTATTCTCTGGCACTGTACTGCTGTTTCCTTTCCGCCAATTCTAATCGCTACCGCAGCCCAATTCTCTGTCGGCGGCGCCCACTTCATGATTCAAAGAGAAGGAAAGTTATGACCGGTCGGCTGGAACCTTCGGTGTGCATTGATGCGGTGCTGGGGGATTTGTCGCCCCAAGAGGCTTTGAAAGTCGTTTCGGAGGCGGGGATCAACGCTTTCGAATTTTGGGGATGGTGGGACAAGGATCTTGATGCGATCGATGCAGCCCGGGACCAACTCGGACTGAAAATCTCGGCCTGTTGCACGAGGTTCATCAGCTTGGTCGATCCGGCCAGGCGAGACGAGTATTTGAGCGGTTTGAAAGAGTCGATCGTCGCGGCCAAGCGATTGAATTGCCCCACGCTGATCTCGCAAGTCGGCGACTTCCGCCCCGGAGTGCCTCGTCAGCAGCAGCACGATTGCCTCGTCGCTGGCTTGAAAGCAGCCGCACCGATGCTGGAGGAGGACGGCATCACTTTGGTGATCGAACCGTTAAACGAGTTGGTCGATCACGTCGGGTATTACCTGGTCCGCAGCAAGGAGGCATTCGAGATCATCGATGAAGTCGACAGTCCTGGCGTGAAGGTTGTCTATGACATTTACCATCAACAAATCAGCGAGGGGCAGTTGATCGCCAACATCGCGGCCAACATCGGCAAGATCGCGCATTTCCATGCCGCCGGTAATCCGGGACGTCACGAATTGACCATCGGCGAACTGCACTACCCATCCATCTTCGCGGCGATTGGGGAAACAGACTACGACGGCTACGTGGGGTTGGAGTACTGGCCCGTGAACGATCCGCTCGCAGGATTGCGGGAAGTCGCGGGATGGTTTCACAAACCACAGTTCTGTTGATCGCTTCATCTCCTGGGTAATCCGACATGACCAATTTGCCTCCACGCCTACGCACGCTGACCAATTCGCTGGACGATCTGGAAGTCGATGCGATGCTGGTGACCGACGAAACGAACGTTCGTTATCTGTCTGGATTCACCGGCGACAGTTCGTATTTGTTGGTTCAACCGAGCGGCACGACGATCCTGAGTGACGGTCGCTATGAAACGCAGATCGCGGCGGAGTGCGGCTCGCTGGCGAGCGTGATCCGGCCTCCGGGGCAATTGCTTTCCGAATTAACTGAGTCGGTCCTGAATGAGCTTGGCCAGCAGCGAGTTGGGATTGAATCGGCACAAATGTCGCTGGCCGCCTACCGATTGCTTGTCGAGAAATGTGGTGCTGTGGAACTGGTCGAGACATCAGGCGTGGTCGAAAGCCAACGGATGATCAAGGACGCAGACGAAATCTTGGTCACCAGGCAAGCCGTTCGAATCGCCGAACGTGCCTTCGAGTCCCTGGTGCCGATGTTGACCGCGGGATGGAGCGAGCGGGCGATCGCGCATGAGTTGGAGGCGAAGATGCGTTTTTTGGGGGCCGAGGGCTGCAGCTTTCCGCCCATTGTCGCTGCCGGTGCGGCTGCCGCGCTGCCCCATTATCACCCCGGTGACGCCATCATCGGCGATGCCGCAACGTTATTGATCGATTGGGGGGCCTGTTACCACGGCTATGCCAGCGATTTGACTCGGACGCTGCACCGCGACAACGTGTCGGGCGATTTCCGCCGGGCTTATGAGGCTGTTCTCAATGCCCAGCTTGCCGCAATCGATGCGATTCGACCGGGCGTCGCGGCCAAAGAGGTTGATGCGGTCGCCCGCGGGGTCTTGGAAACGGCTGGGATGGGGGAGGCGTTCAAGCACGGACTTGGGCACGGCACGGGGCTACAGATTCACGAATCGCCCCGAATGTCTGCCGTGAGCGATGAAACGCTAGCTAGCGGCATGATCATCACCGTTGAACCGGGGGTTTACTTCGAGGGAGACTTTGGGATTAGGATCGAGGATGATGTGCTGGTCACCGAAGCCGGTCACGAGGTTCTCAGTCGACTTCCAAAGGGCCTCGATGAGTGTCGATTGATGCTGTAAAACTTGGAATTCTTCCAGGCCGGGTAGTTCCTCTGGCGATGCCTGACTGCCCCCCGTTTAGATCACCGATTGGAACTTTTGACGGCGAGTCGAATATGAGCAAGGGCGAAAAGCCAAAGGATGTGTTCGACGTCGAACGCATTCGGCAGATCATCGAACTGATGGAACAGCATGATCTGTCGGAAGTCGATCTGCAGCAGGGGGATGAAAAAATCAAGCTGAACCGCGGTTCGGCGGCAGCGGCCTATGCCTATTCGCCGCCTCCGGCCTACGCCGCTCCGCAGGCCGCCGCACCGCCTGCTTCGGCCCCCGCGGCGCCGGCCGACGGGAACGCGGATACGATTACGATCAAGGCGCCGATGGTGGGCACCTTTTACTCTCGGGCCAATCCGGATTCCGATCCGTTTGTGAAGGTCGGCGATCAAGTTCATGACGAGACGGTCGTTTGCATTGTCGAAGCCATGAAGGTGTTCAACGAGATTCCCGCCGAGTGCCGCGGCAAGATTGTCGAGATTCTCGTCAACGACCAAGAGCCTGTCGATTTCGGCAAGCCGATGTTCCGGGTGCAACCCCATGGTTAAGCATCGCTTGGACCGATCCGACGCGGCCACCATGCCGATTCCGACAGTTTCCACGCTCCTTGCAAACAGATTTCTGTGTTTCAAAAAATCCTGATAGCCAATCGTGGCGAAATCGCTCTTCGCATTATCCGCGCTTGTCGTGAGATGGGAGTCCAAGCGGTCGCTGTTTACAGCGAAGCCGACGCGGAATCAATGCATGTCAAGCTTGCTGACGAAGCCTACTGCATTGGGCCCGCGCGGAGCGTCGACAGCTATTTGAAAATCGACCAGATCATTGCCGCCGCAGAAGTCGCGAACGTCGATGCGATTCATCCCGGCTACGGTTTCTTGGCCGAGAATGCGCACTTCAACGATGTTTGTCGCGAGAGTGGTTTTGAGTTCATTGGCCCAAGTGCTCAGGCGATGGAAAAACTGGGTGACAAGAACACCGCGCGTGCCATGGCAATCATCAATGAGGTGCCGGTGGTGCCGGGCAGTGACGGTTTGATCGAAGATGATTCCGCCGCCGTCAGTATCGCTCGCGAGATCGGTTTTCCGGTCTTGATCAAGGCCACCGCGGGGGGTGGCGGGAAAGGCATGCGAGTCGCCGAAGACGAAGCATCATTGCTGACCGCGATCGGACAAGCACGCACCGAAGCTCAAGCCGCATTCGGCAACGGAGGCGTCTATCTGGAGCGTTATGTTGGTCGACCACGACACATCGAAGTGCAGGTGATCGCCGACAATCATGGCAACGTCTGTCACCTGTTCGAACGAGACTGCAGCGTTCAACGTCGACACCAGAAATTGATTGAAGAAGCTCCCAGCCCTAATTTGCCGGAGGGAAGACGCAAAGAGATCTGCGACGCCGCCGTGCGAATGATCCGCGGAGCCGAGTACAGTAACGCAGCGACGGTGGAGTTCATTGTCGATGCTGAAGACAATTTCTTTTTCATCGAGGTCAACGCTCGCATTCAGGTGGAACACCCGGTTTCGGAAATGATCACAGGTGTCGACCTGATCAAAGAACAGATTCGCGTCGCGGCCGGCGAAAAACTGTCGTTTAGCCAGGAACAGATCCGCTGCATCGGTCACGCCATCGAATGTCGTATCAACGCCGAAAATCCAGACAAGAACTTCCAGCCCAACCCGGGTAAGATCGAGCACTTGTTTGTGCCGGGGGGGCTTGGCGTGCGTTTTGATTCGCACGTGTATGCTGGCTATACCGTGCCGCCTCACTATGACTCGATGATCGGCAAACTGATTGTTCACCGGCCGACCCGCGAACAAGCCATCGCCACGATGCGTCGGGCATTGGCGGAGCTGCAAGTCGAAGGCATCGCGACCACCGCCTCTTTTCACGACAAGGTCTTGCGACACCCCGAGTTCGTCGCGGGCCGTCACGACACCAAGTTTGTTGAGCGCGAGCTCATGAGCTGATTCCGTTTTATGTTCGCATTCATCGATGCCCTCACACGAGCTTTTGAACCGTTCACGATCTTGCTGGCGCTGTTGCCGTTGATCGGGTATCTGGTGGTTTTCAGTGTGATTCGTCTCTCCGGACGCGCCCTGGTGACGACCGGCGCTCGTGACATCGCCGCCTTGGCCATCGCCATCTCCGGGATGCTGGCGATTGGGCCCGCGGAGCTGTTTTTTCCAACCGCAGCGGCGACGATGTTCGGGCCCTTGGTATGGATCGCGCTGGGCGGCTTTTATGCCCTCAGCGTTTCCCTGATCGCGTTGACGTCGCAGCCAAAACTGGTTGTCTATGGCCGCACGCCGGAAGAATTGTTCGAGCCGTTGCTGGCAGCTGCCAAGCAGGTCGATACGGCAGCAGTCGGGGATGCCAGTGCGCAACAGATCTTACTTCCCAACATCGGCATGCGATTGCGAATCGATGGCCAGCGGGGAATCGACTACTCGCAAGTGATATCGTTTGAGCCAAACACGTCGCTGCGATTCTGGAGCAAACTGCTCGGTACGCTGCGGACTGAAGTTCGCAAGCAGGCGTCGCCGATGCCAAGGCGGGGATTTGCCATGTTGTTGGTCGCCCTGGCGCTCTGCTCCCTGTTGGTGTGGAAGAGTTTTGGCAACCAGGAGCTGGTCGTCGAAGGATTCCGAGATTGGCTCTGGCGATAGCCCGCTGTCGCTCTTCAACCACCCTGCGAAGACGTCTCACTCCGCTTCGACTGCGCACGTGCAGGTGTCCCGTTGCCGTCAGCCCAAACTCATTGGTCCGTTGCACCCGAACGATGTAGTCACCCGGCTGATCGAATCGATGCGACGTGACCGCGTATCCATCTGGGCTTAGCTTGTCCTTGTTTCCGTCTGATTCGACTTCGACGACGGGGCTACCATCGCCAAAATTCCAAACTTCCTTTCCCGCAGTCGTGCGGAACGATCGGACCGTGAAGCGAATCGGGACGCCCGGACGAATGTCGAACGTGGGCGAGTAGGTTGGGTGAATCGTCGGCGGCAGCTGCTCTGGGTGTTCTCTGTCGATGACTTGGACGATCGCGAAGTCATAGGCAATTTCCCCCAGTTCGTCGCTGACTTTGACCACTTCGCTGTACGTTCCAGCCGTGTCGTACTTTCGTACCAGCCGCGGTCCGCTGGCTGATGATCCATCGTGCAGCTGCCAATGGTAAGTCAGCTTGCCACCCGATTTGCTCCATGACTTCGTCGCGTCCAGTTCAGCCGATTCACCGGTCCACAGGAAGTGATGCGGCCGAGCCACGGCGATGATGGATGGATCGTATTGCTGCAAATAGGCCTGCCAGAGAAAGGCGTAGCCGGCTTGCGTGCCCCATTGGCCCGATGGCTGTCGCGATTTGATTTCGAAGTGCAGATGGGTCCAGCCGCCACTCCCCCCTTCCTTGCCAAGCAGACCGATTCGATCATGCATCGAGACCATGCGTCCAGGTTTGATTCGCTCGTCGATTTCTTTCAAATGGCTGTAGCGGTAGTACCAGCCGCGAGCATCGGAAATGTAAACGACGTCGTATCGCGGGCTGACCGGTGAGTTGTCTTTGTGCTCCGGTAAAACTTCCACTCCGGCCGAAACGACCAACCCGTCCGTTGCCGCCACCACTTCGACATGCCCCTCGGTGCCGCCGATGTCCAGCCCGCTGTGGTAGTAAATCTGCTTGCGACTCGGGTTGTCACCCCCATCGACATACGTCGGTTCGTTCGCCATCTGCGTGTGAGTGGCAAACCACCGTTGCTTGGCCGGATAGGCAAACGTCGAGGGTCGAATCCAAGCCGATTCGGCCGGCCAAAGTCGCAGCCGAGCATCTTTCTCGAGGCCCCATGAAGACGTACGACCATTGCTGTTGTAGCCCTTAGTCATCGAACAATCGATTTGAATCCCACCAACCTTCTTCGGCAGGTTGTAGGTCGCCGCGACGAGTCGCACGGGCTGCCCATCAACTTCAACATTCACCTCAGCGCGGCGAACCGCATCGCTCAATGAATCCCGTTGTTCACGCACGCTGACCAGCCGGACGGTCACCTGTGAGCCATCGTGCAATCGCACGGATTGCGATTCATCGATTGACAAATCAACCACCCGCACCAGCGGAACGAGCTTCTTGGTTTCAGAATTCGGACCCTGCGGCTGGTCGGCCACGCCGATGGCGGCATCGGGCATCCAAAGCCAAGCTGCCAACACAACGAAGACAAATTCTCTGCGCATCATCGACATCCTTTAGACCTGACCCCTTATTCCCGGCCCATCTTCAATCGTGAATCCAACGTCGAACCCGTGTTCTTAACCGGGTCCACCAAGATCGAATTCGAAGGAACTGGTCGGATTCAGGTGATCAAGCAAGTCGTCATCGACTTCCGGATACGCGACTTTAGCCCGGTCGAACATTTGCTTTGCCTCCGGTAAGTCGATGATTCGGTTCGCAATCAACGCACACTGAATGAACCCAATCCACCGGTGCAGTCTCGTGGCAGGCCAATCTCCGGCCGCCGCGTGCTTTTCAATTCTCTCGCACATCCGTTCGAGATGCGTGCGTCGAATCGGTTCTGGCAAGTCCGCGTCGTCGTCCTGCCATTTCATGATGATGCGTCGGCATTCTTCGGCCATGGCGACGACCAAGAGGTCTGATTTGTCCATGAGTTCTCTCGCACTTCGATTAGATCAATAGAGCCACTAAGTTCGCACAGACTCCTACGCCGTCCAAACGCCTGCATCGTTGCTCACATCCGCACTGCTTCTGTGATCACGATGGGGACGAGCCGATTATACAACATCATCACCCCCTTGCTCAGTTGGCGGTTTCGAGATGCAAAGCACTTGTTTGCTTCCCCGCCGCAACTCTGTGACAATGCTGTTAACGAGCGTCTTCTCGCTCGACCAGGTGCAGAGTATCTGTCAAGGTATCTATCAAGGAGAAGTGCAATGACCACATGCCCAATCGCGCTCGTCGTCGGCTGCAAGAAATGCCCGGCATTTTCACTCTGTCCCCTGAAAGGTGTCGTTGGCGATTACCGCAAAGAAGAAACGTCGACAAAGCAGCAGGCCGGGAACGAAGACAAAAAGTAGTGTCAGACTCTGGACATCCGCGTCCGGACCTTGCACGCCGAAGTGGGCCAATACGCACGGCACGATCTCCGATTCGGTGACTGATCTTGTTGGCATGCTTTATGCTGAGATTCAAGTGTTCCGCGTGGGCACCGCTATGGTCCATTTGTGAGCGGTTGGCCTGTTACGCCGCTGGCCCAGCGAAAGTAAAATCCTGGGCATCAAACTGAACCCGGATCGGAGTCCATTGATCATTCAACCAACGAGTTTGGAGTCGGCTATGAACGAATCAAGCACAGGTGCAGAAAAGAACATCGACAAGCTGGTCGAACAATTGTCAAGTCAAGAAATGCTTGAGCGAATCGAGGCTCGCGAGGCATTGGTCGGAATTGGTCCGTCCGTGATTCCAGCAGTATCGAATCTGGCTGACTCACCCGATCCACATGTTCGCTGGGAATGTGCGAAGGCATTGGCGAATATCGCCGACGTTTCCTCGATCGATACCTTGATCAAGCTATTGGAAGATTCTGAGGAAGGAACACGCTGGGATGCAGCACTGGGATTGATCGCGATCGGCAAGCCTGCTGTGACACCAGTTCTCCGCGCCGTGATCAGTCGCTCTGTTGGCTACACGATCATTTCGGGGGCCCGTCATGTGATGCACGAACTGTCGCAAACGGATTGGGGAGGCATTCTTCGTCCCGTTTACAAAGCACTCAATAGTTCTCAGGCAACCGTTTCCGGGCCGGTTGCTGCTTCGAAGGCGCTGGAGGAATGGGAATACGGTGATCTTTCCAATGCTTCGCGGAAATGATCAGCGGCAAACCTCACTGCGGGAAGTGGGTTGGTGCGGTGTCCTGATAGCCTTCACCGTCAAGGGACTCCATGAACTTGACCAATTGCGTGATTTGTTCTTCGGATAGGTCCAACCGTTCTGCAAATCGGCGATCGATTTTGCGATCCAAATAGGGATTCGGCTCGCCTCCCTTGCTGTATAGCTGCACCGTCTCGCGGAGTGTCTTGATCGAGCCGTCGTGCATATACGGAGCACGTTTGCTGACGTCGCGAAGAGAGGGCGTCTTGAAAGCGCCGGTATCGGCCTCGTCCTTCGTGACGGCGTAACGGCCTGGGTCGGCAAAGGTCTTGGTTTCGGGGTCCCAGCCGACGCCCAGATTGTGGAATTTGCTGTCAGTGAAGTTCGGACCCAGGTGGCAATTGTTGCAGAAGGCATTGCCGAAAAAGAGCAGGTGACCCTTCTTGGCGTCATCTGAAACCGCGTCCTTGTCACCAGCCCGCCATCGATCCCAGGCCGAGTTGCCGCTCATACGAGTACGTTCGTAGTCGGCGATTGCCTTGGTGATCCGCTCGATTGTCACCTGCTCGGTGCCGAATGCCTCCTTGAAATACTTCGCGTAGCCTTTGATCGCGGCCAGTTTGGCGACGACGAGCTCATGGTTCTCGTGACCCATTTCGATGGGATTGATCATCGGCCCGCCCGCCTGCTCTTCCAGAGAGCCGGCCCGGCCATCCCAAAAAAAGTGTGGGAGACTGGCCCAGGCCTGGTTGGTGAATGATGGCGCCTTGCGTCCCCCTTTCTGGCCGCCGATTCCGGTCGACACAGGTGTGGTCTCGGAGAAGCCGTTCTCGGGCTTGTGACACGTAGCACAAGAAATCGTGTTGTCGGCCGAAAGACGTTTGTCGAAGAACAACCAGCGGCCCAGGCGGACGCGCTGGGGCGTTGGCGGATCGGCGAAATCGGTCAGCCTGGCGGGCCGGTTTTCTTCCGTGCCAATGCCCAGCGGCGGTTCCGGGATCGGAATGATTGGATTGCACGCTTCCCATGGAGCAGCTTCCTGACCCACCGCCACGCCGCCAACGACCGGCCCGGCGATGATTAGGAGTGTCGCAAATCCCGACCAACTCAATCGCAGCTTTTTCATTCTGACACTCGCCAATGATGGACATCCGCCGCCAGCACCAATCGTTTTGCGGCAAGCTAATCGCGCCAGCATACCAAGCCGCAAGCTGGTTGCAAGCAAAACGGGCTCGCTGGACGAAGCCCGGACCAAGACTGATGTACCGAGGAAGTCTCCGCTAAGATGAGCGGTGATGTGGACCCCGGTTTTGATACGCGTTTGGGCCGCAGACCCCGCAGGAGTCCCGAAGGCAATGAATCAGGTCAGTCTCAAAGGCATGTTGGAGTTCACTGCCGCCTGTGGATTCCTGTTTGCCGTTGGACCGGCGCAAGATTTTGTCCTATACGGAATTGCTGGCGCGGTGTTCGCGATATGGTCGTTGCGTGTTTCCCGCTGGCCGCTCCGTTGGTTACTCTTCAACTGGCTGGCTGCATGCGGTTCGCTTTGTCTCGGACTGGCGTGTCTCGAGCAAGCATTCTTGGATGGTGAGCCGGCATATTATGCGCCCGACTACTGGCTGCTGTGCGGGTGCGCGTTGATTGTTTGGACGCCGTTGGCCGGTGTCAACGGATTCCTATTTCTTGCCGAATTACTTTATCGGGCTGGCAGCGATCGGCGCAGCGTTTCTTCTTGATTCGACAGACGCCTTGCCCGTGCTCGCGTTGCCACCAAAGAAATGAATCGCCCGCGCTGGACCACGCGACCATGCTGATTGAGCAACTGTCGAATCCAAGTGACTCGCCCAGCCCGCCGACCGTGTTGCTGAATTTCCTCAATCTCGGTCGAGACCTGTACGCGATCACCAAAAAAGATGGGGGCCTCGAATTGCCAATCGGCGATGCTGACCAGTGCCAGCGTGGAAACATTCGGTTTTTCGCTGCTGAGCCCCGCCAAAACGCTAAGCCCCAACAAACCGTGAGCCACGGGCCGGCCAAATGGCGAAAACGATCCGTCATCGCTGTGAAGCGGATCATTGTCACCGGTCAACGCTGCGAAGTTCGCCACATCGCCAGCGACGATTTCTCGCCACTCGCTCAGCCAGCGATCGCCGACACTCATGTCCTCAAGATACAACGGCTCGGTGTAGGTGGAAGGTTCCAATGATCGCTCGCGTAGGTGTGCGGCCAATCGGCTCGGGGCAGCCGGTCGGGAAAGTTATTTTACACTTCAACTCGGTATCGCCCATCGGGGCGGCTACAATCATTGCGTTAAACACGATCCCTCAAAAGACGGCTTTTGGTTTTGAAGGCAAAACAATTCGATTTGAACGAGGATCGGAACGACGACACAAATCTTGTCGATTACGTCAAGTTGGCAATTTTTGGTCGGATGACTTGCAATAATGGCTATCAACAGGTCCGCTTTTGCTGGCTGTTAACGTAGTCCGGCGGGCCACTGCAGAGGAGAACCCCAACAATGCTAAGACGCCAATTCACATGTTTTTTCGTATGTTTTTCGCTCATTTGCCACGTTTGGGGCGGTGACGATGAAATGTCGTTCAATGTCCGCCTGCTGACTCTGGATGCCAACGAGGGTATCGCGGCAGGCGATGTCGATGGTGATGGACAGACTGATTTGGTCGCGGGACGCAATTGGTACCGCGGTGGTGATTGGGCGCCCCGCCCGCTTCGCAACATCGAGGATTGGAATGGGTATGTGCAAAGCAACGGAGACTATCTGTTTGACGTCAACGGCGACGATCGTCTTGATGTGATCGCAGGTTCATTCTTGCCGACGGAAATCCACTGGTACGAGAACCCCGGAGAGGAAGCACTTCGTCTCGGAAAGCAGTGGCCGCAGCACCTCCTGGTCGACACGGGTAACACGTGTAATGAAGGCCAGATCATGGCAGACATCGACGGCGACGGTCGGCCCGAATGGATCGTCAACAGTTGGAAGAAGGATGTACCCACGGTCATTTGGCGGTTGGTGGAGAAACCGGTCGCCGCCAAACCGAAGAAGGGCGCAGAAGAACCTGCCGACGGCGGCGCGATCTATGAAATGAAACCGCACCATTTGGGCGAGAAGGCAAACGGCCACGGTCTGGCTGTTGGCGACATCAGCGGCGACGGCTTGACTGACGTCCTGGTCGGCCAAGGATGGTACGAGCAGCCATCAAGTGAAGCCTGGGGCCAGCCTTGGAAGTTCCACGCCGACTGGGATCTGCATTCAAGCCTGCCGATGATCGTCGTCGATTTGGACAAGGATGGGGACGGCGACTTGATCTTCGGTAACGGCCACGACTACGGACTGTTTTGGTGGCAGAACGACGGCAAAGACGATACTGGAAAAATCCAATGGACGGAGCACGAGATCGACAAAAGTTACAGCCAGCCACACACCTTGGAGTGGTCTGACTTGGACGGCGACGGCAGTGCTGAGCTGATCACTGGCAAACGCTACTTCGGCCACAACGGCAGGGACCCAGGCGGAATGGAAATGCCATGCCTTTACTACTACCGATGGGATGCCAAAACGAAGAAGTTCTCGCGTCACACCATCGACGAGGGACATGTTGGGTGTGGCCTGCAGATCGCCATCGCAGATTTGAATGATGATCTGAAAACTGACATCGCCGTCGCGGGCAAGAGCGGCACCTATTTGCTGCTGGCGAAATGAGTGAGGTCCAAGCCGACTCCGAGGGACTGACGATCCGGGCCGCTCAAGATCAAGTTGACGACTGGATCCAGACCATCGGGGTTCGCTATTTCAACGAACTGACGAACCTTGCCCAGTTGGTCGAGGAAGTGGGCGAGGTCGCCAGAATCCTTGCGCGGACTCACGGCGAACAATCTTCCAAAACCGGCGAACCACCAGGTGACCTGGCAGACGAACTGGCCGATGTCTTGTTCGTTACCATTTGCCTTGCCAATCAGTCCGGCATCGACTTGACCGATGCCTTGCGGAACAACCTCGACAAAAAGACAAAACGTGATGCGATGCGGCATCGCAACAACGAAAAACTCTGAAGCCACGATGGGTATGCCGTGATCCTACGCCCCACAGCTTTGGCCTTGCTGGTTTGAGTCGCTGTGCCCGGCTGGTGGATTTGCAGTTTCACGCGACTGGCGATGCGTCGGTCCAACTATGACGAATGCCTCGATTCTGTCGATTTTCGACGACGAGGGTCCCCACGCCTTGCCGATATCTCCTGCAAACGCGGGGGGGAAATCTGCAAGCTCGCAAGAAAACAGTCAATCGATCTGGGGATGTCGTCGTGAATCGCAAACGTGGAATTCGCTGCCTGTTGTTGGTCTTCTTCTTTGCTCCCATGTTTTCTGGTTGCGCGACGATTCTGAGTGATCGGCAGTACCCCGTTAGTTTTGATAATTCCGGCGGACCAACCTATTTTGCCGTCCGCAATCGCAAGAACGAAATCATTCATCAGGGCGTGACGCCGCAACAGGTGACTTTGGATTCCAAAGCGGCTCCATTCCGGCCCGCGAAGTACAACGTCACGTTTGCAGGCCAAGGTGATTTTGTCCAACAAAGCGAACTCAAGGCGAAGATTGATCCTTGGGTCGCCGGAAACATTCTGTTGGGCGGCGTTCCAGGGGCCGTCGTGGATGGCGCCACGGGAGCGATGTGGAAGTTGCCCGCACAAGTCGCGGGTGAGGTGCCAACCAATCTCGCGACGACCGACGTCACGCAAGGTGCGAAGATCGCGGCCGCGGTGAATGCTGGTCAGTCCGATGCATCAAAGACCGGGATCGAACAGGTGAAGTACCAGACTGCTCCCCCGGATCTCGACGTAGCGATGAAACCCAAGTCGCCGTCGACGATCGGTTCCCAGCCGATACCGAGCTACAAGCAAGGTGCGAGTTCGAGCTATGCTCCAGCACAACCAAATTCAATTGATAGTTTTCGGCAGTAAATCCGCTGCCTGACACGCTTTGGACTGAAAGTCGTCTTCGATGACGCTTGCCGCATCATCGATGAATCGCGTACTCAATCCCAAGTCTTGCAATACGAGCCGACTTGAAATGCGGCTCGATTCGTAGATCACCGGCAAGCCGCTACCTGGGTGTGTGCCACCGCCGACCAGGTACACGCCGTCGAGATCCTCGAACCGATTCCGCGGTCGGTTGTGAAGCATCTGGCCCAATCCGTGCGCCAAGTTGAATGTCGCGCCGCGATAAATGGCATACTTGTGCTGCCAATCATGGGGTGTGATCCGATGCTCAACGCGGATTCGGTCGCGGATATCGGTCATGCCGATGGCTGACATTTTGTCGAGCGTCAAGTCGCGAAAACGATCGGACTCCTGCGACCAATCAACGTTTTCGTGTTGATGCGTCACTGGAACCAAGACGTAGATGGCACTGTGTCGCTCAGGCGCCAGCGAACAGTCAGTCACGCTGGGATTCTGAACATAGAACGACGGGTCTTCGCTCAAAACATGGTCTTGCTCGATCTCGCGAAGATTCCGATCGTAGTCGCGGCTGATGTGAATGTTGTGATGCGGTAAGTCCCCGTAGATCCCCTCGATGCCCAGGTACAGCATGAAAGTGCTACACGAATAGTCTTTCTTTGCGAGCTTCTGATCACTCCACCGGCGACGCGATTCATTGGGAATTGTCTTGGTCATCCAATCAGCGAAATCCGCATTCACCACAACCGCGTCGGCAAGATACTTTCCCTCGGCGGTGTGCAGCGCCGTTACCTTGCGACCTTCCAACTCGACAGACGTGACAGGCTCAGCCAGCCGAATGGTCACGCCAAGCGACTCGGCAATCTCGGCCATCCGCTCGCTGACACGGCTGCAACCGCCGATCGGATGCCACACGCCATGCTCGTATTCCAAGAACGAAAGGATGCTGAAAAGACTTGGGCATTGAAACGGCGACATGCCTAAGTACTTCGACTGGAACGCAAATGCGATCACTAAACGTGGATCCGAGAAGTACCGCTGCAGTTCTTTTCCGAGTGATCGAAACGGGTGAAGATGTTTCGCGGCGGCCAGCACCGACGGCCTGAGCAGGTCCAGTGCGGAGTTGAATGGCGATTCCAGGATCGGACGAAATTTTTCCAACTTCTCTCGATTGTCATCCATGTAGCGTTTGATCGATCCCACGTCACAGGGCGACAACTGGGCGATCTGTTCATCCATCGTATCCATGTCGGGTGAACAATCGAGCTTTCCTCCAGCCCCGAAGGTCAAACGGTATTGTGGATCAAGACGGACCATCGGCACCTCGTCCATCAAGTCTCGACCGACCGACCGAAAGATTTCCGACAGAACGCGGGGATACAAAAAAAAGGTTGGTCCGCAATCAAATCGGAAACCGTCCGCTTCGATCGCGGAGGTTCGACCTCCGACGTGATCCCGCCGTTCCAAGACCGTCACGTCGCATCCGGCTTCAGCCAACTGCATGGCCGTCGCAAGTCCACCCGGGCCCGCACCCACCACGACCACTTTTCGTGTCGCCAATTCGCTGTCCTTTTCAATACCGTGCGTTGATCCCAAACTTGGCTTACTGTAGGGCAAAACGCCAAACTGCAAAGTCCGACCAGATCAAAAGCTGCCTTCGCGGAGACCAAGCTCGATCTCACGGCGCACGATCGACTCGAGCCGAACATTGTCAAAGTCCTGATCGGGAATTTTGGCCTGATCAGCCGCCAGACGGGCTCGCAGAACGACCTCGCGAGCCAGTTCGATCGTGAGCGGCTGGATCAGGCGGTGGCCGCTCGGATCGGACATTCGAACCGGCTGTAGCACATCCTCGAATTCGAACGACGTCGACTTACCCAGTTCGACTGCGCGGCGCAATCGCGAAAGTTGCCTCCGCCCGTCGGCTAGCGCCGGCGGCTCAGTCTCGATCAGCTGCCCATCAGCCTGCCCTTCCGCGACGGATTTCTGCAAGAACGAATCCACCGCTTGAAGCTCGCCCCACTGTAACACCGGCAGTCGCTGCAGCCTCTGCATCACACCCGCGGCCTGCCAATCTTCGCAGTTGCCACTTTCCATGTCGGCGGCGAGCGTCTCGATTTCCTTCACCACAGCTGACTTGGTGACTGGATCCAAGAGACTTTGTTCAATTTCCGCGATATACGAACCGCGCAGCGTGCGAATCGCAAACTCGGTCCGTTTTTGGAACAGAATCCATGTCGAAAACGCACAAACAACGAAACCGATGATGCCCATCAACAGCGTGCCAGCGAGAATGGCGGGCATCCACCCAGGACCTTCATCGCTGGGATCGCGCTGGTTTTCTGAGTCGGTCGTTTCCGTCTCTTCGGTCACTGGTGCGTCCAGGCTAATCCAAGAATTCGATCTTCAGGATTTTGAATTTTAGATTACCGGCGGGGACTTCGACTTCCGCAGTCTCGCCCACCTTCTTTCCAATCAAACCTTGGCCGAAGGGGCTGGTGACCAGGATCTTCCCGGAATCGTAGTCCTCTTCGCCGGCTCCCACCAAAGTGAATTGCTCCTCGTCACCGTAAGCCACGTCTTCCACCGTCACGGTGCAGCCAAAAACAACCTCGTCTTTCGGTAGTTGCGACTGATCAACGATCGACGCTCTCGCGATCTTGTTTTTCAGTTCATTGATCTTCGCCATCATCATGCCTTGATTTTCGCGCTGAGCGTGATATTCGGCATTCTCTTTCAAGTCACCTTCGGCACGTGCCTCGGCGATCTTCTCGGTGATCTCCGGCAACACTTCGTTCTCGAGTCGCTCGATCTCGGCTTTGATCTTGTTGTAGCCCTCTCGGGTCATGGGTACCGAATCAATCATGGCACCAATACCTCTCTTACTTTGCACATTCGATAAGAATCAAACTCTGCAGGAACAAAAAGAAAACCTTTCCCACGGATCGGAGGGAAAGGTTTCGGTTGCTTTCTGCCGTAAGTTTCGCCGCTAGATGGAGTGGTGTAAAGACTCATCCAGAGTCGTTTGGGGCGATCTGGGCCGTTTTTTCCGGGAAAATACGTGCTAACCAACGCTTACATCGGAAGTGCAATGCCCACAACGCGTGGCGTCGATGGGAATTTCCATCTTGCAGGCATCGCATTTCTTGGTCGTCGGAGCCGCTTGCTCATCTTCCGATTCAAATTGCGCACGAACGCGGTTGATGACCTTGACCAGCATGAAGATTGCCACCGCCACAATCAAGAAGCTGATCAGCTCGTTGAGGAATGAGCCGATATTGATTCGCACTTCCTCGGATTCACCTGCCTTCTCTCGAAGGACCGGTCCCATGTTCTTAAAGTCAACTTTCTCTGTCAGCAAACCGAGCGGGGGCGTGATCACATCTGCAACCAGCGACTTGATCACAGTCCCAAACGCAGCGCCGATCACAATCCCGACCGCCATGTCGATCATATTTCCCTTGAGCGCAAACTCCTTGAACTCTTTTACCACTCCCATGACGAATCAACCTCGCGCAATTGAAGAGAACAACGTAGGCCACGATCCCGATCGGGTGGTCGAGAACGGACCGACTTTTCACTAAACGTAATCGGATTGGTCGTCCGTTTCTGCTTCGACGATTTCACCTTTTTCGGGTCCACCTTCGTGAGGCAGACCATTCTCCTCGTCAAGCCATCGGCCCAGGTCAATCAACTTGCAACGCTCGCTGCAGAATGGCGGCGTCGTTGATTCAGCTAACAAGAAGCGACGCCCGCAGGTGCTGCAGGTCAATTCCGAAGAAGCTTTTCGTGATCCCTTTGATCTCATCAGTTTTTCCATCAAGCGAATAGCGAAAGACCCATCGGCACAAACTCAAGCGGCACGACGTAGATCTGTAGCTTACGCTGTTTAGCGGGACTGCGTCACTTTTAGTTCTTAGTGACGCGATTCATCGGATACTTGCTGGGAAACCGCATGAATGCGGTCACTACGAACAAAACTGGCTATGAGTGGGTTTGTAAGCCGGGTTCTGTGCCGAGATCGCCAGGCGAACTCGACGACGATCATTTATCTGTGCACGACGATTGCTCGCCGCCTCAATTGCGACCTACCCGAATGTGATCACGAGACGGACCGCCTCGCGTGCCTGACGCGAGGCGTCAGGCAACTCCATTCTGTTTGGTCTAGCTCCGGATGGGGTTTACCAAGCCGATCGAGTCACCCCGATCGCTGGTGCGCTCTTACCGCACCGTTTCACCCTTGCCACGCATCCGCAGCGATTCGCCAAGGCGATTCGCGCGAACCGTTCGGCGGTCTACTCTCTGATGCACTTTCCCTAACCTCGCGGCCGGTCGACGTTATCGACCATCCCGTCCTGCGGAGCCCGGACTTTCCTCCAGTTATCACTTGGGTAACCAGCGACCGTCCCACCCACTCATAGCCAGAGCGTCAGAATGATCGACTCGGCAATTCCCGACAAGGTTCGAATGAGCCGATCGACTAAGAACGTGTTTGAAAAAGGGGGGTCTGACCTTTTCCGAGAGAACTTTAGCGGCCGCCAGCCAAACTCCCAGAGGGTCGGCCCCCTTTTGCAACCACGTTCTAATCCCAGGCGGATTAACGGCTTTCGGACGGTGGCTCGATGAAAACCGATCAATCTGGATAATGAGGGCTTCCGCCCGGCCCCAGCGAGAAAGCCACCATTGTCCGGCCCCTCCGACACGATCGACCAGCTCGCCCAAGATGAGATGGACCAGGGTTCATCGAATCTTGAAGTCGATATCAAGGATGACGTAACCGGCAAAAGAATCGCGTTGGTAGGCCGATTCGGCGGGATGAACCAGCGCGAAGCAACCAATGTTCTCCGCTCCTATCAAGCGTCTGTCGTCGATCTTGATTCGGACTCCGTCGATTGGGTCGTGATCGGTGCGGAAGAGTCTCCGATTGCCGAAGCCGGTCTGTTAAGCCAGCGGATTCGTGCCGCCGCCGCCGAAGGATCGCTTGAAATCCTGCACGAGACCGAATTGTGGCACCGCCTGGGCTTGGTCGACATCGAACAGTCGATCCGCCGCTACTACACGCCCGCGATGCTGGCACATCTGTTGGGCGTATCGGTCCGCGTGATCCGCCGCTGGCACCGACGTGGATTGATCACGCCAGTCCGAACGCTGCACAAGCTGCCTTACTTTGACTTCCAAGAAGTTGCCACGGCAAGACGACTGGCTCAGTGGATCGCATCGGGGGCCAGTCCTCAGGCGATCGAACAGCGACTGGTCGAATTGGTCGAGGTTCTTCCCAACATCCGGCGTCCGCTTGATCAACTCTCCATTCTGGTCGAGGGCAAGCAGGTCTTACTGCGGCAAGGTGAAGGACTGTTGGAACCAGGCGGCCAACTCCGTTTTGATTTCGACGCCATGGAGCCCGACGACGAGGACGAAGCGGACAATGCGGAATCCCCATCGGTGCTTTCGATTTGGCACGAGACGGACGAGACGTTCCCGCTACGTGATTCGACTTCTGTCGAGAACGATGAATTGCTCTCAGCCGCATTTGCGGCCGAGGACGTTGGCGACCTGGAGACCGCAGTCGACTACTGCCACGCGATTCTGGCCCGCGACGGTCCACGTGCGGAAATTGATCTACAGATCGGCGAGCTGCTTTATCGCATGGGCCATAGCGTGGCCGCTCGAGAACGCTATTACGCTGCGATCGAGCACGACCCCGAGTTTGTGGAGGCCCGTGCGAGTCTTGGCTGTGTGTTAGCCGAAATCGGCCAAACCGAGCTTGCCATTGCCGCCTTCCGCGGCGCCCTATCGTTGCATGACGACTACTCGGATGTTCACTACAGCTTGGCGAGAGTCTTGGAAGATGTCGGTCGCGACATCGAAGCACGACACCATTGGTCTAGGTTTCTTGAGCTGTCGCCCGATAGTCCCTGGGCCGCCGAGGCGATCGCTCGCATGGATGTAAGCGATGATCCGTAGCTCGCTTCACCCATGTCGCATGGCTGCGAACGCTTCCTCGAAGTCGTCGGTATCGCAGACGACCAAACCGTCTCGCAACACGATTTGACGTTTCGCGGTGCGGGCCACGTCAGGGTCATGAGTGACCAGAATCACCGTGATTCGATCGCGCTGGTTTAACTCGCCGAACAAACCAATCATTTCCTCACTGGTGCGTGAATCGAGATTCCCGGTCGGCTCGTCCCCCATCAGAATGCTCGGCTGATTGACCAACGCGCGGGCCACCGCGACGCGTTGCTGTTGACCACCGCTGAGTTGCCCAGGGTGATGCCCCAACCGGTCGCCGAGCCCCACTCGCTCTAGCATCTCCGCGGCCGTCCGGCGACGCCGCGAGCGAGACAGTCCACTGCGATACAGCAAGGGCAGCTCGACGTTTTCCAGCGCCGAGGTGCGATTGAGCAGATTGAAGCTCTGAAACACGAACCCGATTTGCTCGTTGCGAATCCGCGCCCGTTGGTCACGGTTCATCGTCACGATGTCCTCGCCCGCCAACCGATACGAACCAGTGGTCGGCCGGTCTAAGCAACCCAGCGTGTTCATCAGCGTCGATTTGCCGCTGCCCGACGCGCCGACCAACGCGACAAACTCGCCTCGGTCGATCGTTAACGTCACACCGCGCAGAGCATCCACGCGGACTTCTTCAAGCTGATAGGACTTGCAAACGTCCTCGATTTCGATCAGCGGCATCAAGCGGCTTACAGGTACTCGCGTTTCTTCACCAGGCCCGGCATGGGCACGCTGTAAGTGCCGTTCGCGTTGGCCTGCAACGGTGACGGCGAATCCATCGTCAACTGGTCAATCCCCGGCGCGAATTCGTGATCTTGCGCCATGAATTGTTCAAACGTGATCTCCTGGCCGGTGTGAGCCGCCATGCGTCCCATCGACGTCACGGCGCTGGCCATCACGCCCCGCTCGACTTCGTTGTACGGTTTGTCATTGCGAATCGCGTCGATCAAGTCGTTCCATTCCAACTGGTAGGGATTGAGTTCCGGTTGCGGGTACGACCATACCAGTCGCTCCTTGTCCATGTTGTGTCCGTCGTAGATACGGCTCTTGGCGGGCGTGTGCGAGGCGCTCGAAACCACGGCCAGGCCCTTCGTTCCATGCGCGAAACTGGCGAATTCTGTTTTACATCCTGGAATCGTTCTGCCGTCGACGAACAATTTCGTCCCGTCGGCAAACGTGTACTCCATCGCATAGGTATCAAAATTCTGATCGACACATTCACCGCGGTAATGTCGACCACCCATGCCAATCGCCCTGACTGGCCATTCGTTCTTCATCCAACATGATTCGTCAATGTTGTGAATCAGAAAATCGCTGACCGCACCGCCACTGAGCCAGAGAAACCCATGGAAGTTCTTGATCTGGTACTTCAGCTCGCTCAGGCTGCCGTCGTTTGGCAACGCCGCCGCCGAACCGGTCGGGCCCGCCATGCGGTAGGCTCTGAGCATCGTCAGATCGCCCACCTCGCCGTTTTGAATTCGGTCAAACAGCTCTTGCCGAGCTTTGCAGTGCCGGCACATCAGGCCGACCGCGACCTTCAAGTTCTTGTCGATGGCCTTTTTGTTCAGCTCCAGCATCCGCACGGATGTCGGTCCGTCGACCGTCACCGGCTTTTCCATGAATACGTTCAGTCCCTTCTCGATCGCATAGGTGAAGTGCACCCAGCGGAAAGCTGGTGGCGTCGCCAGAATCACGACATCACCCGGCTTCAACAGGTCCATCGCCTGCTTGTAGGCATCAAATCCGATGAATTTGTTCTCTTCGGGAATATCAACTTTCGAGCCAACATCTTTGTGGCCGGACAATGACGCATAGGTACTGTTGAGGTTCTTTTCGAAGACATCGCCGAGCGCGATCAGATTGATTGGTCCGTTGTCGACCGTCAACGCGTTTAGTGCGGCACCCGTGCCACGGCCACCGCATCCGATCAGTGCCACGCGAATCGCGTTGTCCTCGGCGGCATGAACATGCGGGGCTGCGGCCGAAAGCAAAGTCGTCGCTGCAGCAACGCGGCCGGTGTTCTTCAAAAACTCTCGTCGAGATCGTTGGTTGTTTGTGTCAGTCATGGCATCGGGTAGGGCGTGAGGAGGGGAGGCGTAATGCACCGTTCAGACTTACCTTTGGGGTCACGAGCGGAAAGGGGTCAGGAGTCAAAAACCGGAACGGCGCGAAGGGTGCTTCGCATTTTTGACTCCTGACCCCCTTCCGCAGCGCTCAGTCTTCGGCGTCTTTTTGCTCGGGAGCGGTCTTTTCCCACTTGTCGGCTTTCTCTTGATCCGATGGATCGACCAGAGGACGAACGACCCGGAAACCAACTCCCAACGCATCCGTATGATACCAGATGCTCCGCGGGATCTGTGGGTCTTGCTTCTTCCACTCGTCGCTCGATCCCTCGCGTGCCGCACTTCGCAGCATCTCGGGATCATCGTCCCAGCCGCCGCCGCGGACGACTCGCGGATACAACGTGTTGGGAACATTCAGCGGGTCGACCACGTTGTTTTCCTGGCCGTAATAGCTCTCGTCATACTGGTCCAAGCACCCATTCGGCGACGTTCCCGTGCATGTCGAACAGCCCCCACGGGTTCGGTTGTTTCTGGCCGACTTCCTGATAGGTGTCGTCGCTGTTGTCGAAAAACCAAGCATGGTCCTCCAGTTCGTCCGGGATCGTCGCCGAAGGAGTAAGCGGTTGTCGTCCCGGCGCGGCAGGCGTATTCCCATTCCGCTTCGGTCGGCAGTCGGTAGTAGCGGCCGGTCTTGGCCGATAACCATTTACAGAATGTGCGGGCGGCGTGCTGGGTCATGCAAATTGCCGGATACTCACCCTTGCCCATCCCAAAGCTCATATCGGTATAGGGTTCGGTCGGCTTGGAAATGCCATCAACGACAGCGTCACGTGCGTTCGCCTCGATCGAGAACATCTTGCGGCGGAGCTGATCCATCTCTTCGCTCCAAGTGTCGTACTGGTCCCACGTGATTTCGTACTTGCCGATCCAAAAGGGCGAAATTTTGACTTCACGCTGCGGGCCTTCATCTTCGTTGCGGTCTTCCTCGTTTTCGGGACTACCCATCAAGAAGGTTCCGCCGGGAATCGGCACCATTTCGATTTGCAGCTCCGTATGCTCAAGCGGTTCGGCATACGGTTTCATCTCTGATTCGGTGGCTGCGATCGCAGCGGGCACGGGCAAGACCAGATTCGCGTCCTTGGTATTCGCATCATTGGCGGCCAGCTGAAGCGTCAGCACCGCACAAATCATGAAGACGAACCCGCAACAAAATCGCCACAATTTCATGCAACTTTCTTTCACGCTGTTAACAGAAACTCGGTTCGATTGAGGTCAAGACTTCGACCAAGTGGTTCAATCGATGGAGAGTATTCTAGCTACTCAGGCCGAAAGCTGCATCTTCACCGCTTCCACAAGTGTTTGTCTACCGTTATGTGCCCCCTCCCTTTTCCCGGCCAAAAAACCGCACGAACTCGGCGTAGGGCGAGGTGACAAAGACGATCTTCACGGCGAGCGGGAGCAGAAATCTGCTAAGCCAGCAGCCCTGCGACCGGGTCGCCATCGCCGCCGATCTTGAATGGTCGACCGCTGGGCGAGTACTTCTCCTCTTCCAGCGGAAGCCCGGCAGCTGCGGCAATCGTCCTGTTGAAATCGGAAACCGAAACATGGTCTTTGTCGACCGAATGCCCGTGCTTGTCCGACGCTCCGTAGGCCTGGCCGCCTTTGATTCCGGCACCGGCCAACAAGCTGCAGAACGCCCCAGGATGATGGTCGCGCCCGCCATTGACGTTCAGCTTTGGCTTGCGTCCGAACTCGGTCGTCAACACGATCAAGGTATCCTTGAGCAATCCTTTGCTGTGCAAGTCACGTAACAGGTTGCCGACGGCCGTGTCGACATGATTCGCCTTCTCATCCAAACGCGTGTAGAGGTCTTGGTGCATGTCCCAGCCGCCATAGTTGATCTCGACAAAGCGGGCTCCACTTTGCACCAACCGTCGCGCCAGCAGACAGGCCTGTCCCAGTTGGTTGTTGCCGTAGGCGTCGCGAATGGCTTGTGATTCCTGCTTGATGTCAAAGACCTTCAAGTGTTCGCTGCCCATCAGGCGCGTGGCCTCTCCGTACAACTGGTTGTAGGCCTCGACCTTGACCGTTGGTCCGTTTGGTTTGGAAAGCTTCGTCGAACTTGTTTGCCAACATCAATCGGCGCGTGAACAATTCCGGCGGCAAGTACTTGGGCAGCTTCGTGTTCTGCAGCCCGGCACTCGCGTTGGCGATCGGAACCGGCGAGAGTGACGGCTCGAGAAAACCGGCACCGGGATGCCGATTGCCGCCACCGATCACGTAGTTGCCCGGCAGTTCCTGGTTCAAGCGACCTTGCTCGGAAACCATCCAAGCACCCATCGCCGGATGCTGAATGCTGTTGAGCTGCTTGTAGGCCGTCCGCATCAGGTACTTGCCCTTGTCGTGCGCGCCGGTCTCGGTGCTGAGCGAACGGACGACGGCAATCGCGCCGGCCAAGTAAGCGAGCTTGGGGAAACGGTCGCCGTATTGGACTCCCGGCACGCGTGTTTGAATCGGCTTGGTTTCGCCTGCTTCTTCGACGCCCACCTTTGGATCAAACGTATCCAAGTGGGTCATCGCTCCGTCCATGAACAAATAGATAATGTGCTTGGCTTTGCCACGCGATGTCGCCGCTTGGGCTTCGCCGAACAATCCTTGCGAAGCCACGGATCCGGCGAACGAGAGACCGAGCGTCTGTTTGGCGATCGTCTTCATGAAGTCGCGACGATGCTCAGTGCTGTATTCCGGTTTGGCCATGGTATTTGTTCCTCCGCGAGGAGTCGGTTCTGATGCGGTCGTTGACTTCGTTATTGAATGAACAAGAATTCGCGAGTGTTGAGCAATGCCCAAATGATGTTTCCGTAACCGACACCATCTTGGCGCGTCTTTGACAACTCACCCGCCGCGATGCGACGATCATCCCGGTTGGGGCTGCGTGTCAGGACACTCAGGAAAATCGCATCGATACGGTCTTTGGTCGAGTCGATGGCGACCACGTTGTCGACGATTGCCGAACCGGCTTCCAACATCACGTGGGTAATCGGTCCGTTGAACATTGCCAGGATCTGTGGAACGGTCGCGTCCTGTTGCGACGCGTCGATAGTTTCACGATCGCCTTGACCAAACTGACGCAGGAAGTGATCGGCCGGTACCGGTGCCGGCAGCTCGCTGGCGCGACAAAGGATGTTGCCCTGGTAGGCGTGCTTGTTCAGCGATCGTTTGTAAGGCCCCATGAAGAAAGTCTCGGCAAACCGCTCCGACTGACGTCTTGACCGAATCGTACGTGGCGGTGGCAAAATCGATATCCAGGACCGGGGCCATCTCGTCGGCTGTCGGCCGCTGGAACGGCCAAGGATTGTGGACTGCAAGCGTCAAGATCGAATCCCACACCTGTTCGGCCGTCATCCGGCGAACGGTTGGCCCGGGGAAATAGTACGACTCGCCGCTGGTGATCTCGTAATCGCTGGCCTCGCGTTGGTAGGTCTTGCTGTACAGGATCATGCGCGTGAATTCTTTTAAGTCAAAGTCCTGTCGGACAACTTCGGCACTCAGGAAATCAAGCAGCGGCTGGTTCACGCACGGATTTTCGTCACTGAAATCATCGATCGGCTCGACCAGGCCGACTCCGAGAAAACGCTTCCACAGGCGGTTGGCGATCATCTTGCTGAATTGAGGATTGTCGGCACTGGTCAGCCACGCGGCGAACTGCTCGCGTGGCGAACTCTTGACAGCCTTGGTCGGAATCTCGCCCCACAACACCGATGGTTTCACGACGTCTTTCGGTTTGGCGTCGTCGTACGCGTAGTCGTGCGGCAACCGCATCGCCGCTTTGACTTCGCTGACGCTGTACGTGTTGGCTCGCGCGAGGCGTTGGAACTCGCCCGGCACTCGTCCCTTTTCGCTCTTCTTACGTGCCTCGTTGATCAGCTCGTTTGCCGGATTCTGTTTCTCGAAGCCGGGCGATCCCCGTTGAATCCGTGTGCGAGTACCGTTGGTGAAGGCAGCCAATTGATAAAACTGGTACTGAGTCCACTGATCAAACGGGTGGTCATGACACTGGGCACATCCAATCTGCGTGCCCAGGAAAACTCGCACCGTGTTGTCGACGTACGGCAACGGCATGCCATCGTCGCGAAGCTGAAATCCAACAGCCGGGTTTTCCCAGGTCTTGCCGTCGGCCGTCAACATTTCGTAAACCCATTGGTCGTACTTCTTGTTGGTGCGGATCGAGTCCTTGACGTATCCTAGAAAGGGATCTGCAACGATATTCGGCTGTGGGCGTTCGACCAGCCGCAGCGTATCGGCCCAGAAGTTGTACATATTGCTGACGTAGTCGGGACTGCTCAGCAATCTGTCGATGAGGTCTTCGCGACGCCGGGGATCTTCCGACGCGAGAAACTCGGTCGCCTCTGCCAACGTGGGAATCCGACCGGCCACATCCAGATAGATCCTCCGCAAGAACACCTCGTCGCTGGCGATGTCGTTGGGTTGCTGATTCTTGGAATACAGTCTGGATTCGACTTCTCCGTCCAGACGGTTGGCGGCGCGGGCGACTTGCTCGCGAGATCCCGTGTTGACCGCAACGACTTGCATGTCCACCTTCGTTTTCTCGCGAACGCTCGCGGGAAGGTTGATCTTCGCCGGCTTTGGGGGCGATTTCTTTTTCTTGTTTTGGGCCAACGCAATGGGGGACGATAGAACTGCCATCGAAAAGGAAACGACGACAAACCTGCAGAAAAACCGAGTTGGGGATGATGGCAGCAAACGCCTGAGGTTCATGCAACGCTCCAAGAAACGGCTCGGCTGAAATAGATGAAATCGAATCGATCAGAAGAGGGGGCTGGATCGAGCCCATGACACACACATTATGATAGTCGATCACCCGAAATTGAGGCGAGAGATTGACAAGTGGCTGTTTTTGAACGCTCTGGATCGGCTGCTGTACACACGCTCTGCCAAGAATAACCTCCAGCTGAGAACGAATTTATGTCAAAAAACCGCGTCTTGCAGTCGACCGCTTCAACCTTGGCACTGGCTGGAGTCATCGGTTTTTGCGTCAGCCGAACGCTTCACGCTCAACCGCCCGCGACCCAGGCCGCGTTCAGAATCGAGGAAACGACCGAACCGGCAGGCTGGAACATCTTTCAAGGTGATGAGTTGGTTGCCGGCTACATTTTCGACAGCGCCGGCAAACCGATCGTGTACCCCGTGGTCGGACCCGCAGGACATCGCATGACACGAAACTTCCCGATGGTGAAGATTGGAGGCAAGCTTGAACGCGGCGACCATGATCATCACCGTTCTATGTGGCTGACCCATGGTGACGTCAACGGTATCGATTTTTGGCTGGATGATGAGAATTGTGGAAAGATCGTCCATCGCAAGGGCAGAACCGAAATTGACGCGGATGGCTCCGCTGTTTTGATCACCGAGAACGACTGGCTCGATGCCGAGGGAAAACGCCTGCTCTCGGACACCCGGCGGCTGACCTTTCGCGATGTTGATGGCCGGCGGATGATCGATTGGGACGTGCTGCTGAAGGCGACCGATGGCGACGTCAATTTTGGTGACACCAAAGAAGGATCGTTCGGGGTCCGAGTGGCCGGAACCATGAAGGTCGACGCAGATCTGGGCGGCTTGATCACCAATGCCGAAGGTGACACAAATAAAGACGCATGGGGGAAAAAGTCGGCTTGGGTGAACTACTCTGGCCCCATCGACGGAGACATGGTCGGCATCGCGATCCACGACCACCCCAGTAGCTTTGGATTTCCTTGTCGCTGGCACGTTCGCACCTATGGCTTGTTCGCTGCCAACCCGTTCGGCGTGCATCACTTTACCGGCGGCGACAAAACCAACGGAATCGTGCTGACCGAAGGAAAGCAAATGCGATTGAACTATCGTGTCGTGCTTTACACGGGCGACTTTGATCCCGACGTCGCTGCCGAGGATTCCGAGCAATATGCCAACGATCCCCGGCCAATGCTCGAGTAACCGGCAACCAGTGCTCGAGTAATAACCGCATCCCCACATCTCAAGTCGCAGAGTCCCATCAGCATGCCAATGTCGAGGCCGCCGGCGGACAAAAAGAACCCGTTCGAACTGTCGGGACACCGCGCCATGATCACGGGCGGGACGCAGGGCGTCGGAGCCGCGATCGCGATCGGAGTTGCCGGCGCCGGGGCCGACGTGCTGTTGGTCGGACTGCGGGAAGACGAAATGGCCAAGCAAACTCTTGCATCATGCAGAAGCCTGGGGGTCACAGCGGAATTGTTGACCGTCGATTTGGCACAGCCGCCATCGCAATACCTCCATGATCTGGTCGGTGACGCCGAGCGAGTGATGCCCGGAATCGATCTGTTGGTCAACAACGCGGGCACCTACATCGATACACCTTTCTTCGAGATGGATTTTGATCGATACCTGAAAACGATGCACCTGAATGTCACGGCGGGTTATTTCCTCACGCAAGCGTTGGCTCGTGGCTGGGTCGAGAACCACATCGCCGGTCGAATCCTGTTTACCGGATCGATCAACGGCACCCTTTCCGAACCCGATCACACCGCCTACGACACCAGCAAAGGCGCGGTAGCAGCCATGGTGCGGTCACTGTGCGTCACACTGGCGCCACACAGCATTCGTGTCAACGCGATGGCTCCCGGCTTGGTGCGAACGCCGCTGACTGACGTTTTGAATCAAGACTCACGCTTGGACTCTTGGATGAAACTGCACACGCCCAACGGGCAGGTTCCGGGGCCGGATGTGTGCGCCGGCGCCGCCGTCTTCTTGCTGTCCGACGCCGCCCAGCACATTCACGGTCAAACGCTGTTGGTCGATGGCGGCATGAGCGCGTGGCAACAACCCGACGTGCCGGCGAACTGGCAGTCGGTTTCTCCGTAGCCACCGTCGCCGGTCGGTGCAGGGCCACCCAAGGTGTGCCTTCGGCTACGACTGAGCGAGGTTCTCCACGCTCTGGCGAGCGTAGCCACGAAATACGTGATGCGTCCCTCAGTTCGGTTTCAAGCCTGCGATCGGCATGCGAACTCGGTAGAGTCCCGTTCTGGCGGTAACGTACATCGTCTTTCCGTCGGGGCCACCCAGAGTGACGTTGGCCGGTTGCTCGGGAAACCTCACGAGTCCACGGTGCTGACCGCCGCTGGAAAAGATCTCCACGCCCAGATTGGTCGTGAAGTAAAGGTTGCCTTCCACATCGACCGCCATCCCATCGCCACCGGTGTCGTCTTTGCCTTCGGGTTGCTTCAACCGACACAGCGTTCTTCCGCCGGAAAGCTTGCCTGGCCCGTCGACATCGTAAACCAACATCTCGGCTTGCCGGCTAGGAGCAACGTACAGCCGTTTTCCATCCGGCGACAAACCGATTCCGTTCGGAGCGGCAATGTGATCGGTCGCGCGCGACACCTCGCCGGCGGCGCTAATGTAGTAAACCGCTTGAATTCCCTGAGGCAACGGTTCGGGCGCGCGAAACAGTGGATCGGTGAAATAGATGCCACCACTTTTGTCGATCACCAAATCATTTGGCGCATTGAATCGTTTACCCTGGAAAGAGTCAGCAAGTACGGTTGCTTTCGCTGAATCGACATCGTAGGAAACAACTTGTCCGTCCATTTGACATGCCAGGATGCGGCCATCTGCAGCGACCATGATCCCATTGGTGTGTTTCGAATCGGCTGTGAATTTTGACAGTTTGTCATTGTCGCCCAAACGGTGAATCGTCGCATTCGGAATGTCGCTGAAGTACAACACGCCACGCGGGTCCCACGCCGGCCCCTCGGTGAAATCGAACCCTTGGTGAACGGTTTCGATTTCACCGGTCGGCCGGATCGTCTTCGTCACTGCGGTTTCCTGGCCAATGGCCGTGTTGGCACAAGAGGGAACGAGCCAGCAGGCTATGAACCCAAAAGTGACTGGAGTGATGAATCGTGAGCGTAAAATGATCATGATCGAATCTCCGGTGTGAATAATGTCGTGTTCCTCGTCACCCGATTGATGGGGTCATTGCCTGCGATCGACCACATGAATGCGGTCACTACGAACACGTTCTTAGACGAGAAACTCGCGTCTCACCCGTGTCAGATACTCCAGTAGCGGACGCGGTTGGTCGGCGGCGTCGAGCAGCCCCGAGTGACTCATGACATGCGGCTCGGCATCCGACCATCCGTCCCAGACAACGCCATGCACGATGTGCTTGGCCAGTAACGTTCGAATCATCGGTCCCGCGATCCGCAACTGCTCGGCGGCGGCATCCGTCGACGGAGAATCGTACTCGAGAATCTCACTGGGCGCGATCGACTTCTTGTCAACACCAGTGCCGCCCGGCACCGACAATTGAACCAACATGGGCATGCCAAGCGTTGCCCAACGATCAATCATTTGACCGAACTCCACCGCCGACCGCGGCAACGTCGATTCGGTACGATAACCGACTCGGAATTCCAAGCCAATGCCTGCCATTCCCAGGCCGCTACGAATCAGTGCATCGGCAAAGTGAAGCGGTGAAATGCCATCGCGGTCTTTCGCCAAGTACTCACCGAACGGCTGGTCAAATGACATGATCGCCGGTGTGTTTGGATCGGTGCGGCGAACCGACTGCAGAATTCCAACCGCAAGTCGCATCACCTGTTCGTCATCAAGCCGCAACGGCCCCGGCGTATTGAGTCCGGTGGCACAGTTCCAGAGTTGAACGCTGCCCCTGAATTTCTCGACTGTCTTTTCAACGAACTGAATGACCGCGTTGAGAAATGCATCGAAGTCATCCTCCAAGAGATACAACCAATGCGGCAACAAGCGTTCGCGGAAGTCGACCAACGGACCTCCGATGATACGCATCCCTTTGCTGGCACAGAATCGAATGGATTGTTCGGCCTGCTCATAGTCAAAGCGTCCCGAATCCGTCTCGATTTCAGCCCAGCTCATGCGAACCACAGCCGAATTGAATGCCTCGCAAAAAGCCTCGCTATTGGCGGATCCGGTTGGCGCTGGAGGAATCACGGTGCCGGCCAACAGCGTTCCGATCTGCGGTTCCTGCTGTTTGCGAAAGGCGATTGATTGAACCGCGTACGTCTCGCCCAAGTCCGCAATCGCTCCTTCTAATAACACCAATGCCTCCAGCGATGATTCGGCCGAACGGCACGGATCGGCTCGACACTGGGCCGCGTCCAAGAAACGCTCGGTCCCCGCACTCAATAGTTCTTCAAATTGCTCGCTCAGCGCCAGACCGGCTCGCTGCCAAGCATCGGACTGGATACGCGCGCGATAACAACTGCCGCGAGCCAACTCCAACGGCAACAGGTGGGCCTCGTGTTCGAGTGGTCGCAGACTGCAGGTACTGAGAGTGCGATATCCCAGTCCTTCCAACGGACATGCCATGTAGAGCTTGCCAGAGGACTCGATGCCGCGCGTGATCGTCAGCCGAGAACCATCGAACTGGTTTCGCGATTGCCAGGGAACACCCTCGATGCCGCAAATGTAGGCATCGTTCCAGAGCGACCGCTGGACGAAGTCGCGTGCCGCGTCAGGGACATCGAAGTGAAATTGCCCCATACAGGCGCGCCAAAACACTTGTTGGAAGAGTGGACTGATCAGGCATTAGAGTACCGTCCTACGGGCACACCAAGCCTCTGTATCCTACTCGCTAAGGCGATCATTCGCGACCATATGGACGGTTGCCCACTGAGGGCCGGTTTGCCAAATTAGTTGGATGAGCGATTCAAGCACTGCAAACCTGTACAAATTTGACGACGCCGGCGCGTTATTGGAGACTCGATTGCCCCTTCCCCGCCGCAGCGGGAAGGTGCGGGACGTCTACGATCTAGGCGAATCACTGCTGATCGTCAGCACCGATCGAATCAGTGCGTTCGATTTCATTTTGCCCTGCGGGATCCCCGAGAAAGGCCGGCTGTTGACGTCGATGAGCAATTTTTGGTTCGAGAAGCTCGGCGTTCGGCATCACCTGATCTCGACCGAAATCCCACCGTCATTGTCGGCACAGTTTGATATCGGACCCCTCCAAGGACGCGTGATGTTGACCGAAAAGGCCGATGTCGTGCCGTTCGAATGTGTCGTACGCGGATACTTGGAAGGGAGCGGACTACGAGAATACCAGAACACCGGAGAGATCTGCGGAAACAAACTCCCCGCCGGTTTGATCCAGTGCGATCGCCTGCCCCAGCCAATCTTTACGCCCGCCACCAAAGCCGAAGAAGGTCATGACGAAAACGTATCGATTGGACGCATGATCGCCGACATCGGCCACACGCTTGCACTGCAACTGCGTGAGACCAGCCTGCAAATCTATCGTTCCGCTTGCCAGTACGCCGTCGAGCGAGGCATTCTCATCGCCGACACAAAGTTTGAGTTTGGGATGGTCGGCGACGAGTTGGTATTGATCGACGAAGTGCTGACTCCCGACAGTTCCCGATTTTGGGCCGCAGACAACTATCACCCAGGCCAAGCACAAGCGTCCTTCGACAAACAGTTCGTGCGTGAATGGCTGTCGTCGTGCGGTTGGGACAAGCACAGTGAACCGCCGCCGTTACCTCCTGAGGTGATCCAGCAAACAGCCGCCAAGTATCGCGAAGCCTGCCAGCGCATCACCGGATAGTCGTCGCTTGAACGTTCGTTTGCGGAGCAAACGCCGACCAACGATGCACTATTCCTTCAACGAACTTGACTCCGCCTCCACAATCGCCTCGTACTGCGCCAATTTCTCCGGCTCATTCATCCGTCTCAGGTTCTCTGCGAGTATCACGTTGTCGGCAGCGCGCAGAAATCGCTCGTACTTCACTTTTCGTTTTTGTTGATCGGGTGCTGACTTCGATTCATTCTTCAGTTCGCGATAGCGTGTGTAATCGGGATGTCCCTCAATTGCTGCAATGAACTGGTCGCTACGAGTGGTCAAGAGTTCGACCGCAACCGGATTCAGCACGTTTGCCAATTCCGGCCAACGTCGCTTGAGATCGTCCGCGATGCCTCGCCGCACTCGGCTGCTTGGATCCTCCGGTCTTCGACCTCGAAAACGTCCGCGACCCTGACTCTGGCCACGTTGCGGTTGCGTCTCTTTCCAGGCGGTCACGACACGATCCTCCCCGCTCAATGACAATTGCTCCGACAAACCTTCCAGAATTGCCTTCTGTGACGGATTCGCAAGACCCAGGATCACGTCGTACGGTTCGTCGTTGACCAACAGATCCGAATCGTCGTCTCCGAACTTGCTTTCCACGGTCAGAAACTCGCCGGAAGTCGTCACCGGCAGGTCAATCGTGTCGGCAGTCAGAATCGTATAGGCATGGGCTTCCGCGAACGAAACAGTGCCGTCGCCGTCATAGTCGGGCAACTCAATCGCTCGGCCACTCCGATCGCGACCTGACAATGCCGCCCAGAAATAAGTGCTGTATTCAACGTAGCTCGCTTCATCCACCTCGGGAGTGCATCCGGCGGCCGGGCGATCATGGACCGTGGCAAAGAACCCCGTCCGTCGCTGTGAGCAAATGCCTTTGTCGGGATCGCCTTGGTTGTAGATGAAACGAGCGAATCCGCCGGCGTGACATTGCACCATGATCGCGACCACCTCAACGCCCTTGGGCAACTGGTCCAGCAAGCCAACAAACTCGACCATCTTGATTGACGTATTGTTCCAGGTTGCAATGGTTGTGTTATATGGATTCCGCCGGTCATCGCTGCGATTGCCATGTGCCGTGACGTAAAGCACCAGCCGATCACCCGCTTTCATCGTGCGTCCGACCTCGCGAAACCACTCGCGAATGTTTTCAGGCTTGATCCGTGCCGGTTTGCGGATTTCCGCAAATGCCGAAATTGATAGTTGTCGGCCAAAGCAGGCACATGTACATTTGTATCCTTCCGCCTCTTCGAGGCGGGTCCCGGCAATCGATGGTCGGTTGCCGATCACACTCATTGTTGAAGGGGTATCAACATGTTTAGGAGTATCGGGCATAGTTTTCTGATCTTGGCGTTGGCGAGCGTTTGCACTGCGGCGATCGCTCAGGAGAAGCCCTCCGAGTCGTCGCGAGACGGCAAAACGCCCGCTGCGAGGTCAAGCAGCTCGAAATCGGCTGCAGCCAAACCGAGCAGTTCGGAGTCGGATTCCGCCCAGGCATCAAGCGGAACGAAGCGGGGCAAATCGACGACAACCGGGAAAAAATTGGCCGGAAGGCTACCGCGGTTCTTTGCGTCGATTGTCGATCAGGAGCAACGCGATGAGATCTATCAGATCCAGGCTACTTATCGTGAAAAGCTTGCAGCATTAGAGCAGGAACTTGCCGAGCTGAAGGAAGCCGAGATGTCGGCGATGGAGGGGGTGCTGACGACGGCACAGCGAAAGAAGCTGGACGAAATTCGGGCCTCCGCCGAGAAATCTGCGAAGGCAAAATCAGCTTCGTCAAAAACGCTAGCGGCCAAATCATCAGCCAAAGACTAGCTCCAGTCGGCGAGTGACAATCCACAATGCGGCGCAGGAAACGGAAATCCTGCCCGCGAGGAGATCGCACCGCTGTTCAGTCGTTGTCTCGCTATGAGTTGCAACACCCTCCCTTCGGAGGTCGTGCAGTTTTCAGTAGCCATCACGACGGAGCGTGATGGCTACTTTGAAGAATTCGCAGCGCGTAAACTGGCGACCTCTTCGGGAGGCTGATTCATGTCCGTAAACCGTTGCAAGAGCAAAACTTAAAAGCGGTACGATCTCCCCGAGGGAGACGGCGTTGGCCAGCAGGCGTCTGAACTTGATCGTTGGGCACGGGTATTCGATTACGGACTGACCTTGACCGGAAATCGTCCGCGGAGCTACTTCTGGATCCATCAATTTCTGTTCCCTATCGAGCCCAACCAAGGAAGGTTGCTAGCGATGGCTAACATCACGGAAAACGTTCCCCTTTTAGATATCAATCAGGACAACCGTCGTTTTCGCGACGAGTTCATCGAAGCGCTAACGGGTGTACTCGACAGCGGCCGTTTTCTATTTGGGCCCGATGTTGTGGAACTCGAACGAGAGATTGCGGCCTACAGCCAGGCTGAAAATGCAGTTGGATGTGCTTCGGGCAGCGATGCGTTGCTGTTGGCATTGATGTCGCTAGGAATCGGCCCCGGTGATGAAGTCATCGTCCCCAGTTTCACCTTCTTCGCCTCGGTCAGTTGCATCACGCGATTGGGTGCCACCCCGATCTTCGTCGACATTTGCCCCGACACGTTCAATGTCGATCCCGAGCTCGTCAACTCGGCGATCACTTCCCGGACCAAGGCAATCATCCCGGTTCACTTGTTTGGACAGTGTGCCCAGATTGATCGGATCTGCCAGATCGCTGGCAACCACGATATTCCGGTCATCGAGGATGCCGCGCAAGCGATCGGTGCGGCCTATCATTCTCGCCCGGCGGGCAGTTGGGGCTTGATTGGCTGCTTCAGTTTTTACCCCACCAAGAACCTTGGAGGCATGGGCGACGGCGGAATGATGACGTCCAACAACGCGGCGACGGCGGATCGGCTGCGGTTGTATGCCGGCCACGGCATGCGGCCGCGCTACTATCATCAGGTGCTCGGTATCAACAGCCGGTTGGACACGTTTCAGGCTGCCGTGCTTCGCGTCAAACTTCGGCACCTGCCTGCCGCCGTCGAATCACGAGCGACGATCGCTGCACGATACAACCGACTACTCAGCGATGTCCAGTTGGTTGGCGCGGATCAAATCGTGTTGCCCGCGCAAGACCCCAATGCGTTCCACGTTTGGAATCAGTATGCGATTCGAGTTACTGGAGGCCGACGCGATTCACTCCGCGCGTTCCTATCCGAACGAGGTGTCGGCAGCGAAATTTACTACCCGATCCCGATGCATTTGCAAGAGTGCTTCACCGATCTGGATGTCGATCGCGACGCGCTCGTCGAAACCGAACGTGCGAGCGAAGAGGTATTGAACTTGCCGATCTTCCCGAGTTTGACCGAATCGCAACAACATCGTGTTGTTGAAACGATCGCTCAGTACTACGCCGAAGGCGCAAAGGTCGCTGCTTAGCTGTACGGCGTCTCTTTTCGCTCAAGAGCCCGGCTATTCAGTTTCAACTTTCAACGCGTTCTTGTTCGTAGTGACCGCATTCATGCGGTTGTCGCGAAAAAACCCGATGAATCGGGTCACTACGAACAAAGATGCGGGACAGTCATTCCCGTAGGATGCTTCGTTGTGTACGCGGATCTGGTTGGGGATGCTTGCAGCAAATCCGTCCCATTGCGGCACAACCGCTACAGCCGTCGCGGGCGATGACCTTTTGCTTCCTAGCGTCGGCGTAATCTCTGTCGGGGCAATCTGCCCAACGTAGTGTGGAATTCCAATCCGAAGCCCCGGTCTTGTGATCGCTGCGAAAGCGACGCCGGGCTCAAAGATTCCGAATTCGAATAATGGAACCACACCCATGCGGAAGTTAATCGTTGCCGTTGCGGCAGCCGGCATGATCAGTTTTGCAAGTTCAGCCGACGCTCAAGAGCCGATGGCTCAGGAAGCTATCCCAATGGCGGCTCCAGCGGCAGTCGTCCAGGGCACGCCGATGTATCGAAGCTCGCGAACCGTTCGCAGCAGCAGCCGCCGCGGCGGATTGCTCAGCAACCTGATCGACCTCGAACGACGCAAGAACGCATGGTTGAAGCGAACCTTTCTTGGTCGGTAGTTGACGCAAAACACCATCAATGACAATGCCCGCGTGATGCATCGCGCGGGCATTTTTCGTGATCGAGCCACACCAGGGATAGGCGTGAACAGAAGTCGTGGCTAGCCATCGGTCGACCCACATCCGGCGGCCGCTTTTCTTGCAAGTCTTGGTACCGACTGTTGGATCTCGCTCCAAATCGGCTCCGCACCTTTTTTAGGTCGCACAACGTAGTCGTAGCCTATGGGGATTTGGTCCTGCTGAGTCCGAAACGATTCGCGGATCAATCGCTTCCAGCGGTTTCGCACCACCGCACCACCCATCTTCTTTGGAATAGTGACACCAAGTTTTCCGATGGATGATTTGGATGCAGACAGCGCAAAGAGCACCAAAGTTCCGTCGGCCGCACAGGTACCTTTGCGGAGCGTCCGCGTGAAATCGTCGCGACGAATCACTCGCTGTTCTTTACGGAACAAGTAACGCATGATCGACCCTAGAAGACCAGCCCTTCGCGGACTGTCATCGGATTTCTTTCGGCAAACTGTTCGATCAGCGTTTTCGATTCTTCGTCGAGCGACTTCGGCAACTGAATCTGCAGCACGACAATCAGGTCACCCGACGGCCCGTTTCGCTGTTGAACGCCTTGTCCTTTCAGACGCAGCCGCCTTCCGCTGCTGCTGCCGGCGGGAATCGAAAGGGAGACCACCGCCGAGGGAGTCGGAACGTCGATTTTCGCGCCCAGCGCCGCCTCAGCAAGTGTGACCGGCAACACCAGTTCAAGGTTCTTCCCTTTGCGAACAAAGTGAGGATGTTCGGAGACCTTGATCAAAAGAATCAAGTCACCTTGTGGACCGCCGTTGGGCGATGGTTGTCCGCGCTGACGAAGCCGGATCTTGGACCCCGTCTCAACACCGGGCGGAATCGAGACCGCGATCTTCTCGCCATTGAGATAGAACTCTGTCTTTCCACCAAGCACGGCCGTCTGTAGCGGGAGTTCTAATTCGTGCCGAACGTTGGCTCCGCGCTGCGGTGCGGCCGGTCGACGGGCTCTGCCACGGGGTGCTGCCCCGCCACGAGCACCAGCGGCTCCACCCCCTCCCATCAGTTGTTCGAAGAAGTCCGAGAAACCCTCGAACTGCGTACTGCCACCTCGTCCACCCCCAAAAACCTGGTCCAAGTCCAAGCCATCGAAGCCGCCCCCGCCCGGTTGATAGCCGGTACCGCGAATCTTCTCGAAGTCGGCACCGTAGCGGTCGTAGGCCCCCCGTTTCTCTTCGTCGCTCAGGACGTCGTACGCTTCCTGGATTCGCTTGAATTTTTCACGGGCGACATTGTCATCGGGGTTCTTGTCGGGGTGGTACTTTAGCGCCAGCTTCCGATGAGCCTTTTTGATTTCGTCCTGTGACGCGTCACGACTGACGCCCAGCGTTGCGTAAAGATCTTCTGCCACGGAGTATGTTCGGAGTGTTGCGTGATGAAAAACGCCACCTTCTGGCGGTGACGCGTTCGCGAATCTGCCAACTTGGCACATCCGGGGCCAAAAGACTACCCATAGCAAACCGCGAACCGATCCGTTCCCAGCAGTTTGGGGCAGATGCCGTAAAGTAGCCAGCGCTGTGGGCTCGAGAACTTCGTAATGCGTTGATTTTCGGAAGCCACAGCCACAAAGGAGCTGGAAGCTATGGTTGCTCGGTTGTCTCAAGCGAGTGTTCGGGAAAGCCGCGTTTGGGACAAACGAGCGACACTGTTTCGCCATCGGCAACGACGTCGATCTGCCCTGGCAGTGAATACCGCTCTCGGACTCCGGCCTGGATTGTGGCTGCCAGTTGAAGCCAATGCTCCCGCGTCATCTCTCGACGCGGCCAATCGAGTTCGGCCCAAAGAGCCTGTGCGGCTGCGATCAAAATTGCCTGGTCAGTTTGCCGATCGCGAAGCAGCGTTGCTGGATCGCTTGATTTGCGATGTTCGGCAAGCCATTCCTTCGCCAATCGATCGATCACCGCTCGCCAACCGCGTTGGCCTTCGACGGCGCGGTTGATCGCATCGACCGCGGCGGGATACTCCGACTCGATCAACGGAATCAGCTGGTGTCGAATCCAATTGCGACGATAGTCGGTATTGAAATTGGACGAATCCTCTCGCCATGGCTGCCCAATCGATTCCAAACCGCTGCGAATCCGACGGCGCGAGATACTTAGCAACGGACGAACCAAGACTAGATCCTGGCCAATCGGTCGCGGACTGCCGATCCCGGACAAGCCCGCTGGCCCAGTCCCCCGCATCAGTTGGTGCAGCACCGTTTCGACATTGTCATCGGCCGAATGTCCCAGCGCGATGTATCTGGCACCCGTTGTGTGCGCCGTCTCGGTCAGAAACTGCAATCGCTGGGATCGCATGGTGGCTTCATCACGAGTGGCCCCTGTTGCGTGAAAGGCGGCGAAGCGAACAGCCTGCTGGCTAGCCAAATCCCGGACAAACGCTTCATCGCCGTCGGATTCTTCGTCACGCAAACGGTGGTTGAAGTGGGCGGCAATCAGAAATCCCCGCGGCGGGCCTTGGCCGGCGCCCGTCGCTCTTTGGCGGAGCTGGCACAGGGCGACAAGCAATCCGACGCTGTCGGCTCCGCCGCTACAGCCAACCACGACGCCGACGTCTCGCCACCGCGGCGGTGGCCAGGCATGGGCGATTCGAGCCAACAATTGTTGCCAACTGTCGTCGTTTTTTCCGGTTTCCGTCATCAAATCCAGGGATGCATCGAGATTGTCCGGCTACGTTGTTTCGCTGGCCAGGGCCAGCTGTTAACCTTGAAGCGTCGCCCGCTGCACGCGCGGTGGGTCGGCGTACGACCATCAAGATTAACATCTCCTCTGGACAACAGAATCACCGGTCTTTGATCGCAGACGCGATGCACGAGCGGAATTTCCGCGACGCCATCGCCGAACTTGACGACTGAACATCAACATGTGGACCTTTATCTTTTCGATCCTGCTAAACATCGCCAGCGACCGCATCGTCGGTCCGCTATTGGCTTGGATCGAGGGCACAACCTCGCCGGAATCTCTGCGGTCTGAGGACCGCGATCGGATTCACAAGATGGCGAGTGACGTGGTTGCCGATCGAGTCGGTCGACTGCGTGGCTGGACGCTTGTTCGCGTTGAAAATCTGCACGACTCAGTCGGGCATTGCGACGCCGAGTGGTTTTCGAGTCCTCGATTCCGAGGACCATGCAATGACTTCCACCGTAATCCTTTCTTGCCTGATCTCGCTGCTTGCGGGATCGGCGTTGACCTTCGGGTTATTCAAACTCAACGAATCCAAACTCAAGGCGAAACTGAAGCAGGAAGCTGATCAGATTTTGGACGTGGCTCGTCGACAAGGCGAAGCCGATCGTAGCCAACTGGTGCTGAACGCAAAGGAGGCTGCGCTCGCAGCCAAAGCGACTGCCGAAGAAGAAATCGCTGCGGAGCGGAAGTCGTTGATGCAGCGCGAGCAGAAGCTCGATCGTCGCGATGAAGTTCTCCATCAACAAGAGGAAGGACTTCGCAAGCAGCAGCGTGGACTCGAAATGAGTCAAACGCGGCTGGCGACGCAGATGAAGGGACTGGCCGAGCAGCGTGCCGCGCTGGAAAAGACACTCAAGGATCAGCTTCAAGTTCTTGAGCGTGCCAGTGGCATGTCTCGCGACGAAGCAGGACGGAAATTATTGGAAGCTCTTGAGACGGAGTTGGAGCACGAACGGGGTTCCGTGCTGCTGCGTCACAAGAAAACTCTGGAAGAAGTGGTTCAAGCTCAGGGTCGCGAGATCCTGCTGACAGCGATCCAGCGTTACGCGTCGGCGCACACCGCCGAATCGACGACCAGCACGGTGGACGTGCCGACCGACGACATGAAAGGCCGGATCATCGGCCGCGAAGGTCGCAACATCCGAGCCTTTGAGAAAGCCACCGGCGTTGACGTGATCATTGATGACACGCCGGGTGTCGTGATCGTCAGCGGTTTCGATCCGGTCAGACGCGAGATCGCTCGCCAGTCGCTGAACACCTTGATCGCAGACGGTCGAATTCATCCTTCCAAGATCGAAGAGATCGTTGATGAGACAACCAAAAAGATCGACGATTTCATCATGCAGAAAGGTCGCGAGGCGGCTGACGAGGTGAATGTACACGGATTGCACGACAAAATCATTGGCATGCTCGGCCGGCTTCACTTTCGAACTTCCTACAGCCAGAACGTGCTGCGGCACAGCGTCGAAGTTGCTTTCATTTCCGGGTTGGTCGCGGAAATGATTGGGATGGACGCTGATCTGGCTCGCCGTTGCGGCCTGCTGCACGACATTGGCAAGGCTGCTGACCACGAACTCGAAGGCGGGCATCCGAAAATCGGTGCCGACCTGTTGCGAAGGCATAACGAGTGTCCGGAAGTTGTGCATGCGGCACTGGGGCATCACGATGAGATCGTCACCGAACACCCCTACACGATGTTGGTGGCAACCGGTGATGCCTGCAGCGCCTCACGACCTGGGGCCAGACGCGAATCGCTGGAACGATACGTCAAGCGAATGGAAGAGCTCGAATCGATCGCTAACGGCTTTGAGGGGGTCCGGCAAGCATTCGCAATCAGCGCCGGACGAGAATTGCGGGTGATTGTCAATAGCGACAAAACGACCGACGAACAAGCCGCCACGATCTGCCGTGACATTGCCAAGGCCTTCGAGACACAATTGACCTATCCGGGTGAAATCAAGGTCACGGTGGTGCGTGAGGCAAGGTTCACGGAAACAGCCAAGTGAGCTGTCGGCGAAAATGCCGCCGCGGGAGCTACTTGGATATCTACACCGCTAGCTTGACATGAGGGCGCCGCGGCGCTATGTTCGCGGGCTTCCATATGGCCCCATTTCCGCCGAAAAAACTCTCGCGGCAGTGCTTCAACAGGGTAACATTCCCAACGGGATGAGACTGGGCAAATTTCCACGTTGTGGCTCGCACCCAAAACGATGGGACCGGCCAAGTAAAGAGACTGACTCGTCATGAGCGTCGATTTCGAAGCAATTGCCCAACGCGGGCGTTGCGAAGTTTCCAGTTTACGACTCGCACTTCCACTTTTAGAGCAGGGATACACGCCGCCATTCTTGGCGCGGTATCGACGTGATGAGTTGGGCGGCCTTGACGAGTCCAGCTTGTGGGCGCTCTCGTCCGCTCTGAAAATCGAGCAACAAGTGGCCAGTCGGCGCGACGAGTTGCATGGGGTCTGGGAGCGGACCTCGTTGCGTGATCCGGCGATCGGTCACGCCATCGATAAATCGAACTCGATTCGCATGTTGGCCCGCCTTGGACGTCGACTCAAGAGCGAAGTCGGAGACAACATCAGCGACGCCACCAGATTGGCTGTTCGAGTGTTGAATCCACACAAAGGGGATGGCAACGATTTCGCAGCAATTGCCGCAAAGGTCGAAGGAATCACCGACGCTGCGGCTGCCGTCGCTGATCTCGATCATGCGTTGGCCAAACGATTGGCGGGGGATCCGCGGATCATTGCCGCCGCCGTGAGATGGCTCGTCAAAAACGCGCGGATACACATCGTCAGCATCAACGATCCGCATACTTCTGCCAGCCATGACCAGCCCAAGAGCGGTCGAGCGAAAAAGGGTAAACAAGAAGCCGACGACGACGCAGCTGCAACGCCCGAGTCCACGGTCGCTGCCTCGGCGGTGACAGCGCCCCAGGCGACAGAGTCCCAGGCGACAGAGTCCCAGGCGACAGAGCCCCAGGCGACAGGATCTGGACTATCTGAGTCGGTAATGCCTGAGCCGACGGCGTCTGATTCCGCAACGCTTGAGGTTGCAGCGACTGAGACAGCACCGGAAATCGGCGCAGCTTCGACAGCGGGCGATGTGGCGAGCATCACCCCCGAGGCAACGGTAACGGAAACAACTGCTAGCGAGATCACGTCTGGCGGCGAATCCGAAGTTGGCAGCGGGGAAACATCAACAGCCGAAACCGCCGAAGCACCTCCTTCACCCGGCGAGCCAGCGAGCACCGACGAGCCGGCCCCAACCAGCGGTGCGGCACCAAGCGATGTGACGACGAGTGAGGTCACTGGCGATGTCAGCCAGCAGCCTGCCGCTGAACCTGCCAAGTCGGCCTCGAAAGGATCGAAAAACCAAAAGAAGATTTCTCCGCGGCAACGTCGTCGCCGATGGTTGGTCAGCGTATTGAAGCCGTTGGCCGGGAAGCGGTTCAACTCGGATAAGCTCAGTTCGTTCCAAGTCGTGATGCTCGGTCGCGCCCTCCGTAGCCAAGTTGCGGAGTGTTCGTTCGAGTACGACGCAACGAAGCTTGTGGCCGAGTTGCAACGGACCGCCGGCGGTATCAACCGTCAGATCGATCAACGGTTGCGTGAGATTGTGCTCAAGCATGAAGCGGCAATCCGCGAGGCTGCGGAGTCCGCTTGGTGGGACGATCTTCAAGAGCGAGCGTCGGCTCGATTGGTGACGATCACGGCTGATCATTTACGTCGGCATATCAACCGTGGGGGCGTCGAGGCTAAGGTTGTCATGTCGATCGACGCGATCGGACCGCGGACTGCCGCGACCGCGATCGTTTCGTCGGATGGCCGGCTGCTGCACTGCGAGGACCTCGCCTGTCAGCTGTCATCTTCGCTTCGAGCACGAACGGTCACGAAGATGGGTGAGCTGATTCACACCTACCATGTCGATCTGATCGTGATCAGCAACGGCCCGGCCCGGCGCGGATCGATGATCGCGTTGGGTGACTTGATCGCCCAGTCACCGGAAAACTCCGTGCGGTGGACGCTTGCCGATCGCAGTGGTGCGGACGCCTACGCCAGCAGCGGCGTGGCGGATCAAGAGATGCGTTCGACGCCGCGACGGTTTCGCGCCGCGGCCTGGCTTGCGTTTTCGGTACTGCAACCCGCACAGGCGCTGGCGAAAGTCGACCCACTGAAGCTTCGATTGAGCTCTTTCCAACGCGAGCTTTCCGACGAAGCGATGTCGCGGACCTTGGAAGACGTCATGGTCAGCGGCGCGTCACGCGGAGGTGTTGACGTCAATTCTGCGCCTGCTTCGTGGCTATCACGTCTGCCCGGAATGAGCGCGAAGGTTGCCGAGGCGATCGATGTTGCTCGACGCGAAGCTTTGTTCGAATCACGCGAGGCTGTGGTCGCTTTAGAGCAATGGGAAAGTACGACTCAAAGCCGACAAGCAGTTCCTTTCCTGCGCGTGTTCGGAAGCCAAGAAGTGCTCGACGGCACTCTGGTTCATCCCGAGGATTACCCATTGGCGAAGAAGCTCGCCACAGCACTCGAAATCGAACTGCCGCCCGACGCCCCGCCAGGATACGTGTCACCCGATTTCACAGCCCACGAGCCGCCCGCCGAACCAGATCAACTGAGCGAAGCGGAACCCAGGACGGAGACGAAAATCGAAGTCGAGGACTTTAGCTCTGCTGGTGATAAGGCTGCCGATTTTTCAGTGGATGCGACGACCGATGAGCCGCCGCAAACGGTCAGCGAAGCAGCCAGCGAGGAGTCAATTCAGACACGACCTGCTGCCGAACCGGAAGCCCCCGAGGCTTCCTCTGCGGAAGCCTCGGCGCCGGAGCCGGCTGAACCTGTTGCAACGGAACCGGAAGCAAGCGGCGAATCAGCAGGCCAAGCGTCGGAGGAGAATCTACTTGAGCCAAGTGATTCCGCTGACAGCGAGTCTGGCGATGGGCCTGCCGCAGCCGAACCAGACGCGGCGGCGGAATCAGAACCAGCTCCCGCAACTGAGTGAGCCGAAACCGCCGACAACCTCGCCCGTCGCTGACATCCCAGAACCGATCAAGCGGCCTCGACCCGAAAAAGCCAAGATCGACAAATGCATCAAGGAATGGCAGATCGGTGCGCGTCGAGCCCATCAGCTTGTGCATTGGCTTTGCGATCCGTTTGGGGACAGTGACGCAACTGGCTATCCGCCCGCCGTTCTTACCAAGATGCCGACAAGCAAGGGCTTGAAACAAGGCGACAAGGTCATCGGCGTGGTGGTCGGTGTGATGCCTTTCGGTGTGTTCGTCGAACTTGCACCCGACTGCAGCGGCTTGATTCACGTCAGCCGGATTTCTGATTCCTATGTGGAAGACCTGCACGAAGCGATCCAGGTCGGTGATGTGGTGACGGCATGGGTTACCGGAATCGACGAGAAAAGAAAACGTGTCGCGTTGAGTGCCGTTTCTCCTGAACGCGAAGCGGAGCTCGAAACAGCCAGACACGCGCGAAGCGAGCGTCCACGAGGTGGACCACCGCGTGGCGGTCCCCCGCGTGGCCGCAGTGGTCGACCACAAACTCAGGGAGCATCACGGGGAACGGACACCCGAGGTGCAAAGCCAGCAGGTCAAGCTGGACCAGCAGGTCAAGCTGGGCCAGCAGGTCAAGCTGGGCCAGCAGGTCAAGCTGGACGGGGAACAGATCAAGGACGAGGCGGACGACCTCGAGACGCATCTCGTGGCGGCGGCCGAGCACGCGACACTCGTGGCAAGGGTAGAGGCCGCGAAAAGAAGCCTGAATCGTATCGCGTCGTCAGCAAACAAGAAGCCAAGCCGATCACTGACGCGATGCAAAAAGGCAAAGAGCCGCTTCGTTCTTTTGGTGACCTGATGCAGTTCTTTGGCTCGGCGGATAAGCCGGAACAGCCAAAAAAACCGGCTGCGGAGGAATCACCGACTCCAACTGCAGAGTCGGCCAACTCTGGCAACGACGATACGCCCCAGACTGCTGACAACACCGCCTCGTCTGCGGAAGAGATTAAGTCGTCCGTCGGCGAGCAAGCAGCCCATCCAGTGGACGCCGACCCAGCAAAGCCCAAAATGGAGGAGCCGAAACCGGCCAGCGATGAAGCCGGACTGGATCCACCGCCTACCGAATCCTCCTCTCCAGCGGATGCCTCAACCTAATGAATGACGAGTTCGAATCACGACTCGATGCGGCCATCGCGCGAGGAAAGAAACGAGCCGAGTGGAAGGCGTCGCAACAACGGCAAAAAGAGCTCAGCGAAGAGGAACTGAGACGACTGCATACGTCGTATCGTCTTTCGCTTTCGGACCGCATCGAAATCGCGATCCACGGTGTTTCCGACCACTTCCCCGGTTTCCGACAGGAATCGCTGTTTGGTGAAATCGGTTGGGGATCGGCTTGTTATCGCGATGACCTGCGCATCGATTCGGGGCGCCGAACGAACATGTACAGCCGGCTGGAAATGGTGATTCGGCCCTATAGCGATCTCCGCGTTCTGGATCTAAAGGGCAAGGGTACCGTGATGAATCGCGAACTCTTCAATCGCAGCCACTACCTGCCGGTAGGCGAAGTCGACATCGAAGAGTTTGAACAACTAATCGACACCTGGGCGATCGAATACGCGGAAATGTACGCGGCCAAAAGCAAATAGCCGCAGTGTCATTGCCGGGGTGCCTGGTGGTCGACTTGATTCGGAATGATGAAGTGGAAGACAGAGCCTTTGCCCGGTTCCGATTCCACCCAAATCTTACCCAGGCGCGCCGTGATGATCCTTGCGCTGGTGGCCAGCCCGAATCCAGTTCCCGAATATTCCGACGCCCCAACACCGCGAACGCCTGGCTCAAAAATCCGTTCCCAAAGCGTTCTTTCAATGCCAATCCCGTTATCTGCAATCGACGCGTGAACAAGCAGATCGGACATGCTGGTTGCTGCTTCCATCACCCGTTCCAAATCGCTTTTCTCTGTCCCTGTCAAACGATCTTCGGCTGGCGTTCAGCGGTCAACCGCTGGATATCTGCGAACGCGAGATAGACACATGCCATCAAACCGGCGGCAACCACCAGGTACGAGGCGGTCTTCAGCAGTTGGGCTGCATCGAACATCCCGCCGAATAGCGATTCCGATCGCAACATGACGCAAACTTGCGCGACTAGCCCAAGCATCAACGAAGCTACCAAGCAACGAACGAACGAAACCCGTTTCCAAGATCCCGTCGACGCGTAGCCGACCAAAGCCAGCGCAAAGAAGATACTGGGAATCAACAGAAAGATGTTGTCATCACGAGTTTGATGGCGCGCAAGCGAGATGATGCCCGCGAAAACAGCCGCAAAGTTCGCGACCGTCTCCATGGCCGTGTGAAGCCGCGGAGAGCCTGGCAAAACGATCGCCGCTGCGACGAACGTCAACGCTACCAGGCGCCCCGCCGCGACACCAAAGAACTCAACGCCAGCGGGCGGCTTCCTTGTCGTGCCGAATGATTCCGTCACGATCGCTGGCGTCACTCAAAGTCAATGGTTATCCGCAAATCCCAGCACCTGACCGGTCTTCGATTGGCGGCATTCGTAGGCCAGGACCTGGAGATCGTCCGGCTTAGGATGCCGGTTGTGATGAGATTTGGGTAACCGCTCCGCGGCTATCCAATCTAGTGATATGTACTTTCTTCTCGGTGCCTATACCAAACGACGAGCGTCGGAAATCCTCACAAAAACGGAACGGCTTAGCGGGTCGGTTTTGTTTGAGCTTGAACAACCGCGGAGCGGTGACAGCCAGTAGCCTGGGGTGAACCAATCGAGCGTCAGTGAGCATTGGGGTAACCCCAGGTTCACGAAGCAACAAAAACTGTTCCCCGGCTGCGATCGGGCGGCTTTGCCGCCCGATCGCAGCCGGGGAAGGGATGTCGGAGGCACGCTCAACCTGGGGTTACGTCTGGGTCGCTTGAGCTCCCCAGCCTCACCCCAGGCTACTCGCCTGCCACCGCTCCGCGGTTATCAAATGTAGTGATCAATCAATACGTTGGTGTGAACATTTGCCGGTGCGATTCCATGAAACACCATGCTTTGGTCGTTTCTAAGCCGGACGGTCTCTAGGTCCTGGCCTACGCTGATCGCTCCGTCGATCGTAACGCTACGACTGGCGAAGCGATCAGCGAATGCTGACCAGCACTGGCGTTGCTCCGTTAGCCCGCTTTCTTGGCGGACTTTGCGAACTTCTGGGCGACTCGCTCGAGCAATTCTTTGCTCTTTTGAATGCCCTCCATTTCGCCAATCTTGCCGCCTTCATATTCGATCCCGACGTAACCGTGATAGCCGTGCTTGAGCACGATGCCCATCATTCGCTCATAGTCAGTATGGATCTCGTTTCCGTTTTCATCAAAATCGTGCGTCTTCGCGCTAACGGCCTTGGCGAACGGCATCAGTTCTTCGACACCTTTGTAACGGTCGTATTCTTCGGGATTGGGACCACGCTTGATAAAGAAGTTGCCAAAGTCGGGCAGGGTGCCACAGTTGTCCATGCCGGTCATTTTGATCACGCTGGCCAGCCATGCGCCGTTGCTGCTCAATCCACCATGGTTTTCCACAAGCACATTCAAGCCCTGTGGCTTTGCATATTCGCTTAGACGACGCAAGCCGTCCGCCGCCAGCTTCTGTTGTTCTTCATAACTTCCGCTGCTGCCGGCATTCACGCGAATCGAATGACAACCCAGGAACTTGGCCGCGTCGACCCACTGGTAGTGGTTTTCGACCGCCGCTGTTCGCGCCTTTTCGTCGGCCGCGCCGAGTTGGCCTTCGCCGTCGACCATGATCAGCAAACTCTTGACGCCTTCATCGTCGGATCGTTGCTTCAGATCAGCAAGATACTTATCGTCTTTCGCTTTGTCTTTGAAAAATTGGTTGACATATTCCACAGCGTCGATCCCAAACTCTCTTTTCGTCACTCGTGGGAAGTCCAAGTTGGTCATCTTCTTCGACTCATCACGTAGCGTGCGGTGCAAAGACCACTCTGCCAGCGAAATTTTGAAGGGTGCATCACCTGACAAGTGATGATCTGCAAGCGAATCACGGGTCATCCATGCGGTTGCAGCCACAGAAGCCGCAGCGGTCTGAAGAAACTGTCGTCGGAACATTGCTTATGCTTCCTTTGAAGCGAGTAAAGATTGTACGGGCCACGCATTGTAACCCGACGATCGATCACAAAGAGGGGCATGGCGAGGATTCCGTGTTCGTGGGATTTCGTGCCGATTTTAGCGCTAGTTTTTGTGCCGCCCAATCGGCTGACGCCGACTCGTCTCGCCTGCCTTGTCGGTTCCGTTGTCGACGATCCCGGCCAACATCATCGCGTGATCGGCCACCGCGGTCGTCGCGTCGCTGGAGTTCGCTAGATTCTCTGTTTCGCCGGGATCCGTGGCGTGATCGTACAATTCCTCGGCAACGATTTCGTCACTGTCAACCCGCCGCCACTGGGTGTACCGGAAACGATCTGAGCGGATCGAGTATCCCATCACGTCCGGAGCTTGACCGCTGGCGGTGTAAGCCGGGCGAGGATGTTGAGTCAGGGCGACATCTTTCACCGACGCTTCGGCATCGTCCAGGATCGGTACCAGGCTCGTCCCCTCGAGGTTGTCCGGCGGCTCCAATTCGCAAAGATCGGCCAGGGTTGGATACAGATCGAGCAGTTCCACCAGAGACCGAGTTCGCTGGCCCGATGTCTTCTGGCCCGGCACAGAAATGATCAACGGCACGTGGGCGTCGAGTTCAAAATTGGACGTCTTGCACCACAGATCGTGTTCGCCCAAATGAAATCCGTGATCGGACCAAAAGACAATAATCGTGTTTTCACGCATTCCCAAACGGTCGAGCTCATCGATCACTTTTCCAATCTGTGTATCGACGAAACTGGTGGCTGCATAGTATCCATGCCGCAAAACACGCACCTGCTGCGGGGATAGTCCCGACTTGAAGTCACGCATCAATTCGCGACTATCATGCAGAGCGATTGGTGGAACGCCCACCGGCGGTCTCGGATTCACAGGCAAGGCGATCTCGTCCGGATCGTAAACATCCCAGTATTTCTTGGGAGCGTTGAAGGGTAGATGAGGTTTCCAAAAACCAACGCCCAAGAAGAACTGCTTTCCTTTCAAATGTCGCAGTGCGGCGATCGCCTTGGCGGCAATCCGTCCATCGAAGTAGGCCTCGTCCGGCACATTGCGACGTTCCACGCGCGGCATGTTGGCCTCATCAGAAGGGATCTCTCCGTCGACCTCCGCCTTGTCAGATCCGTGAGTCGCATAGTGCAACTCCTCTGCAACACTCCACGATTTCGCATCACCTTTCCAATCGTCTTGCCTCCAATTGTGAAACAGCTTTCCGATCCCTTGTGCGTGATAACCGTTGGCCTTGAACAACTGCGGCAGCGTCACCAGCTCGGCATGGCGATCACGAAAATGCGTGGGCAGGTCGGTAATCCCCAGCGTGTCTGGTCGCAAACCGGTTAACAGTGACGCACGAGAAGGATTGCACAATGCCTGTTGGCAATACGCGCGCTCGAACAGCAACCCTGCGGATGCCAACCGATCAATGTTCGGTGACTTGACCACCGGCGACCCATAACAACCAAGCTCGACTCGCAGGTCATCCACCGCGATAAACAGGACATTCTTACGAGGCTTTGCCGACGTGTTGTTCTTCACCGGCGCACTGACCGGCGCGTGATAAAGAAAGCCATCTTCGGCACCGACGAGCAACTCCCGCTTGCCATCGCCATCCCAGTCGACCGTCGTCGGGCTGGTTGTGTGACCGGCTAGCTTGCGGTCGCTCAACGGTCCTTCGTCGGTGAACACCACAGAAGTACCTTTTGCTGGTTGCTGCCGTAGCAGATTCACGTTCACGGAGTTCACAAGGATGTCCCGCAGGCCGTCGCCATCCCAGTCGACGATGCACAGTTTTCTTCGCCCGCTCTTGCCGGCTTCACCGTTGTTCAAACGGAGTGCCGATCGCTCACCTTTGACAGCGTTCTGTTTGTTATCGAAGACGCCTCCCTGAAAGATGCGTTTGCCCGGTGTCAAGATCAGCTCGCCGTCACGCCTCTGACGCTCGTAGAACGCCAGATAGCCTTCGTGGTCCAGCATGACCAGATCGTTCAATCCGTCTCGATTCCAATCCACAGCCGTCGGTGTCGTTCGCCACTGAGTGGCCAATTCACCGCTGCTCGGCTTCCACCAATTCCATGCTGGGTAGGGTGCCGCTCCTGACCACTGCACGGTGATGGGTGCTGCGGCAGAGAGTTTCGGCGCGGCTGGCGAACCGACGTTTCGATACCAGACGACTTTCCCCCAAATCGAATTCGCGAGAATGTCGGGCAAGCCATCGTGATCCCAGTCGACCACATCGATCGTCGTGTAGCCCCATTTCGTTTCCGCGGGCCCCTGAATCGATCCATTGTCTCCCGCCATGATCCGAATCGGCTCGCCAGCGATTTCCAGCAGTACAGGCGCCGCCCATTTGGGAGGATTCGCGTCATCCAGGTTCTCGATGAAACCGATCTCGCCCGCGGTATTCCCGCAAACCAGGTCTTCATCGCCGTCGCCGTCCCAATCGAAACTGACCGGCGTCACCAACGCACCAAACTTGACCTCGCTGGCCTCCTGCTTAAAGAACACGGGCTCGGCAAAAACCGGCATCCCATCGTCGATTCTGCCAGTATGTTCGACCAGCGCGACGCGACCGTCCTCTTGGCCCACAACCAAATCGACATCACCGTCTCGATCCCAATCGATGGACGTGACCACAATCATGCACAGATGCATGTTCAGCAGTTCGCCATCTCGCTGGAGTTCACGCCCCGCTGCATACTCGGGCTGTTTCCGTGAACCGGTGTTTTGAAAGTAAGTGAATCCATCTAAGAAGTCTCCGCACATCAAGTCCAAGTCGCCGTCGCCATCGAAATCGGCAAAGCAGGGACTTGGCATTCCAAACACGTCGACAGGCTCACCGCCGGCATCCAACTTTTTCGGCTCTTCGTACTCCGGATGCTCTGTCGTGCCGCGGTTGCGGATCAGATAGACATGACCGTGCAGCGGTCCGCGTGTCCACTCGCCTTGTTCGTTGAATGCGTTGTCCCAGCCGTAGTCTCCCCACAAACCGTGACCGGCGAACAAATCGAGCGATCCATCACCGTCGAAATCGACCACGCCCCACTGGTTGGCGCGGATTCTCCCGCTGTCGTCGACTAACTTCGTTTGCGGGTAGAGCTTCTCCTTTGCGTCGAAGTCACCCTCGAAAACCTTCGTCAACTCGGACCCAGGCACCAGAACACGTGGCTTCCCATCCACCAAGGAGAATGCGATGTTTTTCACGCCCGCGGCGATCTTCACGGCGGGCTTGAAGACCGGCATCTTCGCGTCACCGCCAGGATTCTCGAAAAAGTAAGTACCGTTGTAGGGAACGTCGCTACAAGAAACGACCAAATCCAAGTCTCCATCCTGGTCGTAATCCAACGGCAGCGGCCAGCCCCAAAGTCCCACGCCCAGGTCGACGACCAGACCAGGATTGTTGTACCTCATCCGCTGCAGCTCGATCTTTGATGATTCGTCCGCGTTGCCATCGCCGCAAGTGGTCAGTGAAGCGACGATGAAAAACAACAAGCTGCGATAAATGCGAGTACTCATGTGCGTAAACTGTTGATAACGGCATGAATGGCGGGAGACCGAAACGGGGAACAGATAGAATACACCTAGCCGCGGAGTGGCGTGCACAGTGGGTTCGATTTAAACTCTGGCTGTGTATTGACGATCTTCCTCCCTACCCACCGATCAACATGTACCGAACCTGCCTGCTATCGATTGGGCTGTTATTAAGCTCAATCTTTTCAGTTTCCGCGGACGAACCGAAAGTTGTGTTTGAGGAGGACTTCGAATCGGGGACCGACCGCTGGCAAATGCTGGATCCGGCAACCTGGAAGGTCGTTGATCATGACGGCAATCGAGCGATCGAGATTACCGCCCGCGACAGTGACTACAAACCGCCGGTCCGAAGTCCTGGTCACGTCGCATTGATCAAAGATCTTCAGCTCGGCAGCTTCGACATCACCTTCAAGGTTCGCAGCACCAAGGACACTGGGAACCATCGCGACTGTTGCGTCTTTTTCAACTACCAAGACGACCAACATTTCTATTACGCACATCTGGGCGCGAAACCTGATCCGCACAGCGGACAAATCATGATCGTGAAAGAGGCTCCGCGCTTAGCGATGACCGAGAATGAGCGTTTGACGCCGTGGGATGACAAATGGCACACCGTCCGCCTGGAGCGGAACGTCGATACGGGGTCGATCAAAGTCTTCTTCGACGATATGACCAAACCGCACATGGAGGTGTCCGACAAGAGCTTCGACATGGGACGGATCGGCATCGGATCCTTCGACGATTTGAACGAGTTCGACGACGTGGTGATCCGTAAGCTCTGATCCGCCGTGAATCCAATGCATTGGCTGCTCACGCTGATCTTCTTGACACCGATGATTCTGTACGTCTTGCTAAGTGGGCGAGACGCCGTCAGCGATCTCCAGGAAGTCTTTGACATGCGGATCGTGCGTCGCGGCATGCGACGCATCCAAATCTCGGTGCTTGGCATGATGTTCATCACGATCATGGCGGCGTTGTTTTTTCGATACGTCCGGGACTGGAACATACCCGTTGCCCGCTGGCCGATGCTGTTGTTGCTGATCGCCTTCGCGGCCAGCATGGCCAAGCTCGCTCAGATCGCGATCCAAGATGCCACGTCCAAGGGCGTTCGCAGGCGATATCGCGAGTTCTATGATCACCAGGCCGAATCAGCGAACTCCGATTCTCGGGAATCCGGTACGATGGCGCCCGAAGCCAAAGTACAAGGTGCTGAAAATGAAATCGCAGTGGATTGAGTCGTTCTTCAAGTTTTGCCCAAGCTGCTCGACCGAAAATCCTGATGCGGGCGCGATTCCGTTTAGGTGCGGTGAGTGCGGGTTTGCTCAGTTCTTCGGGCCCGTGGCCGCGGTTGGTGGATTGATTTGTGACGATCAAAACCAACTTCTGCTGGTTCGCCGTGCGCGTGACCCAGGGAAAGGCAAATGGGGCCTGCCAGGCGGATTCGTTGATCGCGACGAATCGATCGAGCAGGCACTGGCACGCGAGATTCTGGAGGAAACCAGCTTGCGAGTGGTCCGTTCGGATTACCTGATGTCCGGCCCCAATCAGTACAACTATCGAGGCGTGGTTGCGCCGGTGATCGATCTCTTCTTCACTTGCCAGGTCGATGCGGCGGACACGATTTCCTTGGCCGCCAGCGAGCTCGACTATCACGAGTGGGTGCGGCCAGTAAACAGACATTTGCAGCAAATGGCCTTCCCATCGAACCGCCTGGCGATTGAGTACTGGCTGTCGCTCAACAGCTAAGAATTCGTTTTCTTCATCCACACACTCTTCCATCCAAACAACTCGTTTCGTGCATGATTTCTGCACGATTCTCGGCCGAGACAACTGGGTGAAAGCTGTGCTCATGTGCATAGGACGCTGTGCGTTGCAACTGCCCAGTTGCCCACACGGGATGGCTTCGGTGATTTCACCGATGCGAGTCTGAATCGCCCGCAAAGTGCAGCGGGCGATGCAACCGCCAGCAGTGGGTTGGCCAATGAGCAAGTCGGCCAACGGCGACGATCACTTCCTTGGCACCATAGACGACCTCCGCAGGACACTGCCGCAGGCGCGACAACCGGGCCACCGCGACCCCATTGATGGATGAGCGTGAACGCCGTTCTAAATTCCCAGCTGCTCTTTGATTTAGGCGCTCGTCAAATGCTTGAGGACATCGAGCGGTTCGCAACGATTGTTCGTCAGCTAAAGAACCTTTGTGAATTATCTTCGTTCCTCATCTGCGCGCGACGAGTTATCTGATCCACTTGGCAAAGTGTGTTCGACCTGTGCACAGCCGACCGGCTAACAGCCTGTTGAAAAAGGGGTACTGCTTTCTATTGGTGAAGATGTGCTCGAAAAGCTCTCAATAACCGGCTTTGAAAGCGGTAAGGGTTCCAGGCGACGGCTACCGTGCGCGTCGGTTTTCGACCTGAGAAAGAACGATAGACTCGGCGGTCACTCTGATCGACTTGCCGTGCCATCGCCGGAATCATGGATACTCCGTGCGATAGCGAAACCAACTCCTGGACCATCACCAACTGGCTGGTTCGCTCGACAGCCACCGGCTGGAAAGAACGCTGCCGACAGAACGACACAATGTTGTCTGACAAGCAGTGCGCTTCATCGAGCAGGACAAAAGGATACGGTTCCACATCGCTCAGCCGAATCTTCGCCTTCTCCACCAGCGGATGGTCGGGCGGAAGCACAAGCAGAAGTTCTTCCTCGAACAGCTCTCCGACTTCCAGGTATTCGGCCGGGACGGGCAAGGCGAGAATGGCGAGATCGATCTCCCCTTGCGTGCAGTTCTTCAGCAGAGCGTCTGTTGTGCTCTCCTGCACGATGAGAGTCGCTTTCGGAAACTCCTCGGAGAACTGTCGCAGGACGTCCGGAAGGAAGTAGGGGGCAATGGTTGGGATTGCTCCAACACGCACGCGGCCACTTTGTCCGTCATCGCAAATCTCCGCTCTTGTATCTTCAATCATTGTAAGAATCTGCTGTGCCCGCCCCTGGAGCAGCGTTCCTGCTTCGGTCAACGACAGTGATCTCCCTTTTCGTTCAAATACCGGCTGGCCTAGATCTTCCTCAAGCCGCTGGATCGAAGGGCCCAACGGTAAGCCGAGTGCGCTCGAAGCAGCCAAGGATATTCGGGAGACATTCGCCCGCATGGCAATGAACGACGAGGAAACGGTTGCGCTGATCGCCGGCGGCCATACCTTCGGTAAAGCTCGCGGCGCCGCCAGTGCGGACAACGTCGGTCCTGCTCCCGAAGGGGCCAGCATCGAAGAGCAAGGCCTTGGTTGGAAGAACAAATACGGAAAGGGCAACGCCGAAGATACGATTACCAGTGGTCTGGAAGGTGCATGGAGTGCAACTCCAACGCAATGGTCGAACGAATATTTCGACAACCTGTTCGGCTACGAATGGGATCTAGTCAAGAGTCCGGCTGGCGCGTGGCAGTGGACGCCGACGGATCCGGCAGCGAAAGGAACCGTGCCGGATGCTCACGACGATTCGAAGTCGCACGCTCCGATGATGTTCACGACGGATCTCGCACTGCGGATGGACCCGATTTACAACAAGATTTCCAAGCGGTTCCATGAGAATCCAAAGGAATTCGAGAAAGCCTTTGCCAAAGCCTGGTACAAGTTGACTCATCGGGACATGGGTCCAATTTCGCGACTACTCGGTGCGGAAGTTGCCGAGCCGCAGTTGTGGCAGGACCCTGTTCCGGACGTCGATCACGAACTAGTCGACGCGGAAGACATTGCAGCCCTGAAAACCAAGCTGCTTGGATCCGGTCTGCCCGTCTCCGAACTCGTATCTACGGCGTGGGCATCTGCATCGACGTTCCGCGGCAGCGACAAACGCGGTGGAGCCAACGGAGCTCGCATTCGCCTCGCCCCGCAAAAGGATTGGGAAGTCAATCAGCCCGCCGAACTTGCGAAGGTCTTGCAGACGCTGGAGACGATCCAGACGGACTTCAACCGTTCGCAGACGAGGGGAACGAAGAAGGTTTCCCTCGCAGACCTGATCGTGCTGGGTGGATGCGCCGCCGTCGAGCAAGCAGCCAAGAAGGCTGGGCATGATGTCAAAGTTCCATTCTCGCCGGGGCGCACTGACGCATCCCAGGAGATGACGGACGTGGATGCGTTCGCCGTGCTTGAACCGAAGTCCGACGGGTTCCGCAACTATCACGCCCGCGAGATCGATCGCCCAGCCGAAGAGTTGCTGATCGATCGAGCCCAGCTCCTGACATTGACCGCTCCGGAAATGACCGCGCTCATCGGAGGGATGCGGGTCCTGGGTACGAACTCGGGCGCGGGTCCACTCTCCCAACTCGGTGTCTTCACGAAGCGTCCTGAGACGTTGACCAATGACTTTTTCGTGAATTTGCTGGACATGAACACGGAGTGGTAGATGTCGAGTGGATGGAGAACTGCCGCAAGGCTTTTCTTAAGTATGTCATGGTCATTCGCATGGGACCGCAGCCGGGTGATCGCAAGATCAGAATGCCCGAATAGGAGCCGTTCGCTGAGGCTGCGTGTCGTCGCTGTCCCATTCGGCGCAGTTGGACCATCTCTGAAAGAGGCTGAAGCGAATTTGGCTTCGGCGCGTCGGTCGCGCACCGATGCGGATTTGCAGCTTCGCTGCAAGTTTCTTTAAATCTAGTCCAAGATTCCACGAAGACTGTGGCGAAGAAATGGCCGAACTTGCGCAGCACGCTGCAACCATAAGCGAGTTGGGCCTTTGGATGCTCGTTTGCCTAGATCAGGCCCAGGTATTTCGCGAAGATTGCAGCTATGAAAACGTGCAACCTCGCGCTGGTCGGCGCTCCCGACAGCGTGAAGCTGACACCGGGCAAGTCGGCTTTAGGTCGAGTATCCTAAAGAAGGTGCGTTAGCGAGCAACGACCATCTTTTGGACGTCGCGGAGGAACCCAGAATGAATGCTTTGAAGTTGCGCGTTTGGCTGGAACACAAGGAAATACTAACCCGACGCGACTGCGAGGGATCTGCCAATACCGGTTTTCCCTCGCTAACGCGTCGGGTTACTGAGAAAGTGCAACTTCAAAGAATGAACGTCGGCTTCACTTGGACGATCGCTTTTGGTTGGCTGCTAATGTTGTTGGCGAGCGGCTTAGCAACTGCTCAGGATGCAACTGAACTCAAAGCTTTTCCTGGCGCTGAGGGCTGGGGGGCGGCCAGCAAAGGCGGGCGAGGTGGCAGGGTAATCAAGGTGACAAATCTAAACGCCTCGGGTCCGGGGAGCCTCGCGGAAGCCTGCGCCACCGACGGACCACGAATCATCGTTTTCGAGGTGAGCGGCGTCATCCGCGGCAACATTCGCATTACCAAACCCTACATTACCATTGCCGGCCAAACCGCTCCGGGCGCGGGCATCACGGTCGAGGGTGTCATCTCCAGTTATGATTACGGTGTTCACGACATCATCATTCGACATCTCCGCGTTCGTCCCCGTCGCGACATCGGCGCCGGCGGCGACTGCATTCAGCTCGGCGGCCTCGGCCCCACGGATTCGGGCACGTATAACATCATCCTTGACCATTTATCCCTAAGCTGGGGCAACGACGAGATCATTGATCTGTACCACGCGCACGACGTGACGGTGCAATGGTGCACGATCGAGGAATCCGATGATCAGGGTCACAGCAAAGGCGCGCACAACTATGGGCTGATCTCCGCCGCTGAAGACAATGGTGCCGTCTCGGTGCACCACAATCTTTGGGCTCATCATGCACGCCGCGTCCCCTGCATGGCACCTTACCGCGAAAACGCCGCGAGCGATTTCTGCAACAACCTGATCTACAACTGCCGCGGCGGCTACGTCGATGACGGCCACGGCGTTCGGGCTAAGAGCCCCGTCAACCTTTACAAGAACTACTACCGACGCGGGCCACAGACGGAGGACCGGTTGTATCCCTACGCCCTGTCGCCGCACATGAGCTATTACGTACGCGACAACTACTTCGAGGACTGGGGTTATCAAGGCCATCCTCGGCATTGGAAGTGGGGCAGTCGACCAGACGGCGTACCGAGGTGGATTCAATTCAACAAGAACGGCCAGTGAATTGGACGCCCCTGCCAAGACCCCGGACATCGAGCTGGTCGATGCCAAAGCGGCTTTCGAGCTGGTTCTCGCCAAGGCCGGTTGCTGGCCCCGCGACCGGACGACGAAACGGACTGTCCACGAAGTCAAAACCAAAACCGGCGCTTGGGGCCGCAACGCGCCGCTCGAGCCGACCGACGGATGGTTCCTCGAGGGTCTCACGCCAACCAAGGCCCCCGCGGATACCGACGGCGACGGGCTACCGGATGCCTGGGAGAAGTCGCACAACTTGGATTTCAACAATCCCGCCGACGCCACCAGGACGGTGGCGGCAGGAGAATCGAGAAACGACCGTCACTTGGGGTATTCTCATATAGAGTTCTACATCAATGAGCTAGCAGACAATCTTGTGCCGTAGACGCGTTCGGCCGATGAACGTGGATGTGGTCCAGCGACAGACCATGGGAACGTCATGAAGCGTTCCCCAGTTGAGAAACATCTGAAAAGCAGTTGAGAAACATCTGAAAAGCAGTTGAGAAACATTTAGATTAGGCCAGACACGGAGTGGAGATCGCAAATCCGCACTCCATCGAACACCAAAAGCGTCGAACGGAATCGGAAAACTGCATTCGGTGTCGAAGACCGAAGTCATACAGCGAACCGATTCACGGAAATTACCACCAGGCCGGAGGCGATAGAACAGAATGCACGGCAGAGAAGGACCAAAACATCCTTCATCCGATTCCTACCCAACCAAATCCCGAAAACGGCGCTGTCAGGGAGTCAGGCGGCCCAAGCCTTGGGCTGCCCGCAGCCGAACAAGCTCGGTCCGATTTTTCAAACCCTTCGTTGCGTTTATTGGCACAACCAGCTAAAACATGCCTTGTTGCGACTGATTCTCAATAACAACAAGGACATTGTGGTGATGCATCGCTCAGCTCGGACCGCCTTTACACTCGTCGAATTGCTCGTGGTGATCGCAATCATCGGAATCCTGATTGGGCTGCTTCTACCAGCAGTCCAGGCCGCTCGCGGAGCTGCCCGCAGGATGAGCTGCCAAAACAACATCAAGCAAGTCGTGCTGGCGACCCATAACTATGAATCGGCGACGAAGGAGCTTGCCCGCAGCTTGGACCAAACCGGCCCGGACAGGCGACGGCTGGTCAGCACAAGCTCGGATCCTGCCTTACATCGAAGCCATTGCGCTGGCCGATGCGATCGACTTTGATGCCGGTTACGGTGCCGCAACGATCCGGGTCGATGGAGTCGACATTCCGATTGCGAGCTACCGAGTTCCCACCTATTTGTGCCCCAGCGAAGTCAACGACACTCAGCGCAGCGGAAACAACGGGCCCGAACACTATCCGCTCAACTACGCGTACAACGCCGGAGCATGGTTTGTGTATGACGCGAACACTGATCGAGCCGGCGACGGCATGTTCACGGCCGGCCACGGTCGTAAATTCCGAGATTGCTTGGATGGGCTCAGCAACACACTTGCGTTCGCCGAAGTCAAAGCATGGACGCCGTATTACCGTGACGCTGGTGTCACCGGCAATTTGCCGATGCCAACGGACGAGTCGGAAATCTGCATGTGGGGCGGATCCTTCAAGCAAGACACCGGACATACCGAGTGGGTTGACGGCCGAGTGCATCAAAGCGGCTTCACGACGACATTCACTCCCAACAAGAAAGTACTCTGCAACGTGTCGGGCATCGAGTACGACGTCGACTTCACCAACTTTCGTGAGGGTCGAACGTCCGCTTCGCCCATCCCGCGAACGTATGGCGCGGTGACGTCGCGAAGCTATCACGGCGGCGGCGTGAATGTAGCGATGTTGGACGGTTCGGTTCGATTCGTGACCGACTCGATCGAGCGAGATCTTTGGCAACACTTGTCGACGCGTAACGGACACGAAGTCGTGCAAGTGCCTGAATAGCGTGCCTGAACGGGAAAAGGGGTCAAACGGGAAAAGGGGTCAGGAACCAATAGTGCGAAGCACCCTTCGGGCCGTTCCGGCTATTGGTTCCTGACCCCTTTTCCCGGCAGGAACCAATAGTGCGAAGCACCCTTCGGGCCGTTCCGGCTATTGGTTCCTGACCCCTTTTCCCGGCCTGACCCCTGGCGAGACGACTCACTGCGCCGCGGCGATCTGGCGAAACTGCTGCCATCCTTCCCAGGCGATGCGTTGCAGATCGGCGCGATCTTGATCAGAAAAGACTCTCGTAATTGGACCGCCATCGCGATCCTTGTCCTTTTGACCGTTGTCCAAGAATCGAATGTCGGTAACCGTGTCGATCGGCAGACCTTGCTGGACTGCGGTCGAATAATGCCGCATAGAACGTGCAGGCGGTCAAGTAAGCCAGCGTCTGATTCAGATGTCCGTCGTTCACAAATCGCAGGGTCAAATCAGGCCGAACGGTTTGGCAGTGATGGGCAACCATCGACATTGGGACGACGGTTGCATCAATTCTGTTCCCCAGTGCGGCAATCGTCTTGGCTTTCTCGAGCACGGGCCCGCGTCGGGGTGGGGTGCTCAGCGGCTCGGCGTTCTGAGTGGTCGGAGTCGTCTCGTACAGAACCACGCGACCACCTTGGGCCTTGATCAGCTCGGCGAACTTCGGCGCGTACTGGACATACAAGGACCGCTCACCTTCCAAGTCATCTCGATAGGACTGAAGCACGACGATGTCCCACTTCTGGCGTTGTGCCTCGAGCGACTTGAGCAACTCTTTGTGACGCCCGATCGCGGTCTTGGCAAAGTTGTCCTTGGGGTTGTTCGCAAGCATCGTTTCCAATGAATCGATTGTCGCCTGTTCGTCCTCTGGTGTCAGTGTCGTGATCTTTACGAAGTTCTGTGAACCCAACCGCCAGTGATCCGCCAAGGTGCGGCCCCCGTAAATGATGGTGGTGACGTCGAATCGAAGACTCGCATCTCCAGCCTCCGCCATCGACTTCACGAGTTGCGACAGGTTATGTCGCGCGGTGTAGCTGTTGCCGATGAACAAAACGTTCTGGACCTTGACGTCCGGCGTCTCGGTCTCGGCTGCCGCGGTCGAACATCCATCGATCAGCGACAAGCAGGCGAAAATGGCTGCCAACAAGATCGGCAGCATGGGCGAATTCGTTTTCATGATGTATTTTCTTGATTCTTGCGGTGTCGAAGCACGTCGCTACCATCATAACGCCGTCAGTGTTTCAAGTGTTTGTTCGGCAGCAGAGACAGCAACGGCACTCCGACTTCGATAGCTGCGCTGAATTGAATAGACTGGCTAGGATGAAACAGACATTGAGAATCGGTGTGACGGGCCAGTTCACCACGCAGGTTGGGCCTTTGGAAACGATCACGCTTGGCGATCAGAAGGCCAGCGGTGAAGCGACCGTCTATTCCACTCCCTCGATGATCAACCTGATGGAGCACGCGGCTCGCGAAGCACTGCGTCCACATCTTGATGCGGACGAGGAATCGGTGGGTGTTGACGTGCAGATCACTCACTCATCAGCAACACCACCGAAATCGCAGGTCACGGGCGAAGCTCGCGTCACGAAGATTGAAAAGAGTGTGATCAGCTTTGATGTGAGCGCACGCGATCCCTGGGGCGAGATTGGGCGTGGCACGCATCGTCGCGCCGTGATCAAGACGTCGAAGTTCGCCGAGCGTCTCGCCCAGCAGAAACCTTCGGCCCTGCCGGCATCCACTGAGGCAACCACTCCGCCCCAAACCAGCACCATCGATCTGCGGCAGTCCGGCGGCGTGCTTCGCCTGACACTCAATCGTCCGCGCAAACGAAACGCAATCCATGCGTTGATGACGGCCGAAATGGAGCAGCTTGTCGACTGGTTGGAACTGAATTCGGCGGCGGTTCGTGTCGTGATCGCGAGCGGTGCAGGGGGCAGTTTCTGCGCCGGCGATGATGTTGGCGATCTGCCGGAAACACCGCAAGCGACAGCACAGTTAAGCCTGCGACGTGGTGCTCTCTATCAACGTTTCACCTTGCTTCCCCAGATCTTCATCGCCGCCATCGACGGGCTCGCATATGGCGGCGGACTTGTGTTGGCTGCGGCATGCGACTTCCGAATCGCCACGCACGGTGCGAAATTCGGCTTGCCGGAAGTGTCGCTTGGCTGGCCACCCAATTACGGACTCGGGATCCTGCAATCTCTGATCGGACGAGGTCAAACGCTGCAACTTGCCCTGACCGGCGAGTCGATTGATGCGCACCGCGCCGAATCGATTGGGCTGGTCAGCAAAGTGGTTGCCCCGCTGCAGCTGGAACCAGCTGCCAACTCGTTGGCAGAGCAGATCAAGGCTTTGCCGCCCGCTGCGGTTCGCGCGGCCAAGCAGTCGCTCTCACCAGGAGTTCAGTGGAGTGACCGTCGGGCGACCGACGCGTTCGTGGAGTGCCTGGCAAGCGACGCGGCTCGCCAAAGCATCGCCAGATTCCGCCGCTAAGACAAAACGCTTGCCGTCACGACCGGTTACTTCTTTCGCTTTGCCACGTTCGTTGCCTGCTCGGGATCGTAGTCGGGGTTCGCCGTGGGCATTTGCGCGTCGACGGATGCTCGCCAGCGGTGGAGCGTCGCTCGCAGAGATGCGGTCGTTTCGGGATGAGTCTGGGACAAATCGTGTTGCTCACCGATGTCTTTGTCCAAATCGTACAGTCGAACGCTGTCATCTTCGTGGAATTCAATCAGCCGGTAATTGCCGTCGCGAACCGCGCTATAGGGACCGTCGCCGCCTGCATGGTAATGCGGATAGTGCCAAAACAGCTTGCGGTCCAACCGTGTCGCAGGATTTCGTAACAAGCCGGTGATGCTCTTGCCATCGATTGATCGATTGTGATTGTCATCGCCGGTCGCCCCAGTCACCTCCAGCAGTGTTGGATAGAAGTCGATCGTCATGATCGGCTCGTCGCAGACGCTGCCCTCTTGCGTCACGCCGGGCCAACGGATGATCGTGGGTACGCGGACACCACCTTCGTAGGCCGAGCCTTTGCCGCGACGAAGCGGCAGGTTTTCGGTGAACCCGTCGTGCTTGCCGTATCGTTGCGTCAATCCGCCGTTATCCGATGTAAAAATCACCAGCGTGTTGTCCGTCATGCCGTGTTCATCAAGTTGCTGCAACACGCGACCAACGCTTTGATCGAGACTAGCCACCATCGCTGCATAAGTCGGATTCTTGTGAACGGCACTCGGATCAACCTTGCGTTGAAAGTACTCAACCAGATCCTTCCGTCCCTGGATGGGCGTATGAGGCACGTTGTAGGCAAAGTACAAGAAGAACGGTTCATCCTTCGCTCCTTCAACAAATTCGCAGGCTCTGTCGGTCAACCAATCCGTCAAATAGTCCGTTCCCGCGTTGGAATGTGTACCTTTGGGCAGCATGTAGCCTTTGGTTCCTTGCGGTCGACTCACCGAATAGTCGAACCCTTGCTGGGTCGGGCTGGTTTCGGCCGATTCCTTTCCGCGGGCTTCAAGATGCCACTTGCCGATATGACCTGTCTTGTATCCGGCATTCTGTAACGCTTCGGCGATGGTCACATGACGCGACTCGAGTTGCTTCGTCCAATCAGGGATCCGCATCTTGGCGTGGGGACGGTCTTGACCGGCGATGAAAGTCGGTCAGCCGTAACCTGCGCTGGATACATTCCCGTCATGATCGATGCGCGGGTGGGTGAGCAGACGGTGCAAGCAGCGTAGGCGTTAGTGAACTTCATCCCGCTGGCGGCAAACGCATCGAGATTGGGCGTTTCGTAGAAGTCGCTCCCAAAACACCGCAACCCAGTCCAGCCCAGGTCATCGGCGAGGAATACGACGACGTTCGGTTTTGCGGCTTCGGTTTCGAGAGCGTACGCAAAGGCGGAAGTCAGAACCAGCAAAGTCAGAAATGTTCGCGTCACGTTCTTTTGGCTATTCGAGGAGGATTTTGAGGAGTGGCCAATATACGGGATGACCTCGCCCATCGCCTGCCAAAGCCAGTGTGGTCCATCAATACACCGTTGCCACCGCTTGCCCGCTTGCCGACTTGCCCACTTGCCGACTTGCAAAGTTCAATAGAAGAATAGACTCTTTAGCAGATGAGCTCACTCGGCATCACCTGATCTGGAAGGACGAATGCTAGCCAAAGACATCAAGACGGGCACGGTTGTCGTGCACGAAGGGAATCCGGTCGTGATCCAGGGGATTTCGGTGCAATCACCGTCGGCCCGTGGGGCGGCAACGCTGTATAAATTTCGCGCCCGCAACGTCGTGACTCGCAATAAGGTCGACATCACGTTGAAGGGGACCGAATCGTTGACCGAAGCCGACTTCTCGCGTCGTAACGTGCAAATGATGTACACCGACGCGACGCACATGTTTCTGATGGACCAGGAAGACTACCACCAATACGAATTGCCGTTGGAAGACCTGGAAGACCAGGTTCCCTACATCACCGAAGGCTTAGAGGGAATGCGAGCGTTGATCTACAACGACGCGTGCGTGGGCTTGGAGTTGCCGGCGGCTGTTGAATTGACGATCATTGAGTGCGATCCAGGCGTGAAAGGCAACTCCGCGACATCACGCACCAAACCGGCGAAGCTCGAAACCGGTTTGATCGTGCAGGTACCGGAATACATCAAGCAGGGTGAAAAGCTGAAGATCGACACGCGCACCGGCGATTTCTTGTCGCGGGCTTAGTCGGACGTTCAAAGAATCCATCTCGAAAAGCGCTGGGTAGTGATATGATCGTCTCTGCGTTCGAGTGTGTTCCTCGAATGCCGATCATGCTTCCGGGGGACAACAGTCCGGTTGAGTACCGTAAATCTGGATTCGTAACCTGGCAATCGTCGGTACAAACAAAGAGGAGAACCTTCAACCATGACGAAGCGTAGCAGACGAGAGTTTCTCAAACGAGCCGGACTCGCAGCAGCGGCTGTTCCCCTGATTGTTCCCTCGCGTGTGCTGGGGGCTGACGCACCGTCAAACCAGATCACGATGGGATTCATCGGTGTTGGAGTCGCAGGGACACAATGTCAATCTGAAAATGTTTCTTGAGCAGGACGATTGCCGGGTGATCGCCGTCTGTGACGTAAAGCCCGAAGCCCGTGAGCGAGCTCGAAATACGGTCAACGAGAAGTACGGGAATCAGGACTGCGATGTGACGGATGATTTCCGCGATCTGCTGGCCCGGAAAGACATTGATGCTGTTTGTATTTCCACACCGGACCATTGGCATGCGCCGATGTCGACTCTAGCGTTAGAAGCCGGGAAAGATGTCATCAGTGAAAAGCCGACGCTCACCATTGCAGGAGGGGCGTGCTCTGGTCGATACGGTGAAGAGAACCGGTCGAATCTTCACCACCGGCCTGGAAGACCGCTCGCTGCCCCGCTATCACAAACTGGCGGAAGTGGTCCGAAATGGAGCGATCGGAAAACTGCACACCATCCATGTCGGCCTCCCGTACAAAGCAAAGGTCTGGGAGATTCTTCCGGAATCTCCGCTGCCCGAAGGCTTCAACTATAAGCTGTGGCTGGGACCAGCACCCTACAAACCGTATTGCGAGAATCGAACCCAGCCGCAGTGCTGGAGACAGATTGAGGACTATGCGGCTGGCGTCTTGACCGATTGGGGCATGCATCTTTGTGATACGGCACAGGTCGCCAACTTCTCGGAACACACAAGCCCGGTGAAAGTCGAAGGCACAGGCGTCATTCCCGAACATGCGATGAACAGTGTGCCGAATCAGTTCGATTTGACTTACACCTTTGCAAATGGGGTCGTGATGCATGTGAAGTCGAACGGTCCTAGCATCAAGTTCGAAGGTTCCGAGGGTTGGTGCGGAAACAACGCATGGAACTACTGCCCTCATGGCCCATGACCACTCGATCTTCGACAGGACGTATGAAGACAACAAAATGTGGGCATGTCCGCCAAGGGAACAGAGGAATTTCCTCGATTGCGTTCGTTCGGGAGCCAAGCCCAACTACGATGCCGAAGCGCTGCACCGTTTAAGCAGCACGCTGCTCACCGGAAGCATTGCGATGAAGTTGGGCAGACCGCTGGAGTGGGACCCCGACCAAGAAGAGTTCGTCAACGATGCACGAGGCAAATGCTCTCCGCACCCGTCCTGCGTCAACAGATTGGATGAATGCATAGCGAGTGACCGCTCGGCCTATCGCGAATCCAGTTCGACATAATCATGAGCCGTGGGGCCGGTGTACAACTGACGGGGACGGAAGATGCGAGTCCCGGAGTCGTGTGCTTCCTTCCAGTGAGCAATCCAGCCCGGCATTCGTCCAATTGCGAACATCACGGTGTACATGCTCGTCGGAATACCGATCGCCCGCAGCAGTAAACCGGAATAGAAGTCCACATTGGGATACAAATTCCGACTGACGAAATAGTCATCCTCCAGCGCTATCTCTTCGAGTTCCTTTGCGATTTCAAGCAGCGGGTCGGATCGCGTGGCGTTGCGCCATACTCTCGTCGCATGGTCGCGGAGAATTTCCGCACGTGGATCGTAGCTCTTATAAACACCGTGTCCAAACCCAAACAGTCGCTCTTTCTTCTGTTTCACACGCTCGATCAGATCTCCAACCTTGATTCCAGAGCGATGGATACGCTCAAGCTGCTCGATCACGGCCACGTTCGCCCCGCCATGACGGGGGCCCCATAACGCGCAGACGCCGGCGGCACACGACGCGAAGAGGTTGGCCCCCGACGAACCTACGGTGCGGACGGTGGACGTCGAACAGTTCTGTTCATGGTCGGCGTGCAGGATCAAAAACAACGACAAGGCACGCGCAATATCCGGATCTGGTTCATATCTTCGTCCAGGTGTGGAAAACATCATGTGGAGGAAATTACGACAATAGCTCAGTTTCGGGTCAGGGTAGATCAGCGGCTGGCCAATCGACGTGCGATACGCATAAGCGGCCACGGTTCGAATTTTGGAAATGAGTCTTGCGGCGGCGTTTTCAAATGTCGTCTCGTCTTCCATCACCATCACGTCAGTGTTGTAGCACGACAACGTGTTGATCATCGAGGAAAGGATTGCCATGGGATGCCCGCTGGGCGGATACCCGAGAAATGAATTTCGCATTCCTTCATGAATCATTTCATGTTCAGTCAACAGCCCACGGAACGATGCGAGATGATCGCGCGTTGGCAACTCGCCGTTCATCAACAATAAGGCAGTCTCGATAAAGGTGGACTTGTCGGCGAGTTGTTCGATGGGAATGCCGCGATAGCGAAGTACGCCTTGCTCGCCATCGATGAAAGTGATCGACGATCGTACCGAAGCGGTGTTTCGGTAACCCTCGTCAAGAGTGACCAGACCGGTCTGAGCACGAAGGGCTTCGATATTGATCACGCGTTCATGCTCCGTGCCAACAACGACGGGCAACTCGATGCTCGTGTCGTCGTAATGAAGCTCTGCTTCTCGTTGTGTTGCACCAATCGTCGTGCTCATCGGCAAAATCCTCCTCGTCATATTCCACCAAGCACGTTGCGTGCCGCCGTCTGCAAAAAAGGGAAATTCATCGCTATGTGCGGATTGGCACGCGTCCGCGAGGCGGCAAAAGCTCTACCGGAATGAAATCTGAACAAGATCTGAACAAGAACTGTGTGGTATGGGCACAGCGACAGAACGATTCAAGCATTGATGGCTGCCTCTAAAGTACGCGACACTGACCACCATTTAAGCAGATGGATCAACTTTCAAGGATTCCGAAACCGGGTGTGTCATCTGTTGCGACCGGTCGAATCGACGTAGAACGAATAGACTGTGATCGAGTCTGACGGTGAAAACGAGCAGCGTGAAATGTCCGAGATAGATGCTTCGACGACAGCCAACGGGTCACTGAGTTTGACCCGAATGATATGGGCGGGCATGCGTCATTCGTGGCGTGTCTCGGCTTCGGTTGCCCTCGGGGTCGCTACGGCAACTGCCGTCATCGTCGGCGCCCTGCTGGTGGGCGATTCGATGCGCGGGAGCCTGCGAGAGTTGACCGTCGAGCGTCTCGGCAAGACCGAGGTTGCTATTTTGCCAGGTGGTTTCTTCGATCCAGACGGAATCATCCAAAACGGCCCACCGCCGATCCCGTTGATTATGTTCGATAGTGGCATCGTCGAAGCACGTGACACCGAGTCGGACAGTTCGATTCGCCGCGCGGGCTCGGTTCAGATCATTGGTTGTGACGAAAGTTTTTGGCAGCTGGACGTATCGGGTAATCGCCCTCAGCAGATGCCCGATGACGAATCGGTCGTGCTGAACCAGTCGACGGCTACGGAATTGGCAGTGGAGGTCGGCGATTTGGTGACGCTGCGGTTGCCGGTCGAGCAAGCGGTGCCAGCCGACAGCCCTCTCGGTCGCCGCGAGACTCAGAGTGAAGGGCTGCCGAGGATGAAAGTGGTCGACATTATCCCCGACCGCGGGCTCGGTCGCTTTGCGATTTCCCCCAGCCAAGCTTCACCACAAAATATCTACGTCAGTCGCCAGACGATCGGGGAAGTGCTGCAGCGTGAAGGGCAAGCCAATCTGTTGTTGCTGGATCGACCGATCGCAGAAGACGACCTTCGGATCGGCCTCGACGACATCGGTTTGTCGCTCAAACGCGTGCGACGAGAATTCGTGCCTGATGCCGGTTCACCACAAGTCATCTACGACTACTACTCGCTGACCTGCGACCGATTGCTGTTGCCCGACACCGCGGTCGAACGAATCCAAGCGGAGCTACCTCCGGCGGACGTTTCGTTGGTGACGACCTATTTGGCCAACGCGATCGAGCGTTTGGACGATGCGGGCCAAGTTGCCGCGTCGGTGCCTTACAGCACCATCACGGCGATCGATACAACTCCTTCCCTCCCCTTGAACTATTCGCTTCCAGATGATGCAGCCGACAGCGGGCGAGTTCCCTTGGTGCTCAACAGCTGGGCGGCAGAACGACTGGACGCATCGGTCGGAACTTTGCTGCGAGTTGCCTACTACGAGCCCGAAGTCGAGAACGGCAAGGAGATTGAACGGTACTTCGATGCGGTGGTCAGCGACATTGTGCCGATCACCAGGCCGTCGAAACCTTATCGCCGCAATCGCGAAGCAACGTTTGACCAGCCTCCGACCCTTTACAACGATCCCGACCTGACGCCGACCGTGCCGGGTGTGACGGACCAGGATTCGATCAGCGACTGGGACTTGCCCTTCCCACTCCAGCGAGAGATTTCCAGCGCCGACGATGTGTATTGGAATGAATACCGCTTGACACCCAAAGCGTTCCTGCCGTTGGCCGACGGTCAGCGTTTGTTCGGCAGTCGGTTCGGCCAGACAACCGGCCTGAGGATCTCGACCCAAGCGGCGGAAACGATCGATCAACTTCGCAAGCGTCTGACCAAAACGCTGACGCCCGCGATCGGCGAACTTGGTTGGTCGATTCGACCGATCCGGCAGCAGCAATTGTCGGCTTCGCGAGGAACGACACCCTTTGACGGGCTATTCTTGTCGCTCAGCTTTTTCGTGATTCTCGCCGCGGTGATGTTGATCGCGATGCTGTTCCGTCTCGGGCTGGTCCAGCGAATGAAGCAGTTCGGCACGCTGTTGGCAGTTGGCTGGTCTCCACGCCAGGTCGCGAAATTGGCGCTCGGCGAAGGCCTGTTGGTTGCCGCGGTTGGTGTCGCGATCGGAGTCGTCGGGGGCATTCTGTATGCCTCGGGCGTTTTGTGGGCGCTGCGATCGTGGTGGGTTGGCGCCGTGACGGTGCCCTTTTTAACGTTTCACTGGACGCTGCGGAGTCTGTTGATTGGTGCGATCGCCGGCTGGTTGGTCGCGGCGTTGACGTTGGCGACCACGGTCCGTTGGCTGCTGAGAGTCGATGCCCAGTCACTCCTTTCCGGCGCGACGTCGACACGGCGGCCAGCCGAGAGACACAAAAAAGCAAGTTGCCGATGATCGCGGGGGCGACGGCGACGTTGGCGGTTGTGATCGCGGCGGTCGGTGCGAGCATGGGAGGTCAAGCGGCGGCCGGAGGATTCGTGGGCGGAGGCATGCTGCTGCTGATCGCTGCGCTCCTATCGATCTACGCCCGACTGCGGCAGCCGCGCAGGATCTCGGCAGACGATTCGCTCTCGGGATTTTCGCTTAGCGCACTCGCCTCGCGGAATGCTTCGCGGCATCCGTTGCGGAGCACGATGACGATCGGACTGATGGCAACCGCCGCGTTTTTGATCATCGCGATCGCCGCCTTCCGGTTGCAGCCAACCGAGAAAGGGACGGGTGGATTCAGTCTGGTTGGTCAATCAGCGCAGCCCCTGTTTCGCGACTTGCGTGACTCGCGTGTCCAATCGGATCTGATGGGACCGGACTCCGGCCAACTTTCCGGGACAACCGTCGCACCGATGCGGCTTCGTGTAGGGCAAGATGCCAGTTGCAATAACCTCTACCAGGCGACTCGCCCGACGGTGCTGGGGGTGCCCGCGTCGTTTTCAAATTCTTTCCGCGGCGAATCGGCTCTACCCGGATTCGAATGGGCGGCGACGGGTGAGCTAGCCGACGGCGAATCGCCGTGGGACGCCCTTGCCAAAGTTGCTCAAGGAACCGACGACGATCCGATTCCTGTCATCGTCGACATGAACACGGCGATGTGGAGTCTGCAAATGATGAAAGGCATCGGCGAGAAACGTAAGTTTGAGTATGAGGAGGGACGTCCGATCACTTTTCAAGTCGTGGGGCTGCTGGCAAACTCGATGCTGCAAGGTCGACTGCTGATCGGTGAGGCAAATTTCGAGCGACAATTTCCTGACATCAACGGTTATCGATTCTTTTTGTTTGCTGATCACGCCGAAAAGACCGATGGGATCGCGTCGGTACTGGAAAATCGCTTGGGCGATATCGGCATGGATGTCTCGGATGCTCGCGGCATTCTCTCGGGAATGATGGCGGTACAGAACACTTACCTGCGAACGTTCCAGAGTCTTGGCGGATTGGGATTGTTGCTGGGCACGATCGGACTGGCCGTTGCCCAGTTGCGAAGTGTGCTTGAGCGACGGCAGGAATTGGCGGTGATGCGTGCGATTGGATTCACGCGAAAACGGTTGGCCGGCGTTGTGATGAGTGAAACGGCATCACTGTTGCTCATGGGAATTGGCTGCGGGGCGGTTTGTGCGGTGCTTGCTGTTTTGCCGCACGCGATCTTGAGCGGTCTGAAGCCGCCGATCGTGGAACCGCTTGCGATCGTCTTTGGAATCATCCTGTTCGGGATGCTGGCCGGTTTGATCGCGGTTCGCAGTGTTGCCCGCATGCCGCTACTCGAGTCGCTTCGCTCGGAATGATTGAGCGTGAATTTGGATGCGGACAACAGCACAATCTCCAGCGGCCGGCGATGCGACGCATTCTTGATCAATTGACCGAGTCAGCGGACCACTTGGCGCTCGACGAAGCACTCTTGCTGGAAGCTGAAGCGGGACGCAGCGGGGAAGCGCTGCGCGTCTGGGAGTTTACGGAGCATGTTGTCGTGGCCGGCCGAGCGACACGAGTCGAAGACGAGATTGAGCGTTCCTTCTGCGACTCGCATGGCATCCCGATACTTCGCCGCTGCAGCGGTGGCGCCTCGGTCGTCGCTGGACCGGGATGTTTAATGTACAGCGTGGTGCTGAGCTTCGAGAGAGACGCGGCGCTTGGCAGAATCGACGTCGCCCATCAATATGTGATCAGCCGTGTGCTGACAGCCCTGCAAGCGGCAGATTCCCGACGTAGCGTTGCAAGGCACCTGTGATCTGACTTGGCGGGACTGCAAGTTTTCCGGGAACAGTCTTCGCATCACGCGACAGCACCTACTTTATCACGGCACGATCCTCTACGATTTTGACCTCCGCTTGATCTCGCAATGCCTGAAAAAACCCCCCAGGCAACCCGAATATCGACAAGGGCGGGATCACGGCGACTTTGTCACCAACATGCCAATCGATCAGAGCCAGTTCAGCTCTGGTCTCGAACAGGTCTTTGACGTGATCGAGCGAGGCGATGCCGAATCGCTTCGCAGCCGCATTCGCTCTCTTCGCGAGCAGCGGTATGATTCCCCTGCATGGCATTTTCGACATTGATATAACCGAAATACCGTTCACTTTTCGTTTAACGGCAAGCCGCAGGCGACGGCGTCCGCCCTTAGCTGTCGCCTGCGGCTTGCCGTTAAACGATGTCGCTGGATCGATGCTGAGAAGCGAATGGTATTGGGTTTCGACACATGGTGGGTGGCAAATTGGCTGATAATTCGACGACCTTTGAATCGCTTCGAGCGAAACTCGAATCGTATGAGCAACAACATCTGCTGCGGTTTTGGGATGATCTCGATAGCCGGCAGCGAGATCTCCTGCGTGCCCAAATCGAAGACCTTGATCTCGACCAGCTTCAGACGCTGATCGCTGGGCACGATACTGAACAGGACTTTGCTGCCATTGCGGCGTCGGCGAGTTCACCTCCGGCTGTGCGAGCCGATGGCTCCGGCGCAAATTGGACCCTCGAAGAAGCTCACGCGCGAGGGCAGCAAGCACTTCAAGCGGGTGAAGTTGGCGCCGTGATCGTCGCCGGTGGTCAGGGAACGCGACTCGGATTCGATCAACCCAAAGGCATGTTTCCAGTCGGTCCGGTTTCTCAACGAACGCTCTTTCAGTTCTTTGCCGATCGACTTGTTGCCACCGGCGATCGATATGGCGCTCGCATTCCACTGTATGTGATGACCAGCGACGCAACCGATGCTGCAACACGGCGAGTACTTTGAGCAAAATGATTATCTCGGTCTTTCACGCCGAGGATGTTCGCATTTTCAAGCAGGGAACGATGCCGGCAGTAGATTCGTCGACGGGCAAATTGCTGCTTTCGTCGAAGGATTCGCTGGCCCTCAGTCCGGACGGGCATGGTGGCACCGTCGGAGCGCTCGCGCGAAGCGGAAGTCTGCAGGATGCCGCGCAGCGCGGCGTCAAACATCTTGCCTATATCCAGGTCGACAATCCGCTGGCGAACTTGTGTGATCCAACCTTGATCGGTCATCACTTGATGGCTGACAGCGAGATGACGACCCAAGTCGTCCGCAAGCGTTACCCGATGGAGAAGGTCGGCAACGTGGTGCTTGCTCAGGGCCATGTGCAGATCATCGAGTACAGCGACCTGCCCGAGTCGGCGGCCGGAATGACCGAGGCCGATGGCCAGCTAAAATTGTGGGCCGGCAATATCGGCGTGCATGTGATCGATGTTGCATTTCTAGGTCGGATGAGTCAATCGGCCAGCGTGTTGCCATTTCATCGGGCCTCGAAAAAGGTGCCCTTTGTTGACCCGTCGGGCGAGTTGGTAGAACCGTCCGAGCCGAATGCCACCAAGTTCGAGCGTTTTATCTTCGACTTGCTGCCCGAAGCAGCGAACGCTTTCGTGGTCGAATCCCTTCCCGGCGAAGCCTTTGCTCCGGTCAAGAACGCTGAGGGGGCGACCGCGGATACCCCGTCGCTGGCCCGGGCGGCCATCTCGGACTTGCATCGTGGTTGGCTCGAGCAGGCCGGTGCCGTGGTGGACCAGGGGGTCCAGGTCGAGATTAACCCCCGCTTTTCGTTATCTCCGTCAGAGTTGGCCAAAAAGATCTCGGCAAATTTGCGGATCGATTCGGACCGGTATTTTGACTGCTGAGTAGAATACTGCATATCGGCTGAAGTCAAATGTTGTCGCTGCTCTGCTTTAGCTGTCTGGTTTGGATTTCGGCCTGCGGTCGAAAGCTAACGATTTCCGGAACCTTCCCCCCGCAAGCGGGTTTCAAACAGTAGCCTCTTCCCACCTTTCCCTCCCTCCCCTTGATTCCATGATTCGATATTCGCGTTTTCGAGATCGCAGTCGCCGCGGCGGTCTGCTTGGTGGTTTAATCGTCTGTTTGATCTTGGTCGGCGTTGTTGGCGCGATTGGCTACAAGGTCTTCTACGGCAGCGGCTCCAGGGTCAAGCAGGGTGACCTGATCACCCAACTGGTGTCCCGCGGTCCGTTTGACCACATCGTGCTTGAGCAGGGCGAGATCGAAAGTAGCAGTAACCAAGAGGTGATCTGCGAAGTGAAGTCGCGTGGCGGCGGAGGAGTGGCGATCCTGTGGGTCATCGACGAAGGGGCAAGGGTTGAAAAGGGCGACAAGCTTGTGGAGCTCGATTCGTCGGAGCTTGAGCTGAATTTGAAGGAGCAGAATATCAAAGTGATCACCGCGGAGTCCCGGGCCACCTCGGCCGCCGCGGCAGTCAAGCAGGCAGAGATTTCGACGAGAAGAGTACCTCAAAGGCGTCTACGAATCGGAGCGAAAGAAGCTTCTCGCCCAAATTGCGGTCGCCGAGCAAGCGAAGCTAAAGGCCGAGCTCGCCATTGAAAGTAGCACACGGCTGGTGGCCAAGGGATTGATCAAATCTTTGCAGTTGCAGGCCGATGCAGTTCGGTCTGGAGAATGCGAAAAACCAGCTGGATGCAGAAAAGGGGAACCTGTGGGTGCTGGAAGAATTGACCAAGGAGAAAATGCTCGTTCAGTACGACAGCGATATCGAGGCGGCGAAAGCGGCTCTCTCTGCGGCCGAAAGTGAACTGATGGAAGAGCGAGCCGAGTTAGCCGAAGTCAAAGAGCAAATCGAAAAATGCGTGATGCTGGCGCCCTCCGCAGGTGTCGTCGTGCATGCGAACCGTTACAGCAGCCGAGGCGGCAGTGCGGAATTCGTGGTCGAAGCCGGTGCCATCCGTTCGCGAACGTCAAGCGATCATCCGCTTGCCTGATCCGTCATTGATGCAGGTCAAGTGCAAGATCAATGAATCACGAATCACGCTGATCCAGGAGGGCATGCCCGCAAAGATCTCGGTTGACGCGATTCCAGGCATGAGACTGACAGGCCGTGTCCAGAAGGTAAATCGCTATGCGGAACCGGGCAGCTTCTTCAGCTCGTCCATCAAGGAATACGCAACGATCATCGAGATTATCGATCCGCCCGAGAACATCCGAACAGGGATGACAGCGGAAACTCAGATCTTCGTCGAGCAACTCGAAGATGCGACTCAGATACCGATTCAAGGGCTCTACGAGCACGGCAATGAAATGTACTCGCTCATCCAGCGCGGACCTGACACGTTCGAAACCGTCAAGGTCGCCATCGGTGCCACCAATGACACGATGGCCAGCATCACCGAGGGGCTGAGCGAGGGCGATAAGGTTGTCCTGAATCTTCGCGAACATCTTTCCTTAATGGATCTTCCTGACGTCGTCGTGGAAGACAACAGCGAAATGCGGAGACTCGGCGCCGAAAGAGTTCCCCGAGCCGACGGGCCTGTTGCGGGTCTGGACGGTCCGGGTGGCGGAGGCAGACCGGGCGGCCCTGGAGGCGACTGGCCAAGAGAGGGCGGCGGACCCGGCGGTGGCGGTGGCGACTGGCAAGGCGAGGGAGGCGGCGGACCAGGTGGTGGACGCCAGGGCGGCGGTCGCGAGCGTGGACCCGGCGGTGGACGTCAGGGCGGTGGCCGCGAGGGCGGACCTGGCGGTGGCGGAGAACGCGGTGGTGCCGCCGGTGGGGGAATGCCTGACGTCAACACCATGGTGTCGCGAAGCATGGAACGAAACGATACCGACGGTGACGGAAAGTTGTCGGCCGAAGAAATTGAAGCGATCGATCCGCAGCGTCGTGAAATGGTCACCGCCGCCGATACCAATGGCGACGGCAGCGTGAGTCGAGCCGAGTTGACTGCATCGATCAAGCAGCGAATCAGTTCAGGTGGCGGACGATAGACAATGAGTATGACTGAAGCGTATGGATCGTCCGATACGAGTTTGGGGTCTGGGCCCACCAGTCCAGGCCGGCTGGCAACCTCGATCCGCAACCTGAGCAAACACTATGTTCTCAAGAGCGAGACTGTGCGGGCTCTTCGCGAAGTTTCCTTTGACGTTCCTGAGGGTGACTTCATCGCCATCATGGGACCCTCGGGTAGCGGCAAAAGCACGCTGCTGAATCTGCTCGGGTGTTTGGATAAACCGACCAGTGGAAGCTTGTTCTTGGGTGAAGACGACATCGCATCCATGACGGATGATCAGCTTGCAGAGATTCGCTGCACGCGAATTGGTTTTGTCTTCCAGTCGTACAACTTGATTCAACAGTTGAGTGTCGCCGAGAACATCCAAGTTCCTCTGTACTACCAAGGACGACTCGGTGCAGCCGAACGGCAGCGAGCTGTCGACTTAGCCGAGCGAGTCGGGCTGAGTGATCGGCTTGATCACCGGCCAAATCAGCTCTCCGGTGGACAGCAACAACGTGTCGCCATCGCTCGCAGTTTGGTCAACGACCCGTTTTTTGTTTTGGCCGACGAGCCGACGGGGAACCTGGACTCGGCGACGACCGAGGAAATTCTGACGATTTTTGATGAGTTGAACGCGGAAGGCCGGACCATCATCTTGGTCACGCACGAAGATTTCGTCGCTGAACGGGCAAAACGAATTGTGCGGCTCAAGGACGGTATGTTGCACATTGACGAAAGGATCAGCGAAGAGCGGCGTGACGCCGCTCGAGCACACCAGCGCACCGCGGTCGCCGAATTGTTGGCTCGAGAAAACTAGGCAAGAAAGATTTACCACGATGCTCTGGCTAAGAACCTGGAAACTCGGAACGAAAAGTCTTGCGTTGCATCCGCTGCGCACCGGGCTGACGATGCTTGGCATCATGATTGGCGTGTGGGCCGTGATCGTGCTGACCGCGATCAGTCAGGGGGCCAGTGATCAAGTTCAAAAGCAGATTGAATCGCTCGGATCAACCACCATCATCGTCCGCAGTCAAAAACCGCCCGAGGACAAGCTGGCTGGGATGGGGGCCAACCAGTACGGTTTACTTCGCAGCGATCTTGATAAGATTTTGGCGAGCGTACCGACGATCGATACCGCGATTCCGATCCGCGAAATTCGCCGGCAATTCAGCTATCGCGATGAGATCGTCGATGGACGACTTGTTGGCTGTACTCCGGAGTATGCGGAGGTCAACCATCTGAAGATTCGTGAAAACGGCGGGCGGTTTCTCACCGACGCCGACGAGCTTAAGGCCGATACGGTTTGCGTGGTCTCGGCGGGCATCGCAGCCAGACTTTTTCCCTATGAAGAGCCGTTGGGCAAGCGAGTCACGGTCCCCGAACACACCGACAAGTACAAAATCGTCGGTGTGCTCGAGCATCGAAACGCGTCGGCGGCGATCGGTGGATCGCTCGATTCACAAGACTTTTCCTCCGACGTTTACATCCCGATGCGGACGCTTCGCAAACGGATTGGCGACACGATCGTGACGCGGCGAAGTGGTCAGTTTCAAATGGAGATCATGGAGCTGAACCAGATTACGCTGCAAGCAAAGTCTCAAGATCAGGTTCGCACGTCGGCCGCGATGATCGAAAGTTTGCTCGCACCGAAACATGCCGAACTGGGTGATACGGCGGTGGTCGTGCCTCTTGAATTGCTCGAGCAAGCTCGCAACATGAAGCTGATGTTCTTGGGAATCGGGATCCTGATCGCCTGTATCTCTTTGGTGGTTGGCGGGATTGGCATCATGAACATCATGTTGGCCAGTGTGACCGAGCGCACACGCGAGATTGGGGTTCGCCGGGCGTTGGGTGCCAAGCAGGGTGACATCACTCGTCAGTTTCTCGTCGAAACGATCGTGCTCAGCTTCGCTGGTGCGATTTTGGGTATCGTCATCGGACTGCTCAGCTTACCGATGTATCGAGGTGTGATCTGGGGAGTCCGCACGACGATGCCCGAAAAATTCTCCGCGCTCCCTGAAGCGATTCGTGAAGCCGAACCGTCGATTGTCTATTGGACGATTCCGCTCGCCGTTGCCATCGCCGTTGGCGTCGGATTGGTCAGCGGGTTGTACCCGGCGATCCGCGCCGCCAAGATGAACCCGATTGAAGCGCTTCGTCACGAGTAGTCGACGCGATCGATTCGAGTCTTTGGTTCACTCGTGGGAAGGCGATGAAGATGATGATGCGGCGTCTGTTGGTACGTGGTCGACTCGAAGTCGCCGCACCTGAGACACTGAATCCGAGGACAAAGTCGGGACGATTCGCCAGCGACCATTTGCCAGTTCGCGTCTTGGTCCGCTTGCAAGCGGCCAAGTCCGCTCCAGCCGAATGAGCCGATTTTCGACGCGTGATCGATCACGATTGATGGTCGTGGCCGCTGCGCTGTTGTGGAGCACAAGTGGGTTCTATGCCAAGGCGCCTTGGTTCGATGATTGGCCGATCGAAACGCGCGGCGTTGCGTTGACGTTTTGGCGCGCCGTGTTCGCCGCGCTGACCGTGTTACCCTTCGTGCGGCGACCGACCTTTCGCATCGCAATGATCCCGATGTCGCTGTCCTTCGTGGCGATGACGTATGCGTTCCTGGTGGCGATGGTCAACGGCTCGGAAACGACAACGATTTGGCTTCAGTACGTCGGCCCGGCTTGGGTCGCAATCGCCGGTCTGATGGGTCTGGGCGATCGCCCGCGAAGAGTCGACTGGGTGATGATTGGGCTATCGCTGATCGGCATCACGGTGATCGTGACCATGGAGGCCCAAGCCGCCGGCGGAGCGCTGGTCAGCGGATCCTTCGCGATGGGGTCGTTTGCCACCGGACCCGTCGGTCTGGCTTTGTTCTCCGGGTTGATGTATGCGGTCGTCTTGCTTTCGATCCGTCATCTGCGTGGTGTCGATGTGGCCTGGATCGGTCTGGTCAACTACGTCGCCAGCATCCTCTGCCTGTGGCCATTGGTAATCGGCCATGCGCCGCTGCCGCACGGGTTTCAATGGGTCGCCCTGATGGGGCTTGGCGCGACTCAACTCGCGATTCCGTACATGATCTTTGCCTGGGCGGTACGCGAGGTGGAGAGTAACGAGGCTTCATTGATCACGCTGCTTGAACCGCTGGCGGTGCCGCTGTGGACTTTTCTCGCCTGGCGAAATCACTCGACGTATCAGTTCCCGCGATGGTGGACATTGGTCGGCGCGGCTTTGATTGCCGCTGGGTTCGTCTGGCGATATGGCCTGGTACGACGGGCCCGACGGGGCGAAGAATTGCTTTCCAGAAAAGAGTAGTCGGCTCGCAGGCCACCGAATTCGGCCGGTAACGGATGCGTGCCCGGCACGCGTGCACCGGGCATCGCAGAGCAGTGGAATTGCGACTTGCCGACTGTTTTGGGCAGCTCAGCGACCCCTTCATCGGTCGGTTATCAGCGTCCTCTACGATCGTTCGCTTTTTTGCTATTCTCAGCCGTCAATTTGCGGGTGACCGCCGGCAGTCCTGGCCGCTGGTCGAAATCCCCGATGCAACCTGAACCCGAAACCCGATCCTGTATTCTTCCCCGCTGGATTCAAACACGTGCCACGTCGCGACGACATTAAGAAAATCCTGATCATCGGAAGCGGTCCGATCGTGATCGGCCAAGCCTGCGAGTTTGATTATTCGGGGACCCAAGCTTGCAAAGCCCTGCGTGAAGAGGGCTACGAGGTCGTTTTGGTCAACAGCAACCCGGCCACGATCATGACCGATCCGGGGACCGCGGATGCCACTTACATCGAGCCGCTGACGTGGCAGATGATTGAGAAAATCATCGCCAAGGAGCGACCTGACGCCTTGCTACCCACGCTTGGTGGTCAGACCGGACTGAACTGTGCGATGGACTTGGAAGCCAACGGCGTGCTGGAGAAGTACGGCGTCGAAATGATCGGTGCCAATGCCGCCGTCATTGCCAAGGCCGAAGAACGCGATCAGTTCAAGACCGCGATGGAAAAAATCGGCTTGGATGTCTGCAATGGATTACACGGTCAAGACGCTCGAGGAAGCCCGCACGGCACTCAAGGAGGTCGGTCTGCCGGCTGTCGTTCGGCCCAGCTTCACGATGGGAGGAAGCGGATCCGCCATCGCGTACAACAAAGACGACTTTGATTCGCTCGTGCAAAACGGGCTCGATCAATCGCCTGTGACCGAGGTCTTGATCGAAGAATCGATCATCGGCTGGAAAGAATACGAGATGGAGGTGATGCGTGATGTCGACGACAACGTCGTGATCATCTGCAGCATCGAGAACTTTGACGCGATGGGTGTCCACACCGGCGATTCGATCACCGTCGCGCCGGCGCAAACGTTGACCGACAAAGAGTACCAGCGAATGCGCGACGCGTCGCTGGCGGTGATCCGTGAAATCGGAGTCGAGACGGGCGGCAGCAACATCCAGTTTGCGATCCATCCGGATACCGGCCGCATGATCGTGATCGAAATGAATCCGCGGGTCAGTCGCTCCAGTGCGCTGGCCAGCAAAGCGACTGGTTTTCCGATCGCGAAGATCGCGGCCAAGCTTGCCGTCGGTTATCGCCTTTGGGAATTGCCCAACGACATTACCAAGAAGACCAAGGCCTGCTTTCGAGCCGACGATTGACTACGTCGTCACCAAGATTCCGCGATTTGCCTTCGAGAAGTTTCCCGAGGCCGACGCGACGCTGACGACGCAAATGAAGAGCGTCGGCGAAACGATGGCGATCGGACGAACTTTCCGTGAATCGTTTCAAAAGGCGATGCGGGGACTGGAAGTTGGTGCGTTCGGGCTCGGCAGCGACAATCGAGACGCCTGGGGCGCCGAACACAACCAGACGCGGATGAAATCAGGGCGAAGCTGAGCACACCGGGTGCGGAACGAATCTTCTACATTCGCTACGCCTTGAAGTCGGGCATGACCATCGATGAAATCTTCGCTCTGACCAACATTGATGTTTGGTTCCTCGATCACCTGGCACAGATCATCGAAGAAGAAGATCGACTGATTGAAATCGGTTCGCTCGACGCAATGACCAAGGATGACATGTATCAAGCCAAGCGAGACGGGTTCTCCGATCGTCAGATTGCCAAGATCACTTCGACGACGGAATCGAAGGTCAGGGCAAGGCGTTTGGAACTGGGAATTCGACCCGTCTTCAAAAGCGTCGATACCTGCGCAGCGGAATTCGAGGCCTACACGCCGTATTACTACAGCACCTATGAAGTCGAGGATGAACTGCCGCCCAAGGGTGACAAGAAACGCATCGTCATTCTTGGTGGCGGTCCGAACCGCATCGGCCAAGGAATCGAATTCGACTACTGTTGCTGTCACGCCAGCTTCGCACTTCGCGAGATCGGCATCGAAAGCGTGATGGTCAACAGCAACCCGGAAACGGTCAGCACCGACTACGACACCTCGGACATGCTGTTCTTTGAACCGCTGACGATCGAAGATGTGTTGAATATCTGCGACGCCATCCAACCCGATGGCGTGATCGTTCAGTTCGGTGGTCAAACGCCGCTGAACCTCGCTCGTGGTTTGACCGAAGCGGGCGTGCCGATCATCGGCACCAGTGTCGACACGATCGAAGCGGCCGAAGACCGAGAGTTGTTCCAACAACTGATTGACGAACTGGACCTTCGCCAACCGCCAGCGGCATCGCCCGCAACATGGACGAGGCACGCAAAGAGGCCAAGACGATCGGATTCCCCGCGCTGGTGCGGCCCAGCTTTGTGCTCGGTGGCCGAGCCATGGAAATCTGCTACGACCAAAGCCAGTTCGATCGATACGTGGCCGAAGCTTTTGTCGTTGCCGATGGCCAACCCGTGTTGATCGATCGTTTCCTGGAAGATGCGACCGAGGTCGACGTCGATGCGATCGCCGATGGCACCGATTGTGTGATCATGGGCATCATGGAACACATCGAAGAAGCGGGCGTTCACTCCGGCGACTCGGCATGTGCCATTCCCCCGTTCAGCCTGACGCAGCCGATTTTGCAGGAGATTCGTGAAACGACCGCCAAACTGGCCAAGCGTCTCAACGTGATCGGTCTGATGAACATTCAGTTCGCGATCAAGACCGAGGAGAGTGGACCTGTGCTGTATGTTTTGGAAGTCAATCCGCGAGCCAGTCGCACCGCCCCCTTCGTTGCCAAGGCGACGGGCGTTCCGGTTGCCAACATCGCCACCAAAGTCATGACCGGGATGACGCTGAAGGAACTGGGAATCACGCACGAGCCGATCCCCCGACATGTATCGATCAAGGAGAGTGTTTTCCCATTCCGAAAATTTGCCGGCGTCGACATCGTGCTGGGCCCGGAGATGCGAAGCACCGGCGAGGTGATGGGCATCAGCGAAAAGTTCTCGCTGGCGTTCGCCAAGAGTCAGATTGCCGCGGGAAGTGTGCTGCCCGATTCGGGAAAGATCTTCATCAGCCTCACCGCTCGACACAAAGACGCGGCAGTGGCGATCGGCAAGGATTTGCGAGCCTGGGATTCGAACTGCTGGCAACCTCTGGGACGGCGGCGAGACTAGAGGAAGGGGGCGTGACGGTGACGCGTGTGAAGAAGATCGCCGAGGGTCATCCCAACCTGATCGACTATCTGAAGAACGATGATGTGCAGTTGATTCTCAACACGCCCAGCGGCAAAGGAGCCAGGACGGACGAGGGCAGAATCCGTGCTGCCGCGGTTCAGCACGGCGTCCCCTGCATCACCACGCTGGCAGCCGCCGAGGCCGCGGTGCGGGCGATGAAGGCAACGATCGATGCGCCCCTGGAAGTCGAATCGTTGCAGGCTCGGTATGCGAGCTGCTAGGCACGTAGGAAACCGGTGTTGAAATGTCGACGCATTTTTCCGAATCTTATCGTCCATTTCGGAGTCATTGAGTCTCGGTGAAGAACATGTCAGCAAATCAGGAAAGCCAAACCGAGGAGTCCTCTGCCGACACCCAATCGGTGTCGCTGGAGCCGTCCCAGTTGAAATTGCTGGTCGTCGACAATGAGGCGGCTCACGCCCGCGCGATGACCGAAAGCCTGGAAAAGGTTGGCTACACCTGCGAAGTGGCGACCAGTGGCCCAGAGGCCGCAAATCTGATTGAGCGCGAAACCTTCGATATCGTGATCACCGATATGGTGATGAACGACGTCGATGGGATGAAAATCCTGAACCTTGCTCGTCAGCGGCTGCCGGAGTGCGAGGTGGTGATGGTCACCGGGCACGCCACCGTCCCAGTCGCCGTCGAGGCGATGCAAAAGGGCGCGTTCAATTTTCTGGAAAAGCCGATCACACCCAATCGGCTGCGGGCAATCGCTGCGAAAGCGGCGGAAGCAGTCTCGCTGAAACGTCAAAACACGGAGCTGCTGCAGCGGCTTGACGAACGATTCGGGTTCGAGGGCATCATCTACACCAGCAAGAAGATGCAGACGGTCATCGATCGGCTGCGACGAATCGCTGCGACCGACGCGACCGTGTTGATCACGGGCGAGAACGGGACCGGCAAAGAAATCATCGCCCAGGCGATTCACCAAAACAGCCCGCGGCGAAACAAGCGAATCGTCGCGATGAATACAGGTGCGATTGCCGAAAACTTGGTCGAAAGCGAACTGTTTGGTCACGTCAAAGGTTCGTTCACCGACGCGGTCGCCGACCGCGAAGGCGCGTTTCAGTATGCCAATGGAGGCACCTTGTTTCTGGACGAAGTCGGCGACATGCCGATGAGCACGCAAATCAAGTTGTTGCGCGTGTTGGAAGAGAACCAAATCACGCGTGTCGGCGACAACAAAACGATCAAAGTCAATGTGCGTTTGATCTCGGCCACCAATCGTCCGCTGGAGGACATGATTGCAGCCGGTACGTTTCGCAATGATCTGTATCATCGCTTGAAAGTAGTGACGGTCGAGTTGCCACCGCTGCGCGAGCGACTTGAAGACGTGGTCCCGCTGATGGACCACTTTCGAAAGTTCTTTTTGCGTCGGCACGACAAACCGGCGGCGCACTTCACGCCGGCGGTGACAAAGCGATTTTTCTCGTACGATTGGCCCGGAAACGTTCGCCAACTTCGTAACTTTGTGGAAACGATGGTGGTGCTCGACACCGATAGCAAGCTCGACGTCGATGACCTGCCGCCGGAGTTGGTGGACGATCAGGCCGAAGCCGCCGGCCAGGCTGAATTGCTGCTGGTGGATGAGTCGAATTTGATCGGGCAACCCTTGAGCACGATCGAGCGTTGGGCGATTGAAGAGACCTTGAAACTTACCAACGATAACCGCGAAGAAGCCGCAAAGATTCTCGAAATCGGTGCCCGAACACTCTACCGACGGCTCGACCAGTACAAAAAAGAAGAAGACGAATCGTAGGAAAGAGGTCGCATCTAGGCTGCCAACCTAAGAAGTCGTCGTTCGCCCGCGAACGGCGTCCGTAGCGTTCGTTTGCGGAGCAAACGACGACTATCACGGCCGCTAACACTCTTCTTGCGACCCGTGGACCTCGCGCGGAACATACCGCCCTGGTCCATCGTCTCGGTAGTACCGCTGCAGAACTTCCTCGAAATCTTCGCGCGATCCGATGCCCGCGATCGCCGATCGAACCTCTTCATGGTTGGGGTGACTCTGTGAATACTTGATGTAGAATTTGCGCATCAACAGCGGTGCGCGCTGCGACGTGTAAGTCTGCTCGCAAAGCGCAAAATGCTCACGCATCAGCGCGGCTTGCTCGTGCAAACTTGGTGGGGGAGGTAACGGTTGGCCTGCTGCGAGCACGCGAGCTTGGGCAAAAATCCACGGATTGCCAATCGCGCCCCGAGCGACGGTGACCCCATCAACGCCAGTCTGCTCGAGCATCTCGCAGGCAGTCTTCGGCCGAGAACAGATCGCCACTGCCCAGGATCTTGATTGAATCGCCGACATGCTGCTTCACCTCGGCCAGAAACTCCCAGCGACTGGGGCCCACGTAACGCTGCTGAACCGTGCGTCCATGAACCGTCGCCGCGGCCAGACCGGCATCGATCGCGCCGTCCAGGATCTGAAAGAACTTGTCGCGTGACTCGCTCGTGTCATCGATCCCACGACGCATTTTGACGGTCACGGGAATCTCGTCAGGCACAATGTCTCGAGTCCGCCGCAGAATCTCGATCGCCACCTCGGGTTGCGACAAATGGAACCCGCCGCGGCAGCGACCAAGAACTTTCTTGACCGGGCAGCCAAAGTTCACATCGATGATGTCGAAACCGGCTTCGACAAGTTTCAGGGCGCCCGCGGAAAATTGCTCCGGCTCGGCACCCATCAGTTGGCCCCCGACTGGATGTTCGCTGGGGTCGATGTCCAGGAAATGCTTGGTCTTTTGCCGCTTGCTGAGTGCCAGCAGAAACTGGTCCAACATCACCTCGCAGATCGTGTAGCTGGCTCCGTGCCGCCGGGCGATGACTCGCATCGGCAGATCGCTGTATCCCGACAAGGCTGCCTGCACGACCGGGAAGCCAATCGCGACGTTGCCAATGGCGAGCGGTCGTGTTGCCGGCGCGGTGGTCATCAGGATTCGTGATCGACTCGAAGTGTCATTTGAACGGCGGGTACGCTAACCTTGGGGGCTACCGATGTGCCAACCACAGGCGATCGGTACGCAGGCGACCGGTACACGAACTCTGGAAAAGAAGTCATGATGCTCAGTCCAACCTCCAAGGCAACACTGATTCTTGCAGTTGCCCTTCCTTTTGCCAACTTGATTGCTGCCCCGCCCACCATGAAGATTGAATCGAAACTCTTTGGATCCACCGCCGATGGCCGTGATGTCACTCGTTTTACCTTGATCAATTCTCATGGGCATCGTGTCTCGGTGATGAATTGGGGTGCAACACTGCTGGATGTCAACGTGCCTGATCGCGACGGAAAACTGGCTAACGTCAATCTGAGCTTTGATTCGCTCGATCCCTACCTCGCTGGACATCCCTACTTTGGCAGCACCGTCGGTCGTTTTTGCAACCGCATCGAAGGTGGCAAATTCAACATCGACGGCAAGGAATACCAGGTCACCACGAATGCTGGCAAGCATCATATCCATGGCGGGAAGGTGAACTTTACTTATCAACTCTGGGAAGGTGAGAGCTACGAAACCGATGATGCCATTGGGGTCCGCTTCCAATTGACAAGCCCGGATGGCCAGGAAGGTTACCCTGGGACCGTCAAGGCCACGGTCGATTACAGTTGGAACGACAAGGACGAGCTAAAGATCGCATTCACCGCGACCACCGATGCGCCGACGCATGTCAACCTATGCAACCACAGCTACTGGAATCTCGGCGGCGCGGGCAGTGGCAGTGCCATGGATCATGTTGCCACAATCAACGCTGATCAGTCCCTCGATGTGGACGGCGATTTGATCCCGACCGGCAAGTTGAATGATGTCGCTGGTACGGTGCTTGATTTCCGTACGGCAACCGCATTCGGAGATCGTGTTGATCAGCTCAGCGCTACCAACGGGTACGATCACTGTTATGTGGTTCGTGGCGAGATCGGTTCACTCCGACCTGCGGCCCGCGTGGTTGACCCGAAATCGGGACGAGTCCTTGAAGTCGAAACCACTCAGCCCGGCATGCAACTCTATACAGCGAACCATCTGCCAGGCAACGAACGTTCCAATGGATATGGTGGCCACGAGGCTTTCTGTCTCGAAACACAGCACTACCCCAACGCCCCCAACCGCGATTCGTTCCCCACCACGCTGCTGAAACCGGGCGATACGCTCCGCGAAGTCACCATCCATCGCTTCAGCGTTGATCAAGTAGGGGCTCTTGCTCAATCGCCCGTTTCAACCCGTCCTTGTTCGTAGTGACTGCATGCATGCGGTGGCGTGCGCAAAGACTCGATTTTGTTTAACGGCAAGCCGCAGGCGACTGCGTCCGCGTTAAGAAGTCGCCTGCGGCTTGCCGTTAAACGATCTCGCTCGATCGATGCTGACATGAAAGCGATATTCCGACCGGCACAAACATCAATTGGCGGTTTGGGTGGATTGCGAAGCTTGGAATGCCGATAAATATTGACGCGAAAGACTTCAGATGTTAACAATAAATTAACATTGAATTCATCTTCGGGGACAGCTGATGCCATTTGACCAGGCTGCCGGGATCGCTTTGATCACTGCGCTATCGGTCTTGGCCTTCATCGGTGCACGTCAGAGTGCCGAACGCGGATCGGCTCGCCCAGTTGCTCTCGCGCTGCTGCTGGCTCTGATTTACGCCTGGACCTGTTCCGGGAAGCTTGCTTGGGCGTCAGTTTTGCCCGCAGGATGGGTCATGGTTTGGTCGAACCTGATGCCCGTGTTGCTTGCCCTCGCCGCAGGGCTGGCGAGCAAGTCGCTGAGTTTGGCACGTTGGCAGCGTCCCGCCACGACAGTTGCGTTACTGCTTCTTGCAGTCGCTTACATCATCTTGCCGGTGGCCCGTCCATTGTTGGCACCGATCCAACTCGCGTCGCCGTCAAACTGGCGTGGTGACATTTGTCTGCAGAGTCACTCGTCATCCTGTGCACCAGCCGCTGCGGCCACACTCTTACGCTTAGCGGGCATCGATTCAGACGAACGCGTTCTCGCCAGCGCCTGTTTGACAAGTCGGCACGGCACGGAGCCGCTTGGACTGTACGGCGGACTTGCGGCCGCTTCCCATCACTACGGGGTACGTCCGCGGGTGGCATCGCCAAACGCCGATCGTTGGATTGCCCGCGACCAACTTCCCCTGATCGCGCTTGTGCGATTTGCCGACTCGCCAGCTACTGGTTCGCTGCAACGTTTGCTGGGTCCGCGAGGAGAGGGACACGCGGTTGTCGTTCTCGACCGTGATCCTGCGGGAAACTGGATAATCGCCGATCCGGCCTTCGGAAAAACATCCTGGACCGATCAAGCATTCCGCGACCGGTTTACCGGTGACGCAATTTACCTCGACAGCAAATGATCGAGGATTCGAAACGGAAAGAGCGGAGCAAGCTAACCCAACTGCCGTTCGTATGGAAGCGTTGATGCAGCGAGATTGTTTAACGGCAAGCCGGAGGCGACTGCTCAAGGTGGACGCAGTCGCCTTCGGCTTGCCGTTAAACGATCCAGTCGCCTCCGGCTTGCCGTTAAACGATCCAGTCGCCTCCGGCTTGCCGTTAAACGATCCAGTCGCCTCCGGCTTGCCGTTAAACGATCCAGTCGCCTTCGGCTTGCCGTTAAACGAAAAACGAACCGTATCGCGACCTAAGCCAGGCTGGGAACTTCGTAGCCCTTGCGATACTGACGAGTCAGCAGCGGATTTGCAGCTCCTGCGTGCTCGCCAACAAACTGTTCCGTTTCTGGATCCAGTTGAAGCATCGGACTCAAACGAATCGCATCGCTATCAAGCGATAGTTTGTGTGCCTTGACATGCTCGTCCATTTCTCCAATCAACGTTTGCCACTCGTCCAGATCAACTGCGGACGCTGCTTCGTAGGTGAATGCGTTGCCGGCACGGAAAGCAACGTTGGCCAGGTTGCACCAGCCCGTGCTGTCGTTGCCGACGGCCACTTCCGCGTTCAGGATCGAGCGATCTTGCTTGCGCACAGCTTCGATGAAATTGGCTTGGTGCTTTACGTCGCCGCCGCCTTTGAACTCCTTGATCTTCTTGCCGCTAGAGTCGAAAGCCGCGCCGCGTCCGCGTTGGCCCTCGTATCGACCACCTTCGCAGTAGGCGATGTAACCGCTACTGGGACCTGGATGCGCCGGGCTCTTGTTCGCACCCGGTTCCGCAGGAAGATTTGACAGCCCGATCACGACTGGAATCGAACCGGTATCGAAGTAACAGAAATGAACGTTCGGTGTCTGCCCAGCGTCATCGAGTGCGATGCGGCCGCCGCCGCCAAAGACCCGTTTGGGAAGCGCCACCGAATCACGGAAAACGTTATTGCGCAAGTCATCCAAGACGTGGACACCCCAGTTACCCATTTCACCCGAACCGGTGTTCCAATCCCAATGCCAATCGTAATGCAGTTTCTCGCGAAAAATCGGTAGATCCTGGGCTGGCCCCAACCACAGGTCGTAGGCGACGTCCTTCTCGATCTCCAGCGGCGTTTTACGTTTTCCGATCGATGGGCGGATGCCGTAGCGATTGACGCGTGCTGCGGTGATTTCGCCGAGTGCTTTCTCGTCGTGCAGGAACTTCTTGATCTCCGCTTGCATGGGGTCCGATCGTTGCTGCGTCCCGACCTGGCAGATCTTGTTGTACTTGCGCGCGGCAGCGACGGTTTGGCGACCTTCCCACTGGCTATGCGAGAGTGGTTTTTCGACATAAACGTCCTTGCCGGCTTCCATCGCCCAAATCGCAGCCAAGCAGTGCCAATGGTTGCACGTAGCGACGACAACGACATCAATACTGTCTGAAGCGATCAGATCGCGCAGGTCCGTCCAGCCCTCTGCTTTGGGGAACCGCTCCTTCGCCAAGCCAAGACGTTTCTGATCAACGTCACAGAGACCCGCGATGTTAATCCCACTGACCTCACTGAACTGACCCATCAATTGGCCGGCACGTCCTCCGCAACTGACAAACCCAAGATTGATTTCGTCATTCGCGTTGGCGGCACGCAGCGGGCGAGCGGCAAGTGAGCTGGTAACGCCGGCAGCGAGAGTCGTGGAGAGAAAATTACGTCGATTGAGCTGGAGCATGTTGAAGGGTTATCCGTGTTTCTAAAGGAGAGGAACCTTGCCCAAACAGGGTGCCCCATTGTCGCTTGTCAGCGCCCGATTTGCGAGTCCTCGTTCGGTACGGAATCGCCGCAAAATCGCTTGTTCAGTCCCAATCCTCAGCCAGACCCGCTCAGCAACGATTCATGACGCGTCGGGCACCGGGATGTTCTCCGCGGCGGCATCGTGAGGCTTCTTCGGACGCACACGCGGCCCGTTGAGCAACGTTCCGATCGGCGTGTAGCGGACGAACAACTGGTAACTTGCTAACAGCAAAGCACTGGTGACGACGCAGACCAGCGTGAATTTTGCGAACGCAGGCAGTTGCCAATTTCGCACGATTGCCTGTGCAACGATGATCAGTGGCAGGTGAACCAGATACAGCCAGTAAGACGAATCGGAAACGTATCGCACCGCCTTGCTCTCACCAGACATCAGACTGCGAAACATACCCATCAAGCCGAACGTCATCAGCCAGACGTAGACGACTTGCAAGACGACCGACAGCGGGCGATGAAGTTCGGGATCAAGCCACTCGGTGCCAAATCCCAATCCGCCGGTGGTCAGTTCCAGACCGACTGGGAAGACCAACAAAAGTGCAACCGGTAAGGTGTAACGCCACCATCGCCCAACGCGCCCCTGCTGATCATCACAGTCGAAATAGATCGCGCCGAAAAAGAAAAAGATGCCGTAGTACAACATCACTTGTGGCATTGGCAATAACCCCGGGGAGGTGTCGGGTCCGAAATTCGGAAACAGCAAACCCATCATCGATTGCGGCAGAATCGTGAGTGGAATCAGCCACAGGTATCGTAGCGGCGAGATCACCAACGACCGCGGAGCCTTCCACCTCAGCAGATCCGCCAGTTTCGCATACACCGCAAACGCCAACACTAACCAACACAGAAACCACAGGAACCAAAGATGATGAAAGAAAGGAAACCACATCAGCAACATCATGATTCCGGATAACGCTTCGTTGCCACTGTCACCAACGTCCGCGTCTGATATTCCCACGTCAGATTGTTGGCTGTCGCCGGTTCCTTCGCCTTCCTGTCCGCCGGTTCCCAGCTTCGATTGACTAGCTTCCTGCAGGATGGAATAGACTTCTTTTCTGCCGGAGATGACCTGATCGCGGTTCACTTCCACCTGCGCCAAGCTCGCTACCAACTGAGTCGTCGACCAGTCCGCCGCCAGTACGTCGATCGCGCGTTCGCCCCTTTTATTTTTCGCATCGACATCCGCACCGTGCTCAACCAGCATCCGCACCGACTCGGCGTGACCAAAGAATGCTGCTCCGTGAATCGGCGTCGTGCCGTCGGCATTCCTCGCATCAACGTTGGCGCCTTGATCGATCAACAGTTCGATCGCCTGGTGTTGACCTGTCCATCCGGCCATCGCCATGGGCGTGGCACCGGTGGCGGGATCCGCTGTATTCGGCGAGGCTCCGTCGGCCAGAAGTTGTTCGACTTCTTCGAGGTTTCCCAGTTTCGCGGCGGTCCAGAGATTGGCGTTCGCGCCAACCTCAGCCGATTGCGCGCCCGCGATACCGGCCGCAATGCTGACAATCCAAACAGCCGGCACCAACGTGAACATGCCGATCGCGAGCGGCAGAAAAATCCGTTTGAACCGGTTCACAAGCAACGATTTCACACCCCGTTTCCGCCACATCATGGCCGTGAAGAAACCGCTGATCAGAAAAAACAGTGGCATGCGGAATCCATGCACCACCGCCAAGAACACAGCGAAAGCATCGTTTTGATGAGCATCCTGTACCGGCCATCCGCCCTCTGGCAGCGGCATGTAGGCAAGGGCTGCGTGCAACGCGATGCCAAGCAGCATCGCGACGGCCCGCAAAGCGTCCAAATCATGTCTTCGAGGAAACGCTGGCGTGGTCGGCTGAATGCTTAGCGGCGTTGACATGAATTACCGTCTTCGCGAGTGGCTGGTGGGCTGGCTTTGATATTCGCAATGTTCGCTCGATGCACTTCGGCATTGGAGGAAATTTCGTAACGATTTGTAACGCAGCCGCGAAGGTGATACTCCATGGTGGCTCGCTTGCCCCGCACGAGATTGTCGAGGAATACTCGGTTGGGACAACCGAGCAACATTACTCGTGGCGGAGTGCTTCGATTGGGTTCATGTAGGCGGCTCGCCGCGCCGGATAGACTCCAAAGATGAGCCCGACTCCCAACGATATGAACAGTGATAACACAACCGACCAGGGAGCGACCCGAGGCTCGAGATTGTAGACGATCGGAGGGAGCATCTCTGGATTCAACATTGTCACCACCGACCTCAGCCCTCGAAACAGCGGGCCACACATCAGTCCAAAGGCCACACCGAGTAGCCCGCCGCTTCCGGTCAGCACGAGCGTCTCGGTCAAAAACTGCTGGACGATATCGCTGCGTTTCGCACCCAATGCTCGCCGGATACCGATTTCGCGAGTTCGCTCGGTCACGGTTGCCAACATGATATTCATGATGCCGATCCCACCGACCAGCAGCGAGATCCCGGCAATCACGACCAATAGCAGGTTGAACATTGCCCGCGTCCGCTCCGCCTGCCGCAGCAGTTCCTTCGGCACGACCACGGCGTAGTCTTCTTTGTCGTGATACTTCTTCATCAGCATCTCGACGATCGCGGCCGTTTCGTCCACGTCTTCGACGCTATCAACGGACAGCGTGATTTGCGTTAACTCCACGATCTCGCCGGTGAAATTGAATCCTTCACCGGCTCGAACCATGATCTGATCACCGACGCGATGTCGGAAGGTCTCCAGCGGGATGTAAGCGTCAAAGGCATAGTCGCGCGCCTCCAGACTGCCCCCGATCGCCGCCGAGGCAGCGCGCGGTTTGGTTTGGCCAATGACGGTGTAAACATCACTCTCGACGCCGACCTTCTGACCGATCGGATTCTCATACGGAAACAAACGACGCGCGGTTTGATCCGCCAAGACGATGACGTTTTCGCGATCGTCACGCTCGTTGATCCATCGACCGCGTGCGATCTCGAGTCGGTTCAAGTTCAGATAGTCCATCGTCGACCCCACCAACTTGACGTCGACCGTGCGTCCGTCGACCATGAACTCCCGTTTGACTTCCCGAATGGGTACGGCCCGCGTGATCGAGGGAATGTTGGAGAGGATCCGGCGATAGTCCGCTCGTAACAGCCCGTAAGCCTTCACCCGGTCGGACTCACCATCACCGGTCGATTGTGGCTCGACACTTCGCACGATGATGTTGGTGGCACCGAGCTCCATGATTTGTTGCTGCGCATCATGGCTGACACCTTCGCCCATGGCCACGAGCCAAATCACCGTGGTCGTGCCAATGAAGATCCCCAACGCCGCCAGCGCCGAGCGCATCTTCTGCAGCAGCAAGCTCTTCAAGCCCAGTCGGAGTGTCTGCAAGAAGGAGCTTCTCATCCGCCACTTCCCGCCTTGATCGCTGCGTCCAGTTCGGAAGCACTGACCTTCCCATCGCTGTTGGCATCGACCTTGCTGAAATTTGCCCGATCCTTTTCCTCGAATTCATCCTCGGTCAGGACGCCGTCGCCGTTTTTGTCGCCGGCCGCGAGTATCTTGGCTCCAACGCCCTGCCCAGCGGCTTTCTTTCCACTGCCAGCTTTCTTGCCGGCTCCCGGAGCTTCACCTTTGATTACGGGAGCTGCGTCGGATTTTCCAGTCGCGTCTTTCGTTTTCAATCCCGCCTCAGCTCCCTCAGGCTTTGTCTCCTTCGCTGGCATCATCGCCTCCAACTGGGCCTCGTCGATGAAGGCCGATGGATTCAGAACCACCTCGTCGCCTTCGCGCAGTCCAGCGGTCACGATCGTGAATTCGTCGTTGGTATCGCCGAGTTCAATCACTCGCTTCTTCACACCGGCGGCGGTCTTGACCCAGCACAAGAATTGATCGCCATTTCCTACGATGGCAGCCACCGGGATCTTCAAAACGTCATCATGCTGAGCCAAAACGATGTCGACCACGGCGCTCATTCCCGGTTTTAGCCCCGGCGTGTGTGCCAACTTGATGATCGTGTCGTACTTGACCATGTTCCCGGTCCACCAACCGGCGGGACGAGTCACTTCTGCGATTGAGTCGATTTCCCCGACAAGCATCATATCCTGCAGTTGAACCTGCGCCGGCATTCCAACTCGCAGCCGGCTGACCTTGGATTCATGGACGCCGACTTTCACTTGCATCTTACTGACGTCTGGGATCATCAACAGCGTTTGTTGTTCACGGACGTGGGCCCCTTCTTCGATATCGGGAGTCTCTTTCCACTCCGCCGCTGAGGGAAAGATCACCATGCCCTCGGCTTCCGCCTTGATGATGCAATTCTCAAGCTGCTCTTTGTCGCGATCTAAACGACTTTTCTCCAATCTCAGCGATGCCTCTTCGGCAGCCAACCGGGCCTTGGCAGCGTCCAGGTTGCTCTGCAATTCCTGCATCGTTTTCTTTTTTCTGTACAGGTCCAACGTCTCGAGTTGCTTCTCCTTCAACTCGAGATCTTTCCGCGCCGAATCGGCCGCATACAGTTCTCCTTCAAGTTGCAAGGATCGATACAGACCCTTGGCCGCCATTCTCTTGGCCGATTCAGCTGCCAATTGTGTCTTCTTGACTCGTTCGTTCGCGTCAAAAATGTCTTTTTGGATTGTGCTCCGTTCTTGCAAGTAAGTCCCATGCAGGTACTCCTCAATGTTCGTTTCCGCGACATCCACGTTGCTTTGAGCGATGATTTTGTTCGCCACAGCTCTTTCGTAGGTAATCTGCTGTTGGGTGATATTCTCCTCGATCACCGAGTCATCCAGTCGGACCAGTTCATCGCCTGGCTTGACAATCGTCCCGGTCTCGATCACCCACAAGACCGTACTGCCCCCTTTGACGAAGCACTTGATTTCTTCGTTATTGGAACTCTCGAGCATGCCGTTTTCCGTCACGGTTACGGACAGTGAACCGCGCGCGATCGTGTGAGTCATGATGGACTCGGTGTCGTCGCTGGCAAGCTTCTTGGCCAGGAACGGCACCACGCTCGCAATGATGGCGATCAATCCAACAGCGATCGTGAATGACTTGATCCACATGGCCGGTTCTCAGTTCTCGGTCGGAGGAGTTGGGGCGGGTGATCAGCGGCGGGATGCAACGTGGTGATGATCGCAACGATCAAAATCGGACGCTGTGAATCAGAACGCCCGCGACCATGTTTCAGGTGCGTGACCACCAGTGACCGAGTTCCAATCCAACAGGTGAGTCAGGAAACTCAGAAAGGTTGCAGTCGATTTCAAAACGACGCGAGAGGGCTGACCGCGAGCGCCTGAAGGAACCGTCAATTATAGTCTGATCGGCAGATCCTGATATTCCAAATCCAATGGCGTGGCTCACTGATTTCCGCCAATCGTATCAGTGTGTATCAAAACGACGAACGTGCAGGTTGCGGCGGTCCATTGAGTTTCCGCTTTCGTTTGGCAGTGTTCTTAACAGCCGCCAAACGCTAGAGAACTGTCTAGCTTGGGGCGAGATGTTCAACAGAGTTTTTCCGCAGTTGGACTTGCCGGTTTGCCTACACGTATCAACATCCGCCAACTGCGGAGCAGTGATAGCGTGTAGCCTGGGGCAAGGATTGCGAGCTCAAGCGAGCAAACCGCAGGTGCGTTGGGCATGGATGAGAGATTGTAGGTGAAAGTCCTATATGGAGCCTATCGGAGGCAACCATGAGTGAAAAGCAATTGCACGAACTGACAGCCAGATCGAGGTCTGAGCCGGAGGTACGCCGTGAGGCCGTGTGAGATGGAAGCTTGTAGCGTATCGCAGCACCGAATGAAAATGAACCTTCATGCAGGCTGGTCGCCCTGGGTGAGTGGGCCTGGAACCACGATTCCCAATATCCGATCGAGGGCTGCCAGTAGTGAAGGCGGGAGCGGCGAAACATTTCTCATTCTTACCCCAAGAGATCTCCAGCGATCCTCAGTAAGTCCCCGCACACAGGCATGGGGTAGAGTCCGCGAAGGAAACGACAACGACTCGAAGTCGCCGGAGAAGTCGGATCATCTCATCGTAGTGACGAAGCCGAGTAATGTCGGTGGAGCGAAGGGGATGACAAATTGAAAAGCTCTGAATCACGTCAACTGGCGTTTACGTTTGCCGACAACTCGCCCCGAAAGGATCGCGAGAGCGGACAGACCTCCAAGGCGGACGTATCCGCTGGCAAGGCCTACCTGCTGCACCACGCAGACGCCAATTCGACGAACGAAACAGACGCCCGAATTGATTCCGGCGGAGACTGCTCTGCCGCGAATTTATTGGAAGAAGTCGCGTCGCTGCCGAACTTGGCGGCGGCTCTACTTCGAGTCGCCAGTAACAAGGGGGCCCCCGGAGTCGATGGACGCAGCGTGGACGAAGTTGTCGAGCATGCTCAACAGCTTCTACCCAAAGTCCAGCGTGCTCTGCTGCAAGGAAACTTCCTTCCCGGAGACATCCGCCGAGTTTGGATTCCAAAATCCGGGGGTGGCAAGCGAGGATTGGGGATTCCGACAGTCACAGGTAAAAGCACACCTGTGCAATCAGCCTTCGGGCTTCGTTGAGATTGTTCATCCGTTCCACCCGCTGTTTAGACAGCATTTCATGTTGCTCAAGTGCCGGACGGTTTTGGGAGTGGAATGTGTGATCCTAAAGGGCTCATCTTCTGGAACTTTTTCGGTCCCTCAAGACTGGACTTCGATCCGCTCACGTGACCACTACGAAGACGCCGGCGTGCAGCCAACGATCTTGCGGCTGGAATGCCTGGTCGAGCTAAGCGGACTCGTCAACACGCTCGTCAAATCAATCTCTCAAAGATAGATGCGTTGTGGTCCACTGCTGCACCTCGTTGTTCGTATCCAGCACCCGAGATCTTCTCACCACACTCAGCCGACTCCACTGGCGACGATCGGCTGAGCCGGGTGAGCACAGGAGCCACGACCATGTCGGCAAGACAGCCGCAGGAGTGTGAGCACACATCACACTCGCCATTACCAACACTGTCACCCCACTACAAACGTCAACTCGCAATGTTGATTGCCAATCTGATCGAAACGCATTTGAGCGATCAATCTACTTTCGATGTCGAGTGCGATTCAGAGCGGGCCGATCAGCTCGATCCATCAACGAACACTATCAACGTCCCAATCAAGGAAGATTATCATGCACATCACCGATCAACGCTCAACGAAGATCAGCGACAAGCACTTGCAGAAGATGGCTTATGTTTATCTGCGTCAATCGAGCATGGGGCAGGTTCGTAACCATCGCGAAAGTACCGAACGCCAGTATGCGCTACAAGAGCTGTGCGGAATCTCGGTTGGCCTATCGCGCGGATCGCTGTGCTCGATGGTGACCTGGGAAAGTCTGGCACTTCGACCACCGATCGCGAGGACTTCAAAACGCTCGTCGCCGATGTCTCACTTGGGAAGGCGGGAGCTGTCTTGGCGATCGAAGCGTCGCGCCTTGCGAGGTCCAACGCCGACTGGCATCGACTGATCGAAATCTGTGGCATCACAGGAACTCTGATCATCGACGAAGACGGTTGCTACGATCCGTGTGACTTCAACGACGGGCTTTTGTTAGGACTCAAAGGAACGATGGCTCAGGCCGAGTTGCATTTCATTCGGCGCCCGCCTACAAGGGAACAAACTCAACAAGGCGCGAGAGGGAGTCGACACGCATCAAACCACAGTAATTTCGAGAGTTTCTCATCGACTATCCATAACGCCAATTGCATGAGGTGCAGTATGCAGCCACCGTCCCTAACGTCGTCGATCGAATGGTTCAGCAGGCGGTTCATCAAGTGATCGAACCGATCTTCGAGCCAATCTTTCACGATAGCAGTCACGGTTTTCGCCGTGATCGGGGAGCCCAAACCGCCATCGCTTTGGCTACTCGGTACTTCGAGGAAGGTTGCGCGTACACGGTAGACATCGACTTGTCGAAGTTCTTTGACCGTGTTCACCATCAACGTTTGCTGGGGCGAATGTCCGAGCATCTCGGCGATGGTCGCGTGCTGAAATTGATTCACCGGATGCTCAAGGCGAACGTGGTGTTACCCGAAGGCACGCGAGTTTCGACCGAAGAGGGCACGCCGCAAGGTGGTCCCCTGTCTCCGCTGCTATCCAACATCGTCCTGAACGAATTGGACTGGGAGTTGGAACGTCGAGGGCTTCGCTTCGTCCGCTACGCCGATGATTTCAGTACGCGAGCTCACGCCACGTTCTTGGGGGAACTCTTTGGACCACTGTTTTGCGAAGGTGAATTCGTACCTGAACGGTTGGATGGGCTACTTTCGGCTCTGCACGGACACACATTCTTTCTCCCGTTTCGACGCTCACATCCGTCGTCGGTTGCGAGCGATCCAGATTCGTCAAAGAAAGCGTCCGCGTCACCTGTTTCGGCACTTGTTACGTCGCGGCGTCTCTGCTGGGATGGCTCGCAAGGCAGTCTACGAGATTCAAGGACACTGGAAACGAAGTGCGAGTTTCGGAGTGCATAAAGCGTACCCCAACGCGTGGTTCGCCGAGCGTCTTGTGAACTTGTACCGCCGCTGGCACGAGTTAAACCCCGCACGGGCCTCGAAACAACTGTTATTGTTTGGAGATACTTGATTTGAAGAGCCGGATGTGTGGTCCACAAGTCCGGTTCTGTGAGAGGCCCGAGGAGAGCAATCCCTCGGGCCTACTCGACCCCCAGGATCACGAACACCCCACCAACCTGTCCCCCGTAGCGATTCGGCGGCGTAGCCGCCGAATCGCTACGGGGGACAATGTTTTCTGCTTGCTTTACCTGGGGTTACACCAACCTCGCTGTCGCTCATTGGCTCACCCCAGGCTACATGCTGCCACCGCTCCGCGGTGCGTTTGTTCCTCAGGTCACTACGAACGAGGACCCACTACCGCGCAGTTTGTCTCCTCTTCGGCGTCAGCGGAGATCGGGCAGCGGTTCGGAAGTGAGGTAGGTCTGTTGGTGCGTAGATCATCGCCTTGTGCCTTCGTCTACGGGACATGCGGTCGACGATCGCCGACCTGCAGCAAACCGGGCCGTCGATGTTGCTGTCGGCGAAATGCTTCACTACGTTTGCATACATGTCCCGTGGTTGCGGTGAGTTGAAGTCACATCCGTCGTAGTCGTCGATCGTAGCGTCCGATCGCGCCCGTTCGGCGGAGAGGCTGTGAATTTATTGTTGCTCGGTTGTCCCAACCGAGTGATTGGTCAAACTCTCGTTTGGGACAAACGAGCAACGATTCTCGGCCGAGCGAACGGCGACTAGGTTTGAAACTTTCGCAAAACTGGAAAGTAAATATGAAGCGATTCAGTTCCGCTTTTGTGTGCCTGTGGGTGGTTCCTGCGATCACGCTGGCCGATGGCGAAACCACGAACCTACGCGAGAGCGAGCCAGCCAGGCTCAAACTGCTACACGGCAAGCTCAAAGCGTGGCATGCGGCGGTCGGAGCCGATCCCATGAGACCCAACCCCGAATACGCGGCAGCTCAGCCGTGAGAGCGAGCATGGGATCGGGCGCAGGTCGACCGTTTCGACGCCGATTCGCACATCATCGGCCTCGGTGAGTCAAAAGGAATGTGAGAGTCGAATGCCGCGATTTGTCATCGGTTTCCCACAGAAAGAGGACACAATCCGGCCGTTTTCCCGAATGAGCTGGCGATTTTGTTCACTCCTGGGCCATTTTCGCCGACTTTCCGGTGAGGCCGGAATGGGAGAATTCTCACTTTTTTGATCCGATTTTCAGGGCAGTGGTCGCATTTGTGGGTACCGTCAACCAGAATAATCGTTCAACTCTTGTCTACCGCTGCCGCCCAAATCCCGCAGATCCGGAATCTGGTTTATGGTCTTCTCGAGACGTTCCCCCACCCTTTCAACAGTTCTTTGCATCCTCTGCTTCATGGTTTGGGCGTGTGAAGATGCTGCAGCTCAAACCCCGATCACCATCACATGGACTGGCGGTGGAGTGGCGGCTCCAGGTGACCCAGGTATATGGACATTCGACCTAAACTGGATGGGCGGCTCCGGAGCAACGCCTACTCCGATGTCTGGGGACACCGTGGTATTCAACGACGCAGGCCGCTAAGGGAGAAACTCTATCCGGCTCAATACATATGACAATTTTCCTCCTCTTGGCGACCTTCGGCACAACCCCCCTGCAGGATTTACAATTCAACGGCTCAACCAACTTTACAATCGGCGATGTCGACTGGGTTGATTCAATGATCAACAAAGGTGCCGACGAGAAACTGACGTTCGATGCCGGCGGTTCCATTTTGATCTTAGGGCGCAACCACACAAACCATTGCTGCCAAAGTAGCATTTGCAGGTGATACAAGTGTTACGGTAGCACCTGGTGCAATGCTCAAACTTGAAGGGGAAATTAGCGGGAGCGGAACATTAACGTTCGGAGGAACGGTCGGAGCTCCCCCGGTCCCAGCGACAGGAATTATCAGCTTAACGAATGCAAATACGTACACTGGCGCAACGACCGTCACCCATGGAACTCTGGTGGCTCAAGGAGGAAGTGCGATCGGTAACAGCAGCAGTGTGACAGTCGATTCGGTGCAAAGCTGAACGTGACCACGACCCCGATGGGGCCGCCGGTAAACGAAACGATTGGTTCGCTGGCTGGTGGTGGTGACGTGGAGATCGGCGGCAATACTCTTACGACCGGCTTCAACAATTCGAGTACTGACTTTTCAGGTAAGATTTCAGGAACCGATGCCAGCAGCGGTAGCTTGGTCAAGGAAGGCGGTGGCGTATTCACGCTCCTCGGAGACAATGACTACGGTAATGGCACGACCATCACTGGTGGGACTTTGCGACTTGGTGGCACGAACGGAAGCATCGCAGGGGACGTTAACACCGGGGACGCTGTCAACAACGGCACGTTGGAGTTCGCACGGAGTAATGAAATTGACTTCGGCGGAGTCATCAGCGGGTCCGGTGCGGTCCAACAGACTGGCACCGGCACCACAACCTTGACAGCTGATAATTCCTATTCGGGCGGCACTACGATCAGCGCCGGAACGTTGCGTTTGGGAGACGATGGCGCCGTTGGCAGTGGTGTCATTACCCACAAAGCGGGAACGCTGGAAGTGTCGAGCGGGCGAAATATCGGCAATGACCTGACCTACAAAGACGCAGGTGCCACGGCACCCGTGCTTCGTGTGGAGGCCACCGTGGGCGCGAGCGCAACCTATTCTGGAGACATATCGATCGAAGAGGCCGCTGGAAATGGCGCCTACACTTTTGACGCGGGCACAGACGCCTCGCTAACGGTATCGGGTGCGATCAGCAGTACTATTACTGGAGACGCGGGCGTTGCCAAGACAGGCGGCGGTACCGTGATTTTTACGGGCACGAACACCTACTTGGGCGAAACAACGATCAGCGCGGGTACGCTGTTGGTCAACGGGGACAATTCGGGTGCCCTCGGAAATGTTGTCGTTACGGGTGGAGCGACATTGGGCGGGACGGGCACGATCGGCGGCGCGACGAGCATCACCGGTGGAACACTCGCTCCGGGAGCCAGCATCGGAACGTTGACGACCGGTGCCCTGTCCCTCGACAATACTACCACCTTCGTATATGAACTCGATTCCAGTACTTCCGGTCCCATGAGCGCCGACCTAGTAGTCGTTAATGGGAGTCTGGACCTGGGTTCTTCCGTTCTGGATTTCAGTGATTCGTCGGTTGCCACCATGCCGACCACTTTTGGCACCTCCTTCAGCTTGTTTAGGTACGACATCGGAGAACTGACTGGAGAGTTTGCGTCACTGGCCCAGGGATCAACTTTCACGGTTGGTGAAAATACGTGGCAAATCGACTACCTTGCTTCGTCGGGCGGATTGAATGCCAGCACTCTATCGGGCAGTTTTGTGAATGTCACTGCGGTTCCGGAGCCGTCCTCGTTTGCGTTGCTTGCTTTGGGTGCTTTCGGGTATGGACTTCGACGACGCCTGAAGAATCGGAACACAACAACGGCTCCCGTAAGTTAGGATCTAGGAGTCTCCCCAGCGGAGAGATAAACGAATCGGTTTGTACGAAGGCATGGGTGGTCAGTAAACTGACTGCGCGTGCCTTTTTGCTTTTCACTGCTAGTCTGTGAATTTGTGAAAGTCGTCGTTCGCTCCGCGAACGAGCGTCCCCGCCAGCGTTCGTTTGCGGAGCAAACGACGACATACCTTTGCCGCCGGCGAATAGATCCAAAACCTATGCGAGACCCGATGCTCCATTCATGGAAGTTCCGATCGATGATCCTCCGATGCTTGATCGCTTGGTGTCTCGTTGTCCTGGCGGCATCAGGCGGCTCGACGCTGGCTGCGGAGATGACGGCCGAGTCGTTGCTGCAGCCTTACATCGAAGATGGTCAATGACACACACGCAGGATGTGGCTGGTGCGATCGCAGTCTTTAAGCAGAGAGATTTCAACCAGGCTCGCGAGTTGTTGGAGGCGGCTCGAGAGGCCGATCCGGAGCTGCCGCCGGCGCGCTTATTGTTGGCTCGCATGTTCCTGGCTGCTGGCCAGCCTGTGCTCGCGCGAGCCGAACTCGAACGCGTGATGCAGGAGCATCCCCAAGAGCCGGAAGCGTTTCTGATTGCCGGTGAAATCGCGCTCGGTGACCGACGTTACAGCGACGCCGATCTTGCCTTTCGAAAGTCAGCCGAACTGACGCTCGAAGCTGAGCTAAGCGAGTATCGCAAAGCGAGGACGACATCACGTACCCGCTTAGGTCTCGCACGGATCGCGGAGCAGCGTGAGGACTGGGCGACCGCCGCGAAGCTCCTGCAGCCGATCGTTGACGAAGATCCGAACAACTCCGACACCGTGCTCCGGCTCGCCCGTTGCCTGATCCGTCAAAGCGGATCTCAGAAATCCGCGTACGAGTTGTTGCAAAAACACTGGGTGTATGGCGACGCAAAGGTTCAACGGCCAGAAGTCACGATGGGGCTGCTCTATCTAGAAGCCAATGAAATTGAAAAATCGGCGCGGATGATGAAGGAAGCCGCCAAACGCGGTCCAACCGACGCCGCGACGCAATTAAGTGTCGCCACTTGGGCACTCGAGCAGGGTGACTTCGTGATGGCCCAGCAATGTGCCGATCGAGCGGTTGCGGCGTCGAATTCTTCGATCGAGTCACGGTTGGTGATGGCGTTGGTGGCACGGTATCGCGAAGACTATGAAACCGCCAAGGAACTGCTGGAGTCGGTGCATCTGGAGTCTCCCGGTAACTTGGCTGCCGTCATCGAGCTAGCCATCGTGCTGCCGAACATCAAGGGGATGGAGAATCGCGGGCTGCAGTACGCTCAGTTGGCAACCAAGCTTCAGCCCAATTTGGGAAACCCAGCTGGACGCAACGCGGCAATCGCATTGGCCTGCGATTTTGCACCGGTACGGTGGTCATGCCGACGCGGTGAGGATACTGCAACAGGTATTGGCCGCCGGTCCCATCGGTGCCGAAAGCTCGTACTACGCCGCTAGAATCCTGCTGCAAGATAACCCTGTGGCCGCAAAGAAATTGTTGGAACAATCGCTCGAAAGTGGTCGTATTTTTCCTGGGCACGACAAAGCAAAGAAACTCTACGAAAAAACAGAGTGGTAGCCTGCGTGGCGGGTTTCTCCCGGAGTCTCGGTAGCAGATTGAGATTCGCATTCACGGGGGTGGCTGGTGGTCGAGCGTCAGCGAGCCCCCAGGTGCGAGCCAATGGCATTCTGGGGGCTCGCTGACGCTCGACCACCAGCCACCCATCATTGCGGATGCCGCTGCGACGCCAATCACCAAAGTTCCTTGGATGCGATCTTGGCTCCTTCGGCGAGACTGTTGAACTTGGCCCACACGATACTGGGGTGGATTTCCTGCTCGGTCGCAGCAAACGACGCGAAGCCGCAATCGCTGCCGCCCATCACGTTTTCTCTGCCGACGATGTTAGCGAATCGCACCAGTCGTTGGGCGACCAGTTCCGGGTGCTCGACCAAAGGCGTCGAATGCGAGATGACACCTGGAATCAGCAGTTTTCCCTCGGGAACTTTGACATTCTCCCAAACTTTCCATTCGTGTTCGTGTCGCGGATTGCCGGCTTCAAACAGATACGCACCCGCATCGATCTTGAGCATGATGTCGACGATGTCGGCCAGATTCATTTCGTGAACACGAGGACCAATGTTGATTCCGTAACAGGTGTGGAATCGCACTCGGTCGGTTGGCAATCCCTTGAGCGCATGGTTCAGTGCTTCGACGCGCAATTGGGCCCAGTTGCGACAATCTTCGACCGTCAAATCGGGCCGCGAGATGTAATACGTCAGCAGACGCGGGTCATCGATCTGCAGAATCAACCCGGAATCGACAATCGCCTTGTACTCGTGGTGCATCGCGTCGGCGATCGCGTACAAATAGGCTTCATCCGAATCGTAGAACTCGTTGGCCTGCTGACCCTCGACGTCCGAGGGAGAGACGGCTGTCATGAAGGCTTCTTCGACACCATGCTTCTCCGCGGCGGCCTTGACGTTGGCGATCTCACGCTGCAGGATTTCGTGGCCGACGTACTCGACCGGTGCGGTGCATTTCAGTGTCACGGGTTGAGCGATCAGTCCTTCGCGAGCTTTGCGATGGGCCTCGTAGAATTCGGGGAACGCCAGGCTTTCGCGTGAATCGACCCACAGGTTTTCGCCCTGGACGTCGCTGGGCGAGAAGCCGGCAAGCCGTTCGGTGATGTAGGTCAGAAAGCTCGATTTTCCTTGTTCGCCATCACACACGATGTCGATGCCCGACTTGACCTGACCGGCAACGATATCGTCGACTGCCTGCCGGGTCGAGGATTCAAATTCAGCCTGGTCGTACGGCTCGCCGCGTTCTTTGGCGAACAGCAACTTCAGCTGGCCATCGGGACGAGCAAGGCTGCCGACATGGGTTGTCAGGATCCGATCGGTACTACGTTTCATAAGGTTGCCTTTAAACGATCTCGAATCCCGCTCGTTGCTCGCGGCTGAGCAGTTTGTCCGCCTCGGAATCGTTGACAAACGTTTCGCTCTCAGGGTCCCACTGCAACTTACGCCCGAGTCGCATCGAGATGTTGCCGAGATGGCAAGTGCTGACGCTGCGGTGCTGACTTTCGATGTCGGAGACCGGTTTGCGGCGGGCGCCGACACAGTCGAAGAAGTTGCCCATGTGGTTGACGATCGCATCGAGCTTGCCCATCCGCTCGGGACGATCAAGATTGTCGAAGTCGTAAACCTTCCAGTCCGTTCGTGGCAGCGGATTGCTGGCCAGATCTTCGACCGGCTTGCCTTGGATCGTTCCGCGATTGACAAAGATCCGTCCCGCATCGCCGGTGAACATGATGCCGTTGCGACCGTTGTCAGCGATCGTCATCGTGACGCCGTTGGCGTACTTGTAGGTCACGCCAAAATCGATGGCAACGTTGTAGCCGTCCACGACGTCGGGGTATTTCGCCTGGCCATCGATCTCGACGGGCAAGCTGTTGATGGCCCACTGCGCGATGTCGAGATGATGGGCTCCCCAATCGGTCATTTGTCCGCCGGAGTATTCGTACCACCAGCGGAAGGTGTAATGCGAACGTTCCTGGATGTACGGCACATCGGGCGTTTGGCCCTGCCACAGATTCCAGTTGAAGTTCGTCGGCACCTTTCGTCTCTCAAACGGACCGCCGGTCACATTCTTGCCCAGCACCACGTCGACCTTTTGCAGTTTGCCGATGCGACCCTGACGGACCATCTCGACCGCCAGTCGAAATCGATGATCGCTCCGCTGCCACGAACCGACTTGCACGACACGGCCCGTCTCCTTCACGACGTCGCGTAATCTTCTTTCCTTCGTCGATCGTCAACGTGAGTGGTTTTTCGCAGTAGACATCTTTGCCGGCTCGGCAGGCATCGATCACCATCTTGGTATGCCAGTGATCCGGGGTGCCGATCGTAATCACATCGACATCCTTGCGCGTCAGCAAGTCTTGATAGTCCTCGAAGTCCCGCGGCGTGCTGCCGAAGCTCGCCTTCGCCTGATCGCGAACGTTTTTGTCGACATCGCAAACCGCCACGATGTCGCCGTACATGGCCGCCTTGTGAGCGATCACGCTGCCTTGGTACCGCAAGCCAATGATGCCGACGCCAAGTCGCTCGTTTGCGCTGCGCGGCTTCGTATCCTGAGCGAAAGAACTGGTATGTGGAGTCATTGCCGCGGCAAGACTTCCAGCTGCCGAAGAGGCAAGGAACGTGCGGCGTGTTGCTTTCGGTCGACTCATCATTTCCTCCGGAGCAAATTTTTTCAGTTCGTAGTGACCCGATTCATCGGGTAATTGCGCACGCAACCGCATGAATGCGGTCACTACGAACAAGATCGTAGCCAAATTCACTCGCTTGTGATCCAACGAAGGCGGAATTGCACGACGATATTTTGAGAATGCTACTCTCAATCTGGCACCCGAACCCCGGAAGAACCATCCTGACGAAGAAAACTGCGGATCAGCGCTGCCGGAGCGCATCGGTAATTTGCAAGCGGATCGCGCGAATGGCTGGGAACAGTCCTCCGATCAATCCCATCGCGATGGCTAGCGACATGCCCTGCATGAGGACGTTCGGCCCGAAGCGGAAGGAGAAAGTGATTTCGCTGAACGAGATCGATGTACCGCCAGAGAGTCCGTTGAGAGGAAGGGTTGCCAGACAACCCAGAAGCCCTCCAAGCGAGCAGAGCACCAGCGACTCCAACAGAAAGGAAGTCAGGATGGCGCGTCGAGGAAAACCGATGGCGCGGAGAGTGCCGATCTCACGCCCGCGGCTGGAAACGGCGGCGTACATCGTGTTGGCAGCCGCGAACATCGCGCCGACCGTCAAGAATCCAGCGATGATATAGGCGACGACTTTGATGGCGATCGACGATGACTTTTGATTCTCGAAGTAATCTGTTTCGGTGATTGCTTTGAGCTTGAACTGCTCGTCATCACGGACTCGATCCATGATTTCCTGGCGAACGGTTTCGTCGGGAACTCGCAAGTTGACGACCGATACCGCGCCTTCAAAGCGCTGTGCAGATGTGAGATCGCGCAGATCGGCCCAGACTTCCGACTCGGCGGAACTTCCCCCGCTTCGAAGTATCCGACCACAGTGAAGTCGACGTTGTTGATGTCAAACCGCTCACCGAGGCCCAAGTTCTCAAACCGCTTGGCGATACTGCGACTGGTAATCAGCTCATTGACGCCGGGCTTGAGATCCCGTCCCTCGACGATCTTGAAATCAGGGCGCAACTGGCGACCAACCTGGTCCAGGCCGCGGACGATCACGTTCGCGGTGCCACCTTTGTTTCGCCGAGGTTTGAGCGCGATCGTGACAAATTCTCTTGATGACAGTGGCTCGCCAGTTTTCCCCTTGGCAATCCCTGGCAGATTGGCCAGCTCTCGGGCATTCGTTGCTGAAACGGTGCTGGACATTTCATCAGTGGAACCCTTTCGCATGATGATGATGTCCTCTGGATCACCCGATGCGCTGAGTGCATGTTCAATTCCCGCGATCATGCCGAAGGTCAGCACCGACGCAAAGACAACGACACCGATGGCAAGGCAGGTCAGCAAAGTGGTTGCCCACCTGACACGAAGACTACGGAGGTTGTATTTCAGAGGAATCATGAGAGACCGCTCGTCAGACCACTCGGCGAAGACCATTGACAACGGATAACTGGGCGGCGAGTACCGCGGGCACCAGTCCGCTGACAAATCCGATCGCTGCCGCGACCAAGACGAGTCCGACGAGCCACAGACCGGCGAGAGCCGAAACGGGAATCGGAAACAACTGGGCGGCGATCGGCACGCTCGAAAGCATCTGCAGAGCCCCCAGCCCGCCGGCGATGCCAAGCAGGCCGCCCAGGATCGCAATCATCGTCGATTCGCCCAGAACTAATGCGAGTACCCGCTGCTTCGAAAAACCAATCGCCTTCAAAACGGCTATTTCGGTGGTTCTTTCTCGCATCGACATCGCCATCGCCGTCGCCGCGACCAAGGCAAGCGCAAACACGACGGCCAGCGAGATGTAGCGAATGTAAGTTTGAACGTCGCCGAGCATGTCGGCGAACATCCGTTGGAAAGCAGCCTCGGTCCGTGTCCGCGTCGCGTTCTCCGAATTCGCGAACTTGGCGTCGATCTCTTCGCAGACGATGGCGACCTCGTCCGAGACCTTGCATTTCGCATAGATCATGCCGGCATTTCCCGCGAATCCCCCCAACTTCTTGAGTTCCTCGTCGAGATAGTTCCAGTTGAACCACAGCGAACCTGTGTTTCCGGGAGCTTCGAATACCCCGACCAATCGCAGGTCGAGATCGTATTGATAGATCGTGCCTTCCAAGGGTATTCGTTCGCCAATTTCCCACTCCATCTGTTCGGCAAGTCCTTTGTCGGCGACACAACCTTGCTTGTCGTTCTTAAAGGCGGCAAGTTGGTCCTCGGCAATCTCGTATTCGTTAAACACATCGAATACAGATTTCGGTTCGACGCCGAACTGAGCAAACAGATTCTGCTGGCTCTTGTAGCTCCCGCCAAACCACGAAAACGGAGTCGCGGCGGCGACTCCGTCCATCTTGCCAATGCGTTCCATGTAGGCGATCGGCAAAAACGAGGCAAATCCCAGTTTGTTCAACACGGCAATACGATCGTGCTTGACGGCTTCCGCCTCAGCGACTTTCTGCATGGCAAGGTAGCCGTACAGAATCGTCATCAGAGCCAGGCTGAAGCCCACCGACAGGATCGTCAGACTGGAACGCAGCTTGTTTCGTGTGACGTTACGCCAGATATACATCAGCAGTTTCATGCGGAAGCTCCAACTTCTCCGCGCGACGTGTCGCTGACCAGCACGCCGTCATCGAGCCGCAACGTCCGCTTTGCTCGTTTCGCCGCTTGGGGATCGTGAGTCACCATGATGATCGTTTTTTCAAACTCTTCATTCAACCGGCTCATCAAGTCCAGGATCTCGCCGCCTGATTTGGCATCCAAGTCACCGGTCGGTTCGTCGGCCACCAACAGCGTCGGGTCGGTGGCGATCGCCCGTGCGATCGACACACGTTGCTCTTGACCACCGGATAGCTGCCGTGGGTAGTGATCCATGCGATCGGTCAAGACCAACCACTTCCAGTGCCGCTCGTACCTGCTCGTCGCGCTGGCGGCGCCTCAGCGGGGTCAGTGTCAGCGGCAGTTCGACATTCTCGTATGCTGTCAGAACGGGGATCAGATTGTACATCTGGAAGATGAACCCGATGTGACGAGATCGCCATTTGGCCAGTTCGCCTTGGGAGGTGTTACCCAGATCCTGTCCACAGACATACACATGACCGGAGGTCGGCTTGTCGAGGCCCGCGATCAAGTTGAGCAACGTTGACTTGCCGGATCCGGAGGGTCCCATCAGCGCCGTGTAGTCGCCCGCTTCGAGTTGCAAGTTCATTCCCGTCAGAACCGGTATCACGATCTCGTCACGGCGGTATTCCTTGGTGACGTTTTCGACCACGACGACAGGGTCGGAGGAGTTGCTTTCGGCAGGCATGGCAGTACTTGGGTTGGTGAATTCTAAGTTGGCTCACTCGACGATTGTCACGGGCGCACCTTCTTGCAGATCTTGCGGATTGACGATCACTCGCTCCTTACCGGTTAGGCCTTCGATGATTTCTGTTCGGCCATCGCGGTCATCACCCGCTTTGACGACGATCTTTTGCGCCCGTCTTTCGGCATCTGTGACCCACACGAACTGATTGCCGTCGTCGTCAGTGTCGACTGCTGTCGTTGGACAGAAAATACGGGGTTCATCACTTATCTCCAACTCCCTTTCCGTTGGCAGGAAGAAAACCGTACCGGCCATCTCCGGAAACAGCAACTCATCGGCATCGTTGATTTCGACCTGCACTTTGATCGTTGCCCTGGCGCGATCGCCCATCGGGATGATCTTGCGAACGGTGCCGTGATACTTCTTGTCCTGCACCGCATCGACCGCGATATCAGCTTCTTGACCTTCGGTCACGCGCGAAATGAAGTCCTCCTGAACGTCGCACTCGATTTCGAGATGATCCAGGTCCGCGATGGTGGCGACGCTCCCGCGGCCCGAGCCGCCACCCATGCCGCCGGGCAAGATCGACTCGCCCACCTCCGCATCCTTTGAAATCACGGTCCCGTCAAAAGGTGCGCGGATGAACATGTTCTCCTTGAGTTGTTCGGCTTGTTGCTTTTGAGCCTCCGCAAGCGCGATATCGGCCTCCATCGAAGTCTTGCGGGCGACGGCCGTCCGATAGTTGAACCTGGCCTGGTCATACTCTGATTCCGCGATACTCCGCGACGTCCATAGTTTTTCGGCGCGATCCTTGTCGGCCAATGCCAGCTCGATCGCGATCTCTTGCTCGGCCAGTGCCGACTTAGCGCGAGCGACGGAGGCGGCCGCCGCAGCCAACGATGCATCAAGGTCCTTGTGATCCAACTCGGCCAGAATCTCGCCTTTGCTGACGCGGTTTCCTTCTTCGAAGAAGATCATATTGATTCGACCTGCCGCACGAGCCCCAATCCTTGCTTGCCGGCGCGACTCGAGGTATCCGGTCGCTACTACCACCGCATCGGCGGAGCGACCTTTTTGAACCGTGACCGATGCCAACCGCACCTCGACACGATTCTGCATGATCTCGGGAACCCATTGTGACTGGCCCTGCAGCAGACCAGCAGAGTCGCCCATCGGTAGGCGAACCAGCCGCCGACGCCGACCGCGATCAGCAATAACACGACCTTCCACCATCGTTTTCCCGATCGCCGGTTTGTCTCCGCCTCGCGATTGATGCGCAGCGACGCCAACGCATCACGTGTTTCTTCAGATTTTGCGGACGACTGAGACGACATGCGGACTCGCCGGTGCGGGACGGCTTTGAGGTCAGGGAAGCGGAGTTCTTATCTTAACTTGCTGGGGAGAGCCTTGTTCGGGCACTTCGCAATTACTCGATACGGCTCGGGCAAATCCCATCCGGCGATCCGAGTGGCAAGTGGTCATTTGCAGCAATACCGATCGTTTTTCGTTTAACGGCAAGCCGCAGGCGACTTCGTCCGCCCCTAACAGTCGCCTGCGGCTTGCCGTTAAACGATCTCGCTGCCGCTCGACCACCAGCCACTGACACGTTGCGGATCGGCCACGAGAATCCCGGCAGAATTCCACAAGAAAACTGCCGCCAGACGCCTTTCCTGACTCGAAAAGGGGCAGAAGTGGAGAGAGCTTCTTTTCGAGCCCACCGAGCAATCAAGTCCGAACCCGCAAATTGAAAGTCTCGCGACGCAGTTCCTCGTTGCCGGGCGAGCAGAATGATTCCGTCGGATGGATCGGTTAAACTTAGGCCATGAACTCTTTCCACTGCAAACTGGCTGGGGTCGCGACTGGCTTCGTCGTGCTGCTGGCGCCGCATTTGTCATCTGGTGCCGATCCGGCCGCCGGGGAAGGCGTTGCCTACTTTGAGAAATATGTTCGCCCGCTGCTCGCTTCGCACTGCTACTCGTGTCATTCAGTACGGGCCAATAAAAGTGAGGGCGACCTCCTGCTGGACAGTCGCGCCGGTTGGGCTATTGGCGGTGAGAACGGGGCCGCTGTTGTTCCCGGAGACGTCGATACGAGTCTTCTCATTCGAGCAGTCCGATACACCGACTCCGATCTGCAGATGCCGCCCGATCGAGCGTTGCCCAAAGACGCAATCGCCCGACTCGAGCAATGGGTGAGAATGGGAGCCCCGGATCCTCGCGATGGAGTGAAGATCGATCAAGCCTCGCGCATGGATCCGTCTGATCCGATCACCGGCCGGCAGCACTGGGCGTTTCGACCGCTGGCGGAAACAGAGCCGCCTGTGTTCGCGGATAAAGCGTGGCCCCGCGCTGCCATCGATGCATTCGTGCTTGCTCGTCTTGAGGCAGCGAATCTGAAACCAGCTGCGGATGCCGATCGTCGAACTCTCCTCCGGCGGGTCTACATTCAACTGATTGGGCTACCGCCGTCGCCTCATCAGGTTGCCGAGTTTCTTTCAGACCAGCGTCCCGATGCATGGCAGCAACTGGTCGATCGACTCCTCGAATCGCCTCACTTCGGAGAGCGCTGGGGTCGGCACTGGTTGGATCTGGCGAGATATGCCGACTCCAACGGACTGGACGAGAATTTCCTGTTCCGCGAGGCTTGGCGTTACCGGAACCAGGTCATCGAGGCGTTCAACTGCGATACTCCGTTCGACCGGTTCCTGCTCGAGCAGATCGCCGGAGATCTTACTTCCGCACGATTCGATGGAGCAGCGTGACCGGCAGCGAGTCGCCGCGGGCTTTCTGGTTGTCGGACCGAAGGTGCTGCTGGGCAACGATGCGAACGAGCGACGCATGGACGTCGCCGACGAACAGCTCGACACGATCGGCCGAGCAATCCTCGGCCAGACACTCGGCTGCGCCCGCTGTCACGATCACAAGTTCGACCCCGTTCCGACTGCCGACTATTACGCGCTGGCGGGAATTTTTTCGTCAACGCAGGTCATGGAGCAACGCTACATGCTTGGCCAACAGCGACTCATGGAGCGGCTGGTTGGGCTTGGGGCTGACGGAGATGATGCCGACGGCGAATACGAAAAGTACTGGCGCGAGCGCCCGCAGCTGCAGGAGAAGCAGAAGCAAGCCAAGGCCGCGCTGAATCTGTTGAAAGCGGGAGACGCGGAGCCGTTCGAAGCACATGCGCAGAAAAGCACGTCGACGCCGTCGCGGAGGAAGCGCGTGATGCCTGTTTGCCACTCGAGCAGCGGCTCGCCGTTCAACGGGACTTGCTCGACAAGCTGGCCAAGGCAATCGCAGAACCTCCGCAGATTCCGCCGCGAGCGATGATCCCAAGTGACGCCGATAGTCCAGCTGACGAGCACATCCGGCTTGCCGGTCAGTTCGATCGTCTCGGCGAGCAAGTGCCGCGCGGATTCCTCCGCGTGCTCACGCACGGTAATGTTTCGATTCCCGAGGGGAAAAGTGGACGACTGGAACTCGCCTGCTGGCTGACCAACACAAGTGACGGCGCCGGGCATCTTGCCGCGAGAGTCCTGGCCAACCGCGTCTGGCATCACCTGATCGGCTGCGGCATCGTCAGGACCGTTGACAACTTCGGTCGCACCGGAGAGGAGCCGAGTCATCCGCAGCTGCTCGATCACCTTGCCGGCGAACTGATCGATTCGGGATGGTCCATCAAGTCGCTGGTTCGCAAGATTGTGCTGAGCCGGACGTTTGCGATGAGCAGTCGTCACGACCCGGCCGGGCACGCGGTCGATCCAGAAAACCGCCTGCTCTGGCGAGCCCATCGTCGCCGTCTCGATCCCGAATCGTTACGCGATGCAATGCTGCTTGCCGCCGGTACGCTGGACCTGACGCCGATGGATTCGTCGGTGTGGTACCTCGGTGATCAAGCCACCGCCGTGGGTGACAACAAGAATCGACGGCGGACCGACTTTCCCTGCCGCAGCGTGTACCTGCCCGTCATTCGCAACGACCTGCCCGAACTATTCGACGTGTTTGACTTCGCCGACCCACACACCGCCACAGGCATGCGGCCCGACACGATGGTCGCGACGCAAGGCCTGTTCATTCTCAATGACGACTCGGTGATGGCAGCTTCGCAGGCTACCGCTCAGCGGCTGTTAGCTGAAAATCAGTTTGAAAATGACAGATCGCGGATCGACCAGATGTTCGAACTGATCGTCAATGCTCCCGCAAGCGATGAAGAGCGAAGCGAAGTTGTAGGATTCATAAGTGACACCAGCAGTCGGCTCGGCTCCGCAGATGGCAGGGACGCGAATGTGCAGGCTTGGTCGATGGCTTGCCACGCGCTGTTCGCGTCGAGCCGGTTTCAGATCGTGGAGTGAAAATCAATACCGTTCATTTTTCGTTTAACGGCAAGCCGCAGGCGACTGCGTTCGCCCTTCGCAGTCGCCTGCGGCTTGCCGTTAGACAATTTCGCTGGATCGATGCTTCAATACGAACGGTATTGGAGAGAGACGAGGGACGTACCATGCAACCATGTCATCAATTCACGTTGGCAACCAATCGACGCGAGATGTTGCGGACGAGTGCGTGCGGTTTCGGTCAGCTCGCGCTGGCGGCGATGGCCGGTCAGGCCGTTGCAAAAACGCAAGATTCAAATGCATCGACGCTGCCTTACATCCCGGCTCGTGCCAAACGCGTGCTCTTTCTTTTTATGTGGGGCGGCCCCTCCCACGTCGACCTGTTCGACCCGAAAACACGGCTCAACACAGAGGCTGGCAAGCTGCTTTCGGGAAAGTCCGTAGGCAGTGACGCCGAGACACTGGGGACACTGCTGGGTTCACCATTCAAATTCGCTCAGCATGGCCGCAGCGGAATCTGGATGAGCGAGTTGTTTCCGCATCTTTCGCGTCATGCCGACCGGATCTGTGTCATCCGCTCGATGCACACCGAGGGGAGCGCTCATGGTGAAGCTTTGCTGCGATTGCATACGGGGCAGGCGAATCTGGTGCGACCGAGCGTCGGGGCCTGGGTCAGCTACGGCTTGGGAAGCGAGAGTCAGAACCTGCCAGCGTTCATCACGATTTCGCCGCCGCGCGGACACGGTGGAGTCCAGAATTACGGCAACGCATTCTTGCCCGCCGCTCATCAGGGCACAGCGATAGGGTCGGCGGAGATTCCAATCGCCAAGGCGACGGTTTCTAATCTCGTCAATACTCAGTTGAGCCCGGATCTGCAGCGGTCGCAGCTTAATCTGATCCAGTCGATCAACAGGCGGCACCTGCACGATGTCGGCGTGGACCAGCGCATTGAGGGGCTGATCGCCAACTACGAACTGGCGTTCCGAATGCAATCGACGATGCCAGATGTCATGAATCTGAGCGACGAAACAAAAGATACGCTGGATCTGTACGGTATCGGATCTGAACCAACGGACAATTTCGGGCGGCAGTGCCTGCTGGCTCGCAAGTTTGCCGAAAATGGCGTGCGATACATCCAGGTTTCCACCAACTACACCTGGGATCACCACAAGAAGGTCCAAGAAGGCAGCATCACAGAGTCAGCAAAGGTGGACCGGCCGATCGCAGGACTGCTCGAGGACCTCGCCCGCCGTGGGCTGCTTGATGACACGCTCGTTCTGTGGGGCGCCGAATTCGGACGCACGCCCACGGTCGAAAACGGCGACGGGCGGAACCACCACCCCAAGGCATTCACGATGTGGATGTCTGGCGGCGGTGTGAAGGGAGGTCTGACCTACGGATCAACGGACGACTTCGGTTACGCACCAGTCGAGAACCCGGTCCACATGCACGATTTACACGCCACACTGCTGTACGCCCTTGGGTTGGACCACGAACGATTGACCTACCGTCATGCCGGTCGCGATTTCCGCCTGACCGATGTCTACGGCAACGTCGTGCAAGACGTTCTAGCGTAAGGAGAAACCAAAGGGGTCAGGCCTCTTTTTTGCAAAACAACCTGCGGGCCGTGCCTCGAAAAGAGGCCTGACCCCTTTTTGGACTCTGGCGATCTTACCAAATGCCAACTACTGCCGAGCCAGGAGCGGGAAGAGTATCTGCGACATGAAACGACGAATGTTTTTGGGAAGTGGCCTGGCTCTGACGCTTTGCCCGCGCCTGGGTGCAAGTTTTGATCAATCGCAGCTTGAAAACGCTGGCAGGATCCTGGCCGATGCTGCCGAGCAAGGGAAAGTTCAAGCGAGTGCCATCTACGTCCAGCAGGGATCGGATGTCTTTTCGCGAGCGTACGGGCTCGCTCACGACATCGATGCGATTTTTCTGCTGGCCTCGATCTCGAAAACGATATCGATTGCTGCGGTGATGACGCTTTGCGACGACGGCCGCTTTGGGCTGGATGATCCCGTGCATCGGTACCTTCCCGAATTCCAAGGCGACGGGCGTGAGAAGATTACGATCCGCCAGTTGATGACGCATGTTTCTGGCCTTCCCGATCAACTGCCTGAGAACAGCCGACTGCGTGCGGCGCAGGCCTCGCTGTCCGAATTCGTTGCCGCAGCGGTCAAGACGCCGCTGCTGTTCGAGCCCGGTACCCGATACAGTTACTCAAGCATGGCGATTTTGCTGGCTACAGAAGTCGCCCGGCGGATCAGCGGTCGTTCGATTGCAGACTTGACGCACGAGCGGATCTTCAAGCCGCTGCGGATGACTCGCTCGGCAATGGGTCTCGGGACCTTCAAGATGTCTGATGTTGTAATGAACCAAGTCGAACGGGCTGCTCTTGAGTCGGGCGCAGGCGATCCATCGACGAAGTCTTGGGATTGGAACAGTCCATACTGGAGGAAGCTCGGAGCCCCTTGGGGTGCTGCACACGGTTCGGCGGAAGACGTCGCTCGATTCCTGCACGAGTTTCTGCACCCGACCGCACGGATCCTCAAGCCAGAAACCATCAAGCTCATGATCAGCAATCAGAATCCACCGCACATTCGGCCACGGGGGCTGGGGTTTGATCTGGGGCAAATCGGCAAGACGCCTTATTTGAGTGACGAAACTTTCGGGCACACCGGATCAACGGGAACGATCTGTTGGGCCGACCCGTCGACGGATTCGATCTGCGTGATTCTGACAACGCTTCCCTATCGAGCCGTCTCTCCGCACCCCAGGGATCTCGTCGCGACATGTGTCGCCGAGGCGTTGCAATCGCTATCAGTCGAACGGCAGAAGAGTCCAGACCGGATGACGGACTTTTAGTCCGGCAACTCGCGTGACGGACAAGATGTCCGTCGTAAAGCCGGGAAAAGTCATCTGCCACACCATAAGCATCGTGCGGGAAATAACTGTCCTGTATTTCCGGCGATCATCACGACGGAGCGTGATGGCTACTTTGAAGTCGCGACAGTTATTTCCCGCACGATGCTAAGGCCCCCGTTTGGCCCGGCCGATCCGCAGCGATCGTCCGGCGAGGATTTCAGTGGCAGATGCCGCGAAGAAGCTGCTACAATTATATTGACCCTCCCGATTCGTGCAGCTAGTGGCCTGCATCCCGCCCGCTCCCCCCCCCCAAAAAAAAGCGATTGTGTCGACCCATGCGCCAACCCACTGCCCACGACAACGTCAGTCGCCGACGCTTTGTCCTTCACTCCGTTGCCGGATCGCTGGCCCTTCCAAGTTTGACATCGCTGATGGCCGGAACGAGCGCGGCCGAATCGGCCGTCCAGGCAACGGCGCTGCAAGCGACCCGAGGTGCCGGCGCCGGGGCCGGTCGCTTTGTCGCCGTCGGTAACCTGCTCGGCTTCCAACTGAAAGATTTCTTCCCGGAAACCAGCGGTCAAGACTTCGAAACGACAACGCTTCTTAAACCACTGGCCGACAATCGCGATCACATCACGATCTATCGCGGTCTTGATCACGGCATTCGTGGCGGTCACTTCGCCGTTCACACCTTTTTGTCGGGCGTCTTGCATCACGAATCGAAACATCGCCCCGACGGGAACGTCACGATCGATCAATTCATCGCTGACGAGATCGGTAAGCAGACACGATTTGCTTCGTTGACCGCCGGGTCCGAAGGAGGCATCCACGGGGGTTGCCAGATGTCGTGGACCAAGTCGGGTGTTCGCGTTCCACCGATCACCGGGCCGGCGGAATTGTTCGCGAAACTGTTCGTCACCGAATCGCAAGACCGGCAAGCACAGCGCGTCCGAGCCAATGCGTTGCAAGCGTCGATCCTGGACGCGGTCCGCGACGAAGCTGGCTCGCTGGCCAAGCGAATCAACACGGAAGACAAGAACAAGTTGGACGAATACTTCACGTCCATCCGCGATGTCGAAAAACGACTGGAAGCCCGCCGGCGATGGGCCGATCAACCCAAACCCGACGCGCCGTTTGAACAGCCCGCCAATACCAACACCGTCGACGACCTGCCGATGATGTACGAGTTGATCGCGTTGGCGCTACAAACCGACTCGACGCGGGTCGCAACGCTTGAAATCGGCGGCAGCTTCCTACCGCAGAATCTCGGCATCAATGAGTCTTATCACGGTTTGTCGCATCACGGTAACAAACAAGAATCGATTGACCACTTGATCACGCTGGAAACGTACCAGATCACCCAGTTCGCAAAGTTCCTTTCTCGATTGGCCGATATCCAAGACGGTGATCAAGCGTTATTGGATTCGACCGCCGTCCTGTTTGGCAGCGGCATGGGCAACGCTAACTCGCACACCAACAACGATTTGCCCATCGTGCTGGCCGGTGGCGGTTACGGTCGTGGCGAATTCAAGAAGGTCGAGGGCAAGGTGCCGCTTTGCAACCTGTTCCTGGATATAGCGCACCGCATGGGCGTCCAGGCCCCAGCCTTTGGAACCAGCACCGGTACGTTCGCGTAAACGCCATGTCATTCTTCACTGAAATGCGGGTGCCATCGGTGCTGCTGGCTGTTGCGTGTTGTCTTGCCAGTTCCGCTTCTTCGCCGGCCGAAACGGTCGATGACGAATCGTCACGCGCCGACTTGGTCGCCGACTTTCTGGGCCAGTACTGCATGGCATGCCATGATGCCGGTTCGGCCGAAGGCGATCGCGAGTTCGATTCGCTGACGTTTCCGCTGACCACCGAGTCGCACTTGATCACCGCCGATGAGATCGTCGATCAAGTCACGCTGAAACAAATGCCGCCGGAAGATTCCGAGCAACCGAGTGACGAAGAACGCGTGATGCTGGTCGAGGCAGTGCGCGAAAGCATCGCGGCGGCTCGCGATCAATTCAAAAGCTCAGGCGGACGAACGGTCCTGCGTCGCTTGTCGCATCGCGAGTACGAAAACACGTTGGCGGTCTTGTTCGGAAACCGCGTTGATACGTTGGGATTGACCGCCGACTTTCCACGAGAAAACACCAGCGAGCATTTGGACAATGTCGGCGAAGCGCTCGTGACTTCCGGGTTTTCTGCTGGATCAATACTTTCAGGCGGCCGATCGATTGGTCGAGGCACGCCTGAACAAACCGGTAACGGAACCGCAGAGTTGGCATTTTGTCGACAACTTCAAGCAGTATGAAGAATTGACCGGCGCTCACGACAAAGTTTTCAATTTTGAATATCTGTGTCTGTACGAGCAACCCAATACGGATACCCGCCAAGGTGGTTACGGGCACATTGAAGACTTCCTGCGAGGTGTTCCGGTCTCGGGATTTTATGATATCCAAGTGCATGCTCAAGCGATGCACCGCGACACGCATTATGACCCCGAGATCTTTCGCATCGATTTTTCGGAACCGTTTCGAACTTGCCGTTGTTCCCGGCGATGTCACCAAAGGGCACATCCATTACCCCCAAGCGATCGAGCCAATTTTGGGTCAGACGATCGTGCCCGATGACGCACCGGAGTGGTTGGAGTTTCGCGTGTGGCTGGAAGCCGGGCAAACGCCACGATTCATCTTTCCCAACGGTCCCTACGAATCTCGCGCGTCGGTCATCGAAGTCAACAAACGCTACAACCACGAGTTCGAGAACAAGAAGGCCGCTAACGGCGTCCGGCGTACGCACATCTTGCTTGAGGGAGCGTTGCCGCACATTCGGATTGGCGAGGTCAAGATCCACGGGCCCATCGAACCACCGGCCGAGAATAGCGAAGAGCTCGCCGTTTTCGGAGTTGAAGGATTTCAACCGGAACGAGCCTTGGAACAACTCTATGCGTTCGCGCGTCGCGCGTACCGACGACCGCTCGAAGCGTCCGATCTTCAGCGAATCGAATCGGTTTACCAAAAACGTTTGAACGATGACGCCACTTCGCGACAGGCGGCGCTCGACACGATCAAGATGATCCTGTGTTCTCCCTCGTTCTTGTACCTCAGTGAGATCACGCCGGAAGGCCAAACCGAACTTCGACCGCATGACTTGGCGGCACGACTTTCGTATGCCTTGTGGTCCGCACCGCCCGATGAGACGCTGACCGCCGTCGCTGATTCGGGCGAACTGGCCGATCCAGCAACGCTACGGGCTCAGATCGAACGAATGCTGAATGATGATCGTTCGGACGAGTTTGTTGCCGGATTCATCGACGGTTGGCTGAACTTGCGCGACATCGGAAACTTGCCGCCGCCGCGTCCGATGGCGCTGGACTACTACGCCGAGAACCTTCCCGAGTCGATGAAGCAGGAAGCACGGTTGTTCTTTCGAAACCTGCTGGATCAGAACGGACCGGCGACCGATTTTCTAGATGCCGACTACACGTTCGTCGACAAGAAGCTTGCCAAGCTTTACGAGCTGCCCGAACGCGAAACGATGCGTTTAGCCGATGGTTTTCAACGGGTCAGTTTGGCGGGGAACCGTCAGCGGGGCGGAATCTTGGGGATGGCCGGTGTGTTGACCGTCAGTGCCAACGGAGTCGACACGTCACCGGTGACTCGCGGCGTTTGGGTTCTGGAAAACGTCTTGGGCACGTCACCGCCACCGCCGCCCGACGTCGTTCCCGAGATCGAAGCGGACGTCAGCGGTGCCAAGTCGATTCGTGATCAACTTGCCATTCACAGCCAGGATGAAACGTGCGCGGTGTGTCATCGCAAGATCGACCCGCTGGGCTTTGCTCTGGAATCATTCGGCCCGATCGGACAGTGGCGAACCAAGTATCCCAAGCCGAACAAGAAGGCCGACGCGCCGAAGGTGGACCCGTCGGGAAAACTCCCTTCGGGCGAAACGTACGCGGATTTTGCGGAATTCAAAACACTTTTGGTAACGACGCGTCGTGATTTATTTGTTCGCAGTCTCGTCGACAAGCTGCTGACCTATTCGACTGGTCGTCCGATGCAGCTTGCCGACCGGTATGAGATCGAGGACATCTGCCGGCGCGTCGAAGCCGACGGGTTCGGGCTGCGAACCTTGGTAACCGAAGCGTTGACCAGTGACATCTTCCGATCACGATAAAATGCTGGCAGAAAACAACGGATCGACCGTCGCCCAAACGACCAACGCAACCAGAGTGATCCTACTCTGCTTACTACTTCTGTTCTCCGCATCGCTGGCCAAGGCCGATGATCGTCCCAACTTCGTGATCATCATGGTGGATGATATGGGATATGCCGGCGTCAGTTGTTTTGGAAACCCGTATTTCAAGACGCCCGAAATTGACCGTCTCGCCGCCGAGGGAATGCGGCTGACCGATTTCCATTCCTCGGGCACCGTCTGCTCGCCGACTCGGGCCGGGTTGCTGACCGGGCGTTATCAACAGCGCGCCGGAATCGAAGCCGTGATTCATCCGGTGCGCGATCATCCCGAACACCGCAAAGGTTTGCAGAAGACGGAAGTGACCTTTGCCGAGCTGTTGCAGTCGGCAGGCTATGCCACGGCCTTGATCGGCAAATGGCATCAGGGCTACGTGCACAATTCGGAAGACTATCATCCTCAGAATCACGGATTTGATGAGTTCATCGGCTACCACAGTGGCAACATTGATTTTGTCAGTCACGTGGGCGACCACAACGAACACGACTGGTGGCACGGACGAAAAGAGACCAAGGAGGAAGGATACGTCACGGACCTGATCAATCAGTATGCGCTCGAGTTCATCGAGCGAAACAAGGAAGGACCGTTCTGTCTGTACATTCCGCATCTGGCGATCCACAACCCGGTGCAAGTGCGAGGCGACCCGGTGCGGCGGACGGAAGAAGACGGTTGGAAACGCTGGAAGCCCGCGGATGTCGAACGAACGCATCGAGAAGTATCGCGGCATGACGCTGCCGATCGATGAGGGTGTGGGGCAGATTCGGCGAAAAGCTGGTCAGCCTCGGCCTGGATCGTAAGACGCTGGTGCTGTTCTTCTCCGATAACGGTGCGGCGGCCTACGACTTTCCCAGCGGCAGCCCGGAGTTGCGTGGTAACAAAGGCAGCGTCTACGAGGGTGGGCACAAGGTCCCCTTCATCGCCTGGTGGCCCGGCAAGATCGAAGCAGGCAGCGAGAACGATGCACCTGCCATCACGCTGGATATCATGCCCACGCTGCTGTCGCTTGCCGGGCTGGAGCCTCCGGCGGATCGTCCGCTGGACGGGGTCGATCTCTCGCCGGTGCTTTTGAAGCAGCAACGCGTCCCGCGAACGCCCGCTCGTTCTGGGCCTCGCTTGGCAACGGCGGCAATCGTGCGGAAGCGATGCGCGACGGCCCATGGAAGCTGGTCGTCAATCATCCCAAGGCTCGTAAGGGGAGCTTTGAGAACGAGCAGGTGGAGCTCTACCGGCTCGACCAGGACCCATCCGAGAAGACCGATCTGGCCGGCGAGCAACCCGATCGAGCGGCCGCCATGCTGACGCGTCTCAAGGCCTGGTACGCCGACACGCAGCGCACCGCCACACCGCAGCTCGGCGGTTGGCCCCGCTGAATCGCAGTAAAAAGCATCCGATGCATCGCAGGGAAGACCTCACGCGTCGTGGCACTCGTCATAATTTTCGAGAAGCGAAACCACCGGATGACGGACTTTCAGTCCATCGGAAATGCGCGACGGACAAGATGCCTGTCGTACGGCATGCAGGACCTTCCTCTCCCGAAATCCTATTTTTGACGTCGCAAACCGACATCTCTTATCGAGTGCATGTCGAATGCCGCTTCATTTTTTGATCCGTTGAATGCCGAAGGGGAAAACCTTGTGACTAACTTCACTCTGAGAATATTTGTTATCGCCTTTGTGTTGTTTCCCCACGTTTGTGGCGCGTCCGACAAACTCAACATCCTGTTGATCACCGCCGACGACTTGGGAATCCAACTCTCGTGCTATGGCGATCCGATCGCCAAGACGCCGAACATCGACGAACTGGCAAAGAACTCGGTCCAGTTTCAGACGGCTTACGTGAGCCAGGCGTCTTGCAGTCCGTCGCGTTCCACCATGTTCACAGGCTTGTACCCGCACGGGAATGGTCAGTATGGATTGGCGAACGCCAACGTTGGGTTTCAGGTTCATCAGGAACTGTACGATGACTTGTTGCCAAATGTGCTCAAGCGGGCCGGCTACCGCACGGGCATCATCGGCAAACTGCACGTGAATCCGGAAAAGGAATTCCAATTTGACATGCGGCAAGGCGAGGGATTCGGGAGTCGGCAGGTTAGGAAGCAACTGCAATTTGCGAGAGAGTTCGTCACTCAGTCGAACGATCGACCTTGGTTTTTGATGTTCAATCTGTTTGATCCGCACGTTGCGCGAGATCGTCTTCCCGGCGGCGTCGGTTTGCCCAGTGGCGGACGGGGGCCACAGTACTTCCCCGACCAAGTTGAAGGATTGCCGGAGTCGGTGTTGACTGCGGATGATGTCCCACCCTGGCCGTGGCAGCAGATCGATTCGCCGGCACAACGCACCAAGATCGCCGGTTATTACAACTGCGTGCATCGTATCGACGCGGCGATCGGAATGTTGACGGACATGTTGCGCCAGACAAATCATTGGGACGATACGCTGATCATCTTCTTAGGTGATCACGGACCACCTTTTGCTCGTGGAAAAACCAGTTGTTACGAAGCCGGCCTGCGCGTCCCGTTCCTGGCTCGCTGGCCGGGTGTTTCCCAGCCACATGTCTCGAAACGGTTAGTTGGAAGTGTCGACATCTATCCGACGATCCTGGACGCGGCGGGCGTCGAAACGCCAAGTCGACTCCATGGACGCTCGCTACGGCCCGCTTTGGTTGCCTCCGAATCTGCTGACTGGCGCGGGACTTTGGTAGCGGAGTTCCACTTCCACGGCGGCTCGCCCTTTTTTCCGAGACGCGCCATTACGGATGGCCGTTTCAAGTTGATTCACAACCTGCGTGCCGGTGAATTGTCGGCTTCACCCTCCATTGATGGCGACCAGGCCAACGTCTTGGCGCAGCAACTGGAGGCCGATCATCCAGCCAGGCAAGCCATGGAGCGTCTGCAGGATCCACCTGAGTGGGAGTTGTACGATCTCCAGGATGACCCGATCGAGTTTGTCGATCGGTCGAATGATGCAGCGCTAGCCGACGAGGCGCGTCGATTGAAACAAGCATTACGCGATTGGCAGAAACAGACAGAGGACCGGTTTACCGACGCCGAGTTTCGTGAAAACGTTGAAAGGAAGTACCGGAGATCGTCAAACTAAACTGTAACCGCAGTAATCGTACGACGGACTTCCAGTCCGTGGAAACGGGCGACGGACAAAGATGTCCGTCGTACAGCGGGCAGCGTTAACTAGCAATGACTACAATTATCAGATACGAAACTAGGTGTCGGATGAGTTTTCAAGTGACGATCACAGCAGCACGATTTGTCCGTGTCGCGGTTGCCGCGATGGTGCTGGTGGGCGTCTTGTGGGTTAGCTCCAGCACTTGTTCGGCTCAGTCGGCAGATGACGAGACGTTGGTTGAACGTAAGGCCGACGCCGAAAAGTTCTTTCGCGAACGTGTCACTCCGTTTATCAAAACGTATTGCCTGGAGTGTCACCAGAACAGGCGACCGACGGAGGCCGGCCTCAGCTTCACCCCAGCCCTGGATACTCCAGGTCATGCTGCCTTCAGCGAGAAGTGGAAGAAAGCGGCGGCCAGGGTAACAGCACACGACATGCCACCGGACGGTTTGGAGCAACCGACCGATGAAGAACGTCAGATGTTCATGAAATGGCTGGACAAGGTGAAATATCTCAGCCCCAAGGATCCGGGACCGTTTGTCATCCGGCGGTTGACCAAAACGGAATACAGCAACACGCTGCACGATCTGTTCGGTGTCGATCCGAAGATCGCCGATGGCTTGCCGGACGAGGTCAGTGGCGAGGGCTACCTTAATTCGCTGTCACCGCTTCAGCTCGAGCAGTATCTTTCGATCGCAGATGAAGTGTTGGACCAGGTTTTGGCACCTGACGATTCGCCGCCCACGCAGTTGCAACAGCGACTGTTTGGCGAAGCTCCCGCGTCAGAGGATGACCCTCGGGCAGCAGCACGAAAGGTTGCCAAGTCGCTGGCGAAGAGAGCTTATCGTCGACCGTCATCCGATGCAGAGCTCAAGGTGCTCGTGGACGTGTTCGACTTGGGACAACAAAACGAACTCTCGTATCCGGCGGCCTTGCGTTTGATGCTCAAGGCAATGCTCGTTTCTCCTCAGTTCCTCTTCATCACTCCGGCTGAAGAACTTGATACCGAGGCTGAGATTGTTCCTCTTGATGATTATCAGCTCGCCTCGCGATTGTCGTATCTGCTGTGGGCCACGATGCCTGACGACGAGCTCATGTCGCTGGCTGACTCTGGAAAGCTGCACGAGCCGACGATCCTGAAAGCGCAAGTAAAACGCATGCTGGAGGATCCTCGTTCGCGAGCCCTGTTTGACGGTTTCGGTGCGCAGTGGCTTGGAGTTGGGGATTTGGACAGCAAGACCTTTGATCCCTCCAAGTTCCCAGAGATGACTGGTCAGATGCGTGCGGCGATGTACGACGAAGTGCGTCTGTTTTTTGAGAGTATCGTACGCGAGAACCAAAGTATCGCTCGTTTTATCGATAGCGATTACACGTTCCTCAACGAAAGCCTGGCCTCCATCTACGGCCTAGGTAAAACGGTTACCGGCCCCGAGATGCGCAAAGTCCAGTTGACCGATGACAATCGAGGAGGGATTTTGGGCATGCCTGGAGTTCTCGCGGCGACGTCTTTTCCCAATCGCACCAGTCCCGTCATTCGAGGCGTGTGGGTGCTCGAACAAGTGCTCGGGGACCATGTGCCATCTGCCCCGCCAGACGTTCCGGCATTGGAGAAACAGGACCAGCAGTCGGTTGCCAATCTAACCCTGCGCGAGCGCACCGAACTGCACCGCACGGATCCCGTCTGCGCCAATTGCCATAAGTTACTCGACCCGATCGGGTTTGGTCTGGAGAACTTCGATGCCATCGGCCGCTGGCGTGATCAGGACGATAACGGTGAGCCGATCGACGCCTCGGGTGAGCTTCCAGATGGGAGTCGTTTTTCGAGCCCCCAAGAATTGAAGGTCATGATCGCCGGACGCCTCGATGACTTTTCTCGAAATCTGGTAGAGAAAATGTTAGCCTATGCCTTATGCCGAAGGCTGGAAGGCTATGACGAAATTGTGGTGGATGATTTGATGCAGGAGATCGCTCAGGATGGCTACCGCATGCAGACGACTCGTCACTGCGGTCGTTACCAGTTATCCCTTCACGCATCGTCGAACGAAGTATTAGGTGACAGGCAGAAGGCGTGAAACCATGTGCCGCTCGCTCAAGCGTGGCGTAAGCTTCCAGCTTGCGTGAAGAACGATCGCAAGCTGGAAGTTTACGCCACTTAGTTTTCCGACAGTCTAAAGAACCTCCGATGAGCAAGAACACAATCATTGATCGTCGAACCTGCCTGAAAGGCGTGGGGGCCGCACTCGCCTTGCCTCTGTTGGATGTCGATGGGCTGGGCGGACGCAAGCGAGAAGAAGGCGTACAAGCCACCGGTCCGACTGGGGTTCATGTACATGCCGCATGGCGTGATCATGGATCAGTTCTGGCCCACCGATGCGGAGAGTTTCCTGACGTCGCCGCCACCGGCACTCGATTCCCTGCGGCCCGTGCTTGATCAATGCCTGATGATGAAGGGCATCGCGGGAGTTCCCAACGGTCCGTTCAAAGGCGCGCCTCACGCACTCGAACTATCGACGTGGCTCACGGCAGCGTTGCCGGACCCGGACAAACGGGACGAGATCAGCATCTCGATCTCTGCCGATCAGATTGCCGCGGGCGCCCTGGGAGCTTTCACCACACTGCCCTCGTTAGAACTTGCCACGATGCCTCAGACGTGCAAGGAAAACCAGGCAGGGCTGAACGAGGCCTATTATTCGCACTGCAGCTTCCGCTCTCCGACCCAGGCAGTTCCTGCCGAGATCAATCCACGCAACGTGCTGAATCGATTGTTTCACAAGAAGGAACAAGGCAGCGGGCGGGAATCGACAGGGATGAGTCCTCTCGACCGCAACATGTTGGATTTGGTCATTGGCGGTGCACGGGATCTGCGACGCACCTTGTCGCCGACCGACCAGCGAAAGCTGGACGAGTACCTGGACAGTGTTCGCTCGGTCGAACGACGGATTGCCGCCATCGAACTGCGTCAGAAGGAGGCGGCCCTGGAGAAGGCGGGTGTTCGGTCCAGCCGACGCCACGAATCGGACTCCCCGCCCATCGAGATCAAAATTCCCGAGGGAGACAAACGTAGTGAGTACATGCAGGTGATGTGTGATCTGAACGTGCTGGCATTTCAGACCGACACGACCCGCGTCTGCACGTACATTGGATCGACCCCGAACGGGGTGTCCTACCCCGAGTTGGGATTCACGGACAAGCACCATTCGACGACTCACCACAACAACGATCCCGAGAAGGTCAGGAAGGTGGCCGCGATCACGAAGTTCAACATCGATCAGTTCGCCTACATGGTGAAAAAGATGCACAGCTTGCGGGAAGGCGACGGCACGCTGCTGGACAACTGCATCATGATGTGGGGTTCTGGCCTTGAAAACGGCGACAAGCACACCCGAGAAAACCTGCCCTTCATCCTGGCTGGTCGCGGAGGCGGTTCGATCAACACGGGACGCTTCCTGCCGGACGTGAAGGGAAATCAAGGCGACCTGCTGACCACCTTGTTGACCTGCGCCGGGATTCCGCTCGACCGTCCCGTTGGGATCGCAACGAAACAACTCAAAGAAATTACCACTGAACTCTGAATTGATGCCGAAAACATCGATAAGCATCGTGCGGGAAATAACTGTCGCGACTTCAAAGTAGCCATCACGCTCCGTCGTGATGATCGCCGGAAATACAGGACAGTTATTTCCCGCACGATGCTAAGATCGTAAAGTGGGCTGGCGATTTACCCGATCGGCAAGCGGATGAAACCAGAACAGCCACCACACAGGCAACCACGGTGATCTGCCGACTTGGCCGTAATTGACGGTGCCCATGGCAACCAGCCGCGAGAGCAGTGTCTTGACGAAGGGAGTTTGTCGCCAGGATAAGCCCTGGGTCCTGGCCTACGCTGACAAGTGCTTGCAGTCTTCTCGCAGCGATCTACGGTAGCGGCGTCACGAACAACTCGGTGAAGACATACTGTGTCCCCAGTCCGGTCAGTAAAGCCAACTGTAACAGCACGATCCATTGGCTCTTCGATCGAGTGCCCATCATCAGTCCACCGACCGCCAGCACCATGGTCGCAGTCACGACCGGGAACGGCAGCACGCCGCGGCCGAGCACGAAGACATAAAGGCACAGAATGACGAATGATGCGACGGCGATTCCGGGACGCTTGACGAAGTCTTGTTGTGGAACGAATCCGGTCAGTTCGCTGTCGACTTGCCGGCTGCCCAATGCCTCCATCAGCACCCAAACGAAGAGTCCGGCCACGAGCAGACCGACGTAGAGCGTGAAGTTGGGAAGCGATGCCTGTTTTTGGGAGACGACGGCTTCAAACTGCTGCACCGTTGTGTCCAAGCGACGTTTGAACGCGTCACCGTGATCAAAGGTCGGCTCCATTCTCAAGCGATTCAGCTCACGACGCACGGTGTGATTCTGCAACGCTTGCTCCAGAACGGACGCCAGCTTGTCGATGATCGGCTTTGGCGTTGCCAGCGGCGCCCACCAATAATTGGCGTTGGTTAGCGTCACGGGAATCCCCATTTCAACTGCCGTCGGCACATCGGGAATCGAATCGTGTCGCTGCGAACCGAGCACGACAATGGCACGAATATTCTGGTCGGGAGGCGTACCCTCGACCCCGCGAAAATCGAGGTACTCGGAAAGCGAAAAGATGCCGGCTTCGAGGTGTCCGCCCAGGATCTTCGAGTAACGGTCGGCTCCACCACCTGCCGACACGATGCTCAAGTCCGCACCCGGCCAGGCACGTTCCAATTGCAGTGTGGTGAAGTATGCCGGCGCGCCTTGTTGGCGCCGAATCGGACTTCTTTCGGCGTAGCCTTTGCCTGTTCCAAAAGGTCGACAATGCTCTGTACTGGCGAATCCTCGCGGACCAGAATGACCATCGACATTTCTGCCGTCAACGCGATCGGCTCGAATGCTTCCGGTCCGAAGTCAACCGTGCCTGCTAGCTTCGCAGTGATGATCGCGTTGTGATGGCAGAGGATCTTGTAGCCATCCGGCGGGGCATTTTTTACCTCGCGGCTTCCAATCGTTCCGATTCCGCCTGGTTGGTTGACGATCACCAGTGGTTGATCGAGAAGTTGGTCCTCCACGATCCCCTTGGTCATGATACGAACAAAGGTATCGCTGCCGCCGCCAGCCTTGTAAGGAACGATGACATGAATCGGACGGTTGGGGTATTGGGACGAGCCGTCTTGTGAGGAATGCCGGTCCCACCACCAACCGATCAGCGCGACGATCACGCATGATGTCACGAGCTGCCAAGCCAGCATCGTCTTGTTCATATTGCCGCTTCCGCATTGGAGGCACGTCGACGCCGAATCGTTGGCATCAGCAACATCACGATCGCGATTACGATGAAGGTCAACGACATCGGTCGCGTCACAATCGGCCAGTAACTGCCGTCGGATGCCTGCAGGCCCAGGCTGAGGTTGCTTTCCGCGATCGGACCCAGCACGAAGCCAATGATGAAGGGCGCTAGCGGAATACGGGCCGATTCCAAGGCGAATCCCAGCACTCCGAATCCGAGCATCACCCAGACATCAAACAGTCGGTGGGAAAGAGCATACGATCCAATCACGCAGAAGCAGAGAATCACCGGCAACAAGTAGGGCCGGGGCACATGCACGACTCGTGCCAAAAACCTCATCGAACAGATCATGGTGACGGCCATGACAATGTTCGCGATGAACATCGCCCCCATGATCGTGTAGACCATTGTCGGGCTTTCGGTAAACAATCGCGGGCCGGGCTGCAGGCCATGGATCACCAGTGCGCCAAGCAATACTGCTTCCATCACACTGCCGGGCAGACCCATCGCAATCAACGGAATCAGGGCACCGCCGATGGTCGCATTGTTGGCGGCTTCGGCGGCCACGACGCCTTCTTCGTGACCGGTGCCGAATTTCTCCGGTTCCTTTGAGAAACTCCGGGCGACACTGTATGCAGTGACCGAACCGATGTTCGCTCCGATGCCCGGCAAGATCCCAATCCAAGTTCCGATGACCGACGAGCGAACCAAGTTCACGCCGTGCTTGATGACATCGCTCACTCTCAGCAAGACACTCTCGCGGCCAAGCTCGATTGGGTCCGCCTGTTGTTCCATGTTCAAGATGTCGCGACCAATCTGACTGACCGCGAACAGCCCAATCAACACAGGCAGCAACTGGAACCCGTCGTTCATCTCAGTCATGCCGAACGTCAACCGGGCGTGTCCGGTTGCCGAGTTGATCCCCGGCATGGCCAGAAAGATGCCCAAGAATCCGGAAAACAGCGATCGTGACAGCGACTTGCCGCCGATCGTCGCGATCAACACCAAGGCCATCATGACGAGCGAAAAATATTCGAAGAATCCGAACTTCGAGGAGAGTCGGGCGATCGGACTGGTCAGCAAGACAAGAAAGAGCCACGATATCATTCCGCCGAAAAAGGACGCCATGATCCCGAGTCCTAACGCGCGGCCCGGTTTCCCCTGTTTCGCCATCGGATGCCCATCCAGCGTCGTGATGATCGAAGCAGGAGTACCCGGCATCCGCAGCAAGGTCGCCGTAATCATCCCACCGCTGACGGCACCCACGTAGATGCTGATCAAGAAAGCCATCGACAGCAGCGGATCGGCACCGAAGGTCAGCGGCAAGATCAGCGCGATCAGCATCGTGCCGGTCAGACCGGGAACCGCACCCACGAAGATGCCCAATGCCGTTCCCAGGACAACCAACGACAACCCGGCAGGGCTGCATAATCCGAACAGAGCTTCTTCAAGGCCCGGCATCGAGGAAAACAATCAAACTCTCGCCTGCTGGATGCCTTCGGTCGACGCCAGCGTCTGGTCGTGCGTTTCGAGTAACGCTTTGATCGCGTCGCAGGATGCACGATCGAGTGTCCGCGTGCCGGCGCGGGCGGTCTGCTCGATTTGCTGTGGGCTACGCGAACCGACAATCGCGGCGGTGACTTCCGGCCGTCGTAACACCCAGGCGATCGCGAGTTCCGGAATCGTCCAGCCGAGACCATCAGCGATCTTGCCCAAGCCATCGACCAACGCCAGATTGATTTCAAGCTGCGGCGATTGGAACCGAGGATCGCGACTGCGATGGTCCTTCTCCGAAAGACGCTGAGCGCGAGCGGCGTCGAATGCACCCGTGAGCAGTCCTTTCCCCATGGGGCTGTAACAGATCACACCGATATCATTCTCTCGGCAAAACGGCAAAATCTCGCTTTCGACTTCTCGCGCGATCATGCTGTAGGGCGGTTGCAACGACGCGATCGGATGAATCGCTTGCAAGCGTTTCATATGTTCGACTTTGTGGTTCGAAACGCCGATGTGCCGGACCTTGCCTTGCTGTTTCAGGTCGACGAGTGTCTGCCAACCCTCTTCGATTTCTTCGTCCGGTTCGGGCCAGTGCATTTGGTACAGGTCAATGCAATCGACCTTGAGAAACTTCAGGCTCGCTTCGCATTCGGCGATCACACTCTCCCTGCGGAGCGACTTTCCGATGTTGCCGTCGCCCAGGTTCGTGCGGCCACACTTGGTCGCGACCAGCGGTCGATCGGCCGGCGGGATCGCCTCGAGAGCTTTGCCAACCAACGACTCGCTTTTTCCGAAACCGTAAACCGCCGCCGTATCGACCCAATTGACGCCGAGTTGGACGGCTTTGATGACGGCCGCAATTGCCGCGTCGTCATCCTGGTCGCCCCATCCGAATGCCCAATCACCGCCGCCCATCGCCCAGGTACCGAGTCCGATCACACTGAGCCGGAGGTCGGTGTTGCCAAGAGTGCGTGTCTGCATCAATTCAGTTCCCTGTCGTTACCATCGCGTTGCCAATGAGAAAGCATTGTAGCAGCGAGCACGATCGTGATGCAGTCGTCTGGGGCTGGACACGATTGCTACAATGCGGGCCGACAGAAGTCTTCAGTGCCGGCTGAGGTTGAGGGCATTCACGGAACTAGATTCGGTGGTGTATGCGTCACGGTTCACGAATTGACCCGCCCAATCGGTTCGAGCGGATCCGCGCCGAGCCCGACGACGAGCATCTGCAGTGGGACACTGAGTATCTGCAGTCGCGAGAAAATCGCCGCATCGAGTACATTGCGGACGACGTCGAAGAGCATCGTTTCGGAGAACAAATCACCGGACATTCCGTTTCGCTACAGCATCAATCCGTATCGGGGATGCATTCACGCTTGCAGTTATTGTTATGCCAGGCCGACTCATGAGTACCTGGGATTCAATGCAGGTTTAGATTTCGAGACGAAGATCGTGGTCAAGCATGATGCCGCCAAGTTGTTTCGTGCGTTCTTGTCACGTCCATCATGGAATCCGGAATCGATCACGTTTTCGGGAGTGACCGACTGCTACCAACCGGCCGAACGCGAGTTTCAATTGACACGCCAGTGTTTGCAGGTTGCCGATGAATTTTCGCAGCCGATCAGCATGGTGACCAAGAACGCCTTGGTGACTCGCGACATTGACATCCTTGCCCGGATGGCCAGGCGGAATCTCGTCCATGTGTTTCTTTCCATCACGTCGCTCGACGGAGAACTTGCCCGCGATATGGAACCTCGGACCAGTATCCCGGCGGCGAGACTTCGCGCAGTCAAGATGCTCTCCGACGCCGGCGTTCCGGTCGGAGTGCTGGTGGCCCCGCTGATTCCGGGCCTGAACGACCACGAAGCGGCCGAGATTCTTGCGGAGTCGAAAAAGGCGGGCGCGATCGTTGCCGGCTACATCTTGCTGAGGCTACCGCTTACGGTGGAAACGGTTTTTGAAGAATGGGTGCGGCGCGTGCGCGGCGAAACGGCGGACAAGATTCTTGGTCGAGTTCGCCAAACGCGAGACGGCAAGCTGAACAGCAGCGAGTGGGGAACGCGGATGGTCGGCGGTGGCGAGATCGCCGATCAAATCCGAACGATGTTCAAAGTCTTTCGGGCCAAGTATGGTCTCGACGAAGCAATGCCGCTGTTGGACTGCAGCCTGTTCCAGACGCCACAAAGTCCATCGGGACAGATGCGACTTTTTTAAACGGTTCTTCCGAGGTTTTAGTGGCAGATGGAAAATGGCATTCAAGGGGTGGCCGGCGGTCGAGCGTCAGCGAGCCCCCGGAATCCCATTGGCTCGCGTCTGGGGGCTCGCTGACGCTCGACCACCAGCCACCCAATCAATGCGGATCAACCACTAAATTCGCGGATGAACCTTCTTGATTTTAGTCCTTGAGCCGCCGCTTGATCTCGGCCAGCCGCGTTTGCAGTTGGGCCTCGAATCCGCGGTCGACAGGCTGGTAGTAGGTTCGGTCGACACCCAGATATTCTTGGGCCGCGACACCACCCTCGGAGTTGTGTGAATACTGGTAGCCCTCACCGTGTCCCAGATCGCTGGCTCCGCTGTAATGGGAACAGCGCAAATGTTTTGGGACGGGCACGATCTGGTTCTCGCGAACGTCGCGGCGAGCCGATCCGATCGCGACGGTGGCGGCATTGCTCTTGGGCGCGAGTGCCAAATAGGCGACCGTTTGGCTGAGGGTCAGTTGGCACTCCGGCAGGCCGACGAATTCACAGGCTTGCATCGCCGAAACTGCGACCACCAACGATTGCGGATCGGCGTTGCCGATATCTTCGCTGGCCAAGATCACCAACCGACGGCAGAGAAATCGAATGTCCTCTCCACCTTCCAGCATGCGGGCCAACCAATAGATGGCGGCGTCGACGTCGCTTCCGCGGATGCTCTTGATCAGAGCGCTGGCCAGATCGTAGTGATCATCGCCGGTGGCGTCGTAACCACCTAAACGATTGCCAAGCGATTCGACCACGATCTCGCGTGTGACCCGCTGCGACTCAGTCTGGCAACTGAGTACCGCTATCTCAAGAGCGGAAAGGGCTCGCCGCGCGTCGCCCTCGCAGGCCTGAGCCAAGTAATGGATTGCATCCTCGTCGACCGAAACGGAAAATTCGCCGAGTCCGCGGGTTGTGTCGCTGAGTGCCCGGCCAAGCAATTCGGCGACATCTTGCGGCGACAGCGACTCGAGTAGAAAGAGCTGACTGCGGCTCAGCAGGGCTCCGTTGACGGCGAAGTAAGGATTGCTGGTCGTTGCCCCGATCAAAGAAACGATTCCAGCTTCGACATCGGGCAGCAGCGCGTCTTGCTGGCTCTTGCTGAATCGATGAATTTCGTCGATGAATAGCAGCGGTCGTGGGCCTCCAGTGGCAACTAAGTCGGTGGCCCAAGCAAGGATTTCGCGAACGTCCTTCACGCCGCTTGATACGGCACTCAGTGTGCGAAGTTCGCTGTTGGTTTCGGTGGCCAGCAAATGTGCAAGCGTTGTCTTGCCGGTGCCGGGAGGCCCCGAGAAGATGATCGAACCGAGACGTCCCGCATCGATCATCCGGCGCAGGAGCTTTCCCTCGCCCAAGATCTGTTGCTGACCGATGAATTCGCTAAGCCGACGCGGTCGCATCCGTGCGGCGAGCGGTAGTGCACGCTCGAGATGCTTATCTTCCGCGTCGGCAAATAGCGATTGACTCTGACTCACAACCCATCTCCGGTGCTTGAATTGGCTGGCGGCGGGGCAAGCATCTGACCAGCCGACGAGGGAACCGGAGATAGACTAGCGGACTGGAGGTTTGCCGAGAAACCGGCTGGAGAACGGACGAGACGAATTTCCGTGTCTTCGAATCGAATCAGCTCATGGTTGTTGAGCTGAGCGGAAATTCGACGCTAACTGCGTCTGCTCGCGAGAATCGTTCGCCCGAGATCCTTCGGTGAGCTGCTCATTTTTTTGCCGCAGGTTGCGAATCAGCCATGGCAAGGGGTCTGTTCTTTCCCGCTCCGTTGCCGGTACGGTCGACGGATTCACCTTATCACAACACGGTTTGTCTTCGGTCATTTCTCCACCTTCTGCCTCTTCTTCGTCTAAAGATTAGAACGCGTTATTGGCGTTGTTGTTCCGCAGTGTTTTTGGTTCTTCCCGACTTTTCGTGGCAGCTTGAGATATGGTCGCTGATCGCTCCGCGATCTTGGCATTTTGATTGCGCAGCGATCAACGACGATCCGCTGCGTTCGCGGAGCAAACGACGACTATCTTGATAACACCTGCATGCGACGAAGCTCCAGTGTTATTCTCTCCAGCATGAGCACTCCAACCTTCTATCTTCTGGACTCCATCGCCGTGCTTGACGTCACGGGCGCGGATGCCGCTGCGATCGTTCACAACGTGACAACCAACGAAGTGAAATCACTCGACGTTGGTGACGGTCGTGAGACATTCATTACCGATGTGCGTGGCAAGACGGTGGGCCACGTTTGTCTTTATTGCAAACAAGGCTTTCTGCGAATGATCGGGCCGGCGGGGCAGTCCGAGACGTTGGCGCAACACTTGGATCGGTACACGATTCGCGAAGACGCGACACCGGAGATTCGTGACGAGGAATTTGTGGCGTTTGTGCTGCCCTGCGAGGCGACCGCTGCGGTTGGCGTCTCATCACAGCAGGGCGACCAGTTGTTCACGTCGAGTTGCCGGATCGGTGATGACGAGGTCGACGTTTACGCAACTCCGTGGCTTGGCCAGGGAACGGTTGTGTTGTTGGTTGGGCGTGTGGAACAGAAGCGAATCCACGAGATGCTGGAGAGCCTTTCATTGAAGTCAGGCGACGAATCGGATTTTCATCGTGCCCGAACAATCGCCCGGTTTCCCTGGTATGGAATCGACCTTGACGATTCGAATCTGCCTCAGGAGGCCGATCGTGATCCGCTGGCAATTTCGTTCACCAAGGGTTGCTACCTGGGCCAAGAAACGGTGGCCAGACTCGATGCACTGGGCCAGGTGCAAAAGAAGCTTGTGCAGTGGTCGATCGCCGGAGAGGTACCAAGCGTGAATGCCAAACTGGTTTGCGGTGAAAAAACGGTCGGGCGTTTGACCAGTGTTGCCGCCGATAGCGCAGGCGGGGCAATCGCCATCGGATTTGCTCGTCGCAGCCATTTTGATCCGGGAGCCTCGGCGACGGGCGTAATCGAATCGACCGGGGCCGAGTTTATCGCCACAGTCCTGTAATACTCTCCTTCCCTTTCTTTTCCCGGCCAACCCCAAAATCAAGCTTTGACAAAGCGCTAGTGCGAATCGCGGCGTAACGATTGCCGCAGGACCTGCGAAGTGGTGGTACGCCGGAAATCTCTGAGATTGTTGCGTCAGCTTCGTTTGTCCGAGCTGCCGTATGGCCGTTTGGCGATGCCGCCAACACAGCAATTCTGCAGGCCCGTTGTGCCGCTGGGATCGATGACTTGGCATTGGCGACCTAACCGATCCGATGCCCCCAATGTTGCCGTTGGCGTTGGCATCACACCACAGCTTCGCTCAGACGCGTCTGTGGTCGCGAGCCAAAGAGATGATGCCGAGCGAAATGCCTGGCGTCTCGTTGTAGCGTCGTGCTAGTTCGCCAGTGGGCGAGTGATTGCGGCGAAAACTCGACTGTTCGCTCGGCTGATCCAGACCGTCACTGGTTCATCACCACATTTGCGATATCGCTTGGCAAGCATCGCGGGATCGTGATCGGTGCCGCGAACCTTGATGACGTCGGGGTAGACGCCTCGATTGCGAAGTTCCTTCCGTAGCTTTCGATCGTCACACGGACCCGACCAAATCACGTTTCCGGCCACGACCATTTGGGTGGCTGATGAAGAGATCAGCCCAGGGTCATCACAGGTCAAGAACCCGCTCGGCGATCCCAGAATCCTGAAAGCGTATCTACGAGCAAACGTCTCGGTCAGTCCTGCTGCGCGAATCGAAGCATCGGGATCCACCAGTACCGAGAGTGGTTTGCCGCAAATGTCCAAACCATTCGCTGCAAGATCATCAACGCTGGGCTTAAACCAGCATGCGGAGCCGTCGCTGGCTAGCGAAACAGCAGATTTGGCGCCGGCCGCCAATTCAGCGTGATCGACTGCCGCGCCAGATAACAGGGATTGTTCTCGGACCGATCCACCAAGCGAAACCCAGCAGCGGTGCGATGCTGGGATGTCCGCCGCATCGAGCTTCGCCGCCGGAGCCAATTTGACCACCGCATGCTCGGTTTTGGCGACGATCCGGAGCACGTCAGGCCAGGCGGGGAGGTAGTGGTCGGGCCGGCTGCTTCGACCGCCACCAGCTCGACGATCGGGGTCGATGTGAACCGCCGCATGGCTGGGAAGATCGATTGTGGTTGCATCGCCGCAGATTGCTTGGGCTTGCTTGGACGTAGCGCCGGAAAGAGCCAAGTTCAAAGCGGCCATCTCAGCCAAGGTTGCATCCGCATCGATCGCCACCACTTGGCCCCGCTTGACCAGTTGAATGGCGTCGCCGCCGATTCCGCAGCACAAGTCATAGGTCGTGAGATCGCTCTGCCAAGTCGCCTTCAACCGCGCGACTTGCCAGGGCGTTGCTTGTTGAAGCGATTTTTCCGTGACCCACCATGTGCCTGATCCAAGCTTTTTGCGTGCCTTCTGCTGCAATGCCGCGGTTGAAGCAACCAGGGTGGCCAATTCACCGCCAAGTTCTCGACGAAGCTGTGCCATCGTTTTGGCGTCGACGGTGGGATGCTCTGCTAATCGTGAAATCGCCGCGGTGCATTCCGCACGTCGTGCGGTGATGTTGCCAGCGGTTCCGGTTGCAGGTCCTGTCATCATTCCGGCGATTGTAGGCGATCACGCGGTTTTTTCGACCGCAGCGCACACGGGCGATCGTTCAACGACCAGGCGGGTTTGCGGACGATCAGAGATGAAGGATAGACGTGTCGTCTCGGAACGTGTTTGAAATAAGGGGTCAGTTTGAAATAAGGGGTCAGGCCCCTTTCTCGAACACACACGTTCTCGGATGCACGCCTACGCTTGCCGATCGTTCCTCACGCCACTGCAAAGTAAGATGATTCCACGCCTGAGAACTGTCGCGATTGTTGCCGCCGCTGCTGTTGGTGGTCCTTACGCCGCAACCGAAACGGAGTGGGGGCAAAGTGCCATCAAGTCTGTCTCGGGAATTCAGAACCCAGTCACCAACTTGACAGGTGGTACCGATGGTGCCGTTGCCACGCCGGCTGGCTATTTGAATCACGCGCACTACGAAGTTGAAAACCTCCGTCGCACAAGTTCGGATCGGTATCGATACGATCAGCAAGTCGCCAACAGACTCGGTGGGACTGGGACTGCACCAGAATCGAATCCTCAGTTGGCTGGATCACGCGTCAACGATTTACGGGAGGTGATGCGATTCGACATTTCCCCTGATTGGTTGATCCAACGTTTCGCACGCGTCAGCACGGTATTGGCCGACCTGCAACTTGAGGGGCTGCGGGTGCCGGTCGTCACGGGGACTCGGGCCGATGACTTGGCCGGTACGCTGACCTACTACTTTGACCGAGCCGACAAGCTGCAACGCATCACGCTGCATGGTTTCACGGGCGACCCAAATCGCTTGGTTGGCACGATGACCCGGCATTACGGCTTGTCTCACGAGCCATCGCTAGAGGCCGGCGTCTACACGAAGCGATGGAATGGGCAGCCGGTCCATTTTTTGCGGATGACCCATGCTCCGGTCGTCTACGCCGATGCGATTCACCAGAAGTACACGGTGTTTATGGAGCTGAATCAGCCCGATTTGGCCTACGGAATCAGCCCGGAGGCGAGGCGAATCGTCGACTTTGACCACCTGAATGGCCGCTGGTAGAGCGTAAGGGGCTGGGGGACTTTAAGGTCGATTTATCTGTGATATGAACCATTTTCCGGCGATCCGATTCACGTTAGAATAACACATTGATTTTCATGACCTGGCGGCAGTTCTGGCATTTCGGGAAATCCGTCGAGAACAACACTGTGAATCCTGGGGACCGCGGCGTTGAGCCATCGGATGGCTGGGAGTAATGAATGGGGTGAATCCAACGTTGCGTTTGCGAATTTCACGACAAGATCATAGTCAAAGAAAAATCGCCAATCTGGAGACAAGGCAATGGCAGATCGATGGTACTACATGGCGAGCGGCTGGATCCGTAAGGGTCGGCGTGTAGGACCAATTAGCGACGCCGATTTGCTGCAACATATCGAGAGCGGAAAGATTTCACCTGAGACGCTGATGCAAAGCGGCAGGACGAAGGGCAAGTGGGTGCCGATGAACACGATCGGCCCGGCAATGCAGCGTTGGAAGGAACTCCACCCTGACGAGAATTGAGGAGTTGGCAGCGATTGACACCTCCCAAGACTGCTGCTGACTACGCCGCGATCGCGGTGGCTCCGCTGTTGATCTTTTTGATGATCAGCAGCCTGGCGAACTTTCTCGTGTTGATCCTCTACCATGGCGGTTTCCCGCAGCGTGTCAGTTGGACGCTGTTGATGTTCACCCTGGGCGCGGTTGGGATCGCCAGAATCGCGATCGAACAAGACCGAGGCTACGCGCTCGGCTACGCCGGTGTCTTGGGACTCCTCACGTTCGTTGCGATGCTCAGGTTTGTCGACTCGCCCATCTTCAGCGCGTTCATTCTGGTCGTGATTGGCTACCTCGCCGACGTCATCGTTCGCGACTGCACGTTGATCGACGATGACATCGATGCCAGCGGTCAGGGCTTGATCGATTCGGGTCGTCTGTTCATCAAGAACCAGATCCAGCAAGATGGGCCAGCGCCGAGCGAAGACAATTCGAGTGACGTCAAAGGGAAACGCAAGAGACAAACACACCAGCCAGGTCGCACGCTGATGTACTTGGCGTTGGCTGCGTTGCCGCTGTTTGGTTTGGGCCAGTTCTTCCTCCGCAACGATCCTGCCACCTGGGGTCGCTGCGCAATGGCTGTTGGCGTGTTATCTGTTTTCGAGTCTTTCGTTGTTGGTAACGACCAGTTTCTTGGGGCTGCGACGGTACCTTCGCCAACGTCATGTCGAGATGCCGCGTGACGTCTCCATCGCTTGGCTTGCCGGTGGTTTGGCAATGGTTGCCGCCGTGCTGATGATCGCCTACGTGGTTCCCTTGCCCGGAACGGCACTGGTCTCTTTCGAGCCCCTGGCATTCCTCGATTCACCCGGAAACACAAGTGCGAGTCGTCTCGGCTGGGGCCAAGAAGGTGCCGACAAGAGTAACCCTGATGCGCCGGCCACGACCGATTCGAGCTCCCAGGACAAGGAAATCCAGCGTCTTACCGCACAAAAAGGTGCTCCGGCCGGAGATGTCGGTGACGGAACTCGCGACGACGGGCCAAAAGGAAAACAGAAGGGTGGGGACCAGCAGTCAAGTGGTGGCGGCGATCAAAAACAGTCGTCCGAGAGCGATTCTTCGTCCAAACAAGAGAACGGTTCAAAACAGCAATCGGGGCAACAGTCCAAGCAATCCGGCAGCGACTCGTCGAAACAGCAGAGCGGCCAGCAATCGGATTCATCCTCACAAGAATCATCGTCCGATTCCAGCCAGGACCAATCCGACAGCCAGCCATCGTCAGAATCAAAGTCAGATTCCCAATCCGGCGAGTCGCAGTCGGGCGAGTCGCAGTCGGGCGAGTCGCAGTCCGCCGAATCGCAGTCTAGCGATTCCCAGTCGGGTGAGTCTAAACCGGATTCGGACCAGCAGGACTCTGCCAACGACCAACAACAGCAACAATCCGACGGCGGGCTACCACCGGAAGGCTCATCGGGACAAGCGAGTTCGCCGTCATCGCCAAGCGTGATGGAGACCATGGCAGACGCGGTGCCGATGATCGCGTCGCTCTTTAAACTCATCGTCTTTCTTGTCTTGGCGGGAATTGTCGGCGCCTTCGTTTGGATGAACCGGCATCTGCTCGCCCAATGGTGGGACTGGTTATTTGGCCGCGGGGACAGTCCGACAGACGATTCGTTTGAGGAATTCTTCAGCGCATCCACGCAAGTACCAGCACGCACGTTCGCGTCGTTTCGCAACCCGATCGGCAAGGAATCGGATCTGCGTCGGATCGTCGTGATCACTTTCCAAGCGTTCGAGGCTTGGACGCGTGAACAGGGCATTGCGCGCGGTCGAGATGAAACTCCCAGCGAATTCATCAAACGGGTCGCCACCTCGGTGCCGCAAATGTCCGCGCCCGCTTCGCAAGTGGTCGACGCCTACAACCGAATCGTCTACGGTCGCGGCCAGGCCACCAAGAGCGACCTGAGTGCGGCCGAACAGGTGTGGAAGGCGATGCTCGCGCACTGAGGCGAGCTGGCAAAGAGAGAATCGGAGTCCAGGGTGGCTGGTGGTCGAGCGTCAGCGAGCCCCCAGTGATAGACAGCAGCAAACCTCAGCAAATCCTGGGGGCTCGCTGACGCTCGACCACCAGCCACCCCGCAGCCACCCCGATCAAGCTGGAATTTGTGCCAAGATCTCTTGCAAAGCGGTCGTCCAGCGAATCCGTCTCGCTGATGAATGACAGTTCGATTACCAACGCGATCAACGGACATCCGCCAAGCCGATCGGTTCGCAATTTGACCAGGTCTTTGTGAGTGCAAACGACGCGCTCAGCCTGAGTCTCGATCGATACAATCCACTCGCGAAGTTCGCGGACGGTCTCGGGTGAATAGGCGTTGTGATCGGGCAGTCGTCGCGAGTCGACAATGACCGCCCCGCAAGCTCGAACCGTTTCCTCGAATGCGGCCGGGTTACCGATCGCAGAGAGGACGGCAACCTTCCGCCCGGAAATGTCGGCAAGCGGCACCAACGAATTGGGATGCTCAAGCAGGTTTGTCGGTGCATGCCTGCTGCGAAGAATGGGGATGCCTTGGTTGGCGGCCTGGACCGTCCGCTCCATGTCTTTGATTGCAGATTCTTCGATCGCATCGCAGCGGGTGATGATCACCAAATCGGCTCGACTCAGATTCTTGACCGGTTCACGCAGTAGTCCGCGTGGCAGCAAATAGCCGAATCCGAACGGGCAGGTGGCGTCGATCACGACGATGTTCAGATCGCGATGGAGTCGCCGGTGTTGGAATCCGTCGTCCATCAAGATGACTTCGGCTTCGAGTTCCTCGACCGCAATCCGCGCCGCCTCGACTCGATCGGCGTCTTGAACATGTGGCACATCGGGCAGTCGGGCGTGCAATTCCAACGCTTCGTCGTTCGCGTCAGCATCGCCTCGCCCGTACCCGCGGCTGACGATCGCGACACGAATGTTGCGTTGGCGAAACCACTTGGCTAGAAAACAAACGATCGGCGACTTGCCCGTGCCGCCGGTGGTCAGGTTGCCGACGCTGATCACGGGAACGCCACACTCATGAATCTGAGCGGAACCGGAATCGTACTTGCGGTTTCTCGCGGCAACAGCGATCCCGTAGGGAACGCATGCTGCGCGGAGTGCCCCGCGCACGACAACGGCCAGCGGGTCTTTCCGCCGGCCGCTCATGATGGATCGATGGTCCAATTTCATCACGGTATTCGCTTACGAGTTGCGTCGCCCTGGGCCGATCAAGTCGTCGACTTCACTCCCCGGTTGGATCAACGCTTCGTCGGTACTCTGTGGATCGATCGAGCGGCAGGTTTCGGTCAGCTTATCAGCGAGTTCATCCAGCGGGTCCTCCCACGTTTCCACGGTCGATTCGATCGGCGGAACGTTCGCCATCTCGTCGAGCAACAGAATCATACGCAGGCAGTGGCGAAACAGAATTCCCTCTTCTTTTTGCAGCTTCCTCGCCGTCACGTACTTATTGAAGTCGCCGCCGAACTCCATCAGTTCGCCGACGATCCAGACCGGCTGGACATTCACCTCGTGGACGCGCGGGAATTCATTGCGAAACAACCGCAGCACCTTCTCACCGATTGTCAACGGCCAGACTCTTGGTTCGTCAAACATCACTCGACCGAAACCGCGGTCAACGATTTCTTCCTCTTCGTCGTCACCACCTTTCGCGCCCAGTTCCTCTGCGGTGGCCAGCCCCAACTGTAAGAGTTGCGGATCAAGCCGCGTTGTGGCGAGTGTTCCTGGCGGCATCTCATCGATCCTTGGCATGCGGGTCAGCCGAGCGACCGTGCCGGGAACTTCAAGAACGCTTTCCAGAGCGGCGATTCGTTCCTGCGGATCGGCGATCGCCAACTGATCTGCCAAATAAACGCCGAACAGCGGATTGATGCTTCTCAAGTGAACCAACCGCTCCAACCGATCTGTGGGGGTCGCCGTCTGGGGGCGATAGTTGTCGACTTCGTATCCGCGACTTTCGATCAGCGCCGGATCCTGGTTCTCTTCGACTTCCTCATCCGATGGATCATCGCTCCGCATCCGGTCAAGCAGTTCACCGAACAGTCCATCCGTTTTCTGTGGCTCGCTGCCGCTGGCATCATTTTGCTTGTGCGCCTTGGGTTCCGCCGCGTGCGGTTTCGGATCGAGTTCGATGTAGCCGGCGGTCCACAGCGTGATTAGCATTCGATTCAGATCTCGCTGTGCTTCCTCGATGCCTTTGGGTGGCAACAGACGGCGTCCGACCAGATCGCGGATCGGTTGAACTTGGGGAGTCGTGCCGAACAAATAGGCAAGCAACCGCCAAGGCAATCGACCGCGGCTGACCAGATCGGCCGACTCGGCATGCTGCAGTTGCAGGAACTGCTGCTCGGTCCAATACGATTCGCCCGAGCGCCGCTTGGGCATTTTTTTCTTCAGTTGTTTCTTTGCTTTCAGCAGTCCCGGGTCCTTTGTATCTTCAGGAATCGCGTCGTATTTTTCTCGCCAACGATGAATCTTTACATCGTCTTCATGGGCCAGAGCAAAGACGTAACCGCGGTCGTCAAACTGCGGTCGACCGGCGCGCCCGAAGATTTGCTGCGCGGAGGCGGTTTCCATTAGCTTTTGCTTGTCACGAGGTCCCTTCAAAAGGCTCGGCAAGACGACGCTTCTGGCAGGCAAATTGATACCGGCGGCAAGCGTCTCGGTGCAGACACAGAAAGCCAACAGTTTGCGTTGAAACAATTCTTCGACCATCCGTCGATATCGAGGCAACACACCTGCATGATGGACGCCGACCCCTCGCATCAAAATTTGCTTCAACTTCGGCCCCGCGCCCTGCGACATGTCAGCGTTGTTGAGATAGTCCGCCAGTTCGCTCTGTCGCGTCTTGTCGATCAGGCTTTTCCCTTTCAACAGTTCGGCGTTTGTCCAGCATTGCGATCGGCTGAAACAGAACAGCAACGCCGGCGTCCGTCGCGAGGCTTCGTCTCCCGCGGCGATCTTCTCGGCAAACTCGGCCAACAACTCATCGGCGACCCACGAATATTGCAGCGGCACCTTACGCTCGGTACCGACCACCAGTTGCAACCGTCGGTTGTGCGCCCGAGTGAGCCACGAGGTGAATTCCATCGCGTTTCCAACCGTTGCGCTCAGCAGCATCGTTCGCACATGGGAAGGCAGCAGCCCGAGCGTCAACTCCCAAACAATGCCACGTTCGCGATCGTTGAACGAATGAAACTCGTCCATGACAACGGATGAGACTTCGGCAAAGTCGAAGGCCTCGGGATTGAGCAGTCGATTGAGCAAAATCTCCGCGACCACGACCAACACCGGCGCGTCCGCATTGACTCGCCGATTCCCCGTGACCAGTCCGACCTGATCAGGCGAGAATCCCCAGCGCACCGCCGACTCACGAAGTTCGTCCAACTTCTGGTCGGTCAGCGCGATCAGCGGTGTCGTGTAATACATCCGCTTGCCAGTCCGTAGGGCCTCGTAGACGGCGGCCTCGGCGATCATCGTCTTGCCAGTCCCGGTTGGGGCGCAGACAAGCACGCCTTGATCGCTTGTAAAATAGGCCAGCAGCGCTTCCTCTTGAACCGGATACGGTTCAAATGGGAGCACATCGAAGTATTCCGAGGCAAGTTGGTCGCGATCCGGCGTTTCGGTTGTTTGCGTCATGACCGCCAACTTATAACAGTCAAGCTGTGACCAGGGCAGATGCGACTCCATTTGCGATGCACCTGTTCGCGATGCCGAATTCACCGATTGCATTCAAATTCGACGCGAAACGAACTGATGAGCTCTCCACGTAGCGATGCGACCGAGATCTGGAACGCTGGCGTCGATGCGGTCCGCGCCAAGCCGCTGGTCCGCCGCGAAGTCAGCGTCGAGGGATCAAATCTGCTGATTGGCGACTATCGATGGTCACGCCAGGATTTTGATCGAGTGATCGTCGTGGGTGCCGGCAAAGCGGGGGCAGCGATGGTGGAGGGGCTCATCGAATCAATCGCCGGCTGGCTGCCCGTGGTTGGATGGGTCAATGTTCCGGAGGGAACTGTGCCCGTAGAAAAGGATCCAACACACGCCCATGTCCACATCCATGCGGCGCGACCTGCGGGCGTGAATGAGCCAACGGCCGAAGGTGTCGCTGGAACGCGTGAGATACTGAAACTGGTCAGCGGTGCGTGCGAGCGAGATCTTTGCCTGGCCCTGATCTCTGGTGGAGGCAGCGCGCTGATGCCGGCGCCCGTCGATGGCATCACGCTGGAAGATAAGCAAGCCGTCACGCGTTTTCTCAGCGGCGCCGGTGCCGACATCACCGAGCTTAACACGGTTCGCAAACGGCTGAGTGTTGTGAAGGGAGGCGGGCTACTTCGTGCCTGCCGGGCGGGCGAACTGGTCACGTTGGTGCTGTCCGACGTGTTGGGGGACCCGCTTGATTTGATCGCGTCGGGTCCCACCGTTCCTGACGCGTCGAGCATTGGCGACGCGATCGCTGTGTTGCAGAAATACGATCCTCAGAAGTCGCTCCCCAATCGAATCTATGCAGCGCTAACGCAACAGGAGGCCCCCCGACCGCCGCGACAGGAACATCCGGTTTGCAAGTTCACGACGCTGGTGATCGGGAACAATGCGATCGCAGTTGATGAGGCCGGGATCCGCGCCGAACAACTCGGTTACAACCACGCCATGCAGTCCGCCCGGCAATGTGAGGGACCGGCTGAGGATTTGGGGCGACATTTGGCCGAAATGACAGTGGGTATGTTGAGGGCGGATCCCAAAGCGCATCGCACCGACTGTCTGATCACAGGCGGCGAACCAACCGTCAAGCTTGCACCCGTCGACGTCCGCGGCAGGGGAGGACGAAATCAACAACTCGTCTTAGCCGCCTATCAACATCTGCTTACGATGCGGCTGACCGATCAGGAGTGGAGACGCATCTGCATTCTCTCGGGTGGCACCGATGGCGAGGATGGGCCGACCGACGCGGCGGGCGCGATCCTAGATGCCAATGTGCATCATCGCGCCAGCAATTTGGGTCTGGAGATTTCCGACTATTTAAAACGGAATGATGCCTATACATATTTCCAGCGCACAAACGGACTGCTGATCACCGGCCCGACAGGCACCAACGTCTGTGACCTACGAGTGATCGTCGTGAAAGCCGACGGAAATCATTAAGCTATCAAACGGGGGCCTGCCAAGCCACCATCGACCGGCAAGGCGATAGTGCCGCCGTTTCACACCACCCTGTTGGCAGGCCACGTATGGACGCTTGCTAACGAGCATTCTAGGCTGTCATCCATTCGAATCTTCTCTTCAACCCTTCATCTCCGACGTGGATACAAGGAAAGGAGCCTAAGTAATGTCTAACAACAAATGCCCTCGTTGTAACCGCGTTATGTTTCGAACCGGCCGGCGATGGTACGAACGGATTTTGGTGAAGGCGGCGTACCACTGTAATCGCTGTAATCGACGACGGTACCAAACTCGGGTCCTGAAGATGCTGCTGTAGTCGCCTAGTACATCGACCATCATGAATTGACGGGTGCGATCGGCGTAGGCCAGGACTTGTCCTGGCGACAAACCGCATTCGTCAAGCTGCCAGGACAGGGATCGCGTCCGGCATAGAAACGACCAAAGCATGGTGTTTCATGGGATCGCATCGGCAAATGTTCACAGCAACGTATTGATTGATCACTACATTTGATAACCGCGGAGCGGTGGCAGCCAGTAGCCTGGGGTGAGGCTGGGGAGCTTAAGCGACCCAGACGTAACCCCAGGTTGAGCGTGCCTCCGACACCCCTTCCCCGGCTGCGATCGGGCGGCTTTGCCGCCCGATCGCAGCCGGGGAACAGTTTTTCTTGCTTCGTAAACCTGGGGTTACCCCAATGCTCGCTGACGCTCGATTGGTTCACCCCAGGCTACTTGCTGTCACCGCTCCGCGGTTGTTCAAGCTTAAACAAAACCGACCCGCTAAGCCGGACGCTCTGAAAACGCCGGGATAAACCGGTTTGAAGTTGAGAATGAAAGAGTCTTACAGCGAAATTCTAGCCAAATACGCTGGCCCTGAGTCGTACGCTGACGGTGGTAACACCGTGGGTGTGGTAACGGCAGGGGTACACCCAGGCCCAGAGATTGAGCTCCGAAAGCAAGCTTTTCCCGAGTGCCGACACCGTTGAGCGGGTGGAAGGCAACACCGCACCGGTCGCTACTGGCAAGACCTGGGTGGGCGCGGCGGAGTCGAAGACCTGGAGCATGGGTGGAAACTTCAAACACGAGAACCGGGAGATCCCAGGCGCCTGTCGGAGGAAGTCGCCGACAGCGGTCCGAAAACTCCTCCGGAGGTAAAGCGGACATGAACGCTGATGGGAAGTCAGATGGACCCGTAGTACCGATGAGTCCGGCGAACAACGGTGGAACTGAACCATCCGCGGAGTCGGCCGAGGAAAGGGGTTCAGCAAGGAGGAACACCGGGCAGTCTAACCTCGACCGGACGCCGAAGTCGGAACAGTCGAAGGTCACGCGGACTGCTCGGTGTGCGTGAGGCGGCTCGCAAGAGCCGTGAGCTCAAATTCACCACCCTGCTTCATCACGTCAACGTCGAACTGCTGACTTCGAGCTTTTACCAGCTCAAGAAGAAAGCAGCCGTCGGCATCGACGGGGTGACATGGCACGAATACGAGCGAGACCTGGAAGATCGCATCGCTGATCTTCACGGTCGCATTCACCGCGGAGCCTTCCGAGCGAAGCCATCCAAACGGGTGTACATCGAAAAAGCCGACGGACGAAAGCGTCCGCTGGGGATCTCGTCCCTGGAGGACAAGATCGTCCAGCACGCCGTTCGCACGGTTTTGCAGTGTATCTACGAGGAAGACTTTCTCGGTTTCAGCTATGGCTTCCGGCCGCAACGCAGCCAGCATCAAGCTCTTGATGCGTTGTACGTTGCGATCACCGAAAAGCGAGTGAACTGGATTTTGGACGCCGACATCGAAGGCTTCTTTGACAACATCGACCGTGACTGGTTGGTGAAGTTCCTTGAGCATCGTGTCGGCGACAAGCGGATCGTTCGATTGATTCAAAAGTGGCTGAACGCCGGGATCATCGAAGGAACCGACTGGAGTGATAACGGCAAGGGCACGCCGCAAGGAGCGGTGTTATCACCGCTGCTTGCGAACGTGTTCCTGCACTACGTGTTCGATCTGTGGATCCACCAGTGGCGAAAGCGACATGCGAAGGCAATTGCGTTGTGATTCGCTATGCGGATGACTTCGTGATTGGCTTCGAGCATGAAGCGGACGCACGAGCCTGTCTGGAGGCACTCGGCGAGAGACTCGGGCAGTTCGGCCTGAATCTTCATCCGAAGAAGACTCGCTTGATCGAGTTTGGCCGCGGCAGCGCGGCGCGGCGAGAACGGAAGGTCGAGGCAAGTGTGAGACGTTTGACTTTCTGGGCTTCACGCATGTGTGCGGGAAGACGCGGCGGGCCAAGCGATTCGCCCTGCAGCGGATGACGATAGCCTCACGGATGCGTCGCACCCTGGCGGCGATCAAGGAGCAACTGCGACGTCGTCGCCATGACGCGCTGGGAAAGACGGGCCGCTGGTTGGCGAGCGTGGTCCGCGGTTGGCATGGTTACTACGGTGTCCTGACAACTTCCACCGCCTGGAACAGTTCGATCAGGCGGTGGCGAAGCTCTGGCGTCGCCAACTTCAACGTCGCAGCCAGCGGGGCAGGTCCCGCTGGCCGTGGACGCGGATGGATCGCTTGGTGCGCAAGTACCTTCCCCGTCCGCGTATCATCCATCCCGTCCCAACGTCCGATATCACGCCCGACTCAGAGCAGGAGCCGTATGAGGGAATACTTCACGTACGGATCTGTGCGGGGGGCCGCCGGCAACGGCGGTCCCTACCGCGATCCAGGTCCTGGCCTACGAATGCTGAAGATGCTGCTGTGATCGCCAAGTGACTTGGTCTTCGACCAACCGAGCCAATTCAATACACTGGCGGCTTGAGACGACCGAGTGCAGGAGGACACCGTTATGCTCCGTTTTCGTATCGCCAGCTTACCAGCGTTCACCGCCACGATTGGCCTGGTGACCATTGGTGTATTCGCACTTGGCGCTTTCACAATCGGGGCTGGAGAACCGCCTACCTCTGCGGTTCCGACTACGGAGCCAATACCGCCAGCAAAGCAGCAAATTTTCGATGCCCTCGAGGGCAAGTCGCCTGCTGGAGAAACAAGCGACGGTCTGCTCGATGACGTTCTGGGGGTCATCAGGCAGCGACGCAGTATCCTCGACGGCAGTTCGCTGGATTTTAGCATCGACGGCGATGCGGAGACGACCGGAGGCCCGACTTCCTCCTCGAGCATGGCCCTTGCTGCCGAGCAGATGCTGAAGGCAGCGCGGTTGCTCGAAAAAGTCGGCGCGTCGGACCAAGATCGTGCGGATTTGGTTAAGCGGATGAGGGCCGAGGCGGTCAAGCTGTTATCGGAGTAAACTAACTGAGCAGGCTCCATCCCCTTTATACTCGCACCGCTCTATTCTCCCTTGGCACAAACTCGTCCCCCCCAGCTTTCTTCAACCCAGCCCTCTTCAACCCCGTCGTCAGCGACCAAACTCAGGCTTCCGATCATCATTGCCGGCGCTGCTTTGCTGGTACTGGTGGGAGGTGTCTTTGCAGATTTTTGGTCGGCGAAACCGCTCGGGATCGAGGCTCACTATGTCGGCCGATCGGCATGCATCGATTGCCATCGGGACGAGGCGGACGCCTTTGCCGGTTCACACCATGATATGGCGATGGACCTTGCCACAGACGCGACGGTGCTCGGCGACTTTAACGACGCGACGCTCGAACACGATGGGTTGACCAGCCGCATGTTCCGCGATGGAAAACGGTTCATGGTCCACACCGAAGGTGAAACGGGCGAAATGCAGGACTTCGAGGTCAAGTATGTCTTCGGGTTCGATCCGTTGCAGCAGTACATGGTCGAGTTCGATCGCAGCGAAGATATGCAGGACCACGAAATCCCGCGACTGCAAGTGCTACGCATTAGCTGGGACACGAAAGAGAAGCGGTGGTTCTATCTGCGGCCACCCGACGTTGATGACAAGCTGGAACCCGACGACCCGTTGCATTGGACCGGAGTCGCCCAGCGCTGGCAAACGATGTGTGCCGACTGTCACTCCACCGACTTGAAGCGGAATTATGATCCGCAGACGACCAAGTATCACACCACGTTTTCGGAGATTGACGTCAGCTGCGAAGCCTGTCACGGCCCCGGCAGCTTGCACGTCGAATTGGCCAACAGTAAGTCGCTATTCTGGGACCGTCACTACGGCTATGGGCTGGCCCGACTGAAGGGCGAAGACGCCGAGCCCCAGTTGCAAACGTGCGCACCGTGCCACAGCCGACGAGGCGTGCTGGCTTCGGATTTCCACGCCGGCGATCCGTATAGTGACCATTACAGCCTGGAACTGTTGCAGGACGACACATACTTCGCCGATGGGCAGATCAAGGACGAGGTCTATGTGTATGGTTCGTTTATCCAGAGCAAGATGTATCACAAAGGCATCCGCTGTACGGACTGCCACGATCCGCACTCGCTGAAGCTAAAGCAACCGGGCAATCAAACTTGTACCTCTTGTCATCAACACGCGGCGGGAAAATACGACGTGCCTTCGCACCATCATCACGTCCCCGGCACGGTCGGCTCGATGTGCGTCGATTGCCATATGCCCGAGCGGACGTACATGGATGTCGACCCGCGACGCGACCACAGCATGCGTATCCCACGTCCCGATTTATCAGTCCAGCTAGGAACGCCCAACTCCTGCAGCGGTTGTCATGTTGCCGACCAACTCGAATCGATTGACGAGCAGACCAGGGGTTCGCTGAAGGAATACGCGGACTGGCAGGAGGCGGCCCAAGCGGGCAATCAGCAGGTCGCAGATGCGATCAAGAAGACCGACAAATGGTGCGATGATGCTTGCGAGCAATGGTATGGCAAGGACCGCAAGAAACCGGCCCACTTCAGCGAACCGATTGTGGCGTTCCGCCGTGGTGAGCCGGGCGCGGTCGAAGAGCTGCTGCGATTGGCGGTCAAGCCGGATGAGCTTGTACCGGCAATCGCGCGTGCTTCGGCGCTGAGCGAACTGTCAGCTGCCGGCGCCACTGGGGCGTTGCCGATGGCAAAACAACTGCTCGACAATGTTGACGAGAATCCCATTGTTCGCGCCGCCGCCATCAACTTGTTCATGGGGGCTTCGCCGACCCAGATTCGGAAGTCGCTGCTTCCTCACATCGATGACGCTTCACGACTGGTTCGCAGTGAAGCAACTCGCGTGTTGGTCACCTCGGGAGCGTACCAAACGCTGCGAGGATCCGAACAAACACAAGTCGATCTGGCGCTACGTGAAGTCCAAGCGGCGCTGATGAATGCCTCCGACCGTGCCGGTGCGCACATGGGGTGGGCGATCTTGTGTGAAGGCCAAGGCCGATACGACGAAGCGATCCAAGCGTACGAGACGGCAATTCGCATTGAACCCAACATGACGGGTGCGAGGACGAATCTTGCCTCACTGTTGGAAAGGCTGGTGGGCCAATTGCCGCCCGCTCAGGCAGCCCAGTTCATGGGGCGAGTTTCCGAGCTGCGTGCTGCCGAACTTCCACTGCTAGGTCGAGACGCGGCGCTTGCGCCGGAGAATGCCCCCGTTCAGTACCGATACGGGCTCGCTCTCTATTTGGCTGGCAGGATGGATGAAGCGATGACTTTCTTAGAGCGCGCCGTCGAACTCGAGCCGGACGTCGGCGATTTTCGACAAGCACGTGATTTGCTGAAAGAGAAACTGCAGCAGCAGTGATCGCTCATCCGTTCGTAGTGACCGCATTCATGCGGTTTCCAAGACCCGATGAAGCGGGACCGACGATGACCCGATGAACGGGTTACTACGAACGAAAACCGCCGGGTTCTTCACGCACGAGTTCTTGTCCGTTACTGTCATGCCTTGATCAACTTCGTGTTTCAAGAAGGATGGACGATATGCTCCATGCCGTAATCATGGCGGGCGGAAGTGGGACTCGGTTTTGGCCAGCCAGTCGGAAGTTGGTTCCGAAACAGTTGCTGGCGCTCTCGGGGGATCGAACCATGATCCAATCGACCGTCGATCGGCTTGGTGACTTGGTGCCACCCGAGCGGCAGCTAATTGTCACCAACAAAATCTTGACCGACGCGGTGTCTGCCCAGCTACCTGACATTCCGGCGGCCAACGTCGTCGGTGAGCCCTGCAAGCGTGATACGGCACCCTGTGTCGGCCTGGCCGCGGCGATGGTCCATCGTGTCGACCCCGAGGGGACGATGGTGGTCATGCCCTCGGATCACGTCATCTCATCGCCCGAAAAATTCCAGGCAGCGATTTCTGCGGGGCAAAGGCTGATTGACGAAGATCCCACAAGGATCGTGACCTTTGGGATTCGCCCCACCTACCCGGCCGAGTCGTTTGGCTACATTCAGCGTGCCGGCGGCATTGACGCTGAAGGGGTCAAGGCGTTCCAAGTCGAGAAATTCCGTGAGAAACCCGATCGTGAGACCGCAGAAGCATATTTGGCCGCGGGGACTTTCTATTGGAACAGTGGCATCTTTTTGTGGCGAGCTTCAACCATTTTGGACGCGCTCGAGGCCAATGTCCCGGAAATGCGCAGGCAGATTGCCATCATTGCAGATGCCATGGGCAGCGATTCGTTCGAGGCAACTCTAGAGAGAGAGTTCACGGCGATCAACGGTACATCGATCGACTATGCCGTGATGGAGAGCTACCCGAACGTGGTGATGATCGAAGCGCCGTTTCCCTGGGACGATGTTGGCAGTTGGCAAGCCCTGTCGCGACTGCATGAGCCGGACGCAGATGGCAATACCGTGGTTGGATCTCACGTTGGCATCGACACCAAGGGATCGATCATTCACGCGCAACCGGGACACACGATTGTCACGATCGAAGTCGACGATTTGATCGTCGTCCAAACTGCCGACGCGACATTGGTGGCGCCAAAGAGCGCCGAGGAAAGAGTGCGTGAAGCAGTCAAAGCACTGGAAGAGAGAAAGCTCAACGGCCTGCTCTAGAAACGCATGCCGCTATTGCGGTTGGCGGATCCAATGACGGTCGCGATCGACTGGTGTTTCGTCCGGGAGAGCTTCGACACCCGCGTCACGTGAACTAGCCAGAGAGCCAGTGGCTCTCGATTCATTCAGCCGGTCGGATACCGTGCGGACGTTTTCTGCCACTTGTTGCAGCTCCAGCTGTTGCGCAGCGGCAAGCTGTTCCATGGCGGGCATCACGAGGGCCGAAACCCGTTCTTGTTCCAGCGTCTGCTCGCGAATCGCAGCGGTGGCGTTGAACCGTTGGGCGATCGGAGGTGGCGGCTCGATCGGAAACGCCAAATCGTCGTACGTCAGTGGGATGTCGGAACTCCGCGGCGTGGGCGAAGGAGTGTTGGGTTGCCATGGAGGCAGATTCGACACCAGAACGGCGGTGTCCAACGCGACGAACCTCTCTTCGGTCGTTTGGTTGGGCGGTTCTTTGGCGGGCGAGTCATTCGTGACCAGCACGCTGGTGTCGGACTGATCCAGGGCCGATTGAGTGGGTCCGGTCACCTGGGCGGGTGCTGCCGAAGCATCCGGAATTGCCTGATATTTGCGGAACGGAAGCGCGGCGAGGGTGCCGCCGGAGACGATCAGGACGCCAAGAGTGAGAGTTCTCAAAGGAGGGCTCGGAGCTGGAAGGTGCGAAAAACGCCGCTGCCGAGCTGGAATAGCTGGGCTTGACGGGGCTGCCAGCTTCGTCCGTGAAACCATTAACGATATGCTTCGTGCAAGAGGGTTTCATCGGCGAAACCACGGTCGCCGCTCCAGCCGATTTCCGAGATTTCGGCGAAAGCACCGACCGTGAATTGGCCGCCGCTTGCCACCCTTCGTTCAATTCGTGTCGGCTGATACGATTTCGTTTTGCGTTTAACGGCAAGCCGCAGGCGACTTTGTCTGCCGCTCAAAGCCGCCTGCGGCTTGCCGTTCAACAATCTCGGAAGAATCGTCCCCCGGAACCTAAACCGTTTGTCGTCATGGAAGCTGGAATTGTTGGCCTGCCCAACGTCGGAAAGAGTACGCTATTCAACGCATTGACCAGTTCACAGGCGGCGCAAAGTGAAAACTATCCGTTTTGCACGATTGAGCCGAACGAGGGAATCGTCAATGTTCCTGACGAACGCCTCGGCCGAATCACGCAGTACATCGTCCCCCAGAAGATCATTCCGGCTGCTTTGAAGCTGGTCGACATCGCCGGGATCGTCAAAGGCGCCAGCGACGGAGAAGGACTTGGCAACAAGTTTCTCAGCCACATACGCCAAGTCGATGCGATCGTCCAAGTCGTACGCTGCTTTGAAGATCCCGACGTGATTCACGTTTCGGGTGAGGTTGACCCGATCTCCGATATCGACACGATCGAGACCGAGTTGATGCTGGCCGATATCCAAACGCTCGAGAACTCGCTTGCCAAGGCACAGCGGACGGCGCGAAGCGGTGACAAAGAGGCGAAACTGCGGGTGTCGGTGATCGAAAAATGCAACAAGCATCTGGAGTCCGATTCACCGCTGCGAACGCTCGAGTTGAATGATGCCGAGCGGGCCGCAATCTCGAGCTACGGCCTGATGACGGCTAAACCTGTCTTGTACGTTGCCAATGTTGGCGAGGACGATCTGGAGGGCAAGAATCCGCTGGTCCAGAAAGTTCGTGAGCACGCTGGGAAGTCCGGCGCGAGTGTCGTTTGCGTGTGTGCCAAGTTGGAAGCCGAGATCGCAGAACTGGACGAAGAGGACCGCGCCGAAATGCTGGCTGAGGCCGGCCTGGAGTACCCTGCACTCAGCCAGATCGCCCGTGAAGCTTATCGAACTCTTGGGCTGCAGAGCTATTTTACGGCCGGCGAAAAAGAGGTGCGGGCATGGCCCGTTGCGATCGGCGCGACCGCTCCGCAAGCCGCCGGCGTGATCCACAGCGACTTTGAGCGGGGCTTCATTCGCGCGGAGGTTTACACGCTGGAGGACCTGGAAACGCTGAAATCCGAGAAAGAGATTCGCCAAGCCGGTAAACTGCGTGTGGAAGGCAAGAACTATATCATGCAAGACGGCGACATCTGTCACTTCTTGTTTAACGTATAGCCGAAAAAATGTTGCTCGTTTGTCCCAAACGAGGTTTTGCTGATCACTCGGTTGGGACAACCGAGCCACGATGCTCCCCCTCCTCAGAGGTTTTCATGAACAAAATGTTGATTCCAATTCTATTTGCCCTGGGCACCGCGATTTTTTGGGGATGTTATGGTCCGACGATTGGAAACGCACAGACACCGCGTGTCGACGGCCGGCCGCTGCTGCCGCCAGAGGGTTGGACACCGTTCAAACCCTATGTCTTCATCGGTATCGCCTACCTGGTGATCGCGATCGCCGGTGGGTTGGTGATGATGAAGGTCAAGGGCGATAGCTTCAGCTTTAGCGGAGCTCACTTCCCAACGGCACAGTGGGGATTCCTGGCCGGGACGCTTGGTGCGGCCGGAGCGTTGTGCCTGACCACGGCGATGATGACCAGCCGAGGTAACGCATTGCTGGTGATGCCAATTGTGTTTGGAGGTGCGGTGTCGGTGACAGCTCTGGTTTCCGCGATTCGACTGCAGGGACACACCACGATTAGCCCGATGTTGTGGGTGGGCATGCTGTTGACAGTGATCGGAGTCGTCATCGTGGCGATGAACACGCCGCATGGACACGCGCCCTCACCCGCCGCAACCACGACGCAGGCTCCATCGGCCACGGGGGCGGAGCCGGAACAGGCGTCGGTGGCAAATCCCGATCCCGAATCGGTTGGCTGATGGAATCGGGTGGCCACGAGCCGATGGAACGCGTGCGAGCAATTGATACCGAAATTGCGCACGTCTGGATGATCCGCACATTCCTGAAGCACGCCGACGAATCGGAAGATGACGAAGACCTGCGGGCAGTCGTACGAGACCTCTACGACTTCATTTTGGCTGTCGGCCCCTTGAATGAAGTCGAAGACGCAGCGGTGTACTTGAAGATGGCGAAAAAGAAGCTGTCCAAACTACGCAAGGCAACAGAGCTGTACGAAGAGATCCAGCCCGAAGTCAGCGGCCACACTAATTTTGTCATGGCCGCCAGGTCACTGCGAACAGCCGTCGATCGGATCGCCGCGATCCTGCAAAGTTAGTCGCCGATCGATTGTTGCTCGGTTGTCTCAACCGAGTGATGGATGGAGCCTCCGTTGGGGCAACCGAGCAACATTGCTACTGGTTCAACTGCTCTTCGATCGTTTCCTTGCTGGCCTTGGTGCCAAGCGATCCCCAAAGTCCGTAAGGGCTCTGTGATCCTGGTGCACGGTTGCCCGTGCCCCACCTGACGACGGTGCCGTGGGCCGAATTACCGGCATCGATTGAATCCGTGATGAAAATCACCGCACCATCCCCCATCAGCACATGGGCCCCGCCTTGGTGTTGGCTACTGGCCGACAGAACGCCGGGGGTTGTATCTTCGAGCGACATGCAGGTTTCTGAATTTGGGGGCAGAATGGTATTCATGGCACTGTAGGGTTGTGCCCCGCTTGCCCAGCGGTAACCGCGGCCCTGATTGCCGGCAAGCACGTCCGTTACTGTCGCGTCCCAGAACATCGGTCGAGCCGGATCGATGTCGCCGCGGCAGGCCGTCGGGTTGTCTCGCAGCCCCGCAAATGTGCCGGGCGCAAAACTGTGAGGCATAGTCCGAACGTTGCGGTCGCCAAGATCGGTGGCGATCTCCCCCGCCATGATCGTGTTGGCCAGTCCGTCCAAAATGTCGCGGAACTTGGCCTCCATCCGCGGCACGAAAACACCGCGGCCTGCGGCGCGAATCTCGAGTGCACTCGTGTAATGAACTGCAATCGTGGGAGCGCCTCGCAAGTTGAACCAATAGGGTCCGTTGTCGGTGAAGTGGAGCGCATCCCCTAAGCAAGCAGCATAGTTGGTGCGGCCCATTGCTGGCAGGCCGACACCTGGATCGCTTGGACAACGTAGCGTGGGAATCTCGGTCATCCAAGGTTGATACGCCGTGTTCCTTGTGTTGACGATGGCGACAGCGTTGTCTTCGTCCGTGGGAGTCGGCCCCATCGCCGGCCAAGGTGGCGTGCGAGCGATCCCAGGCGCTGAAAGATCGATCGAATTCCGATTGCTGATTTGTTCCCACAACGCTTGTTGTTCAATGAACGGCGTCAATCCGACGAACACGCTCAGCATCATCATGTTGCAGTCGTCACCGTAACTACTGAACCAACTACCCGTGGGCGGTACGCGACGAGTCCCGCCCATGTGCACGGGTAACTGCTTGTATGCCGCATGGTAGTTGTGAACGCCGAGGCCGATCTGCTTGAAGTTGTTGCTGCAACTCATCCGGCGGGCAGCTTCTCGGGCTGCCTGCACGGCGGGCAGCAGCAGCCCCACCAGAACGCCGATGATGGCAATCACCACGAGTAGTTCAACAAGCGTGAAGCCATTTGACCGTCGGTTAAGTTTGCGATTCATTCGATTGCCCCCAATCGTGAAGAAAAGTAAAAGACGTTTATTGCCGACGTTCTTCCGCGTTCGCTGCGTTTGCCCGAGCCCGGTTCTGCTGTTCTTGATCCGTCAATTCATAGGTCTCCGTTGGCTCAATGACCGTCGGCTGATCGCTCCCACAACCGGATGCTTGGCAGATGCCGAGGATGGCGAATAGAGAAACTGCTTTGCAGATTTTCATGAATGCCCCCTGATTTTGAATATAGTTTCACGCTTGCAGACGTGAAACGTCGCCCCAACTCCACTGGTCCTTTCTTCAAAACCGCCTCTTTGAAATTGCCCAAGAGGAAGAATCGATGAAAGCTTGAAGTGGGGAAAATTATAGAGAGCGAGTTTCTCATTCGCCAACCCGCGGGCCGCTGGGCTGCTCTGATTTCAACAGCGGTTCTAGCGGTTTGGGGAGGCTAGTTCGTCTTCGATTGGCGGCATTCGTAGGCCAGGACCTGGAGACCGTCCGGCTTAGGAAGCAATGGGAGACTGTGTTTTGGTGCGATTCGCGTCAGCGGTAGGCACGAACATTTTGACTCCTTAGAACAATCCGACAACTGCGGAGCAGTGATAGCATGATAGCCTGGGGCCAGGCTTGCTCGTCTCAGCGAGCAATTCGCAGCCCCAGGAATTGTCATCCAACCCGATTTTCCCCGCCGCGATTTGGCGGCTACGCCGCCAAATCGCGGCGGGGAGGGTTTTTCGGTTTCGGTGACCTGGGGTTACACCAGCCTCGCTGTCGCTCGTTGGTTCACCCCAGGCTATATGCTGCCACCGCTCCGCGGTTCTGATTCTTCGTGTTGAACTAACAATTCCTAAGCCGGACAGTCTCCAGGTCCCGGCCTACGCCGATCGCACCCATCAATTCATGATGGTCGAGGTACGAGCCTGCTTGGCTGTCCCAACTCGTGATTGGCGGGATGTGAAACTTGGCCTGCCGAAACCGGTCTAGCGATCGAGCAATCTGGCGTGTTAATCCCATATTCTCAGTGACGATTTTTCTGCCACACCTCAAGCCACAAGCCACAAGCCAACCGATTTCGACTTGAATACCGTCTTCGAATTCAATACTGGGACTTTTCTTGCTCGCCTCAGCACGTGGACGCTGCTCGTGCTGGCTGCAGCTAGCAGCGGCTGTGTGCGCCGTCGGATGATGGTGCGGACCAACCCGCCCGGCGCAACGGTTTCGGTTGACAATCAGGTGATTGGGACAAGTCCCGCGGCCAGCAGTTTCGTTTACTATGGAACCCGAGAGTTTCGCATCGAGAAAGACGGCTATCGTACCGAGACGATTCGGCGACGATTGAATCCCCCGTGGTACGAGTTCCCTGGGCTCGATTTCATCTCTGAGACGCTGTGGCCTGGGGAGATTCGTGACGAGCGAATCATCGACGTGGAACTCGTCCCGAAAACGCTAGAGCCTACCGAAAACGTCGTCGAGCGAGCCGATTCGCTGCGTGCTCAATCGCACGCCGGCGTCGTCACTGCACCACGTTGACCGATCCATCATGCAACTGAACCGAACGAGCGTCTTGGTCGCGCCCGTTTTGATTCTGTTGCTATTCGCGCCAGCGCTCGTGGGAATCGACCGTCTGGCGTTCCGCGACGTCAGCCATTTCTACACGCCGCTATACGACTATGTGGCATCGCGGTGTTCGGAGCAGTGGGTGCCGCTTTGGAACCCGCTGGATCAGACTGGTCTACCGCTAGCGGGTGAGACAACGACGGCCCTCTTCTATCCGCTGCGATACCTGCTGTTCGCGCTGCCGATTTCCAGCGAGGTCGCGATCAGCTGGTACGTCGCGATCCACCTGATCCTGGCATCGCTAACGGCGCGGCTTGCCGCGCGATGGGCGGGGATCGGTCCACTCGCTGCGAGCATCGCCGGCGTCCTTTACCCGTTGTCGGGCAGCATACTTTTTCTGTACGCCAATCCGCCGTTTCTGGTCGGCGCGGCCTGGCTGCCATTGGCTCTGGGGGCGATGCTTGCCAGTCATCCACTCGGCACAAGGACTCGAATCCTCGTCGCCGGCACTTCGATGTCGATGATGGTCTTGGGCGGCGATCCTCAAGCCGCACTGCACGCGATGATCGTTGCGAGCTTGGTATGGGCTGTGCAGCTGATCATCGGCAAGCAACGCACGATCACGCCTGCTGTTCTTGTCGCCACGCCGATATTGGCGGCCGCTCTTGCCGCTCCCCAGTTGGCTGCATCGATTTCCTGGAGTCGCCAAAGCGAGCGCATCCGAACGACCGACCATGAGCGCTGGATCGATCCGCCAATCGTCGGTGGCCGACGTTACGAAGCGTATCAGTATTCACTCGCTCCTTGGCACACCTTGGAATTGGTGACGCCCAACGCGTTCGGATCATTGCTTCCCGCAAACACGCGAATCAGCAGACTGTTGCCAGGCGACGGCCGCACATGGACGCCATCGATCTACATGGGAACGCTCGTCCTGCTGGTCATCGTTCTCAGGATCCGACGGTTACGCTTGCAGAGAATTGATCCCTGGCTGGCGATCGCGGCGGTGAGCCTGTGGTTGGCGATGGGACATTTTGGCGTCGTGTGGCTGATTCAAGCGACAACACATGCACTTCCGAATGTCGATAGTGCGATGGGTGGACCGTATTGGTGGCTATACCAATTCGTTCCCGGTTACGGTTCATTTCGATACCCGGCGAAGTGGTTACCGTTCTTTTCGTTGGGGGCTGCGATCGTCACCGCTCAATTCATCGAACAAGAACTGTTGGCCGAGAATGATCTTTGGCGGAAACAGCTTCGCCCGCCGTGTTTAGGGCTTGGTGTGATGCTGATCATTTCCTTGGCGACGGTGTTGCTCCTTCGCTGGAAACCGACCTTTCTCTTTGATCCCGCAAAGAGTCTGCCGAAGGACGAGTTTTGGGGCCCGTTGAACGTGGACGCGGCGTTGTCTCAGATCGGAGCTTCAATCGTCCACTCACTTGTCGCAGTGCTGGCGATCGCGATCGTCCTTCGAATGCGGCAGTCCCGCGGATGGGCCAATCCGACAGTGATACTGGCGTTGCTTGCGATCGCCGCAATCGACCTGAGCGTTGCCGGTCGCGCCATGATCGCACAGGTCTCTCGCGATCAAGAGCAGACCGTCATCTCCGCTCTCGGTCAGTCGGAGCAACCACCCAAAACACGATGGATGCGGACCCAAACAGACGGTGGATGGCCCACTGTCTGGAGACAAACAACAGACGACCATCGATTAGCGGATGTCGAGGCGAGCGTCCGAGTGGCCTGGTTCGGTCGGTGGCACCTTGCAGATCGCATCTCGGTGTTGAACAACATGGTTTCGATTCGCAGCAATGCATCGGCAAACTTCTGGAAAGCGACCCACAAAGTCACCGCTGGAATGGCGGGCCCGGAGCGAGAAAAGTTCTGGACGTCGATACAACGCTGGCTGATGATTGACGGAGTTGCGCACACGACCGGGCAATCGGTCGAGGTTTCGATCCAGGGTCGCGATGCTCAGATGGTCGACCGACGCGATGTCTATCGGCCTGGCGGACAACCGCTGCGATATCATGCGGACTGGACCCATGATGATTCGGTGGAGCGCAAGTTCGCCCAGCGACTTCGCAAAATCGCGCAATCAGGCGGACTCGCACCGCCCACGCTGGAGACCAGACCCACCGATATCAAGGCTTCGGAAACTGGTCGCGACGGCGCCTCCATCGAAACGATTGTCGATGACTCGGAGTTGGCGGAGTTCGCAGTGCGATTGAATTCCAGCGGGCTGCTAACGCGACCGGTCCTCCAAGATGGTCATTGGGTCGCTCACTACTCGCCCACTAACACAGATGATTGGCAGCCGGTTTCAGTTCATCGCGTCGACCTCTTGACGCAAGGTGTGTTGCTGCCCGCTGGCCATTGGAAACTTCGATTCCAGTACGCGCCGTGGTGGCTGGGATGGTCGCTTGCGGTCGCCGCAATCGCGTGGTTGTTCGTCCTCGCTGGAGGGTGCCACTTCTTGCTCAATGACTCTTAGTGGCCGATCCGCAATCAGAGGGTGGCTGGTGGTCGAGCGTCAGCGAGCCCCCAGTAACGCGCCAAAGGAATTCCGGGGGCTCGCTGACGCTCGACCGCCGGCCACCCTGTTGTCCGGCAAATACCCGATGAATCGGGTGACTAGGAACTAACAGCGGTCGGCCAACACCGCTGGCGTTCCAGTTCCAACAGCAATTGCTTTGTCGCCAGACCTCCCGGCGCGCTGAAACCACGAAGACCGCCGCCGGCGGCAATCACGCGATGGCATGGAATCACCAGCAGAATGCGATTGCGCGACATCGCAGCACCCACCGCGCGACTCGCTTGCTGGTTTCCGGCCAGCTGCGCCAGCTGTTTGTACGTCAGTGTGGTTGCCGGCTCAATCATCCGACAGTGCCGGTAGACGTCGGCGCCGAATTTGGTCCACCCCGTCGCATCGATGGCCACGTCCGAGAAGGACTCCCGCCCGGTTTGAAAGAACCTCGCCAGAAGCTGGCCGAACAGGTCAATCCGCCGCCTGGTAATCGAGGACGCGACCACAGATTCGCGGTCGGGCTGCTCCCATTTCAAACTGTACAGTCCTCGATCCGTCCAAGCGGACCACATCGTTCCCAGCGGCGTTTCGTGCTCGCTGGTTGTCACACGCATCATTCACTTCCCAATACAAAAACGGCCGAAGACTCGATCCAGGATGTCGTCGGTATAGACGGTACCGGTGACCTCGCCAAGGCACTGGGCGACGATTCGTAGTTCGGCGGAAACGAATTCGTGGCCTTCCTGATTTTCTGTCAACTTGATCGCGGCGGCGACAGCCTCGCCTGCCAGGCGGAGCGATTGGCTGCACCGCGCGGCCGTGCCGACGACCGAACCGATCTCTTCGGCGTCTTGCTGCGAGAGTGCATCGACAATCGCAGATCGAAGATGATCGATCCCCAGTCCCGTCACAGCGCTGCAAGCGATCCATTGCTTCTCGTCACGGTGGATGGATCGCAGGTCGGTTTTGGTGGCAACCCATAAATCGATCACGCTGGGACGTGGCGTCGATTCGGCAGCCTCAGTCAACCGCCGGCATGCCGCGGCAAAGTCATCGCGGCTGCTGTCGACGCACCAGAGTCGAATGTTTGCTGCTTCACCGGCTCGATTCGCTTGATCCTGCGATTGCCGAGAGATCTCCGATTCGGATGCCTCCATCCCAGCGGTGTCAATCAACATGACCTGTCGGCCCTCGATTTCGATGTTGACGGTGACCGCATCACGCGTCGTTCCAGCGGTGTCGGCAACGATGGCGACCTCTTGTTCAGCTAGCCGATTGATCAGACAGCTCTTGCCCGCATTCGGATCGCCTCGCAGGGCAACCACCGCCCGTGCAGCGCCGCCACCGCGCGACTGCATCGTTCGCCAGGTTTCCTCCAGCCGGACTGCGATCTCGGAAAGCCGCTCGACCAACGCTTCGTCGCTGATGAATTCAATGTCCTCATCGACGAAGTCGAGTCCCGCTTCCACATCGGCAAGCAAGTCAAGGATGTCGCCTCGCATCTGTTCGAGCGGACGAGAGAGGTTGCCGGCAAGTTGACGCAGCGCATGGTCAAGTGACCCACGCCCTTGGGCCTCAATCACCCCCAGAACCGCTTCGGCCTGCGTCAGGTCGAGACGTCCAGCCAGAAACGCACGCATCGTGAATTCGCCGGGTCGAGCCGCCCGTGCACCGGCAGCGATCGCTGCTTCGACCAAGCCGCTAAGCAACGGTAGCGAGCCGAACGTATGCAGCTCCGCGGATGGCTGTCCGGTGTAACTGCGCGAGGTGGGCCAGAGCATCACGCTAACGGGAATGATTCCGATTGGATCGCCAGCGTCGATGCTGGTTTCAAAGCGGCTGGCCCGGCCAATTTCCGGACAAGCGACGTCGAGTCTGGCCAGAATCGGCACGACTTCGGTGCCCGACAGACGGACAACGCCTCGGGGTGCCGGTGACGTCGGTGAAGCAATCGCGACGATCGTGTCTTCGACATCGATCACGTCGCTAACGACTCATTGCCGCAAGCGATCTGGTACTCTCCGGTAGCCTGCTGGTGGCGTTGATGCTGGGACCCGCCGAACGTAACGCGCTGAGAACTGTCGATTGGGTCACTATATCGCGGAGGATAATCGGATCATCGGGTCGATTCCCCGGATAGATCGCCAGCATTGGAATGGACTTGCTATTGAGCTCTTCCAACTTTTGCGTCACCTCGGGATCGTGATTCGTCCAATCGGCATACATCACGATTACATCCAATTCCTCGACAAGCTCCCGCGTCTGTCGTGTGTCAATCGCCGTTTCAAGATTGACCAGACAATTGACACACCATTTTGCCGAGAAGTCGAGCAGGACCGTTTTCCCTTGAGCCTGATACTGTCGAAGGCTGGCTTCGCTGTAATCGACCCATTGCAGTTGCGAGTCGGCTTTGAAACCAAGAAAGGCACCAAGGCCCACGGCCGTGGCCACGGAAATGCCACCGATCCAGGCCAGCAATCGTTTGCGTAGCGTTTCCCAGTTGGGCACCAATCCGATGATCCAACACCCGAACCACACACCCATCAAGGTGACGAATACAGGGAACTTATTCTCGTCACTGAACTGGTAAAAGAAAAATGCGACGGCCGCCAAGAAGAAGAAAGCCATGAATTGCTTGAATGTCTCCATCCATGCACCCGGCTTTGGCAACCACCGAATCCAATCTGGTCGAAGGCCAATCAACACATAGGGCGTCGACATCCCCAATGCCATCGTCAAAAAGATCAGTGCGACGTGAGTTGCCGGCAATCCGATCGTTGCTCCAAAAACGCCTCCCAACATCGGGCCACTGCAAGGGGTCGCCAGCAGCGTGGCGAAGACGCCCTTGCTAAACGCTCCCGTCAGTCCTTCTTGGCGTTGAAGCTCTTGGGATGCCTTGCTGGATGCCATCCCGGGTACCGGAATTTCCCAAATGTTAAAGTAGCTGAGTGCGAATGCGAATAACCCGAGCGTGACTGCTAGGCGAACGGAGAAATATTGAAACTGTTGGCCCCAACCGAAGTTGAAAACAATCGCCAGTGCCGCCAGTGCAGCGAACACCACGATGATGCCCGCCACATAAGCCAAATTCAGCACTAAGATTCGGCCTCGGTCCTCGCCCGCCTGGCTGACGAATCCCATGATCTTCAAACCGACCACCGGCAAAACACAGGGCATCACGTTCAGGATCAAACCGCCCAGAAATGCCAGCCCGAGCAGAGTCGGAAACGAGGACGATTTGGATTTGGACGATGGCGGCACCACTGCGGCAGCATCGTTGCCGTTGGCCCGATCGTTTTTCGGTTCAATCTTTGCCGGGGCGGCAGCCTTGAGCTTGATCGGATCGACCCACTTGGTTGTCGCGGCCTCATCCAACGCCATCGCCGACTTGGCCGATACCAATTCGACCGTTCCAGGCTCCTGACCGGCTGCGTCGCCGACCACGATTCTTGTCGTGAATTTCAATGCCGTCGGTCGATGGCAACTGTTGTCCGTGCACGCTTGATAGGCGATCATCCCTTCGATTGTTTTTTCACCCGCGGTCGCATCGACTGGAATCTCAATCGGCAACGACCACGTCACGTTCCCAGTGTAGTAGCTAATCGGTGGAAGCGTCGGCAGGATCGATTTGGTGACAAACGGCTTGTCGGCAACTGGCTCACCCACTAGCAAACCGTCTTTCTTGGTGACCACGAAATTGGTGGATGACTCAGCATCGTCAATCACCGATTTATAGACGTGGAATGAGGCATCAGGCTTTGCGGTGAACTTCAGGATCGTCTGTTGCCCCGGTGCCAACTCCTTTCTCGTGAGTTCCGCGGTCCACTGAACCACATAGTCGCCGTCGCGAAACGGCTTTGCAGCACTCTTCGCATTCGCACTACTCTTCTGCTCGGCAGCGTTGTCGTTGAAGGCGACGGTGTTGGCCGCAAGCGACCCGGAAAATGTCGCGGTCAATTTTTCGTTGACCGGCATGCACCGATTGTCACCACCCGATTTGCAGATCAAACCGCTGACCATCACCGTAATCGGTTGCTCAAAACCAGACGGCGTCGTGATCGGCGCCGACCAAATCACAACTCCGTCATGCTCTTCGATCGTCAGTCCGTCGTAGACCGACGAGATACTTTTTGAAGGCGCATGACTGGGTTTGAAATCACCAGCGGATTGAACACTCTCCGGTGCTGTGATCGAGATCTTGGTGCGGGTTGGCCCGCCCGGTTTCTGTGTCGTCGAGTAGATGTGCCAAGTCGAGGCGAGCGAGGCTTCGACTTCGATGCGACCTTGGCCGTTGGGGTCAGCAAAGTAGCGTGCTGCCCACACGACCGGCTCTTCTTTGTCGCCGAAACCACCGAGCGAGAAGTTCGGAAACAGATCCGTACCAGCACCAAAATCATTCTGTGCACGCGTCGGAGTCGGCAACAGTCCGATCAACGCGACCAGCAAGAGGAATTGCAAGAAGCCAAAGACTGTTTTTTTCACAGGTAATCGCATTGATAGAAGCATGTTTGTTTGTCTCTCGCAGCCCAGACGAATTTTAAGTGCCTGACGAATCTTCAGTCAATGTTTCGCAATTTGCCTAAACTTCCTGTGCTGCCGTGCTAGCCAATTCCACAATTCGTCCGGCAACCGCGTCTTGCCCAACTGGGAAGGCTCGCTGCTGGCACAGCAACCAAACCAGCCAATTCGCCAAACTAATCCAGGTTGTCGCGAAGCAAAGGTCGCGGGCCAATGCCACGTGAAGATCGGGTTGAGGATGAAAATTTGATGGGTTTTCTTGGCAAAAACCGGCTAACGCGGCATCCCACACCTTTTCGATCGCCATCTCACTCGACCTTTCAGGTTCTACAGCAAAACTGCCAACCCATCGCGCCAGATCAGTTGCAGGCGTGTCCATGCGAACAGCATCAAAATCGATTAACCCAGTCGGTCTGCGGTCGGAAAACAGGATGTGGTCTCGGTGAATGTCACGCAGCACGTACTGTATCGTTACGGAAGCAAATTGGTATTGGCTCAGAGATCGGGCGATTCTTCGGCTGACTTCATTCCATTTCCAATGTAGCAGGCGGCCAGCTTCGTGAATCGCCCGCTGCAGCGCCGGTGAGATCTCCTGTGCGGACGCCGGCGGCGCGGCCAGATCGATCGCCTGCGGAACCAGTGGATCCAGTTCGGAAAGCCGTTTGAGTCGAGCCAGGACGGCCGGTGGCGGTTGCTGGCGGACACCAAGACTGCGGACGCTGGCGTGAAACCGAGCGATCACGGCGGCTCCGCTGCGGACCTGGTCGAGGGTGGCTGGGTCGGACGCCGCAGCATGGGAAGCAGGTTCACCCGGCATCCACTGGGTAAGGTCCCAGTGGCTTTGCTGATGCGAGAATGCGGTCTGCGGGCTGTTTCCGATTCCGACGGCGACAGGGTGGATCCCAGGCACCAATTCACACCCACTGTTTCTCGCGTGTTGAACAACCTGGTGTACTTTCCGGATCCGTGCCAGCCCAGTCCCCGCCGGCCAGCGTTTCAACGCCAACAAATCTCCCGAAGCAAGCTGACATTGAAAGACCGAAGCACCGCTCATCCCTGGCGGCATCGCCCGCGCCGAGACAACGCCCATCGGCGACAGCACGCTGCGAGCAACTTCGATGGGAATGTCGGGGTGAATCACAATGTCTTCGTCATCCGGTTACAAGACGTTCTGCGCGCTGCCGCGAGCTCGCGTATCAGTCTATCCCATTGCGACTTGATTGCCTCGGATAGTAGAACGTCTAAGCTTTTGCAAACCACGAATGAACATACATGACCGACGAACTTCCACCCTACGATTCGTTTCTGCTCGTCTCCTTCGGTGGCCCCGAGGGACCTGATGACGTGATCCCCTTCCTCGAGAACGTGTTGCGTGGCAAGAACGTGCCGCGCGAACGAATGCTGGAAGTCGCGGAGCACTACAAGCATTTTGGTGGCGTCAGTCCGATCAACGAGCATAACCGCGAATTACTGGAAGCGATCCGCGCGGAGTTTGATCGCAGCGGGATCGAGTTGCCCGTTTACTGGGGGAATCGAAACTGGGATCCGCTCCTACCCGACACGCTTCGCCAGATGCGTGACGATGGCCGCAAACGGGCGTTGGCGTTTTTTACCAGCATGTTCAGTTGCTACAGCGGTTGCCGACAGTACCGCGAGAACATTGCGGCCGCCCAACAGCAAATTGGCGATGATGCTCCGATCGTCGAGAAGCTGCGGATGGGATTCAATCACCCCGGATTCATCGACGCCATGGCGTGCTCGGTGCGAGAGGCTATCGCATCCGTTGGCACACCGGCGGATCAAACGAGCGTGCTGTTCACGGCACATAGCATTCCGATGTCGATGGCAGACAATTGCGACTACGTGAAACAGTTGACCGAAGCCAGCCGATTGGTCGCCGAGGCCTGCGGCGTCAAGAACTGGCGACTGGTTTATCAAAGCCGCAGCGGCCCACCACAACAACCCTGGTTGGAACCCGACGTCTGCGACGCCATTTCAGAAATGGATGATCAACACAAACTCACTTCACTTGCCGTCGTTCCAATCGGCTTCGTGAGCGACCACATGGAAGTGTTGTTCGACTTGGACGAAGAGGCCGCGGAGGTGTGCCGGCGTCGTGGAATCCAGTTTGCACGAGCCCGGTCGGCTGGGACCGATGCAAACTTTGTGGGCATGATTCGTGCATTGGTCGAGGAACGCCTTGGTCGAACCGAGGAGCGCGCGGCAGTGGGCACGCTCGGCCCCTGGCACGATGTATGTCCGGCCGACTGTTGCACGTACACGCCGCGGCGACCGACCCGTTAACTTTGGTCGGCAAATCGCTGTTGCGTGTCCCATCACTTTCGTTAATCAACATTCAACCTGAAAAGCACGATTCAACCTGAAAAACACGGGGCAACGATTCGGTTGCCCCGAGTTTTTCAAATAGGGCTGGCAGGACTTGAACCCGCGACCTAGGGATTATGAGTCCCCAGCTCTAACCAACTGAGCTACAGCCCCTTGGGTGTGTTCTTTATAGGAAAAGCAGCGATTCTCCGACCGCTCTTTCCGGTCCGCTACCCCGCGGGCACCAAAATGGGCACCAAGGTTGCAGACGCACGCAGGACGCCCGATATTCTAGCCAAGTCACTATTCTAGCCAGTTCACTCGCCTCCGCGAAGGTTCCCACGCGTGGTGCAATCGAGACGGAGACGATCAAAGCGGGCCGGACCCGAATGGCTCGGGCGTTAGGAGTTGGTGTGTAGGCTTTAGCCGATTCCTCGCCCTTGAAGATCGCCTAAAGGCTAGACACCAGCATGTGGCGGCACGAAAGCTCGCTAATGCCCGTGCCATTCGGGCCTGACCCCTGGTTTCCGCTGGCATACGCCACGGATGCGATACTGGCCTTTCGAATCCCCAGCTATCTCAATCCCCCAACTCGCGTCGGTTGGTTCAACCTCACGCGGTTGCCAGAGATCGAGCGGAGTTGACTGAGGGAGTCCCAATACCATTCACTTCACCATTCACTTCTCAGGGGTCCCGGCGAATGGGGCACTTGGAATTCCTACGGGGTACCGAGTGACCTACCGTTGCTTCGCATTCTTTACCTTCATTTGAAAACGCGACGAGCTCAAGCCGAATCCGCTGCCGGCGACCGGTCGTTCCTCGAACCGGTCGGACCATGCTTCCACCGAGGGTTTGGAAAGCGAAACACGCCCGCGCCAAATCGCCGTCGCGGTCTTCCAGTTTCCGTTTCTTGAACCGGCAATCGAGAGGACTAAAATCGCCCAAGGCCAATGGGTTCGCGTTGGACCCAAGTGCAATTTTGCGACGAGGCCGTCGGCATCCCGAATGGTTACATCGTCATCTTTCCAGTCGAACGTTGCCATCTGCTTGGGCAGATTCCAGATGTGAATGCCTCCCAATTGTGAACGAACGTCACTGACCCAGATGTCGCGAATCCACAAACAGGGCATCCAACCGATCCGCACCGGAACACCGACAATCAGTTCGTCGTAGCACAAGGTCCCTGCCGTGTAGCGGATCAATGCAACGCCAAGCCGACGTGAAAAAACCGGTTGGGCTCCTAACCGTTCCGCTTCACACGCTCGAACGGGGCGATCCGTCTTGAACAAAGCTGCCCACTGCTTGCCGCTCAGTCGCCAGGGCGGATCGGGATAGCCTGTATCGGGCGGCGAAACGGGCGGCGCTTCGTTGTGGGAGTGTTCCGAATGATTCACCGATGAGCTTCATCCCTCGTTTGAATGTCGGTCCGACGACTCGTTCCTAATCGACACATCCAACGTAAAAGCTGGGGCGCGACGCGGTAGGACCATTCCAGCAAACGATAACGACGCGGGATGACGTAGGTTCGATTCGACTTCATGATTGCTTTGACGATCGTTCTGGCAACAACATCCGGTGTCGTCGCAGGTAGCAGATCAAACAACCGTGGCAGCTTGGATCGATCAACGGATCGCAGAAAGAACTCCGTCTCTTTGACCACGCCCGGGCGAACGTTGGCGATATGAACCGAAGTGCCGCGCAAATCCATTTGCAGCATGTTCGTCCAAGCATCCGTTGCTGCCTTCATCGACGCGTAGGCCGCATAGCCGGGAAACAAATGCATTGTTGACGCGACGGAACTGAGATAAACGATCCGACCGAAGCCTTGTTCCTGCATCAGCGGCAAGACCAACTTGGTGCAGTGAACCATCCCGTCAAATCCAACACGCATTGTCTGCAGGATCGTTTCGATCGACTGATCTTCCACTCGGCTCCAGTCGGCTCGAGCGGCACAATGGACGAGAACGTCGACATGACCTTGAGATTTCTTGATGTCCGTGATCCAAGATTCCACCTCGGCAAGGTTCGAGACATCCACACGTTGACAGCGAAGTCGCGGCCCAGTCGAGGTTGCGCTGTCACGTTCAAGCTTCTCGAAGCCCTCTGTCGAAACATCTGCGACATTCACTTGCGCTCCCGCCTTCAGCAGGGCAAGAGCGGTGGCCTTACCGATTCCATTGGCCCCGCCGGTGACCAGGCTAACGCGGTTCTCCAGATTGCGTCTAACGATCGTGCCAACCTCCTGGTTCGTGACTTCAAATGTCTGATGCCGATGCCGATTGAAACAACGTGCTCCGCCCGTTATCGTTTCAGCTTCGTGCACGATTCGTTCAAGCCACTGACAAACGCACATTCAAACATCTGCAGGGATCCAGCGTGGATCGCGATGGCTTCCTTTCTGTCTATCGACGCTTCGCCCTCGCACTCTATGGACTAGGGATTATTGTCTGTGTACTCGGATTCTCGCGTTTTGAATCCAATATGGAGGACGTCTTTCAGTGGCTTCCTGACGAAACGCCCGATCGTGAATTATACAACCAGTTTACTGATCGGTTTGGGGTCGACGATTTTCTTGTCGTCACTTGGCCTGGATGCACAATTGGCGATTCGCGTTGCGATACGTTCTCAGACAATCTGGTCGCCGGTGACGATCAGAACCTGATTGAACAAGCGATCTCGGGCAGGGAGCTTCTGCGGCAGTTGGTCAAAGATCGAGTTCGGTCACCGACGTCGGTGATTGATCGATTTCAAGGCATCTATTTTGGAGCCGACCGACGTGCGACTTGCGTGATGGTCATGTTGACCGAGCGAGGCATGGATGATCGCGGGGCGACAGTTGCGTATGTAAAGCAGACAGCGGCAGATTCGATCGGCGTAACGGAAAGCGACTTGGTGTTGGCGGGTTATCCGCAAGTCGGCGCGTATGGTGATGAGATTGTTCGGCGATCGATCCAGGAGTTTGTCGGCCCGTCGTGCCTGATCTCGACCTTGGTCGCTTGGATCTGTCTGCGAAACTTCCATCTGACCGTCATCATTCTCGCTGTCAGCGGTCTCGCAGCGGGGCTGAGTGTTTCCATCGTTACGCTAAGTGGCTCGAAATGGGGGGGCCTGTCGTCCGTTATCCCCTCGCTTGCCTATATCTTGTCGGTTTCAGGCTCACTCCATCTTGTGAATTATTCGCGGACGCGCGGGGACAACCGTCTGTTTTTTCGCGTCTTGCGGATCGGCTGGCGACCATGTGTGTTTTCCGCGTTGACCACGGCTGCAGGGATGTTATCGCTGTGTCGAAGCGAGTTTCCCGCGATTCGGGAGTTTGGGGTTTACTGTGCTTGTGGTGTGTTGGCCTCGTTGGCGTGCCAACTGTTGCTGATTCCATGCGCCATTGATTGGCTGCAGCCAAAAAACTTGGGCGTCATTGATGAGCACACGGGATCGCGATTCTTGGATCGCCTTTTGCCTTGGTCCGGCACTGTCGTTGTTCTGTTCATCACGACGACTTTGTGTGCGGGTCTTGGACTGAGGTACTTGCGGAGCGACTTGCAAGCAGAACGTAACTTTTCGCCCGCTGCTCCGGTGATCCAGGATATCCGTTGGCTGGAACGAACCATTGGCCCGGTCGAGCAAACAGAATTGCTGATCGAGTTTCATGACGTTACGTCCAAAGATTTTGCAGAACGACTCAATAGCATTCGAGCGGTCGAGAGCGAACTGACGGCGGTGGAGCAAGTCACGACTGTGCTCAGCGCTGCGGCGTGGCTGCCGGATGATCCGCGCGGACGTAGTTTGCGTGCAACTGCTGCGCGCGCCGCTTACCGACGACTGATCCAGAAGGCCCGCGAAGATCTGTCGACAACGCCGTACTTGGATATTCGAGATGACTCTGAAATTTGGCGCATTTCGATTCGCTTTCCGTTCCTCGCGCCCATGAATTTTGAAGCCCTCAAGACCGCGCTACCGGATCTTGCACGGTCCACGATGTCAGACCAACTTCCGCAGTCCAGAGTAACGGTGCAGCACACCGGTGTGTCGCTACTTTATCACGTAGCCCAAAATGAATTGGTTGCGGACCTGTATCACAATTTCGCTCTCGCATTCGTGATGATTTGCCCGCTGATGATGTTGGTATTGCAATCGATCCAGCAAGGGGCGGTTGCGATGATTCCTAATCTGTGTCCGGCCGTTGTCGCCTACGGGCTTGCGGGCTGGTTTGACTATCCGCTCGACATCGGAATGACGATGACCGCATGCGTCGCGCTTGGGATCGCCGTCGATGACACTACACACTTTATGTTGCGGTTTAAGGATTTGAAAAATTCATCTTCACTCACGACCGCCGCAGCCCTGAAGATAACGTTTCACCAATGTTCGCGTGCAATGTTTTTCACGACGCTGATCACTGGTGTGGGGCTCTCGGTGTATCTGTACAGTCCATTAGCCGCGATGACCCGATTTGTCACTTTGCTGATCGCACTGATTATCATTGCGTTATTGTGTGACCTCGTACTGCTGCCATCCCTGCTCAATACATTTGGGTTTTCATCCGATGCCGAAAACGGGATCGCGAAAATGAGTGATCGTTAGTTATGCCTCGAAAGCCCGGTAAGGAATTGCAAAGATCTCATTTTGAATCCGAAGACGCTCACGAAGAAAGCTTGATCGAGTGGTGGTTTTTTCAGGGGGTCTACCAGGTCGAGTCGTCCAGCCGACGCCACTTCATGGCCTCACTGTTTAGATATCGCTTCGATCATGACAACGCGCCCGCGACGAATTGTTTCCAACTCTTGCTCAGCGTGTTGCACGAGAGCGATCAAACGCATCATTCGGAGAGCTGGGTCGATCCGTCTGCCAGGCGGCGCGCAGTCGAAAAGCTGACGGAAAGTCTCCCCCACATTGATGCCGACGTGCAGCAGGCTTTGATCGATGAACTTCGGCGACATGGTCCGCCGCATCCGATTCAATTGGTCGCTTCTCCAGAGCTGTTTACCGCCTCGCCGATTTCTGTTGCGTGGAACGGATTTGAGTTGACACAAGACACCGAGGGATTTCACTTGGCGTTTGTGGAACCGGGGACGGGACGTCACGTGTCGCTGCAAATCAAGGCGGCCGCGCCACGATTGGAGGTTGCCTGCGATTTGAACGACGTGCCACTGGGCGATGGCATGGCTTATCACTGTTACCCGCGACTTGACGTGACGGGGCAGATTGGTCTGCGTGAGCAGATCACCGGAACGGCGTGGCACGATCACCAATGGGGAAGCTCCGGATGGATCGGTGACGTCGACTGTTTGCAGGGATGGGATTGGTTTGGGATCAATCTCGATGACGGCTCGGACCTGTTGGTGGAGTTGCATCGCAAGGCGCAAAGTGGCGAGGTCCTGGCTCGTCACGCGACGTTTCGAGATACGTGTGGCGAGGTGAAATCGGCCCACGACTTCTCGCTGAAGCCGCTGCGATACTGGGAAAGCCCCCGCACCCGCATCCGGCATCCGATCGAGTGGGAGATCCGGATTTCAAGTTTCGATGCCCGTTTGAGATTTCAGCCGCTGGTGGACGACCAGGAAGTTCCGTGCTTCGGGACAATGCGAGCCATCTGGGAGGGCGCCGGATCCGTTACGGGTGTCATTGCAGGGCAGCGCGTTCAGGGTCGCGCCCGCGGGGAGTTCTATGGCTACGGCTATCTGTTTGACTTTCAGGAGTACCTGAAACGAATCGGCGAGGGCGTCGACCGCAGTCTTGAGAAATGTCTTCCTCGAAGATTCGATGAGTCTGCGGTGGAGCGAATCGTGGGACCGGCCACCTGGAAACACGAGCCCGAGGCCTTCAACGAAATGATCGCTCGTCCCGTTTGGGAGCTGATCGACCGCAGCGGCAAGCGTTGGCGTCCTGTGTTTGGCCTGCTGATGTTGGAGGCCTTGGGTGTTGCGTCAACGCCCTATCAAGATTTGATCTGCGGCATGTCAGAACTGATCCATACGGGGGCACTCATCATCGATGACATCGAAGACCAATCGGAACTGCGACGTGGGCAGCCCTGTTTGCATCTGCGTTACGGTGTCGACGTAGCTTTGAACGCGGGCAATCTACTTTATTTTTTGCCGGCCCTGTTGCTGCTGGAACACCCGGATTTGACGCCTGAGAAACGCCTCGATTTGCACGCGATTCGGGAGCGAACGATGATCACCGCGCATGGTGGGCAGAACGTTGACATTTACTGGTCGCGACAGATGAGTTACGAGCGTTTGGCAACGTGGCTGCGCGACGACCTGGAAGACAGGATTCTTCAGGTGTATGCCATGAAGACCGGGGCAGGAGTGATGGGATTGGCCGAATTTGCTGCGGTGATCGCGGATGCGAATTCGGAAACGACGGCTGCCTGCATCGAATTCGCACGCGATTTCGCCGTGGCATTTCAGATTCTCGACGATGTCCACAACTTCAGCGATTCACCCCGATGGACCAAGACCAGCGGCGAAGATCTGGCCAGCGGCAAATTGACATATGTGATCGCGACGGCTTTACGAATGCTCAACGCGAAACGAAGCGCAAGATTGCGGAAAATCTTATGCTGTAAACAGTCACGAAGTGATCCGGCGAATGTCCGCGAGGGCACGGAGTTGATCCGCGAATCCGGGGCGTTGGAGGTATGCCGCAAGAGGGCACAGTCCTTGTCGCAACAGGGATGGTGCGAATTTGATCAGCATGTGCGGTCGTCCGAAGCAAAAATCCTGTTGCACGCAATGTCTCGCAGGTTGCTGGACCTATCCTTTGATACCTGAGCCTTGCTCGCCGCCACAACCCGAATCCACCTCGGGACGGCGGTCCGAGGTTCCAACCCGGTCCCGCTTACAGCAAGTTGAAACGGGAGACAGCCGACCCGGTAGAATGAAGGCGATCACAGCGACCCGTCCGCCAAGTATAGAGAGACACAAAATGGCAACTTTCGTCACCACCATCAAGTTTACGCTACAGGGCATGTTCAATTTGCTGGTCGTCGGAGTCTTGCTCACCGCGATTGCAGCAGCGGATGAAATCAAGGACGAATCAATCAAGAAAGACCGCGCAGATCGCAGGCACATGGCAAGTCGTTGCTCTTGAGATTGACGGCAACAAAACAAGTGACGACGACGCGGCGAAAATTACGGTGGTCAACGGTTCTGACGGCACATGGAGCGTCCGTTCCGAAGGCAAAGAAATCAGCAAGGGGACTAGCGTTTTCGATCCCACGAAAAAGCCCAAGACCATTGACTTCACGCCGACCGAAGGTGGAGGGAAAGGCAACCAGTATCTCGGGATTTACGAACTCGCTGAAAAAACTCGAAAGCTATGCTTTGCTCCTCAGGGCAGTCAGCGGCCAACGGAGTTTTCCTCGAAGTCCGGCAGCCAGCAGATTCTCGTGATCTTCGAACGAGTCACGACCGAGTAGTGTCTGGTTCGGTTCGGTTCGTTCGGTTTCGGCGGCGCTAAGTGAGTGGTTGGATACCCGGATTTCAGTCATCGGGTTCTTCCGAATTCGACGAACTCTCGCTGCCTGTCGTCTGCTGTTCAGCTTGTTCCGAAGCTGCCTTGCCACCGCCACGGAACTTGGCGATGAGTCCCTTGATTCCACGAGGTTGCTCGAGGAATGCCAGGCGCTCCTCAAGCCGCTGGATCTGCAAATGCAATTCGGTGCATGACTTCGCGGCGGCTTCGATTTGCTGACGCTGTCGATCGCAGACTTGGGCAATGTTCTCCCTCAGATTTTCGTGTTCTCGGCGGAGCATCTGGTGAGCATCATCGACTGCCGAAAACTCTTCTTTCAACTTTCGCCAGGATTGTCGAGCTTTCGCCCGAAGCTCTTCTATCTTTTGTTGTGCCGTATCATTGCTTTGCACCGCCAAATTTCTGGTTTGGTCAATTGATTCATGGACCTCGGTTAGTACCTCTTCAACGTGATTGCGGGCGCGGTCGAAAACACTGCTTTCAGCTGCGTCGATCTTCGCCTCCAAGTATTGTTGTTGCCTGGCGGACTGCGCGGCCAGATCGTCCACAGCTTCCCGCACGACACGCTTGGATGTGGATTGCGCGACCTTGTCAGCTGCTTCTGCAATACCCGGCATTTGTTCCTGCACCGCAGCTTCAACTTTTTCCTCGGCAAACTCCACCAGCGACTCGCCGATGTCGGAGACTCCCGTTTTGAGAGACCTGCGCAGGAGTTCACTGAGTAGAGCACCGATACCACTCGAAGTCTCACCTATCGCTTCGTCCAGGCGATCACCCAGTGGGCTCGGAGTGGTCTGCTGATCGGAGGAGATGATTTCGCCTTGCATGCTAGATACCCTCGATACTGATTCGCGATCAACGCTGGCGTGGTGTGACTTGGTGCACCACGAACTCGCAATTCGTGTGAAGTTTAACAGTTTGCGAGGCGAGAATCGGGGTCGCACGAGCCACCGAGAGTAGAGCTCGCTCGCATGCTCCCATGCAGGCCATCGATTTCGCTACACTGAATGGCCGCGAGTTGAATGGGCCGGAGTACCGCCTACGGTAGAGCGGTTCTTCAGGCCCATATCGTTTCATTCATCTTCCACCAACAGGCACAAAAATGAAAAAGATCGCTTTCTTGCTCATGGCAACCCTCTGTTTTTGCACGCTATCGCTGACCGGTTGTGGTGGTGGAGGAGGAGAGAATACGGTGATCGAGGCCCCCCCGGTGGCAGTGGAAGAGCAGCCGGCAATCGAGGGCATGACGGACGAAGAATACAACAAGGCGATGGAAGCCGATATGAATCAGTAGTCGCGTTCTTTGCTGCCTTTGCGGTCCGACCGGCGAGTTGGATTCCTGCAAGTTTGCGTCATTGCCGGTGAAGAATGCAGGCGTGCCCTGTATTCTCACCGTCTTTCTCGTTTTCGTATGATCGTCGGCTCGGTCCACTGGCAGACGATTTCTGAGGATGGGTTCTCGCCCTTTCAGATGCTCGAACGGAAGCCTTAGCATCGTGCGGGAAATTTCTGTCGCTCTTTTAATCTTCAATTTCTTGGTTCCGGCCCAAGCTTCTGTTACGATTGCCCGTTCGGCAGTCAGAACCTTATTACTTTTTATCGGGAGATTTTTATGAAGCGAACGCGTAAGTGCGCAACGCGCGGTTTCACTTTGGTGGAACTTTTGGTGGTGATCGCCATCATCGGTGTTTTGGTTGGCCTGTTATTGCCGGCCGTTCAGGCGGCGCGCGAGGCAGCGCGACGGATGAGTTGCAGTAATAATTTCAAGCAGATTGGATTAGCCATTCACAACTATCATTCGGCCTTCAAGCAACTGCCCACCAATGGCAGTGGCACCGGAATTGGAAAGCAAACTGCGAATTGGTGGCAGACGGGTAACGATGCCAGTCACGAATGCTTGAGTGCTATCGTCGGCATGACTCCATTTATGGAGCAGCAGGCACTGTGGGAGCAGATTTCTAACCCGGATCCCAGAACCGTCACGGGCGCGCCACCCCCAGCAACTACCTTGCTGACCAACCCGGCACGCTGGCCCGCGATGGGGCCCAACCCTCGCAACTACTCACGCAACCCGGGATACGTTCCATGGGCAACGGAAATCCCAACCCTTCGATGTCCGAGTGACCCTGGAACCGGTCTGCCGGCACTAGGGCGAACGAACTACGCTCTCTGCCTCGGGGATTCACCTGGTACTTGGCACAATCAATACAAGCGCAGTAACTTGTCCGGCGTCAACGGTGCCGGTGCCGTGGTGAACTTTAAGGCGGTCGCGCGTGGTGTATTCATGGTGCGTAAGGAGAGTAAGTTCCGGGACATCCTGGATGGACTGGCCAACACCATCGCCATGGGTGAAATCAAGACCAGTTTGGGTGATCGTGATATCCGAACTGCGGCTTCTTGGGAGCGAGACGGCGTCAACGACGTCAACGATAACCCGTCCTATTGTGCGGACCTCGGTCAAATCAGTCCCAATAAACCCACGATTTGGTGCGCCCCTGGCGAAACGGGTTGCACGGAACCCAATCCATTGAGTCAGAACAACCACGAATCCCGCGGGGCGAACTGGGCTAATTTCCGATATCAATGCACGGCGATGTTCACGATCTTGCCGCCCAACACGGAAAACTGCGTCGGTGTGTGGATCGACTCTCCCGGAACCATGCCGGCCAGCAGTAACCATCAAGGTGGGGCGCATATCTTGATGTCTGATGGCGCGGTCGTCTTCATGACCGATTCGGTGGAAGTCCGGCGATCGTCGCGCCGGCGCGGTTCGCCAATAACCCTCCTGGTGGCAATGTTGCACGACAGCCTGGCTCGGCGAGTCCTTATGGACTGTGGGGAGCTCTCGGTACGAAGGCAATGAAAGAAACGATTGAAGAGCAGCTGAACCAATAGACTGCACGGCCGTTGACGACTGTTCGACAGAATGCAGAACCTCGCCCATCACTCGAAGGGCGAGGTTCTTTTTTGTGCCTGCTCCTTCAATCTTCACGAACTCGAATCCAGTGGTCGTGGAAGCGAAGTCCCTGATCCGTTTCGATGGCGGGCATGTGGCACTCAATGCATCCTGTTTCAGGTTCGACCGGACAAGCGACGTGCGATTGCGTACCTGGCTGGTGACAGCGTAGACAATCTCGGACATGATCGGCGGGATCCATCTCGCGAATGGATCTGGTGCGGATTGTGGCACGTCGTGCACTTCAACTCGCGGCCGGAATCGAGGTAGCAACGGCTTCGCAACAGTCCGATTGGTTGGAACCGGACCAACAGATCCGGATAATCCCTGATCTCCTTCTCGGTAACCATTCGAGGCAGGCGATGGCAATCACCACACAGCTGCATTTCGGACTCGGTGTCCCAGGCATCCCGACCGACCGAGTAGGGTGGCGGCTTGGAATCGGTGCGAGCTAATCGAACATGCTCGCTTCCGGGCCCGTGACACTTCTCGCAATTGATGCTGGGAATCAGATCTTGGATCTCTTCCCCGACAATTTTGGCACTGGTGGTGTGGCAGTAGATGCATCGCTCCAACGGTGTACCTCGAGATGAATCGCCAAAGTATTCGAGCGCACTTTGCGGCTTCATTTTTGAATGTCCCGGCGTCAATCCGATGCGGCCACCCGGATAACAGCTGACCCGATGTTCAATGCCCTCGGTCTGACCGTCCAAGCCGGGAGCGAGCGTCAGTATCGTTTGCGCATTGTGTCCTGATCCGAGCGCATACTGCAGCGGGTAGGGTTCGTCACCGAATTGAGCGGGAAGCGTTGCAAACAATTTTCCTTGTGCATCAGAGTGATATTGGTACGTTCCGTAGGGTTCTCCCGAGTCAAAACTCTTGCCTGCGAATTTGGAGCCAGGTCTGTTTGCGAGACCAGGTGAAATGTCGACGCGTGTCCATGTTTGGAATGAAACGCATAGTTCTCGGCATGGCACTCGCGACAAATCTCGCGACCAACGAGCGTGGGCTCGGTCGGAGAGTCTGCAAAGGCGACCGTGTGGACACCCGGATCGGTCGAGGAGCTGATTCGGGCGACAGTCTTCATGCCCGCGTTATTCGATGGATCGGAGATGTAACGGCATGTTGCCACACCAATCGAGAGGACCGCGCCGACTGCCACCACAAGGCTTAGCACACGATTCAATAGCTCGCTCCCGTTCAGAAAATGCCACCGACATTGGATCCGGCGTTCAATAGCACTTTATTCTGCAGGACGCCCATCCGTCAGACAATGAATGATTCCGCTGAATCTAGGGGATTATGAGATCCGCTTGAAGCGTGGGGCAGTCGAGCGAGAGTTCTGTCGCAGCCACCCGGTTTGTTGCGGTCCGTGTCGGATGTTTCTATGCTTGAAGGCGTATCGCTTGGTGAACGGAAATTGTTGAATGACACATAGGAAAGGTGGATTGACTCTGCGATCTCAACCTTCGGTTTGCACGTTCGCCTCTTGCTGTTTTGTGCTCGTCCTGTTGGGTGGTTGCGCACGCGAGGATTCAACTCGGTTAAGACCCGCTGCGCTTTCGCCGGAGTCTGTAGCGGACGGCTCAGCGATTAAGTCTCTGCAGGCCGGCGCGACACAACGTAGCGGCTTGCCAGAAAACGACCCCTCTCCGGATCAATCATCATCACCCGACCCGGTAGAATTGCACAAACAAGCTTTGTTAGCATTGGAAGCAGCTGATACGGATGCGGCTTTCGACCTGGGACGACAGGCGATGCGGCTGGCACCGGATGATCCGCAGGTGGTTTTTCTCATGGCGATGATCCTAGGCCAGCGGAATCGGTTTCCCGAGGCAATTCTGATGCTGGACGAGTTAGTGGAGACCAACCCATCCCTGCGACTCCCGGCCATGGGGCAGACGGCCGAGTGGATGGTTCGGTTCGGGCAGTGGTCGGAGGCAGAGCATCGTTATCGTGCCCTCTTGGCCGAAGTCCCCGATTCCGTTCTGGTGCATCGTAATCTGGCGCAGCTGATGCTCCGTCAAGGTCGGCGCACTGAAGCGGCTCGGCATCTTCGGCATCTCTGCGAGCAGGGTGATGTGACGGAGGATGAGCTGCGATCTTTGCTGATGATCGTCCACCCCTTTACCGGTGATGCGGCGAAACAAGAGTTTGATCCGATTGGACCACTTGGGAAAGCACGAAACGAAATCGGCCAAGGGGATTGGCAGGCGGCTCGCGAACGTCTTGAGGCGTTGGATCCCATCGGCTCAGAGGAATCCGCTTTGCTTGGTAGGATTTACGCAGATTTGAACGACTTCGAAGCCCTGGAGGAATGGATCGCTAACTCATCGGACTCTGGCGAGCAACACGCGGACGCTTGGTTGGCCAGAGGCGTGCACGCCGCACAGCAAGCTGATCATGCAAAGGCGATCCGCTGCTTGGCGGAGACTGTGATCCGCGATCAAACGGACCATCAGGCTTATGCTATGATGAGTCAGTCACTCAGCGAATTGAATGCTCGAAAGGAAGCTGCGGAAGCCTCGCATCGAGCCGCGCTGATCGAACGGACACAAACGTTGGGGGCTGAGATGGCCACTAGCGAAATCCGAGACGACGAAGAGATGTCGGAGTTGATTAGCCTGCTCGACCAACTGCACCGTCCCCTCGAAGCCTTGTCATGGCGCGGTGTGCAACTCGTTTATGCTCAAGCCATAGCGTCCGTTAGCGATGCGGAAGCAGAACAAACACTGGCCGCAATCTTGGCGGATCGATCGAAACAATTGAACGCCAACCGGGGGCAGGCGACTCGGCAGTTTATCCTTTGCGGCGTCGATCTAAATGGTGACTTTGCAAATCGAATGAGTGAGTGAACTGAACTGAACTGAACTGAACTGAACTGGGCTGAACTGGGCTGATTTGGGCTGATTTGGGCTGATTTGGGCTGATTTGGGCTGAACTGGGCTGATTTGGGCTGAACTGGGCTGGGCTGGGCTGGGCTGGCGGCGAGCGTCCTCGCGCTGTGATACGATGAGCATCAGCGGCTGGTACGAATTAAGCTGAATTGTTGGGAAATGGGCCATCGGATTTGCCCCATTCGATGGTCAAGGCCGCGGCGGAATTGCCCCTCCGCCGCGGCCGACTTTTTGTCCGGCCGGCACCTTCCGAGTCGCCGGACCTTTGTGCTCAGTTTTCACGAGCAGGCAGAGTGCCGCGGTCTGCCTGTTGGATTCGGTGCAACTAGTTGGTCTGGACCAGTCGGCCGTTGGAATTGTCGAATTCGGGATGGCTCAACCCGGGGTGGGCTCCGCTCGCTTGAAAGCAAAGGATGACAAGTGCAGTCACCATCACTGCGGTAATTGCCGCTGTCACGATTCCGAGAACCTTTTGGTCAGATCCGTCCATCTCAGTCTGCCTCTCAGAATGGTTGCTACCACAGGAGAGGCGAAATGGGCGGCGAAACACGCCAACAATTTCGGACCAAAATCGAAGAGATTTCCGCAAGTACCTCGACCAAGATGAGCTGACCGGTGCGATCGGCGTAGGCCAGGACCTGGAAAAAGAAAGAAGTCGGGTACCTCCCTGGACCAAACTTGTTGGCACTTGGCGAGCCAACGCTAAATCTGGGTGACCGATCTCGATAGACTTCCGTCTCCGCCGACATGCCGATTTTCAACAAGACAAATCGCAGGTTGCGAAGATGATATACTGGATCAACACCATCCAGCCGATTCGCCGCGTTGTTCCAGCGTCAGTCGCCGATCAGTGATCCAAACCGTCGTGGTTATCGATGTGCAAACACCTTCTTATCGAAACCACGCGAGTCTCTCTGGCTAGTGCTGCAAAGTGTGTTGATTGATCCATGGGAATGCAAGTTACATGTCCGGGATGTGGACTTAAGCTAGCCTTCAAGCGAGAGTTGCTTGGCAAGAAGATCAAGTGCAGTAAGTGTAGTGCAATTGTCACGCTTACTGCGTCAACGACTCAGCCAGTGAATCCCACTGCACAGCGAAGCCGGGCATCGGCGGTACAGCAGCCTGAACAGCCCGTCGGGACCGGAGCTCCAAAAGCTGGAACGATATCACCCGACACTGGATCACCCCCCACTGGCAAAACCGTCCGCGCAGGCCAGACGCCCAATCGATCAGCTGAGAACCCGCCGAGCAGCCAACCGCCGGCCGAAACATTCGACACCGAGGCCGGTCAGCAGTGGGATACGTTGGCGTCCGACCAGACCGCATCACGAGTGGGGCAACTTTCCGGCCAATTTGGTCGCTACCGGATTATCGGTTTGCTGGGCGAAGGCGGCATGGGCGCGGTGTACTTGGCCGAAGACCCAGGGCTTGACCGTAAGGTTGCGATCAAAATTCCATTTCTCGACGGCGGCAATAAGGCCGGCGCGCTTGATCGCTTTCGCCGTGAAGCCAAAGCAATTGCCGGCCTGCAGCACGCCAACATTTGTCCCGTCTACGAGGTCTCCTCCGTCGACGGCGTTCACTACATGGCCATGGCCTTCATCGAAGGCGAGCCGTTGTCGAATTGGATTCGCGCGGACCAGCCGCTGCCGATTCCCGTGGTCATCAAGATGGTTCGCACCATCGCGTTGGCCTTGGACCGGGCGCATCAGGCCGGTGTGATTCACCGGGACCTGAAGCCGGACAACGTCGTGATCAACCGGCATCACGAACCGATCATCATGGACTTTGGTCTTGCTCGCCGCGAGGGAAGCGGCGACACCAAGTTGACGAAAGCGGGCCAATTGATGGGCACACCCGCCTACATGTCGCCGGAGCAAGTGTCCGGAAACGTCGATGCGATGGGGCCCGGTTGCGACATCTACTCTCTGGGTGTGATCCTTTACGAGATGCTGACAGCCAGGTTGCCGTTCGACGGCAATCTGTTGGCTGTCTTGTCATCCGTTGCCAACGACCGACCGCCGCCTCCGTCACGAATGCGGAGCGAGATCGAACCTCGGTTGGACGAGATTTGCTTGAAGGCATTGGAAAAAAAAGCCGAGGATCGTTTCGCCACGATGGGGGAGTTCGCGCGGGCGTTGACCGCCTACTTGAACGCTCCCGCTCCCGCGCCGCTCCCGCTCCCACGCCAGCCCCGAAACCCGCACACCAACCCTCCCCTCCAACCAAACCTAACGACCGATCGCGTCAGACACGTTCGATCGAGTCGCCCGATCAACCACTCAATGCGAGTGAGCATCGCGAGGAAAGCGAACACGAGCAGCAACAGAAGACCACATTGCGTTGGATCGTGTGGGCGGCGGCCTGCCTATTGGTCGCAGGGGGTGCGATTGGATTGGCTGTCATGCCCGGCCCCAAGACATCTGTCGTTCAGTCGCCGCCCGATCCTCCCGATCCGCCTCCGAATCCTGTTGATCCAGTTCCCAACTCCAATCTCCCGGCCGCAGTACCAGATGTCACACAGCTGCGGGACACGCCCGAGCAAACAGAAGACCCGGTATCGGATACGACTGGCCTGCCAAGAGAAACGGTTGCGATGTCGGTTGGGATGAAGTTCAAACTGGTCCCCGCCGGTACTTATCTGGTCGGATCCCCTGACAGCGAGGAACCTCGCCGCGCTGACGAAGCACAACGGGAGGTGACGCTTGCCAAATCGTTTTATCTTGGCGAGCACGAGGTCACCAATGAGCAGTTCAAAAAGTTCCAGGACTCCAAATACGGCTATACCGCGAGTGACCGGGGGACATTTGCCAATTTCGATGACATCGGCGGGGAAGGAATCAACGAAGACGGAGTGCGTGAGTTCGCACTCCGATTCAACTGGAGGACATTGGGTGATTCGCTCCAGTGGGAACTCCAAAACCCCGTTGTCAATCTCACGCGGGCGGACGCCGAAGCCTTCTGCCGTTGGTTAAGCGAAGAAGAGGGCGTGATCCATCGCTTGCCAACTGAAGAGGAATGGGAAGTTGCCTGTCGAGCCGGCACCAAGACAAAATATTACAACGGGGATGACGATCATCAGCTGATCGAAATTGCGAATGTTGCGGACGAGAGCTTCGGAAAACTTCCCGGACATGCGGAGAAAGTGCACGGCACCGACGGAGTCAGTCGGATCGCGGCGGTTGCCAGTCTGCAACCGAACCCGCTGGGGATCTTTGACATGCTCGGCAACGTTGCCGAGTGGTGTTCGGGCGATGTCGGCGGCATGGTCCCTTTGCGGGGTGGATCATGGGCATCGGGAATCGACGAAGCGCGGTCGGCAGCCAGACGAACGGCTGAACCCTCCGCACGATACCTCGACGTCGGATTCCGAGTTCTCCGCGAGATCGATCAATCCGCCGGTGGGGAAAGATTGTGAGATTCTTAAGTGAATCACATGCAGCCTCGGGGCCTTCCAATTAAAATCCGTACCGCATCGCACACGCTCCTTAGGGATCGTCGGTGCGGGCCCACCACGCTCCAGAGGGAAGGAGTGGCCCGAACCACTCATAGGTTCCGGGCATGAAATCATTCCTTGGACAAAATGCCGTTCGCATTGAAGCATCGATCCAGCGAGATTGTTTAACGGCAAGCCGCAGGCGACTGTGAAGGGCGAGGCGCAGTCGCCTACGGCTTGCCGTTAAACGAAAAATGAACGGCTTGCCGTTAAACGAGGAACGTCGGCACCTTCAGCCAAATGTTATAATTTCCCGGTACTTTCATGAGGGCAACAACTTGATATTGGTGCGACATGCGATCACGTAAGCAACGAATCGGGCGACAACAGCGTTTGCATGCCCACCGCAGCCGATTGGTCTATCAGCGTCTGGAAGATCGCAGGTTACTGGCGGGTGACCTCGCGAATCCACTTCACAACTATGCGATGCCGAAGGACGTCAACGGCGACTCGAGTATCACCGCCGTCGATGCGTTGATCGTGGTCAATGCTTTGACCCAAGCCGCCGAGGGCGAGCTTGTATCCTCGAACTCCAATCCAAATGGGAACCGCTTCCTCGATGTGAACAACGACGGCCGCCAGAGTGCGATCGACGCCTTGATGGTGGTGAACGGGATCACGGTATCCAGCAGCTTTGCCGCTGTCACCGGCGGGAATGCTTCGATGAATGGATTCGTGTTCAACGATCAGAATCGCAACGGCAGACAAGATGCTGGCGAAGGCCCATTTGCGGGCCTTGAGGTTGCGCTTCTTGATGGATTGGGAAATCCGTTGGTACCTCCTGCGACGACGACGACCAATTCGCAAGGGTTCTACGAATTCACGGATCGTCAGCCGGGGCTTTACCGCGTTGCGCTGCAACCTCTCGGCTCGGGCCAAGAGCAGACTTACCCGCTGTTCGACCGCTTCGCCAAAGCACAGTTCGTCCAAACGGCGCTGGTGGCTGGATCGGTCGATGCAACTGACTTGAACCAGGACGGCTTTGTTGACCTGGTCGTGGGCAACGAAATGGACAACCCGCTGAACCACCAACGAGGTTCTTTGATGGTCTTGACGAATACCGGAGGGGGCGACACTCCTTTCACAGGTGCTGCTGTGCAATCCATTCCCTTGCCGGATGGTTTCCGCATCCAGTCTGTTATCGGCAGTCAAGCCGATTTGCTGGTGTCATCCTTTGGTGTTGCGGGACAGTCCAACGCCGCCACCAACGGTGTGTTTGCGTTTACCAACAACGGCTCAGGGTCGTTTACGCCGCTTCCAAGCTTAGAGATCGCCTGTGGCAGTGGCAGCGACTGTGATGGTGTGCTCGACGCGATTGCCGTCGACGCGACCGGCGATGGGCTGAAGGAAGTTTTTGCTGTCAGCCAGCGATCCAACACGATCTCGATCAAATTCGGCAGCGGTGGAGTCATGCACCTGGGGCCGGATCAAGTCCCGGCCCGACCGGTCGACTTGGCCTCGGGGGGCGACTTGAACGGCGATGGGATCGCGGACGTCGTCGCAGCACACTACAGCGGCGATCTCTCGATCATGATGTCCGGATCGGGAATGCCGGCTCCGCTGATTCTGGACGTGGGGACAACACTTTCGGCGGTGGAAGTAGCCGATATCGATGGCGATGAAAACCTCGACATTCTGGCCTTGGATTGGGGCGACACGGAATCAAGAAACGCGATGGCGAGATTGCATGTACTGTACGGCGACGGCCGCGGACAATTCGCCCCTGGAACACCGATCACGTTAGGCACCAACCGATTCCCCAGCGGCCTGGCGGTCGAAACGAGCGATGATCTGCCCGACTTGCTGATCTCCAACGAAAGCGGATCGTTCAGCCTGCTGGAGAATCTCGGTGGCCGCCGCTTTTCGTCAGTAGAGAATTTTCCCGTTAGTTTTGATCCATCGCAACTCCACAAGGCTGATCCGTCGTTGCCCGATCTGTCTACCACCGACCGGCTGACGCCGATGGGCGTGGAGTTCATCGATATCACTGGTGATGGCGTATCCGAGGCCATCATCGCCAACAAGGTTGGCGGTGTGGCGATTTACCAACACCAATTCGATGACTACCGAATAAGACTCGACGGTGAGGATCAAATCAACCTTGACTTCGGTGTGTTCGGGATCGTGCCAAGTACCGGAATGGTGACGGGAACGAAGTTCATTGACTCAAACGAGAATGGCTTCCGCGAATCCTCCGAAGCCGGCATGGGTGGCGTCACGATCTATGCTGACTTGGACGGCGATGGTCAACCCGACGTTGGAGAGCCACAAGACGTTACCGCGTCTGATGGAACCTACAAGCTCACGCTCCCCGCCCCAGGAACATTCACGATTCGCGAGGTCGTCCCGCCAGGATACCGGCAAACGTTTCCAGCATCAGGAGAGCACGTCGTTTTGGTTGACGGTCTAACAGCGACTGACAACTTCGATTTTGGCAATGTTTCCAGGATCACCCCCGGAATCGATTTTGGGGATGCGCCTGATTCGTATGGAACAACGCTCTCACTGAACGGTGCGAACCATGGAATCACTTCCGGACTCATGATCGGGTCAGTCATTGATCCCGAAATCGATGGTCAACCGAGTGCTATGGCTGATGGCGACGACCTTCGCGGATCCGACGATGAAGATGGCGTACGGTTGCTCAGCCCGGTGGTTCCGGGAGCCACGGTAACGTTTGAAGTCACCGCCACGAACACAACGTCAACAAATGCCTTCCTGCAAGCGTTTATCGACTTCAACCGCGACGGAGATTTCAACGACCTGGGAGAGCAGATTGGTACCGACATCCCTGTTGCGTCTGGTTCCTTCTCAGCGGTCGTGCCGATCACTGTTTCGGTTCCCACGGACGCCATGCTCGGAACCAGCTACGCTCGATTCCGCCTCAGCCAAACAAGCGGACTTTCATCGACGGGATCGGCGTCAAGTGGCGAGGTCGAAGACTACGAATTGATAATTGAGACGGACCCCGTTGATCTGGATTTTGGTGACGCTCCGGATTCCTATCGGACATTGCTTCGCAATGATGGTCCGCGGCATATGTTGGGATCGGGTCTCTTCCTGGGAACCCGTGTCGATTCAGAGCCGGACGGCCAACCAAGTGCCTTGGCCAACGGAGATGACGTAAGTAGTGGGCCCTCGGACGAAACCGGTATCTCAGCAAGCGCAACGCAATTCGAACCACTCTCGCTGACGGCCGGTGAGACGGCAACCGTCTTTGTGACGGCATCGCAAAGTGGCGGGTTCCTGGATGCGTTCATCGATTTCAACGACGACGGCGACTTCCTCGACATCGGCGAACAGATCTTCCTCAGCCAGCCCCTTCAAGCTGGCGTGAACACGCTGACGTTCGACGTTCCGCTTGGGGCAACCGCCGGCGAGACCTTTAGCCGATGGCGGATCAGCAGTACCGGCGGATTGCTACCGACCGGGCCGGCTGATGACGGCGAAGTCGAAGATCATTCCATCTCGATTGCACAGCCGCCTGGAGTGGATCCGCACATCGTCTTCGTGATCGACGTGTCAGGAAGTATGGCACGCGAAATTTCTGGCACACCGGTGGGCGACGTCAACGGCGATGGACTCCAAAACTCGGCCCTCGATGCCGCGCTTGAAGCGTTCGTAACCCTCAACGAGCAACTGCAGTCCCTTCTCATCGCTGGGGAATTTGATTCCGTCACGGTCTCCGTGGTGACCTTCGCGCAAGATAGCTGGATCGTTAATTTCCCGGGCACGATGACCGACTCATCGCCGCCGGACGGCAATGTCACGGGCGAACTCAAGGCCACTCAATTTGTATCATCACTCGAAACGAGCTTCGATAGTGCACTTGCTTCCGTCGATGAAATATTCGCTGCGGTCGGCAAGAACGCGAATAACCTTCATATGTTCTTGTTATCGGACGGAAGGGTTCCCGATGTAGACACGCAGAGCTTGGAATTCATTCGTCAGTACAGAGGAGCAAACCTCAGAGCATTCGGGATTGATGATCGCAATGACGCCAATCCTCAAGCCCTGCAGATGATCGACCCGGACGCGATTATCTTTTCCGACGCCGGTGATTTGATCTCATACTTCGGCAGCGTTACCAAGGAATTGTAGGTCCACCGCCGGCGGATCCGTTGCCGTGAATCAGCGACGCCCCGTCTGGCAATCTGACCGTCTGGCAATCTGACCGTCTGGCAATCTGACCGTCTGGCAATCTGACCGTCTGGCCACGCGGTGTCTTCAGAAAGACTTTCTTGTTTTTTACGAAGATTCGTCAGCGGACTTCGTTTCGTCTGCCCAACGGATGGGGCACACACCTAGAATAACCGGTAGTGTCACGTTCGAGCTGCAACCCAAGGAGACCGCGAATGAGCATTCTAAGATCCATCGCTCCCAATGGCCGCGGATGCATGCGGTCATTCGCTCTGGCTGCCTTGTTTGTCACCGTCACGACGGCCAACTCCACCGCCCAAGCCGCCAATTCGATTGGCGACGTGGTCAACGTGATCGCGGAAGAGATTCGTGACTATGCGTTGCAGAAGAACAACGTCGAGGCCGGGATCTATGTCGCACCGATCTCACTGCCAGCATCGTTCAATTCCTCGGGCGGTCAGTCGATTCGGGTCGCTTTCAAGGCAGGGCTGTCGCCAAGAAATTGAATGTCGTCGAAGTAGCTCGACAAGCAAAATGGTTTGTTGGCGGCGAGTGCATAGGGCGTGCGGGAAGCAGCGATTTGACGCTTCTGATTGACATCAAAGACAGCAATGGAGTCTCGCTTGACATCATCCGTAATCTGATCGAGAAGTTTGAAGAAGAGGACCTGCAACCGGCACCCGAAACCATCAAGGCCCTGAAGCTTGATCAAGCGGACGGAGCCAGCGAGCCAAGAGCGGCGGCCAAGTTGGATGATCTTGTAGAGGTCACACGACTGAGAGGATTCACGGGCGACTTGACCACACAGCTGGCCCGAAAAGCGGACCTGAGACTTGAAGGAACCAACCTCAAAGCCGCGAAGGATTTCGGATCATTGTCGCCGTCTGGCCAGGTTGATGCTTCGGAGCGAGCGAAGGCGGCGCTCAAGGAAATTGCCGAGACGGAGGTTCCTGTTCTCAAGTATGACTTGCGACCACGCGACGGCGGAACAGCCATCAGCGCCAGTAAACACAGCCTGTTTGAAGTGATTCTGTTCGTGCGAGATGAACCCGACGGCGCATTGCGCACCGCCGAAATTCGTCCTGACGAAATCCACAGCCAATTCCTGTTCACCCAGTTACGTGAAAACCAATCGTACGTGATCGGAATCAAGAACCGGTCGACAAATGATGCCGGCGTCCTCGTCAGGGTCGACGGCGTCAACACGCTTCATTTTGCCGAGGACCCGAATATCCAGCAGCAGGGCAAATGGTTCGTCCCCTCCCAACAGACGATTTTTGTTTCAGGTTGGTTCCTCAATCCACGCGAAAAGTTGAGGTTCTTGGTCGTTCCCGAACCTGAGAGTGTTGTCGCCCAGGCAGGACTCGGCAGCGTCTCGGAGGTTGGCATGATTACGGCCGAGTTCTACTACGCCACCACGAAAAACGAATTTGCAGCGTTCGACATGCTGATGGCCTACGCGACGAAAAGTCCTGGGCAACGCTTAGGAACGGGGCTCGGTTCCAAACAGGATGTCGACACGAAAATGATCCGCAACGTCACGTTTGGTTCGAACCCCATGGCAATGATTACGGTTCGCTACAACCGCCCGACCGTACCGCAGGGGTCTTCCGCGTGGGGCCACGGCGGAGCAAGCCAGTTCGCAAATCACGCGAAATAGAGGACCGGGACTATGCAGAGATGCTTTGCGTTGCCCTTGGTCATTGGGATCTGGGCTGGTTTTCTGCTGAGTCCCGCTGCCGCCCAGCAAGCGGTTGCCCGCGATGACATTCCACGTTTTGTCCTCAACACCAGTGGTCCAAGGGGAAGCATCCAGGCACTCTTGTGGTCGGACGATTCCACGCAACTCTATCAGGCTGGTCACAATAAGGTTGTCAACGTTTGGAACATCGGATTCGAATCGTTTCCCCGCGTTGGCTTCCCTCCCTTGCCCGCATTCAAGACTCTCAATCCGATCCGCTGGGATCTGTCGCGAGCCAACCGCGGCGACATCAATGCGATTGCCATCTCAGAGGTGGCTCAGCAGCCGATCATGGCCATCGGCGGCTACTGTGCGTGGGGAGCGCTTGGCGATATCCCGATCGTCGATCTGAGAACACGGAAGTTTGTCGCGTATCTCAAGGATGACGATGACTTGAGCGGTCGGAAAGGGCACCGTTCGCAAATCACCTCACTCAGCTTCTCGCCTGACGGCAAGTATTTGGTTTCAGCGAGTTTGCAGGGCAATGTGTTTCTTTGGAAGCGGGGCGCAGACGTCTCGCAGTGGAGCCCTCAAAAGGTTCACGATCAGACCGATCGGGCGACACGCGATCAGTCGTTTCGCGCTCTGTTTTTGAACGACAAGGAATTCGTCGTTTCCGCCAAAAATCTGAGTACCGGTTTGATTCACTTAACGGTCCATACGGTGACCGGGGCGCAGACTCGACTGCCCGGCACGCACGCTGAATATCTGACTTTCTTGACGGCCAGCGAGTCCGATGATCTTTGGGCGTCTGGCGATACGAGCGGGCAAATCAAAATCTGGAAAGGCGGCCAACTGGTCTCGCAGCGACCGGGATCCGAACAGGTCCCCAGCAGCTTTGCATTTTTGGGATCGGGTCGGGCAGTTGTTGGGACCCATCAAAAGCCATCCTCATCACCGGCCATCGAGTTGATTTCGCTGCCCGATTTTCGATCATTGCAGCGTGCCCCGCTGGGAGCCGAGGGGACGGTACTCGCGATCGAACGGAGCCCCGATGGAGCGAGATTGGCCATCGCAGATGACTCTGACACCACGGTCAAGGTCATTGAACTCAAAGACGAGGCGGGCAACGACATTCCGGCGCCCCTGAATCAACTCCCGTCGCAATGTTTGGTCTTGCATGGCGACGGCGCACCGATTCGTAACGTTCAATTTGGACCGGATCGTGACAACTATCGCCTCAGCATTTCGCAAACCCTTCATGACGGAAAACAAGAGCACACGTTGGTTGAGCTGACCCCGCAACAGATGACCGTGGAGCAGGACGTGGCCACCGCGGCAAGAGTCGCCAACCAGGCTTCACGCTTCGCCAACGGCTGGAGTCTAGAGGCGGCCGTCAACAACAAAATCACAGTGTCCAAGGATGGGCAACAGACTGCTTTCCAAATTTTCGCTGACAGGCAGGGACAATACGACAACGTCTTCTGCTTCTTACCATCGCCGGCTCAGGGCCCACAAGCCTTGGCGGTGGGAACCAATGTCAGTGCGGGAATCTTCATCTATTTGTTGGACAAGAACACGGCCCGGCTGACTCGTTACTTTCGCGATCACTCGGGCGACATCACCACATTGGATGTCACGCCGGACGGCAAATACCTGGCCTCGGGCAGTCTCGATCAGACGGTCAAACTTTGGAGTTTGGAGGGGCTGTTCCGACCGGCTCCGTTCAACCCGGCCTGGGGAGCGAGTTTCGCCATCCAAGGTGGTCGCGTCGTTGTCGCCGATGTCCTGGAATCAGGCGTTGCGTATGCACGCGGGTTGCGCAAAGGTGACCAGATCACGAGAATCGATGCTGCCGAGCTTCGAGGTGCAAACACTGTCAACGACGGCCCGAATCAGATCTGGGGAAAGCTCCATCGAGATTCACTCTTTCTGAGCAATGTCGTTCACTACGTGCGAAACAATCAACCACAGCCACCGGTGTTCATCACGCCTGGCTGGGAACCGATGCTGACCTTATTCCTATCCCCGGACTATGGCTGGGCCGCCTTTACTCCGCAGGGCTACTATGATGCCTCCGCCGCGCATGGACATCGTCTCTTCGGTTGGCACTTCAATCAGGCCAGGAACCAGGAACCACGATTTGAGCTGGCCGCCAATCTGCAAAAGGATTTCGAGCGTCCCGACGTGATTCGTCAACTGTGGCGCGACGGCAGCGTTCCGGCGGCCCTGCGCCGCATCGGCCAACCGCTGCCGCCCGCTTCCGATCTGAAGGCCGAGATTCGCAGGAAGGCTTATGCGTTACCGTTGGTAACCATCACTCAGCCCACCGACGGCCAACAACTTCCCGCTGATGGATTGTTGACAATCCAAGCCGAGGTCCGATACGGCGATGCATTCGATAGGGCGCGAGCCGACGTGATTGCGACGGTGGACGATGTCACGCTGCGATTGCAGGGCGAGGCGACGGTCGGCGATATCACCACCTACACTTGGCAGACACGATGTGCCGGCAATGCCCACTCGATTGACGTGCGCGTCGCAGAGGATGGCCCCGTGCTCGGATCGTACAGCTGCCAAGCGAACGCTACGGTGCGTGGAAGCGGTCAGAGGAAGGCCGCGCGGCAACTGGTTGGCGTCATCGCGGTCGGCTGCCAGGACTACGACTTTCAAAAGCTCGGTTTGGCCCCGCTATCTTGGGCACGCCGCGATGCGAACGAATTTGCCGCGCAGTTCGTTGAGCGAAACAGCGGCCAAGAAATTGTCAACCTGAAACCGACGGTGCTGATTGACAGACCCAAACGGTCTTGCACGCCAAAGGAATGGTTGACCGCCAGCTTCGACGAAAAAGTCGCCATGGTGGTCAAGTACGATTCGATCAATTATCGAAAACTGAGCTTCGAGAATTTTCGTGACGCCGTAGAACGCACCTGCCAAGACCTCGCCAAACAGGTTGGCGACACGAGATCAGATGCGACGCTGATTGTGTTTGTCGCGGGGCACGGCGACGTCTATGACAGCGAGTTCTATTTCGTGCCGTCTACGGTTCAGGTTCCCGAGAACACACTCATTCCTGCCTTCGCCCATAGCCGGTTTCGATGGAACGAACTGAAGAAGCTGCTGCGGCAACACGCCTACGGAATGAACATTGTGTTCGTGCTGGATGCCTGCCATTCCGGTGCAGTCTCAAAACACGGCGCCAACGATGCGGGGAAGTCTCAGATTCGCAACTCAGAAATATGTGCGTCCTATGTCCTCGCCGCGTGCGGCCAATCCAAGAAAGCGATCGAGTGGAACGAACAGGAACACGGGTTGTTTACGAAGTGTCTCCTCGACGGGCTCGCAGGACTTGCCGACGCTCCCGCGCCCCTTGGGGTCGATGGACAGGGAGTGGCGAAGCCGAATGACAAGATCGTCTCGTTTGAGGAACTCGGCAATTTTACCCGCTTCGCGATCAAAGACTATCGTCGAAAGGAAAACGATACGAGGCCTGGCATCCCGAATTACACGCCGATTTTCGAGAACCCCAACCTGTCGCGAGACGCGTTGCCGCTCGCTGAGGTAAGCACAAAGTAGCTTTGCCGCTTCCAACGGATCGGTGCGTTGAGCTTGTCGTCAAACGCAATACCGTTCGCATTCAAGCATCGATCCAGCGAGATTGTTTAACGGCAAGCCGCAGGCGACTGTTAAGGGCGGGCGCAGTCGCCTGCGGCTTGCCGTTAAACGAAAAATGGACGGTATTGTGTTAACGGTATTGTCGTCAAACGCTCCCTGATCGTGACTGCGTGACCAACATGCGGTCAGTGACGATCCGGCGGCTGGGGTCTATAGAAACCGGTTGAGCATGACCCGCAGCTCACCGTCAAACTGCTTGTTGTTGGTAAGCGGTACGCCGTAGGTCACCGAGACAGACGAATTGCCGCGAAGACTCAACGCGATGCCCGCGAGCGTGTTGAGCACGTCAATGTCGGCATTGGGATCCCCAATCGTCCAGACTCGCGAGATATCCGGTGCGCCGGGCGTGGCCGGCGCTGGGATCGAAACCGAGTCGAGGCTGTCAAGATTGCGGTTGTAATGCAACTCGAAAATGGATGCCACTCCGGTCAACCACTTCGTCGGACGCGTGTCGCGCATCAACCACGCACCTAGTTGAAGGTCGAGGTACAACAAAGTTGGATCGTGGAATTTGCCGGCATCGACAAGATTACCGCTCAACGTCGAATCGCCGAACACATCATCACCCGTCACTTCGACATCAACTTGCACAAATCCTTGAGCGAAGAAAATGTCGTCGTTAATCAAGCCACCGACGAATGGCGCAACTCGGACGGACCTATTGTTGATCCGTGCCAACAGTGCGTCGTTGAAAAAGATCTGCGAGTCATCCGCGGTCGGGACCGAGACAGACAAGCCAGCCGACAAATAGCAATTGTCGCGTGCGTAGAGCAAGCACTTGGCACCTAGATACAGATCGCCAAACTCATAACTGGAAATACTCGGATCGAGCACGTCGTAGGTGCTGTCCAAGGTAACTGCCATCGGCATTCGCAATTCAAGCGACATCGTATCGTCGGCGAAGGCTTCTTCCATGCCAAGTGTAAGCCGGTTCACACTGATGCCTGGCCCAGTGAGCGGTACGTCGGTAAATAGGCTGTAATTGAAGAAGACCCGGTCGCGGGGAATCGGGCTGACATCTTCCGCAGTCTTGATCCGTCCCACATTGCTGCCGGCGGATGAGATCTTGATGGCATCGCACTGGTAGATCAGTTCGAGGTCCCAGGGATTGGCGAATCCGGCTGGGTCGTCGCTCGTGGCCGTACCACCCACATAGGTAAAGCAGGGTGCATCGGGACCGGCGAGAATGTTGCCGTCGGCGGGCTCAGCTACCTGAAAAACAACTTGACCAAACTGAACCGATCCAGGGCCGACCGATACCGTATCGTCGCCCGAAACAGGATTTGCATCGAACCCAAGCACGGAGTTCAAGTTGCCCGGTGCGCCGCTAATGAAGTTTGCCACGCTGTTCGGTGCGCGCACCGTTTGTCGCACGACGGAGGATCCGGTGATGCCGAAGTTGTCACCGACCATGTTCGGTGCGATGGCCTGAGCTTCGCCAGCAAACCGCTGCTGGGCATCGGAAGCGAGTGAATCGGCCAATTGATCGACGGCTGCGTCCGAGACGTCAGCCGCTTGCGGTTGCGGTTGCGGTTGCGGTGCGAACGGTGCCTGCCCCATATCGGGCTGCTGCGACGGTGGGGCGAACCCCGGGTCTTGCGGCGGCGGTTGACCGTCAAATGGGGATAGCTGACCATCGGGCTGCATCGGCTGAGGATACGTGTCCGGTTGCGGATAAGCTCCCTGCGGAGGATAAGTTTCGGGCTGCGGATACACCGGGTACACGGGTGTGGCACCCGGTGGACAGTTTTGATAAACGGGCAACTGTCTCTGCCACACATTGCCCGGCCGCCTGAATGGAAACTGCGCGACTCGAATTGGGGCTTGGGCAGCCGCGTTCATTTCCCCGACCGGCCAAGCCAAGACGGGTGAAGGTTTCTTTTCCTGAGCTTGAACGAGTGCTGGAAACGCAAGTTGTGTCATCAACATCGCGAGTCCGAACGCAGAGACAACAAAACGCATGATCCGATCCCTTGGCCAACAATTGCATTTCCGGACCTGCAGCGAGAGTTCCGGATTCATTCACTACGATCGGGTCTTAACAATTATATGCTCCAACTGGTTTGTAACGATTCTGCGAATTGATTGGCTTCGTTTGGCAATCTGCGTCAACCTTAGCGATTGGGATTCCATCGGCAGTCCGGCCTCTTAAGACTTGAGCCGTTTTTGCCGCGGACAGCAAAAACTTCGAAGTCGCTTTGGGTCTTGGTCACCCCACTGACGAGTTCGTGCGGTTTACGCGCAGCGAATTCTTCAAAGTAGCCATCACGCTCCGTCGCGATGTAGCCCGACCGAGCGTGATGGCTACTAAAAACTGCACGACCTCTCACGAGGGAAGATCAAGACTGCCTCTTACGGTGGTTGGCCAGCAAGGAAAAGCGAATTGGGCGGCGAAAAGCGATAGCAATCCCAGCTCAAGAGCAAGAAAAATCGGTGGTCCCGAGAGCTACGAATTCTGGCGGATTCGGCTCCCAGGGGGGCAATAGAGCATTTTCATTTTCGGTGTAGCCTCGACGAAATCTTGTAGGCCAGGACTTGGAGACCGTCCGGCTTAGGATGCCGGTTGTGATGAGATTTGGGTAACCGCGGAGCGGTGAAAGAGGGTAGCCTGGGGTGAACCAACGAGCGACAGCGAGGCTGGTGTAACCCCAGGTAAGCGAACCCGAAAGAACCTTTCCCCCGCGGCGTTTCGGCGGCGTAGCCGCCGAAACGCCGCGGGGGAAAAATGTCGTGGAGCAACCGCAACCTGGGGCTGCGGTTGCTCGCTTAAAGCTCGCACCCTTACCCCAGGCTACATTATTCTTCCGCCGCTCCGCGGCTGTCCAATCGAGTGATGTACTTTTCTTCTCGGTGCCTATACCAAACGACGAGCGTCGGAAATCCTAACAAAACGGAACGGCTAAGCCGGACGGTCTCCTTGTCCTGGCAATCTTCGCGCAGGACTAGTCCTGGCCCACGAATGCCGCCAATCGAAGACGGGCAAGGCACTAGAGATCGGCGAGTTCGCCGTTGCTGTCTCCGAAACTCTCCAGATGGACTCCGTTGCGACGGAGCATTGCGAGATACAGATTACACAGTGGCACCTGTCCTTCGGCGGCCAGATGCCGGCCCGGACGGAGCGACCCGCCTCCGCGTCCTGCCAGCAGGATCGGCAAGTTGTCGGGATCGTGTCGGTTGCCATCGGAGAAACTCGATCCAAACATCACCATGCTATTGTCCAACAGCGTACCGTCGCCCTCTTGGATTGACTTCATCTTCTTCAACATGCAAGCATACTGATCGACGTGCCAACGATTGATTTTCTGATATTGCGAGATCTTCTCTTCCTTGTTCTCGTGATGCGAAAGTTCGTGGTGCCCTCCCTTGACACCATCCAAGAAAGAAAAGTTCCGTCCCGAGACATCGTTAGCGAACATGAACGAACAGACGCGTGTCGAATCGGTTTGAAAGGCCAATACAATCAAATCAAGCATCACATCAATGTGCTCGCGAAAGTCATCCGGTACGCCTGGCTGCGGCTGAGCGAACTCCACAGTGCCGGCCGGTGGCTGCCAAGATTTCGTCCGCTCACGAGTGGCGAATTCAATGCGCTTTTCCACCGCTCGCACCGCGTCTAAATACTCGTCCATCTTGAACTGGTCGTCACGGCCAAGCTTGCCGCGAACACGCCGCGCATCCTCGAGCACGTAATCAAGCAGGTTCTGATACGACGCTGCCTTCTCCGTATCCCTGCTGATCTGTTTGCCGAATAATTGCTCGTACACAGCTCGCGGGTTGATCTCTTTGGCAACCGGACGCGTGGGTGTTTGCCACGAGATGTGGGAACCATAAAGCCTGGTGTATCCCACGTTGCTGTCGATCCCGCTGATCACCGGCTCGGTGCCAAGTTCCAATGACGGCAAAGGTGTCTGATCACCGACGTGTTGGGCAATCAATTGGTCGACCGAGATTCCACCGCTGCTGATATCCTTCCCGGTCGTCTTGGTGACCGGCATGCCCGTCAAGAAGTTTGCGGTTTTCGCATAATGACCGTCGCCCCCATGACTGTTCTTCTTATCCAGCCCCGACAGCACCAACAGCTCGCTACGCAATTCCTGCAGCGGACTGAGCGACGGTGAAAGCTCGAAATCCCCGCCCGTTTTTTCCGGCACCCATGCTTTCTCCCAAACCCCATTGGGAAAATACAGAAACGCCGTGCGGAGTGGTGGCTTTGATTCGCTCGCTGGCCCAGCCTTCGCAAGCGAGGCAAGCAAGGGCGTCCCCAGCATCACGCCACTGCCACGCAAAAAATGACGGCGTGAAAGCCCGCGACGTGAACGATCGGGTGATGAACGTGGTTGAATTGACATGGGAATGACCCTCTTCGAATGGGCGAGCATTGCTCAGGTGCAGGTAGCCGGGCAAGAACGCGCTGAAAAAGAGGCCTGACCCCTTTTCGGCACGTCGAGCGACAATCTACGGATTACTCGCTGGTTTGAAATACCGATGCTGGAAGGGATAACTGGTGACAATCGTTTCGATGATGGCCGACGAACGATGATCATTCGATCGTAACTGTTTTTTGCAGTCGTCGATCACACATTCGTCAAATTTGTTGAGTTCTCGGCCCAACGCGAAACCCAACATTTTCTTGACCAAGTGCTCCTCGAACTCATCGGCCCGCCTCAGCAGAACCTGCTTCAATTCCTCGGGGCCTTGGAACTGATCGCCCGACGGCAAACTGCCGCTCGCGTCAATTGGCTGACCCTGCTCAGTATCACGCCAACGGCCAAGCCCGTCAAAATTCTCGAGTCCAAAACCGAGCGGATCCATCCGATTGTGACAGGCGGCGCACTCAGGATTCTTGCGGTGGACTTCCAAACGCTGGCGGAGCGTCATTGAAGCGACCGACTCGGCTTCGTCCAAGGCGGGAACGCCGGGTGGAGGTGGTGGCACTTCGCCACCCAGCAGTTCTTCAAGCACCCAACGACCGCGCAACACGGGACTGGTGCGGCGAGGATACGAGGTGGACATCAGCACGGCGCCGAGAGTGATCACGCCGCCATATCGCCGGTCGTTGGTTTCAAGTCGCTGCCAGGTTGCGTTTTTCGGAAGATCGAGTCCGTAGTGTGCGGCGAGGTTTCCGTTGACATACACATGGTTGGCATCGATCAACTCCAAGATCGAGCGGTTTTCGCCAAAGACGCTTGCCAATAGCTGAACCGCTTCCTCGTACAGATCTGCGGCGAGTTGTCCGTTGTACTGCGGATAGACTTCGGCGTCGGGGCGTACGCTGGCAAGAAAACTCGTCAGACCGAGCCACTGCATTCCAAAATTCTCCGCCAGCGCCCGCGCCTTGGGATCGGCAAGCATGCGGCGGGTTTGGGCAAGCACCTGTGCGTCAGTTTCGAGCTCACCGTGATCCGCTTGTTGCAACAACTGTTCGTCAGGAATCGATGACCAAACGAACAACGCCAACCGCGTTGCCAGTTGATGCTGTGTCAGTCTCTGAATTCCACCCTGGGGCGACTCCGGTTCGACGACGAACAGGAAATTCGCTGAGACAAGAATCGCTTTGAGCGGTTCGCGTACAGCGGCGATATAGCTCGCGCCGCGCGACTTAGCGGACTCGAACAGCACCAGCAATTGATCGACCTCCTGATCGCTGACCGGGCGCCGCCAGGCTCGACGAGCAAAACGGGCAACGATCGACTTCGCCGCATCGGATTCAGACAGGTGCTCGCTGGGCTGCTCGCCCAGCAATCTTTGTCGCGCGTCACGCACAAGTTGCGACCGCAAGTCGTCGCCGCCGGGAATGGTTTCGGGGACTGCTTCGTCGATCACCCACGACGCGAGCGACAGATACGCTTGGACATGGATTGCCGAGGTGAACAGCGAATCGCCGGCTGTGTCAAAGCCTTCGCCGCCCGAGCCATCGGCGGGAATATCGAACCCCGCATCGATTGGTATCCCGACCAGGTCTCGGATCGCGTTGTAGTACTCTGTCCGCGTCAATCGTCGGCTCATCACGTAGCCGCGATACCACGCCTGAGTTTCATCCGTGGCGAGCGTCCCGCAAAGATCCTGCTGAGGACGGGAATCGAGCCAGCGGTGGATCGCCGATTTTTGCTGGTCGTTGAGTTGCGGACTTCCCTCGGGTGGCATCTCTTTCAGACGCATCCGCTTTCCAACTTCCTCCCAACGGTCAAGTTTATGCGAAACCTTCTTACCGGAGGTGTATCGAGAAATATCGAAGTCGCCGTCTGGATCTTCGCCGCTATGACAGTCGACGCAAAATTCTTTGACGATGGCCAGAATCTCACGATCGTAAACCGCTTCCCATTCCTGACGCTGGGCATCTTCGTCAGCAAAGCCCGAGTTCGAACCGACCAAAACGGCGAGCGTCGAGAGGACGCAAATCTGCAGCACGGGTGATAGAGAACGCATGGAAGGCACGAGTGAGACTGCCGAGAGAGCGTTGATCAAGGCGGGGTAAGGCGGGAGCTTACATAATAAACCGCCATACCATTCGCGTCCATCGCAAGCCGGATTGACCCCTTTTCCCGGCCAACCCCAAACTCAAGCTTTGACAAAGCACTAGAGCACTTTGCGATTCGCAAAGTAGCCATCTCGCTCCGTCGAGATGTAGCCCGACCGAACCGTTTTCCAATGAAATCGTGGTTGATCGCAACTTGATCGTGGTCAAACGGTCTGTTCGATCAAAACAGATCTGATGGTTCGCCTCGCGGTCGGGCTTCGTCACGGCGGAGCGTGTCGGCTGCTATTTGACCTCGCAGACAAACCCCCAGCTGCTCACCCTCATTCCTCGCGAATGACTTCGATCGCCGACAACGTTGCTAATGGCTGGCCGCCCTGGGTGCTGAGTTCCACAACCAGATTGCGGTCGACCGCGATGCCGGTGAACTCTTTCACGATCGGTGCGCCACTTGATGTGCTTTGAACCTCGGCCTCCGGTTCGACCGCTTGGCCCTGCAGCCGAACATCCAGCTAAGCCAGCGTCAGATTCCTCCAGATTCGAGAAGTGAAACTTAACCGTGTAGTTGCGGCTTGGATCTCCCTTGCCGAGCAAGTGGAATCTCAAATCGTTCCAAGCCCTCGGGCGCCCGAGGTGAACAGCCATGGCTTGTCGGTGCCTTTGATGTTGACCGATTCGAGATTCCGGCTGTACCAACCGCCACCCGATGCGAGTTTTGGCTTCAAGTCGAACACGAACTCAAGTCGTTCGCGTGAACTTGGTCGCGGATATCCGAACCATTCCTGTCGCCGATGATCCTTGCGATCGCCAGGCGCACCGAAGTTAATCCCCATTCGCTTGACCGGCGTCGTCGGTCCCACGGCGCTGAAGATACCCCACGATTTGTTTTCCGTTTTCGGTTCCATCACCACGGTCGACGCGATCGAAAATTGGCAAACGCAGCCCGCACTGGCTTCGGGGATCATGACCAAACCGTTGCCGGGAATCGCGTTGATCCAACAACCCAGACGCTGTCCGGCAAAGTGGCGTGTGCCGCTGTCGTGATACAGATCGTAGTAGCCGATGAACCCGCTGCGAAAGAACATCATGTTGGGCGTCGCAGTGATGATGCCGCAGTGATGCCCGGGGCGACTGAAACGCCACTCGCTGTCTTCGCCGGTCAACGGATGAGGCCGTGTCTTCGGCTTCGCCGGTGTGCAATTCGAACGCCCAAGGTTCGGCAAAGATCTCATCGCCGATCACGGCAGGACGATTCATGTAGTTCGCATTCTTTGACCACAGTTCCTTGCCATTGCTGGCGTCGAGCACAACCAGTTTGCGTTTCTCGAATTCGCCGGCCAGAAACTGCTTCCAGTAGTGTCCGTTGGCGTTGGCCCCGCACAACACGACATGGCCATCGGCGTACATCAACGTCAAACTGCCGCCGCCGGCACTGACGTTCGTGGTGTCGGTGACGTTGACTGGTTTCTCCCAAAGTTTTTCACCTGTCCGTCGGTCAAGCGCAACCGCCATTCGCAGGTCGAGCTTCTTCATTTCTTCCTCGGCCTTGCGAGCCGCTTCGCCGGTCAGCTTCTTCAGATCGCCTTTGTCCTGCAGGTACAGCTGCTGGCGTTCTTCGGGCGTGATCGAGCTGTCGATGAAGTACATCCGCTCCGGACCGATCGCGATCGTGGTGTGCAGAATGTTGTCGCCGCGATAGGTCCACGTTCGCTCGCCCGTCTTCGTGTCGACGGCAAAGACTGGCATCGGTTTGACTCTTGACCGTCAAACCGCGTCGGCGCATTCGCTGTTCGAGTTCTTCGCGAATCGTGCTGGTTCCAAACAACTGCCCGTCGTCGTAAGCCAAGTAGGCCCAAGCCCGCTCGATACCATCGGGTGACTCGGGCGTCTTGTACTCCGCCACGACTTTGCCGCTGCCGGCGTCCAGCGCCGTGCAGGTGTTGCCGACCGCGACATACAACGCGTCATCGCTGGCCGCCAAGTTGTTCGTCTCGCGGTTGTTGAACACACCGGTGCGAATCGCACCGGGGTTGTCGTATTCCCACAAGGAACGTTCCGTTGTAGGCGTCGTATGCCATCACGGAATCGGTGCCCTGGATGAACATCCGCCCGTTGGTCGATAGCGGCGCACCGGCAGCTTCGTGACGGTTGATCATCGCGCTCGGGCCCAGGATCGCCATACCACAGCACGCCCAATCCATCGCGAATCCGTTGGTCGTCGGTGTACGACGTGTTGCCAACGTTTCCGTATTGATGGGACCAGGCACCGGCACCGGCCAGCTTGCCACGCCGCAACATGAACCATGGTGCAGCTGCAATCACTTCGCCTTCTTCTCGGTGGTACAGCTCGGTCAGCCACTCAGTCATCGCTTGATCGGTGACCGGGTCATCGACAGCGGGCGCATCGGCCGGTCGTCCCAGGATGGCAACGCCACCACACGGTTTCAGGTGTCGGGCGATCTGCTCGGGATCGCAGGGCAGCTTGCCGCCTAGCAACAGCGAGTCGGAAACGATCAGCGTGGCGAAGTAATTGGAAAACGGCAGCTGATCAAGCGGAGCATTGACGATCGTGACACGAGTCGCATGGACGCCGGCTCGCTCGAGTGCCTGCCGCGATTCGGCCGCCTTGGCTGCATCAGGCTCAACGCCGATGACGGTCAACTCACTCTGCTGAGCAAGTTCGTAAGCCAAGCGTCCTTGTTCGCTACCCAGCACCAGGCAGTAACCCGATTTGTGGCCGCTGCGATCGAGAATTTCCTTGGCGGCCGACTGATAAAAATCGGTCAACCCGTCCTGCGGGAAAGGGTGCCACATAGGGCTCTGGCCAGACATTCGGTGAGTCACCGGATGCTCATGATGAAAAGCATAGATATGGCCTTCGTCGGTGCTGACGGTCAACACGTTGTCGGCAGCGCTAGTCCGCGAACATTGCCGGTGACCGTTTCCTCCCAAATTTTTTGACCGCTGCTGCGATCGAGGGCGACCAATTGGTTCATGCCGCCCGCGATCACGAGGTTCTCGGTGGCGATCAACACGTCATCAAAGTCGCTTGCAGTACTCCCAAATAATGCCGATCCGTCGCATACTTCTCCATTTTCCGCTTTGCTTCGGCGAGCTTTTTCGGATCGCCGGCAAAACCGCGTGCCTTCAGGAACCACTTTTGTTTTTCCTGGCTCGCTTTGGCATGTTCGGCTCGATTGACGCAATAGATCTTCTCGCCATCCATCAGGTAAGCCAACTCGCCCGCCAACACCATCTGTCGACCATCGATCCAAGACGCACCGACATCGCCGGTCTTTTCATCCATCGCCAAAAAGTGATGCGGACCGCCCGCAGTAGACTTGTCCGTCACCCAACAACGCTTTGGTGCCGCCGACGACGCCGCCGGCATCGGTGCGCCACGAGTGCTGTCGTTGAAAAACGATCTCGCCGGTCTGTTTGGAAATGGCGACCGGCAACGATCGTCCCGAGGGCACGTACAGAGTTGTTGTCGCTGCAGAGCAAATAACCTTGCGGCGAAAGATCGTTGCGTCCGGCGTCTTGCTCGCTGATCGTGTCGTTCCGCCAAATCACGGTTCCGTCTTTGGCATTCACGGCACACAGGTAGACCGTTTCATGAGGAAACACGCCGGCACCAAAGTACGCCGTTTCGCCATCAATCAGCACACCCGTTCGTACCGGCCATCGTGAAATCATTTCGCCGCGCGAGAGCAACCGGTCGTCTTTTGGTCCGACACGCATCTTCCAGACGACTTTTCCATCGCTGGCGTCGAGACAATAAACGAAGCCATCATCCGAACCGAAGTAGACATTGCCGTGAGCCAGGGTCGGTGCCAGCCGAATTGGGCCTTCGGTATAGAAACTCCAGACGGGCTTTCCGGTTTCGGCTTCGACACAGTGCAGGCGATGGTCAACGGTACTGCCGAAGTAAGCCAGTCCGCCTGACATGACCACTTGCATCGCGTCATCAAAGTCGACGCGGTGACGCATCTCGTGTCCTTCGATCGGTGCGTTGCGTGGTCCCGACCATGCCATCATCGGTTTCGTCGGCGCCTTGTAGGTCCATGCCAGCTGCAACGGTGTTTCGATCGCCGACTGCGTGAATCCCGCGCGGTGATTTCCATTCAGGTAGGCCGACCAATCAGCCGCGGCAGCAGACGTTGCCAAAGCGAAGATGATCATCGGGAGAATGCAAAGCTGTGGGGCTTTCATGGCGGGATCCGAGAGAGGACGATTTTGGTGGTGGGTGTCAGGCGAAAGCTGGCGATTTCGATCGACGGATGCTCTGCCTAATGTTATACCTGCTTTCCGAGTTGGTGGCAGATTGAGAATTGCATTCACGGTGTGGCCGGCGGTCGAGCGTCAGCGAGCCCCCGGAATTCCATTGGCTCGCTGCTGGGGGCTCGCTGACGCTCGACCACCAGCCACCCACTCATTACGGTTTGACCACTAAGAGTCAATGTCACCGCTGCTGCTCAGTACGGGAAGCAGGACCGCGCCCGATATATCGTGTGCGATTTCCCGGAACCATTGTATCTACCCAGGCTCACCATGATCGGGTCAATTTGTGGCTCTTGATGCCGCTCGACGCGACACGCCAGGACTGGGATACTTCCATTGGAGCTGCTCTGTCGGTTCTTGGGGGCTCGCCACGACAAGATTCAACACGGCTTTTCGCTTTGATGCGGCAATGGACACGATTCGTAACGGCACACCCCAAGGCTTGTGCCACGATTGCCATTTTGGTCACGCTGGTGCTGGGATCTGGGCTTACGCGACTTGGATTCGACATTCAACCCAACGCAACGATCACATCCGACAATCAAGCATCCAGGGATCTCGCTCGACTGAAATCTGTATTCGGCCCCGACGACAACGACCTGGTTGTGATGGTCGAAAGTAAGCGACTGTTGGAATGGGATCAACTGCAAGCAATGCGAGAATTGCGAGATCGAATCCGCGCGCTTCCTGAGGTTGAACACGTTTCCAGTATCTTCGATTTGCGACAACCAGGTCACACGCTCGCGCCGCTGATTCCACTCGATCCACCCCGCGGCTACCAGCCGAATCTGCTCCGCTTGCAGTTGGCTCGTCACCCGATTGCCGCAAACCAGCTGATTTCGTCCGACGGTACGATGGCGGTGCTGTGGGCGCGAATCGCGGGGGGATCATTGCCCGTGTCAACGATCGAGTCCGTCGTGACTCCCACCCACCAATACGCGCGAGACTACGAGGAGTCTACGGGAGCGAGAGTCTTGCTTGCCGGTCACCCCGCCGTTCGCGCCGACGTGTTGATGACGTTGCAACGGGCCATGGTGATCAGTTGCATTGCGGCCGCGGTCATTTCGTTCCTCGTTGCACTGCTGCTGTTTCGCGCGATCGGCCCGGTCCTCGTCGTCGTCACCGCGCCAACCATTGGTGCGATCTGGACCTTTGGTTTGATGGGGTGGTGTGGCGAGGCCGTGGGCGGGTTGACGTCGGCGCTTCCGAATCTGGTGTTTGTCATTGGTTTGACCGATGCGGTCCATCTGCTGCTGGATGGTCAGCGACATTTGCTGCGTGGAAGTTCGAGGCAGCATTGCGTTTATCGAATGTTGATTCGAATTGGCCCTGCATGCCTGTTAACAGCGCTGACCACGATGATTGGGTTCGGGTCCTTGGCGTTGTCTCGCACCGACAGCGTCCAGAACTTTGGCTTGTGGGCGGCTCTGGGAACAACCTTGGTCGTGCTCTCTGACGTTTTGGTATTGCCGACAATCCTGCAATATGTGCCAACTCGTTACATCGTTGGCGGACGAGCGGAGCGAGACACATTCACATGGTGGATCGAGCGGATCGTTGCGCCGACGCTGCGGCGTCCCGGCCTGACAACCACCTGCGGGCTGTTTCTTTGCGCGGCATTGATCGGGCCGGCGATTTCACAGCATCCCGACATCATCTGGACCGAAGCCATTCCAGATGATTCTTCGTCGACAATGGCGATGCTGCGTGCCGACGAAAAATTAGGAGGTGCGTTAGTCGCCTACGTTGTCATTGAGTGGCCGGAGGAACTGGAGTTTCCCGACAGGCGAATCGCCGAAGCCACATCAAAGACACAAATCGTCTTGCGTGATGCCGCAGACTTCGATGCGCCTTTTTCCGTATTGAATGTACTGGCTGCCGTGCCGGGGAACACGGTCGCCAAACGCTACCAGCGGTTTCAAAGCGCGCCGGCGGCGATGCGGCGGTCCTTACTCAACACGACCGAGCGTTGTCTGGTGGTTAGCGCGCGGGTTCCCAATGACGGCGCCGCAGCCCTTAACCAACGAGTCGCGCGGATTGACTCACAATTACGAAAGCTCGCCGAACAGTTCCCTGGATTCGGATTCACTGTGACAGGGACAGTGGTTGCTGCATCACGCAACATGAATGCGATCATCTTGGATCTGGCACGTAGCCTGGCGATCGCCGCCGTCCTGATCTTTTTCGTGTTCGCAGTGACGTTTCGCTCACTCAAAGTCGGCGTATTGAGTGTGATTCCAAACGCATTGCCACTCCTGGCGTCGGCAGCCGGATTGACGCTGTTGGGTTATCCGCTGCAAATCACATCAGCGATCACGTTCTCGCTTTGTCTTGGATTGGCCGTTGATGACACCATGCACGTGCTGATTCGTTATCGCGCGGCTCGCAAATTTGGGTGTGATGCGAACACCGCGATTCGACGCACGATTCGGCATGTTGGTCCGGCACTGGTGGTGACAACCTTGATCTTGGTGGCTGGGTTCGGAGCGATGATGACAAGTCCGCTGCCGGGTGTGCGTATGTTTGCCTGTTTGAGCGCGTTGACTTTGGGCACGGCGTTGATCGGCGACCTGCTGATCTTTCCCGCAATGCTCGTCTACGCATCGAGCGATCGGCGAGACTGAGGAGGCAAAGTCGATTCCGCCGCAACATGTAGCCGGAGTGTTAAAACCACGTCAGTTTGTTTGGTTCTTCTGGAGTCTTGGTGGCAGATTGAGAGTTGCATTCACGGGGTGGTCGGTGGTCGAGCGTCAGCGAGCCCCCGGAATTCCATTGGCGCGCTGCTGGGGGCTCGCTGACGCTCGACCACCAGCCACCCGCTTCTTGCGGATCGGCCACCAAGAGTCACGAGGAGTCAATTTGTCCGTGTCAAAGTTTGACGGTTGTGCCCGATTTCTTTGATTTTCCACCTGTCATGATCCGAACCGAACAATACGTCGGCGCGCGATGATGTCGCCAAGCCGGTTTAACCCAGCAATTTGTGAGACGGATCGTGTTCAAATCGAATGTAGCCACAGTTTTGGCATTGGTGCTGGCCGCACTGCTAGCGGGGGGAGAATCGGCCACCTCGCAAGACGTTGTGTCCAGTCTTGTGCCTTCCGCCCAGGATTCCCTCGAATTGCGAATGATGCAACTGGAGTCAGAACTGACGAGCTTGCGATCGACGGTTTGTTGTTCTCAAAAATGCAAGTCGTCGTGTTCGACAAACTGCGGTCGATCGTGCGGATTGGAGGCCGGATACTCCTTTTTCTTTGCTAAGCCGCAGATGAAGGAGTCTTTCCAAGCCACCGTCGTCGATGTAGCGACTGGCACGCTGAACCTCGTGCCATTCTCGTTCGACTATGATCTCACACCGCGAGTCTGGTTGGGATACTTCGGCGAAAACGGCATGGGGGTTCGCGCAAGTTACTGGCAATACGATCACAACGCCGATTCGCTGACGTTGAGCTGCGACGCCCACAACGTTTCCCGGTGCCACTTCGGTCTCGGTGATCTATCCGGCAGCGATTTCTACCGTCGCGCCGGGAGATATCCTGAGCGTCGCCAGCGGCCTGGAGGTGCATACCGTCGACATTGAGGGAGCCATGCGAAAGAGTTTCTCGACTGTTGAGCTGTTGGTGAGTGGCGGTTTTCGTTACGCATCGATGAAGCAGCACTTCCATTCGGCCGTCACCAGCGGTGCGGTACCGATCGGTTTGCTGAACTGGGATCGCAAGTTTGAAGGGGGTGGCCTGACGGTCGGAGCCGAAGGGAGGAAGTCATTGGCCTCTTCGCGGCTGTCTGTGTTTGGGTCAGCTCGGGGTTCACTGCTGTACGGTGACAAGACGCTGACGCGCGGTGTCTTCGGTGATGTCACGCCGCCACCGCGACAACTCCGCCTTTCGTCGTGCTGGACGACGCCGACGAAGTTTCCGGCATCTTCGAGTTATCCGCGGGCGTCGAGTGGACGCATCCGACCGAGCATTTTGGCGACCTGTTTTTCCGTGGCGGATACGAAACGCAACTCTGGACCGCAGCCGGCGCGCCAACGTTAACCTTTCTCGGCTTCGACGGGATCAGCCTCTCGATCGGGCTGCAGCGATAACAGGAAGAGAGAGAGTCAGCGACAAAGGTAGACCGCGCCGTTGCCTCCATGGACTTGTCGGAGCGATATCACGTTATTGCAGGGCCGCAAGCACAACTGCGCCGACGACGGGATCCCGAACCAGCACCACGGTCCCAGGCCCGGATGATCGTTTCGTTAGCTCGCCACGCACGCGGTCACGGAACTTCGGTTGATTCAGCAGTACGCTGCCGGACAGCGAAAGGACGAATTCGCCGCTGCAAAAACTTAGTCTTGTCGCGATCGTGCTAACGCATTGGGCCAGCTGGTCGGCGGCGGCGTGCACGATCTGATCGGCAACAGAATCCCCTTCCTCCGCTGCGCTGAACGCAATTGGGGCTAGCTCAGCGATCTCCGCACGACCAAATTCGTCCGAATAGACTGCAGGAATCAAGTCGCTCGCGGCGCTGAGTTGAAAATGTGAAAGGAATCGCTCGAGCAAGCAGGTCTGCGGACCACGGCCGTCGGCTGACTTCGCAGCGGCCGCGCAAGGCGTCACAGGCGATGGCGTAACCGCTGCCTTCATCACCAAACACCGGACCCCAACCACCACAGCGGATCGTTGTACCGTCATTGTGACGGCCCAACGCGAATGATCCGGTCCCCGATACCAGAGCGATGCCAACACCGCTCGGGTCTGCCGCGTACAGGATCGGCAACGCGTCATTGGTGATCAGGACTCGATCGGCCAACTCAACGCGTTGGGCCCATTGCTGAATTTGAACCCTCTCTGCTTCGCGGTCGGCTCCCGCCAAGGCGACGCATGCCGCGGTGACGCGTCGTCGCTGAGTCTTCGCGTCATCAAACGCAGCCTGTATCGCGCTCGATACTGTGCACTGCCACTGCCACACCGGCGACTCGCGGGTTCGAGACGCCACCGCGTCCACGTCCGATCACACCGTTTTCATTTGGCGTGTCGCGATGGGCAACCCAGGCTCGCGTATGAGAACCGCCTCCATCGACGCCGATGACCAACTCGGATGACATCACTCGGTGTCCACGATTTCAAGGGCTTTGCGTAAGTGTCCTTTGGCTGCGTCAAGCAACTGACGAGCGACATCTGGATCGACGCCACGCTGGTGGGCGACGATGGCTGTCTTCACTTCACCACCGCATCGGTCGAGCAACTCTTGAGCCTGGGACGGATCGATGCCAACCACATCAGCAACAATGCGGCGAGAGCGCAGTGTCAGTTTCGTGTTGGTTGCCCGCAAATCAACCATCAGATTTCCATAGGTCTTTCCCAAACGGACCATCGCACCGGTGGTCAGCATGTTCAAGACCATCTTGGTCGCCGTACCTGCCTTCATTCGAGTCGAGCCGCTGATCACCTCCGGGCCCACGATCGGCGAGATCATCAGATCCGCGTGCGCGCTGAGATCACAATCCGTGTTGCAACTAAACCCGATTGCCAACGCCCCTGTTTCTCGGGCGTACTTCAGGCCGCCGATCACATAGGGCGTTCGCCCACTGGTGGCGATTCCGACAACGACGTCCTGGGAGCAGAGGCCAACATCGATCAGATCCTGCTGGCCGCCCTCCGGAGAATCCTCGGCGCCTTCGATCGCCCGGGTCAATGCCTGCTCGCCGCCGGCGATCAAGCCGACGACCATTTCCGGCGGAGTGCTGAAAGTCGGCGGGCATTCGCTGGCGTCCAGTACGCCAAGGCGTCCCGACGTCCCCGCTCCGATGTATATCAACCGGCCGCCGTCGCGAATACGTTCGGCGATCAATTCAACTGCTTTCGCGATCACTTCGGCCTGCGTCCCCACAGCGGCCGCGATCTCGGCATCTTGATCGTTCATCAACCGCACGATTTCGATCGCCGAAAGAGAATCGATGGCCGCGGAAGCAGGATTCCGTGCCTCGGTCGTCAGATGATCGATCTTGCTTGGTTGTCCTTGATTCATCATTCATCCACAATCTGCATTCTAGTGCTTTGTCACGACTAAGAATGAGGGTTCAATTTGCTTCGGGAAAAGGGGTCAGGTACCAAAAGTGCGAAGCACCCGAAGGGCCGTTCCGGCTTTTGGTACCTGACCCCTTTTCCCGGCCAACCCCAAAATCAAGCTTTGACAAAGCACTAGCTGGACAGCGGTACCTTTCGTTCGCAGTGACCCGATTCATCGGGTATTTGCGGGACAACCGCATCAACGCGGTCACGACGAACAACCACGCGTTGAAAATGAGCAGGTCAGGCAGGCATTGAAGGGCGATTCATTTTGGCCATCCACGCGATCGACGCCACGATTGTGATCGTCTACTTGGTGGCCGTCGTTTTGTTCGGATTGTGGATCGGGCGGGGACAGAAGGACTTGTCGGACTATCTGTTGGGTGGTCGCGACCTTCCTTGGTGGGCAATTCTTGGTTCGATCGTCGCGACCGAGACAAGTACCGCGACCTTTTTGAGTGTGCCTGGAATTGCGTTTGCCGACGGCGGCGATCTCAGGTTCCTGCAGCTTGCGATCGGATTCGTATGCGGCCGAGTGATCGTCGCCATGGTGCTACTGCCGCTCTATTTTCGCGGCAAGATATTTTCGGCCTATGAAGTCCTGGATCAGCGATTCGGCGGCGCGACCAAGCAAGTGGCTTCGTTGATGTTTCTGATTGCCAGGAATTTGGGTGATGGTCTGCGTCTATTCCTGGCCGGGATCGCGTTGGAACTGGTGCTCGGCATTGACCTATCGTACTGCATCATCGCAATCGGCATCGCCACAATCGTCTACACATTTTTTGGCGGTATGAAAGCGGTCATTTGGAGCGATTGCCTGCAGTTCGTGATCTACATGACCGGTGGCGTGATTGCTTTGGTGCTTCTGGTGAACTCGTTTCCTGGGGGACTGCAGAGATTCATCGAATTCGGCCAAGCCAGCGGCAAGTTTCGCATGTTTGATTTTCGCATTGCATCGACCGGCGAATTCGCGTTTTGGACGGAAGCGTACACGTTTTGGGCGGGACTTCTTGGCGGCGCGGCATTGTCACTGGGAACTCACGGCACAGATCAGATGATGGTTCAGCGGTATCTTTCTGCACCGACTCAGCGCGACGCATCACGTGCACTCGTCCTCAGCGGTTTTGTCGTTTTCCTGCAGTTCGCTTTGTTTCTCTTGTTGGGTATCGCGTTGGCCGGCTTTTACTCATTTGTTCAGCCCAAGGTGTTCGAACACAATGATCAAGTCTTTGCCAGTTACATTGTTAACTATCTTCCGGTGGGGCTGATCGGATTCACGCTGGCCGCCGTGTTCGCAGCAGCCATGTCCACCTTGTCCAGTTCGCTCAACTCGTCAGCCTCTGCGGCGGTGAACGACTTTCTTCGGCCTTGGGAACAGCGGCGTGGCAAAGAGTCTTCCGCGACTCGTCTGGTGCGGATCAGTCAGCGATTGACTGTCTTGTTTGGACTGGTTCAGATTTGCGTCGGCATCGGCGCGAGCTACATCTCGCGCAGCGTCGTCAACGATGCACTGGCGATCGCCGGCTTCACCGCAGGGATTCTGCTCGGTGTATTTTTTCTGGGAGTGTTCACGCGACGCGCCCATCAATCGGGAGTGCTGATCGGCATGACCGCCGCGATCGGCGTGTTAACGTATGTCAAATTCGGCACCAAAGTCGCCTGGCCTTGGTACGCAATCATCGGCACGCTGGCGACCGGCTGTGTAGGATATCTGGCGAGTTGCGTTCTGCCGGCAACGCCACCACGCGACAGCGATGACACGGACAATCGAGACGTCTCGACGGGGAATACATGTTGAATCGTCGAACCGCACTTTTCTTGATTTGCATCGTGGCCTGCGGAAAAAGTGCTCATTCTCAGGACGCATCGAGCGAACCCGAGGGCGTCCTGTCTGGTTTCGACGTGCTTCAGCGCGACAGATTTGCGCAGCTCTCCGGCGGAAGAGTCGGTTTGATCACGAACCATACTGGCATCAATCGTCACGGCGAGTCGATCGCCAAGGTCATGCACGAATCGAACCAGGTTGAACTCGTCGCGTTATTCAGCCCCGAACATGGTCTTGCGGGCAGGCTTGATCAGGCGAAGATCAATGATGCACGTGACGACACGACAGGACTGCAGATTTTTAGCTTGTATGGCAAGACGCGCACGCCGACAGCCGAGAGCCTGAGCGGAATCGATGTGCTGGTGTTTGACATTCAAGACATCGGTACCCGATTCTATACGTACATTTCCACGATGGGTGGCGCGATGCGTGCCGCCGCCGAACATGGGGTTCGCTTCGTCGTGCTCGATCGTCCCAATCCGATCGGCGGCACGGTCGTGCAGGGCCCGGTGTTGGACGAAGGTAGCGAGTCGTTTGTCGGCTTCCATCGGATCGCTGTGCGGCATGGGATGACAACCGGCGAGCTGGCCATGATGTTTCGCGACGAGTTGAAGCTCGATTTGGACCTGACCGTGGTTCGCATGGAAGGTTGGCGGCGGTCCATGATGTACGATGCAACAGGACTGTTGTGGGTCAATCCGTCACCCAATATGCGCAATCTGACTCAAGCCATTCTTTATCCGGGGATCGGACTGCTGGAGACCACCAATCTTTCGGTTGGACGTGGCACCGACACACCGTTCGAGCTCGTCGGTGCGCCGTGGATCGACGCGGTTACGCTGGCGCGAGAGTTAAACGCTAGCGGATTACCGGGAGTCAGGTTCGTGCCCATTCGCTTCACGCCCGAGTCGAGCAAGTACGAGGGAGAAGCATGTGGAGGTGTGAACTCAATCGTGACACACCGCGAAGCCTTCGATCCGTTGCGCACGGGGCTGACCGTTGCGGTGGCCCTTCGAAGTCTTTATCGCGACGACTGGGACACAACGTCGCTCAACCGATTGCTGTCGAGCAAGCAGACGGCCGCTGGCATACTCCGCGGTGAATCTGTCGAGGCGATACGGGCTGCGTATCAATCCGAACTCGCCGCATTCAAACAACGCAGGTTGAAATACCTGTTTTACGACAGTGCACGCTAATTGGCCGTCACCTCTCCCTCCGCGCAAAGTTTAACCCACAATCATTAAGGCATACATGCGAGAACACACCGTCGAACTGCGGGTTCGCTACGACGAGGTCGATCCAATGGGTTTCGTCCATCACTCGAACTACTTGCGGTATTTCGAGATCGGACGCACGGAACTGCTGCGTGCATCCGGCGGCTGCTATCGTGAAATGGAAGCAGCAGGACAATTGGTCGTGGTCGTCCGCGTCGATTGCCGGTACCGCAAGCCCGCCAAGTACGATGATCTGATTCGGATCCACACGCGTATCGATCGCGTCACCGCCGCTAAGATTATCCACGAGTACACGATCACGCGGGTCGGTGAAACTCAGACCGACGAAAAGCTCGTCGATGCGACCGTCACACTGGCCGTGATCGATCGCACGGGAACGCTCCAACGTGTGCCCGAGTCACTGATCGAGAGTTACGGCACACCTCAGTAGCGGGCCCGTTGCTTTCGAACAGCAGATACAATCAATGGCTGAGGATTTGTCCATCGTCGAAAGGCCACTCCCCTTGTCCCAGCGTTTGAGCCCCACATCGTTCACTCCGCACGTCAGTGATGCCGGATGTTTCGCGTCCGATGGCGAAATGGACGTGATCCAGCAAATCGACGTTAGCGGAACGCGCGGAAGCAACGGCAGGGATGGCCAAAGCTTTGTGACGCCGTCCCGCACTCCGGGAGCTCATGGTCGACGCGGCGGGGATGCGACCCGTGCTAATGATGGTCAGCACGCAGGCGACCTGCAATTGCAACTGGCTTACGCCCGAGAGCATCGCGACAGCAACGTGCTTTCGATCCGTGGAAGCGTTGGCGACGACGTTGCGATCGGCGAGTCTGGGTACGTGTTCATTCATGCTGCCGGTGGCAAAGGGGGCGACGGTGGACGAGGTGGTGATGGGCAACCCGGCAGCACCGGTACTCGTGGACGTGATGCGACACGTTACTCGTGGGGAACCAATGGTGGGCCAGGCGGCAACGGTGGCAACGCGGGCAATCCGACCGACGGTGCCTGCGGCGGTGACGGCGGCAACGTGACGCTAGCAGTGGGCAGATCGCGATCTGGGTCTGTTGATGCTGGTCAAGGGCAACCTGGTCGGCGGTGACATCGGGTTCGCAGGCGAAGGCGGGCGTGGCGGTAGTGGAGGGAAAGGTGGACGCGGCGGCAGCAGCTACCACTGGACGGAAACGCAGTCCTACACCGACGGGCAAGGGAAGCGACAAACGCGGACTGTCTTTCGATCCAACCCGGGCGGCAGCAACGGTCGACGTGGGCGTGACGGTGCATCATCGGCGTATCGCGCCAGAGACGGACAACCGGGTCGCGTTGGACAGCTTCGCATCATTGTTGTCGGCGATCGCGGCCAGCAAACCGAATACGCATCGCCCTACGATCTGCAACTGATCACGTTTGACGTTGCTCGCGAATACAGCATCCTTGAGCCCGATAGTTTGATCTCGGTTGACAAAATCGTCGTCCGAAACGTGGGCGGGATGCCGACGCCAAACAACTACACCATTCGGATCTTCCTGGAGTGCGATCGCTGGCTGCTGTACGACGAAGTCGATTTGGTCATGCATCGATCGCTACAGCCGGGCGAGACCTACACCTTCACGGAGCACGGTCTGCGCGTCCGCTTGGGTGACTACGTCGTCGACGAACCTCGCAAACGACCGTTTCATTTGAGACATCCGGTCAACCCACAGGCCAGGATGGAAAGTGGCATCGGACGCCCGTTTCGACAATTCGAGAACAGCGAGGACATCGATGTTCGCTTCCCAATCGAATTGATGGCGATCACTTCGCTCAATAGTCTCGCACCGGGCGAGTCGACGCGAGTCATTTGGGGAGTCACCAACGTCTCTCAAGAAACGTTCGACCAGAAGTACTTGTACCGCGCGGTACGGTCGAGCCTGCGATTGTTGGGCGGTGATATCGATCACAAACACCTCGCGTTCTTCGATACCGCCAACGCGCCACACGATATCCGGCAGTCGCCGTTTCAAAAACCTCTCCAAGAGCTTCGCCCGGGCGACACCTGTGTGATCGAAACGCGGATCGGAATCAAAGAAGCATCCGAAGTGGTCCCCTATCAAGGATTTGAAATCGGCGTTGACCTCGAGCTGCAGCGACCCAAATCGAGCGACCAACACGAGAGCTATCGATGCGTCGATTATCGAAAAACGTTCATTCGCGTTTCCGAACGCTACTTGCGGCAGGCGGGTTCGCGGTTCCTGCTGATTGCGAACCAAAAAACCACGGTGAACGACATCGACAAGTGGACTCAGCTCGCCGATTACTTCGGCAGTGGCTTGGATGTTTGGGATGTGTCGTACTACGGATTCCTCGATTTGGTCCGAGCCGTGGAGCTCGACAAGTCGCTGCTGCAGCAGTGGGAGGGAATGACCATCATCGTTCCCAACAACTACTACCAGGCACCTAACGGCACCACGGTCGCCTTCGAGCAACTTGCCAAGAGTCAGTTTCTCAGGGCAGCGGCCGACTACGACATCAACTTTTACATCGTCGGTGACTCACGCAAGGGGGGCGAAGGGATGCTGCAAACTTCGTTGATTCCCATCGATGACGTCAAGTCGCCAAGCGCCCTGACAGAACCAGAAAGAGTTTCTTCGTGCGATCAAACGGTGGAACAAGTACATCGCGCGGAGCTGAACAAGTCGTCGGCGGTGCGACGGGCGATGCTCGTGATTTCGCCGATGTGTCTCTCGGTGCGGTTCACGAATTCGATATCGATAAACGGACGTTTCTGTTTCAGCCGAACAAGCAGTGGCTGGAAAGACATGCGATCAAACTGCAAGAGAAACTGCAAAAGGACGATCCGCTGCATCGCTGGGTGATTGTGCATCGATACGACACAGGCGACACCGACACGTCATGGGGCTTCTTTCGTCGGCGGAACGTGGGGACGCTGGAAGTCCGACGGACGCTCGATTCGACCAAGGGGTCCGCTGTCTTGTACGAAGTCGACGGCATCGACGCAATTGACAATGACTTCATCACCAGCAAAGCGAACAAGCACGGCATCTTTCTGGCGTTGAAGTTCGAGGACAAGGTCGACCGCTTCATCCGCCTGGTCAGCGAACGCACGTTTCCGCGATTCTCGGAAAAGTACATCGACCGGCCTTTGACCGACGCCGAAGTGAAAGAAATCGGGACCGAGTTGGTCGATTCGATCCTTGTTGACATCTTCAACGAACAAAGAGTGGCTCGTGAGTCCAAGACGTGGGGGCGATCGGGCGTCCGCGCTTTGACGCCGAAGCTGAATTACTTGGCCGAGCGAGCCTTGAACTATGGTGTGACCTATCGCCAGATGCAGGAAAACGAGGTCAGCCTGAGCCTGCTTTACGATTTGATCGCGAACATTCGCTACATGGCCGAGAAATCAAAGTCGGGCTGGGATTCCGCCTGGTTGCCCACATCATTCTTCAAGCGAAGCCGCGCCGTTTCCAAGTACATGGTCAATCGGGCCGACCGAATCGTCACGAACATCTTTGGCCGTGAACCAAGTTGGTGGGACAAAGTCACCTCCGCTGATGATGATTACGATCCATTCGGCAATGCTCGCAAGAAAGCCCCCAAGGGTATTGCGCGGAGGATGGCAGACGAGCAGATTGCCGAGCGTGAGACGCAGCTACTTCGCGAAAACCCTTCCATCGAAAAGTATTCGACCGCGCAAGACCATCCGGGTCTGACCTACGATCCGGAGTTGTTGTCCAAGTCGGCTCGTGTCATGTCGGGGGAAACCTATGACCGTCTGGTCGCGCAAGAAGCCAAGGCAAGTCGCTATCGGTACGAAACCGAAAAGGCAGTTCAAGAAAAACGATCGGATTTGTTGGTGCCGATGAGAGCAAGTCACTCAGACAACGACTCAGCAGGTTAGCGTGGCGACCACACAACCATCCACCTGATTTGAGGCTTCGCCCTCCCTGGGGAAGATGATGGACGAAACCAGGGGACTGGTCGATTCCGCACCAGTAGCCCCGCGTTGTCAACTCCACGGATCGCGTTGGTCGTCCCGAACGAGCATTTGGTTGGCTGCTGTCGTTGCCGATAAACTCTTCTTTCTTGGAGTCCCATTTGGCGATCTGACCGGGGCCCGTTTCGGGGAACAGGCGAATCATTGCGTTGGCAACGTGACACAGCACCGCTGACGCATGCCCGACTTCGACGGGTGCTCGTGGTTGCGAGCGAGACTTGACGCAGTCGATAAAATTGGCCAGATGCGCGAGTGTGGATCGCCGGTTCCCGTGGGCTTCTCCGGGCAACCAGCGATCAGACTTGGATCGGATGCCGTGGTTCCCTTGTACCCCGTTTGCAGCCAACCATCGGTCCCTTCAAAGCGAGTCTGAACCGATTCAGGTCCGCTCTCACAGATCAACTCCACACCATTCTCATAGAGACAGCGGAACCTCGTTTCGGTTGCCGTATTGAATAGACTTCCCTCCGGCAAGAACTTTGCTTCGAGGCATTCGACTTCCAACGGTCCACCGGTATCAAGCCCCATCCCCCAGTGCGCCATGTCATTGCAATGCGCACCAAAGTTGGTGATCTGGCCGCCCGAATAGTCATAGTTAAATCGGAATCGATATAAACATCGGTCGTCGTGATAGGGTTGCTGCGGAGCAGGTCCCAGCCACGATCTGTAGTCAAACGTGGCAGGCACGGGAGTGGCTTTCCAACCGGGACCGGGTCCGACTTTGTTGTTGTAACCAACTTTGGTCACGATCTTTTTCAGCTGACCGATCTTGCCTGCCTTGGCCGCTTCGCAAACAAACTGGCTGACCGGATTGGACCGTTCGTGGCTACCCGTTTGTAGAATCCGGTCATGCTTGCGAACCGCGTCAATCATCGCCCGCCCGTCGGCAACGGAAAACGTCAACGGCTTTTCACAGTAAATATCTTTACCCGCTTCGGCGGCCATCACGGTGATCGTCCGGTGCCAGTGGTCGGGCACGACCACAACGACCGCATCAATATCATCACGATTGAGGACGTCACGAAAGTCAGCGTAGGCATCGCACGTTGCTGCCTTGCCACTCTTTCGCCGCTTTGTTGAGTCGGCATCCACCATCTCCTTCGCGGGTTCGCGTCCATAGAAATGTTCCGGTTCCTTGTAGCCGAAGCTTCCCTGATTGACGTCGCATACGGCCAGCACGTTTCCCAACTCACGGGCCAGAAACCGCTTGAGCAGCCCCATGCCCTGGTTGCCGGTACCGATGAACCCAACATTGATCCGATTGCTCGGTGCATCGGCGGCAAACAAAGAGGGACTGACAATCAACGGCGTCGCGATCGCGGATTGCTTCAGGAACTGGCGGCGATTTCTCATCAAATTGTTCTGCGTTTCGGAGGGTGGGCGGACATTCTCTGGATGGCTGCGAATGGGCTGGCGATTGTGTCTGTCTTGTCGCTGATCGGCCAATGCCCGGCGACCATTCTACGGTCAGAAACGAACTTTCGGGCGTGTGCTCAGACCGCGAACGGGCAACTCTGGGCAGCGAGGAAATGGCGGACAACCGCCGCCCACGAATCAGGCAACCGAACAAAACGAGCCTGTTGAATGTGCAAGGGGATTTCGTGCCGCCATGTTTTCTTGCCTAATCGGCAAAATGCAAAATTCCTTAAGTGCATTAATGGAAAGCATTTACAACACGCGTGGCGGCTTGTTGCCAACCCATTGGCCTGGCTATTGCTGTCAGCATGCCTCTCAGTGACGCGACCTTAAAGATTGTGCACCGCAATCAACTCACGAGCGATTTGAAGATGGCCCGGGCAGGAGTGTGTGGTGCAGCGATTTTGGCTCGCTGAACGAGTGAAGTCCCGCAGTGGAGTGGGGCCGCTCCGAAGAGTTACCCATCTATCGAGAAGGTTCAAATGTTCAAATTGATGAGAGCACCGGTGCTCACCGGTTGGATTCTGTTGGCGGCAACGGTCCTGGGCGTGATTGCCTCGCCCGCCGCCTTTGCACAGGAGGAGGCGGTAGCCGTCGTGGAGGAGGCTGCTGTCGTGGAGGAGGCGGAGGTGGCTCCCGCGGCCGACTCGTCTGGTCCGGAAAGCGCCTATTCCTCGGACGAATACATTGCCTCGGAAGGCTATGCGACTTTCACAGTCAACAATTTGTGGATCTGTATTGCCGCCGCGCTTGTGTTCATCATGCACCTCGGATTCACGACGCTTGAAGCGGGTCTGACGCAGCAGAAGAATACGGTCAACATTATCTTCAAGAACGTCTGGATTGTATGCAGCGGAGTGCTGCTTTACGCCGTCTGGGGCTTCAACGCGATGTATCCGGGTGACGTACCGGCGTCGACTGGGACGGTTACTTCGCCATGGGTAGTTGGTTTGGTCAATCGTTAAACGATGCCAGCATAACGACCGCCGAATACAACGCCGGTTACACTTGGTGGGGCGACTTCATTTTCCAAGCGATGTTTGCCGCGACCGGAGCAACGATCGTCTCGGGAGCAGTGGCAGAGCGAGTGAAGCTTCCCGTCTTCATGCTGTTCGCAACGCTGTTGGTTGGATTCGCGTATCCGATTACGGGGAGTTGGAAATGGGGCGGCGGATGGTTAGATCAAATGGGCTTCTACGACTTTGCTGGCTCGAGCGTGGTGCACGCATTCGGCGGATTCGCAGCTTTGGCCTGTGCCATCATTCTTGGCCCTCGAACCGGTAAGTACATGCCGTCAGGGATCACGCCGATCGCCGGACACAGCATGCCTTTGGCTGCCATCGGGGTCTTCCTGCTATGGTTTGGTTGGTTTGGTTTCAATGGCGGTTCGGCTCTCTCCGCGGATCCAAAAGCTGTCTCGTACGTGTTCGTAACCACATCCCTGGCAGCGTGTGCCGGCGCTGTCTCATCGATCCTTACCTCCTGGCTTGTGATTAAGAAGCCGGATGTTTCCATGGCGTTGAATGGAATTCTGGCTGGATTGGTTGGTATCACCGCAGGTGCCGATACGGTCGGCGAAGGAGCATCGATCATCATTGGAGCGATCGCGGGTGTCCTGGTGTGTTCTGGCGATCCTGGTCTTTGACAAGATCAAGATCGACGATCCGGTGGGCGCGTCTCGGTCCACGGAGTCTGTGGAATCTGGGGGACGGTTGCTGTTGGCATCTTCTCCTTTGATCCGGCACATAACGTCACGACCCAGTTGATCGGCACGCTGGCGATTGGTGCCTTCTCCTTCGTCTTCTCGTTCGTTGTCTTCTACATTCTGAAGCTGACACTTGGCGTGCGAGTTACTCTGGAAGAGGAAACGGTTGGGTTGGATATTTCCGAGCATGGAATGCACGCGTATCCCACCGATGCAGTTGCCGCCAGTTGGACCAATGCTGGTGTCAGTACCTAATTACACGATTGGTTGTCTCGCAGCTGCGTTCCACCGGGCGTGGCTGCGGGGCGACCGGGAGGTGTAATCCGACAAGGCAAGAAGACTCGAAACACTTGATTACTTCTCGGCTCTTGCCTGGGCCAGAAGTCCCAGTGCCTGGGTGGGCGTCCGCCTCGCACGCCCGGGCCTGGGTTTTTTAAGCAAACTCCATGTTTTCAATGTCGAGCCGGCTCTGCAATGAGCCGGCTCTTTTTTTGCCTTCTTTTCTCCAATGCCGTCGCTGGACCACCAGCAAGCCATTTCGGACAACAGATCCCTGCCAAGAGCCCACACAGCACCTATGATGTGCGTGTTGCTTGGGATCAGAGTCGTCTGGAAAGAGGTAAACGCATGAGATTCCCCATCCTGGCCGCCGTGGCGGCATTAGCCTTGACGTCGATCGCCCGCTCGGCCGACCGGCCCAACGTCGTTTGGATCGTTTCCGAAGACAACTCGATCCATTACCTCGAGCACTTCTTTCCCGGTGGTGCGAAGGCTCCGAATATCGAAGCATTGGCCGCGCACGGTCTGACCTTCGATCACGCCTTCTCAAATGCACCGGTCTGTTCGGTCGCCAGAACCACCCTGGCGACGGGATGTTATGGGCCGCGAATTGGGACTCAGTTCCATCGCCGCTACAAGCTGGCCGCGATGCCCGCAGGTTTGCGAATGTTCCCGGCCTACCTTCGTGAGGCGGGCTACTACACGACCAACAACAGCAAGAAAGATTACAACGCCATCGAAGGTGCAGGAGTCTGGGACGAATCGTCTCAACAAGCGTCATGGCGCAATCGGCCTGACCAGAGCCAACCGTTCTTTCACATGCAATCCCATCCTGAATCTCATGAGGGGTCGCTACATTTCGGCCGCGACGTGTTTGAAAACGAAAAGACCACCACCGATCCTGCGTCGGTGAAGCTGGCTGACTATCATCCCGATACTCCGATCTTTCGCTACACACACGCTCGCTATCTGGACCGCATGAAGCTGATCGACGACATCGTGGGAGAGACCGTGGCGAAACTGGAAGCGGACGGACTACTCGAAGACACGTTCATTTTTTACTTCGGTGACCACGGTGGAGTCCTGCCGCGGGGCAAAGGCTATATCTACGAGTCGGGTCTACATGTCCCGCTGGTTGTTCGTGTTCCCAAGAACTTCACCCATCTGGTCGATGCCAAACAGGGGCAACGCTTGGATGGCTTTGTCAGCTTCATCGACTTTGGCCCAACCACGCTCCACCTGGCTGGTGTGGAAGTTCCCACGCAAGTCGACGGCAAACCTTTCCTGGGCCAAGGAATCTCGTTGGAGGAAGTCGATGCGCGCGACGAGTCATTTGGCTACGCCGATCGATTCGACGAGAAGTACGACTTGATTCGTTCGATTCGCAAGGGAAAGTACCAGTACATCCGCAACTACCAACCCTACCTACCCGACGGCCTGAACAACAATTATCGGTACAAGAGTCTTGCCTACGTTGAGTGGCGAGACTTGTTCAACGCAAACAAGCTGAGCGGTGCACAAAAACAGTTTTACCAGCCAAAGTCGGTCGAGCATTTATACGATTGCCAAACCGATCCTCATCAGGTGAACAATCTGGCGGGCGATCCCAAGTACGCGGAAGTGCTGCGGGGTCTGCGTGCGCGGTTACAACAGATCGTGAAGCAACTTCCCGACTTAAGCTTTTACCCCGAGAGCTTTCTAACGGAGAACGCGATGGACAATCCCGTCGCGTTCGGACAGGCACACAAGGCGGAAATCGCGGAACTGGTCGATACCGCTGATCTGGTGCTATTGCCAATCGATGATGCGATTCCACGGATTCGCCAGGCGCTCAGGTCCGACAACCCGATGATTCGTTATTGGGCCGCGATGGATTGCACGGCGTTGGGAAAACACGCAGCCTTGCTCGCCGCAGACGCCCGGCCATTGCTGCAAGATGACTCGATGACGGTCCGCATCCGAGCGGCGGAGTTCCTGGGTCTGATCGACGAGATCAATCCACAAACCGTTTTGACCGAGATCGTCAACACGACCGACAATCCCGTCGTGGCAACGGAAGCCTTGAATTCAACGGTTTGGTTTCGCGACTTCTTTGCCGATCGGTACCCCGTCAAACGATCCGATTTCCACCCCGTCAGCCAAGGGGGCGACATTGACGATCGACTGAACTACATCAACGGAGTTCCTTACCCGCCAAAGAAACCCAAGGCGAATAACCGCCGCAAGAGGGCAGCCGCGACGACGAATTGAAACTTTTCCGCAAGCAAAGGCGACAGGGGTTCGCGACCTAAAAACTGCAGCGACCTCCTCATTCGGCATGGTATGATTCACGCTTGGAATCCAACCAACTGCTGCCACCGACTGGGAGCGTTTGTGACCCATCGCCGTACCCTGCCTGCTGACGTTTGCCGCGGCTTGCTTTGCATTATCGTCCGTCTTCGCGTGCGAAATTCGTGTCCGCGACTCGGCTTTCCGCACCGTCCGCGACGTTCACAAATTGTGCATCATCGCCGATACGTCGGACGATTCGGCCGAGTTGATCGAGCAACGATTGAATCAGTGGATGGAGACAACGGACGGGGCGTTCAATTTGGAAATCGTGCGTATCAACGCCGACGATCCGGAGACGAATTGGCAATCGATCGGGATTCCATCGGCCCCTCCGAATCTGCCGGTCACCGTATTGGTCGGGCGCGATAACGGAATCGGCGAGAACTTCGTGATCGATCACTTTGAGCCCGCACCATCGGGCGACGAGCTTGCCGCGATCGCTGATTCGCCAGTTCGACGAAAACTGGCAAGGGAACTGGCGCGGAACGTGGCCGTCCTGGTCTTGGCACCGGTCGAGGCAGATGCTGAATCGGCAGCCACCGGGCGATTGAAGTCCGTTGTCGAAGCCGGCATTGCCGACGAACGAATCGGGTTGTCGATGATCACCGTTGACCGAACCGACCCTGCAGAACGGTTGCTGTGCCGGTTCATGGGTATTCGCCCCGACAGCCCTGACACGTTGTGCGTGGCTTTCGGCCGTGGCAAGCTGATGTCGCCACCTTTGGTTGGTGACCAAATCGATGCGACGAACATCGACAAGTTAGTCACGCGGATTCGCCAAGCCTGCTCGTGCTCGAGCCCGCTGCCGACGATGGGCGTCGACATTCCGCTCATTTGGTCCGACGCGATCGATTCGACGCGTCATTCTGATGGATCAAGAACTTGATTTGTCCGAGCTCGACACGGAGGTCCAAAACATGCTGGCGGCAAAAGCCACAAGCAACGTGGAGGGCGAACCGACGGTTGTTCCGATCCCGCCTGGCAAACCAACGGCCACACCGATTCCGACCACAAGCGTTACGTCAAGCCGATCCACGGCAATGGCAGTCGGCCTGGCGATCGTGCTTGCCTTGGCAATGCTGTATGCCTTGTCTCGCCGGCGCTCATCCGAATTCGAATCCGCAAGTTAAACCCTCGATCCTTTCAGCGAGCCGACCCATGACTGACAAGAAACCACTACTGATGGCCTGGCTATATGTGATGATCCCGCTGTGCGTTGGTATCAGCGTCGATGCTTGTGCCGACGAGTCTGGCGATCACGCAAAGTCAGCCAAGTTGGCTGCCCGTGTTCTGCAGGACACCGGTGCGCGGCGAGGCGTTTGTGTCGTTGTTGGTGGGGACGCAACGCTGCCGTTGGAACTGGCTCGTTCCAGCGAGTTGTTGGTTCATTGCCGCCAGCCGGATGCCAAGATTGCCGCCGAGATCCGCTCGTTTGCCGATCAGGCTGGACTGGGAATTGATCGGCTGGCTGTCGATATCGGCCCTGCCAGTCCGCTGCCCTACGCCAGTCGAATGATCGACGTCCTGGTTGTACCCGATGTCACCAACGATTCACTTGAGAAACATTCGTTGTCTGAAATTGTCCGAGTCTTACGCCCCGCAGGTCGCGCATTTGTCGGCAACTGGTCCGGAGACTCCAGCGCGCTGACCAGGGAAAAACTTGATGGCTGGAACGATGGAGCCACGGAGGGACTGAGGTTCGATGTCAGCAGCAGTGAAGCTGGAACGAGTGTCGAGATCGTATCTCCTGCATCCGATGGTGCGGGGGATTGGAGTCATTGGGAACACAGTCCCGATAACAATCCTGTCTCGGAGGACGCGATCATCAAAGCGCCTTACATGACGCAGTTCATGGCCAAACCCTACTACATCGCGATTCCATCCATCACAACCGCTGCGGCAGGACGGACGTTTCTGGCGATCGGGCATATCGCCCATCACCGCCGCGAATGGGACAACATGAATCGGCTGATTGCCCGCAACGGCTACAACGGTGCAATCCTTTGGGAGCGTGACTTGCCCGAAGGCTATTTAGTTCATCGATCCGCGTTCATTGCCACGGCAGACACTTTCTACATGATCGAGCAAGATCATGCATTGATGCTCGATCCAGAAACGGGTGAAACGCAGGGGAAGATTTCGATTCCAGGAGTTTTTGGTGATTGGAAATGGATGGCGATCGACAACGGCGTGCTCTACATGCTGGCCGGAAAACGAGACTCGGGCGTCGAGACCACAAAGGGAGATCGCGAATTCGGCGGTTGGAGTTGGGCAGATCTGAGTACAGGTTACTATGCGAAACCGCGTGTGCCCTGGGGTTTCGGATCGATCCTGGTCGCCTACGACTTAAACCAGAAGAAGGTGTTGTGGTCACACTCCGAGGATGACCAACCGATCGACGGTCGAGCGATGTCGATGCGTGACGGGAAAGTCTACTTCTATTGCCCCGACAAGTATTTGTGTGCCGCGGATGCTCTCACCGGTGACATCCTGTGGACGAACGATGACAAGAAAACGCTTTCGCTGATCGAAGAACCGGGCAAGGGTCTAACGTCGACACCCGGTTTTCGTTCGGCCTGCATGGCCGTGGCCACGCCACAGGCATTGATCCTGCAGGGGCAAACCCGAATGAACGTCGTTGCGGTCTCGACCAGCGACGGAAAGCAGCTTTGGACAAAGCAAAAGGTCACAAACAATCCGAATGCAATCTACGTCGATGACAAAGTTATCTTGGGCGTGGGCGAAGGTGGGAACCACGTCGCACTCGATCCGGTCAGCGGCGACGTGCTTGAGGATCTTGGGTTTCGCAAACGGGCCTGCACTCGGTTGACCGCTTGCTCGGATTCGTTCTTCGTTCGCGGCGAGGGAACACTTCGCTATGATCGCGACGCCCAAAAGGTGATGGTTGACGGTGCGGCCCGCCCAGCCTGCAACGACGGTGCACTGCCGGCCAACGGCCTGCTGTACGTCGGTCCCTGGCAATGCGACTGTAACTTGTCGTTGATCGGTCGCATCGCCCAGTGTTCGGCCGGTGACTTTGCATTCGACTTCGTGGCCAAAGACGAAGAGCGACTCGAATCTGCCGCCGACGCCCACGTCACCGCGGACTTCGATGTGTCCGAGCACGACTGGCCGACCTATCGAGGCAACAACGACCGCAGCAGCAGTTCACGCGTGAACATCGCCGGCAAGGTCGCAGAAAAATGGCAGTATCGGCCAGGCCTCGCCGATACGCCAACGCCCGCCATCGCCGCTGGTGGGCTGGTGTTTGTCAGCGGCTTTGACGGCAAGACGCGAGCCATTGACGCGAGCACCGGCCAACTTCGCTGGCAATACGAAACACCGGGGGCGATCCGCATGCCGCCGACAGTTGCCGACGGCCGAATCTATGTGGGTTCGGGTGACGGACATGTCTATACGCTCGACGCCGCAACGGGACGACTGCTTTGGCGATTCCGCGGCTCCGATCGAGCGACTGATCCATGTTTACGGATCTTTGAATTCCACTTGGCCAGTCAACTCGGGCGTTGTGGTCAAAGATGGCGTCGCCTATTGCGGGGCCGGAATCATCGACCACGATGGCACGTACGTCTATGCCTTGGATGCGAAGACCGGCCACCTGCGTTGGCAAAACAATTCTTCCGGGCATTTGAACCCGGAATTGCGAAAAGGCGTCAGCGTTCAAGGCAACATGACAATTGACGGCGACCGCTTATTGTTGGCCGGCGGCAACCAGGTGTCGCCCGCCCCGTTTGATCTCGCCTCGGGCGAGTGCACTGCGGGCCCGATCTCACAAGGTGAACCCAAAAGCAACAACGGAAGATTCTGCGGCATGTTCTTGGGCGAGCATCCAATCGTCGGCGGTCGCATTCTTTTCTCAGCCGCCGAAAATGTGTCGACCAAAGGCAGTTTCGCGTTGACGGTAAACAATCGGCCGATGACGCTTTGCTATGGCGGCGTCCCTCCGGCTTGGGACGACACGTCGGTCGTTTTGGTTAACTTCCTGCATGGAAAACTGACCTGCGCCGATGCGGAAAAAGTTTCTGCACAGCTGGCCGATCCCCCACCACCAATGCCGGCGGATCGAGCTGGCCGTCGCGGCTTGGCGGACGACTTCGCCGCAGCTGGTGCGCTGCGTTGGCAATCGGATCTGGGCGAATCCAACAAATTCGAGGCGGTCTCGTTGGTAGCTTGCCCCAACGCTATCGTTGCCGTGATCCAGCAACAACAAAAGAGTCGCGCTCAACCACAGTGGTACGTCGTCGCGTTTGAGAAAGAAAGGGGCCGCAAACTGTGGCAGCAGGAAATCAATGGCAAGCCGCTGCCTGATGGATTGTTGGTCGATCGCGACGGTCGAATCGTCGTGACCATGCTTGACGGCAGTTTGCTCTGTCTGGGCAAGCAACAGTAAAGCTACTTGGTCTCGCCCTTCGCGTCGTCGCCATTGCTCTCGATACTCTCGATCGCGTTTTTCAAGAAGTCCGTCATGCGACCACTGTCACTCTCCTCGAGAATCCTCTTCAGGGCTGGCAGTGCGTCCTTCGCGGGCGGGCCGATCTTTCGCAGCAACGATACCGCGTAGTATCGACGTCGCCGGTCTTCGGATTCAAGTCCCTCCAGCAATATCGGCACCGCGTCGACATCAGCGTCATCAATCGCCCGCAATGCTCCACGCGCGGCGTCGCGATCGTCTTCGCTGTCGAGCATCCGGAACAGAACTGGCACCGCTGACTTCGCGTCGGGACCGATGTTGCCCAGCGCGACCGACGCGTCTCGCCGAACCTCCCACTGATCATCACCGAGCACCTTGACCAGATGCGGCACGACGACTGAGGGGTCGGACGAAATGCTGGTAAGCGCCGTAATCGCGGCAGACCTCAATGCGGCTGACTCGTGTGTCAGCAATGCCGTGACCTCCGCGGCACTGTCACCTGCTGGCTTGCCGATCTTCTGTAAAGTCTGCAGTGACGATCCAATCACTTTCATCTCCGTGTCATTCAAAAGCCGCTTCAATGCGATAATCGTTTCGGCGTCCGTTACCCCGATCTGCCCGATCGCTTCGGCCGCCGTCGATCGAACGTTGGCGTCCGGATCCCCCAACAGCGTCCGCAATGCCGGCGCCGCGTCGCTGGCATCGGCACCAACGGCGGCGATCGCTGCTGCGGCACTCATTCGGACCATCGTTTCGCTGTCACCCAATGCTTCGATCAATAGCCCCAGCAGATCCTTTGCGATGCCGCGTTCGATTGCGCGATCACTGGCTACCGCGTCAAACGCCCGTGCTCGAACGGTCGCGTCGGGGTCCTGTAGCGATCTATTGAGAATGTCTTTCAGGGTCGAGTCATCAACGGGTAACATACCAAGCGCATAGACAGCGTTGGCGCGAATCTCTGCGTTGCTGTCGGCACTTGCAAGTGCCAGCGCTGAGATTGCTTCTTTGTCGGCCGTGCCGGCGTTACCAAGTGACCAAGCGGACGCCGCCCGAACCTGCGGTGACTCGTCTCTCAGGGCAGCAGTAATCAGCGCGACAGCCTTGTTCGGAACCGGATCCATGCCGCCCAGAGCGCGAACGGCGCGTCGGCGTACGAGGGGATCGCGGCTGCCAGTTGCATCGATCAATGCATCGACCGCGCCGGGTCCAATGGCAGCCAGTGCGTCGGCCAACAATTGATCGTCTCCCGATACTTCCAAGAGTGTGGGCACTGCGGCGGGACCAATTTTGGCGATCGATCGAATGATCGGCGCATGCTCGTCCGTTGCTGCGAGAGCGTCGAGCAAATCCGGCAATGCGGGAGCGGCCGCCCCGCCGAGCATTCCAATCGAGCTGGCCGCCAGGGCTCGCGTCTGCTTATCCTCACTTTGCAACATCTCGGTCAGAACTGGCAGAACCTGCGTCGATGCGGATCCGAGCTTCTGCAGCCCCACCATTCCCGCATCGCGAACCAATGGACTCTCATCGGCCAAAGCACTGGCAACTACCGGCAGCAGCCCGCTGCGGTCGGCGTTCGACTTCACCAAAGCAATCACAATCGCCGCACGAGTATCCGCTTCCGAATCTCCGAGCGCACTCTCCAGAGCCTCGATCGTCTCCGCCGACTCAGTGGAGATTTTGCTGAGCGCCAGTGCCGCCGCCGCACGCACGCGGTCAGAGTCACCGGATATCGCTCTGGCAAGCGAAGGCTCCGCCGCTTTTGACTTATTCGCTAACGCCTCCGCGACACGCGCCCGCACGTCGGCATCATCATCACCAAGCGCCGCGATCAACGCAGCAACCACACCATCGGATGCGACCTCGATCCAGCCGATCGCCCGCGCCGAACCCTCTCGGACCCTGGATGAATCGTGCCGTAGCGATTCCAGTAAGGCGGGCAACGCATCGGGACCGATTTGTCCCAGGGCATAGGCTGCACGATATCGTTTCTGGTCATCGGAATCGTTGAGGTTCTCGATCAGCACCGCGGTTGCATCATGCGCCAGCGGTCCGATGCGAGCGATCGCAAGTGCCGATTGAAACCAGATTTGGTCATCACGATCGGCTAGACCCTTGACCAGCGCCGGCACAGCGGCGGCCGACTCAGGTCCTAACTTGGCCAGCTCGTAGACGGCGTCGCGACGAGTCTGCAAATCCGGATCTTCGAGCTGCTCAATCAACTGCCCGACCACCGACGGGTCGCGCTCCGACGCGATCGCCAACGCAGGCAACCAGATCAGGCAAGCAAGGGCGATTGCCCAATTACATAGTCTTCGCATCAGCAAATGTGTTGCCTACTCAGAACGGGGGCTCAAACCTGCAGTCCGCCGAGTCGGCCAGTGCTGTCACCAATGAAATCAGCCGGTGCACCTATTCGATCCAACATCGACAAGAACAGGTTGCACATCGGTGTTTCTTGCTCGTATCGAATGTGACGACCGGGATCAATCGTCCCTCCACCGCGACCGGCCAGCAGCACGGGCAAGTTCTCATTGTTGTGGCGGTTGCCATCGCTCAATGCACTGCCGTAACAAATCATCGAATGATCCAACAACGTTCCTTCGCCCTCAGGAATCGATTGCAGGCGTTCCAGCAAGTACGCCAGTTGCGTCACATGAAATCGATTGATTTCGCTAATTTTCGCCAGCTTCTTGGGATCATCGCCATGATGGGAGAGGCCGTGATGGCCCTCGGGCACATCGATTTGGCGATAGTCTCGGTTGCTACCCGCGTTGGCGAACATGAACGATGCGATTCGCGTCGTGTCAGTTTGAAACGCCAACACGATCATGTCACACAACAATCGGATATGCTCGCCGTAGTCGTCCGGCGTCCCCGCGGGGAGCGGATAATCGACCTCGGCAACGAGCTCGGGCTTCGCATCCACCTCTGCCCGCTCGATCCGTCGTTCGATTTCGCGGACTCCGCTCAGATACTCGTCCAATTTGCGAACATCGCTTCTTCCCAACCGCGATTGCAGTTGGCTGGCATCGTCTTTGATGAAATCCAAAATGCTTTTCTTCAAAGCGGCCCGGCGGCCTTGGCTTTCGTCGATCTCGCGAGTTGAGCCGGCCGCAAACAAACGCTCGAACGCCAGCCGCGGATTGATTTCCTTGCCGACGGGCGTGGTCTCTGATGCCCATGAGATATTGTTTGAATAAGCGCAACTGTAACCCGAATCACAACCACCGGCATTACGCCCTTGCTCGCAACCAAGTTCAAGCGACGCAAATTTGGTCTGATCACCGATCGCCTGAGCCGCCATTTGATCGACCGAAATGCCCGAACGAATGTTGGCACCGTCGGTCTTGCGAGGCTGTGCACCGGTCAGAAACACAGAAGCACTGCGAGCATGATCGCCTGGGCCATCATCGTTGGCCCGACCCTTGTCATGAGTCAATCCGCTCAGCACCAGCAGACTATCCTGAACCTGCGACAACGGCTGGAGAATGTACGGCAATTCGAATCCAAATCCCTCCGTGCGCGGGGTCCAGTTGGGAAGATGCACACCGTTGGGAACGAAAATAAACGCCATTCGCGTTGGTTGACTCGAAGCCACCGTGTTGCTGGCACTCGCCAGTCCGGGTGCAATCGAATCCAGCAGAGGCAGCGCTAGCGAAACACCAAGGCCTCGCAATGCGGTTCGTCGTGACACTAAAGTCTGTTTAGGATTCATCATTCGCTCGCGGCTTCTCGCAACATGAACGGGGCACTGGCAACGATTTCTGTCACGATGGTCGTGAATCGATAATCGTTCTCACGCAACGCTTGGACGATCTCTTTCACCGTACATCGATCGTACGACTCAAGCCCTCGACCCAACGCATAAGTTAGCATTTTCTCTGTCAAACAGCGACAGAATTCGGTCTTCTTCTCATCAACCAGAATAGTCATCAGCTCGGCCGGACCAGCAAATTGTCGACCACCCGGCAGGGCACCCGAAGGATCGATGTCGAATCGCCCGTCTTTGTCGCGCCAGCCACCGATCGCGTCAAAGTTCTCCAGGCCGAAGCCTAAAGTGTCCATTTTTCGATGGCAAACCGCACACGACTCGTTGCTGCGGTGCTGCTGCATTCGCTCTCGCAACGACCCGAAGGTTTCCCCCTCCTCCTCCAACGTCGGAACATTCGGTGGGGGAGGTGGCGGTGACTCGCCCAGGAAATTGTCGAGAATCCACTTGCCGCGTTTAACCGGCGATGTGCGTGTTGGGTTCGACGTCAACATCAGGATGCTGGCATGAGTCAACACGCCTCGTCGTTGCGGGCCGAGCGAAACGCGGCGAAATTCATCCCCCTTGATATCCTGCATCCCGTAATGGCGGGCCAGACGATCGTTGACGAAGGTAAAATCGGCATTGAGAAAATCGAGCACACTTCGATCATCACGCATCACCGACTCAAAGAATAATTCAGTCTCGCGTCGCATCGCCAACCGCAGTTGGTCGTCAAACTGAGTGAACTGGTCGGGATCGGGGTTTAGCAACGCGACGTCCCGCAGTTGCAGCCACTGACCGGCAAAGTTATCGACCAATGCGTGCGCCTTCGGATCGGCCAACATCCGTTTCGCTTCGGCTACCAGCACATCGCGGTTTCGCAGCTCGCCTTTTCTCGCCAAATCAAAGAGTTGCTCGTCCGGCATGCTGCTCCAAAGAAAATAGGAGAGTCGCGTCGCGAGCTCAAAATCGTTGAGCTCGCGAATGCCATCTTCATCTTCGGGATCCGGATCAAGTTCGACACGAAACAGAAATTGAGGAGATGCAAGCACGGCAGTCACTGCGGTCTTGAAGATTTCGTCTTCCTCGCTCCCCTGTTCCCAGGCGAACTTCATCACCTCGAATAATCGGTCTGTCTCCGATTCCGAGACTGGTCGCCGATAGGCCCGCGATGCGAATTCGCGGATGTTGCGACGAGCCATCTCGATTTTTTCGTCGTCCGATTCCGCTTCGTAAACCACGATGCGTTTTCGAGCAGCCTCGTCTGCAAACGCCTGCTCGGCGATTTGTTCGGCCGCCGCGACATACTTTTCAAGTAAGATCGGTGATATCGTCAACACATCGCCCATGTTGTCGAACCCATTGCCAACGTCGTCCGACGGAAAGTCGTTCGCCAATTGCAGATCGATTCCAATCAAATCACGAATCGTGTTGTTGTATTCGATCCGATTGAGCCGCCGAATGGTGACGCGTCCCGGATGTTGCGAAGCCTGGCAATCAAAGGAGTCCATTTCGGCATCGATCGCTTCGATGCAGGCTTGCACTTCTGCCTGAGACGGCTGCGGTTCATCCGGGGGCGGCATCTGACGTTCGGTCAGCATCAGCCGGACTCGTTCCCACTGCTCGTAATCGGTTTGAATGTTGGCTGACTGCTGATACTCGTCTAGCGAAAAGTCTGCCTCCGCCTCATCGCCACCGTGGCAATCGATGCAGTGCTGTTTGAGAAACGGAACGACGACGCTGGCGAACCGACTTTCGGAGGCTTTCGTCTCTTCAGCCGGGTTTTCTTCCGCCCGTGTGACCGCGGATGATGTTGCAAGGCTGACCGCACCGAAGTAAGCAACGATCCACAGCAGACGACCTCGGGCCGTCAAACGCTCAAAATCGTGAAAGGTTAAAAGCAGCGGCATTGCGGTGGAACCGGAACGTGAACCGGCGATGGCAGGGTGGCACGGCTGGATCGTGCAGAGGTGGGATTCTTCAGCGACTGCTGATTCTACACACCCACGTCGATCCTGTAGAGCCAGATCTCTGATTCGATCGAGTAAATCCGGCTATTTCTGGTCCCTCGTAACCTCGAATCTTGGCCGGGAAAATTGGTGATTGCACAATGGAAGTGTTTTGTCGGCGATGATTGCGACTCCGCGAAGAATGGACGGGATGAGCCCTGTTTCAGATCATCGGATTGGTTAGCAAGTGTATCGTACCAGTTAGGCAATGGCGTTTGCTCTGACGGCACGCACGTCGCCCATTCATTTTGCTGCATCGCTGTCGCTCTCTAGCTTGTCTTTACCCGCATTGCTGAATGAGTTTTACAATTGAGGCCGTCGAAATGCTTACCGCGAAGCGGTTTTCAGCCATTAGCCGGAGGTCGCGCAGCGCACCTCCGGTCACGATCGAATAGCTTGCGATCCCTACGGGATAAAGAGAGGAGTAAACGCAAACGCTTTACCCACACGACAAGAACGACAAGAATTTACAACCCAAGAGCGGTGGAACATTCACTGAAACGGTATCTGAAACGGTATCCAGGAGTCTCGATCGTGACGTCATCTCTTAGAGTACTCGTACTGCTCCTCCTGTTTTGCGTGCTCTCGCCTGTGCACGGCGAAGAGCCACTGGTCGAAGGATACGCCGGTCGCCTCAGCGTTGTCCCAGGCGAGGAAGTTGGGCTGCATCTGTCTGCCAACACCGGCAAAGTCTCCATCACCATCACGCGGATCGGCGCGCAGAACGAACAGGTCTTCCAAAGACTCGACGTTCCGGTCGAAACTCATCCGGTGCCGGCAAGAGCATCGTCGGACGGGTGTGGATGGCCGGCTGCACTGAGTTTGAAGATTCCGGAAAATTGGAAGAGCGGTTACTACGAAGCCAAACTCGATGGACAAGTCGACTCGCCCGACGGTGAAACGCGTGAGGCAACTGGCACGCTTTTCTTCGTGGTCCGCTCAGCGGAACCAGGTAAGAATTCGAAAATTCTGCTGCAACTTTCTACCAACACCTATAACGCCTACACCAATTGGGGCGGCCACAGTCTGTACTCGTACCACGACCGCGACGGCATCCAAGGCCACCGCGTTTCATTTGATCGGCCGCAGGCATCGCAGTTCGGAAAGTGGGAAGCCCCCTTCGTGCAGTGGGCCGAGTCCAACGGGTACGCACTCGATTACGCAGTCAACAGCGACTTGGAATTCCATCCTGAGATTCTTCAACACTACAAATTGGTGTTGAGTATTGGCCACGACGAATACTGGTCGTCGCCGATGCGCGATCATTTGGAAAAGTTCATCTCGGATGGCGGCAACGTTGCTTTCCTCAGCGGCAATACCTGTTGTTGGCAGGTACGAAGCGAGGACGCGGGGCGCGCGCTGACCTGTTGGAAACAAGCTTTCGTGCTTGACCCGCTGTACCGCACGGGCGATCCCAAACTGCTCAGCACCGCGTGGAGCCACCACTTGATCGGCAGACCTGAAAACGAATTGACCGGAGTCGGCTTCTTATGGGGCGGTTACCACCGCAGCCACGGTCAGTTCATGGAGGGGCCCGGATCATTCACGGTCCATCGCCCCGATCACTGGATTTTCGCCGGTACCGACTTGAAACAAGGCGGCCAGTTCGGCGGCAAAGATACGATCGTCGGATACGAATGCGACGGCTGTGAAATCGAGTGGGTCGCTGGTCTTCCCAAACCGACCTGCAAAGATGGCACGCCGAACTCGTTTGAGATTCTTGGCACTTGTCCAGCGCAGTGGGCTCCGGGCGATTGCTACTGGTACGATCGGTTTCCAAAAGACCGGATCGGAAACGCCGTGCTGGGCGTCTACACGCGAGGCGGCACCGTGGTCACCGCCGGCACGACCGATTGGGCGCATGGGCTGCGCGGCAACGATCCAATCGTCGAGCAAATCACACGCAATATCCTGGATCGGTTGTCGCAATGATGGACTGGATACTCCAAGGGGACGAATTTTGATGATCGGAAACATTCGCGGCTGGAAACTCGCAATCATGACAGCGCTGTGTATCTGCAGCAGTGGTCATTTGCAGGCCGAGGGTCGAGCACCATGCCCGCGTGCGCACGCGCACAATGATTACTTGCACGACCGACCACTACTCGATGCACTCGACAATGGCTTTTGCAGCGTCGAGGCAGACATCTATTTGGTCGATGACGAGCTGCTGGTGGCACACACACGGCGTGAGTTGTCGCCCGAACGCACACTCCGCTCGTTGTACCTCGATCCACTTCGGCTGCGTGTCAAGAGAAACGGCGGCAGCGTTCATGGGGATGGCCAAGTTGCGACGCTGCTGATCGACATCAAATCGGATGGCGAGACCACCTACCGCGCGCTCGACAAGCTACTGGCCGAGTACAGCGACGTTTTTTCATCTGTTGAAAATGGTCAATTGCATGAGCGTGCGGTGACCGCCATCGTCAGCGGCAACCGCGCCACGGACATCATCGCAGCCGATTCGCCAAGGTACGTCGGCATCGACGGTCGCTTGTCAGATCTCGAAAGCGATCAGCCAGCCCACTTGTTGCCGTTGATCAGCGACAATTGGGGGCAACATTTTCGTTGGCGCGGCGATGGCGAGATGCCGAAAGCTGATCGTGAGAAACTCGAGCGCGTCATTGAACAGGCTCACCAAAAAGACCGGCGCGTTCGATTCTGGGCGACGCCCGATCGGCCCGAAGTCTGGCGTGCACTACGGGACGCGGGAGCTGACTTGATCAACACGGACGATCTGCAGGGCTTGAGTCGATTCTTGCGTCAACCCAAATAATCGAGATCGCATCCGTGAGTTGGAGTGAATTCCATGACGAAATCAAACGTTCCGATCACAAGACGGACGCTATTGGCCACGACGACTGCAGTCGCCACGATGTCGGCGCTGTTGGGAGAAAGCCAAGCGGCCTTGGGCAGCGGAGCGGTGGGAAAGGCTACAGAAAACTTCGAGATTTGGGATGCACATGGGCACTTCACCGGTCTGCCTGGGACTCCCGAGCAACGCGTTGATCAAATCTTGACGCATGCAGATCGAATGAACGTGCAAAAGCTGATGATTTGCATGGGACTGAAATTCAACGCCGATCCGACGCCCCGCGACCTACGACAAGACAATGACGACGTAGTTCGCGCGGTTGAACATGGCGACGGCCGCATTCTCGGGTTCGTCTATTTGAACCCGAAGCACGTTCACGCGAGTCTTGTTGAGCTGGAACGCTGCGTCGAAAAAGGCCCGATGGTCGGCGTCAAACTATGGATCGCCGTGCGCTGCAATCATGCCAACGCCGACGCCATTGTCAGCCGAGCGACACAACTCGGTGTTCCCATTTTGCAGCATGTTTACCGACGCACACTGGGAAACAGGATGGGTGAATCGAGCCCGTCGGATCTCTCCGAACTCGCAGACCGGCATCCCAAGGCCACCTTCATCGCGGCGCACACGGGGAATGATTGGGAACAAGGAATACGGGCGATTCGCGGTAGCGAGAACGTCTTCTGCGAAATTTGCGGAAGCGATCCAACGGCCGGGATGCTGGAAATGGCGGTTCGAGAACTGGGAGCCGAGCGAGTCATTTACGGTAGCGACATTACCGGACGCAGCTTCGCGTCTCAGTTGGCCAAAGTCATCGGTGCCGACATTTCTGAAGCAGACAAAACGCTGATCCTCGCGGGCAACTTGAAAAGGATTCTGATGCCGGTGATGAAAGCGAAAGGCTTGGCGTCATGATCATCGACACGAACGTCAATTTATCTCGCTGGCCATTTCGCCGCACGCCATGCGATGAACTCGACGCACTGGTCGCGCGGTTGAAGAAGTGGAACGTCGCGCAGGCTTGGGCCGGCAGCCTGGATGGCCTGTTCCACCGCGATGTCGGCGGAGTCAACAAGCGTCTTTTCGAGGACTGCGGTCGGCATAAGAACGTGCTGATCCCTCTGGGTACGGTGAATCCGACACTCCCGGATTGGCAAGAAGACCTGCGACGCTGTCACGAAGATTATCGGATGCCCGGCATTCGGCTGCATCCGAACTTTCACGGATACGCGATCGATGATCCTCGACTAAAGCAACTTCTAGAGGATGCACAACAGCGCGGTCTGATTGTGCAACTTGCCGTGTGCATGGACGACACTCGGGTCCAACATCATTTGATGCAGGTCGAAGATGTCGACGTTGAACCTCTACCAGCGGTGTTGCAAGAAGTGCCAAACCTGCGTTTCATATTGGTCAATGCTCTGCGCGTCGTGATGCAGCCGACGCTTGGGAGAATTGTCAAGGCCGGCAATGTGCATGTGGAAATTTCGATGCTGGAAGGGATCGGCGGCCTCAGTCAACTTCTCAAAACCATTCCGCTCGAACGAATTCATTTCGGTTCGCACTTGCCTTTGTTCAATCTCGAATCAGCGATCCTTAAGCTAGACGAGTCTCCGTTGACCGAGGAACAACTCAGTGCGATCACCTATGGCAACGCGAAACGCCTTGTCGACGGAGATTGATGCGGTCGTTGAGTGCGAAGGTTCAAGATGCTCTTCTCGTACTTGCGTCAGCGACGGAGTAACTGCCGGCCATGGCATTTCCATCTTGCCCTGTGATCACGATTGACGAATCGCCCGAGGAGACGTCCTCCCAGTCTTCGCCAATGCAGATCGGTTCAAGCTCCCAATTCCCTGAGCGCCGGTTCGAGTGCGTTGGCCTGGCGGAAAAAGCCGAGGTCGTTGGGGTGAGATCCGTCGGTCGTGTCGTCTCGGTCGTTACCCAGCAGCGACTCGCCCTCCACATACCCAAGCTGCTTGAATCCCGCTTTCGTCAGCTTTTTGTAAGCCTGGCGCAATGCGCCGCGAGCCTCTTCGTGCCGCGTCTGCTTGCTGAGAATGAACGGCGCGTTGGCGTAAGTCCGGTCCTCGACCAACAGAATCGGCGTGTCGGGTCGAGCCTCGCGAAGCTGACGCACCAGCGGCTCGGCACGATCGGCGACTTCACCGCCAACCATGTTGGGCAAGCAGTCGATCACGTAAACCACGGGGTCGAGTTCGCAGAGGAACTGGCCGACTTCTTTCTCCATCTTGCCGTTCCCCGAAAAGCCGAGATTGATTACCGGGCGATGGAACCGACGACCCAGGATGGCTGGGTGTGGCATGCCAGGGCGTGACGCACATGCGCCGTGTGTGATCGACGTCCCATAGAAAAGAATTGGCTTGTCCGACCGCGGGGCAATCGGCTCGAAACTGGCACCCTGGGGAACACCGATCTTTAGAGACTCGGTCCCGTTGTACAGCGGCAAGTAAGCCGTGAAGTCACGTTCTCCGGGAATGATCTCGGCGATCATTTTCGTTTTGACCGTCTGCGACGTCGGTTTGGAAACCGCCAGCCAACGTGATTCGCCCTGGTCATCGGTGGCATACAGGTCGATTCCGCTGACGCCGGTGGCCGGCATGTGGGGCATCGCTAGATTCGGCGAGGTCACCGTGTAGTCGACCCAAATCTCAGTCGCGTCGCTGCGAAATCGCGTCAGCATGCCGGCCGAGTGTCGGCTAAGATTCCAAACCGCATCACGGACGACTCCCTTGGCTCGTTTCGGAAGGCGGTCAAAGTATTTTTCAGTCTCCGACTCAGGCCAACCTTTCCCCTCCACGCCCCACTCGCGGACGTCGTGCCAAACTGCCGTTTCTTGGTCCGGCTTCTCTTGCCCGAATGCCGAACCGGTCGCAGCGGCTGCCGCGCCAAGAATGGAGTAATGTAAGAACCCTCGACGGCTCACATTGTTTGTCATTACGTCGTCTCCAGATGCATCGGATCATTTGCTCGACTGCTCGACGATTCTAGTTGAATTCAGGGTGCTACGTCACTGCCGCCGCTAACGCCGTCCAGGCGACCATGGCAAGGAGACCGGCCGCGAGCGCTGGAACAAGCTGCGTACGAACGTGTTGCATCAGATCACAGCCGGACACCAGGGAACTGAGGATCGTCGTGTCGGAGATCGGTGAGCATTGATCTCCGAATACGCTTCCATTGAGTACTGCCGCGAAACAGATCATCACAAACCACTGCCCCGCGTCGGCCGGCAAGGTACTTGCAACCGCGATCGCGAGCGGCATCGTCAGGGGAAAGGCGATCGCATAGGTGCCCCAACTTGTTCCCGTGGCAAACGCGATGATCGATGTCAATACAAACAACGTCGCAGGGAACGCCAAGCTGGGGATGTTGTCGCCGATCGCCGAAGAGAGATAAAGTCCACCACCAAGCTCTGTCGTGATGCCGCCCAATACGACAGCCAGGACAAGGATCACTGAAGCAACCGTGACACTCCGTCAAGCCCTCGCCGATTCCCTCGACCAACGATGTCAAACTCATGCCGCGGCAGATTGCCGTCGCGCCGGCGATCGTCATTGCGGCCGCGAACGCCCACCGCACTTGAGGACTGCCGACGAGAAAGCCGGTGCCGACGGCGATCGCGATCAACGCGACCAGCGGAATCACAAACTCCAGTGGATGAGATTGATAGGTCGGATCGGCACCCGGCGCACTCTCTGTGTCTCCCGTCGTGGTGACGGTCTCGGTTTCCTCACTGGATCGCGCACGAGCAATCGCGTCCCGAAATCGCCGTCCCAAGACAGGAGCCTTGTCGATCGCCAGCAGAAATGTTCCCAAGACCGCAAAGATGCTATAGAAGCTGAGCGGCGCGCACTTGAAAAAGAAACCGACGCGATCCGACTCCGTCGCCAGGTAGGCAATTCCGGGTACGAAGATCAAAGACTGCACATAGCCGGGCCAAGCATTGAACGCAATCAACGACGCGATCGGCGATGCTGTCGAATCGACGATGTAGCTGAGCTCTTCCTGGCTGATTCGATTTGCATCGGTGATGGGACGGACCGTCGTTCCGACCAGCACGGTGCTAACGGTTCCGCCTTGAAAGAACAGCACGCCGAGAAACCAAGCCACGAGTTTCGCGGTCCGTGGACCGCGCACAAAATTTCGGCAGGTCCAATCGGCGAAGGCAATTGCCGCACCCGTGCGTGACCAAATCCCCAGCAGTCCGCCCAGCAACCAGAGATAAAGCAGCACGATTCCTGCGCTTCGCGTGGAGGCCAACCCCGGCAAAAAAACTTCGTCAGTCAAATCGTATCGCCCCAGAATGAACGCACCGACGGTGATGCCCAACACCAGTGCCGGAAGTGGCTCGCGAAACGAAATGCAGAATCCGAGTGTGATCAGCGCGGGCAGGATGGACCAAATCCCAAAATGCCTGCCCACCGTGACGCGGACCGATCGAACATCGTCACCCTGTTGCGTCTCGATCAGCGAACTTGCCGTCGACAGGTGTTCGCTGACAATTTGCTGTCGCAATTCATCAACGGCGCCGGCAATTTCCTTCGTCTTGACGATTTCCAGGCCGTCTTCCGGACCGCTGACCACAGAGAAATGTTCACTCCAAACCGGCTGGGCGATCCATCGAGCGGCCAGGCCGACGAAAATCACAATCAGAATCGCAGCCGGTACGGTCAGTCTGTTGCGGTATGCCAAGTTCATGCTTTGCGTCCAAGTTGCAGGTCACGGCGGTCCATACGATAGCGAGCTTTCGAATCGACTACTTGATGTCTGTGAATTGCTGCCTCAATTCATCAAAGTCGCGTCGAAAACCCTCTGCGTCGCCGTACTCGCAGAACAGGCACTGCCGCGCGTGACAACCTTTCACGCGACGAGCATGTTTGATTGGACACCAATACTGCTCGGTGCGTGAGCCGACCTCGCGAACGAACGCGAATACACCATTGACGTAGCCACAATAGACGCAGTTGATCTTCTCGATGTAATTCAGGTAGCCGAGCCGATGCCTGTCCATCACCACGAATTCGCGGCGTCGAACACGTGGGATTCGATAAATCGGAAAACAGATCCACTGGTACAGACTGACGAGCAGATCCAAAAGCAACGTTGGGAATCAGAATGGAATAGATCACCGGAGCGGTCACAACCGTCAAAAAAGACGATTCGCCAAGATATCGCCAAATTCGCGTGACCAGTGCCTTGTGCCGCCGACGCACTTCCAATGCAAAGACGGCTTTCCCATCCTTGATCTCATATGACAGCTCCTCGGTCGTGTGTTGGATCTTTTCCAAGACACGTTTCTCGAGCTCCTGGATTTCCTCCAGTAGCGACCCCAAGTGTTGTTTCATCGCGAGTCGCTCACTGGATAAGAGTAGGTGCGTTTTCGACGGTCCACGCCACCGATTGTACGGTGTTGATTGGATGCAACTGTGGTCGCTGCGGTGTGCACATGGGCACAGTTCGCGTGATTCAGGCTGGCCGGCGTGAAACCAAACGGCTGTCAACGCTGGATAACCGGTTTGGCACAACCGTTGCTACTCTGGGGCTCAATACCGTCCACTTTTTGTTTAACGGCAAGCCGCAGGCGACTGTGTCCGCCCTTAACAGTCGCCTGCGGCTTGCCGTTAAACAATCGCGCCGGATCGAGGCCGAAAAGCGAACGGTATTGCGTCTGGGGCTTTTGGCAACGAGCTCAAACCGAGAATTCACCTGTTCCATGGAGCATTACTATGTCCACGCCGACGTCGGAGCGGATTCACCGCGTTCTGTTCGCAACTGATTTTTCACCCGCTTCGGTGGCGGCCTTCGAGTATGCCGAACGTCTGGCGGTCGCCACGGGAGCCGAATTGCTGATTGTGCATGCCCTCGGTGTGACCGATTTCTGGGGATCGGGTGGCGATCTCAATCGAGTTGACGAAGAAACGAATGAGAAACTCAGAGCGATCAAGCCAAGTTCGCCTGGCGTTCAAGTTGAATACATCACCCACCGAGGCCTTGCGGGCGAAGTCATCTGCTGGCTGGCTCAAGATCGACAGTGCGATCAGATCGTCATGGGGACTCACGGGCATAGTGGCATCGTTCACTTGGTGCTGGGGAGCGTCGCCGAGTATGTCGTTCGGAACGCCAGATGTCCGGTAACGACCATCCGAATGCCGTCCAAGAAGGACAAGCCTCTCGAGGAGCCTGAAGAGTATCCGCCGATCCCACCGATCATGTGACGTCAATCGTTATTGCAAAGACGCTACATTGGGTGATTGGAGGCGATCCGCTGTGAGTGGGTCGCTGGTGGTCGAGCGTCAGGGGAAAGTTTCCACAAGAAATCGGAAGAACCTATGATTGATTTCGGCTACCTTTACCAAGGCATCTGTGGATTGGCCAACGCTCACAAAGCGGGGACGATGGCCGGTCACTTGGGGGCCGCCGTCGCGGCGGGTTACTTCTTTGGCGAAGACCAAAATGATCTTCCCGACGAAGTCTTCGCGGGCATCACAGCTGAGCTCGATCGGGTGATTGCCGGCGAGGAAGCGATCTGGTTCAACGCCAAGAAGGCGGGAGTCACGCCAACTGAATTGTTCGAGCCGTTCGCGGAGGAAGCATCCAACGAAGATCTGATCCCATCGATTGTGACTGCCCTTCAAAAGAATGTCGGCCAGACACGGCAATCGGGCCACAATGTCATTTTCGCTTCGATTGCTGTTCGCGCGCTGCACGACCACAGCGATTACGCCACGCCGCAGATCGTGACCGGTATTCGCAAACTGACCGAAGGCTTCAACAACGCGCACGCGGGTCGAGGTTACTATGGCAAAGCCAAAGGCTGGCTCAATGGAAATCAGGTCCAACTTGCCAGCGAAGACGACTTTCCGATGTACGAGTCAATCCAATCGATGATGGACGTCACCATCGCTGAGCTAATCGCCACGGCTTCGATCAAGAAGCAAGGATTTGGCGGTTTGTGGCACATCATTAACCACGCCGCTGCCATCAGCGAACTTGCCCGATACGGTTACCAGGAGGTCGCCCAAGAGGCACTGCCCGCGCATCACCAACATATTCGCTTGTGGCGTACATTACCGGACGTGAGTAGTGAATTGGGGGAGGTTGTCCAAGCCAATTGCGATCCGCGTGATCCCGTCTACTGGCAAGGGATGCTAAAAAGGGACGAAGCCCGGCTGACTCACCGCATCAAAACGCTGTATGGCTATTACGTGATCCGCCGATTCGTCGAAGATGACGCCACCAGGAAGAAAGCGGATAGTGCTTTCCTCTATCTGATGGCGTAGTACTATAGAGTCCCAACACCAGAATCGCAGTATGCAGACTTCCATGCTGCCAGCAGAACACACAGGGACATAGCGGGACATCGATGCACGCGAACTGGATATCGAGGTCGCTGACGAGATCTTCAGGAGCGAGGCGGGAAATGAGTCCTTTGAGGTCCTTGGTGTCTTGTCTTTGCCTGGCCTTGATTGCGGTATCCGGGAAATCAAACGCACGCCGCTGATGCTCGAACAGTGCAAACTGACCGCGGTGATGCGGGGATGGTGGTCAGCGATTCGGAGGTTGCCAGCCTGATCGGTCGCGACATGCTGACGCAAGGCGGCACAGCCGTGGACGCTGCCGTCGCGACCGCATTCGCGCTGGCCGTCTCTTGGCCCGATGCGGGCAACATCGGCGGCGGTGGGTTCATGATCGTGCGGCCTGCCGATGGCAAGGAACCAGTCTGTATCGACTATCGGGAAACCGCACCGCTGACGATGAACGCGAGGTCGTTTTCCAAACAGGACACGACCTACACGCAGAAAGCGGTCGGTGTTCCAGGCACCGTGCGCGGCCTCGCTGCTGCGCATGCCCGTTACGGCAAACTGCCCTGGAAAGAGGTTGTGATGCCGGCGGCGAAACTGGCCGCCGAAGGCGTACCTGTCACTGAGCCGCTCGCCGAGTCGCTCAATGCAGTCCTCACGCGGAAGGAGGTCCAGTCGGACGAGAAGTACGCCGAGCTCCGCCGCGTCTATGGCAAAGCGGGCGGCGGGCCGTGGCAAGCGGGCGACCAACTCGTGCTTCCAGACCTGTCGCAAACGTTGACTGAAATTGCCGATCGTGGTCCCGACGCCTTTTATACCGGTCGCGTTGCCAAGCTGATGGTCGAAGAGATGCAGCGGGGTGACGGCCTGATCTCACTCGAGGATCTGCGCAGTTACTCTGCCAAGATTCGACCGGCCTTGCAGGGCAGTTATCGCGGTTACACGATCATTGGAGCTCCGCCACCTGCCTCAGGCGGAACCTGCGTGATCGAAGCCTTGAACATTTTGGAGAACTATGAGCTTTCAGGCCGAGATCGCTATGACCCGCTGAACGTGCATCTGATCGCCGAAGCCCTCCGCCGCGCATTCGCGGACCGCGCCAAGCACCTTGGTGATCCCGATTTTGTCGAGATCCCGGCCGCATCTGACCAGCAAAGCTTACGCCACGAAGCTGGCGGCCGGGATCGATCTTCGGCATGCGACGAAAAGCGAGGAATTGGCAGCGGAAATCGAGCTAACCGAGGAGAGCCCCGACACGACTCACTTTTCGGTCATCGATGGCGACGGCATGGCCGTCAGCAACACGTACACGTTGGAGGCGAGTTGGGGATCACGAATCGTTGTTCGCGGCGCCGGTTTCGTGTTGAACAACGAGATGGGAGACTTCAATTGGTTTCCGGGCGAGACGAATCGCGAGGGTCGCATCGGAACGGAGGCGAATCTCATCGCACCGGGAAAACGGATGCTCAGTTCACAGTCACCCACGATCGTCGCAAAAGATGGCCGCGTCGTGCTGATCACTGGCAGCCCAGGCGGACGGACGATCATCAGCACCGTGCTGTGCGTCATCCTGAATACGTTGGACTTTGGCATGAACCTGTCTGACGCCGTGGCCGCGCCGCGAATGCACCATCAATGGTTTCCCGATCGTCTGCAGCTAGAAAAGATGTACATGCCGCCACACTATTAGCCTGAATGGACCGATTCGCCGGAAATGGCATCAAGTTCTCAATCGAGAGGTCCAAGGCTCTGCGCACTCGATCGCCTGGGACCCTCACACGGAAAACTGGATTGGCGTAGCAGACTATCGCCGTGGCGGTCGGCCGGCTGCCATTGGTTCCGGAACGATTGGCCTGTGGGATTTCGCCGATCCCGCGGGAACCGAACTCTCCGCAACGCGGCGGATCGGGGATCACCAATGGTCGGGCGACATTGCCGGTTCGCAGACCGACGGTCAGGGGAATTTTCACATCCGCCGCGATTCTCCCATGCAACCCATGCAAGCGATCCTTGATCTGAGAGGACTGGATCTTCAACGCGTCGCTGTTGAAGTGAAGATCGACTCAGCCGCGTATGCCGGGCCGAAACCGAATGAGCAGCTGCGGCTTACCTTCATGCACGGTACCGTGGTCCCGCGAGTGACGGCTCGTATGATCTTCGGCCGCGTCAACGAGAACCGAATCACGTTGCGTGGGGAAGCTGGTGGTGGCGGAACTGAGATTCCGCCTATTGTGATGTCTCCAAGACCACGACTGGACCAGCCCATCGTGATACGATTGGAACTGGATACCGTCACCGACACCTATCGAATTGGGTCGCGTGCAGACCCTCGGAGATTGAATTCACGTACCACGGAACGGGCCAGGTGGCAGCCGACAGAGAAGCGAACTACCTGGGATTCAATCCGCTGAACGACTACGCGTCGGACAATGAGTTTCTGAGTGTCGATCGCGTTGAGCTAAAACGATAATCGCTGATAAATGAGATTGAAATGAACCGAATTTGTGCACTCCTGATTGTAATCGCGTCCGCTACCGCCGCTGTGGGGCAGGAGGCGGTCGAGCAAACAGCACCCGCAACAAAGCAAAGCGTCAAGCCAGGGATCAACGACGGATTTCTCGATCCAGAGTTGAACGTCCAAGAGTGGATTGAGCGTTTCGAGGTCGAAAGTCGTGAAGTTTATCGCGCACGCGAAGAAATCATGCGAAACCTGAATCTGAAAGCGGGTGATCGGATCGCTGATGTTGGCGCCGGAACAGGGTTCTTTAGCCTCCAAATGTCCACAGCGGTTGGCGCCGCTGGCTGGACATACGCGGTCGAGATTTCGCCCCGCTTCGTTGAACACTTGGTCGAACTATTCGATCAGAGATCCGTCGAAAACGTGACGACTGTGATGTGTGATGACGATTCGATCTGCTTGCCGCCGGAGTCTGTTGATGTCGCGTTCATTTGCGATGTCTACCATCACTTCGAGTACCCCGACGATACAATGAAGTCCATCCGCAGGGCTCTCGTCGATGGTGGTCGCGTGGTCGTGATTGACTTTGAGCGTATCCCCGGCGTGTCACGAGAATGGACGCTCGGACATGTCAGAGCCGGGAAACAAACGTTCATTGACGAGATTCAAGCGGCTGGATTTGAATTGGTCGCGGAGCGTGAAATCGTGGGTTTCGACGAGAACTACTATCTCGAATTCCGCACATCCGACAAACGCTAGCCGCCATCGATTCGGGGAATCCTGTTGTCCGTAGAGAAACGTCCACTCGGTGTCGTATCAGCGACCACCATCGTTGCGGCGAGCATGATTGGTGTGGGCGTTTACACGACCAGCGGTTATACGCTGGCCGCGTTGGAAACGCCGGAGCGAGTCATTGCGGCCTGGATGGTTGGCGGGTTGATCGCGATTTGCGGGGCGATCGGATATGCGTCCCTTGCCTCGCGATTCGCCGAATCGGGCGGGGAGTATCTGTTCCTTTCCCGGACCCTGCACCCGCTGGCAGGTCTGATGGCCGGCTGGGTCTCGCTGCTGGCCGGCTTCACCGGCGCGATCGCGGCTGCTGCACTCGGCCTGGAAGAGTATCTGGCGCCGCTGATGATGGAACCTGTGCAGGCTTTGCCTGGAAATACGTTCGCGATTCTCGCGGTGTTGCTGGCTGCGGCGTTGCACTCGATCAGAGTCCGCTCGTCCGCACGGACGCAGGACGTTGTCGTGGTGTTAAAACTGTTCATGATCGCCGGGTTCATTCTGTTCGCCATTCGCACGGTTGGCAGTTGGAGTATCACATCTGCGGAAGACAGCGAGTCACTTCCGCCGGCGGCATTGAGTCTGATGACGTTTGCGAACCAACTCGTTTACATTTCTTTCAGCTACGCGGGTTTCAATGCCGCCGTTTACGTTGCCGGCGAGGTTGCCGACGCCAAGCGAAACGTACCTCGCGCCATGATCGCCGGGACCGTGCTGGTCACAGCCATCTATGTGATTTTGAACGCGATCTTCGTGTTCGCCGCACCTTTTTCGACGATCACGGATGGGGCAAACATCGGACAAGTCGCAGCCACCGCGGCACAGTCGATCGGTGGCGATCGTTTTTCGTTGTTTGTCCGGATCGTGATCGTTGTTTCGCTGTTCACTTCGGTCTCGGCGCTGGTGATGACGGGCCCGCGTGTGTACGCCAAGATGGCGGACGACGGATTGTTTCCGAGTTGGTTTCGCTTCGAGGACCGCCCGCCCGTTCAAGCGATTTGGTTCCAAGCCGCACTTGCGATCGTGGTCATCTCGTTCGCAACACTCAAGGACTTGCTCGGCTATCTCGGGCTCACGCTTTCGGTCTGTTCGGCGTTGACGGTCAGCATGTTGCTGGTGATGCGATTGCGAGGCAATCCAATCCGCCTGCCGTTGCTTGGGATTCCATCGCTGATCTATATCGTGGCGACTTTGGGCCTGGCCTTGCTGTATGGAATCGGAAATCCGTGGCAAGCCGCCGCCACTGGCATCACGATTGCCATTGGATTCATTCTTTACCCATGGGTCGCGAAAAGGTTGGTCCTGCCGGACCAATCGCCGACCGACGATGCCTGAGCTCGTTTTGAGCGCCCATCACGAATCAATGTTAGAACCGTCAGCGCAAGGCGCGCCGCACCTGCAATCTGGCGTAGTTCCGTACGAATCGCCGCGAGGACACTTTCGTGAAGCGATCAAGCTCCGCCATCCGTTTCCATTGGCCCACTTCAATCTCGGGACTTTGCTGTTGCGTTTGGCGAGACGGAAAGGGATCTTCGGGATTGCAGCGACGACATGGCCGGTAAGCCGTGACGAAAGAAGGATCAGCAGCCTGTTGGCTTCTGGAAACGAGGGCTGGGATAGTCGCCGTTTGCTCCGTAAACGTTGCGTTTTCGCACGCTACGATCGCGCGACGGGCGACGATCAAAAATCAACAGGCTGTTAGGCCCGCGAATGACACGATTCAACGCGAATTAAACTCCCTGAATGCAACACGTTGCGGCAAGAGTTCCACCGATTACGCTTGGATCGAAGTCTGCGATTCGCGCTGATTCGCGTCATTCGCGGGCTCCTTTTTTAATGAGATTTTCGGTTCGAGTTCGTGACCTGTCGGTTGTCAGTCAGCGGGTACCTCAGAATAGTTGGTTCGTCCGGGGATTTCGTGGCAGATTGAGACTCGCTTTCAAGGGGTGGCCGGCGGTCGAGCGTCAGCGAGCCCCCGGAATTCCATTGGCTCGCGTCTGGGGGCTCGCTGACGCTCGACCACCAGCCACCCAATCGTTGCGGTTCGGCCACTAAATTCGCGGAAGAACCAATGTTTGATTGTCGCCGATCGCTCCGCCGATCGTAGCGTCTGAAACGCAACGTTTGCGGAGCAAACGGCGACTAACCCCCGTTGGACGAAGGGGAGCTTTCCTCGACCTCGGTGCCGGCGAGTTGAGCGCAGGTATGTTGGGAATATATTACCAGCTTTGAGTTTCAAAACGAAGGCAAGCAAGGAAACGCATGAACCGTCTGAGCAACAGCCAACAGCTTCGATTGCATCATCATCGGCGGCGGTCACAACGGACTGATCGCGGCAGCCTACCTGGCCAAGCAAGGCAAACGCGTATGCGTGCTAGAACGCCGACCTATGCTGGGTGGCTGCAGCGTCACTGAAGAACTGTGGCCGGGATACAAGGTCTCCACTGCAGCTTACGTGGTCAGCTTGCTGTTACCCGAGATCATCGCAGAGCTGAAGCTCAAACAAAACGGTCTGGTGATCCTACCTCGTGTTCCGTCTTCCTTCACGCCCATGCGTGACGGCCGGCATTTGATCCTGGGCGCGAACCAAAAACAGAACTCCGAACAAATCGCCAAATTCAGTGCCCGGGACGCCGAAGCGTTTGTCCGTTATGAACGACTGCTTGAGCAAGTGGCGATTCACTTGGAACCGATGCTCAATCAGTCCGCGCCTGATCTGCTACCCCTGCCGAACAGCTGGCGAAAAATCGGATTGGGGAAGAAACTGAGAGACTTAAAGAAAGGGTGGCAACTGCGCAAAGCACTGGGCGCGATGGGCGAACAGATTCCCGAAGGACTCGAACTCCTGACCGCAGCCGCCCGTCCGATCCTCGAACGCTGGTTCGAAACCGAAGTCCTCAAGACCACATTGGCAACCGACGCTGTGATCGGGGCATTCGCTTCCATTTCGCAACCGGGAACCGCCTACGTGTTGCTGCACCATGTGATGGGAACCGCGGGCGGGGCGCGTGGCGTCTGGGGGTACGTTCAGGGAGGAATGGGCGCACTATCGGATTCCATCGCGACGGTTTGTCGGCAACTTGGCGTGACCATTGAGACCGAATGCGAAGTCGATCGCATCCTTGTCCGTGGCAACCAGGTCAGCGGCGTCGTGCTCGCTGACGGTCGAGAATTCAGCGGCTCGGTTGTCGCCTCCAGCGTTGATGCCAATTTGACGTTCAATCGTTTTCTCGAAGACGACGATTTGCCGACTCCATTCCGGCAAGCCGTCAACCGAATCGACTACAGCAGCGCGACGGCGAAAATCAATCTGGCTTTGTCGGAGCCGCCCAATTTTTCTTGCTTGCCATCTACGGGAATTGCTCCGCAACACAATGGCACGATCCATATCGGCGAAACACTTGATGAAGTCGAAAAAGCCTATGATGATGCCAAATACGGCGAGCCCAGCAGGAACCCCATCCTGGAAATCACGATTCCCACGAGCGTGGACCGGACGATTGCCCCAGAGGGCAAACACATCATGTCCATGTTCGTTCAATATGCGCCTTACAGGCTGAAAGATGGACTCCAGTGGGACAACATCAAAGAGTCGTTTGCCGATCGCTGTATGGAAAGGCTCGCGGAATACGCACCGAATGTTTCCCACGCAGTTGAACACCGACAAGTCCTCAGTCCTGTTGATATTGAAAGAACCTACGGACTGACGGGTGGAAACATTTTCCAAGGTGCGATGAACTTGGATCAGCTTCATATGATGCGGCCGGTTGCCGGTTGGGCCGATCATCGAACACCCATCCGTGGTTTGTACCTTTGCGGCGCCGCCAGTCATCCCGGCGGAGGCGTCATGGGGGCCTGTGGTAGGAATGCCGCGATCGAGATCCTGCGCGACAAGATTGTTTGACAGCCGAGGCCTTCAGAGCAGACAAAATCGAGACAACCGATGTTCGGTCATCAGTGCCAAACATTCGAGGCTCACGTGGCTTCGCCGACAAAATGGCCCGAACTCTTGCCGAATCGGTGGAAGGGGGAGCACCGTCTCAGGCACAATTGACGGAGTTGCCGTGACTAAAATCTTTTACCGAGGAACTGACATGCTCGTCCGTCTTCCCGCTACCTGCTCGTTGCTTCTCTGCCTGGTGATGCCGCTGAATCTGCTGGCGGAGGATGGGGAGGATTCGAAGAGACACTCCATTCGAGTGCAAGTGCTGTTGGTCGAGTCCAGCGGCAATCTTGATCCAGGCGAACGCGGCCAACTCTCTGGACCCAGCGACCAGGTCATGAAGGCTCTCAAGGAATTCACAACCGAGGGCAAGGCAACGATCGTCAATCATGCCGAACTGACGGTGCTGGAGGAACAGCAGACCATGCTTGAGGTCGGCGAAACGGTGTCACTTCGAACCGGTTCGATGCGGACGGGAAGCGGACAAGAATCGAAAGTGTACACGAATGCAAGCATCGGAACCTTGATCAAGTTGCAGACCAAGGTGGTGGATGAATATGTAGTGATCGACATCAACTTCGCGAAATCGTTCGTGACTCCTGGCGGCGGCGATGATGATTCCGAGCGGCCAGAGAGCACGTCGCAGCTGTCGCATCAATCGACGTTGCAGATCAAGAACGGCAACGCGCAGCTGGTCGGCCGAATGATGTCACGTCAATCGGGCGACCAGAGGCGTGCGGTTCAGTTGGTCGTTGCCGCCGATGTTTTGGATTCGTCCGACACGGGCCAAACCACACGATTTCAATCATCTTCGCGGCAGCCCTCTCGCACCTCTTCGGCCAGCAGCCGTCCCGATAGTCGGCCGAGCAGCGGCGTTTCCTCACGCCCTTCGCCCGACGAGATCCGTCGCCGGTTTGCGACGGGAATGTTCGACAGGGCGGACGCCAATGATGACGGGGTGATTTCAGATAGCGAACTGGCGCGGCTGAATCCACGCGACTTCAAGGCAAAGCCGCCGATCACCAAAGAGCAGTACCTGGACTGGATCTCTTCCGGTTTGCCGCCAAGCCGCAGTGGCAGGTTCCCGCCGGGTTCCGGACGCCGCCCAAGTCCGTTCCAACCGCAAGCTCGGCCCCAGCGGATCGAGGTAGAGGAGGAGATTGAGGTCAAAGGCGAAGAGGAAAGTGAGGCGTCGGAAGAAGTGAAGGACGAGAAACAGCAACGCAAGATCGGGGAGACCCAGATCGAGGTCGTTCCCGAGCTTGGTACGATCATCATTCGTGGAGCCAAACCCGATGTGAAACGTGTGATGAGCGCGATCGAGCAGATCGAGGAGCAGAGACGAAGAAGATGGCGATGAAAGGCGACGACGATGACGACGATGAGGACGAGGAAGATGAGGACGCGGACGAGGGCGACGATTGAGGCTAAGCTTGCGAAGCCGGCTAAGCCCGTTGCGCTGGCGGCCGGTTTCTTCTGGCTGACTGCACATTGCGGTTCCGTGTCAGTTGAGCGGCCTCGTCATCTGGAACGATATTCTCACTCAGCGAAAGTCAGTGATCGTGAACCACCCGTGATGCTCCAATGCTTGGTATGCAGCGAATATGACCAAGTCTTCACCAAGGCGGTGGCGATCGGCGCGTTGGCCTGCAGCGTGCCTTTGTCATTAACATTTCCTTGAGGAGCCGAATCTGTTGTCACACCGTCAAAGGTCCAGTGGGCGACGAAATCCGCATCGCTGATCGGCGGCGGCCCTGCCGGATCGATGGTCACATTGACGGTGGCAGTCCCCGCATCGCCTTACTTGTGAATTTGCCCACTAGCACGACCACTGACCAAGAGGTTGCCTTCGTTGTCAAACAAGAGCGAGTTTGAAGTATTCAATCCACCGCTGCCTGGCAAGACTGCCGCTCCGACGATGTCGCCTGTGGATGCGTCGTAGGTGAGGACTGAGGCGGTCCGAGCGCTGCCGACGTAGAGCAATCCGGAATTGAAAACGAGATCGGTGGGGCCATCCAGGCCGACTGCGTCGGACGGGACAAACGTGTCTTTGAACGCACCCGAGCGAAAGTACCGCAAAACCGAATTGATGCTCGCGGCCGTGCTGGACACGTAGAAGTTGCCGTCCGGGCTCCAAGCCATGCGTGTCGGATTGTCCAAACCACCTTCGCCGCTGGCGATGAACTCGCCCAGCGACGCGCCGGTGGTCGCGTCAAACTTTAGGATCCCGTCATCGCCCCCCGTCGCGTCATCCAACGTTCCCACGACATGAACGAACTCGCCCAGAGGCATGGGAGCCGCGACGCCGGCACCATCGGTTCCTCCGCCCGAGATGCCGAAACGAAGTTGACCCGAGGACGTTACTGTCAGCTGATAGGGATCAAGTCCGTCGCGATCGTCACCCCGGAACAAGATGATTCCGTGCTTCGTCGCGTACGAATCGGCATTCGCCCAGGCTTCGATCGAGAGCGAACCGGTCAGAGCGAGACTGGGATCGTCCGCGATGATCGCCCGATCATTGTTGCCGTCAAACCGAAACGCCTGGCCGACCTGACCCGCCGTGTACGTGGTTCCGTTGTAGAAAGTCGCGTCGTTGCTGCCCACCGAGTCGCTGGGCGTGTTGTCGCCCGTCCAGTGACTGACCACCGCCAGCAGTCGGCGATCTTCCAGCGTCTCAAGACCTGCGGTAAGCCGTCGGCGGGCGATTTGGCGACTTCTGACGGATCGTCGACGCGTTGAGCTTCTTTTGGGTGGCAAACATCATGCTTCTTGTTTGGGATTCTTCTTTGGGGAACGGAAGGATTTCCAAGGGCGGGAGCGAATCGGAAGCTTTAGCGTCGCACTCCTCAGCGAAGCGCGGCCATAGAACACATGCGAGAACGGCGGGGAATTCGTCCGAGAAACGGACACAATTCAGGTCTCAACGCACTTCCGGGTACGTACGTACAGTCGATCGAGGTCCACGGCCGAGAATCGTTGGACGCAGATGCCCGCTCTCTCGGTACCAAATCATCAGGCGTCTTGCATCCTCGGAAAAATGCAGGGCTTCCAGCCGCCCACGGACCTGTTTCGGCTTAAACATCACTCCCAACGCTTGGCGCGTTGGAATGTGCCAAGCATGGACCGCTTGGTTGAGATGGCCGGATACGAGCACACGGTCGTCCGGCGAGAACTCCAGAGATCTTGGTTGGGATAGGTCATCGACCTCGAAACAAATTTCATGGGTGTCTCGATCCACGACTCGGATACCATAGTCCGTCGCTACGGCTAAGAATCTTTCTTGATTGCTCAAGCTCAACGCCTCGCTAATGTCGATATCGTGCCTGCGTAGCACTTGGCCCGTGCGAACGTCCAGTTCGACGATTCCGTCATTTTCCTCGTTGGGCACGATGATTGTCTGAGCGGAGTTTGTGACCAGCGGAATTTGCTGAATCCGCCGGTCCCACGTTCGTAGCAGTTCATGCGACTGCCACTGGTCCGACGTGGCCCAAACACAGATTTGCTTGTCGGATGATGCCACCAATGCCGCCCCATTGCGGGAGAGGGACATGAAAACGGGGTGGCGGAGCGACGATTCGATTCGTCGAATCACCTTGCCCGAATGAAGCGATACGATTGCGACTTCATGCTCAGTACCAATGGCGATCAGCCCCTGGGCTGAATGCTTGGAAAATGCACGCACGTCCATCGCAAGCCGTTCGCCCACAATCGCTTTTTGCCGATCAAAGCTGTCGAAGCGAATCGGCCGATCGCCGGTTTGTTGTTGCGTGCCGTGAAAGACAAACACCAACTCCGTGTCGTCCAGCAGATATGCCAAATTCAATGGTTCGGGGGGCTCCAGTTGCTGATACGGGCTGATGCGGATCCGATCCCATGATTGGACCTGTCCGTCGCTACCGGCAGAGATGAATCGGTACCGATCCATCCACCTGACGGTCGTGCGAGCCTGACCCGGCGGTGTCCTCGTTTTCTGATGTGCGATCAATTGCTGTTGCACGCCGCCGTGGACGCTGCCATCGGCGGATTTCGCCAAGCTGATGATTTGCACATGCCCGTTGGCATAACCGGCCGCCAGCCATCGGCCATCATGCGACGTTGCCAAGGAACTTGCGTACTCGGCACTGACCGGCACCAACCCAAGTCTCTTGCCGGATTTCCAGTCCAAGACCAGCAACGATTCGGAAAATCGCTCCCCGGCGATCAACCACTCATGGTTCGGACCAGCCCAACAGATCGCGCGAACGTTCGTCAACGGATCGGTCGCCATCGTCCTCTGACGCTGTTGCTTGGCAAGCTCCCAGACGTCGATTCCTTCGCGGGTAGGCACCACCAGGAATCTGTTGTCGGCTGAGAACAGAAGTGCCTCGTGGCGGTGATCGTTCTCGATTCGAAATTTTTCCTGTCCCTGAGCATCGCATACCCATACTTGGCTGTACCGCGCACCAGCGGCCACCCATTTTCCGTCCGGAGACCAGACTACCGTTTCCACCCCTGTCGTCGCGGGTCGAAGCTTTTTGATGCAGACTCCAGAGTCCAAGTCCCAAAACCAAACATGTCCAGTGGTTGACCCGCTGGCGGCGAACTTACCATCGGGCGAAACAGCAACAGCGTGGGCCGGTTCGCCATGACTGCCCAACACCTTTCCCCCTTGCTGCGTCGATGTCAGATCCCACTGGATGACTGAACCGGACTCGTCGACGCTCACCATGCGTTGACCATCTGCTGACAAGGCCACGTCATGCACGCTGGTCTGCTGATCGAAACTGCGTAAGGGCTGCGGATGCGCGGCGGCCAACATCAAGTTTCCAAGCCCCGGTTGTGCGACACCGCCGGCCGCGGCACTCGCTTGCACCGGAGCGATGTCGCCGGCGACTTGGGCGAGTCTCGCCAGGTTCTGGTTTCGAAATGGTGAGAGCGTCGATTGCAGCCGCATGCCTTCGAGCAAATCACTTGCCAATCGTTCCCTCTCTTCGCTGGCGAGCCATGCCCGCCGTACCTGAATCACTTGCCACGTCGCAGCCAAGCTGGTGGTGATCAAAGCGAGCAGAACAATGGTCGTCACAGAGATTGCCAATCGATTCCGCTGTACCAATTTTCTAAATCGGTAGCTGAACGTGGGGGGACACGCCAGCACCGGTTGCCTGTCGAGGAACCGTTGCACATCGTCAGCCAATTCACTGGCCGAACCGTAGCGTCGCCGGCGATCCTTTTCGAGCGACTTCATCACCAGCCAGTCGAGTTCGCCGCGCATCGACTCGCTCAGCTTGCGCGTGTCGACACGTCGCGAATCGGCGACGGTCGAGCGTTTTTCTCCTTGCAGCGTGCTGATTGCCCTGCTGGGCCGGGGTGGTTCGACCTCCCGGATGATTCGGCGAACTTCATCAAAGCTGGCCGATTTGAACGTCTCGCGATCAAAGGGAGGATCTCCGACAAGCAACTCGTACAGCAATACGCCCAGCGAATAAACGTCGCTGCGTGTATCGACATCAATCACCCCCATCGCGGCCTGCTCGGGACTCATGTAGCTGGGCGTCCCGATCATTTGAGAGAATCGTGTGTAAACGGTCCCGTCGGTCAGCGGTTGATCGATTGCTTTGGCGAGCCCAAAGTCGATGATCTTAGGGACTGCACAATCATCGATCTCGGCGACCAGAATATTGGAGGGTTTCAAATCGCGGTGAATCACCCCCTTGCGGTGCGCGTGTTGAACGGCGCGACAGATCTTCACAAAGATTTTCAGCCGTTCGACCGTGGTCAATCGATGTGAGTCGGCGTACTCGGTGATTGGCACGCCGTGCACCAATTCCATCGCAAAGAAGGGCTGGCCGGTCGACATCGTGCCACCGTCGAGCACCTTGGCGATGTTGGGATGATCCATCATCGCCAACGCCTGTCGCTCAGCCTCGAACCTTGCCACCGTTTCTTTTCCGGCCATCGAGGCACGGATGATCTTCAGGGCGACTTTGCGTCGCACCGGTTGTTGTTGCTCGGCGACGTAGACCGTCCCCATGCCCCCCTCGCCAATCTGCTCACGAAGTTTGTAGGGGCCAATCTTGCGTGGTGCCGAGATCTCAAATGCCAGACCGTCGGCCGAAGCCGCGCTGTTGAGCTTCGTTTCGCCCGGTTGAAATGTGGCGACCGCATCATCCAGGATATTCGAGCAGTTGCGGTCATGAGCGACCAGCAGCGCCTCGACCCGTTCACGTTTGTCGTGGTCGTTGCCGCACGCCTCCGATACAAACCGATGTCGATCTTGCAGATCCTCCATGGCGATGGCGCGGATGAAGATCGCTTTGACCGAGTCGTGTTGCGATTCTTCAGCAGACATGAATGGACCAGGAAGCGTTGACAACCTGCCTCATTGTTATGCGAGAACGAGACGATATTCGTCCCGCCTTTTTCGCTACCCGTCAAGGAAAACCGTGAACCAGGATCGGGCGAATTCCCAATGCTGGTAGGCAGCAGTGCGTGGCATGCCAAGCAACTCGCCCGCCTCGGTCACGGACAATCCCGCAAAAAGGCGGAGCTTTACCAGTTCTGCTGCCGGCTCATCCTCGACCGCCAAACGCCGCAGACCTTCGTCCAGATCCAGCATCAAGTCGGTTGTGCATTGCTTTGCTTGCGGGAAGTCGGCCAAATCCACTCGATGGTATTCGCCGCCACGCTTCTGGCTACCTTGTGCCCGTGCCGAATCAATCAAGATCCGACGCATCGCTTCGGCCGCCGCCGCGTAAAAATGACCGCGATTGTCAAAGCGTTGCAGGCGGCCGCCCGACAAAAGGCGGAGATAGGCTTCGTTGACCAGTGCGGTCGGCTCGAGTGTATGCTCTGCCCGCTCGCCGGCGAACTTCCGCGAAGCTAAATGCTGAAGCTCCTGGTACACCATCTGCAGCAAACGCCCGGAAGCTCCGGCGTCGCCCGCGTTGAGTCGGCATAGCAATTCAGTCACGTCACCCATGACATCAGGGTACCCGATTGCCCCTCAGCGTGCCAACTCGCGGAGCTGCTTGGACGTGAGCACGTGTTTCGAAATTGGGAGGGTGAAGCTGGCCTGATGAAAACTGAGCCGACGGCGCCAGCGGCGGGCCTCCTTTGATCTTGTTCGATGAGAATAATGTTCAGACGAACGCTTCGCGGCAGAGGTGACGTGTGCCCGGAATGCACCGTACAATCAACGACTGAGGTAACGGCAGATGAAACGCGTGACACTTGGGCGTAGCGGATTGACTGTCTCTCCGGTTGCGTTTGGAACCTGGCAACTCAGTCAGCGTTTCTGGGGTGAGCAATCGAAGAGCGACGCGATTGCGGCGATGCGACTCGCCGTTGAGCGAGGGATCAACTTTTTTGACACGGCCGACGCTTACGGCGACGGGTATGCGGAGAGCGTGCTTGGCGAAGCACTTCGTGAGCTTCCGCGAGATGAGTTGGTCATCGCCACGAAGTTCTTCAATCACTTCAACCCCGACGCCACACGCTATCCCGATCTGTCGTCCAGTCATTTGGCGGAGCGCTGCGAGGCTTCGTTGAAACGTTTGGGCATCGAGACAATCGATGTCTGCCTGCTCCATTTTTACGATCAGCTGACGCCTTTGCCCGAGATTGCCGAGGCGATGGAGAAACTTCGCGATCAGGGCAAGATCCGCTGCTTCGGCGTCAGCAACCATAGTTTGGAGCAGTTCCGCGCCCAGCGGCGATTCGCGGCGTATGACATCGTTCAGCCGGCGTATAGCTTGGTGGATACGGTGATTGAAGCGGATCTCCTGCCTTTCTGCCAAGCCGAAGAAATCGGCGTGATGGTCTACTCACCGATGCACAAGGGGCTGCTCACCGGCAAATACACGGGCGAGGAATCATTCAGCGACTTCCGCGGCAGCCATCCTGATTTTCAGGGTGAGCGTTTTAGGCAACTTTGCCAGGCCGTGCAGTCGCTGCGACCGATGGCGGAGCGTTATGGAATGAGCCTCTATCAGCTTGTACTCGCCGCGACGTTGATGCACCCGGCAATTCAGGTCGCGATCTGTGGCATCAAAACGCCGGCGCAGATTGCCGAAGCCGCCGGTGCGATTGGACAGACAGTTGCACGTGAAGACTATTTCGCGATCAGAACCGCGTTGTCACTCGGCCAAGGTGCGAAAGTCGTGGACGCCAAGGGAGTCCGCAAATGAAGCAATCCAGTGATTCATGGATACACGACGACTTGATGATGATCATGTCCCAGTCCGTATCTCACCATCGAAAACATCAGAAAGGATATGTACATGCAAAACAAGAAGAACAATCGTCGCTCGTTCTTGATCGACTCCGCCGCCGGAATCTCTTTGGCGGCAATCGCGAGGCCCTCTTGGGCGGCAGCCAATGACGAGGTCCGGGTCGCGATCCTCGGCGCCGGTTCGGCGCGGCGGGCAACTCGCCGATGCATTCTCGAAAGCCCGTGGATGTCGGATTGTCGCGTTTGCTGATCCCGACCAGACGCTCAGTGAAGAGTTAGCCGCGAAGTATGCAGCGACCGCCCATTCCGATTTGCGCAAAGTCCTTGATGATCCGAACATTGACGCCGTGGTGATCGCGACGTGCAACCACTGGCATTGCCTGGCGACAATCTGGGCGCTGCAAGCCGGCAAGGATGTGTACGTCGAGAAGCCACTGTCACATACGCAATGGGAAGGTCGCCAGGTCGTTGACGCGGCGGCCAAGAGTGATCGCATCGTTCAGATCGGCACGCAGCAGCGGAGCGATCCGATGCAGGCCCAAATCAAGCGGTTCCTTCACGAAGAACAGACGCTGGGCAAAATCCAGTACGTTCAAGCCAACCGTCTCGGCCCACGCGAGGCCATTGGTAAACGAACCAGTCCGTTGGAGATAGCGTCGACGATCGATTACGACCTGTGGCTCGGACCTGCAGCGGATCAGCCAATCTACCGTGATAAACTGCATTACGATTGGCACTGGGATTTCAATACTGGCAACGGTGAAATGGGGAATTGGGGCGTTCATATTCTGGATGACGTGCGAAATGTCGCCTATCAAGATCAGGTCACTACGCCACGCCGGATCGTAGCGGCCGGTGGTCGTGTCGCCTGGAATGATGCCGGGAATTCGCCGAACGTACATTACGCGTTGTTCGAGACTGAATCATTCCCGACTCTGATCGCGCTGAGCAACCTGCCCCAAGGCCCAAAGCAGACGGGTGGCTGGACTGTTCGAGCTGGCAAGCCGATCGATGGACCCGGTAGCGGCTACGTGATTGTTTGCGAAGGCGGATATTATCTGGGCCAGCGCCAACAGGGACGTGCGGTCGACCTGAATGGCAAAACGATTCGCGAGTTCAAGGGCGGGGACATCGTTCCGCTGCACGTCCAGAACTTCGTCGACGCAGTGCAAAGTCGCGATTCCGGGATGCTCAACGCGCCCGTCGAGATGGGGCACCACAGCACCGGATGGTGCAATCTTGCCAACGTCGCCTTTCGCGCGGGGCGGCTTACGATCGGGATCGGCTTTCGTCGGTTGGGTCGCTTGCTGCCTGGCCCTTGCTGATTGAAGAAATGGAACGTCAGCTGGCTCCTTTTGACGTGGCCACGAGTGAACTCGTTTCCAGCCCCGTTCTGTCACACGACGCGAAGACGGAACGGTTTATTGGCGAGCATGCCGAACTCGCCAACGGCTTCCTGCGACGGACGTACCGTGACAAATACGCGATGCCGAAGACCTAGCAGCAGATTGATTTCTAAAGTCGCTGATCGCTCCGCGATCTTGGCGCTGAAAAATCGCCACGTCTGAGGAGGCTGTGAATGGATTGGCCGGTGGCGAAGGAATGTCGTCGTTTGCTCCGCAAACGAACGTTAGCGGGACGCTCGTTCGCGGAGCGAACACGTTCATGACAATCTGATTGAAGCCGTTATTGGCCAGCGAATCCACGAACTTGCGTGTCACCGGAATGTCGTCTGGGTTCTCGGCATCCAGCGCGAACAGCCAATCGGACTCGAAGGCGATCGGGTAATAGGTGCTTCCATCTTCGTACTGAAAGCAACGTCGGTTCGTTGGATCAAGAACGACGCCCCCTTTGCGTCCCGCACGGGTTGGTCACACCGGCACTTCGCCCTGCTTGCCAGCCAGCGATTCAACAGACGAATGCGTGACATAGCTCCACGTGCCCGTGGTCGGAGGAGTGAAGCGAATCACATACTCGTTGTCGCCGTTGAAAAATCCGGGCACATCAAGACTGACGCCTGCTGAGTTCTTGAAGGTCGCGGAGAACTCGGCTTCGCTTGGCTGCTTGGGCAGGACGTCGGCTTGAAACCGGATGTTGAGAACATCCCATTGCCGGCGGAAACAACCTGACGCTCTTGCTGCGCATCAGGTTCCTGTGCCGACGCGCACGGAAACGCCAATGTCAAAATTGTCAGCTGGACAAGCAATGGATTGAACGCACTCTTCATCGTCTTCTCATTTGATTCTAAAAACGTGTATGAAGAAGGGGTCTGGCCCCTCCGACACGGTCTCGTAGATCTCACCACCCGTCAATGCCCTGGCTTGGTACATCGTTGGTGGCGGAAATGTTGTGAGCTTGTGCGAGACCCTTACAGCACACCAAACGTTGCAAACGCATCGACGGCCTTCATGCCGCCTGCGATCGCAGCTCTGACTTTGTTCTCATCGTGAACCTTCGCCCATGCGAGTGCAAGCACTTGCGTTTCGACTTGCTGCGGCACCACCACGATCCCGTCTTCGTCAGCAATGACCAAATCGCCGGCGGAAAACACGACACCATCAATCTCAACCGGTACGTCGCGATCAACCACTCGTTGGCGATTCTTGCTGTCGTAAGGACAGCTGCCGCGGGCCAAGACAGGAAAACCCATCTGTCGAATCTTTCCAACGTCGCGGACCGCGCCGTCGACGATCGCGCCAACACAGCCAACATTTCGCACAGCGGTTGTCAATAGCTCGCCCCAGATTCCTGATCGCATCGATCCTCCGGCCGCAGCAATCAACACATCGTCGCGTTGGCAACTGTCGACCGCTTTCAATTCCAGATCGTACGGTTGAGGATCTTGATGAAACATGTCTGCCCAAAGTGTGGTGCGACAGCGACCTACGATCATGTCGTTGGAAGTCAGCTGACGTAGAGGCACGCGAGGCGACTGATTGGTGTAGCCGATCGAATCCAACGCGTCGCAGACCACCGCCGAATACATGTGATCGCGAACATGCGAGAGCGTAATTTTGTTGGGACGTGTATTCATCTGTTCTTCTTCTGTGAACGACCCGCACCGGAAAACCAAAGGATACGAGTGATCATAGCAACAAGCAAACTGCCGCAACTCTGACGATTCGCGAACGAGTAAACTTGTCTCTCGCGTTCGATTCACTTCAGGGGAACTGCATGAGCCAATTTTCGCTATCTCGTCGAGGCTGGATGAAATCCGCCGGGGTTTGCGGGCTTGTTTTTGCGACCGGTTCGGATCGCAACCGTAGCTTTGGCGCCGACGAAAAACCACGTACCATCGATATCGGCTCGCGCCGCGAACTGTTCGTTGACGAAGAATTGATCGAGACGCTGGGCGATATCCAATTGGTGATGCACCGTCCGCGCGACGAAAGCCAGGTGCTGGCGTTCGACAAACCATGGGTCGTGCGCACAACTGGGTCTCTCGTAACAACTATCCCCCCTTGAATGTCGTTCAAACCGGCCCGGCTGAAATGTCGGTTTACGTAAACCAGGACGATGCTCAACCGACCGCCCATCTGCGACGATACTCAATGCGTCTCGATGGGTTCGCTTCCGCCCAGGCCGATTACAACGGTGGTGAACTAGTCACGAAGCCATTGAGTTTTTCGGGACAACAACTGACGCTCAATTTTGCAACCTCTGCTGCCGGCGGTATCCGTGTCGAGATCCAGGATACCAGTGGCAAGCCGATCCCTGGTTTTACAATCAGCGAAGCTCGCGAGCAGATCGGCAACGAAATCGAACGTATCGTCTTTTGGGAAGCCGGCACGGATGTCTCAAGACTCGCCGGCCGACCGGTGCGACTGCGATTCGCGAAGGACGACGCCGATCTCTACGCGTTCCAGTTTTCTGAAGGAGCCTCGTGATGAGCAGCATGGAATTCGCATACGCGGTGCGATTGTTGCGATGCATCGATCGGCGTGCATGCACTTAGCATATCGGAGCGATTGAATGAAGTTCTTGATCCTGATGATTTCACTTGGGTTGACCGCCACTGCGGTAGCCAACGACGATCCGACCCTACATCGAACGATCGCACTTGTGCTTCCACCAACGCAATCGAATCCGAGGAACAGTGAAGGCGATTTCGTAACGCTGAAGGACGGCCGTTTGCTTTTTGTCTATACGCATTTCACAGGTGGTGGTGGCGATCATTCATCCGCGTATCTTGCCGGGAGGTATTCTTCTGATGGTGGCAAATCGTGGGATGCCACCGACACTCGCATTGTCGACAATGATGCAAAACAGAACATCATGTCTGTGTCACTGCTGCGACTGGCCGATGGCCGGATTGCGATGTTCTATTTGAGGAAGAATTCACTGCAGGATTGCCGGCCGATTGTACGATTCAGCAGTGATGAGGCAGCGACGTGGGGTGAACCGCAACCGATCATCCCCGATCAACAGATCGGCTATTACGTATTGAACAACGATCGCGTGATCCAACTGAGTGATGGGCGTTTGGTCGTGCCCGTTGCGCTGCACTCCACTCCAGCGAGCGACAAGCCCGATTGGACCGGTCGCGTGCTCTGTTATCTCAGCGATGATGTGGGTGAAACGTGGCGACGGAGCAGGACCATCATGCAAGCGTACGATTCGAGCAGCGGCAAACGACTGATCACGCAAGAACCTGGCGTGGTAGAGCTTCGCGATGGACGTGTGATGATGTTTGTACGCTCGGATGTGGGCAGCCAACTCGTGAGCCATTCGCAAGACGGTGGAGAAACCTGGTCGGCTCTGGTGCCATCCACGCTCAGGTCGCCGGTCTCGCCTGCCACGATTGAACGCATCCCAGGCAGTGAGACGCTCGTTTGCGTGTGGAATGATCACGCGAACATGACGCCGGGACAGCATGGCAAGCGTACTCCGCTGTCGCTGAGTATCAGCAGGGACGAAGGCGCAACCTGGAAACCATCGACCACGCTTTTTGACAACCCTGATGGCTGGTACTGTTACACGGCCATGGAGTTCACCAGGGACGCAATCCTACTGGCCCACTGCGCCGGCGACCGCACCGAGAATAACGGATTGGCGAAATCGCAAATCACACGAATCGAATTGGACGCTCTTAGCGATCTGCAGCGATGAGGAAGCGGTGATGCGCCTGAATCATCGCGGTCTTCAAATCGGAATGCCCCAGCAGTTCCTGAATCTCGCGAATGTCGGTCCCCGACCTCAACAAATGCGTCGCGGCATTATGTCGAAACGTGTGCGAAGTGATGTAGCGTTCGATTCCGACGGACTCCACTGCCGTTCGCAAGTGCCGCCAAAAGGTATCCGCATGGACGTGATGGCGATGCCACTGACCGCTTCGCGGATCACGCGAACGACGCGATGAGGCAAACACGAACTGCCACTTTAATTGCCGGTGCGCGTGCGGATGCTTTCTTGACAACGCGTGTGGTAGCCACCCGGACGCCGTCCCTCGCTCAAGATCGTGCTCGTGCAACCCGGCGTGCTCCCGCAACACACGCTTCGATTCCCCCACCACGTGCTTCGGTAACGGAACAAACCGGCTCTTGTCCGCCTTGCTGCGATGCAACTCGATCAATCCCTGCTCGAAATCGATATCCTTCACCCGCGGCCGCAAACATTCCTTGATGGAGGTTGCCAATCACGTTCGCGAATGATTGCCACGAGAAACACAAAAAGCCACAAGAATTGAGCGTTCGCTTCTCGTGACTTCTCATGCTTTTTGTGGCTAAATCCTACGGATCCACGATTGTTGGCGTCCTTTGGCGGCGTCGGATAAAATCGGTTCGCGTCTGGGGGCGTGGTCACGCTCAACTCGCTGCCAGGGCGAAGCAAACGGTGCACTCGAACCCTCGAAAACACTTTGCTTGATAGTGACTCGTCCGTGCGGGCCGGGTGACCGTCAACGTTTAAGTCGGACTCAAGAAGATGTCCAAGCCAATTGACGACGATCTGCCCCACCATGTCTACCTGTCATTGTGGACGGACATGGAACGGATGCCTTGTAGGATCTGTTCGATGCGAATGACCACCTGTTCGCGTTTGCCGGCCGCCGACCAAATTACGTCTAACGAAGAGATCAAATAACCATGCGCAATGTTGCCGGGCCCGATCTTGGTCCGCGCTTCAAATGAATGCTCGCGACCTTCTTCGTGTCTTTTCGAGCTCTGTGTAGCGAATCATCTTCATGGCTGGAGGCCGAACAAATGGGACGCGACAATCCAATGTTCAGCGAGGATCGCGACCGAGAATTTCCGCTGGACCTGGATGCGCGTGATGATGCGATCGAAGCGCCGCGCCGAATTTGTCGCGCGTCGATGCGCTCGGTATACTTTGCGCAGTCTTTGGGGCGATGGTCGCTCTATGACCGCTGCAAGAATACGAGCGAACCAACGTTCGGCATCAGGTATAAGGAAGCAAGATCGCCGACGCTGGAAAAACCGTGGCAGTTGCCGCGGTAGCGAACCGCCTTCACAACAAGTAGCTGGAGCAAATTCATGCCGTTGATAAATGTAAAATTGATCGAAGGTGTGTTCACGACAGAACAAAAACAGGACATGATTCGGAAGCTGACTGATACGATGGTGTCGATCGAAGGAGAGAACATGCGGCCTGTGACATGGGTTGTGGTCGAGGAAGTAAAGAGCGGGGACTGGGGGATTGGCGGCAAACCGTTAACGACAGAAGATGTGAACAACCTTGCTGCCGGTAAGTCTTCGAGCTGATTTCGGGTGTGCGTCGTTAGGCGCGATGAGTCGCGTTGTGCCAAAGTGGATGCCCGGCGGTGTCATCGCGTCCTGAGCGTTCGAAAAAGAAAAAAGCTGGTCGGCTCGCTGCCGACCAGCTTGCTGTTTTAAGAGCGCAAAAGCATCTTACTGTTTTTTAGGTTCCGCCTTTGCAGCTTCTGTGGCTTCCGGAGCATCCGCTTTCGGGCGCATCCGCTTTGGGTGCATCCGCTTTGGCGCATCCGCTTTGGGCGCATCCGCTTTGGGCGCGGCGTCCTTTTTCGCTGGCTCTTTCTCTACTTTGGTAGGAGGCGTCTGGGCCGCTTGTTTTTCTGGCTGACGTTTTTGCTTCGGTTTCTCTTGCTTGGCTTTTGGCTCCTGTTTGTTGCTCACCAATTGCTCTTTGGACTTAGCGAGCTGTGTCTGGAGTTGTTTGTTGCTCTGTCGTACCTTGGCCAGACCTTGCTTTACCGTCGCAAGCTCCTGCTGTGACTTGGCCAGTTCCGTTTTGACCGCCGCCAACGCCTGTTCCGCCTTGGCGGCACGCTCCGCTTCCGCGGCGGACTTTGCCATGTGCTGGGCAGCCTCTTTCTCGTGAACCGCGATCAATTTCTGAGAAGCTTCCAGAGCTTCGTCCTTCTCGGCGGCAGCCAATTTCAACGCTTCGATCTCGTTCCGAAGCGCTACGATTTCCCCGGTGAGCTGGATGTTCAGATCGCTGGGCTCAAATTCTGCGGCAACCGTGGTCCCTCCACAGGCCGGCGGGCAGGGAGTTGCCACCACACAGGAGTTACTGGTGCGTGGTTTACAACATCTGAAATGGCCTGCGTCACACAGAGGAAGGGTCGTCAAGTGCATCGCGAGACTGGCGACGAGGAAGGTGGGTAGTCTTTTCATTGTGCTTTCTTGGGGTGGGTCGTTGGAGGGAACACAGGAAAGGGCGGCAAACATTGGCCATCAAGGTCCATGCTAGTTCGCGGGAGCAGAAATTACCCCCCCTTGCGTACCAAAATTCACCGCAGAGCAATTCGCCCAACTTCGGCGGGTAGAACGCTGAGCATCGTGCGATCGCGATCACAGGTCGGTCGATTTCGGCGGAGGTGTTCTAATGAACCACCCGCGACGAATCATTCCGTCCGGCTTGATCCCGATCGGCTCTGTAACGGGAGTTGCGTAGAAACTTCCGTGCCAAAACAGGACTCAATCGCGTCGATGGTGCCAGCAGTGCGTTCGTGATTTCTGGTTTCTGTCATCCAGCGATCGGGCAAGTTGACGAAGGCTGGCCGCAGCTTTTAGGGGTCGATCGATTCGAGCAGTCCACGACGTCCAAGCACCAGTCCCAGATAGCAGGCCAAGAAATTTGTAGGCGTTGCAGGTCAAAAAGTCGCACCCCAAATTCGTCACATCGATCAGGTAGTTTGGGGCACAGCGGACCGCATCGAGAAACGAAATCGTGTCATTTTGGCGCGCCTATGCACAGATTTGCTTGACTGGGTTCACCGTACCGACGGCATTGGACGCACACGCCAAGGAAACCAAACGAGTCATCCGGTCGCCATCCAACGTCAAAATCGCAATTGGGGCTTCCACGCTACCACAGCTCACCATAGCGGTAAGCGATTCGGCTTTGACCAGTGAATGCGAGCGAGCAGCACATCACCGCGGTAACCGTCTCGCGGCATCCATTCGCCCGCGGTGACCCACGATTCTTCCGGGCTGGCGTTGGTGACATTGAAATTGCCCATCAGCGCGACCTTGTCCGGCTGGTGGACTCCGTCGCCCACCAGGGGGAGTACGACCTGTTCGGTCGACTTGATCAGGCAACGCCGCTCGATATCGACTTGTGCAACCCACAGCGGCGAACGCCAGCGGATCACGTTCTTGTTCGAGGCGTCTCTACGTGTGTAGACCAGGAACAGTCCATCGCTGTGTGTCAGCCAATGCTGCTGCGTCGTGGACATCTCAATTGGCGTGCCGTCCTCCCAGGCCCAGGCCCGTTTCTGTTCCCAATTCAGACCATCGTCGCTGACGCTCACATAGCCTCGGTTGTCTTCCGCCCGCATCGTGATCCAGAACTTGCCGCCAAACTCGGTGACGCTCGGTTCCAGCAACCCGCGGCCGTTGGGGTTGTGCAATGCTGGGCCAACTTCGCTCACGTTCAACGATTCACCGTCGAACGTGGCGTGGACGCCAGCCACCATGCGATGTTCCGCCTCAGGTCCGAAAGTGAATGACATCTGCACGTTGCCATCGGGGCGGACGACGCGCTGGCCGCAGTTGTTGGAGTAAATGTGACCGCCGCGTGGATCGTCCCACTCGAGGATCTTGCGATTTGACCACTTCCCGTCATTCGCACGAGTCACGTAGACGGGGTAACGAGGAAGCTGTTCCTTTCGCGCGAAGTAGTCTCCTTTGTAGAACACAACATGGCCCAGCGCGATCAGCGAGTCGGTTTGCGGATGGTATTGTGGAGTCACGTCACAGACCGCCGCTTTGAGATTATCATCGCGGCCGGGTACCACGTTTCGGCCGAGCGCGGCAATCGGCTCGGGGTCGCTCCAGGTTTTTCCCTGATCCGTCGACATCGACCAGTGAACTTGCCCGAAATAATCCGATCCACCAATCTCTTGAAGTGTCATCAACGCGACCGGTTCGCCATTGGGGCCGGGCATCATGCAGGCTCGCGGATGAAACCACGTGTGATCCTTGCCGTCGCGATTTCGCCAAAGCGTTTCCTTCGAGATCGAAGCGATCAGCGGTTCGTCTGCGATAGCGAACGTGGACGACAACGCCAGCAAGCTCAAGACGATGGCGGTAACGACAGGATAATCGGTTGTCATCTTTACTTGACGAGGGGTAATCGTTGTCATCATTGTTTGTCTCACGGTCGAGTCGAGCGGACTTAGCAGAGTGGGTTCAGGCATTTTGACAGGATTGTCCCACGGATGTGCCGAGACAAAGTATAAATGCCCCGAGTGACTTGAAGTGCTTCCCGCGTTGCTTGTGGAGTAACGCGAACATCGATCTCAACCACATTCAAACAGGATTCATACGAAATGCTTGACCGTCGCCAATTTGTCCGGTCGGTTGCTGGGGTCTCCGCATTGTCGCTGGCCGCGCGGACCACATTTTCCCAGGAGACCCAAAGCGCAGGATTCGGTCGCCGACCTGACAACGCGATTGAATCCGAAGATTCAGGCATCGCGCGCGGTCGCGCTCGAGATTCTGAAGCCATCCGCTGCCGAAATGGATCGCGGATTGAAGTTGCATGCCGAGTCAGTCGTGTTTGACGCTTACGGCTTCGGACCGCGGGCTGCGGTCGATGGTGATGCACTCGCTGCAGCAGTCCAAGCCGGTGCGTCCGATGTCGAGCTCAAAGACATGCGCGAAGAAATGACGATGACACGATTCGTCACCGACCCGGTGCAGGAACAGGAATTCCGTGAGGCGTGGCGAGCGTCGGGCGTGACCTGCGTGTTCAACAACGCGGGCGAAGAAGGTCAAGATCCGTTGCGATTGATCAAGCGATTGGCCAGGCATACTTACACGACCGATCTGATGCGAGGTTTTGTTTTCAAAGCTGCAGTACCCAACGACATCCTGACGGCCAAGCGGGAAAATCGGCACTGCTACTATCTAACGGGAAACGGCGTCCCGTTAACGCAGAGATGGTTATCGGTCGAAGACGAGCTTCGTTATGTTCGCGTCTTCTATCAGTTAGGCATCCGGATGATGCATCTGACTTATCAACGTCGCAACATGATTGGCGACGGATGCGGTGAAAAGAGCGATGCGGGATTGAGCGATTTCGGCCGCAAAGCGATTGCTGAGATGAACCGCGTTGGTGTGATTCCCGACTGTGCCCACAGTGGATGGAAAACCAGTCTCGAAGCCGCCCGCGCATCCACGCGTCCTGTCGTGGCAAGCCATTCATCGTGCGGTGCCGTTCATCCTCATTTTCGTAGCAAGCCCGACAACGTCATCAAGGCAATCGTCGACTCAGGAGGCTACATCGGCATTTGCTGCATCCCGAGATATCTGGGGGGCAGCGGAGATATCAATGCGTTCTTGGATCACATCGACTATGTCATCAATAAATTTGGACCCGAGTCGGTGGCGATCGGGACCGACGTCTCCTACACATCGCAGGTTTCCGGTGCCGAGCAAGGAAAGGTCCCCAAGGGCGTCAAGCGACGTGAAGAGTTTCGCATGTTGTGGCCGGATGACGATTTCAAAACAACGAAAGAGATGAATGAAAGCATCGCCTGGACCAATTGGCCGCTCTACACCGTCGGATTGGTCCAGCGTGGTCACAGCGACGAAGTGATTCGCAAAGTCATCGGCGGAAACGTGATGCGAGTGATCGAGGCATCGATCTAGTCCGGCAGTCGGCACGCCCTTCCGGACAAGGATCTCGTCAATCTCCAGCTGTCCGAACCGTTCGATACTGCTCCACTACTCCGTGCCACCGTCGTGTCTTCAATGCCAGAAGTAATTATGTGACTTCAGTTCACTTTGGCGAGATCGAGGAAGACGATGCTTGATGGGTTGCCGACTGGGGCGTAGTGGCCGGTGAAGTGGAGACCGCCAGTCTCTCGATTCACCTTGAAGACAGCGATGTTGTCGGCGCGCTGATTGCAACTGTAGAGGAATCCTCCCGTGGGGTCGAAGTTGAAGCTGCGAGGATAATTTCCTCGCGTCCATTCGTCCGCGACGAACGTTAGCTCGCCATTCGGGCCGACCGAGAAGATCCCGATGCTGTCGTGCAGCCGATTGCCCGCATAGACGAATTTCCCATCACTCGAAACTAAAATCTCCGAGCAAAAATTGCTGCCGGCATAACCGGGTGGCAGCGATGAGACCGTTTGACGCGCGGACAAGCGGCCAGACTTGGCATCGTACTCAAACAACACGATGGTCGAGCCTTCTTCTTGAATGGAGTACAGCCAACGACCATTGTGGTGAAAGTAAAAATGCCGCGGACCGTCTCCCGCTGGCAACAAAACGCCAGGCGGTTCATTCGGCGTCAAAGTGCCCGTCTGATCATCGAACTTCCAGACAAAAATTTTGTCCAGCCCTAAATCGACATGGAGCACGAATTGCCCAGACGGATCGGCCTGGATCATGTGCGCGTGAGTCCGGTCGTGACCGCTGAAGGCAAAGCTGCCCGGCGGAGCGCTGGTCGCTTTGCTGGGGCCAATTTTTCCAGCATCGTTCTTGATGTCCGTGGCCTTGCCCAATCCCCCATCGGGCAGAATCGGCAGCACCGCGACGGAGCCGCCAAAATAGTTCGCGACCAGCAGGAATCGTCCTGAGGGGTGGATACTCACGTAGGTCGGACCGTCTCCGCTAGAGGGGACCGTGCAAAGTAACGTCAGATGCCCGTCCGTCTGGTCAATGGAAAATGCGCTAACCGTACCTTCCTTGTGGTCCCCCACGCGATCGGTCTCGTTGCTGGAATACAATCGAGTCCCCGTCGCATTCACAACCAAACAGCTCGGGCTGGTGCCCATTTCGTGAACGCCGACGGGCACCATTGCTCCCGTGTCGCGGTTGACTTGGAACAGATGGATGCCGCGACCATTGCCTGGTGGCAGATCAACCTGCGTTGGCAATACGTCGCCAAGCGGAGAACTGAAAGTGCCGACGTAGGCCATGAGCGGAGCGGCTTCAGCTGCTTGCGCTGTTGGCAGTTTGGAGACGCGCGGCGTGAACAAAATTTCTGACTCCTGTGCCGCGAGAACATCCGCGAACGACAACGCGAGGACCAGAGCGAGAAGCTGAATAGTTTTCATCGATTCGTCATTGGGTAAACGTTTTCCGAGTCACCTCTGCTTTTCAGCTTGCAGAGGTTTAGAGAATTACTCTCCCTTCGGGCCCTCCGCAGAGTCGGACTCTCAGGCCCGGAGAGGGTGACAGAAGTTTGATGCCAACGTTCCTGACCATACGAACTGTTATAACCTCGGTAGGATCAGCGATGGTTGACGCCAATCCAAGCATCAACGGTTCCATCGGCTGCATGTCACTTGCGACGCTTGATGATAACGATGCCTGGCAGACAGCGTTTGATCGCGGAACTCCGAAAAAACAACGATCCAAGCAATGACCGGGTTGATCAAAGATATCCTCAGGCTACTCAGCCAGCTCGGGAAATACACCTTCGTCCAGGTTCATCCGCTTGATGATCGAACGCAAGCGAATTTGAAAATCGCTTTTGTAGTTTGCGACCTGTTGTTCGCTTAGATTCAATTCGTCGGCGACATCTTTGTTGGGTAGCCCGCGAACGAACAATAATTCAATGGCTTTTAGCTTGGTCCATCCGTCGCCGCTTTTCCACCGTTCAATCTGTTCGGAAACTGCTTCCTTCACCGCCTTCTCTTCCATCTCTTTGCGTTCCACGCTACGAGCGATTGAGCTGGCGACGCGGTCGCCGCCGGCCGGGTCCATTTGGCCGCTGCCGCTGCTGCCGCGCCGATGCATTTGGATCGACGGTCGGCGGCCCTCGCGGCGCAGATGGTCAGTAAGTTTGTAGGCACAAATCGAAAACAGGTAACTTTCCAGCGGTCGGCCTCCGTCATAGTTGGGAAGACTGATCAAGAATCCCACAAAGGCGTCCTGAACAATGTCCTCGCTGGTCGCGCGGTTGCGGATGCGGCTGTCGGTGTAGGCCATCAACCGACCTTCGTAACGATCGATCAGGGTTTGCCAGGCGTCAGAATCCCCGTCGCGTATTCGCACCACGAGATAGGCGTCTGCTTCGCTGGAACCTGATTGTTTCGATTCTGCCATGTATCCAAGCTACCTGTCATCGGTCCACAATCCCAGGCCATTGTCGACGAAATCGCAAAAGGAAATCGGCCGGTCGCCGTCGACGCGTTGTTGTTCGCAGTGACCGCATTCATGCGTTTGCATGCACAAATACCCGATAAATCGGCTCACTACGAATGAGGCCTGATCTCGCCAGGGCCGGGGCGCTCGGCTGGTGTGTTCCCTCCAATAATCGCGTCCGTTCGGATAGGATTTGCAGCCACTGATGACGACATCCATTGATAACTACTGTTGCGATGAATCCAGACGACTCCAACGCTGATCGCGAACAAGTTCATCGCGGACACGAGCTAGAGACGGGTTTGCTTGCGCGAGTTCGCGAATGGACCGACGTCTTTGCTTGGTTACGGCTGGGCCGCACGCTGCGCGTTGCTGGTTCGCCGCCGTTGGTGCTGTTGATGGCGATCACTTTTGCCCTCTGGTGGTGGGGTCAACGGATGATTTTCGGGGATGGTTCTTACAGCACTGTTTTTCTTCCCGGCGAATCTGACGCGAGCCATCTATCCGAGGTCCCGCGACGAAGCATGGTTTTGCTTGCCAGCTATTTCCATGGCCTGATTCCCATATCGATTTTCGACCTTGGTACTGGCTCGGTGCGATGGTTCCGGTTGCTGGGCATGCTTTGGACGTTGTTGGTCTGGACACCCGCCGCGATGCTGTTGGCTCGCCAGGGTGCTCTGTTGACCGCGGGGCGCAGCATGGTCGGTTTGAAACCGGGAATCGCACACGTGATCCGACGTACACCCGCCGCATGGCTGGCGGCGATCGTGCCGCTGGCGTGCGTGTTTGCGATCGGAATACTGATCCTTGTCCTCGCTTGGACATCCAGAATCATCGACGGTATCCCGTTTTTAGAATTCATGTTGGCCGTCGTTGTCGCTTTGATTGCGATTCCGTGCGGAATTCTGGCATTCGGAGCGAACGTCGCTGTGCCGCTCAGTTGGGCCGCACTTGTCAACGAGCGAGACCCCGACACACTCGATTCTCTGAGTCGCGGCTATGAGTATTTGTTTCGTCGACCGCTGCGGTTGGTGATGTACGTGGCCGTCTCTCTGGGACTTCTATTCGTGGTGGGGTTCCTGGCTTCGGCCGTCGCCTGGGCAGCCTCGGCCGTCGCAGCCAGCATGCTCGTTCTCGGGGGCAGTTCCGTAAATGTCCCCCGCATGGTGATCGCGATGTTGCGGCACTTACCCGCAGTCGTCGTGCTCACTCTGACGTGGAGTTTGGTGGGAGGCGTCTATTTGCTGCTAAGATATGATGCAGGCGGGCAAGAAGTCGAAGATATTTGGCAGCCCGCCCCGCCTGCCAAGCCATCGTTCCCCAAGCTCCCTGAGGCAAACGCTTGACTGACAATTCCCAAAATCTTGCCAACGAGAATCTCAACGACGCGAAACTTCTAACTGTCGCTGAGCGTCCGACCGAGGTGGGGGCGGCGGTCGTCGTCGCTGCCTTGAAAGATGCCGGGATTCGAGCTGTCGCGACCGGTGGGTTCACGGCCGGTTTTCGCGCCGAAGCTCCCGGCTGGGTCTGTGTAAAGACGTTGGAAAGCGATGCCCAGCGAGCCCGGGAAGTCATCTCCGAACTGAAGATGGAATTTAATGATGATTCGGAGTCCAACGAGTAATCTTGATCCGTCATGAATGTAACCCAGAGCCCCTCGATTATCTCAATTGACCTCTTGAAGGTTCTGTGCGCGGCGGTTGCAATCTCTGTCGTTGGCCCCGCATCGACAGAAGGATTCGAACCAAGTGAAGGCGAGAAAATATTCGCCCTGAAGGTCCGACCGATCCTGCGCGAAAAGTGCTTCGGTTGTCACAGTGACGCTGCCGACGAAATCGAAGGCGGTTTTAACCTGAGCGGCCGAGAGCTGATGCTCCAAGGGGGCGATTCCTACGGCGATACTGCGGTCGTTCCCGGCGATGCGGATTCCAGTTCCATGTTGGCGATGGTCGCTCGCGAAGAAGAGGACTTCGAGATGCCCCCGAAGGAGGCCGACAAACTATCGCAACAGGAAGTATGGGCGATTCGCGATTGGATCAATGCCGGTGCACCTTGGCCCGATGAACAGCAGGTCGCCCAAATCTACGCCAAGTTCGCAGAAGGAATCACCATCAAGACAAGCGGTGGACTCAGCGATCAATGGACGAATCGAAAATACAAACCGGAAGACATGTGGGCGTTTCAGCCGATCCGCAAGGAATTCTCGGTCGATGTGGCTGCGCACGATTCAAATCCGGTCGACTTGTTCATCAATCGAGAACTGGAACGACTTGAAATTGAACCGGCCCCAGCAGCGGATCGCGTGTCGCTGATTCGCAGAGCCACATTCGACTTATTGGGACTACCTCCGACACCGGTCGAAGTTTCCGAGTTCGTCAACGATCCGCGCAGCGACGCCGAGGCATTCGCGGCGTTGGTCGACCGACTCTTGGAAAGCAAACATTATGGCGAGCAATGGGCGCGGCACTGGTTGGACGTCGTAAGATACGCCGATAGCAGCGGTTTCGCTAACGACTGGGAACGCCCCAATACGTGGCGTTACCGTGACTACGTAGTGCGGGCACTGAACAACGATAAACCGTTCGATCAGTTCACGATTGAGCAGATCGCCGGAGATGAGATCCATCAAAAGGTGACCGAAGACGACCCCGACCGCGAAGCCCTCAAGGCGATTCATCCGTCGGTTTTTGACATTCCTCCGTCAGAGTTGCTGATTGCGGCAGGCTTCCTGCGGATGGGGCCGTGGGAGCACACCGGCATGAGCGTTGCAAAAGTAACGCGTCAGTTGTTCCTTGATGACATCACTGACTCGGTTGGGCAGGTCTTCCTCGGACAGGCACTTCAATGCTGTCGATGCCACGACCATAAATTCGATCCGATCCCGACGCAGGACTACTATTCCTTTCAAGCCGTTTTTGCCACCACGCAGTTTGCTGATGTGGATGCCGATTGGCTTCCGGACGAAAATCGGGCCGGCATGAAAGAGGACTCGCGCTATCATCTTAAACGCCAGCAAGCCAACGAAGCGATGCTGAAGGAGTTGCAAACGCTGCAGCGAGAATACGAAGTGGAGTGGTTCAAGCAAAGAGGATTACCCTACAAGACCAAGGCCGAGGCGCAGAAAGCGGGCGTTACCGGCGACGACTTGCCGCAGAAGTCGCTGCGAACTCCGCAAGAATTTGGCAAGGAACGAATCGGTCGCAAATGGCGAACACGCTTCAAGTGGGAATTGGATCGATACAAGCCGATCGCCTTTTCCGTTTACAACGGAAAGACGCCTCCGGCAGTGGTCCAGGACTCGCGGTTCGTCAAACCGACTGATCCGATGGCAAAGGGCAAGCTCCAACAGTCGACAATTCTGACGGGCGGTGATCCCTTTGCTGCCGGCGCACCGGTGACGCCCGGTGTATTGAGTGCTGTGCCGGGTGCGCTCGAGCTTGAATTGCCAACCGAAGTCACAGGACGCCGTACCGCGCTGGCGCAGTGGATCGTAAGCCCTGAGAACTCGCTCACCTCGCGTGTGCTGGTGAACCGTGTCTGGGCGTTTCACTTTGGCCGCGGTATCGCTGGAAACCCGAATAACTTCGGCGCCACCGGCAAGAAGCCGACACATCCCGAGTTGCTTGATTGGCTGGCAACGAAGTTTGTCGGTGATGGATGGTCGATGAAGAATCTACATCGCATGATCATGAATTCGGATGCTTATCGCCGCTCAACTTCGCACGCGGATCCAGGGCGGCTTTCTGAAGTCGATCCGAACGGCGATTCGTACGCCGTCTTTCGTCCCAGGCGTCTCGAGGCGGAAGAACTTCGAGATGCCATGCTTGCCGTTTCGGGTGAACTGAATCCGACGTTGGGTGGAATCCCGATTCGGCCCGATATGAATTTGGAAGCTGCCCTGCAGCCACGGATGGTGATGGGCACGTTCGCACCCAGTTACGTGCCCAACCCGCTCGCGAAGGATCGCAATCGACGTTCGATCTACGCCCATAAGACTCGCGGGCATCGTTTGCCATTCATGGAAACGTTCAACGAACCGGGCAGCGAGAAATCATGCGAACTTCGCGATCAATCGAACATCACGCCGCAGGTCTTCGCCCTGTTCAATGGCGAAGAAGCAAACGACCGGGCGTTAGCGTTGGCGGCTAGAGTCCTCGCTGAAGTGAGTGATGATGGCGAGGTCATCGATCGCCTCTTTCAACTGGTTTTCAGCCGTCGCCCCGAAGCAGAGGAGCGTACCGATGCTCTGGGGCATTGGAACGAGATGACGAAAATTCAAGCACACCTGCAGCCTCGTCCACGCCGGCCGCCCACGGAAGTGGTCCGCGAAGCGATCGACGAGAACACGGGCGAACCTTTTAGCTTTACCGAGAAGTTGTTTGTCTACGAAGACTACCAGAGCGATTTGCAGCCGCACCAAGTCGACGTCCGCACTCGTGCGTTGGCCGACCTGTGCCTGGCGCTGCTCAACAGTAACGAATTCATCTACGTGTATTGAGATCGGCAAAACACCATGTTCAATCCGCATCGTCGTGATTTTCTGTACGGATTAGGTGCCAGCCTTGGTTCGGTCGCATTTACGTCCATGCTTGCCGAGGCCGCTGAAGATGGCTCCGCGCGCGGCCCGCATTTTCCAGAGGCGAAGGCAAAGCATTGCATCTTCCTGTACATGGAAGGTGGCCCATCGCACATCGACACTTTTGATCCCAAGCCTAAACTAAAGGATTTGCATCTGAAGGAATTCCACCGCGGCGGCGAAGAACAGTCCGCGATGAGTAGCGGCACGCGTTACTACGTTCAGAGCCCATTCAAGTTCCGCAAGGTCGGCGAGTCGGGCGCGGACATGTGCGACCTGTGGGAGAACCTGGCTGGCGTCGCGGATGAGCTGTGTTTCTATCGGGGATGCCAGGTTGAATCGGTCAATCACCCCACGGCGAATTACCACGTGAACACGGGCAACCAGTTTGGTGGAGACCCTTCGATCGGGGCTTGGGTCAACTACGGCCTTGGCAGCGAAAACGAAGACCTGCCAGGTTACATCGTGCTTCCAGAACTCGCGTATCCCCAAGGCGGCGCCGCAAATTGGTCCAACGGATACCTGCCGACGGCGCTGCAGGGAACGCCGCTGCGCTCGAAAGGCTCGCCAATTCTTGACATCGCTCCGCCGGCGGGCGTCTCACGCGAGCACCAACGCAAGAATCTTGACTTTCTGCAACTCATGAACCGGCGGCACGCGGCCCTGCATCCTCAGCATGATGACCTCGCCGCGCGGATGCAAAACTACGAACTGGCATTTCGAATGCAGATGGAGGTCCCCCAAACGCTTAGCATCGAGGACGAAACGCAAGCCACGCTCGACAATTACGGCGTCGGTGCGGCACCGACCGATAACTTTGCACGCCGCTGCTTGTTGGCCCGTAAGTTGGTCGAGAAAGGCGTTCGCTTCGTGCAAGTCTACGCCAGCACATGGGATTCTCATGACTACATCGCGAAAGCGCATGGTGCATTGATCCCTGCTGTCGACCGGCCCATCGCCGCCTTGATCGCGGATTTGCGTGAGCGTGGACTCCTGGACGAAACGTTGATTGTTTGGATGGGCGAATTCGGTCGCACGCCTGACAACGGAATTCGCGGTGGTGGGACTGCCTACGGTCGCGATCACAATCCTGATGCGATGACGATTTGGATGGCGGGCGGTGGCTGTAACGCCGGACATGCGATCGGCGCGACGGACGAAATCGGTGCCACCGCGGTCGAGAACGTGCGTCACATTCGAGACTTCCACGTCACTTTGTTGAGACTGCTCGGACTCGATGACAACAAACTGACCTACTACCATGCCGGACGATTCAAGCAACTCAGCCAGTTCGGCGGAAAAGTCATTGACGAATTGATTGCCTGACGATGGTTGGCTGTGGCAATCAAAATGGGTGGCTGGTGGTCGAGTGTCAGCGAGCCCCCAGTGATGATGGGGAGGAATTCCGGGGGCTCGCTGACGCTCGACCGCCGGCCACCCTAGCGGTTACGAAACTTGCTACCCGCACGCTGCTCAGCTGCCCGTCCAGTATCGAAACGCACGCATCGTTTGGCGGGCTGCTTCGTGGGGATTGGGATAGGGGAAGGCCTCGGCGCAGAGGTAACCTTGGTAATTGATCGTTCGCAGCGCCTGGATGATTCGCCCGTATTGCATGTGGCCCAAACCGACCGGTCGCCGGTTGCTGTCGACAAAATGAATATGACCGACCCATTTGCCGCCGCAGACAAGTGCCTCGGCGATGTCAGTTTCTTCAATATTCATATGGAACAAGTCACAAAGCAGGCGAACGTTATCGGTCTTCAGCGACTCGAGCAGCTTGACGCCATCGGCGACAGTGCAGCACTGGCGGGTTTCGTATCGATTGAGTGGTTCATAGATCAGCGGGACGTTGTACTGGGCCGCGTGCGTTCCGCCATCCTCGAGTGCATCGCACAGGTAGCCCCGCGCCGTTTCTGGATCGCCTGTGTGGCCGCTGGGTCCCTGCATCGAACCGATAATAGCGGCGGCACTGAGTTGGCCCGCACAATCAATGATGCTGCGGACGAAAGCTCTCGCCTGCTCGCGTTTTCCGGCGTCCGGATCGGCGAGCTGCAATTTGTGCTTGACCCATCCGGCACCCGTCCCCAGCGCGGCCAATTTCAATCCGGCCGACGCCAGCATTTTGCCCAGTGAATCGATGTCGATGACTTCTGGCCCGGGCGAAAATCTCGACAGCGTCATAGCCCAACTCTCCCGCAAATGCGATCGATTCTTCAAGACCGTCCCAAAGTACAAACGGACCGCCGCGGGCTTCTTCGACGAGGCTGATGGTGATGCAAGATTTCATAGTGTTGTTAATTCGATGTTCTCAATAGGATGCCAGTGGGGAGCCAACTAGCGATCGTTGTTTTCAGGTCGACCCTCGGCGTAAACCCAATTGTGAATTGGCGCGAGAATCTCTTTGACTTCGACGACGAGTTGCTCATCCATCGGTTCTTCGATCCAATCGCACCACTGCGATACACGCTCCGGGCTGGCCGACCCAGTCACACAACTGGCGAAGTCCGCATTGGCGATGGAATACTGCAGGGCGAGTTTGGCGATGTCTGATCCACGCTCGGTGCAATGAGCGGCGGCCTTGGCGGCGACTTCGCGAACCTCAGCAGTCGCCTTGTGCCACTCCGGTAGCGGTGCACTGGTTAACAGCCGCGCCGAAAAAGGTGCGGCATTGATCAAACCCACATTTCTTCTCCCGGCAAGGCTCGACAAGCGACAACGCCATGTCATTCTGCAGCGTGTAATGGTTGTAAGAGAGCACGACATCCAAGTCGGCACGCTGCAGCATCTCAGTGAAAATCTTCATTGGGTATCCACTGACGCCGATGAATCGCACTTTTCCCTTCTCGACTTCTTTGCGGAGTGCGGGAATGGTTTCGTCGACAATCTGATCGAGATCGACGAATTCGATGTCATGGCAAAAGACAATGTCCAGATGATCCGACCGCATTCGTTCCAGCGAGATATCGACACTCTCGGCAACCCGTCGTGCGCTGAAATCAAAATGTTGCGGTGCGTAACGTCCCAACTTCGTACTGAGAATGTAGGAATCTCGCGGGATCTCAGGCAGCACTCGGCCCAGCATCAGTTCACTCATGCCACGCCCGTAGTAGGCGGCGGTGTCGATGTAGTTGATACCGCGATCCATCGCCACGTGGACGCAGCGCAGGGCCTCGGGGATGTCGATCGGACGAAATTCGGCGCCGATCGAGGAAGCTCCGAATCCGAGCACCGAAAGGTCGAGCCCGGTGCGGGCGAGTGATCGTTTTTCCATTTGCAACTGATAGGAGGTCGGAATGGCTGTTTAGCTGACCGGGGGCGGGTGGTCGAGAGTTAGCATGGTCGGCAAGATTCGTGTAAACACCCATGCCCAGAGGGAGAGTGTTGATTGCGAATTTCATTTCACTCCGTAATCTACAAGCCCAAACTCGATCTCGATCGCAAATATGAAAAATGTCCGCCGCTTCCCCGACGCTCCAGTCAAGACCGCCAAGCTTAACAGAATCCGGGTTTCTGACACCCCGCCATTAATTCACCTGACCCAAGGTTGTAAGATACTGCGACCGTGAATCATCAGACGGAATCGCTTTCGATATCGATCACAGGACCTTGAAATGATGGCTGACTTTGTTCGGGCGACTTGCTTTTTGCTGTTCGGTTTCGTGGCTGCGCGGTCCGCCGTTGGCGCGGCGGTTGAGTTCGTCGTCGGTGGATACATGCAATCCGAAGGTGGAACATGGGATGCCGCGCAAAGCCCCCTGCAGAATCCGTTCGGCGTCGATTTCGATTCCAAAGGAAATATGTACGTTGTCGAGTTGGCTGGCGGTCGAGTCCATCGAATCGATACGCTTGGAAACCTGTCGCGAATCGCTGGCGATGGTTCGAAGTCTTACACCGGCGACGGCGGACCTGCGGTCAATGCAACCTTCAACGGAATGCACAACGGCGCGGTCACAAAAGATGATCAGTTGCTGATCGCCGACAGCTGGAATCACTGTGTTCGCAAGATCGATTTAGCAAGCGGCAAGATTGACACGATCATCGGCACAGGCAAAGAAGGATATGGTGGCGATGGTGGTCAGGCACGCGACGCTACTTTCAATTTCGTGATGTGCATTTCGTTCAATCAAAACAGGAATGTACTTCACATCATCGACTTGAAAAACCGTCGCGTCCGCGACGTTGATCTCAACAGCGGTTTAATTTCGACTGTCGCAGGCAACGGTGAAAAAGGTGTTCCCGAAAATGGTTCGAAGGCGACGCAGAGCCCGCTGGTCGATCCGCGTGCCGTTGCCTCGGACGCACACGGAAACCTGTACGTTCTAGAACGAGGCGGTAACGCGTTGCGAGTCGTGCGCACCGATGGCAGCATTGAAACCGTCGCCGGGACCGGCGAAAAAGGTCACCAGGACGGCCCGGCGCTCGAAGCCACCTTCGGTTCGCCCAAACATGTCTGCACCGATGACGACGGCCGCGTTTACATCGCGGACGATCAGAACGGAGCGGTCCGTCGCTACGATCCCAAGACCCAACGTGTCGAGACGATCCTCGGACGGGGGAAAGGTGACGCCAAGATTCGACTCTTGCATCCGCACGGAGTCTGCTTTCACCAAGGCACGCTGTACGTCGTCGACAGCGGCAACCACCGCATCCTGCGAATCAAGAACCCCTGACACGCGCCGAATCGGCTTCGTTACGCCTCCAAACGTCATGTCCTTCGTTCTTCTTTTTCGGGAAGCAAACAAGATAGCTCGCCGAGAACCGAATAACATTGGAAACCATCAACGGGAGAAGAGCTGAAAGATGGACAACCAGGCAGGATTTTTTGTGGGCTGGGGAACCCTTTCATTGATCAATGCGGGCTTGGCTCAATCCAAGGGACGCAGCGGGCTTCTATGGTGGCTTGGATCACTTCTCATAGGACCGGTCGCAACATTCTTGATTGTCGTTTTGCCCCCAAATCCACTGCCCTAGCAGCCTATTGAAAAAGGGGTCTGACCCTCTCCCAACGTTCGTTTTGGTCATGTTATTGGATGGCCTCCAAAGGTTAGAGCCCTTTCAACAGGTGCGAGGCGACAGACATTGCAGACTCTACCGGAGGGAAGGTTTATGTATGGCGATGGCAACTACCGACACACGCAGCGTGCGCCACTCTGCCTGCTGATTTACGGCATAGCAGTCATGTTTCTCGGGCTGGGCTGGGTCTTGCGAACGAACCGACGATTCAGTGGGTTTTTCCGATCGTTGGATTGCTGATGCTGGTTCTCGCCTCGTCGTTTCACCATCTCACCGTCGAAGACGAAGTGGATCGATTATCGATTAGCTTCGGGCCGCTGCCAACTCTTTCGCCGATCCATCCGATATGAAGACGTCGTAAGTGTCGAGGTAGGACGGACAACGATTCTCGAAGGTTGGGGCATCCACGTGAGCCCACGAGGCGGATGGGTTTGGAACATCTGGGGGCGAGACTGTGTTGTGCTAAGCCTGCGGAAGGGCATCCTGCGAGTGGGCAGTGATGACGCCGTGCGGCTCGCCGATTTCCTGAATGCTCGATTGACCGACGCCCAGCATTTGAACGACAAGAGTGCGTAACCCAAGAATGAGTTTTCCAAGAACGTGTTTTGAAAAGGGGTCTGACCCTCCCCGGAACCGGTCTTGATCATCGAGAATCACGCGTTGTGGAGAGGCAAGCTTGTTGTAACCTCCCGCCCACAAAGGGTCAGACCCCTTTTCAAAACACGTTTCAGGATTGGCGTTAGGCCACGTCTTGGGAAGCGGCTTGCCACTGGGGATGGCGGAAGAAGAGATTGTCATAGCTGTAGCTTGACATCACTTCGTGACGGGCCGCCCGGCACTGGTGGTAGTCATAGACTTCGTATCCGTGATCCAGCAAGAACTCGACGTTCTCGCGACACGGTTTGCTACCCGTCTTCTCGCAAACTTGGTCGCCCATTTCGAGGCTGATCCCTGGGTGGCAACGCTGAATGATCTGACTCATCCCTTCCAGAATCGGGCCCTCGGCGCCCTCGGCGTCTATCTTGACAAAATCAGGATCGCCATGTTTGTCTGCGAATTCGTCCAACTTGACCGCAGGGACTCGGATCAAGTTCGCCTCGGCGTGTCGACGTTCTGCGTTGACAACTGCTTCGTCATTGACGATGTAGTTGAGAGAGCTGTCGTGCAGCCCTTGATCCAAGAAAGTGATCTCACCCGTTTCGCGGAATGCCGCCACATTGTTGCAGGTGATGTTGTCTCGTCGTGCCGCGTTCTCTTGGAGGACTTGGAACGTTTCGGCAGTTGGCTCGAACGCAAACACGTGGCCGGTGTCGCCAACGAGTTCAGAGGCCAGCATGCTGAAGTAGCCATAGTGCGAGCCAACGTCGAAAATTCTCATGCCCGGTCGAAGGACGTCGATGAACATCGATGTCATGTCGGTTTCAAAATATCCGTAGCGGCCAATCTTGCTGGACACGTACTCGGGATAGACGACCGTCATCGCTTGGCCCCAAAACAGCTTGGTCTCCTGCTTACGGGGCCGGCCTGACCACTTGGCAATTTTCTTCGTGAAACGCCAGTTTATCCATTGAGGAATTCGACTGATACTTCGTTGATGCCGACATCCATCCCACCGACGACTAACCTCCGCACGATTCACAGTATGCTCCTGTTGATTCACATTGGTTGATGTCAAAACGACACGTGGCAGCCAGTCCCACCGTTGCCAAAAGGTGACATCACCAAACGAGGGCCGCTGTGTCAACGTGAATCGCGGATAGCTGAGGTGAATAAAATGCTAGCAAAGGCAGTCAGCGTTTGGAGCTGGCGATGAAATCGCTGAGTGCGGTCAGATTGTCGCTGAAGACCTGGCTGGACAGGTACTTGGTTCCGATCGGCATCTTTGCCTGACCGACGAGCCTTTCTCCGTCAAATGTGCTGACCCATCGTCCCTGCTCGTCAAGCGATCCGATTGCCTGGCTTGCCCGTTGTGCCAGTTGTTGAGATGTCGGTTGCTGCGGTGAGAAATCCCCGCTTCGAAGCTGCGTGTATTGCTTACCGAGTACTTCCAATCGCGACTCCGTCTTCCAGCCGTAATGGGATGGGAGTTTCGAATCATCGTATGTCAGTAAGTATCGATCGCCCCTGCGTGTCATGTAGAGCGGACGGTTGGTCTTCAATTCGTAGTATCGTGCCAGTTGACCATCGGGAAGCAGAGAGCTTTTCAGCCATGCCGCTGCGTCGGGGATGGGCTCAAGATACTTCCGATCACTTGTCGCTCGGGCGATCTTCATCAGCGTTTCGATGACCTCTTGAGTTTCGTCCCCCGAGACTCCAGGCGGCTCAAATTTTCTGGCCCAGATCGGTTTCATCTCGTAGCTGTATTGCTGGGCCCAACCGGGTTGTGGATCAGGCATCTGGGCAAGCAGCAAGAAATCACCGAGCTTGCTGAGTGCGGTCAGGTATTTCTGATCATCGTAAACCTGATGGCGGCGATCAATGTGTCGGCGACATAGCCAGTCACGTTGTCATTGAGCGTATACATGTCCCAGTAGTTCTTGATGCGACCCTCGGTTCGCCAGTCGTAGTCGGGATAGCTTGCTTTGATCGGCGGGTTGTCCGATCGACCGGCCCGGTCCAGACTTGAGGGAAACCGCCATTGGGAAATTGCGCTCGCAGCAAGGCGTCGAGCGCAATCGACCGCCGCTTGGTGGATTGTTTGGTTCTTGAATCCGAGTGCTTTGTCGACCTTTACCATCAGCAAAATCGCCGATTGGGTTTGACCATCGTCCAACGACGAGTTGTTCTTGCCATGTCCGCGACTATTTCGATAGTCGGCGACGAACTTGCTTTTGGGATCGAAGTCGATCGAGTTGGTCCAGCCACCCGATTTGAGTTGCCCGTACACCACGCGCAATGCCGCGTCGGTAGCCGCGTCGAGATAGAAATGGTCGCCGGTGGCTTGTACGCCTGCAAGTACGCCAGTCCAACGGTTGGCGTGCCGGGAGGTTGCACCCAAATCTGGTTTTCGGTGGCCATTCCTTCGCCCCATCGCTGAGTCAGGTCGAGCGAATAGTGATAGACATAGCCGCCATGGGAGGCGACCTGACTGTGATAGAACTCAGCAGCCCTCCGCATCGTGACGATGGCTCGCTGGCGAAGATCGCTTCGCCCTGATGCGAGTGCAGCGGAAAGAACCAGCAGAGCAACTGCGAGAGTGGCCGCGGAAAGTGCATCGGTTTGGTCCCCCTGCTGGTGTTGCTGCGAGAGAATCACTTCTCGCCGGATATGACTTCCGCGATATTGTGAGAGTGATCCGCACCTGGCGCGTAAGCGTTAAGCGTCGCGAGATATGCGACACTCACCAGCGGCGGGATTTCCCCAGTGGAGAGGTCGTCAAGGAGTTTCCGCCGCAGCATTTCGATTTCCGACGCATGCGTTTGATCATTCCGTCGTCTTTGTCAGCACGTTGGCGTTGTCGCTGCGTCAGGGCCTCGTTGACCGCTGACAAGTATTCGCCCACGTGTTCGTTCAGATCACGAAGACTGGCTCGTTGCTGTAGTGTGAACCGGTGACCATCGCGACGCAGGTTTCGAATCAAACTGTCCAGATTTACCACGTGGTACGCTGATCGATTCGTACTCGTCGGCAATCCGAATCTGACGGCGCGCCTTCCAACGCTACTGAGTGCGGCACGCTTCCGGACAAGAGCTTCGTCACGAACTCCGGACCATCTCATCTTGGATCGAATCGAGCACCTGTTCTCGCTCTTCGAGCCGATCGGCCAGCAGTTGCCGGGTTCATCTTGTTCGCGGGAACTCTCCAAGCCGACCGGGGCCGTCGCCTCTGCAGCGGGTCGTCAGCCTGGCCAGCAGTGGTCAGCCTGCAGCGCGGGCACCGGTCAGCTAGCTGGTCGTGCCAGCCTGCAGCGGGTCGTCGCCCTCCAGCTCCTCAGCCTGCTGGTTGCCGCCTCCAGCTCTTCAACCTCCAGCGGGTCAGCCTCCAGCGGACGGTCGTCAGCCTGCAGCTGGTCGTCAGCCTGCAGCGGGTCGTCGAGCCTGCAGCAGGCTGCGGTTCAGCCGGCACTGTCGTCAGCCTGCAGCGGGTCTTCAGCCTGCAGCGGGTCTTCAGCCTGCAGCGGGTCGCTGTCAGCCTGCAGCGGGTCAGCCTGCAGCGGGTCGTCGCCCTCCAGCGGGTCGTCGCCTCCAGGCGGGTCGCCGAGCCTGCAGCGGGTCGTCGCCCTCCAGCGGCTCAGCCTGCAGCGGGTCGACGCCGCCCTCCAGCGGGTCAGCCTGCAGCGGGTCGTCGCCCTCCAGCGGGTCAGCCTGCAGCGCGTCGATCCGCCCTCCAGCGGCTCAGCCTGCAGCGGGTCGTCGCCCTCCAGCGGGTCAGCCTGCAGCGGTCGTCGCCCTGCAGCTCCTCAGCCTGCTCGGCGCTTGGTGCGCCAGCACCTGCAGCCGGAGGTGCTCCCGACGGGGGAGAGAAGCAACGGCCCCATCCGCGGCTGGAGATGGTGGATGAGAAGCTGAGTATCAGCACCGAGAAGGAACAGTTTTCGGATCACACGTATGCAAGAGGCTACAAGCGGTCGTCTACTCAGGTTGACCAACCAACCGGTGCCTCCTCCTTTGGGTTACTAACAGGGATAGTGATTTGACCCAATTTTGCTTCCAAATCAGATCAAATCAGCCAGCCCTTTTGGCATGATGGGTCTAAAGAGGAACGCTGGTGCAGTGAATCATGTTCTCGGTGACTGGTCGGATATTTCCAACTTCAGAATGCGCGTTCCCGATGATGTGTGGTTGTTTGGTCTCTGCTTTCGCAAGACGAGAACTCTATATTCTTGACCTCGCAGGTCAAGGCCAACTCTAGTAGGGCCTTACACTACTGCACAACTACTTCACTGTATTTGTGTTTGTGAAAATCTACAGGAAATGAAGATCCCCAAAAAACGGGATGGGGAGGGTGGTCCTATTCCCCCTCGAAAATGACATCTCGCTCTCGTGAATTTCAGTCGAGGCTCCTAAAGAGGACCCCCCTCTCGGCCAAAAACATCATCGGTACATCCCTGGTTCTTCCATTTTGCAGTCATAAAACGAGCGTCCCCCTCCTTTTGGGTGCGGGATGCCAGTTCCCCCTCCTCGCAGGCTGACCTCACGGGCGATTTTGCCCTGTGTGTCTCCTCGACCCGTTGCTTGAGTTTCGCTCTAATTTTTGATTTGGGGCTGAGACGCAGATACAGTTGGATCTTCATTTTCCGGTCACAAGGAGGGTGAGAAAAAGTTCAAAAGTGATTCGACCTATTGTATTCGGTTTCAAATCAAATAAACTCAGAACCCCTCGAAAAAGTTTTCAAATCAGATCCAATCAAAAATGCCGAAATTACCAAATCAACGCAAATCAAATCACTACCCCTGCTTCTTGCACAACACGGGTGAATGGCATAAGCCAAATTTAGAAAAAAACACCAGAATGTGGCTGTGAAAATATTCCCCTGACCCTCCAGTGCAGTGTTGGAGCAGTTAGTGGCAGTCAGTGGGAGACAGTTCCCGGCTAGTGGTTCTCGAGTGGCGGGAAGTATAACTCATTCCTTGTGCAAACCCCCTCTCTGTATCCTGCCCCCTCCCCCTCCCCCGGTTGTGTGTCCCCAGTGGCCGATGAGGCTCTGAAGTCTGTCCCTCGCATCCCCACGATGAGGCTGAAGATCCCCGCACTCACCTTCTGCGCGGGGGGCTCGTCTTCGTCCGAGAGGGCGTTCGCCCCATCCCGGCGACGACGTCGGGACGCCGGCGAAATCGGCGTCGACTGCGTTGGCGCAGCTCAACAGGGCATTGGACCGAGCTAATGGGGGAGAAGAAGAAGAGGGGTTGACACGGGACTTGCATTGCGCTTGCGCTAGGGCAACAAGACCCTGTGATCAACCAGCCTTTGCCAGTCAGCTCCTCTGACAGTCCCTTTGCATGCAGCAGATTTGGGAGTAGTTCACTCGCAGTCCACCCTGCACTTTCTATACCCTCACCGCCAACCCTCCGGAACCGTACGTCCCTCAAACCTCCCTTAATCCTCGCAGCCAGGCGTAAATCGCCAGGTTGGGGAAAATGCGAATGTGATAGTATGGGCAATATCAAACCTAGGAATGCCTAATCTCGCCGCAATGTAGCCAGATAAATTGTCCTTCATGTTGTGAAATTTGAAGAAGATTCACGAATATTTAGGTAGCAAGCTGGGGGCTAGCAACGATTTTGAGGGGTGTGCTAGGTGAGTCACCAGCTCATCGCTTGGCGCGACTGAAGGAAGCTAGCAACGGGCCCCGTCGCTAGGTCCCCAGGAGCTAGCTTCTGTTCCGGATCGCAGCGCCACTTGCTCGAAGCTAGCTTCGATGTTTGACCTCACCCTTAGTGCCAACACGCTCGCCAAGGACGGGCAACTCACCTCGGTCAATGTCCTGCACGTGCTTCAACGCGAAGAACGCGTTCGGCCAGATTCAACAGAATCGCCTTGGGGGCCGCGAAGCACAGAAGCAGAGGTGCACCACCTCATCACTGAAGGGAACAAGGGAAAAGACAGTCATGAGATCTACCAGGATAGAATCCTCAGGAATGTCGCATGCATTGGACCATCCCTCGAGCCAAGATCTATTTTTCGATGACGTCATTTTCCCCGCGAGCAATGATGGCTGATGAATACTCGAGTTGAGTTTATTGAAGGATTTGGAGCATTCATAGATAACATCAATCGACAGGGACGAATCCAGGATTTTTTCAGGGGGGGGAGGAATTTTTCAGGGGGGGGGCGCAAGGTCTACCGAACACACACTGCATATTTGAGAGGCCTTTCGTGGGTCTTTTGCCGAGCACCTCCAGCTTCTTACACTGAACAATACAGTTCAGCGAGCGAAGCGAGCTGAAATTTTTTTCGGTATGAACGACTTTTTCAATCAAAATTGCTTTGTTTTGTTCAAAATAACCACGTTTTCCATGTTTTTACGGTGAATCCAGCCCACATACTCTGAGGACCGCTTTTTGCCCTCCAATTCTTGGGGGGGGGAAAGTCGTTTCAGGGGGGCAGTGCCCACGCTGCCCCCCCTAGATTCGTCCCTGATATCATCTACTGCATGCTATGCTAAACGAAGTCTTTAACTGACTTGAATTTTTTTTCGAGCTCACAATTGTGCTGCGTGTGCAATGGAATACTGC